>CAZKBU010000004.1:0-266895 GCA_964551325.1 uncultured Bdellovibrionales bacterium
TGCAGGTGCGACGGTGTTTCAGAAACATTGCAACTCACCACCCAGTCGCGCTTCTGCGGGGATTTTTGTTTCTCCGCCACCGCCTTCAAACTCTGCTGCAACAGGTGGAAGAACACCTGCATCAATCGATTCTTGTTCATTACGGCTTCCGCCGTGGACGGCACGGAATCGAATCCCTCCAGCTTCACATGCAGCCTTCGCGCTTCCCCCTTCAGCAGGTCCACCGCCGGGGTGAGACAATCGCGAAGAAGCACTTCTCGCGAGGCGTCGTCGCTCTTGCGAACCAACGAAAGCATCTTCTGCACAATGTCGCGCGATCGCTCCGCCGCCTCCTGAATGCTTTGCACGTCTTCTCTCCAGGAGTGCCCCTCGGGAAGCTCCTTCAGGAGAAGCTGGCTCGTGGCCAACACGCCGGCAATGGGGTTGTTCACCTCGTGGGCTACGGAACTCACGAGAATCCCCATCTCCGCCACGTGGGCTTTTGTGGCGATCTTTTCCGTAAGCGTTTTTTCCGTGGAAATATCACGAAGGCGAAGCACCCAGGCCCCCGGTGCATTCGGACGATTGATGCGATCGAGAAAAACCTGCCATGGCTTTCCATCCATTTGCCACTCTCTGTCGCCGAGCGCGGCTTTCGCAGGCACATTCTCCAAACCTTCCACTTCCAGACGACGCCCCGTTAACCGATGAGCGGCCACTCCCGCAAACCGAGCAAAGGCCCGATTGGCACGAACCACCTCCAGCGCTACGTCGAGAATCACCACAGGATCACCCACCGTGTCGAAGCTGGCCTCCCAAACGGCGCGGGTTTCCTCCGCCTGCATCAACATCCGGTCTCGATCCACGGCCAGCGCGATAGCGTCGGTGAGACTGAGCACAACCTCGCCGGCTTTCTCCACATCGGACTCACCGGCTACCGGAGAAAATCGCACGTAAACGTGGGCCTTCTGTTCTCCACCGAATTGAATCGGCACGGCCAAGCGGAAGGCGCCGAGCTCCCGGGCACTCAAAACATCGGGCTCCGGAACCACCCTCACCTCTTCCACGGGAGCAAGATGCTCGCAGGCCGACAGTAATGCGCGCTCCACGGCTTTTCTGTCGGCGGAGGCGGAAATTTCGAGCACACTTTCGCCAAGAAATTCCAAAAATGGGTCTTCAAATTTTCCGGATCTCACTCCGGTCCAGGCCACGGCCTCGGCGGCCTCGAGATCGTGCTGCCGTCGGGCGTCTTCGAGAACCTTCGTGACCAACCATGGCAACCAAGCCTCCTGCTCCACCTTTTCGGGGAGCATGCGCGCTGCGAGCACTCTATTGCCGAGACGTCGCCGCGCTTCTTCGACCGTTGCAAGAGGCGCCACCACAAGCAGACGCTCAGAGTCGTCGAGGGAACGCTCGAGCTCGTCTACGTTGCGAAACTCACGAAACTCCACGCCCTCGATTGCGGCGGGGGGGGCCGACGCCGTCCACCCGGAAATCCAAATCTGTTCCAAAGGGAGCGGCAAGCTCACACCACCTCGGTGCGGAACGAGCCGTCGCTCACGCGTACCTCAAGGCCCTGGCCTCTTTTTACGGAATCCTTTGATTTCACAATCGAACCATCTGCAGCGAAAACCAGGGAATAGCCGCGATCCAAAACCTGAAGCGGCGACAAAGCGCGAAGCGCCGTTTCCTGGCGCTCAAGTCGCCTATGAAGAGTCTCGATCCGCTGGCCTACCGCCTGCTGGAGCCGCTCCGTCCAATCGTCGATGCGGAGACGAAGCTCATTCAAGCGATCTCGGGGATTTTTCAAACGCCCCATCTGATCCCTCAGCTCCATGCGCTTACCCTGCAGCATTCCACGCATACAACGGATCAGGCGCATCTGCGTTTCACCGAGCCGTTCCAGAATCTCTCGACTTTCCTTCACGAGAATCTCCGCCGCCGCCGACGGCGTGGGAGCGCGAAGATCAGCCACAAAATCAGCGATGGTGAAGTCGATCTCGTGACCTACGGCGCTCACCACGGGAATCTTCGATGCGGCAATCGCTCTCGCCAGTTTCTCGTCATTGAATGCCCACAAATCTTCGAGGCTTCCTCCTCCCCGCGTGAGGAGAATCACGTCGCCCAGCTCGAACTCATTGGCTACTTGAACCGCCCGAATCAACTCGCCGGGCGCTTCCGCTCCCTGCACTAGGGCAGGCACCACGATCACCTTCATTCCCGCGTTTCGTCGCTGCAAAACACTCAGCACATCGCGAATCGCGGCTCCGGTGGGGCTCGTGATCACCACAATACGAGACGGCATCATCGGGATCGGGCGCTTACGAGCGGCTTCGAAGAGTCCCTCCGCGTGGAGCTTCTTCTTCAGCGCCTCGAACGCGGCCTGCAAGCTGCCCGCTCCCACGGGTTCCATATGTTCCACGATGATTTGATAGGTGCCTCGCGGGGCATACACATCTATTCGCCCGCGACAGAGCACTTCCGTGCCGTCGCGAAACTGTCCGCGTGGAAGCCGAGCCGCCACTCCCTGAAAGAGGGCCGCGCCGATCATCGCCTCCGAGTCTTTGAGGGAAAAATAGATGTGTCCGCTCGCGGCCGGGCGCCAGTTGGAGATTTCACCCTTTACGGTAACAACACCCACGGCACCCTTCAGAAGGGCCTTGATCGAGGCGGTGAGCTGGCTCACCGAAACAGGTTTTGCGGGATCTTTTTGAATCTCTAGGTTCATGACTTCGGAGCCTGCCGAAAGAACGCGGACGTCTTCAGCAGATTCAGAGCCTGTTGTACTTGATAGTCGGTTTTAGGATCAAGCAGCTTGGGGATGTCCTCCCCATCTTCGCCGTCGCCCGCGCCGTCATCTTTGTCGCGGCGCTTAACACGGCCGGATCCGTCGTTGGCGAGCGCATTTTTCAGCTCCGCCTCGCTCCCTTGCCGCGATCGCTTGCGAAACTTCTTCAACGCGGCCGCATCCAGGTCCTCGAGCGCCAGATCCGGCTCGATTCCCTTCGCCTGAATCGAGGTCCCATTCGGGGTGTAATATCTTGCGATGGTTAGCTTCAGGCCCACATCGTCGCCGAGAGGAATCACGGTTTGCACTGATCCTTTTCCGAAACTCTTCTGCCCGGCCACGATCGCGCGCTTATGATCCTTGAGGGCGCCGGCCACGATCTCCGCCGCCGAAGCGGATCCGCCGTTGATCAGTACTACCATCGGGAAATCGAGGCGGGCCATGCCGCTCTTGGCGCTCCGAACTTCTTTGTCGTTCGGGTCGCGACCAATGGTGGAAACGATCACTCCGGAGTCCACGAAAAGATTCGTTACGTCCACGGCCTCGTCGAGCAAACCGCCCGGATTGTTGCGAAGGTCGAGAATGAGACCCGACAACTTCCCCTTCTCTTCCATCTTCTCGATGGCGGCCTTCACTTCACGGGCGCTCTTCTCCTGAAACTGGTTCACCTTAACCCAACCCACCTTGCCCGAAAGCAGTTCGTGTTTCACGGAGCGAATATTGATCATCTCCCGGCGCACTTCGAATTCCAGCGGCTGAGGCGCACCGTCCCGTTGCACGCCGAGACGAATCTTGGATCCGGGTTCACCACGCATCCGTGAGTTAACCTCCACCATGCTCATTCCCTTGGTGCTCTCTCCATCGATGCGGATGATGCGGTCGCCGCTTTTAATTCCCGCGCGCCACGCCGGGGTGTCTTCCATGGGATTCACCACTGTGAGTATCCCATCCTTCGGCACCCACACCTCCACGCCCACGCCACCGAATTTTCCGGAAGTATCGCTCTTGAGTTGTTTATAGATGTCGGGCGGAAGGAAGTTGGAGTGCGGATCAAGGGCCTCCAGCATTCCTTTGATGGCGCCGTAAACGAGGTCTCGGGTGGAGACCTTTTCCACGTACTGCTTTTCCACGAAATTGATCACGCGTCCGAATAGCGCGATTCCGTCATACTTGTCGTTGGATACCTCCGCCGTGAAGGCGGGGATCGCCACAGCGCTACCCAACAAAATTAAAACAACACCGATCTTGCGGGAAATCTTCATCGCTCTATTGTGGCAAAAATCCAGCGCCTCGGCATCAGCGTTTCATGGCGAGCCACGGTACCGGGTTCACGGCGATGTGGCGCTGTCGGATCTCAAAATAAACGGGCGTACCGTCGAGGTGGGACTTGCCCAGCACTTCGTTTTCGCCCACCGTGTCGCCCTCTTTTTTGAGCGATTCTCCCAGCTGCCCCACCAGGGTGTAATACTGATTACCGTGGTCCAGAATCAGGAGCTCGCCGTAGCCGCCGAGTCTTCCGGAAAAAACCACCTTCCCGGCAGCCACTGAACGCACCTCTGAGCCCGCTACGCCTTTAATGTCGACTCCCTTATGGAAGGTATACAGGCTGGACGCCTGATCATAGCGGCGGCCAAAAGTCCGCACCACATCGCCTTGGATCGGCATCGGTAACAGACCCTTTCGAGCCAGAAAGCCCGCACCCTTCGCCGGAAGAGGCGAAACCTCCTGCGCGCGGCGGTTCTCCGCGTCGATGTTGAACTTCGACAACATCGCTTCGAGCTCCCCTTCCGCAGCCTTGGCACTCTGGAAAGCACGCAGACGATCGGTCTGCTCCTCGCGCGTTCGCTTCAAGAGGTCCGTCTTCGCGGTTCGGTTCAGCTGAAGAACTTCCTGCTTCTCCTTGAGATCGGCCACCTGAGCCTGTAGGCGCTCCTGGTCGTCGCCCAGCCTCTCGGCAAGAGTGGCTACCTCGGCGAGCTGCTGGCGCAGGGTAAGGAGCTCGGAACGGTCCACCTTCATCATGCGATCCACCACGTCGCGATAGAGCAGCATGTAGGTAAGATTGTCCTGGGTGAGACGCTGGAACGGTGTGCGCGCCTCGAGCGAGGGCAAAGCCGATAGCATCTGGCGCACTTTCTTCTTTCGAAGAGCAATCACCTGTTCGAGGCTGCTCTTCCGGAGCTTCATTTCGTCGATGCGCTCCAGAAGTTTTTCCTGCTCGATCGCTCCCAGCTCGATTTCGAGGGCCTGAAGGCGCATCAGCTTTTCCAGCTTGTCGAGCTCGGTCTTCAGCGTGGCTTCCGCCCGCTTCGCCGAATCGATCGTTTTCTCCAGGTACTTCACCTGTTCCTGAATGCGCTTGAGATTCTGATTTTGAGCCTCTTGCGGTTTCGCGGGCACCGCCAGCGCCACCGCCGGTCCCATGGCTCCGAGCACCAGGAGTGCGAGACAGCGGCCGCTCATCAGGCGATTTTCCCCCGAGCGAGCGCCGTGAACGCGCCGATCATGTGGGCAAGAAGAGACACCAGGAACACGCCGCCCACGATCAGAAGCACGGCCGACACTCCCACCGAGATCGGCTCATAGCCGATCGTTCCGAAGAACTCGTTGTAGAGACTCACGGCTCGCTCACGCATGCCGAAAATGGCGAGCCCGCTCGCCACGGCCACGCCCGCGCTCTGCACGAGTCCTTCCGCCATCCAGGGCGCGAGAATCGCGATCCGCGTGGCTCCGAAACTGCGAATGAGCTGCACCTCTTGAAGGTCCGAATGGAGAACATTTTGATAGTGCCCCAAACACATCACGAGCATCACCAGCCAAAGCCCCACGCCGAGCCCCACGCCGCCCACGGAGAGCCAATGCAGGGAAGCCATCGCACGGCGGGTGCGATCCCCACCGTCGTCGACCCTTTGCACGCCGCCCACGGCCCCAATCGACCGAACGGTTTGCTCTCGTGCCATTTCATCAGCCTGAGGAGTGAGTTCCACCTCCAGCGACTGAGGCAGAATGTCGTCGCCCAGGCCGCCCACGGCTTCCGCCAAGTCAGGGAAATGGTCCTTGAGATACGCGGTGAATTCCTGGGCGCTCACGATACGAGCAGTGGCCACGCCCGGAATATCCAGCACTCGTGCGAGCACGTCTTCCACTCCGCCCGACTTCTCGTTAGATTCCACGAAAACAGCAGCCGTGCGATCCGCTTTTAGGTTCTTTTTTTCAAACCCGAGCCACCAGCTCCACACTCCCACGGCCGACAACGCCGTCATCAGCGCCGTTCCTGCAGCAATGGTGATCAAAGTGCTGGCGGCGCGGCGGCGCATGCCCGAAAGTGCGGAGTTTAGAAAATACATGCGCCCTCCCGGTTGTCGACGCGCACGGTGCCGCCGCTCAGATGCACGGTGCGCTTACGCACACGCCGCACGATCTCACGGTCGTGAGTCGCCACAATGAACGACATCCCTCGCAGATTCAGCTTCTGGAAAAGATCCATGATCTTCCAGGTGTGGTCGTAGTCGAGCGAGCCGGTGGGCTCATCGGCGATAATCAAGTCGGGGGCGTTGATGATCGCTCGCGCGATCGCCACTCTCTGCTGCTCTCCGCCCGAGAGCTCTTTCACTTCCGCATCGAGCACCTTGGGCGAGAGGCCCACGGCCGCCACCGCGTCTTCCACCAGCTTCTGCGGCCCGGCACCGAAAGGGCTCACTACCTTCGCACTCGATCCGGCACGACCGAAAAACAACGGAATCGCCACGTTCTCAAAAACCGTGCGGTCCTTCAGAAGACGATAGTCTTGGTGAACAACGCCGAGGCGGCGTCGAAATTTCAGCAGATCTTGATTCCCATCGGTGCTGCGGATTCCGCCGCACATCACCGTTCCCTGCGAAGCAAACTCTTCCCCGGTCATCAATTTGAGCAAGGTGGTCTTTCCGGCGCCGCTGTCGCCCACCACAAAGAGAAATTCACCGCGTCCCAGTTCCAGATTCACGTTCCGGAGCACCAGGGAGTTCGGGTTATAGGCTTTAAAAACCTGACGTAAGGAGATCATCTACACAGTCCCCTGTGAAATCGTACCACCCGTAACACGGATCTGGGTAGGGCAATTGTTGTAAAGATATGCCCCTCCCCCTACACTGAAAGAAGATGAAATCCTTCGTGATTCCGGGATTTTTACTGACCCTCTGGGCCTCCGCCGCACTGGCCTCCGCCCCCGCTTCGCTTCCGCGAGTGGCGGGCCCGTGGGCGCACCTGCGCAAATCCCCCTTGTTTGGTAGCGAGACCGTGGCCGTGGCCCCGGTTTGGGGCGTGAGCCTGCCCCGCAACGTGGAGTTCCGCATCGAAAAAGCCTACGGGCGATGGCTCTGGGGAGCCCCGCTCCCCCTTAGGCTGATGAAGCCGAAAGATTTCGCACCCAAGGGATGGATCTACAGTCGGATGCTGCTCCCCCCTGGCGACGAAAGCCTCGCTTCCCCCTCTCAGTGGGATCACACGCAACTCGTTTCGCACTATAGCCGCCAGGCATGGAAGGCAATCGGCGTCTCCCCCGAGGAAAATACCCGGGCACTTCCTGAATTTCTCGACGGCCTGGCCGTCAGTCGTAAAACCTTGGCTGCGTTCCGGAATCAAGACGAAGTAGGCCTGTCTTTTCGTCTTCCCCAGTTCAGCCTGGTACCCTTCGCCCATGCGGAAGCGGACCCTTCCCTCGGATTGTCGGGAGCCGATCTAAAGTTCCTCGACGAAGAGGTTCGCGTCGTAAAGGAAGAGAAAAAGAAAGAAGAACTGGTTCGCATTGCGAGAATTCTTCGCGCTCCGCCTGTGGCGCCGATCAACGACAAGATTCGTGAGGGCGTGGTGGGGCGCCATCTCCTCGCCACAAAATTTTCCCTCCCGGCACTCAGCCACGAGGAAGTGGACGGCAATATTTATCTCCGGGCGATCGTGCACCGGTCATTAGACGGTTGCCCCAAGGCTGTGAAGGACTACTGGAAAGATCGTCCCTGGCAGATTCTGCGCGTGCTCGGCTGGGCAGGCACCACCGAACACACCAAAGAGTGGGTGCAGGCGGAACTTCCGGGCGGCTATTTCACGCTCAGTGCACGGGCGATCAATCAGGCCCAGAACGAAGCGGAACTTGCCTGGCTTGCCCTGCGGCCGCTCGTTCGTTCCGTGAGAATGAAGAAACCGCAGCTGAAGTTTGGAAAGTGGCCGGCGTCGCTTCCCGCGCTTGCGGAAGAATCATGGGATCCGCTCCTTCGGGCTCAGTCTCCCAAAGATGCTGCCGGAGTGGATGTGGGCGACGAACTCGCCGTGGACGATGTGACCTTCCAGTGCCTCGCCGCTGCCGGCTACGACCCGGGCGCGGGCCTCGGCTACTTGCGGCGCCTTTCGGTAGCCCGTGAGGAGTCGTGGGCGAAGTGGTTCTTCGAGCATCACATCGGATTCGATTACCGCCTCCAGCGCGCCAACGAACTTCTTCTCCAGGGCCAGTCCCGCGGTAAAATTAAAAAAGCCTCTGTATTGAATTCCCGGAGATTCAAAGCCGCCTCGCGCCTCTGGAATGTGGTGCCGTGAGAGAGTTTTTCTTCCGTTACCGATCCATTCTGTTGATCTTCGTGGCCTATGCCGCTGCATCAAAAGTAGCGCACACGCTTCTTTACACCCTCGTTTCCAGCTGGGTGCTGATGACCAGCCAGGATCAGGGAAGCTTCTCCGATCTCGTCAATGAGATCGCCAGTCAGTTTGTGTTTGTGGCCTATGCGGCAGCGGCCCTGCTTCTCGCCCTCACGGTTTGGCTCGGCGACAAAGCTCTCTACTCCCACCGACCGTTTTGGAACCTTCAAAGCCGCGCCGCCTGGCAGCTCGACCGCAACACCAAATCGGAATTCGGAAACGGCCTCGGCAGCGGATTTCTTTTGGCCGTGGCCCTGCTGGTGATTCTTCTGGCGGGAAGCTACGTGAACTATCTGGGCGTATTCCTCACTTCCACGGTGGGAACCCCCGTGTTCCCTCTGTTTTTCAGCGATCTGGTGGCGCTGGTGGTGTTTGTGGTTTGCGAGGAATTTCTGTTCCGCCACAAGATTCTGCCCCGAATTCTGGAGTTCCGCGGGCCCCACGAAGCCGCCTGGATTTCGTCCCTTCTTTATGTGGGACTCAAGCACTTCCAGTTCCAGCTCACCCTGCTCGACTGGGTCAACCTCATGCTCCTCAACCTCACCCTCGGGTATTATTACCTGAAATCAGGTAAGGCCCACCGCGGCCTGGGACTGTCCGCCGCCCTTTACGGAACCTTGCACGCCTTGGGCGGACTTCCGCTTTGGAACCAGGTGAGCCCCAGCCTCTTCCTTTTCAAACATAATATGAAGGCCTCAGACCTGATGAGCGGGGGGGCGGCCGGCCCGATGGCCTCCCTGGCCATGACACTCTTTCTGCTGATCGCACTCGTAACCGGATACCGGCGTTGGCGGCGCGACAACCCCGTCTTTTGAACTCCCTTTGACCCGATTCCTCCGGGGTTCTATCCTGATTCTTATGCAGAATCCTCACATTCAACTTGGCGTACTCGATCTCATTCTCAACGCAGGCCCCGTGGTGAAGCTCGTGATGCTTTTCCTGTTCGGGTCGAGCGTAGCTTCCTGGGCGATCATCTTCCTGAAGCGACAGCTCCTGAAGCAGGCGGAAAAACAGAACGATGGCTTCCTTCACGGATTCTGGGGCGGCTGGAATATTTCCGAAGCCTTCACCCGCGCGGCGGACTTCCCGCTAAGCCCCGTGGCGAAAAGCTTTCAAGGCGCCGTAAGAGAATTGCGCAAGGTGGGCGAAGGCAAAGAGGCCCAACTGCGAAAGGAAATCGTGGTGCGCACTCTTCGCAAAACCAACGCCAACGAACTCGCGGCGCTGGAACATTCCGTGTCGTGGCTGGCCACTGTAGCCAGCTCGGCTCCGTTCATCGGATTGTTCGGAACGGTGTGGGGAATCATGAACAGCTTTCAAAATATCGGCGCCACGGGCAGCGCGAATCTCGCGGCAGTGGCTCCCGGTATCTCGGAGGCGTTGATCGCCACGGCGATCGGTTTGGCGGCGGCAATTCCCGCGGCGATCGGCTACAACTGGCTCAATGGCCGTATCCGCGCCCAGGCCCAGAACCTCGACGCTTTCAATCAAGACCTCCTGAACCTCCTTCAGCGCGAAGGAGCGATCTGATTCCATGGGAGCACTCGGGCCATCACCAGACAACCAAGGCGAGCTTCCGGGCGGCTATCAGCCGGCTGGCATGATGTCGGAGATCAACGTTACTCCGTTCGTGGACGTGATGCTCGTGCTCCTCATCATCTTCATGGTTTCCGCTCCACTGATGCAGCAAGGTGTGAACGTGGATCTCCCCAAAACGAAGAGCCCTGCCCTGGCGGAGCAAGACAAACCGATCGTGCTCGTGGTGGAGAAGAACGGCTCGGTGAAAATTGCGGGAAATAGCATTCCGCTCTCGGGTCTTCGGGAAAAACTTTCAGCGATCTACGAGAATCGGGATAAGCGCGAGATTTTCGTGCAGGCCGATCAGTCCATCCCCTACGGCACGGTGGCTGCGGTGATGGCCCAAGCCCAGGCGGCAGGAATCACCAAGATCGGTCTTGTGACCCAGCCGAAGTCGGAATGAACTCTCTCGCCAGCGAACAGAAGAAGCGCGCCAAGCGCTATCTCACTCTTTCGCTGGCAGCGCACCTGATCGGCATGGCGCTGGTGATGCTGTCTCAGGCGATTTTTCCTTCTGATCCCGCCGAGCTTCAGTTGCCCACCGTACAGATCGACATGCTCGCCCTTCCCGATCAGGTGAAGGACCTCAATCAGGCCGACGTAGACGTGACCCTTCCCGTGAAAGAAAATACGCCGCCTGCGGCAGAGGATAAGACCTCCAAGGCAGACGAGATGGCGGCGCCGGCGGAGAAGAAGAAAAAGGACCCGTCTCTCAAGGAAAAGACCAAGGAAACCGCGAAAGACGCCCTCGCGAAACTCAAAGAAGAGGTGGAACGCCAAAAGCGTGAACAAAATGCCGCCGCCAAAAAGAACGAGCGCCTGCAGGCGCTGGAGCAAAAGTTCCGCAACCCAATCCGGGGAAATCAGCTCAACCAGGGCACCAGTGCCGACGGCGTGTTGGAAGCCACCAAAAATGCCTATGCCGGACACGTGGCATCCAAAATTCGCAACGGCTGGGCGCTTCCCACTTATATGCAGAACCAGAGTCAGCTCCGGGCCGCAGTGGTGGTTTACATCGCGCCCGACGGGAAGCTCATTCGCTATGAGTTTCGCCAAAATTCCGGGAACGACACCTTCGACGACTACGTGAAGCGAGCCATCTTGCAGTCGACCCCCTACGCCCCGCCTCCCTCGGATATGGCCCGAGATCTGAGAGCCAGCGGGATCCTCGTACGTTTTCCGCTCTGATTCCGGTATAATTCTCCTATGAAGAAACTCCTCCTCGTCACACTGGCCCTGTGTTCCATTTACCCCAACGCCCGAGCCGACAAACCTCTCGTGGAAGTCGCCGTGGGCGAGGCTCGCTTGAAGAAGAGCGTGATGGCCTACCCGTCGCTCCAGACCGCCCGCGATCCCGAGGGGCACCTCCGGACCATTCGCGATGTGACCATGGAGGATCTTTCGTTTTCCGGTCTCTTTGATTTCCTGAATCCATCCGCGTTCATTGAAGGCGCGGGAGCCGGCGTAGCTCCTGGCTCCTTCAAGATGACCGACTGGAGCTCCATCGGCGCGGAGTATTTGATCAAGGGAAAGGGAGAGGTGACCGGCGGCGCCATTTCCGTGGAGCTGCATCTGTTTTCCGTGTCGGCCGGGCGCGAGGTTTGGGGCAAGCGTTACAAGGGCGACCTAAACTCCTTGCGAAAGATCGGTCACACGATTTCCAACGACATCTTCAACGCCCTCACGGGAAAGAAAGGGCCCTTTACGTCGAAAGTCGCCTTCGTGAGCGACCGCACGGGGAAAAAAGAAATCTACGTGATGGACTACGACGGCCATAATCCCATCAAGGTCACGCAGAATTTCGCCCATGCGATGGCGCCGAGCTGGAGTCCTGACGGGAAATTCATCGTCTTCACGGCGATCACCCGCAATAACCGCAACATCCGGAACCACAACCTCTTCCGGTATGAGCTGGCCACGGGAAAAATCGTGATGCTTTCCAACAAGCAGGGCATCAACTCCGGTGCGGTGTTTGCTCCGAACGGAAAAGAAATCGCTCTCACGATGAGCTTCGTGGGCAATCCCGAGATATTCCTGATGGACCCCGATACAAAAGTGGCCCGCCGGGTAACCAACAGCTACGGACTCGATGTGGACCCGGCCTGGAGCCCCGACTCCAAGCAGATCGCGTTTGTGAGCGATCGTTCTGGACGCCCGATGGTTTATAAAATGAACGTCGACGGATCCAACATCACGCGCCTCACCTTCGTGGGCGACTACAACGCCACTCCCACCTGGTCTCCGAACGGCGAAAAAATCGCCTTTGCCGGATGGGACGGCGGAAAGTTCGACATCTTCACCATGACTTCCGGCGGCGCCAAGATCGAACGCCTCACCAAAAACATGGGGAACAACGAAGACCCGGACTTCGCGCCCGACGGTTATTTCCTCGTCTACAGCTCCAACCGAATGGGCAAAAAGAATCTCTACATCACCAACGTGGACAACACCGTCCATCGCCGGATCACCTCTGATTTCGGAAACTGCGAAGCTCCTCGGTGGGGCCCGGCCAACTGATTCGCGGCGCCTTAGCAGTAACGTTCGCGCTCGCGGCAGGCGTTACCCTCGCCTCTTGGATGGAATTTCGCCGCATCGAAAAAGCGCCGCTGTTTTACATCCCTCACCCTAAGCTCGGCTACGAGGTAGCCCCCTCGGCACGGCAGGGAGGTTCCTGGCTTTGGGAGCTTACCGATGCCCACGGCGCTCGCACCGGCGAACACCGTGTGCCGCAAGCGGGTCCTCCGATTGTGTTGGCGGGCTGCTCCTTCACCTGGGGCATGGGGGTTCCGTGGGAACATACCTTCGGCGCCGTACTCGAAAAGATGATCCAGCAGCCGGTGATCAACCTCGGTGTTTCCGGCTACGGCACCGTGGGTGCTCGCCTCCGCCTCCAGGATCGCCGAACGCTGAAGCCACAGACTGTGATCTACACCATGATTCCCGCCCATCTCGGGCGCAACGCGCAACCCTGCGCGGCTAGCGGCGGGCGATTGTGCCTGGCCGTTCCGCACTATCGATTCGATAGTGGACGGCTTTCTCTCCATCCGCCCCTCTCCCACGACTGGTACTCCCTGGAGGCGATCGAAAAAACAATTCCGGAGTTTGGGACAGGTCACATCACGCGCTGGATCCGGCGCCATCTTCGAGCGCTCTCCGGGCACACGCCCCAGGGACTTTCCGCTTCGGTTAGTGAAGCTGATCAGCTCTCTGCGTTTGAAGAGGAGATGAAGGAGTGGAGCAAAAACGCCCACGAGGAGGGCTATCGCCTGGTGGTGGCCTGGGTGCCGCTGATGGACAAGCTGGAGGCAATGCCCCACGACGTGGAAGCGATTCTAAAAAAACACTCCGTGCCTTGGATCGATCTCTCTCAGGCCCTGCGTGGAGTGCCTTCCCGGTGTGTAAGCCCGCAGGACTGCCACCCGAGCCGCGCCGCTCATGAGGCGATGGCGAGGGAGTTGGTTCGGGTGGTGGCGAGAGGTCTTACTCGTAGTGGATCTGTTCAAAAAAATGAGTCGCCGCCAGAGGCGACACAGCCGTAGCTCTTTACCTAACCCAATTAAATTTTTTGCGTTAAAATGTCACGCATGGAATTTATCTGCACTGTTTTGGTTTACATTTTTGGAAATGGAGCGTGTGGAGCCGCGACGACTCCCCCGAAGGCTGATCAGGCGAGCCGAGAAATTGTCGCAACTCCGTCTTCCGTGCTTTTTGAGAATATGCAATTTCCCCATGTGACTATCGATGACCCGCGGTCTGGGTTGAAAGAGGATGAACTGAATTGGGGGCCGCCTGAGGACCCGAAGAATTCCGATAAGTTCGTTTCAACCGTACGCGTATTGTTGGAAAAGGAATTTGTGGTCGGAAAATTTAAGGGCCAGAGAATTGCCCGCATTTCTAGACACCATGGCAACGGCCCCGAACAGAATGACCAGTCATTCTTTGGCTTCGGAGCGTGGAACGGAGACGAAAAAATCTTCACCTACTTCTCAAAATTGAGTCACGGGGCTTCCTTTTTTACCCACATCAGTCGTGGCGCAAATGGTAAATCCAATGGACAAAAAATTTTCGAATCGGTGGGAGCGAAGTTTGTGGTCGACTCAGATTTTGTTTCTGAAGAGTTTACAACTCCCAAGATAGGAGACATATATGTGGGAACGTCTCAAAAAAAATACCATGTTAGGAGCATTTCTCCGTACAAAGTTGATACTTTGGGTGTTCAGTACGACGAAGTTCCCGGCGTAGGCGTTGTATTTTTCCCACCTGATTCTCAATATGAACGGGGCCTGAATTGCTCTTTGTATCTTGAAGGCTCAATTTGCGTCAGCGAACGCCCAACCGACTATGCGTCGGATTATGATGTCTCTCACGGAATAACTGAGCTCCGGCTGGTGAAACCGTCAGGGATAACCGCTTTTGTGGACGACGGAATGACGCAAACTCTCGAATCCATTGTCACCGATGATAAGAGCCTTAACCTCAAGGGTCGATACTTGAGTTCTGCCGTATATCACTGCGACTCTAGTTGGAATTCTTTGAGTTTGGCGATTCAGCCTGTTGCAAGTTTAGACTTAGAAAAGGATCTCACTCGAATTGGAACAGCGGGCGACAAAAGTGTTTACTTTTTTAAGGATAAAAACCACGCGCTCCTTAAGGATCTATACAGCAGAGTGCGCACGTTCGAGGAAAATCGGCGCCCTCCTCCGCCCAAATCTTACGAAGAGTTTTTGGCTCAAGTCCCCGTTGTTTTTACTCCTGATTCGTTTGGTCGCATTGTTCGATTTTTGAATGCAAATTACACAACGAAGGATGCCTGCGTCCACAAATAGCTGATTATCAGCATGGGCTACGCGATCAAATTCAACGATTGAAATGAGCCAAGCCGTTGGAGAAATCCTGAACTCAAGCGGGTCTATTTTGGCCCTGTGGCGGCGCCGCCGAAGAAGCCTGCACGGGCGGAGTAATCACCTTCAACCCCAAGGCTCCGAGCATGCCGCGGTACTTCAGCGAGAGCTCCCAAAGAAACCGACTCTTTACGCCGCCCAGAAGCCGCTTGTTCCAAATGTGGAGCCTCGAAAAGAATATTCCCAGCAAGAACAGCCGCGCTTCGCGGAAGCGCCCCAGCTTCGGAGCCGCATCCCGGATGTCCACGGAAAATCCTTCGGAGTTCCGGGCGTCCACCACGGAATGAAACCAGCGCTGCCCTTGGATCAGGCGCCCGTCCGACAGAAGCGCGAATCCGCCGGGAAACTTGGCCCGCACGCGCGCCACGGAATGAAACTCAACATCAACGAGCACGGCGCCCACGTCGAGATCCTTCACCCAGCTGTCGCGGTCGAAGAAGAACCAGATTCCATTGTGGCAGACCACCCCGGTGCGGCGGCGCTGCTCGTCCACGTAGGCTGAAGCGGCCTTGTGAATTTCCTGCCGCGCCCGCTCCTTCACATCGGAAAACTCAGAAAACACAGCGCACACCACTTCGTTGCGTTCCAGCTCTTTCAAAACCGCTTTTTCAAACCCGGGCAGCATTCGTTCGTAGCCATAGGCTGAAGCCCGGAACGCACCCGGGAATGCCACGGCGAGAGCCGGAAGAATGTAGTCTTTTTGGAAAGTCCCCTTCTCCATGTCGTCGAGGAAAATCATCCGGTCCATGGCCCGAACAAAATACTTGGGGAAAGGCATCCCTTCCTTCACAAACTCTTCCATCTTCTGATTGTAGAACTGCACGAGAATATTGTTTTCGTCGGCCACGCGCTTGAGTTCCAGGAACGCTTCCCGGAGATCCTCCAGCGGCACAAGGGCGTGATGCTCCTTATGCACCCAGCGGCGGTAACCCTCGATCTCCATGTTCTCGAGAAACTGAGGCAGGATCGTGATGCGCGGAATCGCATCCTTTCCGGCCACCTCGCGGAGTCGCTGGGCGAAAAGCGGGAGCTCGTGGAAGTTCCGCTTCATCACTACGAAGGCGGCGGTGAACTCCACGAAGTATTTCTTCTCCGTGGCGTAACGGAACAGGAACCGGATGCGCTCCCAGTTCTGATCGAACTTCACGTTGATCCGCGTGGTCTCGGTGGTCTCTTTCGTGGCCGCATCGAGACTCAAAGTGAGAAACCGAAGAAGCTTGTTGTCGATCATGAATCTCACGTTGTCTTCCGTGAGCAGAATTCCATTGGTGCTCACACGAAGCTTGGTGCCGCCCTTTTCGTGAAGCATGAGGGCGATTTTCCGCCAGTCGCGATAAAGGAGAAACTCCGAACCGTTGCACCAGAAGTCCACCACGTCTTCTATTTCGGCGAACGATTCGTCCACGAATTTCAGATCCATGGTGGGGCCGGTCATGATTTCGCCGGTGTAGCGGCCCACGCACATCATGCAACGAGCGTTACACTTCGCCTGTAGCTGGCTCTGCCGGAAGGGCGCCACTCGCCGCGGCTTGAGCACACCGTGAAGAAAATCCCAGTGAGTTTCGCCCGCAACCTGTAGCTTGAGGAGCGCATTGAGAAAGGCCGGATCCTCCGCGCATTTCTTGTGGTGCTTGATGCGAGCTTCTTCCAGCCACTTGAAAAACTTGGCGATCACAAAGTCGGTTTGGTCTGTAGCCTTCCGCTGCTCAAGAATTCCGTAGAAGTTGGCGAGATCGGGAATTCCCTTCTGCCCCAGCGCCTGGAGCAGGTACTCGTAGTGAACCGTGAAGGCATTGCCGAGGGAGCTGTGTCCCATCCGCTGAGTGCCGTTGTTGTGGCAGCTCGCGCAGCTCGAGTCGGGATAGCGCCCTTCGGCCATGGCAAGACGAAACTCCTGGAACTCTTTACTGTTCCAAGTGTTCTTGAGGCCGTCTTTCTGCCAGTTTCCAAACGACTTATCGTTTCGGTCACAGGCTTTCAGCGAGCCATCGGCGTAGGTAATACAGTCGGTCCAAGGGGCGCTACAAAAGCCCACCAAAGACTCATTCACAATTCCCATTCCTGAAGAGTATCCACGGTTTACACGGAGGCGCCAATTTCTAATGGATTTTAACTCGGGCTCAATGGGCGCCTATTTCACTCATATATAGGAGGAGGCCATGAAAAATCTAAAAGGGAACCGCTCCCTAGGAAAATACTAACCATATGAAATCATTATATTAAGTAATTTTTCCTTGGTCCAACCAAGCAAGATTCGCCAGTTTCCCCTTGCGTATTCCGTGTAAGTTTTATAATATGCGCCGCATCAAACAGGTGCCTTAATTACCTGTGAGGCGAGTAAATATTATGCCCTTTGAAAAAGAAGCCCTCGTTTCCAAACACCGAGAACAGCTGAAAATGCTGGCCGAGCTCAGCCTTCGTCTCAAGGACGTGGTGAACGCCGGCAACGTCCACAAAGAAACTCTGAAAATTATTCAGAGCCGCTTTCACTACTATTACATCTCGCTTTGGACCGTCGGCACCGACGGCACCGCCACCCTTCAGGCTCACGAAGGCGCCTACGCGAACTTTCTCCAGCCCGGATTCCAGCTCAAAGGCGAGGGCATCATCGGTCACGTGATCGCCACCGAAAACAGCTACCTCTCCAATGACATTTCCACCGACAAAAACTTCACCTCCCTGAAGCTTCCCGTGGAAACGAAAAGCGCGCTCGCGGTTCCCATCTTCGACGCCAACGACAAGCTCGCCGGCGTGCTCAACGTAGAGGCCGCGGAAGCAAACGCCTTCAACGAAGACGACCTCAACGTGATGGAGGGCATCGGCGCCCAGGTCACTCTCTCCCTCTCCAACGCCAGCCTTTTCAGCCAGGTCAGCGAGTTCAACAAACAGCTTCAGGGTCTCGTAGAAGAGAAAACCCAGGAGCTTCGCGCCGCCCACCAGAAAATCCTCGACCAGCAAAAGCTGCTCCAGAAGGAAAACCGCGCTCTGAAAACTATCGTGAGCCGCTCCTCCGCGGAACGCGAGATCGTGGGCCAGAGCTCCGCCGTGGCATCTCTTCTCTCCATGGTCGACAAGATCGCCCCCACTCGAGTGAGCGTACTCATCCAAGGCGAAAGCGGGACCGGTAAGGAATTAGTGGCCCACCGAATTCACCGCATGAGCGATCGCGTGGAAAAGCCCTTTGTGACGATCAACTGCGGCGCCCTCCAAGAGTC
Source organism: uncultured Bdellovibrionales bacterium (assembly GCA_964551325.1). Lineage (GTDB taxonomy): Bacteria > Bdellovibrionota > UBA1018 > CAIPTA01 > CAIPTA01 > CAZKBU01. The sequence continues at coordinate 18,126 of CAZKBU010000004.1, forward strand.
TCTTCTGGAGAGCGAGCTCTTCGGTCACGAAAAGGGCTCCTTCACGGGAGCCGTGGCGCAAAAGATCGGACTCACCGAAACCGCCGACGGCGGCACACTCTTCCTCGACGAAATCGGGGAAATGAGCCTCAGCATTCAGGCCAAGCTTCTTCGCTTCCTTCAGGAAGGCGAGATGTATCGCATCGGCGGGAAACAGCCGATCCGGGTAGACGTGCGTGTGCTCTCCGCCACCAACCGCGACCTCGAGCAGGAAGTGAAAGGCGGGCGTTTCCGAGAAGACCTCTTCTATCGTCTCAACACGATTACTTTGCGCATGCCTCCCCTCCGCAAGCGCCCCGAAGACGTGGCCATGCTCGTGCGCCACTTTCTCGATAAGGCAGGCTTCGGAAGCGCACGCCAGCTCACCATCAGCGCTCGCGCGCTGGAGGCCATGACCAAATATTCCTGGCCCGGCAACATCCGTGAGCTGCAAAACACCATTGAGCAGCTCAAGGTTTTGGCCGAAGGCCCTGAGATCAAGCTGGAAGATCTGCCCTTCAATATCCGCATGGCGCAGAGCGCCAGCCAGAACAGCTCCCAAAGCTCTTCTTCGGAGACACTGATTCCCCTCACTCTCGACGATCTCGAGAAGAATCACATTCTCCAGATGTTGGCCTACCATCACGGCAATAAGACCAAGACGGCCAAGATTCTCGGCATCACGATTAAGACGCTCTACAACAAGCTCCACCGCTATGGGCTGTTGGATGGCGACGTGGTAAATAACAACGTACAGCACTAACCAGGAGGCTCCCGTGGCAAAAACCACTCAGACCCAGCAGAAGCAGAAGAAATCCATGCCAGTGCCCCCACCGGCCACTCCCGAAGCCCTGGCGGCCCTTCCTGCCGGCATTCCGAAGAACTTCCGCCAGCAGGCCGACATGGAAGCGTTTTATCGATTCGTTTATGAAAATGACCTGCGCGAGGAAGCTCTCACGATTTTCGACGAGACGCGCGCCGCAAAGAACGCCCTTCGTAAGGCGAAGAGCAAAGTGAAGCACTGATTTCAGCTGTTTTCGGTGATATAAAGACCCCCGGCGTTAACCCGGGGGTTTTTCATTTATGCACAAGCTTCTCATTACCGACGGCCTCGCTTCCGAAGGCCTGAAGCAACTCGAACAAAGTGGCCTCTACGAGGTCACCCTCCACAAGAGCATCGAAAAGGACGAGCTGAAGAAAATCATCAGCGCCTACGAAGTGGTGATCATTCGAAGCGCCACCAAAATGACGAAAGACCTGATCGACGCCGCCACCAACCTTAAGGTGATCATGCGTGCCGGGGCCGGCGTAGACAACGTAGACGTGAAGGCCGCCACGGAAAAGAAGGTCCTCGTGTTCAACTGCCCGGGCGTCAATAACCAGGCCGTAGCGGAGCTGACCCTCGGATTTCTTTTCGGACTGGTTCGCGAAATTCCCCGCGCCACCGGCGGCATGAAAAAGAATCTGTGGGAGAAGAAAGAGCTGGTTGGCTTTGAGGTTCAGGGTCGCACCGTGGGAGTTCTCGGAATGGGAGCCATCGGCGCGATCGTGGCCCGCTCCTGCCATGCTTTGGGAATGAAGGTCGTAGCCTTTGATCCCCGGCACGCGGAGCTCGCCAAAGACCCGGCCAACGCCCATGTGAGCAAGTGGTGCGGATCCGTGGACGAAGTTTTCCAGAGCTCCGATGTGGTTTCCCTCCATATGCCGCTCATTCCTGAAACAAAAAACTCCATCGGAAAGAAGCAGTTTTCCCTTCTGAAGAAAGGTTCCTATTTCATCAACTGCGCCCGAGGCGGCATCGCCAATGAGGCCGATCTGCTTGCGGCACTGAACGACGGCACGATCGCTGGCGCGGCCCTCGACGTTTTTGATGTGGAGCCTGTGCCGGCAGACCATCCTCTCGTGATGCATCCGAAGGTGATTTGCTCTCCCCATATCGGTGCAGCCACTAAGGAAAGTCAGACGAAAATCGGCATCGCCGCTGCCACTCACCTCGTGAATTTCCACCGCGACGGCTTAAAGCCCACCGCAGTGAACGGAAAGGATCTCTGAAATGGCTAACGTTTCCGTGGTCGGCGCCCAATGGGGCGATGAGGGGAAGGGAAAAGTAGTCGACGTCTACGGCGGTCGCGCCGAGATCATCGTACGTTACCAAGGAGGCAACAACGCAGGCCACACTCTGGTGGTGGGCGGTCAAAAGGTTGTGCTCCATCTGATTCCCGCCGCCGCTCTTCACGAGGGGAAGACCTGCGCCATTGCCAACGGCGTGGTGGTGGACCTTGAGGTGCTCCTGCGGGAAGTTCGCACGCTGAAGGAAAAGGGTTACCTTCAGGACTCGCGAGTGGTCGTCAGCGATCGGGCCCACGTGATCATGCCCTATCACAAGGTCCTCGACCAAGCCCGGGAGAAGCGCCGCGGCGCCACCAACATCGGCACCACAGGGCGCGGCATCGGCCCCGCCTACTCCGACAAAACCGCTCGCCTCGGAATCCGCGTAGGCGATCTACTGAATCCGAAATACCTGCGCGCCCGCGTGGAAGAGAGCCTCGTGGAAAAGAATGTGCTCTTTACGAAGCTCTACGATGAGTCCCCCGTGGACGTGAATCAGGTAGTGGAGCACGCGCTCAAGCTGGGCGAAGAAGTGCGCCCCTATATCGCAGACACCAACGAACTCATTCACAATGGAATCGCCGCCAAGAAGCGGATTCTGTTTGAAGGCGCCCAAGGAACTCTCCTCGATGTGGACCAGGGAACCTATCCCTTCGTGACCAGCTCGAACACCACGAGCGGCGGTGCCTGCACCGGAACGGGAATCCCTCCGAGCGCCGTGCACGAAGTGATCGCCATCATGAAGGCCTACACCACGCGGGTGGGCTCCGGTCCGTTCCCCACGGAGTTATTTGATTCTGTGGGCGAGCGCATCCAGCAGGTGGGAGCGGAATTCGGCGCCACCACCGGGCGAAAGCGCCGCTGCGGCTGGCTCGATCTCGTGGCCCTCCGCCACTCGCGAAATATCAACGGCTTCACGGGCCTTGCCATCATGAAGCTCGATGTGCTTTCCGGACTCGATGAGATCAAGGTGTGCACGCATTACGAACTCAAAGGTAAGCGATTCGACACCTTCCCGAGCGACATCGAGGCAGTGGCCGAGATGAAGCCCGTTTACACCACCCTGAAGAGCTGGAAGGAAGCCGTTACCGAAGTGAGCGAGTGGAATGATCTTCCCGGCGCCCTTCGCGACTACGTGAAGTACATTGAAGAACAGCTGGAAGTTAAGGCCGCGCTGCTTTCCGTGGGGCCGGACCGAAAGCAAACGCTCGAACTACGCAATCCATTCGGCGGCTAACTCGCCGGCACGACCGATATAAATATTTGATCTTATTGCGGTTATATCGCCACAAATGATGTTGACTGGCGCGCGGCGTCACAATATAAAGGGCGAACCTGATTTCGGAGACCAACATGAAACACCTTGCTGCCATTCTCTTGATCGTTTTCCCCTCTCTCACCTGGGCGAATAGCTGTCCGAATTTGGAAGGAACCTACAAGTGCTCAAACCGCCGGTCCCTGGTTGTGGCGCAAGGCCAAAACTCCGAAGGCACAACTTCTTACTCGATTCGCGGCCTGCTGAACGGAGAACTTCGCGCCATCGCCGATGGAGCCACCCGGAATGAAGGAGGCGCCTCTGTGACCGCCCGTTGCACGAACGATGGCGCGCTGCAGATTCAACTGGATCATGAACGCGGCACTCTGGATTTTGCGATTCGCAAACAGGGCTCCGAAGTTGTTGTTCAAGGCCCCCAGGAAATTCGCTGCAAACAGTAGCGAACGAAGGCTTACTCCCAGCGGAATGTGATTTGCGGGTAACGAGCGGAAAGGGCAGTCCGAGTTAGCGCCGAAATTGGATTCCTCCGCATATCAACGCGATGTCCGTGACTAAGAAATGCTCCTGCGGGGACATCTTCGATCTGATTATACACAAGTCCCAGATACTTCAACGCGTCGAGGTCGGTAAACGCACCAGCCTCTATCTGACGAACATAGTTTCCACCCAGCTGAAGCGTTTCCAAGTGCTTCAAACTCGAAAATGAATTCGTTGGAACTTGAACAATTTCGTTGGCGTGGAGGCGCAGCTCCACAAGACGCCCAACCCCGGCGAAACCATCGGGCACAATGCTAAGAATCCGATTAATCGACAGGTCCAGATATTCGAGAGCCGGCAATTCCAGATTCTTATTCCAACCACGAAGTCGATTATTTCGGAGCTCCAGCCGCTTCAGCGCGAAGAGGCCGCCGAACGAGTCTCGACTTAACTCCTCGAGTTCGTTTCCATTCAGATTCAGGTGGCGCAAAGAACGCAGCCCGCGAAACACTCCATCACCAATCTCTTGAATGCCATTATCGCTGAGAACCAGCGTATGAAGCTCACTAAGCCCACGAAACGCATCGTCATCCATCCGATTCAATCCCGCTCGGGACAGATAAAGCTCCTGAAGACTACTCAGCCCCTCAAAAGCACCATCTTTCAAGGTGGCGATTTTGTTGTCGTGAAGCCAGAGCACCTTAATGCCGCTGAGCCCTGCCCAATCGATGGGATGAACCTCAGTGAGGGCTGCATAAGACAAATCCAGTGCCTCAAGACCGGCTAAATCCTGAGCACTCATCTCACCGCACGGCTTTCCCAATGCATTTTCAATGGCAGCAGTCACGGCGGGCTGCCTGTTACAGGCAACCGGATCGCCCCATGACGGCGCCGCCCAAAGGAGAAGAGGCGCTACAAAGAATTTCAGCAGCCGCGACAAGCTAGCGCTCGTTGCTCAGGCTCACTCGCTGAACATAGAATTTGGGCTCTGGAGACCATTCGGGCTTCTCAAGGGAATACTCAATCATCAGCTTCACGGAGCGATGAATTTCTGGATTGAGCGCTTTCATCTGCATAAAGGCGAGGACCATGGCATTCATTGTGCCCACACCGGAATCGTTCGGCACCGATCCGGAAATCACCATAGGAATCGGGGCTCCTCGTTCGGGATTGCATGTAAGTAACACGTTCGGTCCGGAACTCGACTCGTGCACGTTCACACAAGTCGCCTTCTTCAACTCGCCTGCCGTCGCAGCCCCTGCCGCTAAAATCACCATCGACACGATCAGCGCAGTCTTCATACGTTACTCCGAAACATCCTTCACATTGGTAATTACTACTTCCACGCGCCGATTTCGGGCGCGCCCCTCTTCGGTCTTATTGGATCCGATGGGGTGTCCGTCGGCAAACCCGGCCGCAGAGAATCGGGACGTGGGAAGTTTAAACTTGGCCTTCAAGTAGCGCACGATCCAGGCCGAACGCGCGGTCGACAGCTCCCAGTTGGTGGGAAATTTCGAACCTACGGGGATGGAGGTGGTGTCAGTGTGCCCCTCGATTCGGACCAAACGATCCGACGATGAAATCACTTCTCCGATTTTGTCGAGAAGCGGAAGGTACTGAACCTTCACCGACTCCATACCTGGATCAAAAAGTTTGTTAGCGGAAATCCGCACCACGAGACCGCGCTCGTCGTAAATAATCTGAAGGTGGTCCTTCAAATCAGTGGTCTGGAGCTGATAGGCGAGGCTCTCCTCGATGCGGCTCGCGATCTGCGCCAGCTCAGGAGTTTTGTTCGGCTCAGCGTTATTAAAACCCATGGGAGTGTCCACCACCTGCCCACGAATCGAAGAAGGGTTGGTGAGCACGTTCACCTCGCGGCCGGATCCAAGATCGAGTTTCGAGGCAGGACCATTGAAGGACTTCTCGATGGCTTCCACGATCTGCTTCGCCTTCGCTTTGTCCTGGTTGGCCATCGCATACATAACCACGAAGAAGGCGAAAAGAAGCGTGATGAAATCGGCGTAGCTCACCAGCCAGCGCTCGAGGTTCACATGTTCCGGGTGCTTTTTCTTCACTTGTTATCGCCCCTACTAGTGGGCGCCTTCCTCATGAGTGCGATACTTGTGCTCGAGGAATACTTCGAGTTTTTCCTTGAGGAAGTGCGGGTTGAGCCCTTCCTGGATTCCTTGAATTCCTACTTTGATGAGCTCGCCGCGCTGTTGCTGGATCGCGGCCTTGCGCTTCACCTTAGTGCCGAGAGGCATGAAGATCAGGTTCGCAAACCCCACTCCATACACCGTTGCCACGAATGCCACGGCGATACCGGGGCCGATCGCGTCGGGATTGGAAAGGTTTCTCATAACGTGAATAAGACCAAGCACGGCTCCGATGATTCCGATCGTGGGAGAGTAACCACCCATACCTTCAAGAAGCTTGCCCGCCACTTCCGTTTCCTCGAATTCAAAGTAGGCGTCAGCTTCGAGGATTTCGGTCACGGTCTTCGGCTCGAATCCGTCGATCACGAACTTCAGGGCCTTCTTCAGTTTTGGATCCTGAATGGAGTTGCGCATGCCTTCAATGGCGAGCACGCCCTCTTTACGAGCAACAGTCGCCACCTTCGTGATCTCTTCGATCAACGGGCGATAGTCGGTGTCGAGATTTTTGAAAGCCAGCTTCAGCCCTTCCGTGAAGGCGCGCTTCAAGTCGGCCGCCGGGAAGCTCACGAAAATTGCGCCGAGCGTTCCCCCCATCACGATGATGAATGCCGTGGGAGCGTAAATCGCGGTAATCGGAAGGTGCTCCAGGAAGGCACCTCCCACCACGGCCACGATGCCCAGTACCATTCCTGCTGATGTAAAAATATCCATCGCTACTTCCTATGCTCTGGCGGCGTCCACAGCCACTTACGTTTGTAATCTATGGTTCGGCTGATCACCTCATCCACCGACTCTTTCACCATGAATTTCTCATCACTCGGCGACAGAGTAATCACCGTGTCTGGCGTGGATTCCACAAATTTAATGTGCTCCGCGTTCAACACGAACTCTTTCCCGTTGAGTCGATGCAAGGTGATCATCCTAAAATTTTAGCAACCGCCGGGTGCGGCGCAAAACAAACTTTCGCAGCGGGAAACGTGTATCAGGTTCTTCGAGGGAGAATTGCGAACCCTTCTTCACGGTAGCAGGTGAGAAGATCGAGCGCTTCGAGCATCGGTTGCAGCTCCAGATGGGCAACTCGCTGGCCGTGTCGCTCCAGAAACGGCAAGAGGTCGTCGGGAACGGCGATGCCGTCGATCTGCATCCCCAAGACTTCAAAGGCACGCGCTAACGACAGAAAATTCTCCGGTGCCCTCTCGCTGGAAAAGCTCCATGCTCGCGGCGACAGGTGCTTCACGCTGCCCCCGTCGGCCACGTCGACTCCCTTCCGGCGTAAATCCGCCGCAAGCTCGTCGTGAAGCTCCCAAGAGGGCAAATCGAATCCGCGCGGTTCCGCCTCGGCTACCAAACGTCGGGCCTCCTGCCACCGCAGAAGATTTGCGGCCCCCGCCGGACCACGCAATCGCACCCAACCGTCATGAGAGGAGATTTTTGTGAGCGCCGTTAGTTCCAAACCGCGCCTCCTTTCCGCCATGCCACGAGTCCCTGCTCCGCATCCGGCCCGGGGCCCACCGTTACCTCCCTATCGAGAGCGGCCACATAAATTCGCCCGCCCTCAAGAGATGCCAACACCGGGTTGATCTCCCATGGACCTTCTGGTCGCGGCGCTCGCTGCACATCCCCGCGCCGCGCAGCAAAGAATCTGAAATTGCTTTCCAGCTCGTTCAAACGGTCGAGCACGGCGAGCTGTCGCCACGGGGAAATCTCACGGCGCGGACGAAACAACTCACGGAACCGTTCCGATTGGCCACCCGATGAGTGAAGAAAGTAGGTCGCTTCCATTCCGGCGCCCGCCAGCAAACCCTCCACTTCCTCGGCCGCAAAATGGTGTTCCGAGGGATGGAAAAATCCGTCGTTCAACCCCACCTCATTCGTGGCATCGGAGTAGAGATGAAAGGCAAACTGAAATGGGTGACTCTTCGGCAACTGATCCACAAGCGTGCGGAGATCACGGCCGCTCTTCACGCCCATGAGCCGCGCAAAGTCCCGCAGCATCCGCACACTTTCCCGGCCATGGCGCGAATAGAGCATCACCCGCATCACGCCAAACGGCTCCAAGCGCTTTTCCAGGGCGCGCAGTCCCGCCAAGGGATCCGGCAAGTGGTGCAGAACACCGGACGCGATCATGTAGTGAAAACAGCCCAGTTCGGCCGGCAGGTTCAAAAGATCGGCTTCCACTAGCTTCACACGATGGGCAAGTCCATGAAGCCACAGGCGCCACTTCAATTTTCGCAACGCCTTCGAGGAAAGGTCTACGGCCACGATCTCTGCTTCTGGATTGGCCAGCGCCACCACATATGGCTCAAAGGTTCCGCAGCCGGCCACTAGAATGCGCGGGCGAGCCACTGCGGGCGCTGCGCTTCCGAAACAGGCGGCTACGACAGCCCGATAGTGGAGCGTGAAAGTCTGCTCTACCTGTGCCGAGGCAAAAAGAGGAACCTTCGGATACGGATTCCGATCGTAGAAGTCGCGGAGTATTTGCACCGACCCCTGCTGCATACCCCCATGCTTCCAAACCCTCGTGGAAAAGGCAATCCGAGGCTATTATGGGTCGCTGTGAGCCTGTTTCAACTCGTTTCGAAATTCGAACCCAAGGGCGACCAACCGAAGGCGATCGAGGAGCTGGTGGCGGGAGTGCGCGCCGGACGCAAGCACCAAACACTTCTCGGCGTAACCGGCTCGGGAAAGACGTTTACCCTGGCCCACGCCATCGCCCAACTCGATAAGCCCGCGATCATTGTGGCCCACAACAAAACACTCGCGGCCCAGCTCTACGAAGAGTTCAAAGAGTTTTTTCCTCACAACGCCGTGGAGTATTTCGTCAGCTACTACGACTACTACCAACCGGAGGCCTACGTAGCGAGTACCGACACCTATATCGAAAAAGATTCCCAGATCAACGAAGAGATCGACCGCATGCGCCACGCTGCCACCCATGCTCTCCTCACTCGCAAGGACGTAATTGTGGTGGCGAGCGTGAGCTTCATCTACGGCCTCGGCTCTCCCGAACTCTACCGCAACCTCACCTGCACGATCATCGAGGGCGTGGAACAAAAGCGAAATGATCTCCTCAAGAAACTCGTGGAGATTCAATACAAGCGCAACGACATCGATTTTCACCGCGGCACCTTTCGCGTACGGGGCGACACCGTGGAGATCTTCCCGGCCTACGAAGAGGAAAAGGCGCTACGGGTGGAATTTTTCGGCGACTTTGTGGAAAGCATCTCCGAGGTGGACCCGCTCCGGGGCGTTCCGATCCGCAAAGTGAAGGTGGCCACGATTTATCCCGCCACTCACTACGTGACGGAAGCGGACATGCGCAAGAAAGCGATTCACTCGATTCAGGTGGAATTGCAGCAACGCCTGCAACAGCTGTTCGATCTCAACAAGCACGTGGAACTCCAGCGCCTGGAACAACGCACTCTCTACGATATCGAAATGCTGGAAGAGCTCGGCTTCTGCCAGGGAATCGAAAACTATTCCCGCCACCTCACGGGACGCGCCCCCGGCGAGCCCCCCCCCACCTTGATGGAGTACTTTCCGGAAGATTTTCTCTGCATTCTGGACGAAAGCCACGTGACCGTATCGCAGATCGGCGCCATGTATCGCGGCGACCGCTCACGGAAGACAAACCTCGTGGAATACGGCTTTCGACTTCTGAGCGCCCTCGACAATCGCCCGCTCCAATTCGATGAGTTCACCGCGATCACGGAGAAGAAAGCTTCCACGATTTATGTCAGCGCCACGCCCGCCGATTATGAACTTGCCAAATCGGGTGGCGAAATCGTGGAACAGATCATTCGTCCCACGGGCCTCTTGGATCCGGAAATCGAGATTCGGCCCGCTCGTAGCCAAGTAGACGACATCCTCCCCGAAATCAAAAAGCGCGTGGACAGAGAAGATCGCACTCGGGTGCTCATCACTACTCTCACCAAAAAGAGCTCCGAGGACCTCACCACCTTTCTCCTGTCCCGAGGCGTTCGAGTGAAATATCTCCACTCCGACATCGAAACCCTCGAACGAATTGAAATCCTCCGCGACCTCCGCATGGGCACGATCGACGTGCTCGTGGGCATCAACCTTCTCCGTGAAGGCCTTGATCTACCCGAGGTATCGTTGGTGGCGATCTTCGACGCCGACAAGGAAGGGTTTCTCCGCAGTGAGCGCTCGCTGATTCAAACCATCGGTCGCGCCGCTCGTAACTCCGAAGGACGGGTAATCCTTTACGCCGACAAAATGACCGACTCCATGCGGAAGGCCGTGGGCGAGACCGAACGCCGGCGTCGCATTCAAATGGAATACAACGAAACTCACGGCATCATTCCGCAAACCGTGGTGCGGGCGATCAAGAAGTGGGAAAGCGACGATTCCTCCACCGACCTTCGTGCTTCAGCAGCAGAACACACGCTGCAGCACTTAGAAGAGCTGAAAGTTGACGCCTCAAAGTTCCACACCCTGGCGGATGTGCGGAAGGCCATTGAGAAACGGCACCAGCAAATGCTCGCCCATGCGAAGGCGCATGAGTTCGAAGACGCGGCCCGTCTCAGAGACCAAGTCCGCGAACTGAAGAAGCTGGAACTGGAAATGCTTCAGGGGAGCTCGGGTGATTAACCCAGGAACCTACCGGCACCTTCCCCTTCCCCTCGGGGCGCTCCTCCACGAACTCCGGAATTAGATAGCCGGGCAATTGCCCCCGCAAAGCACGCCAGATCGCTAAGCCCTCTTCCTCCGGCACACGAAAATGCATCGCACCCTCCACCGGATCGCAGTGATGAAGGTAGTAAGGAATCACGCCCGCATCGCCCAGCGCCTCCAGAAGCTCGCGCAGCAATTCCGTGGAATCATTGACTCCTCGAAGGAGCACACTTTGGTTGAGCACGATCACGCCTCCGTTGCGAAGAATCGCCACAGCACGGCGCGCATCTTCCGTGACCTCTCGCGCGTGATTGAAATGCGTGACCACCACGGTTCGCCCCCGGCCTGGTCGCGTGATCGCTCGCACCAACTCCGGGGTTACACGGGATGGAAGCGTTACCGGCATGCGCGTGTGGAACCGGAAAGAGCGAAGCGAAGCCACGCGGGCCGCGCGATCCACAAGAGCGCCAATTTTTTCGTCGGAGAGCATCCACGGGTCACCACCCGTGAAAATCAGCTCCGTCACTTCCGGATGCTGTTCCAAATACTGAAACGCCGCCTCGAAATCGCCGCTGTAGAGTTCTTCTTCCCGTTCGTTCATGAGGTTCTTGCGAAAGCAGAACCGGCAATACATGGGGCAAAGGTTCGTGGTGTGGAGAAGCGCCCGGTCGCGGTATCGATGGGTAAGGCGCGGAGCCGCCTGCCGCGCAAGATCCCCGATCGGATCCCGCATTCCCGCCCCCGCGATCAATTCTTCCGCAGAGGGAAGCGCCATCCGAGCAATCGGATCATGGGGATCGTTCGGATTGATGAGAGAGGCGTAATAGGCCGGCACGAGGGTGCGATACCGCTCCTCCACCTGGGCATCATGCCTGGCGCCTGCCGTGCGTAGTTCTTGCTGCCATTCCCTCATGCGAGAGGGGTTCTACCTCAGGGTTCCCAGTAGGTGAACTGCTGCTGCTTATAGTTTCGCAGCGTCACCTTCTTGCCCTCTTTGGCGAGGAGGTATTGGGGCAGGATCGTGATCTTGCCTCCCCCGCCCGGAGCATCGATCACCAGATGAGGCTGAGCGAGGCCCGAGGTCCAGCCGCGAAGGTTCTCAATGATTTCAAGGCCCTTCTCGATCGGAGTGCGGAAGTGAGAAATCCCCTGGGAGAGATCGCACTGGTAAATATAGTAGGGCCGCACGCGCATCATCAGAAGCTTGTGGTTCAGGGCCTTCACGATCTTAGGATCGTCGTTCACACCCTTGAGAAGCACCATCTGGTTGGAAATAGCCACTCCGGCATCGGCCAACCGGCGGCAGGCGTCCATGGCCTCACGGGTGCACTCTTTCGGGTGATTGAAGTGGGTGTTCAGGAACACAGGATGGTGTTGCTTCACCATGTACACGAAGTCGTCGGTGATGCGCTGAGGAAGCGTCACGAGATTACGCGTACCGATACGAAACATTTCGATGTGGGGCATCGCGCGGAGCGAGCTCAAAATATAATCGAGGCGCTCGTCGGAGTTCGAGAGCGGGTCGCCGCCGGAGATCACCACGTCGCGAATCTCCGGGTGGTTGCGGATATATTCCAGCCCGTTATCGAGTTGCTGCTTCTGAGCGGCGGAACCCGGGTCGGAAACCTTGCGCTTCCGCGTGCAAAAGCGGCAATACATGGCGCAGTTGTGGGTGGTGTAGAAAAGCACGCGGTCCGGATAACGGTGCGTAATCCCCGGCACGGGCATGTCACGCTCTTCTGCGAGCGGATCTTCCATATCTTCCGGGCGAATCGTGAGCTCGCCAAGTTTCGGCACCGCCTGCAGGCGGATCGGGCAGTTTGGATCTTCAGGGTCCATGAGAGTGGCGTAGTAAGGTGTGATGCTCATGTTGAACATCTCCACGGAGCCTTCGTAGGCCTTCCTCTCCTCGTCAGTGACTTTGATCACCTTTTCGAGACCTTCAATATTTTTCACGCGGTTCTGCTGCTGCCAGATCCAGTTATTCCAGTCTTTGTCAGACACGCCCTGCCACACGGGCGCTCGCCCCGCCGCGGGAAACCGCTTGAGAACATTTTCATGCACAGGGTTCAAGGGTTGCACTTCTGCCATGGTCACTCCTCCTGGGCCGCCTTCAGGCGGTGAACAAGGGTTTTAACGTCACGTTGAAAAAGAATTTCGAATTTATTCCCATCCTTGAGACCGCGCACCACGCCGGCGCCGAAGGTCGGATGCTCGATCACATCGCCGATTTTGTAGTCACGAGTGGGAGCGTAGGGAATCGATGGCTTTCCTTGCGCCTTCGAGAGCTGCTCGCGCCACTCCACTTCCACCGGGATGATTTGCTTACGTGGCTCGCCCGGAACACGGGGTTTCTTGTCGGAAATCGTTTTTCGCTGCGACGGATCGTTGCGCATGGAGTGAATCGTGCCGCAGGTGTTGCAACGCACTTTGGCAATCGCGCCGGAATTGCCGTTCTTATGGGCAATGATCACGTGCCGCAAGTTGAGCTTGCACGTGGTGCAGTAACAGACGAGTTCTTCTCCAGCAGCCACAGAATTCCCCTATGAAGTTGCGAGTATGCAGCTTATACCAATCCGTGAATTGAACAAAGCCATGCCGTCCCTACTTCTTCGCACCGCATTGTTTCTGCTCCTGGCCGCTCCGTCTGCCTTGGCGGTTCAATCATTTGAACCTCGGGAACTGGATCGCGTGGCGGATTCCCGCGTGTGGCACCGGCTCCTTCACTATAAGCACCACTGGTTTCACGGCTACGAAAGCGCAGTCGATGGCGAAGGCTTCTTTTTGTCTCCCCACGGCAAAGAGGACCCCCGCGCCGAGCTCCTCGCAACCATTGAGGCGTTTTTCCGAGAAAACCCCGAACCGGTGGGACGGTCGAAGCTCTCCCCCCAGTGCGCTTTTCCCGCTCGACTGCAGTTCTTGGAGCGGGAACTCGGTTTGCGCGTGAAACGAGAGCTTTGTCCGAAGTTTGAAAACTTCATGGCTCGATTCAACGCGGAGTCGGCCACGCTGGTTTTTTCCGCCGCCTACCCAAACAACCCGGCGTCGATGTTCGGCCACACCTTTTTGCGCATCAATCAGAAGCGCGGCCCCAGCGCGCGAGTGGATCTTCTCGACTTCGGCCTGAGCTACGCGGCGATGGTGCCGCCCGACGAAAATAATTTCCTCTTCATGTGGTTCGGTCTCACTGGTGGCTATCCCGGACAGCTCAGCATGATGCCCTACTATGCGAAGGTAAATGAATACACCAATTCTGAGAGTCGCGATCTCTGGGAATACGAGCTGAACCTCTCGCCGGAAGAAACCAAGTTCATGCTCGCCAACGCTTGGGAGGTGGAGATGAATGCCTACCTCGACTACTTCTTTTTCGATGAAAACTGTTCCTGGCTGATTCTGCGATTCCTGGAAGTGGCGAAGCCCGACTGGGAAATTTCCGACTTTCTTGTGCACGCGATTCCGGGCGAAACCGTGAAGCGCATCACCGATGTTCCCAGTGCCGTGTCGAAGGTGAACTTTCGCCCCTCTTTGTACAAAAAACTCCTCCAACAAGTGACTTCCCTTTCCGCCGAAGACCTGGCCACTTTCAGAAAGACCCTTTCCGGCGACACCGCCGTGGAAACCGTGGACCGCGCCCCGGTGCTCGACGCTCTTCTCACCCGCCTCCAATACGAAAAACAAAAGGATAAGGACGCGTTTGTGGGAGAGTGGCCCACGCTGCTTCGTCGCACTCTGGTGAAGCGAAGCAAAACCGCTGATGATCCGGACCATCGCCTCGCTGTGGTGGCCGACGGCACCCGTCCCGACCTTGGCCATCACGCCACTCGCTGGAGCGTGGGCGGAGGAATCTCCGATGCGGGCCCTCGCACGGGAGACTTCGTGGAGTTCGGCGTACGATCCGCTTACCACGATCTCTTCAACGTGGATCTGGGCTTCTCCCCCTTCAACGAGATCAGTTTCCCGGGGTTCACGCTGCGCTGGTATGAGCGCGCGCGACGGCTGCAGATGGAAGAAGTGGAAGCCCTCGCCATCGTTTCCCTCCAGCCCGTAACCGAAGCTGTGTCTCCCTTAAGCTGGCGCGCCCGTGTGGCTTGGACGCCACAAAAGGATCTGGGGTGCATTTCCTGTCGGGCGTTGCGAGGAGAGGGCGGCGTGGGCTGGAGCGTGATGCCCGGGTCCGACAAGAATGTGCTGTGGTCCCTCTTTGGCGTACGTGCCGAAGTTTCGAGCTCTCTCGCCGAGCGGTTTCGGTGGCTACCTTGGGCCGAGGCGGGGTTGGGCCGCTCCTGGGGTACACGGCAAAAGGTGGTGGCTTTCGGTCGCGCGCTTTGGGACGTGAAAGAACGGGAGCGACAGGGGCATTTCTTCGAGGCCGTTCTCGGGCAAACCCACCAGTTCTCCCGCGAGTGGGAAGCACGCCTCCTTGTGACCGCCACTCTGCGCGGCGAGTCAATCGGACAAAACGTGCTCGAGTCCAGAATCCTGTTGAACCGTTACTTCTGAAACCCCTACAATTTTCACAACATCAACCTATTTGGAGTTTCTTTCGAATGAAGAAGATTCTTGCTCTTGCTGTGTTCGCTGCGTTCGTGGCGCCGCATATCGCTGCCGCGGCCTCACCCGGAGGATCTGACATGTGTGGCCTTGGCTGGGAAATCACGAAGAAAAAGTCATTCCTCGCTACCACCACCCGCGCCACCACAAACACTTTCGTGCCTTACACGTTCGGCATGACCACCGGAACGATCGGCTGCGATCAGCACAGCCTCGCGAAGAACGAAATTCCTGGCGCCGAGTTCGTGGCCTCTAACTACGACAACCTCGTGGTGGAAATGGCTTCCGGCAACGGCGAAAACCTCCAAGCTCTTGCTCGCACGCTCGGCTGCTCCGACGCTGGCGCTCTCGAGCTCGGCTCTGTAACGAAGGCAAACTTCGAGTCCCTCGTGGGCAACGGCGGCGCCGTGGAACTCTTCAAGAACGTGAAGGCTTCCTCTGCCGCTCTCGGCTGCTCGATCTAATTCGAGTTCGTCTGAGATTGAAGGCCTCCGGAGAAATCCGGGGGCTCATCTTAAAATGAAAACTCTGCACCGAGAAATCTTTTTATATTTTCCGTCGCGCGACCGCTTTTCGAAAAAATTATTTTAGCCTGTAAACCAATTCTCCTGGACAATCCGATTGAAAGAAAGCCCTCGACCAATAAGCGATCTAACTCGTTCGCTATTGAGTACGGAGTAAAGCCGCCAACCAATCCCACCTTCAATCTGCGCCAAGGAGAGGCCTGCAAATCTGTCGATATGCGAAGTATTCCCAGTGGCCCCGCACCACGGCCAATATCGCCAGATATCCATACGGCTCCCATTGCATTATGTGAAACTTTAGCCACTCCGACGGAAACCTCTCCTCCAAATCGACTCTTGTTTGGAAACTCCTCGGATCTAACAAATTTTCCGATATGAATTTTATGGGAAATCAGGTTGGTTATTGGATTAAAATCTCGAACGGAAGCCAATGACAACAACTTACCCTGAATCAATTTAACCCGACCAGACTCAAACTCAACCTCCCCGGCCCCAAAAACAAGTTCATCTAGATTGTCGGGCTCATTCCAAAGTCCGTGCACTGACCGAAACAACGGCTGAACAGATATGCGACTCACACGCACAGCAAAATCTCTAACAAATCCCACTTTAGTCCCCCCGGGAAAATCTCGAATTGCCTCCGAATAGGGAGCTAAAGCCTCCCCCTCCAACTTCATTCGCCGACCATGACCGGAGACCATAGATATCGAATTTAACTTACCTATTTTCTCGCCCTTAGAAACTAGCAGCCAATAGTACATAGACAAAAGTTGCCTCTGCGCCGACGACAAAGACAAACAATCCTCCTTAACGCCCGTCAACTTACGGGAAATGCACTCCTCGGTCTCGCTGACTTCAAGAGAGGTCATCAGATGCTTTTGAATTTTTACCCCCACTGAAGAAGCCGGCCAAACAGCTTTTAATGAAACAATGCCTGCGTTACTTAGGTCCGAGACAAGGCC
Organism: uncultured Bdellovibrionales bacterium; assembly: GCA_964551325.1. Lineage (GTDB taxonomy): Bacteria > Bdellovibrionota > UBA1018 > CAIPTA01 > CAIPTA01 > CAZKBU01. Next base: position 34,834 of record CAZKBU010000004.1, read on the forward strand.
GACCGGATAGTCAAAAAAGCGCCAGTCGCGAATTTTGTCTGGATAGAGTTTGGCAAACAGCCTTCTAAAAAAACTTGCGCAGTTGAATGACAAAAATCTATACGGAGCAGCCGCCCCCTGGACAGAACGCAACTCGAGCCGCAAATTTTCCAAATTTTTCTTGCTTTTGTTTATTTCAAAAAAATACAGGGCACGTTCCTCAACTTCTGCATATCGACGCAGAGATTTGTACAGGGGCTCCCTTAGAACAAAACCATCATATCCACCGCCAATTCCGCGGTACACATATTCGGCCAGTCCATCGTTAGCCAACCTATCCTCGGTCACAAACGAGTACGAATCCGACTCGAAGAAATGCTTACCCTCATCGACTATAAACAGATGTCCGAATAGGGACGAAAGAGCCAATCCAGACGGCCCGACATACACAAGAAGCACCCCTCCATTCTTGGGGCCCTCTTCCGCGAATACGCTCGAGCCAACACAAGAGCACAAAACAAATTGTGCCAATAATCTACAAAGACTCCTCAATTTTCCGCAACGCCTCATTGAAGTTTTCAAATTCATCAAGCTTGGATCTTAAGCTATATAATCGATCCAACGAGGTGATTGCGGTAAAACACTCCGAACCTGGTTTTTGTAAGAATTGCAAATGCGGCCCGGACCCAGCTCTAATGTCCTGCAAAACACCAAAAAAATTATAGGCCACATACGACCTAATCCTGGGCCAGTCTAACTGCCTCGGACCACACGGCAGTGACCCTACTTTTTTTCGGATGAATCCCCCACGCGCCCCGAGTCCTTTGATTCCCTTTTTACTTTAGAGCCCGCAGGCACAAGTTCAACGTAAAGATTGTCTGGATCTATTTTATTTGTCGTCCCAAGAGCAAAATCCGTAGTCGATCCAAGCACACCACCTATTATTATATTGCCAAAAAACCAGGGATCCATCTTGGTCTCCATGGTGGCCTGATAGGGCTCATAACCTTCTTTCTTTACGATATAGTGCATCTTAGACTCACGCTTCACTCTGGCCGTAACCGGCGTAGTTCCAACACTATTGCCATTCACGATTACATTTGCGCCGGAAACATTAGACGTGACCGTCACATTTTGGCTTGTTCCCGACATCACAGAAGAACATCCCGATATTGTTAATGCAGCGCCAATCACAAGAACTTTCATTATTTAATTTCCTCATATTGTGAATTTGGTTCATGTTAGCAAAGCAGGCGGTTTGTTGCCAAACCAATTTTACCTGACAGTAACCCGAGGCGCGATATTCCGAGTTAATATTGGGGGGGCGTCACGGTGAAGGCGCTGCCGTCTTACCCCGGCACGACCAGTGCGTCCGCTAGCCACGGAGCTGCCTTGCGAACCTGAATGCCCTCGCGGTCCGTCTCGCGGCCCAATTGATGCACGAGTTGCACCGCGCTCTTGGGCCTAAGTTTTTGGTTGTAGTAAACTAAGTGCGGAGACAAGTGCGCATCGGAGACCTTTGCCTCCACCAGAAGCTCAATCTTTCTATCTGTTTCTACAAGAAAGTCCACCTCGCGCTTTTCCTTGTCGCGCACGTAGTAAAGCTGGCACTTGTCTCCATTCAGGTCCTCGCGCTCCATCTGCCACTTCAATAAAGCGCAAGCTACCGCGTTTTCGAATCTCGCACCGGATTCAGTGATAACGCGTCCCGTATCGTGGAAATATATCTTTGGCTCTCTCAATAATGCGCGGGCAATGTTCCGTGAATAAGGTGGAACCACAAAGATCACGTAAAGAGACTCAAGGATTCCGATCCACTTCTTAATGGAGTGTGGAGAAACCTCCAAGTCTCGCGCCAGTGAAGCCATGTTGATGGTGGAACCCACGCGTTCCGCCAAAAGATCCACCAGGATCTCGATCTTTTTAATGCTCCTCACCGGCTCCAGCTCAAGCAAGTCTTCCTTTAAAATCCGATCCAGATGAGTGGACCGCCAGCGCTTCGCGAATTCCTGGGTGCCGTCAGTAAACGGTTCGGGAAATCCTCCCACTGTGAGAATTCTATTCAGGCACTCGTCGGGCGGTATTTGCTTCCTAAGCTCTGCAGGAGAAAACGGCAGCATGCGATGAAGAAAGTGTCGCCCCGCCAAGGAGTCGCCGCCTTTCCGAAATACGTCCAGACGCGCAGAACCTGTGACAAGAATTCTCGGGCGAACGCCCTCCGTGTCGAAGACTCCTTTTATCCACGCCTTCCATTTCGGCATTTTGTGAATCTCATCAAAGACAACCAGATCCACGTCGCGTCGCCACGCCTTCGCCATCATCACTCGGCGGTGGTCGAGATCGTCGAAGTTCAGGTACTCAAACTTCTGAAAAAGCTGCCACGATACCGTGGTTTTCCCCACCTGGCGGGGGCCCGCCAACAGAACGAGTTTCTTTTCGAGGTCGTTTGCGATTGAGGAGGCACAACACCGAAGATACATTCCTCCATTGTTGCAGCGTAATGCAATTTAGTCACGACCAAAATGCATTACGCTGCATTGATTTGTATGTATTTAATATTAATCAGGTTTCTAAGCTCCTCTTTTTAGTAGGATTGAGAAAAAAGGATGCCATTTCCGAAATACTACCCAACCTATAGGTGTGGGAAAACAGCAAGAAGTCCCCCGCGCGCTCCCCAAACCCCTCCATCCCGGCTATAAATTCTCTATGACGACCGCCCCCCAGCGCATCGAACTTCTCCGCGAGAAGGCCCGCGAAACGACCGATCAACCGGGCGTCTACCGAATGGTGGATAAGGAGGGCAAGACCCTTTATGTGGGGAAAGCCAAGAGTCTCCGTAATCGTCTGCGCACTTATTTCACCGCCACCCATGAAGACAATAAGACCAAAGCGCTAGTGGCCCGCATCTCCGACTTTGAGGTGATCCTCACCCATTCCGAGGCCGAAGCGCTCATCCTGGAGAGCGTGCTGATCAAGCGGCACAAACCGCGCTACAACATTCTTCTCAAGGACGACAAGGCTTATCCCTACGTGGTGATCGATGAGACCCACACTTTTCCCAAACTCGTCTATACCCGTAAGCCGAAGAAGGGACGAAAAACTCGTATCTTCGGCCCCTTCACTTCGTCCCATGCGCTCCGAGAGGCGCTACGTTTTATCAATCGCTCGTTCCAGCTCCGGGACTGTAGCGACGTGGAATTTCAAAATCGCTCCCGCCCTTGCCTCAACCATCAAATTGGAATTTGTTCGGCGCCGTGCACGGGCCTTATCACTCCCGAAAATTACGCGCGCGATCTCGGCAAAGCCGAACAGCTTCTTTCAGGACGCAGCAAGGACGCCCTCCATCAACTTCAGACCGAGATGGAGCGCCTCGCCGAGGCTGAAGAGTTCGAACAGGCCGCGCGCACGCGCGATCAGATTCGCCTCCTGGAAGAAGCTCTGAAGCAACGTTCCAAGTCGGCGGTGTCCCATTCCCCGCTCGATCCCGAAAGCCGGGATGTCATCGGATGGTACCGGAAGGACGACACCGTATCCGTAACCCTTCTCTTCGTGCGCCAAGGAAACGTGGTCGATCAGGCCGCCTTCCACTTCGACCATGTGGAAAGCCGCACGGATCAGGAAGTGCTCGCCAGCTTCCTGGCCCAATTCTATCTCGTCGACGATCGCCTGGAGCCCGACACCCTGCCTACGGACCCGGTGGTGATTCCCGGAGCAGAGGCAAAAAAAGTTCCTGACGAAATCCTGCTTCCATTCCCCCTGGATGAACAGCCTCTCTTCGAAGAGGGGTTTGCCCAACTTGGTCATCGCACCCGGTTCCATGAACCCCAGCGCGGCGTGAAGCACGACCTCGTGCTCCTGGCGCAGAAAAATGCAGAAAACGCCTATGACCAAAAGCAACGCGAGAAGGGAAATATTTTCCGCGTACTTTCGGATCTAAAGGCTCGCTTGATGTTGGAAAATTACCCGCGCCGCATGGAGTGCTTCGACATCTCCAATCTCGGCGACACTGGAATCGTAGCGTCCCGGGTGGTCTTCATTGAGGGCCAACCCGACAAGAACCTTTATCGTCGCTACAAGATCAAATCCATTGATGTGCAAAATGATTTCGCTGCCATGAGAGAGGTGATCGAGCGTCGCCTGGTGAAGAGCCGGGATGAAAGCGCGCAGAATTTTGAAGAACGGCCCGATCTCATCATCATCGACGGCGGCAAGGGCCAGCTCGGGATGGCGGCGGAGGTAATGAAGGACCTGAACATCACAGGCGTGGACCTGATCGCTCTCGCCAAGTCTAAAACCGAGAGCGACTTCGACAATCGCGAGGTACAGAAAACTTTCGAACGTGTGTTCAAACCAGGAAGAATGAACCCGATCAACCTGGCGCCGGACTCGCCCATTTGCCATCTCATGCAAAGAATTCGCGACGAGGCTCACCGGTTCGCCGTGGAGTTTCAGCGTACCCAAAGGAGCATTTGAGTGAAGCACACGGTCGTGGTTGGCGGTGGATTCGGTGGACTTGCTGCGGCTCGGGAAGTCCGAAAACTACCAGGCATGCGCGTCACGTTGATCGACCGGAGAAACTTCCACCTGTTTCAGCCACTTCTCTACCAAGTCGCCATGGCCGGCCTCAGCCCCACCGACATCGCAGTCCCTCTTCGCGCTTTGTTCCGAGGCACGAACAACGTGAGCATTCTTCTTCAGGAGATCGACAAACTTGATCTGCCCGGGCAGCGAGTGGGGGCGGGCGAGGATTGGACGACCTGGGACTATCTTGTGCTCGCCTGTGGCGCAAAGCACTCCTACTTCGGCCAGAATCATTGGGAAGAGACAGCGCCCGGCCTCAAGACGATCGAACAAGCGCTTGAAATCAGGCGACGAGTTCTTCTCGCTTTCGAGCTCGCAGAAAAAGCGACAACTCCCGAAGAGCGAGCGAAGTGCCTCACCTTCGTGGTAGTGGGCGGCGGCCCAACCGGTGTGGAGCTCGCGGGCGGTATTGCGGAGCTGGCGCGACACACTCTCAAAAAAGATTTCCGGCGAGCAGATCTCCGTAACACGCGAGTGCTTCTCGTGGAGTCGGGCGCCCGAGTGTTATCGGCCTTCCCTGTGGAACTTTCGGAAGCGGCCCAAAGCTACCTGAGTGAGCTCGGCGTGGAGGTGATCGCGGGCCAACGCGCATCCGAACTTTCGGCCGATGGCCTTCTAGTGGGAAGTAAGAAGATTTCCGCGCGCACGATTCTTTGGGCCGCGGGCGTGTTTCCCTCTAGCCTCACGGCGCAAGTGCCCGGCGAAAAGGATCCCCAGGGGCGCGTAATAGTGAACCCGGATCTAAGCCTCCCTAATCACCCTCAGGTGTTTGTCATTGGAGATCAGTCGGCAGTCCGAGGAGCTGACGGAAAGTTTCTCCCTGGAATTGCACCCGTCGCCATTCAACAGGGAAAGTTTCTCCGTGAAGTAATCGGCGCTGACCTGGTGAAACAGAACCGCCCAAGTTTTCGGTATCTCGATAAGGGAATCATGGCCACCGTGGGCAGGACCAAGGCCGTAGCCTTCACAGGTGGCATGAAGTTCCGAGGGCTCACAGCGTGGGTGATCTGGGTGTTCATACACATCCTCTACCTGGCGCGATTCAAGAACCGGGTGTTTGTGCTCCTGCACTGGGCGTGGGCTTATTTCACCTTCGGTCGCGGTGCCCGCCTCATCACCCACAAGACCTGGCGCTTCTATAGTGGCGAGAAGATCGACTTGAAATAAGGGGCTCGTCGGCGCCAATGCGTATAACTAATTAATTTCATTGACCTTATATAATCAGTCATATATTGACCTTTTTGGTCGGTTATTATAAAACACCCCCCATGCGCCCATGGTTTGCCCCGATTGCGACTGCCCTTCTCCTACTCGCCCCCACCGCCTGGGGACAGGTTCGCCTGAGCATCTTTACCATCCGCGATCCTCTCCCGCCCAAGCGCACCCTCGAATGCCGCGTAAACAAGAGCCCCGCCTACGGCTACTTACTCGTGCGTGAGGGAATTGGACCTGAAGTAAAAATCTACTCCATCAACAACAATGTGAATGAAGGCGAGAAGACCATGAAAGAAGCACTCCGCATGCCCAGAGGCGGCGGCGAGCTTTACGTGAAACATTTCCGCCGCTGGGAAAACATCGGCTCCTACATGGAGTTTCTGATCCCTGCCGAGAGTGGTGGCGATAGCTTTCCTGGCAACACCGCGTTCACCGATAGTCAGTTCTCCAAAGACGAAACCGGCAAGGAATCGGAGCAGCTGATTCCTCAGATGCGCTTCGGCGTTACCTGCCGATTACACCCGAAGGAATCCCCTCGTGAAAATTAGTCTTACTCCCATCCTCATCTTGCTCGCATCTGTATCCGCTCATGCGGAGATGCGCTTAAACCTTTTCACGCTCCGAAATCCACTCCCCAACGATGGACGCCTCGAGTGCAGGGTGAAAGACTCGCCTCAATACGGCTACCTGATGGAGCGGGACGGTAAAACTCGCAACGTTAAGGTCTATGTAATTAACCAAAATAAGAACGAGGGCGAAGCCACTGCAGTGGTGGGCGAAATCATCGGGAACCCGGTGGCCCACCTCTACATTAAAAGCTCCCGCCGATATCAAAACATCGTGAGCTACATCGAGTTTCATGTTTCGCCGGATTTGGATGGCGCCACCTTGGGTCACGACGGCGTGATCGCCTTCACCACTGGTATCATCAGTAAGGATGCCGACGGCAAGGAAACGGAAGAACTGATCCCGGAGTCCGGCATTCGATTGGTGTGTAAGGTAAAATGATCTACCTATTCGCCTTGCTATTCCCTGTTGTCGCCTTTGCTGACCCCGCACTTACCCTTTTTTCTTTGCGAAATCCGCTTCCCGACGACGCCGCGCTGGAATGTCGGGTGATGGATGCGCCGAAGTCCGGTTACATCCTGCTCCGACAGGGTAACACTCGCACCGTAAGAATCATCTCCATCACCGACAACAAACCTGACAATGAACAAGTTTCAGGAACGATCATCGGCGACCCGATCAAGCACCTGTTTATCAGAGTCACCCGACGAATCGACAACTCGAACCACTACCTCGACATCCATGTGAAACCAAAGCTGAACGGAAGAACACTCACTCACGGGGGAGTTTTCTCGACCTACATCGGAAAAACTGAAAAAGATTCAGCGGGAGTGGAACGAGAAGCATTGGTACCAACGTCCGGCGCCGCCATTTCCTGCCGACGCCGGTGATACCTTACTTCACGTAATCGCAAAGCGTAGGACGTTCGCCGGTAAGCTTCTGAGCATCCGTGCGCGACACCAAGAACTTGCACGTGTCGTAGCCCTGGGCCTGCAGATTGCTGTGAATCTTGCGTAACGTATCCATGGGTAATGATGGAGTGCGCGAAAGGATCCATCCGTAGCTTCGCGCGGGGTGCCCCACAACGGCCCACTGATACTGGTCATCAAGATCGATCACCCAGTAGTCCCCACCGAAAGCCCAGATCCACTTTCCGAAAATGCTAACGAAGGTAACTTCGAGCCGAGCCGGATCGTTGAAATCGGAGTTCACGCGGGCGCGACCTTCGGAGGACTTGCGCGTTCCATCCTCTTTCTCGCAACCGTTCACCACGCGCACCAAACCGTCCGGAAGGAGTTCATACTCCGCGGTGGTATTGGCCACGCAATCAGCCTGAAAACTCTGAGGAATTGACGCCAACTCGTGCCATTTTCCTGCGGTGTAACGAGGAAGGTCTAGATTCGGAACCGTGCGAACATCGTTGGCGTTAGCCGCCATCGCCACCGTGGAAGAAAAACAAAAAAGCATCAGGAAGATCTTCATCTTTCACCTCTTGCTTCGATATTTAGCAAATCCTTGCCCGGGAGGTGGGCACTCTTTTTGGTTCAAGTGCGCGAAAACCCGCCATCATGCACAAAAAAAAGGCACCCCCGCTGGGATGCCTTCTCATTTTCCAAACGCGCCTTAGTTGAGTCGCGACATTTCTTTGCGGGCTTTGTAGCCGCAGTCGTCGCAGCGAACTACTTCGTGGGTGAGCATTCGCCCGAAGTCGGCGAACGAGGTGGCATGAAGATGGTTGCCACACACGGGGCAGGTCTCCATCAAACGCAGCGCTTCGTCGATTGAAGCCGTCGGGTTCTGATAGGGCACCAGCTGCTCGAGCTCTTGGTTCATTTCCGCTTCCACTGCGAAATCGTCGTTGTCCTTGTCCATGGATTTCCTCCCCACAAAACACGATTCGGAGGAACCACGGAGAATATTTAGGGATTTTCACCCGACCAATCCACCCCGAGATCGCCAAACCACTGGCGGTTTACACGCCGGCACTCGATCTTCCTGCGGATTTTCGACGTCAAAATTCTGAATTTCCCCTTCCCACGCCAACGCGGCGGGCCAGTTTCCGATTTCACTTGAGCCGCCCCCGGGAAGCCCCTAGAGTTCCGGGCATGAATTTAGAGATGGTCCGGCGCACCTTCGCCGTTCTCTACCCCGAGCTTCAAAATGAAGCGCTCTTTCAAGTGCCTGGCGCGTCGGCTTCGATTTCACCACATCCCTCTACGCAAAGTCTTTGCACCCTCTGCCCCCTTCACCTGGGTCGCACCAAATCCGTGGAATCGCGGGGAAGCAAAAATGCTCGCGTGGTTTTTCTCGGTGATTTCCCCTCCGACGAAGACGATGCCGCCGGAAAGCCTTTCTCCGGAAACACCGGGCAGCTACTCGATAAGATGATTGCGGCCATGGGTCTCAGCAGCGATGACGTTTTTCTCACCACCCTGACCAAGTGCCGACCGCCCCGCACCCATGTTCCCACGGAAGAAGAAATCCTCACCTGCCGCGTTCACCTCGACAAGCAGATGCGCGAGCTTCCGCGCCTCGGCTGGATCGTTGCGCTGGGGGAAGTGGCCGCACAAACGGTGGCGTCGGCACGAGGAACCGTTTCTCAATTGCGAAAGGAACGGCACTCCTATCGGGGAGTGCCCGCGTTCGTGACCTACCACCCCCGCTCCGTGCTGGAAGACTCGAATTTGAAGCGCCCCACCTGGGAAGACCTGAAGGCCGTGATGGGCGCAGTGGGAGGCCGGTCGTGATTCGCCTTCTTCTCGCACTCCTCCTCCTGGGTGCATCTTCCGCCCGCGCGGCCGATGCGCCCGTTCTCCTGATCGACGTGCAGGGCACGATCAATCCCGGCTCCGCCGACTTTATCCGCACCTCGCTCCTGGAGGCGGATCGAAGGAAAGCGCAAGCGTTGGTAGTGCGGCTCAACACTCCCGGAGGCCTCCTCACCAGCACCCGCGAGATCGTTCAGTATTTTTCTGAAAGCCCTCTGCCCGTGGTGATCTGGGTGGCCCCCGGAGGCGCCAGCGCCACCAGTGCCGGCGCAATCATCAGCGTGGCCGCCCACCTGAGCGCGATGGCTCCTGGCACGAACATCGGTGCCGCTCACCCGGTGGGTCCTGGTGGACAGGAACCCAAGGGAGCGATGAATGATAAAATCACCAACGACACGGCGGCGATGGTGCGCGCCCAGGCACTGCTCCGGAAACGCAACGTGGATCTTTCGGAAAAGGTCGTAACGAAAAGCACCTCGCTCACGGTGGACGAAGCGGTGAAGGAAAATCTCGTGAACTTCGTGGCGGCAGACGAAACCGCTCTGCTCCGAGCGCTCGACGGTCGAAAGGTGTGGATCGAGAAAGTTCGAGCCGACGTCACCTTATCCACTCGCTCCAGCGGAGAAATGGAACGCCTGGAGATGTCGGCTGGACAAAAGTTTTTGCACTTCATTGCGGACCCGAACATCTCCACCATGCTCATCGCGCTGGCGGGGGTGGCGATTTACGCCGAGGTGTCGTCGGGCTTCACCCTGGTGATTCCGGGGCTCGTGGGCGTTTTCTGTGCCCTCCTCGGCGGCGTAGGCCTCTCGATGCTGCCGATTAATCTCGGCGGCGTTTTCCTTTTCGGCCTCGGCATCGCTCTTCTGGTGGCAGAGGTTTTTGTCACGAGCTTCGGGCTTCTCTTCATCGGCGGGCTCGCATCGATTTTCATCGGCGCGCTCTTTCTGATCGACCCGAGCGGCGGAAATATTCGCGTGTCGATGGCCGTGCTTCTCCCCATCCTCGGCGGCGTGGGAGTCGTGGGCCTCATCATCGCCTGGCTCCTCAAGAAGGAGCGCACCGTTCGCGGCACGCCGTTTGATCCGATCGTGAGCCAATCCGGGCGCGTGGAAGCAGTGGAGCCATCCGGAAAATCCGGCTCGCTCTTCATCCACGGCGAACTCTGGGCATTCGACTCCGAAGATTCTCTCCAAGCCGGCGACCACGTGGTGGTGGTGAGCCGGCACAATCTGAAACTTAACGTGAAAAAGAGGTAAATCATGGACATTCTGTCGCTACTTTCCAGCAGCTCCGTGTTTCTCATCATCGTGGTGGGATTCCTGGCGAGCGCCATCAAGATTCTCAATGAATACGAACGAGGCGTGGTGTTTCGCCTGGGCCGTGCCCTCGACGCTCCCAAGGGCCCCGGTCTCGTGATCATCATTCCCGTGCTGGATCGCATGGTGAAGGTGGATCTTCGTACGGTAACCTTCGACGTTCCGCCGCAAGACATCATCACCCGCGACAACGTGACCCTGAAGGTGAACGCGGTGATCTACTTCCGCGTCACCGATCCGTTGAAGAGCGTTGTAGCGATTGAGAACTATCTCTTCGCCACCTCCCAGCTCGCACAAACCACCCTCCGAAGCGTGCTCGGTCAGGTGGAGCTCGATGAGCTTCTGTCCTCCCGAGAGATGCTGAACCAGAAACTCCAAGGGATCCTCGACCAGCAAACTGAACCGTGGGGCATCAAGGTGAGCCACGTGGAAGTGAAGCAGATCGACCTTCCTCCGGAGATGCAACGAGCGATGGCCCGCCAGGCGGAAGCCGAACGCGAACGCCGAGCGAAGATCATCGCCGCCGAGGGTGAGCTTCAGGCCGCAAAGAAGCTCTCCGAGGCCGCCACGCAAATGGAAATCAGCCCGGTCACCCTACAGCTCCGCTACCTGCAGACCCTGAAGGAAGTGAGCGCCCAGGAAGGGAACAACTCAATCGTGTTTCCGTTCCCGACGGAGTTCCTGAAGTTCTTCGCCAACACCAAGAACTGAGAATAACTCACGCCACCGTGTGGGGATTCCGCGAGCACTCCGGAATCCTCCGGTGGTAGACTTGGGGCATTCCCATGCCCCCGTTGAAGTGGATATTACCGGCATTATTCACTGGGGCCGCAGCCGCGCAAGCGGCCGTGGCGCCGCCGGCGTCTGTTCTGCCGTCTCCTAAAGCACGAACGGTCCGGGTCAATATCGGAATCCATCAAAAATTCATTCTTTCCGGCTACGATCTTTCTCTCGCTCACAACGCGTCGATCCCAGGGCCGAGTTTCCTGTCGGTCAGCTGCCGAACCAACGAGCGCGGCGTATCGGAAGTGCGTTACGGACTCGGCTCCCCGGTTTCCCAAATCGACATCACCACGCGCACCGGGTTTCTCTTTATCGACCGTCATCCGTGGCGCGAGAAAATCACCGTCGTGGCGCAAGGGAACCAATGCCTCGTGATCAACACGGTCGACATAGAGAAATACCTTGCCGGTCTCGTGAACAAGGAAATGCAGGGAAGCTGGCCGGCGGAAGCGTTGAAGGCGCAGGCGGTGGCGGCCCGGAGCTACGCGCTCTATCAAATGGAGAAAAACCGCGGAGAACTTTGGGACGTGGACTCCACCACCGCCGATCAGGTCTACGACGGCCCCCGAAGTGAAACGGCGAAGAGCAACCGCGCCGTGGAGCAAACCCGCAACGAAGTGCTCTCCTGGAACAACGAGACGATCAAAGCGTTCTATCACGCCAACTGCGGAGGCCGCACCGAGACGCCGAAGGAAGCCTGGGGGGGGCAATACCCGTGGATGGCCTCCGTCACCTGTCCCTGGCACGGCAGCAAGGAAAACGGGATCCGCTGGAAGTTCCGCGCGGGGATCGACCGTCTGGACCGCAGCCTGCGAAAGATCGCCCAAGACCTCACTCCCGGCTTTCTCCGCGTGGCCAGCGTGGAGATGGGAGCTCTAAACGTGAACCAACGCCTTCGCGACGTAGTGCTCCGCGACGCCGAAGGTCGCGCCGCCCGAGTGCCGGCCGCCACGTTCCGCGGCGCCCTCGGAAACACCCAAGTAAAGAGCACCCGTTTCTCCGTAAAAGCCAGCGGCGCTGAGGTGGAAATCGCGGGCGACGGCTTCGGCCACGGCGTGGGGATGTGCCAGGTGGGCGCCAAGGTAATGGCCCAAAACGGGCGAACCTACCGGCAAATCCTTTCCCACTACTACCCTCTGGCGCGCCTCAAGAAGCTCGAGTAACTTGAGCCTCATGAAGGCAATGGCCAATGTTGACGGCGTGATCACTCCCGCCGCGGAAGCGCGGATTTCCCTGTTCGACCGCGGATTCCTCTACGGAGATTCCGTCTACGAGGTGGTCCGAACCTATCAGGGCGTGCCGTTCTTTCATGAGGAGCACCTCGATCGGCTGGAAAACTCGGCGCGGCTCGCGCGCATGAAGCTTTCGCAGTCACGGCAAGATATTAAGAACGCGATTCTCGCCACCGTGCGGGCAAGTGGTCCGGCCCCGGGCGAAGACGTGTTCGTGCGCTACACCGTAACACGCGGAGCCGGCGCCCTGGATATCAGCCCTTCGGCGTCTCCCGGCACGTCGCTCGTGATTCTCGTGAAAGAGATCCCCAACTGGAATCCCGTGTTCTACACCCACGGTGTTCGCCTTTGGATTCCTTCGATCCGGCGCAATCCGCCGCTCTCCCTTGATCCGAATATCAAGAGCGGCAACTATCTCAACTCCGTGATCGCCGTGGCGGAAGCTCAGGAGAAGGGCTACCACGACGCCTTCCTGCTTTCGATTGAAGACAAGCTTACCGAAGCGTCAAACTCCAACGTGGGCCTCGTGATCGACGGCGAAGTGGTGTTTCCGCTCCATGAGCCCGACACCCTCACAGGAAATCTTCGCGGCCTCACCAAACGAGCGGTGGCGGAAACGTGCCGCAGCCTCGGAGTAAAGTGCTCCGAACGAGCGCTCGGACTCGAAGCCATTCATAGCGCCACGGAAGCTTTCGTTTGCAGCGCCACCCGGGAAGTGATGCCTGTGAAAGAGATCGCGGGCGCCACAATTCCGGCGCGGGTTTTTCCGGCCGGCGGCGGACCTCTCGTGAAAAAGCTGGGGGAAGAATACAAAAAGTACGTGGCTCAATGGGTGGCCGAGCACCGCGGGGAGGCTCTCTTCTAATGCTGACCAAAAAAGAACTTCTCAAGATTGAGAAACAGGCCGTGAAGGTGGCGGAAGAAGCGGGAAAAGTTCTGCTCCGATACTATCGTCGCAATCGTCTGCAGGTGCGAGAGAAGGCAAAGGCCAGCCTCGTGACCCAAGCCGACGTGAACTCCGAAAAGCTCATCAAGCGCCGCCTGCAAAAGCTCTACCCCGATTTCATTTTCCTCGGCGAAGAGAGCGGACAAAGCGCGGGCGACGCGGAAGTGACTCCGATGTGGCACGTGGACCCGCTCGATGGCACCACCAACTTCGTTCACGGATTTCCGATGTTCTGCGTGTCGATCGGCCTTGCCCTCGGAAACCTCCCGGTGGTGGGAGTGATCCATATTCCCACGCTCGGAGAAACCTTTCACGGCTCCAAGGGAAACGGCGCACGCCTCAATGGTAAACCCATGCGCGTGAGCAAGCGTGCCGACCTATCAGAATGCCTCCTCACCACGGGCTTTGCCTACATTCAGGACGAAACCAAGCTTCTCCCCGAGATCGAGCGCTTCAAGCGAGTGCACCTCGAGGCCCGCGCCGTGCGGCGGCCCGGTGCAGCGGCAATCGATCTAGCCTATGTGGCGGCGGGGGTTTTCGATGGGTTCTGGGAGAAGAATTTGTCGAGCTGGGACGTGTGCGCTGGCGGCTGCCTGGTGAAAGAGGCGGGCGGCGAGATTTCCGACTTCACCGGCGGGCCGTTCCTCATCAACGGCAAAGAAGTGGTGGCCACGAACGGCGCGATCCACGGATCCATGGTGGGTGTGCTGCGCTCCTAACTCAACAGGCGCAGAATCTCCTCCACCTTTTCCTGGGCCAGGTTCGGCTTCTTCGACGAAAACGCATCGGCCACACAGCCTTCCAAATGCCCGCGCATCAGCTCCTTTTCCAAAGCCTTGAGCGCGCTGGTGGCGGCGCGCACCTGCTGGATCACCTCAGGACAATAGCGCCCCTCTTCGAGCATCCGCGCCACCGCGTCCACCTGGCCCCGCACCCGATTGAGGCGGGAGGAATGGGCCGAATGGTCCCGGGTCGGGTGATCTTCGCAATGGGAAGCACAGTGTCGCGCCTTGTGTTTTTTCAATGCCAACCTCCTGAAAGGAACCCATTGACAAATACTGGGGGGGAGTATATTTGTCAATGCCATGGGAGGCATCATGAAACACCTTTGGATCCTGCTCTTGACCCCGGCCCTTGCCCTCGCGCACGGCGAAGACAAACCCGGCCCCCACGGCGGCGCGATCCGCATGCCCGGCGCGTTTCACACGGAGGCACTCCTATCCAATAAGGGCGACCTCGAGGTCTATTTTCTGGACGTGAACTTCAAGCCGCTTTCTCCGAAGCTTTTCACAATCCGCGCCACGCTGGGCTCCGAGACGGCAAAGTGCGCCACAAAGGCGGCGCGAGTCGAGTGTAAGTTCCCCTCGCCCCTCACGGGAAAGACTGGCAAACTCGTTCTCGGGTTGCAGAAAAAGGGCGGACCAAAATCGGAAGCTACCTATGATTTGCCGTTCGACCAAGTGCAGTCCGAGAAGTCTCACGAGGGTCATCACCACTAACGGAATCAACCCATGCTGAACTGGATCATCGCCACCGCCCTACGAAACCGACTCCTGGTTATCGCCGTCGCGATTTTGATTTCGGTCTACGGCCTCATCACACTCACCCGTATACCTGTAGACGTATTTCCGGATTTGAATCGTCCTACCGTTACCATCATGACGGAAGCTGCCGGGATGGCGCCGGAGGAAGTGGAAACCCTCGTCACGCTTCCTCTCGAAACCGTTCTCAACGGGCTGCCCGGCGTCGAGAGAGTGCGGTCCACGAGCGGGATCGGCCTGTCGGCTGTGTATCTGGAGTTTCGCTGGGACACCGACATCTATCGTAACCGTCAGCTCGTGGCCGAGAAGCTTCAGCAGGTGAGTGAGAAGCTCCCGCGAGGCGTCACTCCCGTGATGGGCCCGATCTCGTCTATTATGGGTGAGATCCAGCTCGTGGGACTGTCGTCTCCCGGAGGGGAGCAGGGACCGCTCGAACTTCGCACGATCGCCGACTGGGTGGTGCGCCCGCGACTGCTCAGCGTGCCCGGCGTAGCACAGGTGATCGGCATCGGCGGCGGCGTACGGCAGTATCAAATCCTCCTTTCCTCCGACAAGATTCAGAAGCGCATGCTTTCGCTCGATCAGATCGAAACCGCCATCGCGCGGATCAGCACGAACTCCACGGGCGGATACATCGACGTCGACAACAAAGAGTTTCTCATCCGCAACATCGGCACAATCCGCACGGAAGACGATATCCGCAACACCGTGGTGGGAATGCACCTCGGGCAGCCGGTGTTCGTGAAAGATATCGCCACCGTAAGAATCGGCCCCCAGGTGAAACGAGGCGACGCGAGCGTCAACGGTAAGGCCGCCGTAATTCTGAGTATCCAGAAGCAGCCGGGCACGAGCACCACGGAGCTGACGAAGACCATCGATCAAGCCCTCAATGAATTGGAGAAAAGTTTCCCGAAGGGCGTGGTGATGAATCGGGACCTCTTCAAACAGTCGCACTTCATCGAGGCGGCGATTCACAACGTGGCAGAGGCGCTGCGCGACGGCACGATTCTCGTCGTGGTCGTGCTGTTCGCGTTTCTCCTGAATCTTCGCACCACGGCGATCACCCTTACGGCGATCCCGCTTTCGATTCTGGTGTCGGTGATCGTGTTTCAGCTGCTCGGAATGACGGTGAACACGATGACTCTCGGCGGTCTTGCCATCGCCATCGGCGAGCTGGTCGACGATGCCATCGTGGACGTGGAGAACGTGTTCCGTCGTATCCGCGAAAACCGCGCCCTGGCCAACCCGGAGCCGATTCTCCGTGTGGTCTATCGGGCCAGCTCCGAAGTTCGTAACTCGATCGTATACGCCACGATTATCGTCGTGCTCGTGTTTCTTCCGCTCTTCTGGCTGGGCGGGATCGAAGGGCGGCTCTTCATTCCGCTCGGGGTGGCCTACGTGGTGTCCCTCGTGGCTTCGCTGGTCGTGTCGCTTACGGTCACCCCCGTGCTTTGCTCCTGGCTTCTTCACAAGGTCCCGTCGGCCGAGAAGGGCGACAGCGCCTTGGTGAAAAAGCTCAAGAACTGGGATCGGGGCGTTTTGGAGCGGACCCTGGCGAATCCCCGCCCCGTTTTCATCGGAACCGGAGCGCTCCTCCTGGCCGCGTTGTGTCTCATTCCGTTCATGGGAAAGGACTTTCTTCCCAAGTTCAACGAGGGCACCGCTACCGTGAACGTGCTGGCTCAGCCGGGAATTTCTCTCTCCGCGTCCGATGCGCTCGGCACGCGCGCCGAAAACCTGCTGCTCGAGATCCCTGAAATCAAGAGCGTCGCCCGCCGCACCGGTAGAGCCGAGATGGACGAGCATGCGGAAGGCGTTCACTACTCGGAAGTCGACGTCGACTTTCATTCCAAGGGCCGCGAGCGGGAAGTCGTCCTCGAAGAAATGCGCCAGAAGCTCGGCACGATTCCCGGCGTTTACGTGAGCATCGGTCAGCCGATTTCCCATCGCCTGGATCATCTCCTCTCCGGTGTGCGCGCCCAGCTTGCGATCAAGGTCTTCGGTTCCGACCTGGCCACTCTCCGCGCCAAGGGGGCCGAGGTGTATCGCGCTCTCGAAGGAACTCCAGGACTGGTGGATCTCCAGGTGGAGCAGCAGGTGCTGATTCCGCAGGTGAAGGTGCAGCTCCTCCGCGAGGAGGCGGCTCGTTACGGCGTAGTGATCGGGGAGCTTACGGAAACTCTCGAAAAGGCATTGAACGGCGAGGTGGTGGCTCAGGTGATTGAGAACCAAAGAACCTTCAACGTGTTCTTGCGCTTCGACGACGAGTCCCGCGCCGACCTCGACAAAATCCGCCGCACCACACTCAAGATCATGCCCGACGGCCGCCGCATCACTCTCGACCAGTTCGCCGACGTATATGAGTCGGAAGGACCGAACCAGATCGGCCGCGAGAACGCCATGCGACGGATCGTGGTGTCCGCGAACGCGGCCGGCCGCGATCTCGACAGCCTCGTAACGGAGGTGCAAAACCGCATCGCGGAGAAGGTGAAGCTTCCCGACGGCTACTTCGTGCAGTACGGCGGACAATTCGAAAGCCAGCGCTCGGCGAGCCGCATGATCACCTGGCTCGGTGTTCTGTCGGTGCTCGGAATCTTCCTCGTGCTGTTCGCCCACTTCCGTTCCAGCTTCATCGCGCTGCAGGTGATGCTCAACATTCCCCTCGCCCTGATCGGAAGCCTGGTGGCCATTTTTCTCAGCGACCGCACCTTTTCCGTAGCCACTCTCGTGGCCCTCATCACCCTCTGCGGAATCGCGAGCCGCAACGGAATCATGATGATCTCCCACTACCTTCACCTGATGAAAGAAGAGGGCGAATCGTTTACCCGCGAGATGGTGATTCGCGGTTCTTTGGAACGGCTCGTGCCCGTGCTCATGACGGCCCTCACCGCAGTGCTGGCCCTGCTGCCGCTCGCCCTGGCGAAGGGAGCTCCCGGAAAGGAAATCCTTCACCCGGTGGCGGTGGTGATCGTGGGAGGTCTTTTGAGCTCCACGATTCTCGACATGTTCGTGACCCCTACCGTATTCTTCCATTTTGGACGCAAGTCCGCCGAACGCTGGCTGGCGGAACAGAATCAACCCAAAGGAGACTCGTTATGATCAAAGCCTTGCTCTTGCTGTTCTGGATGCCCCTCGCTTTCGCTCACGAAGGGCACAACCATGCCCCCGCCGCGGCCCAGGCCCCTCACGGCGGCATCCTGAAGGACGGACAGCACCTCATGCTCGAGCTCGTGGCCGAAGGAAAGAATCTTAAAGTTTTCCCTCTCACCCACGACCTTAAGCCGATTCCCGTCGCCGACGTGCAACTGGCCGCCTCCGCTCAGGTGCCGCGTAAGGGAAAGCCCGAGTCGGTAACCTTCAAGGCCGGAAGCGACTCGTTTGAAGGATCGTTCGACGCCAAGGGCGCCCATCGTTTCACTCTTCAGGTGACCACCACCTGGAAGGGAAAGAAGGACAAGGCAAGCTTCAATGTGGAAGCGAACTAGAACCGTAATACTTGCGATTTTGCTCCTGGGGTTGTCTGCCCACGCGGATCATCCCCAGGAAGGCACCGCCACGCTTGAAGCACTTGTAGCAGAAGCGCTGGCGGGCAATCCCGGGCTGAAGGCGAAGGCGGAGGCGGCGGAGGCCGCTTCACGCCATGCTTCGAGCCAGTGGAGCCTGTTCCTCCCCGAGCTGTCTCTTGAAGGCCGCTCGATGAGGAACCGCCTCGATCACGAAAAGCACTCGGGCAGCACTCGATACGGGAAGCTGGAGTGGAACGTCTTTCGTGGCGGGTCCGACTGGGGCGCTCGCGGCCTCGCTCGGGTAGAGGAAGAGCGGGCCAAGGTGGAGCTCGACACGGAACGCGCCAAGGTGGCGCGGGAAACCGCGGCGCTTTTCTACAAGCTCACCTATGTGCTCGAGAGCGTGGCGCTCCAGGAGCGAGCGCTTGCCATGAATCAGGAACAGGCGAAGCTGGCGGCGGCCAAAAAGTCGGCCGGCCTCACTTCCGAAACCGACGTGATCGAATTCGATCTGCGGGAAGCCACGATTCAGTCGGACATCGAGGCCCTCCAAACCGAGCGCCGCAGCCTTTCGCGCGCGCTTTCCGAGCTGCTCGGACGCGAAACGATCTCCGACAACATTCTCGTGCACGGGCACCTCACCACCGCCCCGAAGGCGCCCCCGCTCGCAGAGATCCGTCAGGCCCTGCTCGACGGCAATCCCGAGCTGCGTCTGGCGCGCCTCGATCAAGCGGCCTCCTCCCACGAGAAGACGCAGGCCTGGGCCACGTTTCTCCCGAAAGCTGATGTGGAGGGAAAGTGGGGCAAGCTTGCCAACGAGGAGCGCCCCTGGTCGCGGAACAACAACTACATGTTCACGCTCACGGTGAATCTCCCGATTTTCTCTGGGTTCTCCTCGTGGAACGAGGTGAGCGCCGCTACAGCCCGGCAAAGCTCCGCCGACAGCCTGGCCTTCCGCACTTCCCTGCAGACGGGCGCGGAGCTTGAGTCGCGGGTCGATCGCTTGAATCTCCTCCATCGACGCCTCGCGCTCGAGGAGCGCACCCTGGCCCGCTCGGAGCAGTACTATCGGATTACGCTCGCGGAGTATCGCCGAGGCGTAAAGAACTCGCCCGATATGGTGGGTGCAGCCGAACGCCTCATCTCCTCCCGACTACGCAATCTGGAATTCCGGCGCGATGCTCATCTCGCTTGGTTGGAGATTCAGGAGATGGTGGGCGGCCATTAGGTGTCCGACCCCTTTGGTGGGAGGGGCGCGTTACAAGTTTTCCTGTCGCACCTCAACGCCACTAATTAAAGACGTCTTCCTATTCGCCAAAATCGGCCCATTTAAAAAATAGAAAACCCAAGAGACCAAATCCTGGGGGCCCGAACAAAGTGAATGCTACTTGGAGCCAGTCATCATCACTCCAAAGAGAACCAAAGGGCGAGAACACAAAGGTCAACGCCTACCTACTCCACTGGGAAGTTTCCTCGACTATTTTCCCCTTCTTTGTCAGAGGAACATAACTGCCATTTGTAAAGCGAAGTCTGCCCACACCATAATCGCCACCGGCTCTATTAAATGCGCTTCCGTGAAGTTCAACGATCAGATCTGGGCAGTTTCCATGCTTTTGATAGCCAAGAATATCGATCAAAACATCACTCAAAACGAGGCGAAATTTATTCCGGCCTTCTTCGAGAAAGACACGAACATGCGGACCGCCCGATCCGACATTTGGAAATCCGCGTTCGTCATTCTGTAGCACATCATCAGGCACATCGAGATCATTATCCGTAAGAAGATACAGTCTTTTTCCGCGGCAAAGAGCGCCAATCACAAACGCCCGCTGGTAATACTCCGCCTTCAATGATTTCATTCCGCGTTCCGTTTTCTTCATGTGCCTCACGATCCCTGCGATGACAGCCCTGTCTACTGTTGGTATCAATGCCTCAAGCTTACCACTTGTACCGTTGGCCCAAACCGTGTGAGGGCCCTTCCCACAAAAAATAAGCGATACGAACAAGAATAAAGCCAACTTAATTTTCGTCATGCCAACCTCCGATTCCTACCAGTATAAAGTAAATTATGGCCCGCTGACTCTTCGGGGAAAATCCCCAATCATCGCTTACTCAACAATGCATGAAGAAAATGCAAAGGCGCCCTACCCTTTTCGCTTTCTCGAAACAGGCATGCTATCGCCACTATGAATTATTGAGGTTTCTGTAAATTTTGGCTTCAATTTTCCCGACACGCGCCTCAAAGCTGAATTCGCCACCACTTGGATTTCCCCATTCACTTCTTTAATAACTGCGGGCTCTCCAACAAAACCTCTAAAGGGGTCAACCTCCAGGCGGATAAGATATTCAGCAATAAACTGAGTGATCTGAAGTTTTTTTAAAGTACTTGGGTCCAGTAATTTCCTGGGAACAAAGATTTCTTTTCGATCTTTAGAAATTAAAAAGCCCCTTGATCCTGTGAAATTCATAGATTCAACCCATGGCATATTGTCTGAACAGCGCACAATGATCTCAAAAATAAAATTTGCGTATGACTCAATGTGCTTCATTACTGGCGCAACACCGGACTCTTGCATAAATCTATGCGCCTCGGGCAGCGGGATTTGCCATAAAACAGCAAAGCGTCGATCCATGCCAAAAAATAACACTTCTCTTCCACTTTGCTTGCCAAGCAAGGGGAGACTAACGAATCCAGGCTTATGCGCCATTCCACTTGAAGTGGTTTTTAGGCTAAAATATTCTCGAGCAATAGCCTTCTTGAAATGAAAAAGACGAGGCAAATGTTTCTCTATCTCTTTCAAGAGATGGTCCAGAGCGACACCAAAGTAAAGAGTCACCCAGCGGTTATTTGATTCATTGTAACTGGCGGCCTTAATTCGGTTCAAGGCGTCTTCGATCAGCTTCAGATCGGAGCCACTCACTTTCAAGGATCTCCTATAGCCACTTAAGTCGATCGGTTGATTTCCCAGCGACATCCTAAAATAATTTATACCTGCGTTTGCCATCTGATGATCCCTTACCTTTCGCTTTCTTTAATCATCTTATTGGCTAAGTTTACTGCCTCAGACATTTGTTTGGGTGTTAAACTTCGTCGAAATTCTTTGGCCAAAGTTTGACATTCTTTTTCGCCGCTAGCCGCGCCAAGTAGATTTATTGCGTGAAGCACTTTCTTATCCCGCCCTCCCTTTAGAAGATATGCGGCACCCGCATCTTTGGCACTTTGACAATTTTGCAGAACCGCACCCCTTAGGAGAAATGGCAGTGCCTTAATGTGATCAGGAACGAGCCCCCTCGCGCCCTCTAGATATTTCTTGCCCAATAGAGCACATGCCTCCGACTGGTTGAGTAAGCATGCTCTTGATGCAAGTGCCAGCCCCTTTCCCAGATCAAAATTAGAATCGTCCTGATTCAAGTAGATTCGCGCAAGATTTTCAAATGCTGGCCCCCACCCGTGTAGCGCCGCTTTCTCCAAATACCGAATCGCCTTTGAGCGGTTTTTCTTAATTCCAATTCCTGGCTCCCCATCGATGTAATACTCAGCCAACACTGTAAGCGAGTGTGGCTCCTCAAATCTGCCGAGAAGCCCAAGAAGTCGAATTGACCCTTCTGAATTTTCACTTGGATCAAGGTGGTACCTGAGCGAATTTCGAGCGAGCCGCTCCTTCTTCCCATCTAACAAAGTTTTTAAAAATTCAACCCGAGCCCTAGCCTCTTCAGCTAGTTTTAAATACCCGTCAATTCCGATAGCGTCTTTGGAGAATTTTCCGATCGCAATTAGTCCGCTTAGCCCCAGACAGGCTTGCTCGACGCGAAATGAACACATTCGCTCAATTGCCACTAAAGCGTCAGATTGCTTGCCATATTTAAATTCTACTTCAGCATGGCCAAGACATTCCGCCGGATCTCGACAGGCAGAAATTTCAACGGGCCTCGTGTAGTGATCACATGTAATGACCAAGCAAAGTCCCAATGCTGCATATAGAAATCGCCACGCAAGCACCTTCAATTTTGATGTGGCCACATTTCTTGTTTCTGAGCGAGGAGAGCACTTACTTGCCGGTAATGTGGCTCCGCAATTAGGGCACTTGCTGCCATCGACATCAAGAATGTGCTTACATTTGACGCACGACTTTGACCCGTTCTTTCTCATCAACATCTATCATCTTCCTGGACACGCGTGCAAAAATTACATACCCCCGCATGTCCGCATCGCTCAATAGATGGTTTATAGGCGGAAATCACCGAAAGCTTCCCCTGCGAGGTGCATACTTGAACAGCTCTTGAAGGTACTCCTCACGATAAAGCTTGTAGTCTGCTTCAGGCACTCCATAGGTTGCCATTATGCTGCGAAACCGCGTGCCGTCAGAATGAATTTCATCCAAATGATCTCTAAAAAGTACGCAGTGACCTAGCTCATGAAACAACAATTGCTCTCTACCTGGTTCTGTAAATTTATTCCAGGCGTCGGAATTAATCGTGATTTTTAAAATTAGCCTCCCCGACTTCATTCTTGTAATTGAGCAAACACCCTCGACCCGCGCCCCTAGAGGCAAAAATTCAAATTCAACGGATCCAACTTTGTCCCAGAATCCGTAGTCACTAGACTCTTTTTCGAATCTCTTCACATACATTTCCGCCTCCTTCTTGCCCGATGGAGGTAGAATGAGATAAGCGATCAAAGCGAATCCTACCGCTACAAGAAGAACAGCTTTGTACTGCCCTGAATTGCCGCTCTTTCCCATTAGCCTCTTTACGGCTTCTTACTTGAGCAATCTTTTTGGCAAGACTCAATGGTCTCACCGTCTTTCAGAAAGTTTCCGCTTTCCAGAGAAGTGCACATGTTTTTACATGACTCCTTGGAGCCGAGTTTCGGGATAGCCTTAACCTGGCTCGGCGCTCTATTTGATGAATTCATCGGCTTATCAGCCGCGCCAAGACATTGGTAGGCCGCCTCTCTCCAATATGTAGTTCCAACATTCTGAACCGGAACCTGGGTCGTATGCGTGCCGGAATAATTAAGTGAATTGTAACTAAATTGGTTCCCAACTGTCCCATGCGAATATGTTGTAACGGGCAGGTAGGTCGTATAGGAATAATTTGAGGACCGCAGCTCATCACTTGTAATTTTCCATGAAGGACACGGAATGGTCTTGTTCAGTGCAGAAATCAAGTCCTCTTGAGAAGAAAAGTTCTTGTAGCCAACAACCCCATCGCTCTCTCCGGAACGCACTAGCCAAACCGACGAGCTGCACGCCGAAAACACCAATATAACGCTCAAAAGTGGAAGCTTTAAAACCAGACCCTTCATTCGCTCCTCCAAATTTTCATTCGCTCCTCCAAATTTTCATTCGCTCATACTTTTTTCGGCACATTCGGATAAATATATTAATTTTTGATCTTGGGCTTCCGAGCCCATTGAGCCCATTCTTGGACCATGATTTTGGTCGAACAGGTGCCGAATTTTTCTCTGCATTTTAGCCGTATGGTAATTCCATTGGCGGGAGCGCGTATCTACACGGTGGCGAGTTTGATCGAGCGGGCAGTGCCAAGGGCTTCGCTTTCACAACGGCAAATTCTCAATACTTATGAGAAATTGGAATGCTGTCGAAGAGAGGCTTGAGAAGTAAAAGGGACTTCTGACTCTCCGAAAGAGGGCTTAAGCAATGAAGACGGAGAATCAAGGTTGTTGAGACAGATTTGTAACTGGAGCCTCTGATGAGTTTATTTAATTTTTTTAAGAAACCAGCGGTACAGATCAAAGTTCACTTTGCGGTCGATTTCAATTGGAATAATTCTCGCTTCTACTTTGACTACTACTCCCTCCCAAATGCCAAGCGGCTCGGTTTAGAAGTTAAAACCCAAGAACGTTGGATATGGCAAGAGGAATGGAGTGCTTCCTCGCTTGAAAATGTGAGATTTAACTTTAACCCGCAACTGTGTCTTGAGGTGGTTTACCAGGATGAGTTGTCCACTCCGAAGTCTGTAGCGATTTATAACCTTCGGAACGACACAACGGTAGAAAGACCCCATCTTCGTTTTCGTTTCCAAGACATATTTCGCATCCCTGGTGATAAGGCCTGGGAAGACCCCGACTTTGGTGGAAAAGGCATAAGTCCCGAGTTCCAAATAGAGCCTAATGGTGTGTTCCAAATTGAAAACGGAAAAGTAAACTACAACAAAGGCGTCTTCAGCTTGCCCAGCAAAAAACTAGCCTCCAACTACAGCGATCTTGTCAGGAAGAAAAAATCTCTAGCTTCATATCGAGAATTTCTTCACGGTCAGTATCCAAAGGATTCAGTTCCTGGCTGTGCGTTTCAAGGCTATATCCATATTGACAGCCCTGATTCGGAAATTGGTACGATTTTTGGAACTAGTAAAGAGAAATTTGAAAATGGACCTAATGGTGGTTTCGCTTCTCCAAATGGTGCTATCGCCATCTTTCTTTCAACTGAGGAATAGACTGGAAGTTTACTTTGTTTGGCGTGCTCCTAATTTGGGAGTAATGGATGCTGGAGGGACTGAATGAAAACTTGTATCGTTTCTTTTTTCAGTACCGATTTCGAAATCTTTCAATTTTCCTGGCGGTGATTTTTTTCTGCGGCATCTTTCGCAAGTGAGACATCACTTGATTCTGACTTTAAGGAAGTCATTCTTAGTTCGACATCGGATATGAGCGACGTTGAATTCCTGCAAGCACTCGCCTACATGGGTTTAAGTGAGAGCCTAGAGACCCAAAGAAATTTAAGGAAGCGCCTCCCCCATCCCAAAACAAAAAGGGCGAACCATCCAATGGTCCGCCCTAATGGTGGCCGCCAGCGCGGCTCACCCACGGGGGTACTGCTACCCCACGCACATCACACCCGTGCGCGCCTCCCGATTCGATGGGCCACGCACACGCAGCTATAAAGACTCAAATTGTAGGACGGGAAAACATTTTTTGTAGCAATGGGATCAGCGTCTTACGAACCTTTCGGGTTCAGCACCTACCCAGCATTCGATCCTCTCCTCGGAGGTTCCCGGGCCCTAAGACAGCGCTCGCCGCGCCACCTCAACCCATACGTTTAACCTGTTCGCCGGAGCTGCCTTTGCTCCCAGCCAGGCCGGAAATCCTCTCCCATTTCGGCAACCCTTCGCCCGTGCCTCGTGGCCTTAGAGCAAGAGCTTTGCGACCCGCGCTTTCGCCGCGGTTAGCCTTTCTCGTTGGGGTTTTCGCAGTCGGCCCGGGAGCATCCCGAAGCGCGACCCTGTATATTCTAGAATCTCATAACAAACCAGATTGGTCAAGTTACCAAATCTGGTTTAACTCAATGATTTCAAATAGATGTATCTATTTGGAGACGGCGGGACCGACTCAAAGAATCCCGCGCTCGAGTCGCCACTGCACCACATCGCCGGGGATCGGTCGGCCCTTCTGTTGCTTCCAAGGCACCTGCGGCTCATCGCGATCTGCCGGCAACACCGTGATGGCGGTGTCGTTGATCCCGTAGCGCTCCACGATCTCATAAACCTTTGCCGCGTCCACCGGATGGAGGCGCACGCAACCACCAGAGGCCGGAGCACCAAGCTCGTTGAAGTGATCGGGAGTGGTAGCGTGAATCCAGATGCCGTTGTTGAAACGGATCACGTTGCTGAGCCAAACCTGCCAGCGATTAGAGAAGCGCTTGGTCTGCATCCCGTCCGGGAAAAACTTGCCGTCCGGAGTGTAGGCCCGGTAAGCGCCCGTCTTGCCGGGAGCCACTCGCTCCCATGCGGTAGAGACCGGGGCGGAATACATCTCGCCCCCGTCTACCGACACGGTGAGAAATTGATATCCACGTTCTTTCATCGAACGGCGCACTACGATCTGCACTCGACGGGTTCCATGCCGAAGCACCGACTCCTGGTTCGACGCGCGATACTCATAGCCATCGAGGTCTTCCCAGGGATTGAGCGTGGGAACGCCATCATCGCCGTAGAGGTCACCGTAGGCCCACGTAAAGTCGTCGGCGGATGCGGCCTCAGCGAACACCGGCGACTTAGCGCCTTCGTGAGCACGAGAAAGCGCCGGAGCGGCGAGAGCGAGAGCCAAGGTCCAAAGAGCTAAGTTACGTGGTTTCATGAGGGCCTCCTTTTGAGTGCCAAAAGCGGCGCAAAATTACCATATTAATTTACTCAGGTAAAGGGGTTATTTTTTATTAACCGCATGAAATGACTGATTTTTCTAAATTATGGCCGTTAGAACTCTGAGGCCCCGACTCAACATCCGGCCCCAGGGGGAAGCGGCTCCTGGGCCCTACATAGGGCAACCCCCTCCGGACACCGATACCGCACGTGAATGTGCCCGTCGTGCCCCTTCCAGGGACGCAGCAAACGCAAGGGCAACGAGTCTTCGCTGAACTCTCCCTTCGCCCGGGCCACGCGGCAAAACTCCGCCTTGATGCCCGGATTCACAAAAAACCGGTCCACCCGGCCGGTGGCCGCCATCAGCTTCACGAATGCCCAGTTTCGCTCGCGATCGAAATTGGCCGCCACGCGCCCCGTCTCGTCCACGAACTTCACCTCAAACCCATCTAACGCCATCGGATCCTGGGTGGTTTGATCCACGCGCAAATATCCAATGTCCGTATCGAGTCCATTTTGATGGCTGGCGTGTCCGGAAATAGGCCCACCGTTCCTGGCCGACGTGTCCCCCACCTGTAGGGCGTCCCGAGCGGGGAACATCTTAAACAGTTCCGACGCCACCTGCTCAAACACATTTCTAGTGGGAGTTGTGACCCAGGCGCGGTCCCGAGGACGAAAAATTTTAATAAACCCAAACCCAGAGCCGGGAACCGCATCGGCGTCGCGCAAAGATCCGTCGGAATAGAATCCGATCGCCTGCTCCCGCGCTCCCTCGATCGCCGTTTGACCTTGAAACGGCACCATTTCCCCAATCGGAGCGGGCGCATCGCACTCTTCCGCGAAAGCCGCCAAGCTCCCCAACAGCCCCACCAACACCACGAGTATCTTCATGGTTTCCCCTTCCCCGCCGCCAGATCTACCAGAAATAGGGCACTGCGGAAACCCCGCCGCCCACCGTCAAAACCTAAGCTGGCCTACTTGCCTGTGGTTGGCGCCGTCTAAAGCGTTGTTTCAATTTGAGATTTTTCAGAGTCGGTCCAGAGTCTGAACTGACTCTCGTCTAACCAGATGGCATTATTGTCGAATCTTTGCGAACAACAACAGGCAAGTAGGCCAGCTCTAAATCGACATGTTAGGGTGACCCCATGTCCACAACCACGAAAAACCGGGTAAAACTCAGCGCCTCGTTCTGGAGCCACGACCTCAGCGTGCCGCTCGGAAGCGACCTCGCTCCGGCCAGCCTCTTTCAAAACCACCAGGACTATCTCGTGGTGGACATCGAAACGAAAACTCTCGTGGACGCCGTGGGCGGATGGAAGAACTTCAAGCAGCTCGAAGTGTC
The DNA here is from genome assembly GCA_964551325.1 of uncultured Bdellovibrionales bacterium. Lineage (GTDB taxonomy): Bacteria > Bdellovibrionota > UBA1018 > CAIPTA01 > CAIPTA01 > CAZKBU01. Next base: position 62,713 of record CAZKBU010000004.1, read on the forward strand.
GATCGCCTGCGCCTACGATTCGAAGACCGATCAATTCTACTCCTACACCGAAGACAAACTCGGCGACCTCGTGGCCCTCTGCAAAGACCGCCTCCTCGTGGGCTACAACCTCGTGGGCTTCGATTTACCAGTGATGGAAAAATACGGACTCCCTCCTGCTGCCGAGCTCGACGTGTTCGACCTCATGCTCGACATCCAAGCCGTAAGTGGCTGGCGCTTCGTGAAGCTCGACAAAATCGCCACCGCCACGCTCGGCGTGGGCAAAAGCGCCGAAGGCACGATGGCCGTGGAATGGTGGAAGCAAGGCGAAGTGCAGAAGATCATCGACTACTGCTTGCAGGACGTGAAAGTGACCCGCGATCTCTTCCTCCACGGACTCAATCAGGGCTGGGTGAAAATCGAAAAGGCCGAGGGCCCGGCCGCGCAGTTCAACGTGAACTGGAGCTGAGCACTCCGGACCCGAGCAACACGGCGATCACTAGAATCATCAGCGCCACCAAAGTCTGAATCCATTCCAGTGTGACCTTCTTCAGCATCCTGTTCCCGAGCCAGGCTCCGAGAAAGGCGGCCACCGTAGCCACTAGGAGATGGGCGCCATGGGCGGCCCACCCGAGCGTAGATGCGCCCTGCAGATACTTGGAAAGACGGGCCACGTCCACCACGCACGCCGCCGCCACACCCGTGGCGATGAAGCTTTCCTTCGATAAACCGGTGCGGAGAAGAAACACGCTCCGCAACGCGCCCTGATGGCCCGAGAGCCCGCCGAAAAACCCGCTCAACACGCCGCCCACCGGAATCCACTTCGGCTCCACCGAAGCGTTCTTGAATCGCGGCACCAGATCGAAAACCGCGAAGGTCACCATCAAGGCCCCCAGTCCCAGCGCGAGCGGCTCGACCAGGAAAACCTTGCCTCCGAGAGTCCACTGCCCGAGCGGGTCACCACCGGCCCCACGCTGGAGGAGCCACGCTCCCAGGAAGGCAAAAGGCACGGCAGGAATCGTGAAGCGCAGGAAAACCCTCCGGTCCACATGACGTCCCACGAGCGCGAATTTGAAGAGATTGTTCAGGAGGTGCACCACTGCCGTCACGGCCACCGCCTCGGGCAACGGAAAAAAAACGGCGAGCACCGGCATGAGAAGCGTGCCCAGCCCGAACCCACTGAAAAACGTTAGCCCGGAGGCCAAGAACGCGGCACTCCCGACAAGAAAAAGCTCCACTACTTCTCCTTCGGGCAGGTTACCTTCTTGAGATCCATGCGCCATACGTCTTCGTTCAGGGTCTTTCCCTTCCACCAGGAAGGCATCTGTTCCGGCGTGTGGCATTGAATGCAAGTTTGGCTCGTAACGGCCTGGGCTTTTACGTTCTGAAACGGATGCCCGGCCCGGGGCCCGTGGCAATTCTCGCACTGCACGCTCACGAAGGCTTTCTTCACGCCGGCCCGCTGGAGACCCTGCACGAATTTTTCTACGTCGGCGGGAATGCTGCCAGGATCTTTTCGATAGGAGTGTCCCTCTCGAACGGGAACGTGCTTCTTTACCTGCGCCCACGGAACCACTTGATCGCTCGCGCCGCGAAACGCGTCGGCTAAAGTACGGAAGCCACCCTTCGCCCCCATCCCCACACTGTGGCACTTCACGCAGTCGAGATCATTTTCTTTCTTCTTCGCCAGCAAAGTGAGGAACGCAGCCGCATGAGGGGTGCGCTCCTGAAATTCCGCCTGCACGGTGTGACACTCCCGACAGGAAAGAAACGTGTCGTAGCTCTTCACGCCCGCAGTTTCATGGCGGCTCCAGAGAGTCTCGTCGAACTTTTTATTGGCTTCCGCAATCCGGATATTGGTCACGTCCCGTAGGGCTTTCATCGGATTCTCTTCTGAACTCAAATCCCATCGCGAATCGAGCTCCTCCACCCGACTCGCCACGATCTCGCGCCCCTTCCCCAGCTCAAGCACTCCGAGGAACATTCCCTGACTCGAGAGCTGCACGATCGTGGTGTCACCCACGCGCTCCGGGTCCTGCAACAAGCTTTGGGTGGAAGCGCCCACGATCACGTCGATACCCGATACCGCAGAGGCCACCCACTTGTCCCAGGGAAGTCCGCCATGGGAAAGAAGGACCACCGTTTCCGCGCCCTGCCCCCGCAGGCGATTCACCACCGCCTGCGCGATTTTCTCCACGCCTCGGGCCTCCAGCTCCACAGGCCATTGGAGCGCCGGGTTCACGAGACCGAATATGCCGATCTTCTTTCCTCCTCGCTCGATGAGAAGCGACTCGCGAAGAAACGGCTTTCCCGTGGCCTTAACGAAAAGGTTCGCCGCAATCCAAGAAAACTTCGCCTTCGCCGCAAGGGACTCGAACTCTTTTACGCCCAGCGCGAAGTCGGTTTCCCCCGGCACGGCAGCATCAGCATTCAGGAGATTGTAGGCCTCCACCACTCCGAGCGCCTGCTCTCGCCACTGGGGCTTCAGGTGTTCGGCTGGAGAATTGCTCTTAAAGAGCATGTTTCCAGCGTCGACAAAAACACGACGCTCCTTGGGAACTTGCATCATCGCATTCCAGCGCCGGTCCATTCCCCCGATCGGCACCACCCGGCAACCGCAAGGCTCCAGATAACCGATATTATCGTTGTTATAGAACAGATGCACCGACGCGGTAGTAGGCGGAACCCCGGTGCTCGCCGTGCAACCGGCCAAGATCCAAGTCGCGGCCAAAGCGATCAGACGCTTCACTTGAACAGCTTCTTCGCTTTCTTCGCCTCTTCGCTTTCAGGAGCGGAGTCCACGAGAAGTTTCACAAAACTCTTCGCTTCGTCGTTTTTCTTGAGCGCCTTGAAGCACTCAGCGATTCGAAGGGTCGCCATTCGCCCACGAGGGGTTTTGGGTGCCTTCTCATGCACCACTGAAAAGGCCAGGATCGCACGCTGATATTCTTTCTGTGTCCAGAGACTCTCGCCCAAGAAGTAGTTCGCCTCGATCACGTGCTTGCCCTTGGGGTTTTCCTCCACATAACTTTCGAAGGCGGCCACCGCTTCGGAATACTTCTTTTTCTTGAACGCGCCGATCCCCTGATTGAGAAGGTCCGTGCCCTTCTTCCCCGTGTTCTCTTTCTTTTTTGCCGCTTCCGTGGCGGCGCGGGCGAGACTCGCGCTCTCTTCGCGATCTTTCTTGATTTCTTCGAAGAGCAGATCGAGTTTTTCGCCGAATCCACCAAGCTTCTCTTCCATTGCGGAAAGCTTCTTATCCTGAGCGCTCAAGCGCTCTTCGAGTTTTTCCACCGCCTGGCGACGCTGGTGCTCTTGCTCTTCCCAACGACCCTGCATTTTCTCCATACGCGCCTCGAGCTGCTCCGTTGCTTGCTCCGCGGCCACTGCCTGCTGCGCCTGCTTCTGGGTTACTTCCTTTTCGCGAGCGATGTCGCTTCTGGTGCGAAAACATCCCGTGGTCGAAACCATTACCGCCAAACCCAAAACCCACACACTCCGCTTACTCACCGATTGCCTCCACTGGCTTGTCTTCCGTGAAAATACTGCTCGCATCAGATTGGCCTTCCAGCGCGCGCATCTCTGCGTCCTCGGCGATGCGCCGGGCCCGGATCGCCATCTTCCGCGCTACTTCAAAATTCTTCACTCGATAGGAGGCGCGAGCACGCAAAAGCGCATCCTTAGATAATTGATACAACGTGGGCTGCGTTTGTTCCGCCCCCGCCGCTTGCGCCGATCTCAAGGCCGCCTCGGCGTAGCTCATCTGCTGCACGGGGCGGGTGTGAAACACGCTACATCCGCACAAAACAAAAAAGAGCCCCAGCAAACTGGAGCTCTTTCCGATTAGCAGGAGCTTTGAACCCATCACTTCTCAGTGATTACGAAATTGCCCCGACGGTTCTTCGCCCAGGCTTCCTCGTTGCTGCCGAAAGCCACGGGCTTTTCCTTGCCCATGCTGATGGTGGCGATGCGATCCTTAGCCACTCCGCCCGCGATCATCGCGCGTGCTACTGCGGCAGCACGACGCTCGCCGAGAGCCAGGTTGTATTGAATGCCGCCGCGCTCGTCACAGTGGCCTTCGATCTGCACGCGCACAGAAGAGTTTTCCTTCATGATGCGAACGTTGTTATCGAGGCTTTCCTTTTCTGCGCCCACGATGTCGGAGGAATCGAACGGGAAGTAGATCGTGCGCAATCCCATGGCGTTTTCCGAGTCGCTATCGGCGCGGCCCGAAGAGATGTCCTCGTTCGTGACGTCGCTCACGCCGGAATCATCGCCCGTGTTAACTGTTTGCTTCTTGCTGCAACCGGCCAGCGGCAATGCCGTCAGGGCCAAAAGCATCAAAACGTGGGGGAAAAACTTCTTCATGGGCGAACCTCTCCAAACCGTGCAGTTTCTGTAAGTGGGTAAATGCTAAAGGAGATTTCGATTTTTGTCATCTCAGGCCGCCGAGTTGCGACATATAAGTCTCCAACTCGCCGAGGCTCACCGTGGCCGTACCTGGTTTGCCCACTTCCACTCCGGCCGCAAAGTTAGCCAAAAGCGCCGCCTCCTCCAGGGAAGCACCAGACGCTAGCGCCAGACTAAGCATGGAAATCACGGTGTCGCCCGCACCAGAAACATCGTAGACCGCTCGGGTAAACGCTGGGATTTTTTTCGGAGCCCCGGATTTGCCGAAGAGCGTCATGCCTTCTTTGCCCTGCGTGATGATCACGTTGTCGGCCCCCAAAACCTGAAGCAGTTTTTCCCCGGCGCGATGTAGATCCGGCTCCGAAGAAATCTCCATTCCCGTCAACTTCTCCGCCTCCACCTGGTTCGGCTTAAACAATCCCACCCCGCGATACACCTCGGGTGAGCGCACTGCCGTAGTGGGATCCACCAGCACGGGTCTTCCTGCCACACGGGCCGCTTCAATAACCTCTCGAAGCACGCGGTCCGTGAAAAGTCCTTTGCCGTAGTCTTCCAAAATCACGGAATCAAACTGCCCCAAGATCGGCTTCACCCGGTCGAGGAAAAAATCCTCCACTGTCCGCGGCAACGGCGACGTGATTTCGTGGTCGATGCGAACAACCTGCTGGTTCTGCGCCACCACACGCTCCTTCAGCGTGGTTCGCCGCTGGGAGTGACGGAACACGTGTTCGCCGGGAATTCCGGCCTTCTTCAAAAGGTCGTGAAGCTCGTCGGCATGCCGGTCTTCACCCACCACGCTCACTAGAAACGGCTGGGCCCCAAAGGCACGCACGTTGTCCGCCACGTTTGCGGCCAAACCGAGCTTGTCGTGCTGCTGGGTCACGGCCACCACGGGCACGGGGGCCTCCGGCGAAAGGCGGCTGGCGGTTCCGATCGTGTAGCGATCGAGGCCCACGTCGCCCACCACGAGAATCCGCTTTCGTGGAAACTGACCAGTTATTTCCTGGTAACGGGCACGGGTGATTTGAAACTGGGTCATGGCTCGAGGTCCTCGTAGGGCTCATCTATATCATAGTTGCCGAGCATCTCGTTTTTGATCATCGACAACGATCCGCCCTCCAGCAGTGCCACCATCTGCGCCTCCACATCGGCCACGCTCACACGCGGCATGCAGGGATAGTAGATGCAGGCCTGCAGCGCGCACTTGAAGTCTTCCGCACAATTCACGTCGGGCACCAACACAGACGCCTGGTCCTGACTGCTCACCCCAAGGTTCGTGCCGAAACCCGTGCCGTAGGGCCCCCAGCGCACGGCGCTTTGCACCTTGATCGGCGGATACACCGTGACCACTTTCTTTCCGAGCGCCACAGCCAAATGAAGCGGACCCGTGCTCGGGGCCACCAGGCCATCACATTGACCGAGAATCGCTATGAATTTTTTCAAGCCCTCTTGGCCCACGTAGCTCGCAAAAACAGGTTTCTCAGGAGCAAAGCCCTGGTTCCGTGCAATTCCTTGCACCACTCGATCCACCAACGCCTGCTCGCCGGGGCCGCCCGTAACGAGCACGTTATAACGGTGAAGCAATCGTCGACCGAGCGCCACATAGTGTCCTTCCGACCAGTTCAGCGCGGAACCCGCCATGCCCGGATGAATCGCTACAGTGCGAAAGCGACGTTGAATGCCAAGCTTGCGAAAGGATTCTTCCGCGTAGGCCTTCGCCTCATCGTCAACCGTAAGGTGGGTTTTCTCCCGCGTGTGCATCACGGAAATTCCAAACTCACGGAGAAGCTGGATGTTGTAGTCGGCCTCGTGCATTTCCACCGCCGAGCGGATTTGGCGACGACCCAAATTGTAAATCAACCAGCTCCACCACTTGCTGAGCGGCCCGATACGATAGGGAATCCCGGAAAACCAAATGGCGAGCGCCACCCGAAGCCGCGCCTGAAACACCACCACGATCTGAAACTTCTCAGACCGAATTCGTTTCACCAGACGAAAGAAGCCGCCGATCCCGAGGTATTCCTCGGGCTTAAGAACGATCACGGCATTCAAATGAGGATTAGAGAGGTAAACGTCGGCCGCGATTTCGGAAACCATTCCCGTGATTTTCGACTCCGGGAATTGTTTGCGCAGGGCCGCAATGGCGGGAGTGGTAAGCACCACGTCACCGATCTTGTCGGTCCGGACCACCAAAATTCGATCAACGCCCTTGAACATCCTTGACGATAGATTCTAGCCGATCCAGCACCGATTCAACAGCCAGACCCGTGGTATCTACCTCAATCGCATCTTCCGCCTTTTTGAGAGGTGCCACGGCCCGAGAGGAGTCTTGATGGTCGCGTTGAATCATGTCTTTCTTAACCTCTTCGACCGAGGCCACGATCCCCTTCCCCTTCAACTCCTCGAAACGGCGACGCGCCCTTTCCTCAATCGAGGCGGTAAGAAATATCTTTACCTCCGCCCGAGGAAAAACCACGGTCCCGATATCGCGCCCCTCCAATACCACGCCCCCGTTGGCTCCAAGCTCCCGCTGAATTCCCAGGAGCATGGCTCTCACGGCCGGGTAGGCCGACGTCTTTGACGCTGCAGCGCTCACATCTTCCGTGCGGATCTCCCAACCCACATTTCGCCCATTAATATGGAGAAGATTACCTTCCGGAATCTGCCGAAATTCAATTCTCGCACCTTGAGCCGCAGCCACTACAGCCTGCTCTTCATGGAGGTCCGCGTCGGCCTTCAGCGCCAGGTAGGCCACGCCTCGATAAAGCGCGCCGGTATCGATATGAGTAAATCCGAGCCTTCCTGCAAGTCTTCGCGCAATTGTGCTCTTCCCGCTTCCGGCCGGACCATCGATCGCAACAACCGGTTTTCGCTTGGCCATCATTTAGAGCACCTTTTCCAGCGTGGCGATCAGGCGGCGATTCTCCGCCATCGTGCCGATACTGATCCGCAGGTGCTCCTTAAATCCATATCCCCCCACAGGACGCACGATCACGCCATTCTCCAGGAGTTGCTGATACAGCTTGCCCGGATCGCGCCCCCCCATATGAACCAGAAGGAAATTAGCCTGGCTGGGCCAGTGCTGGAGACCAAGTCGGCGAAGCTCCTTCTCCAGATAATTCATGCCCTCACAGTTCGTTTCCCACGCGCGCTTCACATGGAACACATCGGCAAGAGCGGCCTCCGCGGCCGCAAGCGCGATGGCGTTCACATTAAACGGCATCTTCACCTTTTTCATGGGCAAAAGCAGATCGGGATGGGCAATACCGTAACCCACTCGCAGTCCGGCCAGGCCGTAGATCTTCGAGAAGGTGCGGGTAACGATCACATTGGAAAACTCCCGATATAACTCCAGCGGATCGGGAAGATCTTCGGCCCTTACATATTCCCAGTAGGCATAGTCGAGAAGCACAATGATCTTCCGCCCCTCCAATTTGCGAAGGAACGACTTCAACACCTCACGATTCACATAGGTGCCCGTGGGATTGTTGGGATTCGGCAAGAACATGATCCGCGTTCGCTCATCGGCGATCGCCAGCATGGCATCTAGCTCAGCCACCAGATTGTCCCGATTCAGCGCCGGCTCGCGATACTCTACGCCGTGCACCTGGGAACAGACCCGATAAGCCAGAAACGCCGAAGCACATCCAACCACATTGTGACCTGGCTCACAAAACGAACGGATCAAGAGACTTACAACTTCTTCGGATCCATTCCCCACGATCAGCTCTTCTCGATCCACACCCAAGTGACCGGCAAGCGCATCGCGAAGCCGCCAGTGGGAAGCGTCGGGGTAGAGGTGAAGCTCGCGAGTGATCCGCTCCATCGCCTTCAAGGCAAGCGGCGAGGGTCCCAGAGGATTTTCATTCGACGCCAGCTTCACCACGTCGGTGATGCCCAGCTCCCGCTGCAACTCCTCGATCGGTTTACCCGGCGTGTAGGTAGCGCACTTTTGTATGGATTCGGTAATCGAAGGAAGGAGCGGTGTTTTGCCCAGAATTGCCATGCTGCCTCAACGAGGCGCTACTTTGCAGCGTGCTTTCGCCACCGAGGCCAGTTCGCGGCTCCAGCGGTCGAGCACGGCCCGCGCCAGGGTTTCGGGGTCCACACCAAGTTCGGTAAGACCCACGGCAGGCACGGGAGCGCCTCCGGCATCCACGTTTACACCAAAATGAAACAAACAGGAAACCGGCGTGGCTGTGACGATTGACACACTCAACTTCCGACGCGCGCCGCCGTGAGTGAGAAAAAGATCGTTTCCCACGCGCGCCCATCCTTGGCGAAATTCCGGTGAAACTCGCAACAACAACTCATCCAAAAACGCGGCAATGAAAAGCCGCTGCCACACGATCCAAAGGTCAAGATTTCCCTCGAAGAACTCTCCGAGAAAATGAACCATGCGCTTTGCCTCGATCACGGCCCCGGCCATGGAATCTTCCCGATCCACGAGCTCGGAGGTGGCCACCCGGCAAGGGCCTTGAAACGCCACGATCGCGGAGCCGAAGTGCTCCGTGTGTCGGGAAATCCAGTGAGGCGCGAGCTCGGCTCCCGTGTAGGCTGTTTCCTGGGAAAGCCAGCGAGTGTGAACGCTCACAGCTCGGCCCCCCGCAAATGAGAGAGCACTTCCGCTCCCTGAGATCCTTGCGCCAGCAGAGCTCGTTCGGTGCGCTTGCAGCTCTCGCAAAGCCAGCAACGAGCGGGTCCGCTTTCGTAGCAACTCCAAACGAGTGGAAACGGCAGTCCGATCCGGAGCGCCTCAGCGATGATCTCTCGTTTGTCCATCTCGGTGGTAAGGCTGTCGGCGACCACGCCCGTTAAAGTGGAATAAGAAAAACTCTCCGACAATGCCGCCAAGAACCCGCTGGAGTTATCAGGAAAAGTTGCCGCTTCCTCTCGATTGAATCCGGCCAAAACGCGCCGGTGCCCGTGGGCTTCGGCAAATGCCGCGGCCACGTTCAAAAACAGGCCGTTACGGTTAGCTACCCACACGGCGCGAGCCGAAGCCTCGGAAACTTTTTTGTCGTCGAGCTGGTCCGTTGAGGGCTTTGGCAAAACGGCGGTCGATCGTGTGAGCCCGGTAGCATTGATTTCGCCGAGCCAGCGCAGGTCCACTTCCCGCCATTCCACGCCGTAGTGACTCGCGAGCGCACGAGCCGCTTTCACTTCCTGATGTTCAGCGCGCTGACCGTAGCGCATCGTGAGCGCAAAGGTGGGTTCCCGTCCGTCGATCGCTGAAAGCGCGAGATTCAGGGCCGAATCAAGCCCCCCGGAAAGCAGCACCACCGCCATAGTTCAGGTACCCTGAGAAAGAAGAACCCGCGCGTACTGATTATAACTGCGGCGAACCTTCAGGTAATAGTTGGCGGGAACCGGAGAATCACTCTTAATGAATTTCTGCACAGCTCCCGGGCCCACATTGTAGGCGGCAAGGTAGAGATGAGGCTCCCGAAACTGCTCGCGAAGTTCCTTCAGATAATGAAGCGACAACACCATGTTCACGGCCGGCTGGTAGAGCTCATGGTCGGCTTCCAATGGCACGCGAATCCGGCTCGCCACTTCCATGGCGGTGCTGGGCTTGATTTGCATGAGGCCCATCGCACCCTGGTGACTCACGGCTAGGCGGTCAAAACCGCTTTCCACCTTGATTAAGGAAAGCACGAGGATCGGAGAGAATTTATATCGATCGGAAAGCTTGAGAACGAGCCGGGCGAGCTCATGCAGCTCCGCCTCGGAGTGATTTGGAAGTTCCAGGCGAAGGATTCTCACAATGGAACCCGCGCTCCGAATCTGGCGATGACCCATTGTGCCATCCCAACGAGACCCACCCACCGTGGGAGAGATTTGACCGGAGGGCATGCCATCTTCTAGAAATGCGTAGGGCATCCGATTCGACAACGGGTCGGCGGTTTTGGCCGAAACGAAGCCCATCAGAGCCAGAGCAAAAACCAACGAAATTGGTCCAATGTAACGCTGAAACATGGCCGGAAGGGTGTAACCCCCTGCACGGGCAGATGTCAAACAGACTAGGTTGAGCCAGGAAAATTAAAAAATGCGTTTATTTTCAATAGTTTGGGCGAGCATTACCTCGTGGTTTCGAAGCCTTTTTGGCACTCCGAGCCGATCCCTACCAACTCCCGACACCTCTTCGACCCCCATTCCTACACCAACCCGCCCCTCGGAGGAGCCCTGGGCGGCGGCCCTAAAAAAGACTCGGGAGCCCTTTCTCGCTCGTCTTTCCGATGCCCTGAAGGAACTGGGTGGCACCCCCACCTGGGGGGAAGACCATCCGGTTTGGACCCACCTCGAAGAAACTCTTCTTATGGCCGACGTGGGGCCCACCATGACCGACAAACTTCTTGCCTCCCTGAAGAGGGACTTTCGGGAAAACCCATCGGCCGATGAGTTGCGACAAAAGTTGCGAGTGCGCATGCGTGAGGTTCTGGAGGCCGTGCCTGCCCGGGCCGTGCAGGAAGGAAAGCCACAGGTCACCGTGCTGATCGGTGTGAACGGTGCGGGCAAAACCACCACCGCAGCAAAACTGGCCGCCCAAGCGAAAGCCGCCGGTCGCACCGTGATTCTCGGCGCGGGCGACACCTTTCGGGCCGCCGCCGTGGAACAACTGAAAACCTGGGCCGACCGAATCGGCGTGGAATGTGTGGTTCCCGCCCAAGGAGCCAACCCCGCTGCGGTGGCGTTCGATGCGGTGGCCGCCGGAATCGCCCGTGGGGCGGATGAAGTGATTCTTGATACCGCCGGTCGCCTCCACACTAAGGACAACCTGATGGACGAACTCAAAAAGGTCGTTCGCGTGATCGACAAGAAATTGCCGGGAGCCCCTCATCGAGTCCTTCTCGTGCTCGATGCCACCCTAGGCCAGAACGCACTCGCTCAGGCACGGGAATTTTCCGGCGCCGTTCCCACCACCGGCGTGGTGCTCACGAAACTCGACGGCTCAGCCCGAGGTGGCGCCGTGTTTGCCGTCAGCGCCGAATTGGGAGTGCCAGTGGCGCTGGTGGGGGTGGGAGAAAAAGCGGAAGACCTTCGTGCTTTCTCACCTCAGGAGTTCGTGGAACACCTAGTGCCGTGACCCTGCCGCCCACCCGCGGCAACAACGCGGCGCAATTGACACTGCCATTCTCAGGCTCGACAATTCCGGAATGAAGAATCTGCGGCGCCAAATCCTCATCAACCCCAGCTTTCAGATTCGTTTTTCGTTCTTTTTTACCGCCACGGTTCTGGCTTTCTCACTGATCACCGCCACGTTTTGCCTCGGGATGCTGGAGTTGGTTCAGGGCAATCCATTTTTCCGTGATCACCCCGAAGCCCTGCAAGCGCTGCAGGGGGTTCGCCGCGACTTACTTTTGGTTCTCTTCGTTGTTTTCACGCTCATCGGAACCATCAGCTTCGTGATTTCGCTCTACCACTCTCACCGTATCGCGGGCCCCCTCTATAAACTTCGCCTCGCCATGATCTCCCTGCAGCAGGGCGTGCTTGATCACCACATCAAATTTCGGACGAAGGACAACTTCGTGGAGCTTGCCGACGGCTTTAATGCCATGGCCGACGCGATTTTTATCCGGCGACGCCGCGACTTTGAACGCTTGGCCACCGTGACCCCGAAGTTAGAGCGTCTCCGCGGTTCTCTTCAGGGAGAAGAGCAGGCGATCGCCCACGAAGTTTTGAACGCGGTAGTGGAGCTTAGCCGCGACTCGCAGCGCAGGCATTGATCATGAAGATTTCTCTGGTGTGGGCCTTGGCGGCAACGGCGTTGAGCGCCCTGTCCGCACAGGCTCAGAAAGCGCCCACTACAGAAGCCAACTTCGTTCTTGGCGAAGCCAAACAGTTCCGTAAGGCAATGGATCAGGTGAGCAAGGGGAAGGACCTAGTAGCGCGAGGCCCTCTTCTCAGTCTGTCGAAAGGACAATGGCTCCGAGAGCCTGCTCTGTGGGAGCTTGCCCAGCTCGAGCACCGCCAGAAAAACTGGGAAAAGTCGCTGGAACACGTTCGATCCCTGGAGCTCCTCCGATCGGCGCCGTCGCTGGAGCGTCGCCTGGAATTTCTTGAGAGAGAATGTCTGTGGCAGAGCGCGCTGCAGAAAGCCCGCAGCGCCAAGAGTCTGTCGACACGCAAAGCAGCCGTGACCATGCTTCAGGATTTCTTCAGCCAGATCCCCTACCGCCAATGGCAGGATCGGGAAGAGGGCCTCGATCTTTTGCTGAACCTGATGAAGCGCGACGGTCACCCTCTGTTCCGCGAGTTTCTTGCCGAACTGCTGGTGGCGCTTCCGCAAGATTCTCCAGTGAGAAAGAAAGTTTTCCAGGAAGTGAAATCGGGAGAAATTTCTTCTCTTACGGATTTTCCTCGCCTCCGATTTGGAGACGCCTCAGTGGCGACGAAGCCCACCTATCCCGACCAAGAGCTCTTCGATAAGGCCATGGAACAAGTTCTCCAGGAGGAATGGCTCGATGCCGAAGTGCTCTTCGCAAAACTTGTGAAGGAGTTCCCTGACTCGGAACACGCCGACCGCTCCCGTTTTTGGATCGGAAAAATGCTCGAGGAGCGGGGCCTCAAGGAAGAGGGCCAAAAGAGGTCCCAGGAGATTCTTCAGCGCTCACCGGTGAGTTGGTATGGAGTCCTGAGTGCCATGACGCTCGGGTCGGATTTGCGCACAAGAGTGGTGAAGGAAGCCCCCCCTGAAGAGCCGGTTACGGGAACCATGGTTCCCCGGCAAAGACTCGCCTTCCTTCGAGCAAGCGCGTTTTTGGAGGTGGGCCTCACCGCTCATGCACGCGATGCCATGGAGGATTTTTTCTCCATTCGTCCGGCCGGGTGGGCGTTCGGCCAGGATAGCGCCCCGCGCACCTTCGCCCTGGCAAAACAATTCTCCGATAGTGGGTTTCATCTGGGCGCTTTCGCGCAGGGTATGAGCCTTGCCGAACAAAGTCCGAATGGGATTGCCGAAGCCGTAGCACGAATTATCTTTCCAAAACCCTTCACAGCGGAGGTAACCGAGGCGGAGAAAAGCACGCGCGTACCTGCCCTGCTCCTTTGGTCGCTGATGAAGCAGGAGTCGGGATTTCTTCCCCATGCGGTTTCGAAGTCGAATGCAATCGGCCTCACCCAGGTGCTTCCCACAACGGCTCGCGAGGTGGACCCCAACGTAAGCGGGGAAATGCTCTTCCGCCCCGAAGTGAGCGCACGAGTGGGAGCAACCTACCTGGCCTCGATCCTCGAACGTTTTGAAGGTAACGCCGCTCTGGCTTTAGCGGCCTACAATGCGGGCCCGTCGAGAGCGACGGCATGGTTCAAGAAATACCAAGAATCTCCCCTCGCCAAAAAGGGGTTCCGGGTAGACGTGTTTGTGGATACGATTCCCTTCACGGAAACCCGCAAATACGTGGGTGTAATTCTTCGGAATCTCTACTGGTATCGCCTTCTGGAAGGCGCGGGAGCTCCGAAAAATGCTGAGGAGCTGGCGCAGATATGGCCAAAGGAAAACCAGAAACAGTAAATCCCGAAGCCCTCGGTTATTTCCGCTCCTACCGGCGAATCGTGATGTATGAGGACTTGAACTCCGCCAGTACTCTTTTTGGAGGACGCCTTGCCTCCTGGATCGACGAGGGAAGCGCCATCTACGCTAGCTGCCAGATGAATGCGCGGCGAATTGTTACGAAGAAAATCTCGGAGCTCGTGTTTCAGCAGCCCGCCAAGCTGGGCGACATGCTCGAAATCTGGTGCAAGATTTTGCGCTCAGGAACCACCTCGATCACTGTGGGCGTAATCGTGGGAAGGCGTTCTTTTGCCGACGACCCGGCTCGGTCAAAACTCGCCGACTCCGCCGAAATCTGCCGTTGTGAAATCGTTTTTGTAAGTCTCGATGAAAAGGGCCGCCCTAAAGCGTGGAAGGCCTGAGAATTAACAGCCCGCTGAAAACGGCATCCATATAGTACGCTTACGTTCTATTTGGTGCCTGCTGCCGCGTGTCTGGGCATTTTTGAACAGGCTGAGCTTTATATTAATTAAGCGGATTGCGCTGGGGGCGATGCCCCTCGGGCATTTTCAAAAGCTTGAAGCTCTTTCCAGGTCCGGTGACCCCGGTAAGCCGGCGATTCGCCCAAACGATCTCCACATTTTGCGCGTGTGCCGTAACTTCTTCCTGATCATGCTGAATATGAACGAGGCCGTTCCGGTAGAGCGTAACCCAGGCCTGGTCAAGATAAGTTCCCTCGTCGAGAGGAAAATAGAAAATTACTCGGGCCGCGCGCCCTTCACGCAAAACGCCTGGGCGAAGAATTGGACGCAATACCTGCCAAATCGACTGCATGGCAGCCTTTTAACCGATTTTCCAGGCGCTGAATAGGGCCCTTAAAACAGAGATGGCTCGAGCAATACCTTGGCCTTGGACCCAATAGTCACGGACTTGAAATTATCACTCAATCCAAGCTTTTGCTCAGCCTTAGCAAGTAGCGACGCCTTAACATTCGGTACCACGACTTCTTTAATGTCGTTGGCAGCCACACCAAGGAAGCCTTGCAGCTGGCCCTTGAGCGGGGGTCGATGTTCATCGCCGGCCTTCACCACTCGCGCATAAATCATCAAATCGCTCTTGGGATCCAGCGGCGCAATGAGCTTGCGACTCGTAACCTTGATGGTGAAAGGAAACTTCTCCGCAGCCTGAAGGCCATTGGCCACCACTCTGCCCTTGGAGTCTTTCACGTCCCAAAGCACTCGATCCAGCGGAGAAAGTTGTTTGCGAAATTTCTCGGGTACGTCGATCACCGCCTCCACCACAGCCACCTCTTCGGCGTTGGTCCGATAAATCGAACCAGGAGGAACGGGTTCTTCCATGGGGGCTGACTTTTTTGTGCAGCCAAAGAAGCCGACAGCAACAGATAAACACAACCCTGCGAATACGATCGTTCTCATTTCGAATGTCCTCTTGCGAGTTCGGTCAGGAACTTTCCGGCACTCTGAGGCGCGGAACCCTCCCAACGGTTATGAAAAAGTATAAAGGCTTTCCGTTTGCTTTGTCGCGCGAATTCAGTGATTCGAACCATTGCAGTGCGGCTCTCAGGATCCTCCCTAACCAAACGGGAATAGGGCTGAAACAATCGGGTGGCCTCATCGGCGGAAATACCTGTTGGAAGGTCAGCAAGTATTAGAAAGGGCAGAGAATTCTTTAGCCCACCCGCCTCCGCGTACAGATTCCATTGAGCGTCGATAGGCGGATGCTGGGAAGAAACCTGGAATGCAGGCATCACCCCCCAGCTCAGCAGCCGCTCATAGTAGTTTCGTGAAATGGCCGAGGGGTCGCGAATCTCCACCGCAAAGGAGATGTCTTTCGGAAGTTCCGAGAAAAATGCTTCGAGGCGAGTCAAATGCCGCGGCTCTAGCGAAAGGAACTCGAAAATCATGGGACCCAGCCGACCAGACAGGCCCTGAAGCGGGGCAAGAAACTGCCGCCGAAACACTTCAACGTTCAAAAACTCCGGATTCTCTTTCCCCGCCCACTTTCCGTAAACGGGAAGGTCCGGGAATTTTTCGATCGTGATTCGCTTCGTGACCTTCGGACAAAAACGAAAATTCTCCGGCGATGAGTTCGCCAGATAGGCCACCATCTCCGGCGTAGGGTACGCAAAAAACGTGAAGTCGGCGCCGACGGTCGGGAAATAGTGGGTGTACTCCCTTAGCGAAGCCCGCTGGAACTGCGCCTCACTTTCATAGCCGCCGGCGTAGATCATTCCCTCCCAGCCGCGATACTTCCAGCTTGTGGTGCCGAGGTAAACTCCCTCGGCGGAAAGTCGAAAAACTTCGCGAGCATCAAACGGCGGCTTCACACCTACGTCGGCAGCGCCCACGAAGAAGAAGCTCTCCTGCGCTGAGTTGGTTCTGGTGGAGTTCACTCGCTCGCCCATCAGCGGCCCTTACACGTTGAAGCGGAAATGCATGATGTCGCCGTCGCGGACCACGTAGTCCTTACCTTCGAGGCGAAGCAGGCCCTTCGCTTTGATCGCCGCCTCATTGCCATGGGCCACCAGATCTTCGTAGTGATAGACCTCGGCTTTGATGAAGCCCCGCTCAAAGTCGGTGTGAATCACGCCGGCGCACTGCGGGGCTTTCCAGCCCTGATGAAAGGTCCAGGCGCGCACTTCCTTCTCCCCTGCCGTGAAATAGGTGGCAAGGCCGAGAAGCTTGTAGGCGCCGCGAATCAGGCGAGAGAGCCCGTCCTCTTTGAGGCCGATGCTTTCGAGCATTTCCTGCTTGTCGGCCCCCTCGAGCTCCACCAGCTCCGACTCGATCTTCCCGCAGATCGATACGATCTCGCTCTTCTCGCTCTTCGCGTAGTCGGCCAGCTTGGCATAATGAGAGTTTTTCATCGGATCTGCCACATCGCTCTCGTCCACGTTGGCCACATAGAGAACCCGCTTCGACGTCATCAGGTGCAGGTCCTTGATCTGATCGGCGTCTTCCGGAGAAAGATTCAGCGCGCGCACTGGCTTTCCCGCTTCCAAAGCCTCCTTCACCTTCTTGAGCACTTCAGCCTGCTTCCCGAACGCCTTCGGGTCGCGCTGGGCGCTCTTCTCGATGGTCGGGTAGCGCTTGGAAACGGTTTCCAGATCCGCGAGCATGAGCTCCATGTCGATCACCTGCACGTCGCGAAGGGGATCCACCGAGCCGTCCACGTGGATGACGTTCGGGTTGTCGAAACAGCGCACTACATGCACGATCGCGGAGGTCTCGCGAATGTTGGCGAGGAATTTGTTGCCCAGCCCCTCTCCCTTCGAGGCGCCCTTCACGATTCCCGCGATGTCCACGAACTCCATATTGGCCGGAATCGTGGTTTGAGGCTTCACGCGCTTCGTGATCTCGACCAGACGAAGGTCGGGAACTTTCACCACCCCCACGTTCGGATCAATCGTGCAAAACGGAAAGTTCTCCGCGGCCACTTTGGCGTTGGTGAGCGCGTTGAAGAGCGTGGACTTCCCCACGTTCGGTAGGCCAACAATTCCACAGGAAAGACCCATTGTTTTCTCCTTCAGCCCTTCTGCTCGGGCTTGCGATTGAAGCGGTTCATCGCTTTTTCAAACTGTCCGGTTACGCACATCTCGATGGCTTCCGCCACGTTCTCCATCTCGTTTTCCCAAAACTCGAGGTCCTGGACGGTGAGATTTCCGAGCACGAAATCGGCCGTGTCCATCCCGGGGTGCGGCGGACGTCCCACGCCCATCCGAATGCGAATGAAGTCGTCTCCGAACGTCATGAGCGATCGCAGGCCGTTGTGTCCCCCGTGGCCGCCGCCGCGCTTGAGACGGAAACTGCAGGGGGGAATATCGAGCTCGTCGTGAGCCACGATCACATCGGTGATCGGGACCTTGAAAAACTGCATCGCCTCGCTCACCGCATCGCCGGATCGATTCATAAAAGTTTCGGGCTTCATCACCAGCACGTCCTCACCGCCCACCTTGAACCGAGCGGTGATACTGCGGAACTCCTCTTTGCGAAATTCCTCTCCCTTAAGCGCAACGAACGCATCCACGGCGAGGAATCCGAGATTATGCCGATTCAAAAGGTGCGTGCGGCCTGGGTTGCCGAGACCAACAAGGAGCTTCATCGGCGAACCTTAGTCGAAAAGAGACGAAACTGAATCGTGGTAGTGAATCCGGCGGATGGCCTCCGCGAAAAGCCCCGACACCGAAAGCGCCTCGATTTTTCCGCAGGCCTTCGCCTCGGCCGAAAGAGGGATCGTATCCGTTGTCACGAACTTCTGAATGCAGCTTTCCTTGAGTCGCTTCACCGCGGGCCCGGAGAGAACCGGGTGCGTGGCGGCCGCATACACTTCCGTAGCGCCGTGCTTCTTGAGAGAGTCCGCCGCTTCCGTGAGTGTTCCGGCGGTATCCACCATGTCGTCGAGAATAATGGCTCGCATTCCGTCCACTTCACCGACCACATGCATGGCCTTGGCCACGTTGGGACCGGTACGACGCTTGTCGATCATCGCCACCTTCGCGTCGAGTTTCTTTGCGTAGGCGCGAGCGCGCTCCACGCCGCCTGCGTCGGGCGAAACGATCACGAGATCCTCCGCCTTACCGCCGAAATGTTCCACCATGTAGTTGAGAAGAACCGGACGGGCGAAGAGATTGTCGAAAGGAATGTTGAAGAACCCCTGAATCTGCCCCGAGTGAAGGTCCATCGCCACCACGCGATTCACGCCGGCACTGGTGAGGAGGTCCGCCGTAAGCTTCGCCGTAATCGGAGTACGTGGCTGCACCTTGCGATCCTGGCGCGCATATCCGTAGTAGGGCATTACCGCGGTGATACTTCCCACGCTGGCGCGCTTGAGCGCGTCGACCATGATCAAAAGCTCCATCAAGTTGTCGTTCACGGGAGCCGATGTGCTCTGAACCACATAAACGTTGGCGCCTCGGATACTTTCCTTGATCTCCACGAAAATCTCGCCGTCGGAGAATCGGCGAATGTCGGCGGGGCTGATATCGACCCCTAAGTTTTCCGCTATTTTTTGCGCGAGCGGCTGGTTGGAATTTCCGGAAAAAATGTGAAGTTTGGAGCGCACGACGGGTGACATGCCGGCAACATACCAGCCCCCCCTTCGCCTTTCAATCGGAGCGCGGCGTCAAAAATGGGGTTTTCATGGTTGCACTGGGCATCGATCGGCAGGTAGTACCGAGTGATGTTTCTCCTCGGAATCGAGACCAGCTGCGATGAGACCTCGGCTGCCGTAGTGCGGCTGGACGACGGCCTGACCCTGCTTTCCGACGTAACCGCACGCCAGGAAGAGGTCCACGAACGCTGGGGTGGGGTGGTTCCCGAGCTCGCCTCTAGACGCCACCTGGAAACGCTGCTTCCGGTCGTAAAGGAGTCCCTTTCCCGGGCCGGAGTTC
Organism: uncultured Bdellovibrionales bacterium; assembly: GCA_964551325.1. GTDB lineage: Bacteria > Bdellovibrionota > UBA1018 > CAIPTA01 > CAIPTA01 > CAZKBU01. The sequence goes on from CAZKBU010000004.1 coordinate 82,002, forward strand.
AATATGGCGACCTGGGAGCGGTGGCGGTAACGAGCCGTCCCGGCCTGATCGGATCCCTGATTGTGGGGGTAAACGCCGCGAAGGCCATCGCCTGGGCCCAGGGCATTCCCTTGATCCCGGTTAATCACCTGGAAGCCCACCTGGCCGCCGTAACCCTCGAGGGCGCCGTCTTGGAGTGGCCATGCCTCGGATTGATCATTTCCGGAGGGCATACCAGTCTCTACGAAATCCACGACGATTGGCGGGAGTTCCGACCCATCGGACACACCCGCGACGACGCCGCCGGCGAAGCGTTCGATAAGGGCGCCCGTCTTCTCGGACTTCCCTACCCGGGCGGACCAAACGTGGCTCGTCTAGCAGCCCAGGGAAATCCTCAGGCGGTGGACTTCCCCCGCGCTCTGCCGGGACGAGACACCTTGGATTTTTCGTTCTCCGGCCTCAAGACATCGATTCACACCTGGCTCCAAAAACACCCCATCACGGAAGCTCAGATGCCCGACGTGTGCGCCTCCCTCCAGGAGGCGATTGTTGATGCTCTGGTGGCCAAGAGCGTTCAGGCCGTTCGCGATCGGCGGTGCCGAAACCTGGTGGTGGCCGGCGGAGTGGCGGCCAATCAACGTTTAAGGGAAAAGCTGCAATCGGCGCTGCCCGAGTACTGCCGACTCCACGTTCCGAGCCCTCAGTTTTGCACCGACAACGGAGCCATGATCGCCGCCATGGGGGCCATTCGATTCCGGCATGGGGCCGGCCTGAAAGCCGAGGAGATTTTTTCCACTCCGATTTCGCCGAGAACGGAAGCAAAAGACGCGCGAGGAAAATTTAAATGAACGATTCCTTGCGTCCGCCGAGAAAAGAGCCCTTTGCCAAAAAAGCCCTTGGGCAAAACTTTCTTCAGGACCGCTCCGCCGTGGAGCACATCGCTGGATTGGTTCCGGAAGGCGCGCCGCTTGTGCTGGAGATCGGCCCGGGGCGTGGGGCTCTCACCCATGATCTAGCGCGAAGAGCCAAAACGTTTTGTCTCCTCGAAAAGGATGATGCGCTCTTTCCCGTAATCAGCGGAATGATCAAGGGCACGAATCACCCGTCGTTTTTTCCGTTTCACGGAGATGCGCTGGAGTTCGATTTCGAGAGTCTCTGGCGGGAGCCCGGCCTCTCCGCTGAAGTTCCTCTCGTGGTAGCGGCCAATCTTCCCTACAACGTGGCTTCTCAAATTCTGTTTCGCCTTCTCGACTTGCACCGGAGAATTCCCCGCATGGTGCTGATGTTTCAGAAAGAGGTGGGTCAGAGACTGGCCGCCGAACCCAACTCCAAGCAATACGGAAATCTCACTGTAGCGGCGCAAAACAATTATCACGTGAACGTTGAGCTGGTGCTGAAGCCTGGAGCGTTCCGGCCCTCCCCACAGGTCGATTCCGTGGTGATGCTTTTTGAGCGCCGAGACCGGGCGCTTGCTTGTAGCGGCGGACCAGCCGAGCTGGCGCGGTTTCACCGTCTGGCCCAAGCCTGCTTTCAGCACCGCAGGAAAACGATCGAAAACTCCCTCCTCATCGAGGGAGCAAGACTCCCCTTCCCCGGACTCACGGCGAGAGAAGGCGTGAACAAGGCCTTGCTGGCCGCAGGAATCGATCCTCGCACCCGCGCCGAAACACTCCCTCCGGAACGCTTCGGCGCCTTGTTGGCAGTGTTGGAGGCCGATAGGATGAACCGTGATGGCAAAGCCTGAGTCTACCGGACAGAAAGTGATCGCCACGAACCGTGAAGCACGGCACCGCTACTTCATCCATGAAACGGTGGAGGCCGGTATTGTGCTCACCGGGACCGAAGTGAAGAGCCTCCGGGGCGGCAAAGCCGTAATGGGCGACAGTTACGCTTTCATCAAAAACGGCGAGTGCTGGCTCGGCCATCTTCACATTCCGGAATACTCACACGGTAACCGGGAAAACCACGAGCCGATGCGGGAACGGAAACTTCTTCTCCACAAGCGTGAAATTGAAAAGCTGGAGGCCTCTACCGCTAAAAAGGGCATGACCGTGGTTCCGCTCCAGCTCTATTTCTCCAAAGGCCGTGTGAAAGTGGAGCTCGGAATCGCCAAGGGCAAGAACGCCGGCGACAAACGCGACACCATGAAAGAGCGAGCCGTGAAAAAGGAGCTCGCCCAGATGACAAAGAGAAACCGCAAAGGCTAGAATTTTCGGTACTATGCAACCAATCGCGTTTTCCAAAACAATCGGTGAAGCTTTCCTCCGCAGGTACCAACAAAATGGTTCCCGCATGGCCTACATGGTGAAGAAAGACGGGGCTTGGCGTCCGATTACTTTCGCGGAGAATTATCAAACCGTTCGGCGCCTCACCTGCGGGCTCATGAACCTCGGAGTGAAAAAAAACGAGCGAGTATGCATTCTCGCAAACACCTCGCTCCCCTGGAGCCAGTTCGATATGGCGATTCTTGGCTCCGGCGGAATCACGGTGCCGATTTACCCCACCAACACTCCGGAAGACTGCGCCTACATCATCAACCATGCCGAGATCGGCGTGATGTTCGTGGACGACTACAAAAATCTTCTCAAACTCGCGTCGATCTCTAGTCAGTGCCCCACTTTGAAGACAGTGATCGTCAGCTTCGACGTAAGCCCCAAAGACGTGAAGGGCGGTTTCCAGGTGATCCACTGGAACAAACTCCACGACGACGGTCTCAACAACGAAAACAAATTCGGCCATCAGTTCGAAGAGAACCTGAAGAGAGGTAAGCCGGAAGACGTGTTTACGATCTGCTACACCTCTGGAACCACGGGGCTCCCCAAGGGTGTGGTGCTCACCCATGATTCGATCGTGTCCACCATGGAGGACACCTACAAAGTGATCGTGCAGCCGGGATATGCCAACGAAGAAGAGCTTCTGCTCTCGTTCCTTCCGATGAGCCATATTCTCGGGAAGTGGGAAAGCATGCTCCCCCACTTCCTCGGCTGGAGCCAAGCTTACGCCGAGTCCCTCGACACTCTCCTCGCCAATCTTGGCGAAGTGAAGCCCACGCTTTGGGTGTCGGTGCCGCGAGTATTTGAAAAAGCCTACAGCCGCATCAACACGATGGCCCTCGAGGGATCGCCCGTAAAGAAGGCCATGTTCCAGTGGGCCGTGAAGACCGGAAAAGAGTATCTCGCCGCCGAGCAAAAAGGCCCTGTGCCGCCGCTGCTGAAGCTCGAATACGCGCTCGCCTCGAAGGTAGTGTTCAGTAAGATCAAAGCGCGATTCGGCGGGCAGATTAAATTCTGCGTAAGCGGATCGGCCCCTCTTTCGCCGGACATTCAGAAGTTCTTTACCGCTGCCGGAATCATCATCTACGAAGGATACGGTCTGACGGAAACCTGCGCCCCCGTAAGCGTGAATCTTCCGAACGCCAACAAAGTGGGCAGCGTTGGGCGCCTCATGCCCGAGGTGCTTTGCAAAATTGCGGAAGACGGAGAAATCCTGCTCAAGAGCCGTAAGTGCGTGAAAGAATATTACAAGAATCCCGAAGCCACCGGCGACAGCATCAAGAACGGCTGGTTCTATACCGGCGACATCGGCCACCTCGACAATGAGGGCTACCTGTTCATCACCGACCGCAAAAAGGACCTGATCAAAACGGCCGGCGGCAAATACGTAGCACCACAGAAAATCGAGAACATCGCCAAAACCTTTCCGATCATTAACCAAATCGTGGTGTATGGCGATCAGAAGCCCTTCTGCGTGGCGCTATTGGCGCTCAATCAAGAAAGCATCGTGAAATACGCAAAAGAGAAAGGCATGCTCTATTCGTCCTACGCCGAACTCGTGAAGAAGGACGAGATTCGCCGCCTCGTGGGCGAGGTGATGGCGGAAATCAACGCGCAGCTCGGCAAGTGGGAGACTCTCAAAGCCTGGTCTATTCTTCCACGAGAACTCACAGTGGAAGAAGGCGAGCTCACTCCGTCGATGAAGGTGAAGCGCAAAGTGGTGAGCCAGAAATTCAAAACCGAAATCGATTCCCTCTACGAAGGAAAGAACTGAGGCTACTTCCGCAAAAGGCGGCAACTGCTGAAGTTCAAAATCACGCTACCCGCCAGACCAGCGCGGGAGCGGCACTCGAATCGGCCGAGACCGGTCATTTTTCGAATAGTCAGTGAACCGCGGGCCGACCAAGTGGTCTCGCCCCCTTCCGCCACATATTCACAAGCTAGGTCCACCTGCACAGCATCGCGATCAGAACGGTTCGTGGTGTGGCACACCGTTCTGATCGGCGGCGCTACTCCGCAGACATTGCCCGAGCCGAAGTCGATGCGAATATCGGTGTCGTTGAAGTTAGACGTTACATGCAGCGGATCTTCGATCACCGTGGCTAGGCCGCGATTATTGGCGTGCAATACGTCTTCCGCATTGCACACCCACTGATCAACGGCAAAGTTCGGGCCGGAGGCAAAAGCTCCGGCCAGAGCCACGGCAATCGCCGGATTCACGGGAAGAGACCTCTCAGGAGCATCGCCTTCTGGAGGCGGCGAAGCGCGCGGGCCATGGCAGCGGTGCGATGGTCGCAGTTCAGCTCAACGGAAGTCTTGTGCACTTCGTGAAGAGCGCCAACGATTACTTTTTTGAGCTTCTTGTTCACTTCATCCTCGTCCCAGAAGAACGAAGCGATGTCCTGTACCCACTCAAAGTAGCTCACGATCACGCCGCCAGCGTTGGCAAGAATATCGGGCACGATCACGGCACCCTTGCGGATGAGGATTTCGTGAGCCTCCGGAGTGAGAGGGCCGTTCGCGCCCTCTACGATGAGCTTCGCCTTCACGCGATTGGCGTTTTCGAGAGTGACGACGTTTTCCATCGCACACGGGAGAAGCACGTCCACGTCGAGCTCAAGAAGCTGGGCATTGGAGATGCGTTCGCCCTTATTGTAGCCGGCCAGAGAACCGTGGCTCTTCACCCAATTCATGCAGTCGGGCACATCGAGGCCGGCCTTATTGTAAACTCCGCCGGATACATCGCTCACCGCAACTACCTTCACGCCACGTTGATGCATTTCCATCGCAGCTACTGCACCCACTTTTCCAAATCCGTGCACCGCTACCGTACTGTTCTTCAAAGAAATGCGGCTGAGCTCGGCCATCTCTTCGGCACAGAACACGACGCCTCGGCCCGTAGACTCCTCGCGACCGAGGGACCCGCCGATGTCGACGGGCTTGCCCGTCACAACACCGGGGATAGCGTAGCCCTTGATCTGGGAAAACGTATCCATGAGCCAGGCCATTTCCTGACCGCCGGTACCAACGTCGGAAGCCGGAATGTCTTTATCCGGACCGATCACCATCGCGATTTCCGTGGTGTAACGACGGGTAAGGGCCTGCTTCTCCGCACGAGAAAGCATTCCAGGATTCACACGGATACCGCCCTTGGCTCCACCAAGAGGAAGGCCCACAAGGGAGCACTTCATGGTCATCAAAGTCGCGAGAGCGGCCACTTCAGAAAGAGAAACGTCCTGGTGATAGCGGATACCGCCCTTACCGGGGCCAAGAGTCATATTGTGCTGAACGCGGTAGCCCTCGAAGGTGTAGATGGAGCCATCGTCCATTCGCACCGGCACACTCACCACCAAGGCGCGCTTCGGGCGCTTGAGTCGGGCCAACACGTTGGGATCCAGACCGGCTTTGGCTGCCGAGTCGTCGATGAGCTTGATGGTGTTCCGGAACATTTCGCCGGAGAGATATACGCTTTCGAGTTCCATTTTCCCCTCTGTCTGTTGTCGTTAGGCTCAGTGGCCCTGTAAAAATCTTTCTGCGTCCAATGCGGCCATGCAGCCGGTACCCGCGGCGGTTACCGCCTGCCGATACACATGGTCCTGAAGATCACCGCAGGCGAAAAATCCCGGCACCTTGGTTTTCGTCCCGGCGTGAGTGATCACGTAGCCGCTCTCGTCCATGTCGACGAATCCTTTGAAAAGCTCCGAATTGGGCTGATGGCCGATCGCCACGAAAAGGCCCGTGACCTTGAGCTCGCTCACGTCGCCGGACTTCAGGTTCTTAATCCGAATTCCGGTGACCTCCGCGTCCCCGAACACCTCGTCGACCGCCGAATCCCAGATCACCTTGATCTTGGGGTTCTCCAGAACGCGGGCCTGCATCGCTTTCGACGCGCGAAACTCTCCGCGACGATGAATCATCGTAACCGACTTCGCGAATTTCGTGAGAAACGAGGCCTCTTCGCAAGCGGTATCGCCGCCGCCCACCACCGCAATGTCCTGGTTACGGAAGAAAAAGCCGTCGCAGGTGGCGCACGCGCTTACGCCCCGGCCCATCAGTTTTTTCTCCGAGGGAAGGCCGAGATACTTTGCCGTGGCTCCCGTGGAGGCGATCAAAGTTTTCGTTTGAAAGCTGGTGCCGTTGTCGAGCGTGATCGTGAACGGGCGTTTCGAAAGATCCACTTTCGTCACCGTCGCCTGCACGAAACGAGTACCGAATCTCTCGGCCTGCTTCTGGCAACGTTCCATCAGCTCGGGTCCCATTACACCCTCGGGAAACCCGGGGAAGTTGTCGACCTCAGTGGTGGTGGTGAGCTGACCGCCAGGCTGACCCCCGTGGATCAAAAGCGGTTTCAGATCAGCGCGCGCGGCATAGATCGCGGCGGTGAGACCGGCGGGACCAGAACCGAGAATAGTCACATCTTCGAGCGCGTTTGGTTTCGTCATGATCGGCGGCATCTTAAACCCGGGTTTGGGGAGCGGCAAGCGACCGGATCATATATACGCATCGCACAAATAAGCGCATTGCATCACGAATCCGTGCTATGAACTCGCTCTGTGAAGAAGCTTGAATTCATCCTGGATAAACTTCCGGAAGACCCCCGGCTAGACAAGGCGATCCCGCTCGTCCGTCCGGAAATTTCGCGCGGGCAGGCGCGACGTTTGATTGAAAACGGCTCTGTGTACGTAAACGACAAACGCTGTCATCAAAACGCTCGCACGGTTCACTCCGGCGACGTGGTGCGCCTCATGATCGACGACGCTCCGAAGTCCGCCGCGCCAATGCCCCCGACCGCCCTCGCCGCCGATCGCATAATTTTTGAGGACGAAGACCTGATCGTCGTGAACAAACCGGCAGGCCTTCCCACCCACGCCACGATCGACACGTCCCGGCATCACCTCGTAGAGGCGATCCAGGACTATCTGGGCACACGGGATGGTGTTCCGCCGGCTCAGGTTTACCTGGGCGTTCATCATCGTCTCGACCGCGACACCTCGGGGGCCATTCTCTTCACGAAGCGCAAGGAAGCCAACGCCGCCATTGCACAGGCCTTCCAGGGTCGTGACGTGGAAAAGGACTATCTTGCCGTTTGCCTGGGTGAACCCCGACGCAAGGAATTCACCATAAAGACTTACATGGACACCGACCGCCGCAACAAAAGACGAATGGCCGTTGTGACGCGCGGCGGAAAGCACGCGGAAACTCATGTGGAACTCTTGCAGACCCTGTGGCGCAACAACCGTAAGATCAGCCTCGTGAGAGCCAGCCCGGTTACCGGGCGCATGCATCAGATTCGGGTGCACCTCGCCCACGAAGGCCTCCCGCTTTTGGGGGACCGCACCTATGGGGTGGATTTCCCGGGCGTGGAGCGGGTGATGCTCCATGCGTGGCGCCTACGGCTGGGAGAAAAAGAGTTCATCGCCCCATTTCCCGACGACTTCCGTTCCATTGATTTTACGCCCCCTGGCGAATAGTTTCTTTCGATGCAATTTTTTCAGAAGACCCGCAAAGATTTGCGCGTCTTTTTTCATTACTTCGGAAAGTACCGCAAGTACTACATGGTGGGCATCGGATCACTCGTGGTCGTCGACAGCCTCGAAGTGGTGCCACCGTTTCTTTTGAAACTGGTGATCGATCGCCTAACGTCCGGTCAGGCCACTGCATCTTATCTCGCCCAAATAGTGACGATCTATCTCGGGGTGGCGCTCGTGCAGGCGTTCATGCGCTACCTCTGGCGTCACTACATCATTCGGACCTCCATGTTCGCCTCCAACGACATGCGAAACGAGCTTTTCGTACATCTATCCACTTTGTCGCCGGGATTTTTCCGCAAACGTAGGGTGGGAGATCTTGTGAGTCTGTCCACCAACGACATCGAAGCAATGCGCTTCGCCCTCGGCCCCGGGGCACTGATCCTTGTCGACGCGAGTTTTTACTTCCTCACGATTCCGCCGATGATGTTTTATCTCTCCCCTCAGCTCACGGCGGTGGCCATGCTGCCTTTGATCGCCGTTCCCTTTCTCACCCGCAAAATGGAACGCGTGGTGGAGGCCCAGTTCCGAGTGGTGCAGGAAAGATTCTCTCTCTTAGCGTCGCATGCCCAGGAAGCGCTTGGCGGCATTCGCGTGATCAAGGGAGGAGCTCTGGAGACCCTGAAGGAGCGGGAGTTCGACCGCCATGGAAAGAGCTATATCGAAGCCAACGTAGCGGCGGCGCGCACCCAAGCACTTTTTCATGTTTGGCTGGAGACGTTTGTAGTGCTCGCCACCACGCTGGTTTTCCTGGTGGGCGGAGCGTTCGTGATCGGTGAAAAGATCACGCTCGGCATGTTCGTAGCCTTTCACAAATACATTCAGAAGCTTTCCTGGCCGATGGAAGCCTTCGGAATGGCCGTGAATATCTTTCAGCGATCCGTGGCCAGCCAAAAGCGTGTGGACGAAGTGTTGAACACCGAACCTGAAATCGTAAACGGCCAGGCACCGGCGCCCGCCGACCGGCACATCCCCACGCTAGAGGTTCGCGGGCTTTCCTTTTCCTATCCCGACTCCCAGCGCCCGGCAGTAGATCATGTGACCTTCACGGTTCAGCCCGGTCGCAGGGTGGGACTCGCCGGAAAAGTGGGAGCTGGAAAGAGCTCGCTCCTTCACTGCCTGGCACGAAGAGAAGCGATTCCGCGCGGAACTGTTTTCCTCGGCGGCATCGACGTGGTGGAGCTTCCACTGGAATACGTGAGAAGTGTGGTGGGACTCGTGCCCCAGGAAGGTTTTCTCTTCTCGCGTTCCGTGGAAGATAACATCCTCTACGGCAGCCGCTGGTTCTTGGAGACGGATCGTCCGGCTCGCCGAGCCGCGGCGGAAAAATTCGCCCGCATTGCCCAGGTCCACGACGACGTGCTGCGCCTTTCCGACGGCTACGACACCCGTCTCGGAGAGCGCGGCACCAACGTGAGCGGCGGCCAGCGCCAGCGCCTTTCGATCGCAAGGGCCCTGGCCGCAGACCCGCAGATTCTATTGATGGACGACTGTCTTTCCGCCGTGGACTCGGAAACCGAACATCGGCTGGTCGCATCCATCTCGGAGGCAACCAAAGGAATCAGCGTCGTGATCGCGTCGCACCGGCTGTCGAGCTTCGATAATCTCGACTGGATTCTCGTGCTTCGCGAAGGATCGGTGGTGGAACAGGGCACTCCGGCCGACCTGAAGTCCGGCAGCGAGGTGTTCTCGGCTCTGTACCGTCAAAGTGAAGCTTCGAAGGAAATGGAGCTCCTGAAATGAACACGAAACTCGACCGCGGAAATGAACGCGACGACATTTCCGGCGCCCAGTTCGAAGACCGTGTGGCGGCGCGCCTGTTACCCTACCTCCGTCCTCAATTAGGGCGTTTCTGTATAGCCGTATCTCTGGTGTTTCTGAGCTCCGGGGTAGCGCTCTTCGAACCGAAGCTTCTCGGAATGATGGTGGATAAGGCGCTTGTTCCGGGCGACCGCAACCGGCTCTGGTGGCTTGGCGCACTTTTCGTGGCGCTTTCGGCGGTTCGCCTTTGGGCCTACTTCCAACAGAATTTTCAGCTGCAGACGGTAGGCCAACGCGTGATGCACTCCATCCGCGCCGACCTTCTCGCACGCTTGATCCGAATGCCCGTGCAGTTCTTCGACCGAAATCCGGTTGGAAAGCTCGTGACCCGCCTCACGAACGACACCCAGAATCTCTCGGAGCTTTTTTCCGCGAGCTTCGTGCTCCTGTTGGGCGACGTGATCCTCATTGTTGGCGTGATCGCCGCTCTGATCGCGATGCATCCTCGCCTCGGCCTCATTACGGTGAGCGTCTTTCCGCTTATGGCCTTTTTCATGTGGTTCTTTTCCGGGCGCCTTCGGGCTGCGTTTCGTAGAAGTCGCGAGGTTTTAGCCCGGTTGAACGCACTGTTTGCCGAACGCATGGGCGGAATGCATCTCGTGCAACAGATGAACCGCGAAGCGTTTGAGCGAGCCGGCTACAAGAAGCTCTCTCAGGAGTTTCGTGATCGCCAGTTCGAAGGCGTCAGCCTCTACGCTTTGTTTCACCCCGCTATCACGATCCTCAGCGGAGTTTCGATGGTGCTCGTGATTTGGTTTGGGTCGAAATTTTTAGGAGAGGGCGAGATCCCGCTGGGAACCCTCGTTTCATTTTTCGCCTACGTGCAGATTCTCTATCAGCCGGTTCGCAACATCACCGACCGCTACAACGTGTTCCTCGCCGCCATGAGCTCTGCGGAGAGGATCTTCACGCTGATCGACATGGCTCAGGAAGAAGGCCTAGAGCGAAGCGTGGCGGCGCGGTCAGCTGCGCCCATGAGAGGCGTGATCACCTTCGATCGAGTGACGTTTTCGTACAATCCGGAAAGCGGCCAGCGCGCCCTGAGCGAGGTGAGCTTTGAGCTCAAGTCGGGTGAGCGGGTTGCTCTCGTGGGCCACACCGGCGCCGGAAAAACCACAATCACCTCACTTCTGCTGCGATTCTATGAGCCCACCGCCGGAGCGATTCTCTTAGACGGACGCGACCTGCGGTCCTACTCGAAGCGAGAGCTGCGCGAGCGGATCGGATTCGTGCAGCAGGATACGTTTCTTTTCTCCGGCACGATTCGAGAGAACCTCGTGCTCATGCGGCAGGGAATTACGGACCGAGAGATCGACGAGGCGGCTCACGCCACGGGCCTGATTCATGTGGTCCGCAAGATGCCGGCGGGATTGGAGACCATGCTCGACGAACGCGGCGCCAACCTTTCCCAGGGTGAACGCCAGGTACTCGCCTTCACCCGCGTGTTCTTGCAGCGCCCGGAAATTTTGGTGCTCGACGAAGCTACGGCGAACGTAGACCGCGGCACGGAAGAGCAGATACAGCGCGCCTCCGATGCCCTGGTACGCGGCCGCACATCCTTGATCATCGCTCACCGATTGGCGACGATCGAAAATTCCGATCGGATTCTGGTGTTTGAGCGCGGCTCCTTAGTGGAAGAGGGCGGTCACGCCGATCTCGTGGCGTCGGGCGGCCGGTATGCGCGACTTGTGAAAGCTCAGCAGGTTTTGGGCAACTGATCCATTGGCGCGGTTCCTTGTCGTTTTCCCACACCTATAGGTTGAGTGAGGCGATCTCGAGGTAGTCCTCCCCCACATCAAGGGTGGGCAGTGTCTCCTCGTCCACGAGACCAAAATCAATCTGGGGCTCACTCACCGGTCCCTTGGCAAGGAACACCACCAAAAGCACTGCGGCGGCCGAAAGGCCAAACCACAAGACTGGTACTCTCCCAGGGCGAGGCGCGCCGTTCGTACGATGCTGAATCCGTTCCCACTCATCCGCCGGAGCGGGGGGCGGCACTGGCTGATTCCTTTGTAAGAACTGTTTCAAACTGTTTTCGTCATTTTCCACGACGGCTCTCCCTTCTCTTCCAGAAGACTACGAAAGTGCTGCTTTCCGTAATGAAGACGCGACTTCACCGTTCCAAGCGACACTCCCAAAATCTCCGCAACCTCCTCCAGCGAAAACTCGTGGATCAGCGCCAAAACCACCACGGCGCGATGGTCGGCGCTCAGGGCGGCAAGACCCTTGGCCACAAGCTCCCGGCTCATCAGCAGATGTTCCGCATCAGGCGAATCCGAGGGCAGGTCCGGCACAAGAAAGTCCTCTGCCCTGCGCACCTCGGCTCGCACCGCATCGAGCGCCACGTTCACGGCTATTCGATAGATCCATGATCGCAGTGAAGACTGGCCGCGAAACTCCGAGAGCTTCCTCCAGACGCGCACAAAAACCTCCTGAAGAAGGTCATTCACCAGGGAGGATCCAGCGATCTGAAAAATTACCGTACGCACCATCGACTGATGCGTACGGTAGATTTCCTGAAAGTTCGGAGCCGGCGCCACGTTACTCCTCGTCGTCTTCCCGCGACATTCCTTTGCGAGGCCCATTACGGTCTTTACGTCCCTTGTGCTCCATGCGGCCCATGCGCCCCTCTCCGCGCTCACCGGGACCGCCGCCCATGCCGCGAAACTTAGCTCGCTGCTCCGGAGTGAGGATCGCGCGAATGGCGAGTATGTGGTCAAAGCGCTCCTTCGCGAACTCCGACTGAAGCTTTTCCAGCTTTTCGAATTTCTCACGAAGCTGCTTATCGGAAGCATCGCTCTTCAGCGCCTGTTCCATCTCCTCCCGAGCCGCATCCATGGCCTCACGCCGAGCTCGGTGTTGCTCGCGATTCTTTTCTCTCATTTCCTTGAGCTGGCTCTTTTGTTCCTTGGTGAGGTCGAGCTCCTCAGCCATCGGCATTCCCTTACCCTCCCGGCGAGCCAAAGCCGGATCAGAGGAAAAGAGAACTGCCCCCATCATCACTGCGGTTATCCATTTGATTGTGCCCATAGATCCTCCTAGTTACTGGTTAGACGTGTGCCGCCATGAAAAGGTTCAAATTAAATTTGCCTTAAGAATCAATCGATTCCGCCGTGCCGCGCCAGCGCTCAAGCTAGAGGTGTGGGAAATCGACAAGGAGAGCGGCCTCACAACCGGCGGCAGCTGGCGGTTCGCAAAGCGTCCCGAGACCAGAAGGTCCATGCGACCCGATCCCCCGCCTCCCGAAGAACTCCCTCGGCATAGCTTCGGGCGGGTAAGGAAGGATCGAACACTTCCACTTCAAAATTGGCGTCGCCTCGATGGGAAACCTTCAGTCGCAGACCGCCGGCGTCGCCCACGTCCACGGTGGCTCGATCCCCCACGCTCACCTTGCGCTCCATAACCAGATCGAGATTCTCGCGAACCTCACACAACAGCAAAACGCCCAGCAGAAGAGATGTCATAAGGCTATTCTAGCCCCGGGCTACAGGCACCCAAAGCACATCTTCGATCGAGTCCGCTCCGGCCGCGAGCATCACCAGACGATCCACGCCGAGGGCGATCCCACTCGACTCGGGAAACCCAGCCTCCAGAGCGGCGAGGAAATCTTCGTCTAACGGATACCGGTATCCGTAGAGACGCTCCTTCACCTTCATATCCGCTTCGAAGCGCGCGCGCTGCACGCGGGCATCCGTGAGCTCGCCGAACGCATTAGCCAGCTCCAGACCGCAAACATACACCTCGAATCGCTCCGCCAAATCGGGACTCCCCGCTTGCGGGCGCGACAAAGCCGCCATCGAAATCGGATAGTCCTTCACAATCGTGGGGGCTCCTACCCCGAGGTGTTGCTCGATGCGTTCCAGCCAAACACGGAAGAAGATATCGTCCCAAGAGTCGGAATCCTGGCAGCGGATACCGATCTTTTCCGCCTCCCCCCGGAGACGTGTGGCAGCAGGGGCTCCCGGGCGATCGATCGTGGCAAGCAAATCAATTTCCGTGTGACGAATAAAAAGATCCTGCACACTGATCCGTTCCCAAGGCGCAAACGGATCGCAGCTCACACTCCCGCGGGTAAACACTCCGCCTTTCCCCGCCGCCCGGGCACACGCTTTCAGGAGCGACTCGCAGTCGTCCATGATTTGGGTCCACGGTTCCCGTACCCGATACCACTCCAGCATGGTGAATTCCGGGTGGTGGGTGCGGCTCCTCTCACGGTTCCGGAACACGCGGGCCATCTGAAAGATTCGCGGCAGCCCCGCCGTAAGGAGCTTTTTCATCGCGAATTCCGGAGACGTGTGGAGATGGTAGGTGTGATGGGTTCCGCCCTCGGGGTTCAACCACTCCGTGCTGAAGGCGTGTAAATGAGGCTCCATTCCCGGGCTAACCTGGAGGGCGGGAGTTTCTACCTCCAGGAAGTCTCGCTCCAGGAACCACCCCCGAATGGCCTGAACTACCTGATGCCTGAGCACGAGATTCGGCTTTAGTCGGGCAAATTGCCCAGGTGCCCACCAGGATTGTTCCCATTTTTGCATTTCTGCTCTATATCCAGGGGCATCGTGTTGCGTCAAAGAATCACGCCATGAGATGCTGAAGCTCGGGGGGGCTTCGATCATGAAGTCAGCAGTTGTTTTCGGTTTGCTATTGGGAAGTCAGGCTTGGGCTATCGTTACGCCGCCCAAAAGTCAGGAAGTCTCGTTGGGCCTTCAGAGCGCCCGAAGAGTCGTTCGCACCGAACTCCGAAGAGACAGTCGCGCCTTTGGCTGGAGCCAGTTCGTGGTGACCAAGCACAAGCGCGACATGGCCAAAGAGGCCGCCCCGTCGCCCTCAAATTAGTTTTTCCCTTTAATTTCAATAATCTATAGAAATTCGACTCCGCGCTGCCGGGGACAGTGAACTTTCGCTAAATCCGACCATTCTACTTGCCGAATAGTATGGCAAGATGGTCAAGAAAATAGCACTTCTGGCGATGCTCCTGGGACCAGCCCTAACCACGGCGGCCCCGGACCTCACGTCCACGTTCGCCAACCAGTCCCAGCCAGACGCCTGGTGGGGACGCCTGGAAAACGAGTACGTCCGCTGGTGGATGGTGGAACAAGATTTTCGCCTAACCCGTCTTGAGTCGGACCCAGAGGTCGACGCCGCCAAAATTCGCGCCGCCTCCGAACGCTCGGCCCTCGGCCGCAAGGAAGTGCTCAGCGTGATCGCCCAGGCTCCGAAGGAAAGCCCGGCCTGGATGAAAAGTTCCGCGGCCAATCTCAAGGCCGTACTGGAAGGGCGCGCCGCTCAACCCCTCTCGGAAGCAAACAGTCGGGACGCGCTCGCCCATGCCCTAGCCCACCAACGGTTGCCGCTTAGAAATCTCTCAGCCTCCCACTGGCGCGCCTTCGGCACGCTCTACGGATACGGCGCGCGAGATCGCCTCTTTGAGGCCGCATTTGCCACCAAGGATGTGTCCACGTCCATCGACCGATCTCCCGCCAGCTACCAAACCCACGACTCAGTTGAGATCGTGTTCGTAGAGGACGGCCGAAACACCGTAAAAAATTTCGGCGCACGGCCCCTCCTAAAGCCCTTCTCGGGATTCCTAGAGGCATCCGACGCTACCAGTGAAGCGAAGGCGTTGGAGGCTCAGGGATTTACGGTTCACTACCTCAAGGTATCGCCCCTCGACTCGCTCAACGGCCAAGCCGTGGAACTCGACCATGCCCTCGCGCGCCTGAAGGAAACCAAAAAGGCATCGAAACCACTTCTGATCGTGAGCTCCGGTGAAGCCAGCATGGTGGTGCGGCAGTGGCTCGACCTGAGGCCGGAACGCCGTCGCGACGATACCTTCGCCGGCTGGGTGAACTACAACGGCCGACTCTTCGGCATGCCCGTAGCAGCCAACACTCCCGAGCGAGCCGCTCAGCGATCTCCGGCCGCTCTGGCCGACTGGGAAATTCTCCGACAATTCAGCGTCCCACAACGACAGGCGCTTCAGCCGGAAGCGCCTCTCGGTCGGGGATTTCCTATCTTGAATCTCGTGCGCCTCGAGAAGGGCGCCATCGACAACCCTCGCGAGGCGATCGTGCCCGAGGCGGAAACATGGATCATTCGAGCACCCGCTCAGAAAAACGTGCTTTCGGGAGCGGTGAAGCGCATTCTCCCGCGCTAGGCTCGCCAGATTCCTTCTACCGCCGCCTCAAAGTCCGCCATCGCCTTCTCCAAATCCGACTCGCTCAACCCACACGCCTTCGCCGCCACCTTGTTCCCCGACGGTCCGCTTGTAATGAGATGTTTGGCGTAGATCTGCACCGGCCCCGAAAGCCCACTCAACATTCTTTGCAAATCCATTCGCGATTCGGGACGTTTGCTTAAACGCTCGAGGAGCTCCATCAAACGGATCGCCCTCAACTCTCCTGGCTCAGCCTCGCGGGTTTTTTTCTTAGCCATCAGATCCCACGCTTTCGAAGCAACTCTTCGGCAACAGCAAGGTCCGCCACCGTGCCGAGATCCTGGTACATGCCCGTATAACTCCAAGCCCCGAGCCGTCCCTCACTCGCGGCCGGCCGCCACATTCGTTCCACGATATTGCACTCGGTTCCGGCGGGAGCGAGATATTTCACGGCGTCCCGATCCACGGCGTAAAGGCCGGGAAAATGCCACAGTGTCTCGGTTCGGCCGGGATCGGCCTTCACAAATTCCCGAACCAAACCGCCGTTCACCCTCAGGCCGGTGTATTTCTTTCCGGCTTCCTGGTGCTCCATCACGGCGAGGGAGCAAACAACCTTGTCTCGGGCCCGGAGGCGTTCGTGCTCTACCAGCAACGCCGAAACGTCGGGCTGCATAAATGAGTCGGCGTTACACACCACGGCGGTGCGGTTCTGGGCGAAGAGCCACGACGCGCCTAACGCAATCGCTCCACCGCTCCCGAGAATTTCCTTCTTTTCGTCCTGAATTTCGATGCGAAGGCGACCCTGGCGCCGTTTGGTCTCTTCCGCCGCGTAGCGCTCCAGCTGATCCGCCAAGTAATGCACATTCACCAGAACATCCTGGAATCCGGCCCGCTCAAAAACGTCGAGCACCCAGGAAATCATCGGACGCCCCGCAACCGCCACCAGCGGTTTCGGCGTCGTGTCCGTCAGCGGACGCAGCCGCGTACCCAGCCCCGCCGCCATGATCATGGCCCGCATGCCTCGCTCAGCCCCCAAAGAGCACCTCCCGCAAACGGCGCAACTCCGGGTACTTCATTAGCGTTCGTCGCATATTTTCGAGCGTGTGCCCCACGTATTGCAGGTACGAAGAGTCGCCCCGCTTCACCTGAAAGGAACAAAAACTGCCGACCGCCTTAAAGTTTCTCTGCAGGGCCATAAGATCAAAAACTTTAATAAACGGCGCGCGAGCTAGCCTGATTTTCTCCCGTCGAGCCACGCCGCGGATGTAGTGGTCGATCAGCTCTTCTACGGCGGGCTCAGGAAGACGATAGTACGAGTCGCGCAGGAGCGAGGCCAGGTCGTATTGGCGCAACCCCATTCGAGCATCTTGGAAGTCAATGCACGTGAACTCTCCCCGCCTATTCACCATGATGTTTCGCGAGTGATAGTCGCGGTGAGTGAATACACGCGGTTCTTTCGCAAGCTTTTTGCAGATTTTCAAAAATTCATCGCGAATGCGCGCCTTCTCGTCGCCGGAGAGGTCTCGCCTCAGATGACCACCATTCCAATGCTCCAGCGTAAAGTCCACCTCCCACATTAACTTCTCCACGTCGAACGCGAGGCCGAACCCGTCGACTCCAGAAGGAAGCGGTCCCTTCCGGGCGCCGGTTCGAGAGTGAAATTCGAGAAGCAGATCGACCGCCTTTTTGTAGATGGCCTTCTCTTCAGCGATGCTCTTGGCTCTTCCCAACTTCACACTCATCAGTTGGTCGCCGAGGTCGTCGAGCAGAATAGCTCCGGCCGATCCATCTACGGCATGCACCCGGGGACATCGCACGCCGCGATTCTCCAGAAACCCCTGCACCTGTAGAAACGTGTTGCGGGCGGGCTCGAACGCGTCGGATCGCATCAGCACAAACGAACGTTTCTCCAACTTAACGCGAAAATACCGACGAGAAGACGCGTCCCCGGTAAGTTGGACTATCTCTAATCCCTCCGGAGCAGACGCCCCGCCAGCGACCGCCAACGCGGCTCGAAGAATTGAGTCAGCGTCCACGCAGAGCCTCCACCTTTTTCAGGATGATCTTAATTTCTTGAAACGAAGCACTCGATACCTTTGGATCCCGGCTCGGCGGTATCGTGAGCGACGCCTCTCGTGCCCAAGCGATTCGCTCGTCCACAGGAGGATGCAGCGACACCAGCCCCTGCACCAGTGGCAGCCGCGACTTTTCGAGGCGCTTCACGATTTGCAAGAATGAACCATACGTTCGCGGATCGAATCCTGCTCGATAGAGAAGATTCGGCGCGGTTTCGTCGGCCTCACGCTCGAACTCGGATCCGAGATCGAGATACGAATCCTTGCCGAGAAAAAGTTTTTCAAAGGGCCCGTTCGTTTCGATGATCACCTGGGCGGGACGAGCCGCGTTCACTCTTTCTCTCCACATTTGGAGGGAGTGCCCGGAATATTGGTGAGCCAACTCATGGGCTAGCGCAGACGCCAACTCGCCTTCATATTCCACCTGCTGGAGAAGCCCGAGCGTGGCGTAAACTTTTCCACCCGGAAGCGAGGCGGTAAACACATCGCCTGAACGCAACACGATGAACTCGTAAGGAAGTGGAGGGAGATTCACATTTCGAGCCACGATCGCCTGCCCGAGCGAATCGAGATAGCGGGTCACTTTCTTGTGTGCAAGCGGAGGCCAATGAGTCTCGATAGCGCTCGAGAGTTTACTTTGTAGAAACTCCACTTCGGTGCGAGTCAGGTCGCCACCGTCTTGTTCGAGCGGCGTTGTGGAACACGCGAACATCAAGAAACAAATCGCCAGCCACGCTGGTTTCTTTGCCCCGAGAGCGATCAAAGTGATCAGGAAGCGCTGCATGGAACTATTCTACCGCGCATCCCTCAATTGATGCGGCGCAAAGAAGAAAGTGCTTCCCTGCCGCTACACGGAACCGTACACTTTCCGGAACCAAACCTATTATGGAGGACCCTATGAAGAAGATTCTGCTGTGTATGACCATGGCAATCGCTCTCGTGGCCGGCAAGCAAGCTATGGCTAACGAAGCACTCGACCAACTCGTGCGCGACACGATGACCGCTGACCTCACCCAGTCGGTGAACGAAGGCATGCGCATCAACAATGCGATCAACTGGAAAGTGGGCGAGCTCGCTGAATACGACCTCAAGGCCATGTTCGGATCCCTCGGCAAGATGGTGAAGAAAGTGGACCGCGAACAAGGCAACGCGATTTGGATCAAGCAGGAAGTGACCGGTATGGCCGCTCAAACCGCTGAAGTTCTCATCGACCGCGCCACCGGCGAAATCCTTGAAATGCGCCAGAACGGCCAAAAGGTAGACGTACCGAAGGACAAGCCCGAGCTGATCGACCAGGAGCACACCACCGTGACCGTTCCTGCCGGCACGTTCGAAGTGATCCACGTTACCTTCAAGAGCAAGGACGTTAAGAAGGGTGAAGTTTGGGCCAACCCACGCGACATCCCGATGGACGGCGCTGCTAAGATGGCGATCGAGAGCAATCAAATGCCTCTTCCCATCACGATGGAACTCTTGAAGTTCTCTCGTCCCTAATTCCCCTTAAAGGGAAAACGAAAAGAGGAGCCTTTCGGCTCCTCTTTTTTTGCTCAGAAAACCGAAGAAACTACTGCTTGGGTGCCGTGGGCTGGGCTGGCGCTCCATCCACGATTACCGGAGCATCAGCGGGCGCTACCGCCACGCTTGGCTGCGCCACTGAAGCGGCTGGCGGATTGATGGCAGACGGAACGCTTCCTCCCGCAGCCACATCCCTACTCTTCACGGGCTTCTCCGAGGACGGAGACGGCATCGCTGCAGACCCACCACCCGCCATCTTCGTAGAGCGGCGCTGCTCCGCTTCGGCAATTTCTTTCGGAGTGATGTCGTACCAAAGCGTAAATCCGGCAAAAATCCGGTTGGGATTTTTAATCAACTTTGCGTTGAATTTTTGAAGCTTTCGCCACTTCGACGCTTTTCCGTAAACTTCATCCGCGATGCCGGCAAGCGTGTCGCCCTTTTTGATCTTGTAGCTGTTCGGAAGACCAGGAGCGTGGCCATTGGTTTCCGGCTCCACCGACAAGACCATGCCTTTTTCGAGTTTGTTGGCGTTAGCCAACTTCGCGCGATTCCACTCATGAATTTCTTTCCAACGATCAAGATCGCCGTAGAGCTTGTAAGCGATTTTCATCAACGTATCACCGGTGCGCACGGTGTAGGTGGTGGATGGACTCCCGCCCGAACCGCTATCCCCACTTGCCGCAACAGTTTCTTCCGCCACGTCAGTGGAAGGAGCGGCTGCCTGCGCGCCACCGTCGGAACTCTTCAAGTCGGCAAAGGGATCCTCGGAGTCTCCTCCCGAAGGCGCGCCCACTTCATTGCCAAGCATGTCTTCAGGCACGCTGCCCACTTCGTCCGCACCCGACTCCATGGCAGCTGAGTCACCCATGCCATCTTCGGCAACGGGCTTCTTGCTGGAACAGGCCGCAATGGACAGAGAAAGAACGAGAAATAACCACAACTTATTGCGCATGAGCTCTCCTCCGTGAGCGCTACCAAGCAGACAAAACCGCTTGTTTATCACTTACAGTTTAGCGTCATTCAGGATTTAGCCGCAATGCGCGGGGAAAAAAGCGCATATAAATCGGAACACGGAACCGTTTATACGAACGCGCCGTATGAATGAAAAACAGGAAATCAGGTGAGACTCAGCCCTAATTCAGCATCCTGACTTCTTCAGGATTAACTCTCCCGCGGGCACTCAGCGGAAGAAACATATCGCGCTGATCGATTTTCTCGAGAATCTGTTTCGCGATGAAATCGAAGTCCTCAGGACGGGCTACGAAGTCGAGATCGTTACTGTCGATGACAAGAAGTTTGCCGAGATCATAGGAGCCGATCCACTCATCATAGTAACGATTCAAGCAGGTGAGGTACTCCTCCGGAATCTGCTGCTCGAAATCGCGATTTCTTCGGGCGATTTGCGACTGCAGTTTCGGCACGCTCTTGCGGAGGTAAATCATCAGATCCGGTGGGTCCAGCAGCTGCACCATCTGCTGATAAAGATCGAGATAGTTGAAATAGTCCCGCTTCTCCATCCGTCCACTCTCGAAAAGATTGCGGGCAAAAATATGGCAATCCTCATAGATCGAACGATCCTGAATGGCAGAGGCGCTTTGCTGGCTCACATTGCGATGAACCTTAAAGCGGTGATTGAGGAAAAAAACCTGGAGTGGAAAACTCCAGCGGCTCATGTCGGCGTAAAAATCTTTCAGATAAGGATTATCGGCCACCACTTCGAAATGCGACTTCCAACCATAGTGGTCGGCGAGCAGCTTGGTGAGTGTGGTTTTACCTGTGCCGATATTTCCGGCGATGGTGATGAATAGCTTTCCTGCCATTGGCCCCTCGAATTCCCCTCGAACAGAAAATGTACCGGGTAGCAGGTAGCCAAATCAAAACAAAAAACTACTGAAGCAGGTCGTTAACGCGGCTCAATAAAAGATCACTCTCGGTTTTAAACGACTTGAGCATTTCACGCTCATGAAGCGGCAAGTCGGCGCGGAGCTGCAAATAGCCGTCGAGCCTTCGCTGAAAGGTCATCAAGTACTTACGAGCGGCCCAAGCATTCTTCTTATCTTCCGCGAGCAGCTTCCCAAGCCAAAAGGTGCCACGAAGCCAATCGCCGCGCTCTTCCACATGGCTGCGCAAAAGTTCCGTGGCATCGCGGGTGCGTTTCATTTGAGCCATCGCGAGAGCGGCGAAAAGAACAGTGTCTTCACCGGCACCACGCTTGTGCGACAATGGCTCCAGTAGATCGAGCACTCGAGCGGGTTCTTTATCCCAAAGCAGCTGCCCCAGAAGCTCCTTTGCATCCACTCGCTCAGGATTCAACTCAAGCGCCTTTTCGAGTGGCTCGCGGGCTTTGTCTTTCATGGCCGCAAGGATTCGCGCCTTCCCCAGCGACGTGAGCACCAGCGTGTTCTCCGGTTCCCTAACAAGTGCCTCCTGCAGCGACTCCACCGCCTCCTCGGCCATTCCCTTTCGAAGGAGATTCAAGCCATCCTGACACTTCTGAAACGTTTCGTTGGTGTAAAAAAATTCGCTCAGCGCGTGAAGCTCCCGGCTCAAACGCGCCTGATCCTCGCCTCTCGGCGCGCGCTTGATCCCCTCCCCCATCACGGCAATGGCTTTCGCCCGATCCCCCAGCAGCACCAAACAACGACCGCGCTCCAACCATGCTGAGGAAAACGCCGGATTGATCCGATTGGCTTCTTCGAAAAATGAAAGAGCCTCTTTGCACTTCCCTCGAGCCACGAGATCCACTCCCTTGGAATGGGACTGAAATGACGAGGCGCTACTAACTGGCGTGGAGCGAACAGCGGACTTCTTCACGGCCCAGGCGGCAGAAAAGGGCAAAGCGCAGATTGCGCTCGTGACCAGCACCTCCCGCCACGCAATATGTCCTGCGATACTTCTCATGCCAGCACCTCCCGCCACTCGGAGTCGTCGACCTTAAAATTGCCGAACGCCCCGCCGGTGTGCCAGAACAACACACGCCCGCCGAAATATTCCGGATTTTTCCTCAAGGTCTCGCGCACCGCAAAGAACGCCTTTCCGGTATAAACCGGATCCAAAAGCAACCCTTCAGCACGAGCCACTTCAGCCAAGAACCGCAACTCATCAGGAGTGCTGAGCGCATAACCACGCCCCACAAACCCGTCGAGCATTTCAATGTCATTGGACATGAACGAAAGAGGCATTTTCCAACCCTGAATCGCGCCCCAAAGAACATTCTTCACGAGCTCGAAGGACTTGGCGGCGTCGTAACAAACATTCACGCCCACAATCCGGCTCTCGTGCATGGGATGCTCGGCGCGAAGAATCTTGCCAAGAATAAGTCCAGCCTGGGTGCCGCCGCTGCCGTGAGCGACCACCACGGAGTCGAAGCCTTCCGGCACGCCATCGCTTCCCATCTGGCCGAGAAGCTCGTCCCACGCGGAAAGATAACCCATGGAACCCAGTCCGTTAGACCCACCTTCCGGTATGAAATACGTCTTCCCGCCCTGACTCCGGATCTGAGAATCGAGCATCATGCGCACTTCCGGCATGTTCTGATACTGCTCAGTGGTGACGTAGAGAATCTCTGCGCCGAAGAGCTGGTCCAGAAGATTGTTCGAGGAGAAATGGTTCGGTTTCTCCCCGCGCAAAACCAATACGCACCTTAGGCCCAGTTTTGCCGCCAAAGCGGCTGTGGCCCTGCAGTGATTGCTCTGCACGCCGCCGCAGGTAATGAGCGTGTCGGCCCCCTTTTCCAGTGCTTCGTGAACAAGAAATTCCAATTTCCGGATCTTGTTCCCGTTCCACTCGAATCCGGTTTGATCGTCCCGCTTCACCCAAACATCCACGCCCCACTCCTGAGAAAGACGCGGCAAACGATGCACCGGGGTGGGCGTACGTGCCCAGGCGGTGCGCGGCGGTAACTGGAACTGAATGGCGTTCATTGACTTGCCCTCTTTGCCAACTTAACTTTGAAGAAGATGCGCATCCACTCAAAATTACTGCTTTGCTTGGCTTTTGTTGCGTCTGTGGCGCTTCTCACGGACACCCCCACGGCTCACGCCGACGAAGCCGACGCCGAGGTGCTCGAACAAAGCTCTTCCGGACAAGTGATTCGCGTGGCGCTCGGGAGAAACCAGGGCCTCCGCAGCAACGATCCGATTCTCCTGATGGAAAACGGGCAGCGAGTGGCGGCGGCGCGGATCGTGCGCGCAGATGAGAACTCGTCGATTGCCTACATCGTGGAGGACTTCGAAAAGAGCAAAATTATTCTGGGTCAGGCGATCTCCATTCTCTACGGCATGCCCCTCGACGACGTGCCCGAACTTCCCGAAGGTCTCTTCGATGACGAGGAAGTGCGCCCGAATCCCTCCGACGAAAAACTCACCCCCGACGAGCGCGAGTTCCGTCCACGGGCCCAAGACCGGGTGTTCACACCGGATGGCCGCGAAGTGGATCCTCGCCACGAGGAGGAGGTAGATCCCTACCAGAAGCCCGACGTAGACTCAGACCGCTACCAGCCGGAGCGCAGCATTCGTCCGCGATACCCGAACCGGCCCGACTACAGCGCCCACAATCTCACGCTGGGTGTGGGAATTTTCCGTGACCTTGAGACTACCTCCACCTCCGTAAACAGCACCTACACCACCCACCAGGGCTGGGCCGCCCGCTACGGGTATGTGTGGGAAAGCCACCTATGGTTCCAGCGCAAGAGAAACCCGGCACTGTTCAGCCTGGAGCTCGGCTGGGGAACCTACAACTTCGTTCACGCACCTGCGGGCGGCGGCGCCGCCAACGTGAGAGTAATGCCTCTGCAGGGGTCGCTCCGCTGGCTTATCCGCGTGAATCGCATGTTCAAGATTTACCCCTACGCTGGATACCAGCGAAATCTCGTATCGAGCACCACGAGCACTACCGGCACAGATCTAACGTCGATTGCGCGCCTTCGGAGAGGTCGCCTGATCGGCGGCGCAGGCGCTATGCTCGTAACGAGTGAGTCCACCGACGCCCGCGTGGAAGGCGGAGTGGACGGATTTTTGCTCGGCTTAGTGGTGAAATTCTAATGACCGCTTGTCGGATGAAACGACTCTTCTTTTTTACACTAACCGCCCTATTTATGGCCGGATGCGGCGTAAAAGGCCCACCCGTTCCCGTTCTGCGCCCAGAGAGCCCAACCCCCCCAAAACTCGACTGCTCCCCCACCACAGACCCGCTTTGCGATCGCACCGATCCCAACTACGTGCCCCAGAAGAAGCGCTAAACCAGTAACGAACATCCGCCAAGGAAGACCCCTTTCCCTGGGATTTTCACCTGTGTTAGGACAGCTTCATGAATATTTTCGTGTGCATTAAACAGGTTCCCGACACTGAAACCAGAATCAAAATTGGCGCCGACGGCAAGAGCATCGACACCGCCGGCATCAAATGGATTCTCTGCCCTTACGACGAATTCGCCGTTGAAGAGGCCATTCGTTTCAAGGAAAAGAACCCCTCGGCCAAGGTGACCGTGATGAGCGCAGGCCCTGACCGCGTGGTAGATGCCCTTCGCACCGCCCTCGCCATGGGATGCGACGAAGCCATCCACGTGGCCACCCCGGAGCATTCCGACTCCTTCCTCACCGCAAAGGCACTTGCCCGCACCATCGAGAAAAATGGTCCGGCGCACCTGGTGTTCACCGGAAAGCAAGCGATCGACGACGACGCCGCGCAAGTGCACCAAGCGATGGCCGAGTTCTTGAATTTCCCCGCCGTCACCGTGGTACTGAAGGCCGAATACGGCGCCTCCTCCGTGAAACTGGAACGGGAAGTGGATGGCGGTTCGCTGGAAAAGTATGAAGTGCCCACCCCTTGTGTGATCGCCGCACAAAAAGGAATGAACGAGCCGCGCTACGCCTCTCTTCCCAACATCATGAAGGCGAAGAAAAAAGAAATTAAGAAAATGGCGCTTTCGGATCTCGACCTTCAGGAAAGCCAGATCAAGATTCGCTACTCCGCCATGACCCTCCCGCCGGAGCGCGCGGCTTGCAAAATGATTTCCGGCGATCCTGCCGTGGCTGCAAAGGAGCTCGCCAACGTGCTCCACAACGAAGCTAAAGTGATCTAACAAGGAGCCGACGATGAAAGTTCTCGTTTATTGCGAAACCAAAAATGGAAAGATGCGCAAAGGCTCCCTGGAGATCCTGAGCAACGCGGCTCAGTGGGGCGTGGAAGTGCACGCCCTTCTCGTGGGCGGATCCGGTCTCGATAGCGCCGCCCAAGAAGCCGCAGGATACGGCGCCGCCCAGGTGCATGTGGCGGAACACAGTGATCTCAGCGCCTATTCGTCCGACGGATTTTCGAAGGTCGTGGCCGACGTAGCCAAGTCCATGGGCGCCGATGTGGTGATTACAAGCCACAGTGTGCAAACGAAGGACTTCCTTCCCCGAGTAGCCGTGAAGCTCGACACCGGCATGGCTTCCGATTGCACGGAAGTGACTGTTTCGGGCGGAACGATTTCCGCGAAGCGACCGATGTATTCCGGAAAGTGTCTGGCGACCGTAGATTTCTCCGGTGCTAAACCGGCGATCCTCTCGGTGCGATCCAACGCTCTCGGAACAAAGGCCCCCAAAGGAGGCAGCTCCCCTGTCGCCAAGGTGGCCTGCTCTCCCGGCACGATCCGAGCCAAGGTGGCCGAGTTTGTGGCCAAAGGCGCCTCTGGAAAAGTAGACCTCACGGAAGCTGATCGCATCGTGTCCGGCGGTCGCTCCCTGAAGAGCGCAGAAAATTTCAAGATTCTCGAAGACCTCGCCGCCACGATCAACGCAACGGTGGGAGCCTCTCGAGCCGCCGTGGATGCGGGTTATCGGTCCCATACGGACCAGGTCGGTCAGACCGGAAAAACCGTTTCTCCTAGCGTGTATTTCGCATTCGGGATCAGCGGAGCCATTCAACATCTGGCCGGAATGCGTACGTCGAAAGTGATCGTGGCCGTAAATACGGATCCAGGCGCGCCGATTTTCCAAAAGGCCGACTACGGAGTGGTGGCGGACCTCTTCCAAATGGCACCAGCCCTCACGGAAGAATTCAAGAAACTGCAGGGCTGATACAGATCACGTCGCAGTCGATTCCGTTGAGATTCGCAGAACTCGACGCAACAGACTCACCCGACTGTGCGTTCGTGATTTTGTAGCCAAGGCGCTCCAGAAATGTCACGAGTTCTCGGGCACTGGAGCCCTGCTCGCGAAGATTTTCGTCCGCGAGCTCCACAAAAAGGGCGGGCCGAAATTTTGTCAGCGCCTTTTCCGCCCCTTTCAGCACTTTCATTTCGAACCCCTCTACGTCGATTTTCATCAAGTCGAGCCGGATTAAATTTTCAGCCACCTCGTCGAAAGTAACCACACGCACCGATTCTCCGCCGGCGGAGTGAATCCTGCTGCCACCGCGATTCGTTGGGCAAGGAACCGTTAAATGAAACTCCCCCGCCCTGTCGCCCAAACCAAGGTTATTCGCCGTCACGTTGCGGAGCCCGTTGAGCGCAAGGGTCTTCTCGAGTTTCTTAAACATCAACCGGCCCGGCTCAAAGCTGATTACCCGCCCACTCTCCCCCACTGCCTTGGAAAATTTTGCGGAAACCTCACCGATATTGGCCCCCACATCAACCACAGTCATACCCGGCCTCACCAGCGCTAAAAGGCTTTCCCGCTCAACTAGTCCGAAATAGACCGTCCACTCCATGAAATCACTGAGGTCCAGCTCATACCGAAGTCCGCCCCTCACCACGGTTCGGGTCTCCGGAGAAGAATAATCGATGTTACGAGGAGCCAACCTCGCAAAAAAACTGCGGGGGCTGCCGCCTTGAGTGAGGAGGGATATCCAACGATCCAAACCGGTCGCGAGAACGCAGGCGCGCACCATCTTGCCTGCCTCATTAAAAACACCCTTGCTCATGGAGTCAGCGTACCACACGGTTTCCGCGCGCCGCATCTTTTCGGGCAGTTCCTGTATGATAGGAAAGGGAATCCGGAGAATTTTCGATGTATTTAACGATCAAGCCTTTTCTTGTGTTCGTGTCCCTGGGCGTGAGCCTTGGTCTGTTCGTGGTGTATGCCAAGAAGCTGGTAGACCTCATGCTGACCGCCAAAGGCGAAGGCCCGAAGCTCGGTAACACCGCAGCCCGTATCGAAGCAGTCGTTCGAGACGTAATTCTTCAAGGACGAGTACGCCGGAAGAAGGCGCCGGGACTGGCCCACTCCTTGATTTTCTGGGGCTTCATCGTGATCACCGTTGGAACCACCGAAATGATTGTAGAGGGACTATTTCACGGGGTGAACCTGATGCTCCTGGGCGAGTCCGTGTTCGGGGCCTACAACGTAGTGGCGGACTTTATGACCCTCGCCGTTCTCTCTGGAGTTGCTTTCGGTTTCTTTCGCCGTCTGGTTCTTAAGCCGAAGTATCTCGCCACGGGCCGCGACGCCCTCATGGTGCTCACGATCACGGCCAGCCTGATGATTTCCCTTTTCCTGATGAACGCCTTCCGTGTGGCCGGAAACCCGGAACTCTATGCGAAATTTTTCCCGCTCTCGGCAAAAATTTGGGCGCTGGCTCTGCAGGGAGTGTCACCCGAATCTGCGTTCTGGGGACAAGAGATCTTCTATTGGGCGCATCTCGGGCTTGTGCTCGGATTCATGACCTACATCCCGCGCTCGAAACATCTTCACATCCTGGCGGCGGGGCCAAACATTTACGCCAAACACCTGGGAACCCCGAAGGCGATCAAGGTCACGAATCTTGAAGATGAAAATGCGACGAGCTTCGGCCTGGGGAAAATCCACGAAATGTCGTGGAAGGGCATGCTGGATCTCTACGCCTGCACCGAGTGCGGCCGCTGCCAGGAGGTATGCCCCGCCGATCTCACGGGCAAGCCCCTATCGCCGTCTCGCCTGATTCATGATGCGAAGGTGGAGCTTTTGGAACAGGCACCGATGATTCTTTCCGGTGACGCGGCGAAGTTGGAAGAAATCCCGTCGATCATTCGTGACGGGTCCGCCATCACCGCCGACGTCATTTGGAGCTGCACCAGCTGCCGCGCCTGCGAAGACGCGTGCCCCGTAAACATCGAACAGACCAACATTATTTTCGAGGCAAGAAAAAATCTCGTCTTGATGGAGTCGAAGTTTCCCGCGGAGATGCAGAACGTCTATCGCAACATGGAAAACAATTTCACTCCTTGGGCTTTCCCCGCAGATTCGCGTGCCGATTGGTGCAAGGATCTGGGCGTGAAGCAGATGGCGGATCACCCCAATGCTGAAGTGCTTTACTACGTAGGTTGCGCCGCGAGTTTCGACGACCGCGCAAAAAAGGTTGCCACCGCTATCGTATCTCTCTTGAAAAAGGCGGGCGTGGACTTCGCCATCTTGGGCAAAGAAGAAAAGTGCAACGGCGACCCTGCCCGCCGATCGGGCAATGAGTATCTCGCCCAGATGCTCATTCGCGAAAATGTAGAGGTTCTTAACCGCTACAAGCCGAAGAAGATCCTTACGGGATGTCCCCATTGCTTCAATACCTTGAAGAACGAGTATCCTGCTTTCGGCGCGCAGTACGATGTGGTTCACCACACTACGTTCCTGGCCGATTTAGTGCGCGCTGGAAAACTTCGCCCCGTGAAGAATCCCGAATCAGGCGAAGTCACCTTCCACGACTCCTGTTACCTGGGGCGCTGGAACGACATCTATTCGGATCCACGCGAAATCCTGAACGCCATTCCGGAGCTGCAGCTGAAGGAAATGCCCCGCACCAAGAGCAAGGGGCTATGTTGCGGCGCCGGGGGTGCTCGCATGTTCATGGAAGAGACCATCGGCAAGCGCATCAACGTAGAACGCACCGAGGAAGCACTGGCCACCGGCGCGAAGACGATCGCCTCTGGCTGTCCTTTCTGCAGCACGATGCTCACCGATGGATTAAAGACGAAAGACAAACAGTCCGAAGTGCAGGTGAAGGACGTGGCCGAGATCCTCGACGCCGCCACGAACTGATCACTTGGGTCGCTGGCTTCTCGAAAATATAGCGCCGCTCTTGATCGCGCCGATTTATTGGACCTGGACGCGCCTTTGGCGCTGGAAGATGGAGGGCGATCAGGAAGTGCTTCGGCGCTTCGCCCTAAGAAGCGGCGACTCCGAGAGCTGTCTCTATGCCTTTTGGCACGGCGATGAGTTGGTGTTGCTGAGCCACTATTCGTTTCGAGGTTTGGTGGTACTGTCGTCCCTATCGAAGGACGGAACCATCATGGCACGAGTACTGAACCTTCTTGGATATCGCGTTTTTCGGGGATCCTCGTCGAAGGGCGGCGCCCGTGGACTCTTGAATATGATTCGGGCCGTGAAAGCCGGGGCTCAGAGCGCGATCGCCGTAGACGGCCCCAAGGGGCCGCTCCATGTGTGTAAGCCAGGAATCGTGGAGCTCGCACTTCGCACGAGCCGGCCAGTGATCCCTGTGCGCGCATTTGCGGACCGCGCATGGTTCATTCCCCGAGCCTGGAATCAGAGCTATGTACCGAAGCCGCTGGCGCGGGTGCGGGTGGTTTATGGCCCTCCCGTGACGGTGAGCGATGACTTCTCGGCGAGTTGTCGCGCGATTGAAATGGCACTGAAGGCCATTCGTTAAGGGTGTTTCGGATTTTCCGTGCCCCGCCCCCCACGGCGCGCTCCTTGTTGTTTTCCCACACCTATTGGTTGAGTCGACCAGAGTGCCTTTTCGAGGCGCACTACCATGCGCCCATCACCCTTGGATCGACGGTAGAGAAGATCTTGGAGAGTGCCGCTTCTAGCTGGCCGAATTTGGTACACAAACTCGCAATCCATTGCCGCCGCCGCCCGACACAGTGTAGCGATTGATGAGGTTCCAGCCATCTCGCCTTTTTCCAGCTTGAACACGGCAGTTTCGGTGATTCCCATTCGCTCTGCCAAGACCCGAGCGGAAAGCCCCATCATCACGCGCGTCCCCCTTATCCAGCCCTGGCTCGCCGGATGATGCGGCTCCAGCCACGCATGTCGACGCAACATACGATCCCAATACCTGCGCCGTACTCCCACCTTCATTCTCATCAATCTCATGGAGTAGCGTCATGGGAGAATTATGCCGCTTTGGATTTCCCTAAGTACCCTATCATCCTTGAGGTGTCCTGAAACGCGCCCGATTCCACTCAACCTATAGGTGTGGGAAAACGACAAGGAAGATCTCGACGCTCGTAACCCGCCGAAACCACATCCCCTGGCCAACCGTCTGAAAGTTATACAGTTCCCGCCTCCATTCGCCCCTATAACCCATTAAAATTACTGCATTTTATCGGCTCCCGCCCTGGCATACCCCCTGCATTTCTCCCATTCGGAGGACTATGCCCATGCGTGCCACCCCAACCTGGAAGAAGCTTCGCCATACCTTTTATTTGGTTCAGCCAGTGCTGCAGTTCGTGCTCCTTGCTTTCGCCGTTACGGCGTTGAGCCGATGCTCGCCGCTTTCCCCGTCGGGCGATAAGATCTCTGCCAAATCACTCAATCCACTGAAAGGCTCTGCTTCCGAATCGATCGCGGCATCCGTGGATGAGGACGCGTTTCAGCAAAACCTCCACTCCCTGAATTCCACGGAAGTGCAGTTCCAAACCGAAGAAGAGTTTCAGCAGGAGCAAAAGCTGGCTCAAAGCATCTTCAACGACGTACAAAATTTCGTAACCAGCGAACAGATTCGAAGCGCCACCAAGGAGTTTCCCCTGGTAACCGCCAAGCTTTCCGGTGAGGGACTTGACGTCCTGGCCCAAGGCCGAGAAGCCCGAATACCACTTGCCGCTTCGCAGGATTTTTTAGTGGCCCTGAAGAAGAACCCAGGTTCTTTTAACGCATTTGCTGTTTTAGTGGGCGCCCCTCAGAGTCAACAGCCTCGCATCCGGCTGGAGGTGCAAGTGAGCGTAATCGACTCTCAGAACGCCTTCGTGCGACTGACGCACTTAAACGGTGAATCGCCCGAGGTACGCGCTCAGGCTCTTCACACCTTTGCCGCCATGGCTCGCAGCGCCAAGTTTCTTGCTGTGATGCTTCAGTAACAGCCCGCTAACAGCGGCACGTTCCCTTTCCCCCAGTTTCCCGCTATGGTGATTGCCATAAGGGGGAACCATTATGAACAATCCTTACCGTCGTTCGCTACCGCTCGACACCGCACTCCAAGTGAAGGTGGAGAAGTATGTGGCCGAAGCCATCAAGCTGATGGCCGAGCAGTCGAAGATTTCGGAAAATGAGATGGCGAACATCGCGCTTCGCCGCTACATCGCCACCCACGGCGACATGTTTCCCAAAGGAAAAATGCCGAAGGATCCCGCCGGTACGCCTCTCAACTAAATTTCTTAGGAGCCAACCATGCCGATTAAGAGTGATAAGTGGATTAACCGGATGTGCCGGGAAACCAAGATGATCGACCCCTTCGAAGAGAAGCAGATTCGCAAGGGACAGATCAGCTACGGGGTGTCGAGCTATGGCTACGACATTCGCGTGGCTGATGAATACAAGATCTTCACGAATGTAAACTCCACTCTGGTTGACCCCAAAGGATTCGACAACCGCAACTTCGTTACGGTTCATGGCGATCACTGCATTATTCCGCCCAACAGCTTCGCCCTCGCCAAGACGGTGGAATACTTCCGCATTCCGCGCAATGTTTTGGCGATTTGCGTGGGAAAGAGCACTTACGCACGCTGCGGTCTGATCGTAAACGTGACGCCACTGGAACCGGAATGGGAAGGAATTCTCACACTCGAGATTTCGAACACCACTCCACTTCCCGCAAAGGTTTATTCGAATGAAGGAATCGCGCAGCTTCTTTTCCTGGAGAGCGACGAGCTCTGCGAAACGAGCTACAAGGACAAGAGCGGCAAGTACATGCACCAGCCTGGACTTACGCTGCCGAAGCTTTAATCTCCGAAAAAGCAAAAAACAAAGGGCCGGCGGATAACCGCCAGCCCTTTTTTCTTTTCAACAACTCGCAGGCTTACTGAACCACCTGCACCTTGCTGATCTTGAAGCCCCAGCCGTTGATGCTGGAGTCGGCATTGAAGGTGATTTTCACCTTGTTGCCGCTTACGAAGTAAGAGGCAGCGTTTTCGGCTTTTCCGCTCACGGAATCAGCTTCCACACCGTCTTTATCGAAGAGCTTCACTACGTCGTAGCCGGCCTCACTGTCGACCTTCTCGAATACTACGCGCATGAATTTAGCACTCTCAGGACCAACCACTTCCCAGGTTTGGGCAGTCTTGTCCTTGTAGGGGTGATCGCTCTCGATGCCTCCGAAGCCGGAAAGATCGCGCCAGTCGCTTTCAGCCGGTTCTGGAGAAGGCGGGTATACGCCGCGGATCGCATTGTCCACGTTCATACGACCGCTCGACATCACCTTACGAGCCATGTTGCCCACGTAGTCGCGAGAAGCCATCAGCTTCTGCTTCACGTCGGCGTAGCTCATGCCCTTATCCGTGCTCCAGAGGAGCGCGGCAGCACCAGACACGTGCGGAGTCGCCATCGACGTTCCCGAGTAGGAGTCGTAGGCGTTGCCCGGAACGGTGCTCACGATATTGTGGCCAGGGGCCGCAATGTGAACCGAACGCTTTCCGTAGGTGGAGAAGCTGGCAAGCGCGTCGCGGTTGGTGGAAGCCGCCACAGCCATCACGTTGGCGATTTGGTAGCCAGCGGGATAGTGAGGGTCGTTGTCGCTGTTCTGCGAGTCGTTACCAGCAGCGGCCACGAAGAGGATTCCCTTTTCTTTGGCTTCGTTGATGGCATCGTACATCGACTGGGTGAATCCACCGCCGCCCCAGGAGTTGCTCATCACATGAGCGCCCACCTTG
The DNA here is from genome assembly GCA_964551325.1 of uncultured Bdellovibrionales bacterium. Taxonomy (GTDB): domain Bacteria; phylum Bdellovibrionota; class UBA1018; order CAIPTA01; family CAIPTA01; genus CAZKBU01. The sequence continues at coordinate 115,183 of CAZKBU010000004.1, forward strand.
GTGGCGTATTGGATCGACTTCACAGCGTCCTCAAGAGTTCCGCTGCCGCCGCCCGTGAGGAATTTCACTGGGACGATAGAAACGTTCCAGCTCACACCCACCACGCCCTTGCCGTCGTCACCAGCCGCACCGATGGTACCCGACACGTGCGTTCCGTGGGCGTTATCGTCCATCGGGTTGTTGTTCGAAACACCAGCGAAGTTCCAGCCGTGGAAGTCGTCCACGAATCCGTTACCGTCGTCGTCGAGACCGTTGGTTTCCTTGCCGCCGCCGGACTCACCGGGGTTCGACCAGATGTTGGCCTTCAGATCGTCATGGGTGTAGTCCACACCGGTGTCGATCACAGCCACCTTAATTTCCTTGGAACCCTTGGTGACTTCCCAAGCGCGGGTAGCGCCCACGTCAGCTCCAGCCTTACCGTCGGTACCAGAGGAGTCCTTCTGGCCCACGTTTTTCAGGCCCCAGAGTTCCATGAACTTAGGATCGTTAGGGAGAACTTCGCCTTTGCGCTCAGGATTGCCCACGATGCGCATTACATAGTTCGGCTCGGCGTAAGCGATGGAGGGATTTTGGTTGGCTCGCTCGAGGAACTTGGCAACGTCGGCATCTTTCTTCAGCTTAACCTTGAAGAAGTCGCTGTTCGTTTCGAAAGCATTCATCGAAAGAATTTCAAAACCGTTGGAGAGCGTATCAAAAGCGCCGTGCCCCATGAGAGCAAAGCGGCCTTCTGGGCTCACTTTCAGTACTACTTCGCCAGGCACGCGCTCGTGCTTCGAGAGAAGTGTTTCATATTTGCCCAGATCGGTGTGACCGATCTCATTCATTCCTACCATCATCCCTGCGCTAGCCGTCGTCACCACTGCGGCTGCCCAGGCGATGTTCTTCCACCATCCTTGAGTGATCTTCATTTGCCCTCCATAGAATCGGCTCGTGCCTCGCATTCAGTTGCGAGAGCGACGCCCCTTACGGAACTCCTTGCCGAATAGGAAAATGCTAACAAACCGGCCTTAACGCACAAGCTCAAAGTAAGGAAATATTTTATATGCGCGGCGTTACACGGTAGGAATTTTTACATACCCCGCCTAAACTCGTCCGCCTCCAGCCAAGACTCACCTTTTGATCTCGAACATTTCCTCCCACACCACCCCAATAGCGACCAGATGATTTGAACACCGATCGCTGCAGGATGGTGTTAAATTTGACTCAACAAGATGCCTCGAAAAATCAAATATCGCTTTCGCGATGCCATTCTCAACACACTTAAAGGCCACTCCGATCCCCAGTCGCTCACCTCCATCGTGAAACAAGTGGCAGGAAAGCAGGCCGCGGAAAGCCACCATATGCTGAAGCTGGTGGACCATGAACTCCGCCACCTGGTGAAAGAGCGGGAGCTTGAGCGCCTGTCGGGCGGCCTGTTTCGAATTCGCCCCCCGAAGGTACGCCCGGATCCCGCACCGCGCGAAGCGGAGACCCGCCCCTCGAATCCACCTCTGCGCGGCCCCGGACGATTCCTGGAGCGTCTGCGACAAGCCGAAAACACGGAGGGCCGGAAAGATTTCCGCCAGGATCGCCGGCAGTCCGATCGCCGCCAGGCAGACCGCCGCCAGAGCGGTGGCCGCAGCAACGAGCCCCGCACGGCCCACAATCATCGCGAACACCGAGAAATGAAGCGCGCCGAAGCGCCTCGGCAACGCCCCAAGGGCCCCACCACCAACACGATTGAAGGCACGATCTCCAAGAACCAACGAGGGTTCGCGTTCCTCAAGCCGAGCCGCCCCATTCCCGGCCTAGACGAAGACGTTTTCCTCCCCCCCGAGGAGGCGGAACAGCTCATGAGCGGTGACCGCGTGGAAGTGCGCCTACAGAAAGATCCACGAGGACGCGGCGTAATCGGATCGGTAACAAAAATTCTCCAGCGCGGACTGGAACGATTTGTGGCGCGCTATGTGCCGGCCAGCTCCCACACGGCACCGTATGCGGAAGTGGAAACCAAAGACCATCAGATGAAGATCTTTCTGGAACGCGATCCCGTGTATGCGGATCTTCTGGAAGGCACGGCCGTGATGGTGGAGCTGATCCGCGCACCGGAAGGACGCCTCGCCGGACGCGGAAAAATCATTGCGAAACTGGCCGACTCGCTCAACTCCACCACCGACGATCCATTCATCATCGCTCGCCACAAGCTGCGGGAATTTTTTCCCGACGACGTGATGAGCGAGGCCGATCAAATTCCCAATGAGCTTCGCCCCGAGGATTATCAGGGACGAAAGGACCTTCGCTCTCTGCCGTTTGTGACGATCGACGGCGCCGACTCCCGCGACTTCGACGATGCTGTTTGCGCCGAGAAACTCAAGAACGGCCACACTCGTCTTTGGGTTGCCGTCGCCGACGTGGCCCACTATGTAAGGCCGGGCTCCGCGATGGACCTAGAGGCCTATACCCGCGCGACGTCGATTTATTTCCCACATCGAGTTTTGCCGATGTTGCCGGAGAGATTGTCGAACGGAATTTGTTCGTTGAACCCCAACGTGGATCGCCTGGTGCTTGTGGCGGAGATGGACTTTGACCAAGAGGGCGCCAAACGCAGTCACAAGGTCTACGAGGCGGTGTTTCAGAGTCACCACCGCTGCGTGTATGAGTCTCTTCAAGAGTTCTACGATAAACCAGCCGCTCCGCACCCTTACTCGGAGAAAGTAGTGCCGTCGCTTCAGGCCCTTCACCACCTCTATAAACTCGTGAAAGCCCAGCGCAGCAGTCGCGGTTCCGTGGAGCTGGAATTGCCGGAAGCGAAAGTGATCGTGAACCGCGAGACCGGCGAGGTCGACAACATCAAGGTGATCGAGCGGGTAGACACTCATAAGCTTATTGAGGAATTCATGATCGCCGCCAACGAGGCGGTGAGCGAGATCATGATCGAGGCGAAGAAGCCTTTCCTGTTCCGAGTCCACGAGGTACCGGAAGAGGAAGCGGTGATTAAATTTGTGGAAGTGGCCAGCACGATGGGTGCCCCCATTGATCATCGCTGGCTTCAGGAGATCGAACCGCGCTCCTATCAAAAATTGGTGGAGGCCATTCGTCCGAGCCCGAGCGTGAGGGTGCTGAACTTCCTCCTCCTTCGCTCGATGAAGCAAGCGATCTACAGTCATGAGAACCTGAAACATTTCGGTTTGGCGTCTCAAGCATATACTCATTTCACGAGCCCCATCCGGCGATACCCGGATTTGATCGTGCACCGACTGCTCAAAGCCTGGCTCCACCGCGACGAAGCCGCCACGCGCGCGGCCCCTGGATCCGTAGCTCAAGATCTTGAAGAGGCCGCCCACCACTGTTCCCAGCGGGAACGCGCCGCCGTGGATGCGGAACGCGAACTGCTAAAAATGAAACAGGTGAGACACGCCGAGAAACACCTCGGCGAAGAGCACGAAGGCGTGATCACCGGTGTGGCCGCCAAAGGGCTTTTCGTGGAACTCCAGAGCATTTTCATCGAGGGCTTTGTGCCGGTGGATCGGCTTGGTAACGAGATGCAGTTCAACGACCGCGCACTCATTCTTAAGGAACGCGGCTCGAACCGTCTGTTTCGCATCGGCGATCGCATCAAGGTGCAAATTGCTCGCACCAACATTCACCTTCTCCAGATCGAGCTCGAGCCCTTGGGCCATCCGGCTCCCCAACGTGGGTCCAAATTCCAAGCAGGGCTCACGGAACCCGCTCCGCGGCCCAAGAAACAAAAAGGCCATGTGGTTTCTCCCCGGCCCAAGGGAGGAAAGAAAGGTCGCCGCCGATGAGTCTCTTTTCCACGCCCGCCAAGGTGGGCCGTACCCTGAAAAATATCGGACGAATTCGCCAAATCGCGAGCGTTTTTGCGAAGCACGGCTTTCCAGAGGTAATGGAACAGGTGGGCCTCGGGCGCTTTGTTCCGGCCGGATCGCGAACGGCTGCCGATGAGGCGATGACGGCGCCGCAACGTCTTCGGGCGGCGTTCGAAGAGCTTGGGCCCACGTTCATAAAGCTCGGGCAGCTTCTATCGTCGCGGGGAGATCTTCTACCGGAAACCTACGCGGTGGAGTTAGCTCACCTCCAAGATCGCGTGAGCCCCCTCCCCTTTACGGTCATCCGAAACGCCGTGGAGCGCGAACTGGGCAAGTCCTTGAGTCAGGTCTTTTCGTCGTTCAGCGAGGCCCCACTGGCATCGGCCAGCATCGGTCAGGTGCATGAGGCCACGCTCCTCAATGGCCGACGAGTGGTGGTGAAGGTGCAGCGCCCAGGTATCGACACATTGATTAAAACTGATGTGAGCGTGCTCACGAGCCTGGCCACCGCTGCAGAGAAATATTTTCCCGAGCTGCGCGTGCTCGATCCGAAGGTTTTCGTGGAGGAGTTCTTCCAGGTGATGACCCTGGAGCTGAACTTCCTGGTAGAGGCGAACAACCTATTAAAGGCCCGGCAGAATCTTAGGAGCTTTCCCCAGGTGTATGTGCCCGAAGTTTTTCTCGAGCATTCTACGGGGCGGATTCTTGTGATCGAAAAGCTCGACGGCTTTAAGCTCGACAACGCCGACAATCTCTCGGCGCGTGGATTCAACTCTCGGGATCTCGCACAAACTCTGGCCAAGAGTTTTCTCAATTCCGCCCTGAAAGACGGGTTTTTTCACGGCGATCTGCACCCGGGAAATATCTTTGCCCTTCCCGCCACGCCGGATGCTCCCGGCGGACGCATCGGGCTGATTGATTTCGGCATCATGGGCCATCTTTCGACCCGTGCCCGAGAGAGCCTGATACGGATCTTCGTGGCGCTTTCCCGAGAGGACTTCGAGACGCTTTGCATGGAGTATGCTGAACTCGGATCGAGTCGCGGTCGCACCGATTTCGATTCATTTCAAAGAGCAGTGCAAACCTCTGTGGGACCCTACCTCGGCCTCCCGCTCTCACGCATTAACGCGGGACAAGTTCTCATCGATGCAACCACGGTAGCGGCCCGTCACGACATTCGAATCCCTCGCGAGTGGATGGTAATCTTCCGAGCGATCTACACGCTGGAGGGAACCTGCCGCAGACTAGATCCGGACTTCAATGCCGTGCCTCTTATTGAGAGCTTCGTTACTCCGATGATGAAGACCGGCTATTCCTGGAGTGAGTTTTCGAAAGACATGACCCTCGGATCTCGAGACCTTCAGTATGTGATCCAAGGGTTGCCTCGCCAGACCCATTTTCTGATGAAGAAACTGGCCTCGAACGGTTACGCCGTTGAAACCCGTGATCTCGAAGCGGAAGCCAACCGCACCCATCAACAGCAAATGGTGCGAAGAATCGGGCAAGCATTTCTGGCCGGGATGGCGCTCCTCTCGGGAGCCATTCTGCTCATTGGGTCAGCGGCTTTTGGCGCCCATCTCTTTAAGGTTTTGGGTATTTTCCTGATGGGCGGTGCCGCCTGGTTCGCCTGGCGAAGCAGGAAATAAGCGGATTTCCGCCCCGGGCTCAAACCGAATCCATTCCCCAAAACCACAGCCTGAGGGGAAAAATCGCGTCCCACTGATTCACACCCGTAAGTTCCGGGCCGAAAACCAGTTTCAAGAACTCTCTCTCCGTGATGTCGGTGAAGACAATGTCGCCGTACCCTACGCGGAATAGGTCTCCGTCTCGGCTCATCACCAATCGAGTTGAATTCAGTCCCAGGTTTTCCAGATGTCGCGCCACAAGGGAGCGAAGCAACGAAATATCGAGAAGCTTGACCATTCCCATGAAGCCCGCGTCCATGGTGCACCCGGTTTTTTCCAGCGCGTAGACCCACGGAGCTTCGTCGGGAGTGAACTGTGGAGACAGAATCGTGAGATCTTTCTGGCCCTTCTCTAAAACATGCGCCAGCAAAAGATGGAGAGCGGCCGACTGCCCGCCCCACTCATGCACATAGCCCTGGAGGTCTCTGCCTTTGTCGATCACGATCCAGGCAGCCAACCGGTTTCCTTCCCAGGCAGAGAAAACACGGCAACCCGCGCTGGAGAGAAGGGCGCGATGCGACTCTTCGGTGCGTTTCCAGCCGAGTGGCTGCGCTGCCATCGTCTTCAAACTTTCCACGAGAAATTCGTGGCGAGGAACTCCCTCGAGGATTTCCACCTTTATCCCACCTGCTTCGTCGGCGATTTGTTTTCCCAGATTTACCGGCGCGTGGATCATCCACTGCCGACCCACCAGTTCAAATCCCGACCTACGGTAAAAGGCGTGCTCTCCTGTCCAAAGAAATGCAAGAGCCGCCCCTTGGCGCTTCAATTGCTCACAGCACTGTTCAATCAACTGAGTGGCGATTCCTCGCCCCTGGTGATCCTCTCGGCAAAAGACGCCGCCAATGCCACCTACCGCAATCTCTTCGCCCTCTACCTTGAGGACCCCGGCGTAGGTGCCCGCGTGTGCCACAATGGTGCCGCTTTCGTCGGTCTCGACCCATAAATTTGGAGCGTTTTGCTCCGAGAAAAGAAGCGGGAAATCCCGTGAAATCAATTGTCCTTCCGGATAGTGGAACGCTTCCGACACCAAGGAAATCAATGAGGGAAGCTCTCCGGGCTTCAAGGATCGAATTGCCATATATATGAGGGTATCCTGCGCCCCCCTCTAAACTGAAATGTTTCAGTCACCTTTTTCCGTGTAGGAAACCTGCCCGCGGGTGTAAAAATATTTTTCACTTTTCTCTAAAGAAGTTTTCCCCGTCTCCGAAAGGATACATGTGAGCCACATGGAGTGAGTTCACCGGTGAGCAAGGAAGCAAGCCGGCATCCGCAAGGAGGATAGGAAAATGGGCCTGAGGATTAATACCAACGTTGCCTCGATCAACGCCCAACGGGCACTTCGCCAGACTCGCCTGGGACTCGACAAGAGCCTCGAGCGACTCTCAAGCGGCAGCCGCATCAACCGCGCCGGTGACGATGCCGCAGGTCTCGCAATCAGCGAGAGCTTGAAGGCTCAGATCCGCGGCTTGAAGCAAGCCGAGCGAAACGGGATGGACGGCATCTCCCTCGTGCAAGTAGCCGAAGGCGGACTCACAGAAATTTCAAACATCCTGATCCGACTCCGCGAACTCGGAGTTCAGGCCGCATCCGACACCATCGGTCCCACGGAAAGAAAGTTCCTGAACGTGGAATACGAAGCGCTGATCAGCGAAATCGACCGAATCTCGAACTCCACTGAATTCAACCGCGTTCCCCTCCTAAACGGAGCCGGCGGCGTGATCGACATTCAGGTAGGAACCAGAAACAACCCGGTGATCGACCGAATTACTTTCGACCCGAGCTCCACCAACGTGAGCACCACGGCCCTCGGCCTGAACCTCACGAACGTGCTCGACAAGAACTCCGCTCAAGCGTGCTTGGGCTTCGTAGATAAGGCGATTCAGGGTGTGGCGGCGATTCGATCCGACTTCGGTGCCATCCAAAACCGCTTACAATCAACGGTGAACAACATCGCGATCGCTGTGGAAAACCTCAGCGCGGCCAATAGCCGAATCCGCGACACCGACATGGCGGAAGAAACCGCAGAGCTTACCAAACAAAATATCCTCACGCAGGCAGGCGTGAGCGTGCTGGCCCAAGCCAACAACTCGGGCACAGCGGCACTCAACCTGCTGACTGCGATGAGGACCTAATGGAGGTAAAGAGTTTCTAGGCTTGCTGTGAATGCGACCTTAGTTGAGTGAGCAATCGAGCCAAAAAACGCAATGTTACAGTTGCGCCCTGTTTCCTGCTGTAGGTTCCGGCCCGAAAGGGCCGGGACCGATATTCGTCGGGCGAAACGAACATAACGAAACGAAATACATCTACGGCTGGATGCCGTGCCGATCTACAAACAGATGGGCAGATTCATGGAGGACTCAGGATGACCAAGGAAGGATAGTACAATGGGACTGAGAATTAATACTAACACAGCCGCGCTGAATGCTCAGCGTACGCTGTCGAATACGACGCGATCTCAGCAAAGCTCACTGGAGCGACTGAGCAGCGGTAGCCGGATCAACAAAGCCGGTGACGACGCTGCAGGGCTCGCGATCTCCGAAAACCTGAAAGCACAGATCCGCGGCTTGCGCCAAGCGAAGCGTAACGCATCCGACGGTATCTCTCTCGTGCAAGTAACTGAAGGTGGTATCAACGAGGTGTCGAACATCTTGATCCGTCTTCGGGAACTAGCAGTGCAGGCCGCCTCCGACACCATTGGTGACACGGAACGCGCCTTTACCGACCGCGAATTCCAATCGCTGAAGAGCGAAATTCAGAGAATTGCGGAATCCACCAACTACAACGGCGTTCCCCTGCTCATGGGACGTGAACAGCCCATCGACATTCAAGTCGGCGTGCAGAACACGGCCAATGACCGCCTGAGCTACGATACCAAAATTGCAAACGTGCAAATCGAAGCTCTCGGCCTTGTGGAAGACACCGTTTCGAACAAGCTCGGTGCCCAGACCACTCTGGCCCGAATCGACTCTGGACTGAAGCATGTGAACGAAGTGCGATCTACGCTGGGTGCCATGCAGAACCGCTTGCAGTCCACGATCAACAACTTGTCGATCTACGACGAGAACATCTCGGCCGCTAACAGCCGAATTCGCGACGTAGACGTGGCCGAGGAAAGCTCGGAGTTGATGAAGCAGAATATTCTCCAGCAAGCTGGTGTGAGCGTGTTGAGTCAAGCCAACACTTCCCAACAGCTAGCTCTGAAGCTTCTGAACTAATAGTCAGGTGAATCGAACTCGGGCTATCCTCTCAATGAGAGGGTAGCCCGTAGCTTTTACAGAGAGCTTCTTCGGAGTTCCGAAATGGGCTCACGGGCCCGAGAATTTTGTTTTGCTTTACCATCCAGAAACACGCCGACATCCGATTGTTCTTTCGGAGTGCGATCTCCATCATCCCCCGCTGAGCGAAATAGTTATGCTCCGCTTCCGCCAAAGACTTCAGAAACACGGCTTCGGAACCCTTAATGTCACCGCTCTTTAGCCGGAGAAACCCCTCAGTTCGGCACGCCCGCCAGTTTGACCGGTTCAGCCAGCAACTGATCTCCGCCTTGTCCACATCATCCGTCTCAGCCCACCAATGGGACACGGCCAACGGAATACCGAGGGCAATATTTGCGAACAGCAAAGAGGCGATCACCCAGCGAAAGGTCGGACGAGGAATCTGGATAGGTTTTGTGCCCTTTGCCAGTATCCAGGCCAGCCAGATAGAGAACAGAAAAACAGCCGGTGCATTTTGAAACGGAAACTGGATCAAGCCCTCCACCAGGAATATGCAGGCCAAAACAGTGACCACTCGGCGTTCTCGCCGATCGACCTCATGATTGCTCGACGCACGCCAAATGAGGGCCCCCAGCAAAGCAAACAGAGCCAACGAAGCGGGAACTCCGTCTTCCACCAGGTAGCGAAAGATCTCGTTGTGGGCGGACCGAATCGGCATTTCATATCCGATATGAACTTTGGCCGTTGCCCAGGGAAGGTGCTCAAACTCGAACCGGTCTGGCCCCCAGCCCATTGGCTTCGCGGCGATCATTTCCAGAACAACTCGCCAAAGATCATCTCTAAAGCGAATCGCAGATGCCTTACCAATTTGGAGAAAATTTCCCGCGAAGATAACGCCTGCGATGCCTAATCCCACCAGCGATGCCAAGAAACGTTTGTGCCTCGGCCACATCAGCACAATCAGCCCTACCGCCAGCGCCAGCCAAACGGACCTACAGCGGAGAAGCAGAAGATACGCCGCCGATAGGAACACAATCCCACCAGCCAGCACCTTGTGACGACTCGGAAAGCAGCCCACTCCGATAGCCAACAGCATCGCCAACCACTGGGCGGTGTTATTGGCGTGGCCCACCGTGGATCCGATCTGGAAATACGGCATTTCTCCATGGACCAGGAGGCCCACGCTAAACACCTGCACTAATCCGATCGCGGAAAGTCCCAGCGCACACAGGAGGGCAGGCCAGACCAGATCTTCCCAAGACAGACGACGGTCAGAAAATCCTCGCCAGAAAAGGATCAAACAGCCCAGAAAAGCGATGCGTTCTACCGCGGGTCCCAGACTGCTGGCATACCCCCAACCCACGAACAGGAAGCTCAGGAAGAAAAAAAGGAGGGCGAGGCCCTCCCATTTTCCGATTCCCGGGATCTCCGCTCTGCCGATTCGAAGCATCCATCCCCAGGAAACCGCGCCGAAGATATAGACAGCTATCCACTTGGGAGCAAAGAACCGAAGCGCCGAACCCCCATGAGCCTCGACCAACTGCCAGAGAAAGGTCTGAAGCAGGAGCCCCAGTGCGGCGAAGGCGGTCATTCGACTCGAATCAGCTCCACCTCAAACAACAAGTCCGACTTGGGTGGAATCGTGCCGTCGGGAGTGCCCTTTTCCCCATAGGCCAGCGCCCAGGGAACAAAAAGCTTCCGCTTTCCGCCCACCTTCATGCCGGGAATGCCCTTCGTCCAGCCCTTGATCAAACGACCCTCGGCCAGTTCGAATGAAATCGGGTCTCCGGAAAGAGAGGAATCGAATTCCTTACCGTCGGGAAAGGTGCCGCGGTAGTGCACCGTAATCTTGCTTCCTAGCTTGGCGACCGGACCCTTACCCTTTACGGTGTCGGTGATCTTTAGGCCCTCGGCCAAGGTGCGCTCTTTTTTTGCCGCCTCGGCAACGTTTCCGGTCACAAGAACTAACCCGATAATAACCCACAAAAACTTCATAACGTCCTCCCTGGTTCGCCGAAATAATACCCCCATTCCCGCCACCGGGAAATCTCGGTATCCTTTTTCTATGAGCCTAACTGGAAAGCCTCGCGTATTGATCTTGGGCGTAAGCGGATTCATCGGTCAGCACTTGGCCCGACACCTCCGAAAGCGGTTCTCGGTTTCCGGTATATGCTTTAAGAACTGGGTCGAGATCCCTGGAGTTCAGGTTTTTCCCATCTCCAGCAATAATCTCGACCTTGTGGAGCACATCGTGCGGATCCAGGCGCCGGACTTCACCGTGATGGCCGCCGGAATGAATGATCGCAAACTCTGCCAGGAACAAGGGAAGATGGCGGAAAACTTCAATATCGTGATGCCCGTGAGCTTTGCCACAATTGCCAACAAAATCAGGGCCAAGAATATCCATCTCTCCTGCGCCGACATGTATGAAAGCTCGAACCCGGAGCACACAGAAGAGGACATTGAGTTTTCTCTCGACGACGAATACGCGAAACAAAAGCAAGCCGCCGAAAGCTACATTAAGTCCCAGACCATGGAGTGCACGATTCTGCGCCTGGGTCGCGTGCTCGGCCTCGGAACCCTTCAACGCCCGAACCTGTTCGACTCCTATCGCAAGCCCCTCTTGGCTGGTGAGTCCCTCCTGCTACCCCAGAAGCGCTACCACTCTTGGCTCACGGTGGAACGCCTTGCAGACGCGGTGGAGAGAGTCTTCTCAGAAACCATTCCGGTGAAGCACCGCACTTTTCACATTGGCGGCGCTCGACAGAGCGAGAACCTGATGGGCAAGGCCCTGTGCCGAAAACTCGGGTGGAACGAGAAATTGATCAAAGCTCCGGCCAACGAAGACTCTGTTCAGGACTACAGCTTAAGCTCCAAGCTGTTCGAAACAACCTATCCGGGCTGGCGGGCAAACACAGAAGACGAAGTTTTGTCGTATATGGCAAGTCAGCTTCGGCCAGGGCTCTTGGTTAAGAAACAGCCGATGTCCGCACGAGCTCCGTGAAAAAATAGCGCACCACTGCGCCCGCATTCACGCGCTCACCCTGGAAGGTCCAGATCATTTCATTGAAAGGGTGAAGCTGGGCGATGAGATCGACTCCGTCGTCCTTCCGCCGCGGTATTGCTGCACCTAGAATCGTGGCCCGGCTCATGAATCCGAGATTCACCACCCCAAAAGCGGAATTAGCCACCACAAGCTTCACCGTTCCTCGCAAAACCAGAAAGTCCGACTTTGTGCCGGAAAGCTGAAACACCTTCACCGGATGAGGGGAATGAATCCCCCGCACATCGTTGAACCGGTCGGCACAGCGGGAGAACTCCGCCTTGAGCTCCTGAAGGAACTCGTCCGTGGCATGCTCAACGGCTTTTTGCTTGTCGTAAGGCCCAGGGAGGTCGAAAGTACCGCTCCGGAGCATTTGCTCCTCGCTCTCCGCCAATTCCACCACCCAGTCCGATTCCTCAGCCCAGGAATTCAGTCCGGCCGGAGCCACTGATGGTCGCTTTTCGATGTCCATGAGTCCATGAGAGCGCGGAACGCCTCAACGTGTCAATAGGAGCCGCTCAAGGCGCTTCATTCGGCGCTCTTCCCGCGGCGAAACCTCGTGGTCAAATCCCAGAAGGTGCACTACGCCGTGAACCAGCAGCACACGGATCTCCTGAAGATACCCGTGCCCCTTCTCCCGGGCCTGAACCCGGGCACGATCCAGGCTGATCACCACGTCGCCCAAACACCAGGGCTCACACACACCCTTCCGAGCGGTTTTTCCCATTCTTTCTAATTCGGGCACATCGTGCTGCGGGAAACTCAGTACATCGGTGGGTTTGTCTTTCCCGCGCCATTGTCGGTTGACGACGCGAATGCGCGCATCGGTAGTGAGCACCACAGACAGCTCGGCCTTAGCGAGTGCCGCCGCTCCCGGAACCCTGCGAGCCCCAAGCTTTCGCAATAGGCGTAACGCCTCCCGCTCCACCAGAGCCGCTTCCCGGTGGGACGCGGGGGCCTCCCTTTTGATCTGCACCTGCATTTCGCTTCTTTCCGTCCCTCAAGCCAGGCACCCCATATTCGATACGTGCGTGGTAAATGCCGAGTAGCACGTCGAGAAAGCTCTTGGCAATGAGGTCAAGGTCGCGAAGGGTAAGATCGCATTCCGAGAGCTCCCCTTCGGCGAAGTACTTGTTGAGAATGTTCTTCACTACCCCCGACAACCTTAGGGGCGAGGGATCGGCAATGGATCTGGTGGCCGCCTCGACCACATCCCCCAGCATCACGAGGGCCGTTTCTTTCGACTGGGGTTTGTTCCCGTCGTATTTGTAGTCGCTCTCGAGAACGCTTTCGGGATCTTCGGCCTGGCTCTTGGCCTTATTGAAGAAATACCAGATCGTGCTCGTGCCGTGATGCTCGCTCATCGCGTCGATGATCGGCTGGGGCAGCTTGTGCTTGCGCCCCAGTTCCTGCCCCCTCTTCACGTGATCGCGGATGATCATCGCGCTCATGTGGGGCTGAAGCGAGTCGTGGCGATTCACACCCCCGGCCTGGTTTTCGATAAAGTAAAGGGGACGCTCCATCTTGCCCACATCGTGGTAGTAGGCCATTACGCGAGCCAAAAGCGGGTTGGCGCCAATGCTCTCAGCAGCCGCTTCCACCAATGATCCGATCACGATCGAGTGATGATAGGTGCCCGGAGCCTTCACCATCAAGTCTCGCAGCAGCGGGTGGTTCATATTGGCCAGCTCGAGCAGACGCAAATCACTCGTGCGGCCCGAAAACAATTCCACAATCGGAACTATCGCCACCGCCATCATCGAGCAGAGAATGCCAGAAAGCATTCCGGCCCAAAGAATCCAGCCCATGTCGTTCCAAAGCATCGAACCGCTGGCTGCGTTTCTCGTGTTGGCCACGATACAAGTGATCATCGTTACGTTAACCAACCCGGTGATCAATCCCGCTCGATACACCACTCCTCGAGAGTTCACTCTTCTGGCTAGATTTGACGCCACCAGCGACGAAGTAAGCACGTAAACGGCATAGAAGAAGTTTCGATCCAAAAGAATTCCGCCAACCACTCCCAGCACAAGGGAAAACACAAGAGCCGGCTCCTTCACGGTGATCATACGAATCACCATCGGGCCAACGGCAACCGGGAGCATGTAGTAGTAGAAGTCGAAGGGTACTTGAGGGAATTTTTCCACCAGTGCTTCGGCTGCAATGAACTGAATTCCCTTAATGGCAAGTATCGATCCAACCATCAAACCCAAGAATATGGCCAGATCCCGTCCGCCGTAGTGAAACGGCTTCAGTCCGCCCTCAAGAAAAGAGGCCACTGCCGAAATCAAAACGAAGAGAAAGATCGTGGTGAAAAGGAACTGCAGACGGGAGCTGTCGTTTTCCCAGCTCTTCTCGAGTTCCTTCAAAAGAGATAGATGACGCCTGTTCACCGTCTCACCGTATTTTATGATCGACTCGCCCTTGCTGACCTTCACGATCACGGGCTTGATGTCTGCCGTGGCCGCTGCTTTCCGTTTTTCCGTTTCCTGCCTGTTCAGAGTCAAATTCGGAACCACCAGGCGTTTGGCCAGAGCCACCAGTCCATCCGCATTGGCGGCAACGGGGCCAACCAGAAATTCCTTTGCGTCAACGTCGATTTGCAGCCGGGCGCCATCCACATCGAGAATTGAATTGATGGCAGATACCGCGGCGTCCTGACGCTCAGACGGGCCCTCACCGATCCGATGCAGCGTGATTCCGCGGCCCTGCTCACTGGTGAGAAGCTCCTTGTTGGAGACGATCAAATTCAGGTTCACCTTGGAAAGAAGGTGAATCAGGATCCGCTCCGTCTTTCGGGAAAATTTCAGACGAACCAGGGCCTCAAACTGCTGATCGGTGATTTCTTGCTCGAGAATGCCGGAGAATTGCTTTCGCGCTTCCAGGAAGTCCGGGCTTTTTACAAGCGCAGCGGAACTCTCTTTCTGTCTCGACTCTCGCAGAAGCCCGGAAAAATCTCTTCTCACCTGGAAAAATGCTTTGCGGATCTTCTCGGTGGTCTGAAAAAAGATTCGGCGGTCGTAGTCGTAAACCGAAAGGATCTGATCTACCGCATTTTTCCTCTTCGCTTCGGTGGTTTCCTCATCGATCATTTCCACCGTTTTCTGAGCCACGAAGTGTCGCTGCGCGGTATCGCCCAATTTGTAGTCTAGAAACGGATCGGTGATCTGTCGGTAGATGAAAAATGAAATCACCAGTGCGGACAGCGCGATAAAAAAGTAGAGACTAAGATGAAATCTGGCGTTCCAGCTTTCCCAGCGCTCAATCCAGGGATTCGCCGACGAAGCGCGGGAACTCAACGACGGTAATTCCTTGCGAATTTTTCCGAACACAGGATGGTCCGACTCGATCACCGATCGTCCCAATTTCCCGAGTTTTGGATCCTGCCTTTGATCCGGCATGCACACCGCCTCAATTTTCAATTTTAACACAGACTTATCGGTTGTTTCGGAAACTCGGGCGAGGCAAAATCGATCCATGGCGAACGGAAATTATTTGGTCGGGATCACCGGTGGTATGGGGGCCGGAAAATCCACGGTATCCGCCAAACTTAGGAGCCTCGGCTATCCGGTTCTGAGTGCTGACGACATCGCACGGTCTCTCACATCGCCCGGAGGAGCAGCTCACGCCGCCGTGTTACAGCTGTTCGGAGCCGGTATCGTGGGACCCTCCGGGGAGCTTGATCGCGGGCGAATTCGCGCGGAGATCTCCCGCAGCGGAGAGAAGCGAGCGGCTCTCGAGGCAATCACTCACCCCATGATCCAAGCTGAGTCGCGCCGCCTGGCCGAAGCCGAGTTCGCTCGCGGGGCCCAGATTGTGTTCTACGAAGCACCTCTTCTCTTTGAGGCGAAGTCAGAAAGCCGCGTTGACGCAGTGATTTGTGTGGTCGCCGACGATCAGGTGAGGGCGGCGCGCATTGCCTCGCGCGACGGAGTGTCGGATGAAGCCGCCAGAAAGCTGATGAACACGCAGATGTCTCAAGAGAAGAAAGCCGGCCAAAGCCGATGGACCATCGCCAACAACGGCGACATGGCCGCGCTCGACGACCGCATCGATCAGATTCTAACGGAACTCAATTCCATCGTTGAAGGTTCTGACGAGCCTGATCGTTGATCACTACGCTGGTTTCACCCAGCTGGTGCGCTCTCGCATCGCTCTTTTCCATTTCGCGAATGAGCTCTCTGGCTCTCTCTCCGCTCTCCAAAACTGAACTTCCGGTGGTCCGCCACTTGGCGAGGACCTGCTCGAGGCGCACATGGTCGTCGCTGAGTCCTGCCACTTCCCCTTCCGGAATGGCGGAAGCCTCTAACACCGACAACAACGATCCTCCGGGATGTCGCTCAACGAACTGCTCCACGGCGCGGATCAGCTCGCGCATTTTCTCGCTCGTAACCCCTACCCGTGAAGCAAAAGAACGCGCGCGCGAGGTGAATTCAGATCGCTCCGAGTCGGTCGCCAGTTGCAAGTTCACGGAGGCTAGACGAATCTCGTCGCGAAACTGAGCCAATCCCCGGAATTCCTCTTCCACATTCGCGAGGAGCGCCCGAATCGCACTCGTTTCGCCTCGAATCGCGGCCTCATACTCTTTTGCTCGAGTCATTACGGCAGAATGCCGAGTCAACTCATCCTGCAAACGCCCTCGTTTCTCGGACCATCGGGAAAGTTCTTTCTCCAGAGTTCGTATCTCGTCGGCCACCATCGAGTCGGCGCGATACATTTCGTCCACAAGATCGGCGAGCTGTTCATGTCCGGCCTGAATCTGCTCCAATTCATCGCCCATGCGCTGAAGGATTTCCTTCTGCCGGTCCACCTGATCGGAGAGAGCGCCAGTTTCGCTCTTCCATAGAGCCTCGCGCTCATCGAGCTTGACCTTCATGTCGCGCAAATCGGAAAGCATTTCCTTTAACGGAGGGGTGACATCATCCCGAACTTGGACTTCAATCGGATAGAAGTGGGTCACTTTGTGGACAACATCGCGAAGATATCCGATCTGGTGCTCCACCGCACGGTTCACCCGCTCAGCCTCGCTGCGAATTTCCCGGAATAGATAGATCTTTCCGCCTGCCAAAGGACCCTTCAGGATAGGCGAGGAATGAATTTCCACCGGAGTATAAGTTCCGTCGCGACACACTCGCATTTCGAACACGTCGCTCCGAGGAATATTGAAACTCTGCCGGAGGGCATCAAGAGTAGCCTCTCCCCAACCTTCGGTGGAGCTGAGCTTCGAGGCGCACATCACCTCATCGAAGGAAACGCCTGCCGATCCAAGGCCCAAGAGATCACGGGCTTCGTCGTTGATCACCTCGGCTACGCGATCGCGGGTGAATACCAAAAACGGCATGGTAACGTTTTTTGCCAGCGCCGCTTCGGCACCGTGGGTTTGGAGAAAGGTCTCTTCAGCCGAAAACATTCCGGCCACAAGACCGCCCCAATCTTCGTCGGTGGAGAGACTTTCCATTTCGCGCCGAATGGACTGATCGTCTCGCTCTCGACCAAAACCCCTCATCCAACGCATCGCCACCTCGGAGCGAATCTCAAAGCGCGAACGAATCAACCGATAACCAAAAAACACCACCATTCCCGACAAAAGGAACATCAGCACCGCCATCACGCTGGTGTAGAGAAACTCGCGCTGGGAGTCTTCCACGGCTGTTTCACCGTCGCGCCGAAGATCCTGAACTATACGTTCGGTGCTTTTTCCCGCGGCCGCGAGCGATTCAGCGAGTTTTTCATTCCAAACCGATGCGGCCGTCACGCTCTTTTCAAGAGCCAATACCAACGCCTCCAAATTGGATATGCGATAGCTCAACGTTCCGTCCTTGTATCCAGGCGCCACCTTATGCAAAGCCGCAATCTTATCTTTCGATTTCGCGATATATACTTTCTCGGACTCCAGAGACTCATTCAAAAACGAGTTCTGAGTATCGAACATAAGATTTACGAGATGAGTTCTCACGGTAAGATCACCGTTCTGCACTTCTTTCCTATAGAAGTTGATCGAGTACTCCATGATGTCCCGCTTCTTAATGGCGAGATGGTGATCATCCGCCTCCCGGGGCTTAGCCATCACCTGCTCGAGCACGGGACCAAAAGCGGCCTTTACTCGCTCCATTTGTCGTGAATCGCTGCGAATCCCCAGTGAAGCTTCCAAGCTGCGCAGCGCACGCTTTGCAGCCTCTGGATCCCGAGCGGAGCGCACTTGCTCGGAAAAAGTGGCCACGGCCGCCGCAACTTTCGCCTCGGTGGGCACACCGGCGCCGCCGCGATCTACGGCGCGGTAAAGAGCGAAGGTGCTCACGAGCATTGCAAGCGAGGAAAGAAGAAAAACGCTCCCGGCAAAAATCAAATACAGTCTGGAGGTTTTCATTCCTTAGCTCCGTTCTTCCGCCAAGCGGAAATCAACACATGGCCGTCAACTAGGGGGCCTACTTTCATTTGGTTTCCCTGCTGAAAGGTTCCAAAAGAACTGAACCATGACTCGCTTTCCAAGAGGTCGGGGTCATTGATCTCCCGCATCTGCTCTACATGGCATATTTCGTCGGCCAGAATCAGAAGCTGAAAATCGGCCACTCCGGCCACTACGCCCCGACTTCCGCTCAAATCGTGGCGCTCGGCCGGCGGAATCGGCACGAGGCCGGACTCCGGGCTGAGTCGGTACCAAGGAAGATCACGCGCGGCGTGAGATGCTTCCACGTCGGAAATTTCCTCACTCACGCAAACGGAGGGCATTAGCGCCTCCGTGGATCCGGTACGCAATACAACGGCCGGCCTACGCGACTTCGAGACAGGAATTCGAAATTCAATTTTTCCGCCGTAGCGGGAAAGCGGACTGAACGAAAACCAGCCCCCGTGACGGGCCACATTTTCTCTTACGGATCTCACCGCCGCCGCTCCGGATCCGGTCTTTCCAAACTTAAATGGATCGCCGTCGGTAAGGAGAACGAATTTGATCTCGGAGCCAGTTGCGTGAAGCTCCATCTGGAGACTACAGGTGGGAAAAAGATTTTTCATCATTCGCTTCACACTGCTTTGCTCTTGAAACGAAGCCACAGCAACCTTCAAGCAGGCCAGCAGCGAGCTCATTGAAAGCTCCACCAGCTCCATCGATACACGACCTTCGCCGGCAATCACAAAAGCAACGCTCATCTCAAACGCATCGAACTCGCGAATGGCGCGGCGGACCACCTTCTGGAGGAGATCCGTGGCAGACACCGACTTATTCCGCACCACACGTTCGAGAACAACGTCTTCGAGGCCCGTCAGCTGGTCTTTCAACTCTCGGAGAAGCACGGTCCAGGAATGCTCAAAGGAAGACTCCCGCTCCAACTCCGCGACTCCGTTCATCTGGGCGATATGCTCCAGACGATCGAGGCCTTCCTCGATTCTCCCGAATCCGTCTGTGATCGGATTTTTATTCACGAAACTCCTCAGGAAATCATTGCTACGAATTCATCCCAGTTGCTCTTCAACTTCGTTTTTAGACGAAGAACCGCTTGGGTATGGAGCTGACTCACCCGGCTCTCGGTTACCTCGAGCACGCGGCCAATCTCCTTGAGATTCATTTCTTCGTAGTAGTAGAGTGCCAGGACCAATCGCTGTTTCTCCGGAAGTTCGGAAATCGCTTTCTCCACCATGTTTTTCAAATTCGTCCGACTCACCTCAGCAAACGGATTTCCCAGTTTTCCGTTCTCGACCAGTCCCACCAGGCTCTTTTTGTCGGTGCGGGCCAGAGAGTTCAAATCGTCGTAGTTCACCAGGGATATCGACCGGACTTCGCTCAGAAGCTCGGAGTACTCTTCCGGGCTAATCTTCAAAGCTTCGCACACCTCAGGATCGGTGGCCGGGCGTCCTTTTTCCTGTTCGATTCGGGCATAAACTCTTTCGAGCTGCTTCGCCTTCTCCCTCACGGAACGCGGCACCCAGTCCTGAGCCCTCAGTTCGTCGAGCATGGCGCCGCGAATTCGGAACTCCGCGTATGTTTTGAACTTATTGTCTCTCGACGAGTCATACTTGTCGCAAGCATCCATAAGACCGATCACGCCTGAGCTGATCAGGTCGTCCAGCTCGATGTTGGCCGGAAGTCGGATAGCGATCTTCTGAGCCAGGTATTTCACCAGACTCGCGTACTTGACCACGATCTCTTCCTTGGTCATCCCGTCGATCAGCTTGGGCTTCGGCGCCCCCGCTTTCTTCTCCTGGGATCTCGGCTTGCGCTCCGCCTGCTCTCTATATTTCTCTACAGCCTTGTTCATCTGGTCTCCTTAGTGTGCTCAGGCGTGGCCTAGCAGCGCTCTCCAAAAAAATTGCGTATTCCCGTGAACTCCCGATCTCTCCTGATTCCGAAACATGTCGTCGGCGAGTCGAGTGAAGTTTTTTGCCGTCTTCGAAGTGGGGAAGCAGTTGACCACTGGCTTTCTCTGGCGAATGGCGTGGGTCCAGTGATCATCCCAAAGAATCGCCCCCAAATAGTCGACCGACACGTTTAAAAATTTGTCGGTTACTCCGGTGATCTGCTGGAACACTCGAAGCCCCTCTGAATCACTTCGGGCCTGGTTCACAAGAAGCTGGAAGTCCTTCACCTTATGGCGCTGACTCAACACCTTCATTAAGGCATACGCGTCGGCAATCGAAGTGGGCTCAGGGGTAGCAACCACGATCACTTCACCCGCGGAAGAGTTCAGCCACGTTACGTCGTCGCTGATCCCCGCACCTGTGTCGATCATCAACACATCATAGCGAGTCTCGACTTCTTCCAGCAGCTGGAGCAATGCGCTCTTTTCATGGTCGGCCAGGGCACCCGATCCCATGATCCCCGAAGTGGAGGGAATCACGTCCACGTTCGGCGCTGCCTCCACGATAATTTCCTTTAGGCGCTTTCGCCCTTCGATCACGTCGTGGATCGTGCCGTTGGCCTTGAGGTCGAACATAATGTCGAGGTTTGCCAACCCAAAGTCGCCATCCAGGACGAGTACCTTTTTCCCGCGAGCACCCAGCGTAATCGCCAGATTGGCCACCACGCTCGTCTTTCCCACGCCCCCTTTTCCGCTCGTAACGGAAATCACGCGGGGCCGACGGGCCCAGGGTATCGGCTTGTCGCTCCAACTCTCACTTCTATCCAGCATCGGGTCCCTCCATGGACGAAATTAAAGATCCAAAACCAAGTCAACTACCCGCTCGGGGCTCGCGCGCTCGATGTCCTCCGGCACGCGTTGACCAACGGTGAAATAGAGAAGCGGCAGGTTGGTGCGCTTCTGAAGATTGTAGATGCAACCGTAGACTCCGGTCTCGTCGAGCTTCGAGATCACCAATCCTTGAGGATGGAAGATTCGGAAGCGACTCGTAACCTCATTCAGATCCGTATCCTTCGTAGTTGCGCTTACCAAAAGTGCTGTTCGAAGATTCTCGATTCCGTTCAAGGTGTGCCGCAGCTGGAGAAGGCTTTCCTGATCCTTCTGGGAGCGACCGGTTGTGTCGAGAAGCACCAGATCCAAGCTCGCGAAATCGTGCAACGCCTGATCCAGCTCTTCCTTCGTGTTCACGCTCCGGAAAGGCACTCCCATGATTCTGGCATAGGTGGCCAGTTGATCAGCGGCAGCCACTTTGTAGGAATCGAGATTGATAAGTCCCACGCGGAGCTTTCGATCCAAGATTCCAAGGCTCGCGATCTTTGCGATTGTGGTGGTTTTTCCCACTCCGGTTGGACCAACAAGGGCAAGCACCGTGGTGGTGGAATTCCCAGACGAGGCGCCGACCCCGTCGAGAATGTCCTTCACCTCCACCTCACGCATCATCTGTGCAGCCAGGTGCTCCTGAATCGCCGTTTCGTCGTTGCGGTCATCTTCGCCCATTTCGAAGCTAATTTGTTTTACCAACTGGCGAGCGAATCTCTTCTCCACTCCCGACGCGATGAGATCCTGCATGGCTTGTTGCATCTCGTCCGTGACGCCCTCGGATGCCTGCTGCACGCCCGAACTCTTACTTGTAGTGAGCTCGTCGATCACGCCGCGAAGGTTCTCGATTTCACGCTCCAAGGTCTCCACCTTTGGCGCGCCAGTTTGCATACCTGCTTGATTGACAGAAGGTGCGGACCTGACTGATTCCTTCGCCGAGCCGCCTCCGATTCCGAAGAATCCCCTGCTTGCCTGTGGTTCCTCATCCGCGATGTCTATGTAGCGGCGAGTCTCCGGGCTCTTTCCGGTGACCTGACTCGCCTGCGCAGAGGCAGAGGCGGCCACTGAAATCGCCGGTGCCGGATTGGCGGCGGGAACCGCAATTTGCCGCGGTGGCTGTGGCTGGCGCGAGGGAGCAGCGGGCGCCTTTTTTGATAGCTCCACCTTGTCGCTCTTACCCGCCTGTCTCAGCTGTCGCTCGAAGTAGTTGTCGTATACCTCAGCCTGGCGCTCAGCGGGCTTATTCCAGATTTTTTCCTTCACCTCTTCGGGCAGACCGCGCTCAGCGGCCTTCTTCTTCTTTAGATCTTTTTCGGCAACTGCTGCGGTAACCTCCACAGATGCCTTGCTCATGAGGCCGAATCCACTCTTGATATGCTTCGTTTGCAAAATTACCGCCTCAGGCCCAAGCTCCCGCTTGATCACCTTTAGGGCTTCCTGCATGGTGGGTGCTTCGAATTTCTTAACTTGCATCTTCCAACCTCACTGTACCGATCGACTTTAAATTCACGTTGTTTGAAATTTCATTGTGGGAAAGAACCACAAGATTCGGGATGAAGCGCTCCACCAGTTTCTTGAAGTGGTAGCGAATCGAGGGCGAACAAAGCACAACCGCCTGGGAGTGCTGTTCCAAAGAACGGGCCACATCCAAGTTGAGAGACCCCAATAGCTGCCGCACGAAGTCCGGATCGGTGGCGAGCTCAGGGCCGCGGTCGGTGTTCACGATGGAGCTCGCGATCGTTTCTTCGATCTGGCGATCCAGGGTAAGAATCGGCAGCTCACCGCTCTGCTGGAGCCGTGCCGTAATGGAGCGGTGAAGCGCGGCTCTCACGCCTTCCGTGAGGGCGATCGGATCCTTGGTCACTGAGGCGGTTTCTGCCATCGACTCCAGGATCGAACGCAAATCGCGGATCGGCACCTGCTCACGCAGCAAGTTCTGCATCACCCGAAGCAGGAGTCCAGGCGCCACAAGATTCGGAATGAGGTCCTCGACCACCTTCGGATACTGCTCCTTGAAACCGTCGAGAAGTGTTTGAAGCTCCTGGCGACCGAACAGCTCCGGAAGGTGTCGGCGGATGAGTTCCGTCAAATGAGTAGCCATGACCGTGGAGAGATCCACCACGGTGTAACCGTTGAGAATGGCCACGTCCTTGTTGTTCGGGCTGATCCAGGTGGCAGGAAGGCCGAAAGCTGGTTCGGTGGTGGGCACGCCCGCGATCGGTTCGATCACGTTGCCCGGATCCATCGCCAAGAGGTGATCGACCATCAATTCCCCGCCGCCGATGGAAACACCTTTTAGGAGCACATTGTATTGCCCCGGGTTCAGCTGGAGATTGTCGCGGATCCGGATGGAGGGGATCACCACACCCATATCCAAAGCGAACTGACGGCGAATCTGATTGATCCGTTGGAGGAGCTCTCCGTTTTGATCTGGATCGACGATGCTGATCAGGCCGTAACCGACCTCGAGCTCGAGCACGTCCATCGGGAGAAGGCTCTCGATCTTTTCTTCGCTGCCCTTCGACTTTTCCTTCGATGCGTTGGCCTCTTGAGTCGCCACGGCTTTCTGTTTCTCGGATATCTTCCATGCCCAGTAGCCGAGACCCAGGCCGATCATCATGAACGGCAAAGCAGGCAGTCCCGGGATCAGACCCACAAAACCCATGGCTCCTGCCGTGATCGCGATTGCCTTCGGTTGACTTCCTAACTGCGCACCGAGTTCCTCGGTAAGATTCTGACCGGAGCTGGCGCGTGTAACGATCAAACCGGCAGCCGTGGAGGTGATGAGCGCCGGAATCTGGCTCACCAAACCGTCGCCCACCGTGAGAAGGACGAACACCTGGGCGGCATCGCCCACGTTCATTCCTTTTTGCACGGTACCGATGATGATACCGCCGATGATGTTCACCAACACCACGAGGATCCCCGCGATCGCATCTCCGCGCACGAACTTCGACGAACCGTCCATTGCTCCGTAGAAGTCCGCCTCCTGGGAGATATTGGCGCGACGCTTACGTGCCTCCTGCTCATTGATCACACCGGCATTCAGATCGGCGTCGATGGCCATCTGCTTTCCGGGCATAGCGTCCAAGGTGAAGCGAGCGGCCACTTCAGCCACGCGCCCAGCACCCTTAGTGATCACCACGAAGTTGATGATCACGAGGATGATAAAAATCACGAGACCGACGGCGTAGTTTCCGCCCACCACAAACTCACCGAACGCCTCGATCACATGGCCGGCCGCCGCCGCGCCCTGATCAGGCCCGTGCATCAGAATCAGACGCGTCGAGGCCACGTTCAGTGCCAAACGAAACAAAGTGGCCGTAAGGAGAATCGAAGGAAACACGCTGAAGTCGAGCGGCTTGCGGGCGTAGGTGGCCGTCAGCAAAAGCACGATGGAAAAGGCGATCGACAGCGTCAAAAACACGTCGATCATGATCGGAGGCAAAGGCACCACCATGAGAACGAGCACGCCAATAAGGCCCACCGCGATCATCACGTCGGCATTCTTTGCCAGATTTAGGAAATTCCCTTTTCCTTTGATCTCAGCCACTTGTCACCTATCGAACGTTGAAGCGTCCCTTGAGGCGATACACGTAAGCGAGTACTTCCGCGACCGCCTGGTAGAGAGCCCTTGGTACAGAACCCCCTACCTTTACATGTTTATGCAGGGCCCGGGCCAACGGCACATTCTCGACCAATGGCACCCCACTTTGCCTCGCAAGTTCCTTGATTCTTTGGGCTACGAGATCCTGACCTTTCGCCACCACTTTCGGCGCCGCCATTTTTTCGGCGTCATAACGGAGCGCGACTGCAAAGTGCGTCGGGTTTGTGACGACTACATCCGCCTTCGGAACTTCCTGCATCATGCGCTTACGCGCGAGCTCCCTTTGCATGCTTCGCATGCGGGCCTTCAAGAGCGGATCACCTTCCCTTTGCTTGGCTTCCTGCTTGAGTTCCTGCTTGGTCATCATGAGGCTCTTCCGGTAGCGGATTTTCTGCCAAGAGAAGTCAGCGGCAGCGATCACAAACAGCCCCACACAAACACCGGCGATCACACGGAATCCTGCGGTGGTCATGTAGGATGCGAACGCGATGTTCTCCATGTCCACGACAGAGCCGGCGCCCAGAATCTCACTCTCGATCATTTTCCAAGTGACCCAAACCACCACAATCAACTTCACGAGCGCCTTCAGGCCCTCGATCAGCGAATTCATGGAAAATATCCGCTGCATGCCGCTCACTGGATTGATTTTCTCCAGATCCATTTCAATCGGCTTCGTGGTGAGCAGGAATCCGATCTGAACGATCGTTCCCACCACTCCTGCTACAAATCCGGCCAGAGCCACCGGCAACACCATGCGAGCCATGGCGCCGAGTATTTGCATCAATACTCGGCCGGCTTGTTCTTGTGTAAGCTCCGTGGTGGCGCTCTCAGCGAAGATCGTGCGCGCCATCGCCATAAAGTCGCCGAGCAGATGGGGTCCCAGAGCCCAAGCGGCGCCGATGGTGGCAAGAAGTACGAACAAGGAAGTGAGCTCTTTACTTTGCGCAACCTGACCTTCCTTTCGAAAGTCCTCCAGGCGCTGCGCTGTTGGCTCTTCTGTTCTGTCTTCTTGGTCTTGTGCTTGATTTTCCGCCATTTTTTCCTCAAGTCATGTAGCGGAGGGCTTCCACCATCTGGGTGAACATCTGCCCAAACACATCCGAAATGCTTTCTCCAAAAATCGGCATCGTGAGCACAATCACGGCGAGACCCGCCATGATGTTGACGATAAAGCTCACCATCAAGACGTTGATCTGAGGAACCGCCTTAGCGATGATGCCGAAGCCGCAGTTGATAAGAAAAATTACGAGAGCCATCGGACCTGAGATCCGTATGGCGATCCAAAACACATCGTTCGCCAAACTAAGAACGAAAGTGGAAAGGTCGCGCCGAATCACGATACCGCCCACGGGAACCACCTCAAACGTCTGCACCGTGCTTTTGATAAGCATGTGGTGACCATCGATGGCGAGAAAAAGAAGCGTCGCCAACATCATAGTGAAATGAGAGACCACCGGAACGGAAGCCTCAGCGGTGTGATCGAAGCTGGAGGCCATGCTGAAGCCCATCTGGGCGCCGGCTTGGGCAAACGCAAAGCTGAGTGCATCGAAGAACATTTTTGACACGAACCCCACTCCAAGGCCCACCAAGGCCTCTTTCATAACTATCGTTGCAATACCCAAACCAGACTCAAAAAGTGTGAGATCGATTCCCACGGCGGCTCGGGAAATGATCGGCCAGATGGCGACGGAGATCAGGAACGAAAACAGCAGCCGAATCACTGCGGGAACTCGCTGTTCGCCAAAGATCGGCATCATCAAAAAAAGAAAACCCACTCTCACAAGAGCGGAAAAGAAGATCAGGATCTGGCCTTCGTTAAAGGCGAACGGACTCACCGCTCACCTCACCATGTCGGGCAGGGATGTAAATAGCTCCGTGGTGTAAGAGGTGATGATTTGAGTCATCCAAGGCGCGAGAACCACGAGCAGAACCGCTACCACTGCCATTTTCGGGATGAAGCTCAGGGTGGACTCGTTGATCTGGGTGATCGCCTGAAGAACGCTGACCACAAGACCCACAACAAGCGCCGAAAGAAGTAAGGGGCCCGCAAGCAGAAGGGTGGTCCAGATGGCGTCCTTTCCGATACTGAGCACGATTTCTTCTGTCATAGATCCTCCTCAGTTACCCAAAGCTCTTCACGAGACTGCCGATCACCAGATCCCAGCCATCGACCAAAACGAAAAGAAGTAGTTTAAAGGGAAGCGAGATCACCACCGGAGGAAGCATCATCATACCCATCGCCATCAGCACGCTGGCCACCACCATGTCGATCACGAGAAACGGGAGGTAGAGCATGAATCCGATTTGGAATGCAGTCTTTAGCTCGCTGACCATAAACGCCGGGATCAAAACCCAGGTGGGTACGTCGCGCTTGGCCTTGGCCTTTGTTCCCGACATCTCCAAGAAGAGCATCAGGTCTTTTTCGCGTGTTTGCTTGAACATGAACTGGCGAAGCGGGGCTTCAGCTCTTTCAATCGCCACGGACTGATCGATTTTCTCGGCCATGTAGGGCGAGAGGGACTTTTCGTTGATCTCCTTCCAAACCGGAGCCATCACGAAAAAGGTAAGAAAGAGAGAGAGACCAATGATCAGCTGGTTCGGCGGCATGTTCTGTGTCGACAAAGCCTGGCGGAGAAAAGAGAGCACCACCACGATCCTGGTGAAACTCGTCATCATGATAAGAAGCGCCGGAGCCAGAGACAAAACGGTGAAAAGAATCAGCACTCGAAGGGCAGTAACGGTTTCCTGAGGGCTACCCTGGGTCATTCCCACGCTGATATTTGGGAGAGCGATTCCCCCGGCACCGAATGCTCCCAACGGGGCCAGCGCCGCTAAACCGAGAATGAACGTTTTCATTACCAATTTCATTCAAACCTCAATAGAGCGGCTTAAAGCCTTCCATCCGCTTTTTGATGATGTCTCGAACCGACGCCTTTTCTTCCTTAACAGGAGTTGAAGCTTCAGCCTCAAATGCCTCCTCGGCTTGCTTCCGAGACAGGAAATTCAGCTTTCCCGAGAGCATGGATTCAAATCCGGCGCCGCCGCTTCGCATTTCATCAATGGAGCGCTCGAAGTCGGCGCTCTTGGGTAGAGTTGCCACCAGATTTACGGACTGATCCGTTACTCCGAGCAAAAGATATTGATCCGCCACTTTCACAATCGTGAGCTGCTTTTTGGCGCCAAGGCTATGGCTGGTGATGGTTTCGAGAATGCGTCCACCACCCGATTTCGAGACACCATTTTTGAACTGCTGAAATCTCTTAAGGCCCATCGCAGCCAGCGCCATCAGCACCAAAACCGCCAACAAACCCGCTCCCATGCGCCCCGCCTGGCGAGCCGCACCCTCGCCCGCGCTCTTCGCAGGACCCACACCAGTTTTTTGCTGGGACGCAAACACCGGCTCCTCTTCAATTTCAGTCGTCTTGGTGTTGGTGGCCGCAGAGGGCGCGGCAACCGGGGCCGCAACCGAAGCCGGGGCTGCCGGCTTTCCAGCCAATATCTCCTTCACGATTCGCTCTTCAGCTTCTGCGGAAAAATCTCGGTTCTGGGCCGCGCTCTTTTTCTCCGCTGCCGCCGAGGACTTTAAAACATCCGAGACCTCGGTTTTTCCGAACATTATCCGTAAGAAGCGACCATCCTGCTTCCATGCGGTGGTGCTCTGAAATTCCTTTGACTCCCGTGAGGTGATCAAGCGCACACGAGCGAGGTCCGGCTGATACTGATAGGCAAATACCTTCTCGAGAGCACCGGAGCTAACGGCTTCATTGCGAGCTGGAGAGGCGCCCGCCCCCTGAAGAGACACCTGAATGAAATTCCGCTGATTTTCCACTTTCACGGCACCGCTCTCCAGGGGATGGGAGAGCTCGATCACTACCTCGTGATTTCCGTTATTGTGGGATGCAGATATGTTCAGAATCTTTGCCTGCGTTGCCGCACGCGCGGAACTCATCATCCATAAACAGAAGAGTAGCGTGGCAAATACCACGGCTGCCTTGGATGAAACCTCTACCAATCGTTCGCGAAAGCGCATTCGTCCTCCTGCGGGGCGCACCGGTCCGTCCTGGACCAGTACCGTTACTTAAGCTGCTCGATACGCTCCACCGGGGAGATAATGTCGGTAAGACGCAGTCCGAATTTCTCGTTTACGATCACTACCTCGCCTCGGGCGATCAGCTTTTCGTTCACGAGCAATTCAAGAGGCTCTCCCGCATACTTCGAAAGTTCCACCACGGATCCTTGTCCGAGTTGGAGGAGATCTCGCACCATGATCTTGGTGCGCCCCAACTCCACGTTCACACGAAGCGGGATGTCGAGGATGAAGTCCAGGTTGTGAATTTCATCACCAGATTTTGCCGTTGCCCCAGCAGCGGGCTGATTCGGCACCTGTGTTTGATCGAGATTAGGATTTACTTGTTCCATTTTCGTCCCCTTCCAAAATTATTCTTCTAACGGCTTCGTGATCTGGATGGCCCTGTTGCCTCGGCTCACCCCAAACATGCATTTATACTTCGGTGTACCTTCCACCATCAGATCCAATTCCCCGTCGGCATCCTGAGTGAGGGGAATGATGTCGCCCACGCTCAGGTTCACGAGATCGCCGACCGTCAGCGTGGTCTCGCCGAGATTCACTTTGCAGTTCAGCTTTGTCTCGCCTAAGTGCTGGTGAAGCTGCTGAGTCCAAACCTTTTCAAACCGGTCGCCCTCGGGCTGAAAGCCGGCGTTGAGTTTTTCCTTGATTGGCTCAAGGGTAGCGTAAGGAACCACAACGGCCACAGTGCCGCTTGCGTGTTCGAGCTCTACCTCGAAGGTGGTGGAAATCACCACGTCGGAAGGAGGAACCAATCCCACGAATTGCGGGTTCACTTCGATTCGCACGAAGGAAATGTCGGTTCGGTGCACAGGAGCCCATGCCTCATCGAGATCCTTGAGCGCCAATTCGATTACCTTGTTGATTACCGAAAGCTCGATGCGAGTGAATTCCTTGCCTTCGCTTTTTGTGTAGGGTCGGTCGGATCCGCCGAAGAATGCATCCACCAGGGCATACACCAGCTTCGACTCGATCACGATCATGCCGGATCCGCGCAGAGTATCGAATCTCATCACACCCATACAGCTCGGGATCGGAAGCGTGTTCAAAAATTCACCGAACTTGAGAAGGTCCGTGGAAATGATCGAAAGGGAAGCGATCTTTCTTAGAGCCGTGGACAAACTCACCCGGAACAGGCGAATGAAGCGCTCATAGATGATGTCCAGGGTCATCATGCGGCCGCGAATCACGCGATCCTGGTTTCCCAGGTCGTAGGGCATGATGTTCAGCGACGGGGGCGCGGCATCGGCACCACCGGATCCATCGCCGGCTGCAGCGGAAACCGACGGATCCATCACCGCGTTCAGGAGAGCATCTACTTCACTTTGAGAAAGAACCTGGTTCATTTCTTTGCTCCGTTAATTGATCACGTAAGAGGAGAAGTAAACCCCCTCCACTTTTCCCTTAGTCAACGTGCTGTTCACTACGGCACGAATTTCTTCTTTCAATGCGTTCTGGCCATCGGCAGAGCTCAGCTCCACGGGCTTCTTGGCGTTCAGAATGGAAATGATCCGGTCGCGCATCTGGGGCTTTCGCTTCTTCAGATCTTCCTCATCGGTATCTTTTGAAATTTCAAAGTTGATGTTGAGTTTGATGTAGTTCGACGATGCCGGTCCGCTGAGGTTCGTGAGCACGTCGCCAAGTGCAAAGAACCGCGTATCGGTTGTTTGAGCACCTTCCGCCGGGGCTTCGCCGTGTCCGCCGCCCGCGGCCGCTGCCGGAGCTCCGTGTCCGCCGGCTTGCGCTGCGCCTTGAGCAATTTGATCTAAAGAGGGGGTTTCCTGCTTTTTCTTTTGTCCCAGGAAGAGCACCACCACCACGGCGATCATCACCACCAGGTTCAGGCCCATCACGCCCATGAGTAATTTTTGATTTCCGCCACCGGCTGGAGCTTCCGCGGGGGCTGGAGCTGCTGCTGCTGCTTTTTCGTCGGCCACTTTTACCCTCCTGGTAAATGGGTCTACCCAAGAAGGAAGAAGCAACCGCCATGCCACAGGCCGCCAACAATCCTGTGCCGTCGATCACGCTTAAGTATTTGAAATAGCTAGTGTGAGAGTCTGATAATTGAAGTCGGAAGTTTGGACAATCTTCCACTACGGCACCAGCCGTCAATTCCTAGGGACCGAGGCCGTCAAGTCCTTGGCACCGCTACAAGGAAACGTGAGGGCACGGAACCGACTTCCGCGCCCTCACCGCCAGGATGTTCAGAATTCGGGGCGGACTAAGCCGCCCCCACGGTTATTAGCCGCGCTTGATGTTCAACACTTCCTGCATCATTTCGTCGGAGGTGCTGAGGGTACGAGAGTTCGCCTGGAACGCCCGCTGCATCTGGATCAGGTTCACGAACTCGGAAGCGATGTCCGTTGCCGAGGCCTCGATCGACTTCGAGAACACCTTTCCGCGACCGGCGGTGTTTGGGCCGCCGATGTTGGGAGATCCGGAGTTACGAGACTCCTTAAAGGTGTTGTTACCGGCCTTGAACAGACCTTCGTTGTTCTCGAATTTCGCCACGGCCACTTGAGCCAGGTTTCGAGTAACACCGTTCGTATAGAACGCGGAAAGCACTCCATCGTCGTTAAACGAAAGACCACCAATCGTTCCCGCCGTGTAACCGTCCTGGGTGTGCTTGTAGATGTCGCTCACCGAACCGTATTGCGTCGATCCCTTAAGGCCGGTTCCGCCGCTCATGATGTCGTCGCCGAAGCTGAACTTGATGGCCTGCTCCGGAAGAGCGCCCTTCGTGAAGTTGAAGGAGTTTTGACCGATCATCTGGTTCTGCAGCTTTCCATCCACGGAGAAGTTAAGCGTACCGGTGGCGCCAATCACGCCCTGCCCCTTCTGTCCGCCCACCATTTCCTCGCCCTTGGCCACTGCATACCAGTTCCAGGTGTTGTCCTCCTGCTTCCGGAAATACATCGTGATGTTGTGCGCGTTACCGGCGGAATCGTAAACCGTAACACCGGTGGAATAGTTCGACGTCTTCACCGGATCGGCCAGATCAAACTCTTTTTCGATCTTGTCCGCCCGAATGTCGAGGTTCATCGAAACGTTCACGTTCTCCGTCCGCTTTGCGTCGATGATCGTCCGCTCCACCTTAATCGAATCCAGCTGGGTGGAGATTTTTCCGTCTTCATCGGCCCGGAAGCCCTTCACCTGAAGTCCGTCCGTATTGACCAGCTCGCCATTCGCATTGAAGTTGAAGGATCCGTTTCTGGTAAAAGACCGTCCCTCGGGACCGTCCATCACGAAGAACCCGTCGCCGGTAATGGCAAGGTCGGTGCTCTTATCGGTCTGGTTCACCGAACCCTGTCCGAAGATGGGGGTTACGGCTTGCAGCTTTGTACCGCGACCGATCTGGTTACCGCCGAGAATACCCTTGAGGGATTTTGCTACCACGTCGGCAAATTCCGCGCGGCTCGTTTTAAAGCCGATCGTGTTTGCGTTGGCGATGTTGTCTGAGATCACACCGAGCGCTTCACCGTTCGCCTGAATACCGGTAACACCAGTGTAGAGAGATGAAAGAATACCCATACGAGAGCCTCCTTGCTCTTGCATTTTCCGAAAAACCGCTGTCGGTTGGTTTCCCGGAAAGGCCTCCCGCAATGGGTCCGGCCTTTTTGTTGAACATCCTGTCCTTTTTTACAAACCTACTTTTTCCACCTTCACATCAGCTGTAATCGACTCCGTCACGCCTCCTTCACAACACCACTGTGGAGTCGATGTTTGTAAACACATTGCCATTCATCGAGGCGCGATCGAGCACCGTGATCACGGTGCGATTCTTTACGCTCACAATGAACGCGCCTTCCGGTGCAAGCAGGAGCGACTCCTTGGCTCCCTTGTCGGCGGCGCTTTGTACGGCCTTTTCCAACTTCCCCATTAATTCGCTATTCATCGGAATTCCGCGCTCGCGGATCCGATCCATCGCATGTCCACTGAATTTTAAAGGTTGGGCCGGTACGCCCGCTCCGGGCTTGCCGGCATCCGACAACCGCCCCTTGAGAATCGCATCGAACTCCGGGCCACCGCCCTGGCGCAGGCCAGCGGCGCGTTCCGGCGAAGCTGCCGGTGCGCTGGGTCCTACTTTTGGAATCATGAGTTCGTTCGCCATCCTGGCCTCAAGTCCTCAGTTGTTAGAAGGGCTCCAGAGATCCATGCCGTCGATCGGTATCGCTCCGTCGTTGGCGGAAGCTTGGCTTGATGAACCCGAGCTCCCCGAATCATCCTTCACCGGCACATAGGGATCTTCTTCAAAAGACTCCTGTGCACCTTCATTCATTTTCGCACCGCCTCCATTCTGAGGCAAGGCATTTGTTTGAACAGATTTTGTTTTTTCCGAATCGGCTGCATCGCTAGCGGATGATGCCGTCGGAGAATTGGCGGAAATCATCTGCTGCGCGAGCTGTTCCAGCGGATTTTGCGTCGAAGATTTGGCGGTTTTTCCGGAAGCGTTTTGCGGCTGTCCGGCCGGCGAAGCACCAGCCTGCGGCATCTCGATTCGCTCCACCGTATCAAACGGAACTTTCGTTTCTCCCACAAGAAGATAGGCTTTGCCTTGCTCAAACACCACGCCGCTCACGAGACCGGCGGCACTTGTGGTCACTTTGATCGGCTGATCTTTGTCGTCGAGCGCGTTCACGCGGAAGGAGTACTCTCCTTTATCGTTGGCGCCGCCCTTGCCGTTCTTTCCGTCCCAACGAACGGAGTTCTTACCCATCTTTTGAGCGCCGAGATCATACTCGCGCACGATTTCGCCCTTTTGATTCACGATGCTCAGAGAAACGGACTTGGCATCGGCCGGCAAGTCGTACTTCACGAGCGGCTCATTTTGCTTGTCGTAGTTAAATTTCGACGAGTCGGTCACGATGCTTTTTCCAATCAGAGACGAAGCAAGAATGTTGTCCTGAGGCTTTTGAGCCTGCTGCATTTTCTCGAGGTTCTGGTTCACGTTCATCATCTGTTCGAGCGCGGAAAACTGGGCCAACTGCGCGGCCATCTGCTCGTTCTTCAGAGGATTGAGCGGATCCTGATTTTTCAGCTGGGCCGACATGAGTTTCAGG
Source organism: uncultured Bdellovibrionales bacterium (assembly GCA_964551325.1). Taxonomy (GTDB): domain Bacteria; phylum Bdellovibrionota; class UBA1018; order CAIPTA01; family CAIPTA01; genus CAZKBU01. The sequence continues at coordinate 148,862 of CAZKBU010000004.1, forward strand.
AAATCGTCCTTGCCCATCTCGTTTTTCTTCTTCGGAGCAATTTTATTCTCCGTGAAGCCTTCACCGATTTGGTCGCGGATGCGGTCGAGGTAAGGGTCGTTGCCTCTCCCACCCGTTCCCGATTTACTAGCCAATCTCATGTCAGCCATGCTGCACCTCTATTATCCCGCGGGGCGGGCGGCCTGATTTCAGGCCACCACGTCCAGCGTTCGGTTACTGCCTCGCGAGGCAGAGTAGGAAGCCTTTCCTTGCGGAGAAGCCGTTTTCGGAAGCGGAAGATCCATTACGGAACGGAACTCCGATTCCCGCTGTTGTCTTGAGTCGCCCTGCATGTTTCTTTCGAACATGCCTTGAGAGCCTTGACCCTGTTGATCGAACTGCGAGGTGTTGCCACGGCCGTCATTGCCCGCGTTGGCGTTGGAGGATTCCTTCACGGTCACCTCGAATTTCGCCAACGAAAGGTTCTGATCGCCGAGCGCGTCCTGCAGATCGCCTTTACCGCTTTTCAGGATGTTCGCGACTTCCTTACTCTCGGCTTCGACCTGCACTTCTACCTTGCCGTTCTTCGCACCCACCTTCAGCTTGAGCTCTCCCAGATGTTCCGGATGGATCACGAGCTTCATCTCGCCTCCGCCCTTCACAGCCTGAAGCCCTACCGACGTGGCCACTTCACCCAGAATTCCGCCTCGAATGTCTTCGGGACGTTGACTCTTCAGGAACACATCTTTTACTTGTGATCCTTCATTCGTCTTGTTTCCGATCAGCTCAGAGCCAAGCTCTCCGCCGATCAGCGCCCCTTTAGATCCGCCCTTGATTCGGGATGGTGCCGTATCTCCGTCGGCCACCGGCAATCTCTTTCCATGGGAAATCTCAGGCTTCACTTCCGTGGCCTGGGACTGCGTGGACTTTTGCTCGGCGACTTTCGGCAGCTCCGTTTCGCCACGAAGATCCGCCATCGGATTCTCGCGCTGTGCGAGTTCCTTTACGGCCTGACTCTTCGGAGCTTCCTTCATCTGCAGGAAATCCTCGGTTGTGGTGATGCGCTCCCCCGCCTTGCTGTTTTTCTTGGCACTCAGATGACTTCCCGCCGCCGCCGCTTCTTGCGTAGGAGACTGTTCCATCTTCTTGAGACCGAGCTTTTCAGCTTGGGCCTGCAACTTCTGAAGCTCCGGATTCAATTCCGTTGCCTCCTTCGCTGCCAGGGTATTTGAGGATGCGTTCTCGAGGGCAGACTTCGCTTGCGGCATATCCACCGGCTTAAGCGCTTCTTGCGCTACCGGCTTCTTCGCCACAGGCTTCATCTCCTGCGGGATCGCTCCCTTGGGCTCCAAAAGTTCCCGGGATTCCTGAGGAACCGACTGCGCCATAAGCGGCATCGGTCCCATCTGTGGAACTCCGGTCTTTTGTTTGGCGGAAGGCTGGCTTGAGTCTTCAACGGCTTCCTTCACAGGAACCATCTTCAACTGATCCAGCGGCACTTCCTGCCCCTGATTCGACACAGCATACATCCCGGGCACCATCACAAAGCGGTATTCTTCCGCTTTCTTCCCCAGGCCGGTCTCCTCTTCGGTCCAACCTTGTTTTGCTGTATTCGACTCAGCTTCTACTTTTTTTCCCAACGCCTCGATGAGTTTCATCATCGGGTTGGTTGCTTCGCCGTCCTTTGGCTCCTCAGGTACTTTTCCGAACAATACGTCCAGAATTCCGTACTGAGGTCCGCTGGCGGTTACGTTCGTCATGTCCATTTGACCTCCTTTTCTTTCACGCGGACATTGACCAAATACCTACATCCCTTGCGTCTTGGGCACCTCCTTCGTTGCTGTAGGCTGCGCGTCCTGCTTCAGCCCTTCTAGATATCCGGCGTAGAGCTCCGTCAAGCGAGCTCCCTTTTCCTTATTCACGAGGTTCATGATCTTGGCTGCCTTAGTCACGTTGATGCGGCTGATGATTTCCACCGCCAGATCCGGATCCAGCTTTTCGAGATAATCAGCGGCCGCCTGTGGTCGCATGCTTTCAGTCATGGTCACGAGCTTGCCTACCTTGTCCTCATGTTCCTTCTTAAATTTATCGAGACGCTCGGCCATTTTCCTGGTGAGCTCCTCCATCTTCGCCATTTTTTCCTTAAGGAGCTTCTCTTGAACTTCAAGAGCCTTGGCCCGTTCAGCCAAAAGGCGCTCACGGGCCTCAAGATCCTGCTTCCTTCGCTCCAGTTCCTGAATGGCTTCCATGGTGAGAGCGACCGGCGTGGTTGTTTTTGCGGATTCCTCTTTTTTGGCCTGAGCAACTGGAGTTGTTCCCGACGGTGCCGCCTCTTCCTTGGGTTTTTCTGAATTCTCAGCCACTACCTGAAAGGTGATCAGGAGCGCCACAAATGCCACGAGATAGAATTTTGCTCTATGCTTCATGGGATTCCTCCTCAAGGGTGTCTTCTGAAATGGTGAGGTCGGTGACCAAGCGCTGCCGCATCGTATAGAGCTCATCAGTCTGGCGGGCTTCGTGCTTTTTCAGTGCTTCGTTGTAGCGCTCATGATTTTTCTCACGCAGCTTTTCCATGATCTTGCGCTGCTGGCGCGCCTTAATGAACTCGGCGTATGCCACGGAAAGCTCCCGCTCATCGTGCTGCAACTCTTGCTTCAGCTCCACACGACGCACCTTCTGGCCCTCGATGAATCGATCCAGCATCCAAAAAGCTTCCGGCCTCACAGGATCCTTGCCTCGCCCTTCACCCAGCGCGGCGAATTCCCGTCGAGCCTGCACTTCCTTCATGTCGAGCTCCAGGAGCTTAGCCTCGGTGGCTCTAAGCTTTGCCAGACATTTGGAGAGCCAGAGCTGGCGCTCCTGCTCCTGCTGCTTGCGGTGTTTCTCCAATACGGCGAGTCGGAAGCGGAACTTTTTCATCAGCCACCCCTCACAATCGCGCGCATGAGGTTAATCGTGTCGCTCATGGTGCTCTTGTCGGCCACGTCTTGGCGCAAGAACCGGTTGATGAAATCGTGCAGTTCGATCGAGCGATCTATTTTTGGGTTCGAGCCCCTCACATAGGCGCCGATGTTGATCAAATCTTCAGCCTCACGGTAGATCGACATTAATTCCCTCATCTGGGAAGAGAGGTCCACCTGCTCCGGACCCGTAACGGCTCTCATGACACGAGACACGCTCGCCAGCACGTCGATCGAAGGGAAGTGGCCCTTGTCGGCAAGCGCCCTCGAAAGCACGATGTGACCATCAAGAATCGAGCGTGCCGCATCGGCGATGGGATCGTCCAGATCGTCGCCCTCCACGAGCACGGTGTAGAGGCCGGTAATCGAACCTCCCTTATTACCTCGGGAGCCGGCGCGCTCCAGTAAGCGCGGTAAAGTCGCAAAAACGCTTGGCGTATAGCCCTTCGTGGCGGGAGGTTCTCCCATCGAAAGACCGATTTCTCGTTGCGCCATGCAAAAGCGCGTCAGTGAATCCATCAGCAGCAACACTTTTTTGCCACTATCGGCGAAGTGTTCCGCAATCGTGGTGGCAAGATAGGCCGCGCGCATTCGAAGTAGTGCGCTCTGCTCACTTGTGGCCACGATCACGATCGATCGCTTGAGTCCCTCGGGACCGAGGTCTCGCTCCAGGAACTCCCTTACCTCGCGCCCTCGTTCTCCCACCAGCGCGATCACGTTGATGTCGGCCTTGGTGTAGCGTGCGATCATGCCAAGCAGCACGCTCTTTCCCACGCCTGATCCGGCCATGATCCCCATACGCTGCCCGCTTCCGCAGGTAATAAGCCCGTTAATGGCGCGAATTCCCAGGTCGAGACTTTCCGTAATCGGTTCACGTTCGAGCGGATTCACCGGCGCGGCATAAATCCCACGATCAACGCCCTCCGAAGGAATCGCCAGACGATCCATGGGTTTTCCGGCTCCATCGAGCACGCGCCCGAGAAGTGAGTCGCTGATTTTCACTGTGGCTTGCTTGGCCACGATTTGCACTTTCGACTGTGCGTTGATTCCATGCACTTCTTCGAGAGGCATCAGCACCACTTTGTTGCCGCGGAAACCGATCACTTCGGCCGTAACGGATTTTACATTCGGCGCGATGTCGAGACGGCACAGCGATCCGATGGAAGCGCCGGGAAGAATCGCCTCAAACGTGAGTCCCACGGCCTTCGATACCTTGCCGGTGAAGCCATGGAGAATCACTCGCGAGAGTGGCTCGAGATATTTCTCGTGTCGGATTTGATAGTCAGCTTCCATGCCTGCTTTCACTCCCTCCATGGAGTTCTAGCCATATTAATATTTTACGATGGTATTTCGCAGGGCGGTAGTAGTTTCCCTACACGGGATCCAAGGGAGAATGACAGAGCAAAGTATTTTGATCACGCCTTCAGGGCGCGCATCAGATTTTCGATCTGCGTCTGCACCGACGCATCGATTACACCGAACCGGGTTTCGATCTTCACTCCACCCACAGGCACCCTGGGTGAATGCTCCCAGGCGGTGTTGGCCAGCTTTCCGAATTCTTTCTCTACCGAAATACGGAGGTCCTCGATGGTGGCGAAGTCGGTATCAGACACCGTGATCTTCATGTCTTCGCGAGTACCCAGCTGATTCAATAAACTGACCACCACTCGATGGAGGTAGTCCTTATCGAGCTCCACTTCCTTGAGTGCCACCATGCGGGCAACCTGAGCAATGAGGTCCATCACGAACGCTTCATTGGCTAGAAAAATTTTTTCCCGCATTTTGTCGCATTCCTGAAGCACGGAATCGAGACGGTCGAGCTTCTCTTTAATCCTCGGCAGTTCGGCCTCATAGGCCTGCTTCTTTCCTTTTTCCAGTCCGCTCTGAAACCCTTCTACCTGGGCTTTCTCGCTGGACTTTTGCCAACGGCGCTCGATCTCGGACTGAACTCTCTGCTCGAACTCTATGCGACGCTTTTCTTCGATACCGAGTTGCTCTGCCACCCTGCTGTCGAGATGAAAATGGGGAAGCTCTTTCTCCCCGATGTCCACAACCCTTTGCGCCGGATGGGCCTCGAAGGATTTCGGCTGAAACTCCTGCACGCCGGCAGGCTTGGCCGTTTCAGCCTTCTTTGCGTCGAGATTACGCGGCACATAGGGAGTGAAGCCCGTCATACGAAGGTATCGCTTCCGCCGCGGTTAATCTGGATCTTGCCTTCGCTCTCAAGCCGCTTCGCGATGTTGACGATTTCGGCCTGGGCGGCCTCCACGTCGGAGAGTCGCTGGGGGCCGAGGTTGGCAAGGTCTTCCTGGAGAAGCTGGCTCGCGCGGCTCGACATATTGCCGAAAATCTTCGACTTGATCTCCTCCGGCGCCGTCTTGAGAGCCACGAGTAGTTTGTCGTTCGGAACTTCCTTGAGAAGCGACTGCATTCCGCGGTTGTCGAGGGCCACGAGGTCCTCGAACACGAACATGAGCTTCTTGATCTCTTCGGCGAGCTCCGGATCCTTCTCTTCCACGCGGGCCATAATGTTGGTCTCGGTGGTCTTGTCCATCGTATTGAGCATCTCGGCCACAGGCTCCACACCGCCAAGCTGAGTGCTGTCGATGGTGCCCACGGTCGCAAGTTCGCTCTTGAGCACGTCGTCGAGCTGCGCGATGAGTTCTGGACTGATGAAGTCGATGTTTGCCAAACGCATCACCACTTCGGCCTGAAGGGCGTCCGGCAAGCGCTTGATCGTATCGCTCTTCCGAATCGCGTCGAGGTGCGCAACGATAAGCGAGATCGTTTGCGGATGTTCGTTCACCAGGAAGCTGGCAAGTGTGCGAGTATCCACCAACTCCAGCGCCTCAAGTGTTTTCGCGCCGTCTTGCAGGCCCACGTTGCCGAGAATGTGCTTGGCGCGCTCTTCACCGAGAGTTTCCAGAATGTAATTCTTACCTTTTGCGGTACCGAAGATGAGCGCCTCTTCTTCAGACAGTTCGAAGAAGAAATCTTCGAGGACTTTTTTCACTACGGTGACCGGAACCTTTTCCACGCTCGACATCACGCCCAGCAGGCGCTTGATGTCGTTGTCTTTCATCTGCCCAAAGATCTTTCTCGTGCACGTGGGGCCGAGCACGTTCATCAGAAGGCCTGCTCGTTGCAGACCGGTCAGCTCTTCGTATTTCTGCGGAAATCCTGCCACTGGTCACCTCAAGCCGTCTTGTTGTCGGGGTTCTCTTCCTGCTTCAGATGGATCCAATCATGCAACACCTGAGAGGCCTTGTGAGGATTGTCGTTCACCAGAGTCACGACCTTTTCCTTCAGCATCTCGCTCTGTACCTTTTCAGGGTCCACCCGCTCTTCAATTTCAGGAAGAATATCTTCCAGGTTCTGCGCCACCTGCTTGCTCTGTGCCTTTTCAAGCTCCTCAAGAGTTTGCGGCAAGAAGTCTTCCACGCTGTCCACTGTATTTTCCGTTACCCACTTGATGAACGGGCGCACCACAAAGAGGAAGAACAGAGAGAAGATAAGACCAATTGCGCTCCACTTGGCCACATCAGCCATGAGCCGGTTTCGTTCGGTCGCTGCCACCGCTTTTGTGGCGGCATCGAGATCTTCCTTATAGAACTGAATGCTCTTCACCTCGATCGGAGGATCACGATCCTTGTCCCATCCCACCGAGTTCGCCACGATCGCGCGAAACTCCGCGAGCTTCTCAGCGGAAAGCGGCTCGAAACGTGTTCCGCCCGGGGCTTTTTCGTCCGGGATCTGATTACCGTCGACCATCACAGCCACCGACAAGCGCTTTAGGGTGGCCACGGGCTTATCCACGTTGCGCGTGGTTTTCGGCACTTCGTAGTTCACCACTTCGCGGCTGCGCTGGGTGTTGTTCTTCACCGTGTTGTCTTGCTGGCTGGCGGCCAGATTGTCGGCACCAGGAACCTGAGCCTTGGCTCCGGCCTGGCCCACGGCCAAAGGACGGGTACCTTGCATCTGATCGGTATCTCGGCTCACGGCACGAGGAGTGGCGTTTTCACCGTCGAAAATAACCTGCTGCTCGTTGATTCGGCTGAAGTCGAGGTCGGCGTTTACCTTGGCCATTACCTTGCCTTCTCCCACCACAGTGTTCAAAAGGCTTGCGATCTTCGTCTCCAGTTTTTGTTCGAACTTTCTCTGGTAATCCATCGTCATGGCGGTGAAGGCCGCTGCCGGATCGTCGTGATTCTGGGAAAGTTGTTTTCCCTGGTTCGAAACGATTGTTACCGAGTTCTTGTCGAGCCCCTTCACGGCAGAAGCCACCAGCCCCTGCATTCCCTTAATCTGATCTTCCGTGGGACTGAAGCCCGCAGCCAGGTCGAGAATCACCGAAGCCGTGGGACGCTTCTCTTCTTCCAGAAAGACACTCTTTTGAGGAATCGCGAGGTGTACCCGCGAACGCTCTACGCCCTTAATGTGATTGATCGTGCGAATCAGCTCTCCCTCAAGGGCTCGCTGTTCGTTGATTCGTTGCACCGTGCTCGTGGCACCGAAGGATTGCTTATCAAATACTTCGTAGCCCACCACGCCGGTTTGGGCGAGTCCCTGGCTCGAAAGCTCCAGGCGGAGGTCGTATACCTTTTCCGGTGGCACCGAGATGGCCTTACCTGTCTCGTCCACGATGAACGGGATCTTTTTATCGCGCAGATAACGGATGATCGCCGTTGAATCCTCGCCGGAAAGATTCGTCATCAAGGTCACATACGTGCTCTTACTCGCCCAGAAGAACATTCCTCCGATCGAGAGCATTACCACCACAGCCACGCCCCAAAGAGCGATCTTTCGTCCGGGCGTGAGCGCCTCGTGGAACTGCGCGAATTTATCGATGATGTTTTTTATGAAGCTAGGCACTTAGTTCCCCCTCACACCTGCATCCGCATGATTTCGCGGTAGGCGTCGATCACCTTGTTGCGCACTTGAGCCAGGAGGCGGAACTGCAGGTCCGCTTTCTCCATCGACAGCATGGCGCCATGAAGATCCTTATTCCGGCCAGCAGCCACTTCCTGAGCCGCTTCGTTCGCCGCCACCTGCGTTTCATTGGCGTCGCGCATTAGCTTTCCCATGGCATCGGCAAACGTTTTCGGAGCCCCATCGCCCGCGGCCTCCGCCTCACCGGCGCTCGACGGAGCCTCCACCCTGCCAAGCCGATCGGCGCGCATCTCGGAAAACGGGCTCTCGATCCGCGTGCTTCCGATTCTTCCCAATTCGAAATTAGCGCCGCTCATCCGTTACCTCACTTACCGATGTCCAGGGCCTTCATGGCCATGGCCTTCGCGGCGTTGAGCGCCGTGATGTTGGCTTCGTAGGACCGAGAGGCGTTGATCATGTTCGCCATCTCCTCCACGGAATTCACGTTCGGCATTTCCACGTACCCGTCGGGCCGAGCCTGTGGGTGCGAAGGATTGTAGATCAGGCGGGGGGGGCGCGCGTCTTCCGCTACGTCGGCCACGATCACGCCTTGGGCGTTTTCGTCGATTTGGCTCTGAAGAATTTCCCCGAAGTGTTTGCGGTCGGTGGTGGCCTGAAAGATCGGATCCTTCCGCTTGTAACCCACGGTCTCCGCGTTGGCGAGGTTGGAAGAAATCGTGTTCATCCGCGTTTGTTGGGCCTCTAGCCCCGACGAAGAGATGCGAAGAGAGCTAAGGAGATCCATTAGTTACCCCCTCCCGCATCGCTGATAGAGTAGCGAAGCAGCGCGAGCTTCTTTTTCACGAGTTCGGCGGCGGCATTATACATGATCTGGTTTTCCGCCAGAGCCACCATTTCTTCGTCACGATTCACGGTGTTGCCGTCTTCCCGCACCACGTTGTTGGGATTGTTATAAATTTCGGCCACCACGGAATTCACTTCTCCGCCGGCAGTCATGTGCCCCGCGGCCGACTGGTCCATCGGCGCTTCGTCGAGAGTAAGTGCCCGCGCGAGAGAATCTTCGAAATCGATCGTTTTCGCCTGATAACCGGGGGTTTCGGCGTTGGCGATATTCGAGGAGATCACGGTCTGTTTTTGCGTGCGGAAGTCGAGCGTCTTTGCGAGCGCTTCAACTGTGCGATCAAAAACCCTCACGTTTCCCCTCCCTGGCGTTCGGTCCGCAATTCCGTTTGCAGACACTCCGTCACATATTCAACATCGCAAGCCGCATGCCATACTGCGCTACTGCGCTACTCCCAGTCCCGACGGCGGCAAAGTCCGCAGAACAGAGGAGTATTTCTTCTCCCAGTCTAACAAGTCCAGCTCCCGCTGTGCAGCCTCTCCCCACACTCCGCGTTGCTTTTCCTTCACCAGCGCCAGAAGCTTGACGGCTTCCTCACGGTTCCGGAGTGCAATGTGACTCATGGCCATGTTGTAGCGGGCCCGATCGGACCTCTCTCCATCCACACCGGACTTCAACGCCTCCGTGTATGCGGCGATCGCTTCCTTATGTTTCTTGGCATACCAGAGGGCGTCGGCCTCAAAGAACTGGAAGCGCTCTTCTTTCGAATCCATGGACCTGTTCACTTTCTGCGCCACGGACTGCATGCCAGCCCAATCGCGCTCCTCCATGGTCTTTTCCACCAGAATGTCGCCCAAAAGTGGCATCCAACGAACAGACACATCCCGCGCTACATGGGGGGCCTTCTCCTGAAGCTCCTGAAACACCTTCTCGCCCTCTTTCCAGGCTTCCTTCTTTCGGTTCAGTCGATGAAGCGCCACGGCCCGCATTGCATCCCGCTCCACTGAGGCCGGCACGTCGTTCAGTACCTCGATCACCTCTTCGTAGTTTCCGCTGCGAAAACCGTTCTCGGCCCGATCAAGGGCTAGGCGCCCCCTCTCTTGCTGGCTGGCGGGACTGCGTCCGGCCTGCGCCCGGCCATACTGGGCCAGGAATCCATTCGCCGTATCGTAGAGCCCAAGACCCTGGTAGGTCTTCGCCGCTTCCCAAAACACCTTCGGCCCGGCGAGCGCGAGGAAGCCTCGTTCGCGGTCATAGAGTGCGAGCGCTTCGGCCCAGGATTTTTTCTCATTCAGCTCCTGAAGCTTCTTGAAGAGGCTGCGAGCAAGAGCGTCCTTATAGTCCTCGTAGGCAGCGCCGTTTGTGGCCAACATTCCTTTTCTCGCCACCGCAATGGCTCGATCAGTTTGGTTGCTTACCAAGTAGCCATCCACAAGAGCGAGCTCCGCCATCCGCCGAATCGTGGGGTCGAGCATCTTGTCTTTCAAGATCGACTCCACAGAACTCACCTGGTACGACGCATTCTTCTCTCGAGCGATTCGGATTCGGGCGAGCCGCAAGGTGGCCAGCATGTCGCCAAACGTGTAGGGAAAGCCATCCTTCGCCCGCTGATAGCGCTCTTCCGCTGTCTTTAAATCCTTGCGCTCAATTTCTGCAATTTCTCCGAGCCGGGCCCAAGCCATTCCAGCTTCGGTGAGCTGAGGAAACTCGCGGGTGAAATCTTGGAAGTATTTTTCCGACTTCACATTATTGCCTTTCCAGAACCATGCCTCACCCAAATTGAACACAACCTCGGGGCGCACTTTTTTATGCTCCGGAAAACGGCGCAACGCCTCTTCCCCCTCTTCGACTACGCGGCTGTAGTTGTTTTCGGTGGCCAGGAGATCGGCCGTGCGATAGGCGGCGTCAGCGGCGAGCGGATGCTTGGGATGGTTCTCCACGATAAACCGGAAAATTCGCTCGGCGGCTCTGGCCCGATTCAGTTTGACGTAAAGATCTGCCAACACCATCTGAAGATTCAGGTAGTCGGGGTCAGCGACGTCGGTGACTTTGATCAGTGCCTCCACCATCTCCGTGGCGCGGATGGTGGCGCCCGTCTGGTATTCCTTCATCGTGAAATAGGTGAGAAGCACCTTCTGAAATGGAAGCGGCCTTCCCGCGTCATCTTTCACCACCGCCAGTTCCTGGAAAATGTTGTCGGCTTGCTCGAGAAGAATCGGCGTCTTTTTTTCCTCAGCCAGTTTCTTCAACGAAAACCCACGAAGGAGAGTGAGTTCGTGACGATGCTTCGTCTTCGGATGATCTCGCTCCATCAGCTCGATGGTGCGTAGGGTGAGACCGAATTTCTTTTCCTTGTAGAGTTTCAAGGCGAAGTTGAACGCTTCCCCGTCAGGGGCATTCGGGTTTCCACGAGAAAATGCCCAATGGTCTTCCACATTGAGACGGCTCGGAACCTCCACCTTCGTGCCCTTGAGGGTAAGAACCGGCATAGGAATCTGTAAACGAGGAATCACGGAACTTTCTCGCGAAATGGGAGCGATTCTGATTTCCTCCGGGTGGGGAACCTTCTCTGCCACCGAAGCCGGGCTCCGAGCTGCCGGCTTTTGCTTCACCGGAGCGGCGGCCACCACTTTGGGCGCCGCATTTTCCCAAATGTCCACCACGATAGCGGGCGGATCAGTTTGGGCCCAGGCAAAAAAATCGGCCCCGGGCCGGGCCAGGCGAATATCCAGTTGCGCCTCCCCCGGTCGGGTCGAAATCAAATCCACCTTTTGCACGCGGCTGTCCACGAGAGCTGCCATGTCGAATCTGGAGAGATCCACCGACCGTTCCAGTTTGATCTGAATTTTTCCGTTTTGCCCCGTGGCGGTTACACCGGTCGACGGCAGGGCGGGAATCACCAGACGGGAATACTTGCCCAAGGTGCGGATCGCCAAGCCTTCCGCAGCTCGGGCCAAGGGCGCACCTGTTACCGCAAGAATAATGAGGGCCAGAAATGCAGGGAACCGTCTCATGGTCGCAATCTCCCAAAGAGGTAATCGCAAGGCCTGTGCCACGGTTAAATCGGCATTTCTACCTGCTGGAGTGAGGGATTTCGTCGGGACGTTGGCGACCCGCGAGTGGGCGAGTCAAACCCTTGACGAAGTGCCAGCAATTAGTTGACTTCCCATTCCCCCTTCTCGATCATGGACTTATGCATTCATGGATGAGGCTGAAACTCCCACGGATGGGAATCACTTTCAGCGTAGCAATCGCTGTATCTGGCTGTTCTATTCTCTTCCCTGACCGCACTGCCCCCAAAAGCGGAGATTATTCCGTCACCTCCCCTGGAGGCCCTTGGGAAAAGGTAGCGGTTGGCGAGAGCTCGGCGGCCACCGACTCCCTCAAGGCCGATCACGCCTATGAGAATCCCGAATCGGGCGCGATCATTTCCATCAATAGCATCTGCCGCAAATACGCAGGCGCCACGCTCGACTCGCTTACCAACAACCTGGTGCGCGGGATCGGGGAAAAGAAGCTGATCAACCAAACCCGGCGCACACTCGACGGAGCCGAAGCCCAGGATTCCATTTTTCAGGGTGTGGTGGACAATGTGGCCGTGAAGATCCGCACGGTGGTACTGAAAAAAGACGAATGCACCTACGATTTTCTCTATGTGACGATACCGGAAAGAGAGCGCGACAACGGCGTCGCCTTTGAGAACTTCGTGGCCTCTTTCCGAACCGACTGAGGACACGCGCGTGGAAGAAGTAGCTAGAAAATCCGGCGCCAAGATCGTGGAATTTTTCCGGACCCTCGGCGGAATCGGCGTGCTCAACAGGCAAACGCTGCAAGAGCTCTTCACCCGGCCCTTCTACTTCGGGCTCACGATGGAACAAATCTACGTAATCGGAATGCAGTCGCTGCTACTGGTCACCATTACGGGTATTACGGCCGGCGCCGTGATGACCCTTCAATTCGGCTATGGTCTCGAAAAGTTCGGCGGCAAGCTCTACATCCCGAAAGTGGTGGCCCTGTCGATCATCCGCGAAATGGGACCGGTATTTACGGGCCTGATGGTGGCGGGGCGAGTTGGTTCTGGAATCGCGGCGGAGATCGGCTCCATGCGGGTGACCCAGCAGATCGATGCGATCCGCGCACTCGGCACGAGCCCCATCAAAAGAATCGTGATTCCAAGATTGATCGCGATGCTGATCGCGTTGCCCCTGCTCACTCTGTGGGCGGACCTTGTGGGACTTCTGGCCGCCACTCTCGTGGGGATGGAAATCGGGCTTTCCCCTTACTTCTTCTTCGAAAAGTGCTTCGAAACTCTCCGCTTCAACGACTACTGGACCGGCACGGCCAAGAGCTTTTTCTTCGGATACGCGATCGTGATGATCGGCTGCTGGCGCGGGCTCAACACCGAGGGCGGCACCCGCGGTGTGGGCGATTCCACCACCTTCGTGGTGGTGATGTCGAGTATCGCGGTAATGATCGGCGACTTCTTTCTCACCAAACTTTTCATCGAAATTACGAGCTGAGGCCCCATGGAAGTCGCGCTCGAAATCAAGGAACTCAAGAAACGCTTCGGTGAGAAGATCGTTCACGACGGAGTGAGCTTCGAGGTCCGCAAAGGCGAGGTGCTCTCGCTTTTCGGAGGCTCAGGAACGGGAAAGTCCGTGGCGCTAAGGTCGATGATCGGCCTCGAAAAGCCCGACTCGGGCCAGATTATCTTTCACGGCCAGGACATCGTGAAGCTCTCGGAACGCCAGCTCATCGCAGTACGGAAGAAAATCGCCTACGTGTTCCAGAACGGCGCTCTCTTCGACTCGATGTCGGTGGAGGAAAACCTGGCCTACCTCCTCGTGGAACACACGAAACTCACCGACGAGGAGATCCAAACCAAGATCAAAGACATGCTCCAGCTGGTGGGGATGAGCGGCAGCGAGAAACTGCTCCCGGCAAGTCTCTCCGGAGGAATGCAAAAGCGTGTAGGACTGGCCCGAGCCATTATCTTGGGGCCAGAGATCATCCTCTACGATGAGCCCACCGCCGGATTGGACCCGCAAAACACCAAGAACCTCATCGAGATCATGAAAAAGCTCCGGAGCATGGGGACTACGGGAATATTCGTAACCCACGATATTCCTGCCGCATTGGAAGTATCCGACCGAATCGCAATTCTATATAATCGCAAGATTCATGTGATAGACACGGTCGAAAACATAAAGAAATCTGAGGATCCTGTCGTTAAGGCCTTTATAGAAGGTTCAGTCGACTGAGGGACTAATAAATGCGGCGCAAGTTAGACATCGAGCTCAAGGCAGGGATTTTTGTATTCCTCGGACTCACTGTTTTACTTGTTACGATCCTCCTCATGGGAGGCGGCAGCGCATTCCTGGAAAAGTCGATCCGCCTGTATGTGAACGTGCCCGACGCTACCGGCGTGTCTAAAGGCGCCGTGGTGCGCTCCGGAGGCCTCAAAGTGGGCCGCGTGGAAGAGATCGCTTATAGCGAAGACTACACTCAGCTCCGGCTCACGCTATTGGTAAACGAAAAATATCAGCCGCGCATCAAAAAGGACTCTCAAGTGAAGTTCCAGACCCAGGGCGTGTTGGGCGACAAGTTTCTCGAGATCAAGGCCGGTGCCTCCTCCGAAGTCGTGGCCGACAAAGACTCGCTCGAAGTGGAGCCCGCCAAGGACCTCGCCCAAATGCTGAGCGAAGGGCAAGACGTGGTTTCACTCCTGAAAGAGAACCTCGTGAATCTGAAGGTGGTGACTGGCGGCATGGCCAAGGGCAATCAGATCGAGAAGACGTTCAAGGATCTGTCGGAAACTGCCACGAACCTGAAGCAGGTTTCGCTCCAGCTGAAGGACAGCTCCGCCGTGGCTGAGCTCGGCAAAACAATGAAAAACCTGCGTTCCGTTTCCGAAAAGATGAAGAACGGCGAAGGCACGATCGGCGCGCTCTTCAACGACGCCTCCCTCTATGAGGATTTGAAAAACCTAATCGGCGGCGCGAACCGAAACAATGTGCTGAAGTTCTTCGTGCGTCAGGCGGTTAAATCCAGCGACGACGCTTCCGAAAAGGAAGCTGAAAAGAAGAAGGCCGACCGCAAACCCGGCGCGGCCGAGACGCTGAAGAAGACGGATTGATTCGTCAGAGCACTCGACTCCTCAAACCTGCAACTGCTTCTTCTTGAGCTTCTCCACGAGCGTGGTGCGATTCATGCGCAGTAGCTCGCTCGCCTTGTTCTTGTTGCCGCCTGTGCGATGCAGTGCCTGTTTTAAAAGATGATCTTCGATCTGGTTGATCACCGACTTGAAGTCGAGCCCGCCGTCGGGGAGCTCGAACCGCATGATCGTATCGAGATCCACCGACCCGCCCACCATCGCGGCGATCGCACCGGAGGCACGCCCGCCAAAAAGCTTCGGCGGAAGGTCTTTCAACTCGATGGCGCCGCTGCGCTTCAGGATCACCAATCGCTGCACGAGATTTTCGAGCTCGCGCACGTTGCCCGGCCAGTCGTACGACATGATCACGCCCATCACCTCTTCGTTGGTGATGGCCACGTCGCAGCCCTTCTCCTGATTGAAGTGCGTGAGGAAGTGGCTCACGAGAAGAGGAATGTCACCCTTACGCTCGCGAAGGGCCGGCATGTGGATCGGAATCACGTTCAAGCGATAGAAAAGATCCTCACGGAACTTGCGCTCCATCACGGCTTGTTCGAGGTCCACGTTGGTGGCCGCCACGATGCGGGTATCGATCTCGATCGGCTTCACCGATCCCACAGGCTCCACCTGGCGGTTCTGAAGAGCGCGAAGGAGCTTCACCTGAAGGTCGGGCTGCATGTCGCCCACTTCGTCGAGAAACAATGTTCCGCCGTCAGCAGCCTGGAACCGCCCCACCCGGTTGGCGGTGGCGCCGGTGAAGGCCCCCTTCATGTGACCGAAAAGCTCGCTCTCCAAAAGTCCTGCGGGGATCGCGCTGCAGTTCACGGGAACGAAGAGTTTGTCGGCCCGGCCGGAGTTGTAGTGGAGAGCACGAGCCACGAGCTCCTTACCCGTGCCGCTCTCGCCGGAGATCAAAACCGTGGAATTCGTATCAGCCACTTTTTCGATGGTCTGAAACACAGCCATCATCACCGCGGAATCGCCCACGAAGTTTTCGAAATTGTATTTCCGGTGCAGCGCCTGCTTGAGATGTTTGTTTTCCTGAGTGAGCTGTTCGTGCTGAAGCGCCTTCGCCACGAGCACGAGCACTTCGTCGATATCGAATGGCTTGGTCACATAGTGGAACACGCCCTGTTTGGTGGCCTCAATGGCGCTCTCCACCGTGGCATTGCCGGTGATCACGATGGAGGCCACGTCTTTCTGAATGTGACGAAGCTCCCGCACGAGATCGAGACCATTACCGTCGAGCAGAACCAAATCTGAAATCAGAAGATCGAAGACCTTTTCGCGGCCCACGGCCCGGCCTTCTTCCACGCTTTTCACTGCGGTTACTTGATAGCCTTCTCGCTCGAGGGCTTTTTGGAGAACTTTGCGGATCGAAACTTCATCATCACAGACGAGGATCGACTTGCGTGTCATGGTCGTGTGTCCCTTCCTGGTTTACGACATTCCACCCGGCCTTGGGTTTCCTGCGAGAGGAGGGGATCACTGACAGCGTCCAACTGGTCCGAACTTCAACTTCGGAATCCCCACCACCTCTTTTAAGGCTAGCAAGGAAACGGTGCCTGTCAAACTTCCGGCGCGAGAATTTTGGCGCCACCGCCAAATCTCTACCGCTACCGGAACGGTCGGGAAGTGCCTCCTGAAAAAACCCGGTTTGCTTTCGCGCACTTAAAGCAAATCACACGGGAACGCTGAAATAGTGAAGGGTTTTTAACTGATTCAATCTCTTGAAAATTCCGCCAAAACTCCGGCTCCTGCAGGGCAAAAACCGGAACCGGATGGCGCCTCAGCGAAGGAAGCTTTCTATGCGATAGATTTTATTTACAGGCCGTGCTTCTTTGGCCGAGCAATTGGAATAGAAGAACACCAGGTGGGCTGCCGGAAAGTTCTTCTCGAACACATGGAAATTGGCCGGTTCGTTGTCGAAAAGAGCCACAGCCTCGCCATGAATTCTCAGGTCGCGGAGAGCCGCATCTTTAAACTCCGCATCGTCGGTGCCGAAACTGGGCTTCATGATCAGCTCCCCCTCTCCGGCGCCCATCGGAAACCCCCAATGAGTCAGGGTGGCCTGAGTGCCGCGCCCCATCCCCGGCCAGTCGCGTCCGGTGAGGTAGACCGCGGTTGCGCCCCGATCCACTACGGCTCGAGCGTAGTCCACGGCTCCGGGCACCGGGTGATCCACCTGCACATAGGCATGAGTGAAGAACCTCGGCCTCCAGTAGTCGAATGCCTTTTGCAAAAACTCCTCGCCTCGCGGCCCCTTCGGAAATCCGTTGGCCGCGGCTGATTCCTGAAGGGTGTAAACCAGCTGATGAGCCCTCAGCCCAATCGCCCAATCCACATATTCCTGGCCGATCGCCTGAGCCTCTTTCGTGGCGGCGAACTCCTTCAGAATGCGGAGCGAGCGAGGCTTCACGTCGAAAATCGTGGAGTCGAGGTCGAACACCACCTTCACGGGCTTGCCGCCCTGTTTGATCCGCCGGCTCACGGCCTGGTCCACGCGGTCGAGAATTTCATTCAAAACCCGCTGCTGCGGAACGGGCTCGAACTTCTGGCTTTCGATCCAGGGGTGAGCGCTACGAACGGAGCGGCTGGGAGGCAGGATTTTATTCGCGATTTCAAACATTTTGGAGCACCTGAGGCGAGTCTGAGATAACGCTTTCGGCCCCGAGAGCCAAGAGCTTTCTCGCCTCTTGGGGATCGTTCACCGTCCAAACAGCCCATGGCACCCGGCGGCTCGCCAGCGCGCCCGCCAATTTCTCGGTAACCATGTCCTTGTCGAGATGAAGCAGGTGTGGACGGGCAAAAGAAGCTAGCAGCATCTTTTTCAAATAAAAGGCGTTAGACGGATCGTCTTCCTGGGTAACAAGAAGCGCCCTTGGGCAATCCGGCAGATACCGACTCATCCGCCGCAGGGCCAGCGGATTGAAGCTGGAAAAGAGCACCTGCCGTTCCTTTCCGGCAGCCCTCACAACCGCAGCCACGGCTCGCTCGAGCCCTTCATCGCGCCTCGAGGTAGTCTTCAACTCCACATTGAACAGACCCCCCGAATCGCGGAACACACTCTCCAGCGTAGGCACCCGGGCGAGGTCTCCCAGTTCTTTGGCTGTGAGCGCGGCCACTTGTCCCTCGCGCCCACTGACCCGGCGGATGTCCTTGTCGTGCACCACCACGGGCACTCCGTCGCCGGAGAGCTGCACATCCAGCTCCACCATCTCGGCGCCCGCGGCCCGGGCTCTCCGAAATGCGTCGAGCGTATTCTCCTGCACCCCCTCGGGGCGATAGCCTCGGTGCGCTTGCCAGCGAGGAAGCCGAAGCGCCCCCTCCGGCCAGGGCATCACGTCGAAGGCAAGGATCACCTTCAGTCCCCAGGCCAAACCGGCCAGAAGCAGAAACAACGGGAAGATCATCATCGCCGCCATCAGATTGGAGCGATCGGAAACCCAACCCACGAGAGTGGGGGAAATTGCGTCGCCCAGAAGATGAATCATGAAAATCGCCACCGCCTGAGCCATCGCCCGCCAGGCCACGGGCACGGAGTTCACGAGCTGAGCGTTTACCGGGCTCGTGCTCATGAAGAAAAGAAATTCGAATACGAAAAGCACCGGCACAAAGATCGAAAAACTTTTCACCGCCAAAAGAACCAGAATCACCGGAACGCAGAGAAACATCGTGAGCGCCGAAAGCTTGATATAAGCATCCGGCGAACGCTTCGCCCAGCGGTCGGCCCAGTAGCCCCCGGCAAACGTGCCCGCAAAGCCACCGGCCACCGTCACAGCACCGAAAACAAAGTTGCCGTGAGCCAGCTCCACATCCAGCGCCCTCACCAGATAGGCCGGTATCCAGAACCCTACCCCGCCGCTCACGAAGGTGTAGGCGGTGTAGCCGGCCACCGTCCACGCGTAACTGCGATTCCGCCACAAGCCGGCCAACACCTCGGCAAAGGGTGGAGCGCCCTTCTCTTCCTGGGTTTCATACTGACCCCGAGGGGGGTCCTTTTGAAAAAACAGGACTAGGGCCAAGAGCAGCCCGGGCGCCCCTGCTATCAAAAACGCATCGCGCCAGCCGAACCGCGCCCCGAGAAGCCCGCCAAGCAGATAACCCAACGCAGACCCCACCGGGATCGCCATGAAAAACAGCGCAAACACCCGGGCCCGGCGAGCGGGCGGAAAATAGTCGCCGAGAAGCGGGGGGCTGATGCTGCCGTAACTGGCCTCCCCCACTCCCACTCCCGCCCGGGACGCCACGATTCCCGCAAAGGTACGGGCCCAGCCGGTGGTCATGGTCGCGAGACTCCAAAGCCCCACCCCCACGGCACAGAGACGAAAGCGGTGGTATCGATCGCCGAGCCAACCGAAAAGTGGGGCCACCAGGAAGTAGGAGGCCATGAAAGCGGTGCTGAGGAAGCCGGTTTCGGTGTCGGAGAGCGCAAGGTCGGCCTGAATGGCGGGTGCAAGCGCCGCGAGAATGTAGCGGTCGATGTAGTTGAAAAGGTTCACGAGGGTGAGAAGGAGGAGCACACCCGCCCCCCCGGCAAACCACCTACTCGGCATCGGTGAAATCCGCGAAGTCGAAGTCCCGGCGCGTAAGACCCCCGGCGTCGTGGGTCCAAAGGGTAAGGGTTACTTTGTTGTACTGCACCAGAATATCTGGATGGTGATCCACTTCATCGGCATGAGTGGCCACTCGATTCACGAATCCGATGGCCTCGGCGAAAGAGCCGAACTTCCAAGTACGGGTAATTTCAGAGCCTTTCCGCGCCCAATGGGGATGCTTCTCGAGAAGAGCGGTAATTTCGTGTTCGGGAAGGGATTTCATGGTTTCTCCGACGGGTGTTTCCTGCTATAGAAAAGCCTGATTTCACAAGCTTTTCAACCAATATTGAGCCCCATGACTTTCGAACAGCTATCGCTCCATCCCGACCTCCTCGCCAACATCCACAAGATGGGGTTCACCCAACCCACCGAAGTGCAGCAACAAGTGATCCCGATGGCATCCGAAGGCCGCGACGTTTCCGGACTTTCGCGTACCGGCACGGGAAAGACTGCCGCATTTCTGATCCCCACGATTAACCGGCTCGCAGCGATGCCGCCGGAAAAAATCGCGCTCTGCCTGGCTCCCACCCGCGAACTCGCCCAACAAATTGAAACCGAAGCGAAGAAACTTTCCGCCGACATGAACATGAAACCCACGAGCATCGTGGGGGGCATGGCCTATGAAGATCAGATCAAAGCCATTCAAGAAGGCGCGCGCATCATCGCCGGAACTCCCGGCCGTGTGATCGACCTCTTCAAGTCGAGACAGCTCGATTTGTCCCGCGTGGCAGTGCTGGTGTTCGACGAAGCCGACCGTATGTTCGACATGGGCTTTATCAAAGACATGCACTACCTCCTCGGAAAAATTCCGCAGGACCGGCAGATCCTTCTCTTCAGCGCCACAATGAACTTCACGGTCCTCAACATGGTGTTTGAATACGGCGCCAATCCCACGGAATTCAACGTGAGCCGCGATCAGATGACCGCCGACAACATTCAGCAGGTTCTCTATCACGTGGGCGACGAAGAGAAGCCGCGTGCTCTGATCGGAACGATCCGCAAGTATCTTCCCGAGGGAAAGCCGCTCATGGTTTTCGTGAACTACAAAGAGCGCGTGCCCTGGGTAGCAGAACTTCTCAGCCGCAACGGAGTTCCGGCCGCCGGACTTTCGAGCCTCATGCGCCAGGAGAAGCGAAACAAGATCATTCAAGGGTTCCGCGACGGACGTTTCCGCGCCCTTGTGGCCACCGATGTGGCCTCCCGCGGCCTTGATATCGACAACATCGGTCTCGTGGTGAACTACCACCTTCCGGAAGACGCTCCCACCTACGTGCACCGGATCGGTCGCACCGCGCGAGCCGGAAAAGAGGGGATCGCAGTGTCGATCGCCAGCTCCGAAGACGCCTACAGCCAGATTCGAGTGGAAGAGTTCCTCGCCAAGAAGATTCCTGTGGAGTGGTTCGCCGACGGCGAAGTGCCAGAGTCCGTGGAACTCCCCGAAAGCCGCTACCTGCGCGACATGGACGAAGACGACGAGGGCGGCGAAGGACGCGACGATCGCCATCATCGAGACCGTGGACCACGCCGCGATGGCCGCAGAGATGGCCGACGCGACGGCAAGTCGGGCCCACGACGCGACGATCATCGCCGAGACCGCGGACCACGCCGGGAACCGCGCGAGCCGCAACAAGCGGAGAAGCCCGCGGAGCAAGCCGCACCTGCTGAAATTGTGGAGGCCGCTCCCGCACAAGAGAGCCCAAGACAGGAACAGCCGCGCCACGATCAGCCACGGCAAGACCGACACCATGGGGAGGGCCGACACGGGGAAGGCCGCAGAGACCGGCACGATCGCCGAGGCGGACGAGACCGAGGTCACCGCGAACGCCGCGAGCCCCCCCGCGACCGTGAACCGCTACCGAGTGCCGCAGAGATGCCGAACCCGCTCACCGGAAATCCGATCATCTACGACATGAGCACCGGCAAACCGAAGAATCGCACGGAGAGCGAAATGATGGCCGTAATGAGCCGTCTCAGCTCCGAAGAGCGTTCCGCCGCAGGTAAAGGACCAGCCATCCTGAAGAAGATCGGATCCAAGGTCACGGCGCTTTTCGGAAACCGCAAGTAACCCTACAATATAGGGATCATGCACGCAGGATCCCCACTCTTTTCCGTGTTCGCAGTGCTCACCGCCGCGCTGTTGAGCGCGACCATTCTTCACAAGCTCCGCCAACCAGCGATCATCGGGTTCATTCTCGCCGGGCTTCTCATCGGCCCGCACTCCCTCGGTATAGTTCCCTATGAAAACGTGGAGCTTCTTTCAGAGATCGGCGTAGCGCTTCTGATGTTTTCCATCGGCGTGGAGCTTTCCTTTCAGCAGCTGAATCGGGTGCGCGCAGCGGCCATCACGGGGGCCCTAGCTTTGGTGGCGGTTCCGCTCGGGCTCTTCCTTGGGCTTCGCGATGTGCTGCAGTTCACGTCCGGAGAAGCAATCGTGTGGGCCATGGCCACCGCTATTTCCTCCACCGTGGTGGTGCTCCGGCTTCTGGCTGAACGGGGAGAAGTGGGAACGGTTCATGGTAATGTGAGCACCGGAATACTGCTCGTGCAAGACATCATCACGATTCCTATGTTGGTCCTGATCCCTGCCTTTGCCCGGTCGGGCACCAGCGGCACTCTGATTTTGGAAGAACTGGTGCGAGCCGCATGGAATATCGGCGTGATCGGCGCCGGGCTTTTCGTGTTGGGACGTTACCTCGTGCCGAAGCTCCTGCGTTTCGTGGCTCACACCCATAGTAAAGAACTCTTTTCGATTTCGGCCCTCTGCCTCACGCTCGGAATCGCGGGGCTGGCGAGCTGGATGGGCCTCGGACTTCCTCTGGGCGCATTCCTGGCGGGCCTGATCGTGAGCGAAAGTGATTTTGGAAATCAGGTGTCGTCGGAGGTGCTTCCACTGCGCGACGCATTTGCCGCCATGTTCTTCGTGAGCATCGGAATGCTCGCCGACATTCAGTTCCTCTCGGGCGAGTGGCAGAAAGTGCTGCTCCTCGTCCCGCTCCTCCTTCTGGTCAAGTTTGCCACGCTAATGGCGGTCGGCTTCGCGCTCCGCTATCAGGCGAAGATCACGGTCTTCGTGGCGCTAGCGCTGGCACAAATGTCGGAGTTCAGTTTTCTCCTTTTGCTAGCCGCCAGAAAAGAGGGCCTGATCAACAACGCGTCTTATCAGCCGCTTCTCGCAGCGGCGATCGTGTCGATCGTGGCCACACCGTATCTTCTGAAATTGCATCCGGCCATCAAACGTATTTTCAATTCGGTGAATAAAACGGAATGGATCTCACGCGCCAAGAAAAACACCCCCGAGTTTTATGAAGAGAACCGGGTGTCTAAAGATTCGGTGCAAGGACATGTGATCGTGGCTGGCTATGGGCCCACGGGAGCGCATGTGGCGAAGGAGCTTCAGTCGCTCGGCCTCACAGTGGTGGTGATCGACTTGAATTACAAAGTGGTACAGGAGCTGAAATCCAACAAGCAACATGCGATCTACGGCGACTCGTCGTCCCTGATTGTTTTGGAAGCAGCCAATTTGCCATCAGCCGCCATGCTCATGGTCACGATTCCCGACCCTGTGGCCATGCAGTCGTTGATTCAGAAAGTAAAGCAGGTGCGTCCCGATATTACCGTGATCATGCGCGTGAAATACATGAGCGACCGCGACAAACTTCTCGGCCTCGGCGCCGACGACATTGTTTGGGAAGAATACGAAGCGGGCCGGGAGCTCGTGAGCCGGGCCAGGAACAGGCTGGGGATTCAGGCTTAGAACATGAACGGCACCGATCAATTTGACTTCCGTCCGTGGCACTGCCCCGTTTGCGGCCCCGGAGAGGAAGCGGAGCTGGGAATGCGCGGAGGCGCGTTTCATCGATTTGGATTGGGCGTCGCCTGCCGGATCGTGCGCTGCCGAACCTGTGGCCTACTCTACGCGAATCCCTTTCCCATTCCTCGAAATCCTCAGGAACTTTACGGCGATCCGGAAGCATATTTCAGCGGGCACAATCTTGAAGGAAAGTGGGCCGCGATTCGGACCTGGGTAAAAAAGCTCAAAGAAGAACATGGCACGGAGCTTAGGATTCTCGACGTAGGCAGCGGTCAGGGTGAACTCGTAGCAGGAGCCCGAGAAGCCGGCTTTCATGCGGAAGGTCTGGAATTTTCCGAAGCCATGATCCAGTCGGCGAAGTCGAAGTACGGAATCGAACTGCATCGGATTTCCATTGAAGAAGCGGCTGAGCGATGGCCCGGAAGCTACGACGTTGTATCTCTTTGTGCCGTACTCGAACACGTGCAGAATCCGGACTCCATGATCGCGGCCGCAGCTCGTCTGCTCCGACCAAACGGCATGCTGTTCCTCGACATCCCGAACGAGCCCAACCTTCTTACCATCCTCGGCAACTTTGCGAACCACCTCCGAGGAAGCCGTGCTGTGCTGAATCTATCCCCCACTTGGACGCCGTTTCATATTTACGGGTTCAACCGGGGCGCCCTGGAGCGCGTACTTGGGAAACACGGTTTTGAAGTGCGTTCGGTTTGGAACTGGGCCAACCCGGTAATTAAACCCGGGCCCGGATGGAAAAGCCGCCTAATCGCCTGGGCCGCCACATTTATCAACCAAGTGGCCAACTGGATCGGCATGGCTAGCAATCTCCACGTTTGGGCGCGAAAGAGATGATAGAATCACCATATGTTGTCGTCCAAGATCCGGTCCATCGTTTGGTATAGCAAAAGACCAACCCTATGGCGGCAACTCGTTCGCTCGGCGGTGGCGCATTTGAACCCGGAACCCGACACTTCGGCCGACGCCCTCGCCTGGTGTGAAAAAAACGGGATCACCACCACTGCGGCACTCGAGAAGATTTTAAAGAAGAAAATCTCCGGTCGCGCGGAAGATCTTCACTCCGCCGACTTTGCCCGCGCTCATGCCCTAGAGAGCGCGTGCCCTGAAGTGATGGGTGGCCCCGGCGATCTGGACCTACTCTACTATCTGGTGAAAGAATCTGGCGCCACCCGCGTGGTGGAAACCGGCGTGGCCTATGGTTGGTCCTCCTTGGTGATTCTGCTTGCCATGCAAGGGCGGCCAGGCGCGCGCCTCGTGAGCACCGATATGCCCTACGTCCAGGGAGCGAATGATAAGTACGTGGGCTGCGTGGTGGAGCGCCCGGAAATGCGCCGGCAGTGGACCCTGCTCCGTGGGCCCGACCGCGACCTGCTTCCGGGCGCGCTCGAAAGCTTGGGAGAAATCGATCTCTGTCACTACGATAGCGACAAGAGCGCCCGAGGCCGCCACTGGGCCTACCCCTTGCTTTGGAGTTTTCTCCGTCCAGAGGGAATATTCATTTCCGACGACATACACGACAACGTGGCTTTCCGTGACTTTGCCGCCTCCCTGGGGCTTGAGCCAACGGTGGTGAAGGTAAGCGACAAGCGACACACCAAATTTGTGGGCGTGATTCAAAAGCCCGCCTAGCCTCATTCCCCTACACGATACTCCGTGGGCTCAGGAACGTTGGAGCGCAATTCATGCTGAAAACGCGATATCATAGAGACTGGGGAAATCTCGGTACGGCCGTCGATCGGCGCCATGCCGAAACCGAATGAAAAGACTTTTGTTGATATATTCAGGACTGACCTGGGACGATCCGGCGATCGCGGGCACCTGTGTGGCCCTCAAAAAATCCGGGATCGAGGTGCAGGTTCTCGCCCTCAACGGCACACCTAACTCAAATTTTGAAAAAAGGCTGCGCGCTTCCGGAATCCCCGTTCACCACCGGTATCTCTCTGGAAAGCCGTCCATACCGATGGCCACCCTGAGCACGATCCTTCTTCTTTTGAAACTGCGCCCCCATGTTGTCCACACCCACCTACTCGAGGCGAACTTGATCGGGCTGTTTTCAGCGTGGATCCTCCGGATTCCGAAAAGAATCCACACCCGGCATCACGCCGACTACAACCACCGCTTTCTCCGAAAAGCGTTGATTTGGGACCGAATCAGCAACTGGCTCTCCACCCAGGTGATTGCCACATCCCTCAACGTGAAACGAGTGCTGCTTGAATTGGATCGTGTGCCGCCGGAGAAGGTGGTCCTCATCTATCATGGGGTCGACGTTTCTCGTTTCACGGAAGTGAATCTCGATTTGGTGCGAGCACTTCGCACGAAATATCGGATTCCAGATCGCCATCCGGTGGTGGGGATATTTTCCCGTTATGTGGTTTGGAAGGGATGGGAGTATTCCCTCCCGGCCCTCGCGGAACTTCGCAGAAGAATACCCGACGCCTTCTTTGTTTTTGCCAACTCATTTCCCACTGACTACCGGAGAGAAACCTTAGCCCCGCTCTTTCAGAGTCTGCCGCCTGAATCCTATGTGGAAATCGAGTCGGAGCCCGAGGTCCAAGCGCTCTATCAATGCCTGGATATTTTTGTACACACACCGACCGATCCCACGTCGGAAGCGTATGGCCTCGTGTATGTGGAGGCGATGCTCGCCGAACGCCCCATGGTTGTGACTCTCTCGGGAATCGCCAATGAGTTCGTGAAGCACGGTGAAAATTCCACGGTGGTTCCCTATCGAGACTCGATGGCTCTGGCCACCGCCGTGGAAACACTTTGGCGAGATCCGGCGAAGGCGAAGAAACTCGCCAAACAAGCCCGGCGCGACGCCGAGTCCCGCTTTTCCTCCGAACGCATGGTGCGAACTCTCGTGGAGGTTTATTCGTGAGCTTCCGTAGGAGTCTGTCGCCATTCTTTCGATCCAGCGTCTCCATGGGACTGGGAACCGGCACTCGCCTCCTTTTGAGTATGGTGAAAACCAAGGTTGCGGCGATCGTGCTGGGCGCGGAAGGCGTGGGCGTGATCGGCCTGGTGGGACAGCTACAGATGTTTGGCACCACCCTGAGCACATTTTTATTGGGGAACGGACTTTCACAAATGCTCAGCCAGACCCGCGAGCAAAACGACACCAAGGCCACCTCGTCGATTCTCGCTACCGCATTTACCTCGTTGGTGATCCTGAATGCGTTGTTCGTGGCGTTTTTGGTGGTTTGGCAAAAACCACTCGCGGAAGCTTTTCTGGGCAACCAAGACCTCTTTCCATTCCTCTTGCCATTGATGGTTTCCGTTCCCGTGCACTCCTTCCTCGGCACATGGATCACGGCGCTTTTTTTTAGCCACCAGCGTGTCCTCGACTACACAAAGGCTTCCATATGCGGCGCGGTCGTGGAGGTCGCACTGTTTGTGTTTCTCCTCAGGCACTACGGAATTCAGGGAGCGCTCTGGGGCGTTGCCGCCGGACTAACCGCCTGGCTGATCTGCGCCCTCTTTCTGATTTCCCGATTCTTTCCGTTCTGGCGCTCGGCGAAATTCGAATTCCATCGCGACCACGCCAAGGAACTCTTCACCGCCGGCTCCACCATGTCGGTGATCGGACTGTTAGGCTACGGCACTAACGCGGCCATTCGATCCCACTTTCTCCAGGAGGCCGGCGCTGCCAACAGCGGGATCTACCATGTGGCTATCGTGTTCACGAGTCTCTACATGCCGTTCCTAACTAATGCTCTCTGGTCGCAGCTCCATCCTACTGTGAGCGCCAAGGGCCTCTCGGAATCCGCCCGGCGCGAGTGGACGGAAGCGGTGCTGTTTATGGCCGCTTTCGGCAGCCTCGTACAAACGGGGGTCACTTGCTTTTCTCCCTGGCTGATCCGGTTGCTCTACACTCCCGAATTCCTTCCAGCGACACGCTACATTCCTACCTTTATGCTGGGAGATTTTTTCTATCTGGTCGCACAGCCGTCCCTGGCGGTGTTCCTCGCGCTGAAGCAGTGGCGCGCCTACACCGTGCTATGGGCCGCGTTCTACCTTATTCAACTGGTGGGCACCGTATGGCTCACCCCCACATTTGGATTGATGGGCGCCGCGTATGCCTACCTCGCCGCCAGTGCGGTATTGGGAACCGCAGGACTGTGGCGCTACGCGGTCACCGTGGTAGACGCCAAGATCGTTTTTGAAAATTCCTTGCTCGTCCTGAGCTGCCTGGGTGTTTTAGCAAGCGCAGTAATGCTCGAGCGCTACGGTTCGGGATTGGTTCCGCGCATTCTGGTGGTCGCTTGTTGGGGGGCTGCGGTTACCACTGGCTACTTTCACAAGCCATTTCGAGAGAGGTTGTTTCGTTAGATGGCACTCATGCGGATAAAAAAATTTTGGGGCGAAATTGGAGAGGCCAGATTCTCTCCGCCCCCGTCGCTGGATGGACTCGACGTGATTCATTACCTAAGTGTGCCACCGACCTCCGATATCCAAGAACAAGCCGTGCCGGTGGCTACGTGGCTGATTGACCTTTCGATGCCCGTTACCACTCTTCAAGCAGAGATGAGTGAAACCACTCGCTATGAGATCCGTCGCGCCGAAGAAAAGGATCAACTCGTATTTGAGGAAACACTTGCAGCCAACAAAGAAGAACTGCGGGAGTTTGCAAAGTTTTTTTCTCCCCTCGCCGCAAGGAAGGGCCTTCCCCCCATCTCATTAGACATTCTTCTTCGGTACTCCGCCGCCGGAGCCCTTCATGTGGCGCGCGCACGGGGTCCGGACCGTCAAGTTCTGGCGGCCCACGTTCACTACATCGACCAAGGAAGGGCGCGTCTGCTTCACTCCGCCACGAAGGACTCATCATCGGGCCCGGAAAAGAATCTAGTGGGCCGAGCCAACCGTTGGCTCCACTGGAGAGAAATGCAAACCTTTAAGCAACGCGGAATTCGCCTCTACGACTTCGGGGGGATCTACACCGGCTCGGAAGACAAGGCTCTGTTACAGATCAATCAGTTCAAGGCGATGTTTGGCGGATTTCGCGAGAACTCCGTAAATTTCTCGAAAGGCCTGAGCCTGATCGGGCGCCTATATCTCTTTCTAAAACGGTGTAGATCATGAAAAAAGCGGTGAAGTCGGTAGCGCGAAAGGTACTTTCCTCCAAGCTTCTGATTCCTAAAAAGGCGCGGGTAATCTTTGTCTGGCATGATGTGTCCGAAAAATCGTCGGAAGGCCATTCCCCCCACTATTCCACTTCCCCCAAAGTGTTTCGTGAGCAGATCAAATTTCTCTCCGAAACATTCGACCTCGTTTCACTAAAGACGCTTCACGATGCAAAAGGAAACGGAAGGCCGATGGCCAGCCTCACGTTCGACGACGGGTTCCTCTCCGTTCTCGAACGCGCTCACCCTGTGTTGAAATCTCTTCGAATTCCTTACACCGTATTTTTGAACAAGCGCGCCGCCCAGGAGAACTTCCTACCTTATAGTGACCGCTATCCGGGGCTCAAGAAGCACTGGGCGGAAAGAATTTATTTGAATGAGGAAGAGATCCGGCAACTGAGCGAAGATGAAGTGCTCTTCGGAAGCCACACGGTCTCCCATGTGACACTCTCCGAGGTCGACGCAAAAACCTCGCGAACGGAGATTCAGCAAAACAAGGAATGGCTGGACCACCTGCTTCTGCAAGAGACCAAAGCGTTTGCGTTTCCTTACGGAAAGTCGAATCACTTCCTTCCACGAGATGTTGAGATATGCAGGGAAGTGGGCCACACCCATCTCTATTCCAATATCCCTGGATTCTTTCTGCCCGGTGAGATTAAACCCGGCCACGACCTGGTCCCGCGTGTAGCTCTCGTCAATGAAACACCTGAGAGCATTATCTTTTCCCTGAACGTGGCCCATATCCGCCGGATCATCTGATCATTTCCCTTCGCCCGATCTCCGACATTTACCGTCGGTAAATATTCTCCGTCTCCTGGCCGATACACCTCATGACCCTGCGGAGGATTCATGGCCGGAGAGCTACAAGACAAGGCGATTATTGAGCGCTGGAACGAGGTGCTCGAGAAGCTCAACGACATTCCTACGCTTCCGATTGTGGCCACCCAGGTCACCGAGCTGATCAACAATCCGAACTCCAGCTCGTCGGACATCGCCAACGTTTTGAAAAAGGACCAGGTTCTCACCGCCAAGGTGCTGAAGCTGATTAACTCCCCCTACTACGGAATTCCGGGGGAAGTTACTGATGTGCAGCGGGCCCTGGCTTATCTCGGATTCAACACCCTAGCGCAGCTCATTCTCAGCGTGAGCGTGATCTCGATGTTCCAGAATCCGGGAAACACGAACTTTTCCCTCTATGAGTTCTGGAAGCACGCCCTCGGCACCGCCGTAGCCTCCGAAACCATTGCGAAGCGAATCAAATATCCAAAGCCGGAAGAATGCTTTACCTGCGGTCTTCTCCACGACATCGGCAAGCTCGTATTGCTGCAAGTATCTCCTGACGACTTCGTAAATGTGGTGCGAGTCGCTGAGCGCGACAAAATCTCCTTCACCGCAGCGGAAAAAAAGCTGGAAGTCCCTCCGCACGGCTACCTTGGCGAATTTATCGCCAACAAGTGGCGCCTGCCGATGGTGATCCGCGTGAGTATTCGTTATCACCACTTCGACGTCCGCGAGATGGGAACGATCCTCGACTCAATGAAACCGGCCGTACAGATCGTGAGCCTAGCGAATCAATTGGTGGTAAAGGAGTCGATTGGCTCTTCCGGAAACATGGGCGGAGGACTCATCACCGACGACCTGCTTCAGCCCCTCAACCTCAATGCGACGGAGATTCCCGAGATCGCCGAAAAAGTTAAGACGGAGATGGACAACGTGACCGCGTTCCTGAGGACCGCCGCATGACCGCTGCCAAAAAAATACAGCAGGAACCGGGTCTTCACGAGCTTCTTTTCCATGAAGCCAACGACGCGATTATGATCGTGGATTGCGACACCGGAAAAGTGACTCAGGCCAATCGCCGAATGCAGGATCTCACGGGATACCTTAGGAATGAGATCGAGGCCCATCCCGCCGAGCAGATGGCCCCCGACTCCGCGCAAAGGGAAAACCTGCGCAGCACCCCGTTTTCCCGACAGCTCGTGGGCCAAAGCGGATTTTATGAAGACATCGCCTTGCGTAAGAAGGACGGGTTCCTCGCCTTTGCCACGCTTAGCGTGAAAACACTTCCAGGCACCCGCACGGGCGGCGCTAACCTTGCCTTCTGCATCCTCCACGACATGGGTGAGAAGAAATCCATGGAGCGCGACCTCATTGCGAAGCACTGGGAACTGAAAAACGCCTACTCGGAGCTGGAGCGGGCCCACATGGAACTCAAAGGAGCACAAGAAGCGTTGGTGCAGGCGGGTAAGCTCGCAGCACTGGGAGAGCTTGCCGCCGGCGTGGCCCACGAACTCAACCAGCCGCTTTCCGGAGTGCTCGGATTCGCCCAAGAGCTGGAGAAACATCTAAAGACCAACGGAAACGCCGCCACATCCTTCGACTACATCAATGAGATCCTTAAAAACGGGACCCGGATCAAAAAAATTGTGCAGCAGCTCCGGGAGTTCACGCGGCGAGACGTGGAAGACCTCCGAGAGGTCGACGTGCTCGATGTCATTCACGAGTCGCTCAAGCTACTCGAGCAACAGTTCCGCTCCCGCGGAATCGAGGTTTCCATAAAGAGCGACTCGAGTATTCCCCGAATCTACTGCAATCCATTTCAGCTCGAACAAGTTTTCATCAACCTGGCCACCAATGCGCGCGACGCGATCGAGGCCACCGGCCGCGGCTCAGGCGAGGTGAAGATACAGGTGGAGTGGAAGAAGGATAAAAAGTTCATCGACGTTATTTTTTCCGATGATGGGATCGGGATGAACCATGAAGCCAAGAACAAGGCATTCGAACCCTTCTTTACCACCAAGGAAGTGGGAAAGGGCACGGGACTCGGACTGTCCGTGAGTTATGGGATCGTTGCCAAAATACACGGATCAATCACCATCGAGAGCACCCCTGGAAGGGGCGCGAAATTTCGCATCACCCTTCCCGTTGATTTTAGAAACTTGAATGCGCCCGCGAAGAAGGAGAACTGACCTATGGCGAAAGTGCTGATCGTAGACGACGAAGAAACCATCCGTAAGCTAGTGACCACCGCCATGCAACGAGCCGGGCACGAATGCGTAGCTGTGGAGGATGCATTTCGCGCGCTGGATGTATATCCAACCCTCTGTCCCGACGTGATCGTGAGCGATATCAAGATGCCGAAAATGGACGGCTTTCAGTTCTGGAAGGAACTCCGGCAGCGAAACCAGTCCGTGGCGCCCATGGTTTTCATTACCGGCCACGGCGACAAGGCCGCCGCCATCGAGGCATTGCAGGAAGGCGCCTTCGGCTACTTGGAAAAGCCGTTCGACACCGACGAACTTCTACACACCGTAGACAAGGCCATCACGCGTCAGAAGCTTGAAATGGAAAATGCCGACCTGGCCCAGCAATTATCCGTGGCCAACGAAAAACTGAAGCAACAACTGGATGCACGAACCGAACTCGTTCGCCGAATTCAAAAACCGTCGAAAGGATCCGGCCTCACTGTGGATCACCTGGGAAAATCCGCGTCCATTTTCCCGGTGAAAGAGGCGATCGCTCGACTCGCCACAAATCCTATGGGCGACGAGATGGCCGTACTGATCACCGGTCCCTCCGGTTCAGGAAAAGAAGTGGTGGCCCGTCTGATTCACGAAACCAGCGCTCGCACGAAGGGCCCCTTTGTTCCCGTCAACTGCGGCGCGCTTCCCGAGAGCCTTATCGAAAGTGAATTGTTCGGCCACGAAAAGGGCTCGTTCACCGGCGCAAATTCCCGCCGAGCGGGAGTGTTCGAGATGGCCGATGGCGGCACTCTATTCCTCGATGAAATCGGCGAACTCCCGATGGCGATGCAGGCGAAATTATTGCGCGCGCTCCAGGAGAAATGTTTCCGGCGCGTGGGGGGTAACGAGGAAATTTCCGTGAACGTTCGCGTTGTATCGGCAACGAATCGCGACCTCACGGAGGCCGTTCGCAACGGACAGTTTCGCGAAGACCTTCTCTACCGTCTCAACACGATGCCGATTCGGGTTCCCTCTCTTCGAGAACGTGCCGACGATATCGGCACCCTGGCGAAGGCACTCCTTACCGCCGCCACCGGAGACTGGGAGAATGCGCCGAAAGACTTCGACGCTGAAGCCGTGAAAGTCCTCCAGCAGCACAACTGGCCAGGAAACATTCGCGAGCTGAAAAGCTGCGTGCAAAGGGCAGCGCTGCTGACGAACGGAACCAGCGTAACTTCCGGCGCCGTAAGGGAGGCCCTGGGAGTTGAGGCCACGGTAACCCCGATTCGAAGCATGGCCGTAATCGATGGCGGCGCCAATCAGGGGCTTCCCGCCCCCTCCGCCACTGATGTGAGCTACCACTCCTGGAAGAAGCAGTTCATGCACTCGATGGAGCGCCAGTACCTCTCCGATCAGCTATCGAAGCATCACGGCAATGTGAGTGCGATGGCTCGGTCAATGAAGGTGAGCAGGCCCAACTTGTGTCGATTACTGAAAAAGCACCATCTTCTCGCCGAGGAGTTCCGCAAGGCCGCCTAGTTTTCTACTCGGCCCGTTCCGTTACTACGCGAGGTGAGGGCTCTGCCCCCACGGCGTGCATCATCCGAGCTTCGGATCCAGGGTGTTTTTCCGGCGTGTCGTGGGCACATACCACTTCTCCCGGGCTACATTCCCCCGGACGCGTCAGCGCCGCCAATACCTGCGCGGGCTCTTGCATGGCAGTTTCCATCATTCTGTCTACGCCACTTTCCTTTTTGAGCACATAGAGAACACCGGGCCCGATCCCACGGGGGAAGAGATTGAGTGAGCCCCGCAGATTTCCTTCGGAGTCCACGTTGAGCCCGAAAAAATTGAGGTGTTGAATGCAAATGCCTTTGAATCGATTGAGGCCGAGAGCTTCCTGTTGCTTCGGCGGAAGCGTGGCCCGCACCAGCGCGGAGTAGATCCGCACCTGTCCTTTGCTTTGCTGGGGAAGCTCATGAAATACCAAGACCTCCACCGTTTCCCCGCCGGCACCTCGTCCTTTTAAGGAGAGATTCTTGTTCACCTGACTACCGGGAAATTTCTGTTCTTTGGCGTTGGCACCCCCCACAAGCCCCTGCACTCTCGGCTCGAAGGCGACTTCGCCCGACATTTCAAGGACGGCATTGCCATCGCCATCGATGCGAAAGTCTGCGCAGTCGTTGAAAGGACCCAGGTCGGCCCGGACATCCATGCCGAGCACTATCATTGCCGCCGCCAAAACATATATATGAGAACGCCGCATCTATCCCCCGTGTGCAATTCCCGCGAAACCACTCTTATTATATCACCTGCCACGCGCCAGGCCCCCTGTCTCCGTTCGGAGACATGTATCCACCTAACTCCTTGATTTCTCCTACCAAGGAGAGTCTGCCGCGATACGGATCCGGCGCAATGCCTTGAAATTACTCACACGGAACCGTTGGCCCCCGGCTCGCACTACCTCTAGGCAAGAGGACAAAGGCCATGAACACCACCAAACTCCAAAATCTGAATACCTCGGAAATTCTGGAAAACGTGGAATCGGAAATCTTCCGAATCATGCGCACCCTCCAGAAGCTTAAGACGAAAGTGGGCACCGACGACCTTACGGGCCTCCAACGACGTGACGAGTTCTTCGCTCAGTTCGAAGGCCTCGTGCGCGGCGGAAACGAAGTGGCAGTGATCATGATCGACATCGATAACTTCAAGAAGATCAATGACACCGAAGGCCACCTCGCCGGAGACCTGGTGCTCCAACGAGTAGCCAATGTGGTGAAGCGTTGCGGAAAGGCCGGCGCCACCACCGGAAGATTCGGCGGCGAAGAGTTCGTCGTGGCTCACGCCGGAAACCAAGAATCCGCCAAAGCCCTTGCAGAAGCTCTCAGACGGCAGATCGAGCGAGAAGTGAACGTGACAGTGAGTGTAGGAGTAGCCACCGCCAGCCAATGTGACCGCGAAGTGCGTAAGATGGTGGCCAGCGCAGATGCAGCGCTTTACGAGGCAAAGCGCGCCGGTAAAAACAGAGTGTGCCTCGCTGCCTGAGATTAACCCGCGCCAAGGAGGTGCAGAATGTCGACCGACAAGCCGCCATAGGCGGCGATAGTAAAGTGAACTCTCTCTTCTCTCCGAATCAAGGATGATTCAAAAGGCCCTAAGGACGGGGCCTTTTTCTTTTTTTCCGAAAGCACTAACATTTGACGGTGTTCGCCACACTCATCAAAGCAAAGTCGCAAAAAACCGTTCCCTGGAAAAATGGGAGGGGTGTCACCACCGAGGTGGCCATTGAACCTCCAGGTGCAGGGCTCGGTCAGTTTCTCTGGCGCCTTTCCTCTGCGCCCGTGAATGAGCCGGGTCCATTTTCTCTGTTCCCCGGATACGATCGACTGCTCGTGCTCGTGAAAGGAACGGAACTCGTGCTCAAGGGTGCCTCGACCCGCCGGAAGCTCACTCCCGATTCCGTGGTGGGCTTTCCTGGAGAAGAGGAGATTCACGCGGAACTTCCAAAAGGCAGCATTCAAGACTTGGGCCTAATCTTTGATCGAAAGCGGGCGTCTGCTCAGGCATTTCATCTAAAGTTCCCTAAACCACGATCATTTGAACTTCGAGCCCGAACATCAGTCTTTTGGGTCGTTGAAGGAAAATTTCTAGCGTCGGTGTTTCCGGGAGATCACAAATTTCGATTGGGCGAAGGGGATGCCCTAAGGATCGAATCTGCGCCGACCATTAAGGACCGCCTGGTATTATTCGAGCCAGGATCCCCCACTGACCACATGATCGGCTGGGAGATTCACTGGTAGAAGTAGAACTAACGTCGAAGACCGGAGCAATTCATCAAGGTGGTCGGAGTGCCGCTCACGCCGGATGTGTCGAGCACTTTATAGGCCGTTACGTTCACGGGGTTGGCCGTCTCTGCTAGGAGCACGAGGTCCACACCGTCGAAGCTCACGGTATACTCGCTCCAGCCGTTGCCTTCGTCTTTTCCTTCACGAATCAGATTGGCGCCACGGAGCCGAACCTTAAAGTTCAAATCGTTTCGGCCCTCAGCCCAGAAGGCATAGTCCTGAACCACGCGGCCGGAAAAATCCTGCTTCACCTCTCCCACCACCAGGTGACACTTGGCATCTCCCGTCTTTCCTTGAAAGGCGGCCCCCCCCAGGGCTCGAAGATCAATCGGAGCCGCCCACGCTTGAGCCGCGACCAGAGTCAAAACCGTCAAAAACACCTTCATAAAAACCCCCGGGGTGTGGTACTTAGCGCACCGTTCTATACAGGGGGTTATTAGTGGAATTCCGCGGGGTTCGCAAGTTTTTGGCGTTAGGGGGCCTTCTCTGCCTTTCCTCCCTTGAGGCCTGGGCCATTTCGTCCACGGAAACCCTCCCAAAAGGCGTTCGAGCCCTCGCTTTTGTGTATGCCAACGCCCCCGACGTGAACGCGAGCTTCACCCCCTCGGGAACCGTGGAGAGCCTGTCGCGCCCCCTGAATCGCTCCGTAACCATGGACGATCTGGAAAGCTCCGAACCTCGTCTCAAAACTCTGCGAAAAGCGTTGAACGATTTGTCACCTCAGCTCCTCGGCGAACAGATCGTCGTGAGTAATCTCTACTCCGACGTGCGCGTGAACGAAAAACGATACGTAACAGGATTGATGTGGGGATTCAGCGACACGTTCATGGCGGGCGCCATTGTTCCCTACATCAAGAGAAATGTGGCCGCCACTTTCGAGGCCCGCACGGTCAATAACGCCGCCACCCTGAGGACTCACCTCGGGCCGGGGATGCCGGAAATCGCCGATGCGCTTGAACAGATTCACAACTACCAGTTCGATACATCTTTCTATGAACAGAAAATTTTTCGCGACAACGGCTACCAACCGCCGCGATCTTATGAAGTGAGCGGCACGGGTGACGTGGAACTCGAAGCGCGCTGGAAGTACTTGCAGCGATCCTGGGGAGCACTCGGCGCCCGCATGACGGTGAAAACGCCCACGGCCTCTCACAAGGCCGACATCACCAACCCCCTCGATCGCGACTTCGGCGAAAGAACATGGGGAGCCAAGGTCGCCAGCGTGCACACCGTGCAATTAGTCCCCTACCGGCTCCAGCTTCAAAGTGGACTTGCGGGAACATGGCGCGCTCCCGTGACGCAAACTTTGGCTGTAGCCCGCTCACCTGAGCAAACGCTTCCCAACCTCAACGATCCCGAGCAGGTGGAGGCCGTAAAGAAGGAACTGGGCTCCCAGATCGACGCCGATGCCGGCCTCAATCTCGAGCTTTTCCGAGGAGCCATGAGCGTATTTTCCAGCTACCAGTGGACCTGGAAAGAAGCGGATCGCTACAGCGGATCCCGCAAACTCGATTATGAGCGCCTGAGCAAGAACACAAAAATTCGCGGACAAACCTGGGAGGCCGGCGCCGAACTGTCTTCCGTTGGGCACTTCCTGCGCGGAAAATTCCCTCTGCCTGCAAAACTAGTGGCCAGCTATGTGCAGCCAATCAGCGGAAAAAATTCTCTGTATGCTTCTTATGGGAGGATGGATGCGATTCTATTCTTCTAGCCTAGCCGCGATCCTCACCCTTGCGCTCTCAGCCTGTTCCCTGAAGCATGACGAGAACGAGCGTAAGTTTATCGAGCCCCTAAGAGTCGCATCGGCATCATCGCCGATTTTCTCCGGCGAGGAGGGTCTTGCACCCGTTCTTTTCGAGCCAGCCGCTCAGTATTCTCCCTGTGAAGTACTGGAAAGTATTCCCGTGGGAGAATCCGTCACGGATCGCTTCCGCCTCCTCGGAGAAATCAAATTCGATAAGGAAGACGCCTCTCCGCTTTCGGAAATCCCTGGACGAGTCGACGTGGGCGCGAGCCCGCTCTACCAATACGCCATTCTCACCCAACAAATCCCTACCGCCGAGGAATTCATGGCCCTACTCGAGGGGGAGTATGAGCGCGCTACCGGATTTGGTGACGTACTCAAGCTCGGAATCGCCCGGCGGCTCCTGAAGTGGGGGTTCATGAACGTCTACAGCCTCCGGAACTCCGTGGTGCAGGATCGCATCAACGAGGCCCTCCCCGGAGTGTTCAAAGAATCGGGCGAAGCTCCACTTTTCAAAAACTCCGTGCCGGCGGCCCTGTTGCAAAACGGGAACCCCTTCTTGGTGCGGATGTCGCTTTCTCCTGAAGACAATCAGGTGACTCGGGAAACCAAACTCCGCCGGCTCGACGAGGTGTTCAAAGCCTACAATCGCCCTCTTCGCGTGTTTTCTCCGGGCGGCTGGCCGCAGTTTTCTCAGGACATGAAAGTTTCACTCACGGCCGCGATCCGAGGACTCAATTCCAGCAATATTCAATCGCGCG
The DNA here is from genome assembly GCA_964551325.1 of uncultured Bdellovibrionales bacterium. Lineage (GTDB taxonomy): Bacteria > Bdellovibrionota > UBA1018 > CAIPTA01 > CAIPTA01 > CAZKBU01. Next base: position 186,543 of record CAZKBU010000004.1, read on the forward strand.
CCTGCTCCACCGTGCTGATGCACCGGGCGTTTGCCCAGCTAATGGCGGTCATGGGCTACCATCGCCCGCCGATTGAAGAAGAGCGTCGCCTTTCCTTCTTCCCGCCCTTCCAAAACATGCTGAAGAGCAAAGAAGACAACGAGCTCGTGGTTTGCCCCTCCCCCGGCTCGTTCCTCCAGGGACCGCACCGCTTGCTCCTCACTCGGGAACAGCTCGGCAACGGCGGCGAGGCCTTCGATCTGGCCCAGGATCCGCAAACAGCTCAGCTTTGTTCCCGCCAGGAGGCGAAGCCCCTCTCCCACGCACCACGCGTTTGGTCAGCTGCCGACGCTGCTCGTGCTTCGGGTTCCCAGGTGGCGGCATTTCTGAACGGGGCCGTTAATTTTGCCTTCGCCTTTAACCCGCGATCTCAATGGTGGCGCGGCACCCAAGTGGGGTTTCCGCTCTCTCCCTTCGACGGAATCGAGAAAATCAAAAGCTCCGGCGCCATTCTTCCGGCCGATGCCCATGCATTGTCGCTTGGATTCGTGAACCTGGGCTTTGATCTTCTGATGAAGAAGCACCTGGTTTTCGTGAATGACGCTCAGAAGGAAGTGCCGTCGAGCGCAGAGGCCACTGGCGTGCGCCTTTCCGAGGCCTCTCGCACTGCCATGAGCGGCGGAAAAGTGATCACAACCGTGGCCGGATCAGCACAGCTGATGGAAATTGCATTCAAGCTCGGTCACTCGCTCGGCCTTCTTGACCGGTGGCGAGTGGAAGCCGAAGAGTCAATTCGGGAGGAGCTCGCGTTTGAACGCGACCCTGTGAAGCGACGGGCCCTGAAAGCCGACTTCAATATGTTCCTTGAGGGCATGTTCGGATCAGCAGACACCCTGGAGCGCCTCGGGTCGGGAGAGAAGGGATCGGTCCGGGATCAGCTTCGATCCCTGTCGCTGGCCTCTTCGCTTTTGGGGGCTCGATTTGTGGTTCGCGAGAACGGCAGAGTCACCTGCGCCTCCCGCCTGGTGTTGGATCTCGCCTCAGGAGTCGAAACACCAGAAGGCCGCTGCACAGCCAGCGAAGAGGCGGCCTGGAAGTATTCCCTCCTGCTGGCGGCCCGCACGTTTAGGAGCCCCTATTTCTTTGAACTCAGCCGCTGACCTTGCAACCCCCCGGATTCTTGGATAAGTCCTCTTCAATATGGCAAAGCAATCGGAAAAGAAACGCGGCACGAAACTGATCGAAGAAGCTCAACTCGAGCGCTTCCCGAATCGAACCAAGAAACGCAAATATACGATTGAGTTCACGGCTCCCGAGTTTACTTGCCTGTGTCCCAAAACGGGATTCCCCGATTTCGCCACGATCTACATCAAGTACCAGCCCGACGAGTGGTGCGTGGAACTCAAGAGCCTGAAGCTCTACATCAACAAGTTTCGCGACCAAGGCGTGTTTCACGAAGACGTAACGAACATCATCGCCGACGATCTCATCACGCTCCTCGACCCTCATGAGATCGAAGTGATTGCGGACTTCAACGTGCGCGGCAACATCCACACGGTGGTAAGCGTGCAGCACTCCAAGAGCATGGGCCGAGTGCGACAGGCCATCTAACTCGCTGAAATTAATCCTGTTTTTTAGTTTGACCACGACCCGGGGAAGCGGTATCTTGCGTCGTGTTATTTTTCCGGTTTCTGCTATTTAGCGCCCTGACTGCAGGCATCGCTTCATCCGCCGCGCATGCATCTGATTATCTCTCCAATCAAGGGGCTAAATTGGTTCGTGCCGTTGCAACAGAAATGGAGCGCCTCGACGGTGGGGCCATTGAAATTCGCAAACGTAACCGTCTAGAGCCCTGGTCAGAAACCGTAAGTCGCCTTGAACGAGAGGCTCAAACAACCACAGACTCGAGAAGCCTGTCTCGCATTCTTCTTCGCCTAGACCAGACATACCCAAATCTGCACTCCAATGTAGACATAAGCCCGCTCATTCGCGACCAAGCCAGCCCGATGAAGCGCCCCGAAATTCTCTTCGCTTCAGATTGGACAAGCTGGGATGAAGTCAGCTATCGAGTTCACAAAGTGAACTCGTGGTCCGGGCCAGAAGAGAACCGACCAGCATCGGGCGATGAAGTAACAGCAATCAATTTCATCCCAATTGAGAAATGGAAAGAAGAGGCTCTTCATTTTTGCAAATTTCCACTGCGGAATCAGTGCGAGGCGGATCTCCCGTCCCAGTTTCAACAAGGGCTTCTCTTTTGGAACGGTACATCACCACTCAACTACTCACTTCGCCGAGGCAACCGAACGTGGACGATTGAGGTCCCACTGGCGCAGCCGCCAGAAAACAAGAAGCCCGAATTGGACCCCAACCACTGTGAAAGTTTTTTGGATCGATATCCTGGATTCAAAATGGCTTGGGCAGGGGAGCGCGCATGCGTATATGAAAACGAATTAAAGGATATCGCAATTCTGAGGATCACTTCGTTTCAATATAGCAAAGTTTCTCCCCAAGCACCGATCCGATCCACCCGACAAGAGGTTCAAGCCTTGCGTCCGTGGTGGGAAGCAAAAAACAAGAGCTGGCGACACCTCGTGGTCGATGTCATAGACAATACTGGGGGCCAAGATCCGATCGCTTACTACCAACTTGTTCTCGCAAAACCCTTCCAAGAACAATACGTCAGATTTCGGAAGGGTACTGAGCTTCTTAATCAACACTTGCGCATGAGCCCCACGGGAATATTTTGGTCCAGCGCCGGACACGAAAACTGGTTGCAACGCCTTATGAGCTCCTCCGCTTGGAGTTCAATTCCCGAAGGAGATTTTCTTCCCCCAGTACCGCAGTTTTGTGCGTCAGAGGAAAACTGCGAAACTGCACTGTGGCGCCCCCGCGGAGAAGGCTTTCGAGGAAAAGTCAGCGTCCTTATGAATCAATGGTGCATATCCTCTTGCGACGGATTCGTATGGCAAATGAAAGACAAGGCTAATGCAAAATTATTCGGTCAGCCGCAAGCAGCCGACTCGGGCTACTCCAGGCTTACAATTCACATTTCAACCGATGAAAATGGGCGCATCAAATCAACGCTAACTCCTATTAGGGATCCCAAACCCGAAAACACACTATTTTCACAAACGGTAGTAGTAAGTCAGTCTACTGATCAATATGGCAATAATATTGACGGCCTTCCGATGCCGCTCGATGAGTTTGTTCCGTCTCGATGGGATCAAGTGGACTGGCACACCTCTGTTTTAGAACGAGCTCTCGCACACTATTAACCCCCCAATGAACCCCCCACAATTAACGCCCGCTCGGGCGATTGGAATGAAACGCGAGAGTGTACACAAGCAATACATCTTTGAGCGCGGACGGTGGTGGGATCACGTGGTTTGGGCGAAGATGAGGAAGAAGCACTATCCCTGGTTAAAGTGACAGCGCCTTCTTGAGCTGCTCGGCGGTGGGAACTTGATCCAGCACCACCGCCCACTCCACCTTCAGATTTCGCTCCACTAGGGCGACACCCCATTTTTTTGAAAGCTGGTGGCCATCGAGCACCCCAATCCATCGCGCGAACGAACCCGACGGATCGAGAAGTAGCCTTTTCCTATAGTGGGCCGCACGGGCAAAATCTTTTACCTGATCGGCGGGCAGACGCGTAAACAGCGCCACCTCGATTCCACGCCCCTCGAGGGAGTTCAGACTTTGGGCCATTTCAGAAAAGGGCTTAACGTCGGTCTGATGCAAGAAATCAGGGGTGAATAAGGCAAGAATCTTCTGTCCGGGACGAAGCTGAGCAGTAGAAAAAATGCGCCGATCTTGGTCTAAAAACTCAAAGCTCGTGCGCGCCGCCAATTGCGCCGCCACTTTCGCGCTTCGCTGCTTCCAGTAGGCCCATCCCGCCAACACGGTGACCAACACACAAAGGAGAAGCACTCCCGCCCGCATCTAACGCTTTCCAAACCTCGGATAGATACGCCAAACACTGCGCACTGTTGCGGCCGCAATGTGACCATCGGTGATTTCCGTCCGGAGTTTCACCAGAGCTTCGCCTTTGTCGGCCAAGGCTTGCTTGATTTTCACAAACCCCTCCGGATCGAGTTCGCATTTGAGGTGTGCCGATTCCTTGATCGGCGCATCGTAGACCGTGCTCACTTCCTTCAGTTCGATCGCAAACTTGGTGAGTTGCACGTTTCGAAGAAGAACAAAAAGGGCCAAAGTTTCACCGGCCAACCCCAAGGCACCCGCATGAAGGGCGCCATTATGGTCCCTCAACCGACGGCGAACCTTAATCTCGCCCTCGGTGAGTCGACGCTCCCAGCGCAACAGATTCAGGCCGAGCGCCCGGTGAAACGGGGAAAGGAAACCCAACGCACCTTTGAGAATCGGATTCGCGATCCGAGGAAATCGATTCACGAAATCTTCGCCCACTTTTCCGAAATCCAGGGTCATTACTTGTTGAATCTGTGTGCTCATGGGGGAACTCTAACGCAATCCCTGGCCCGAGGCGAGGAGTTCGCCCTCCACCATCCTACTGATTTCACGAGCTTTTTCACGAAGAAGATCTTCAGACCACGGAGAGAGCGCTTGAGTGGCCATTTGCACGTGCTCTATCTCCTCTTCTGCAATTCGAAGGAAAACTTGGGCAGAACCTTCGTCGACCGCGGCCATTTCCTTTCCGAGCACAAAGCCGGCCTCCATGCCGCGCTCTTCCGCGCTGGAAAGGAGGAAGAGAAAATCTTCGGGCGTTTCTGCCTTTTCGCAGAGTCGCCAAAGCTTGTCGCTCACAGTTCGGGCCCCAGGGTCAAACCCCAATTCCATCATGCGATCAAGAAGCATCTGGGCATGGCGATTTTCTACCTCCGCAAACTGGCGCCAGCTCTCGATCCAGAGGTCGGGCACTCGGCTCCCCCAGTGTTCCACACCAAATTGAAACAGGTCCCGGGCCTGTAGTTCCGCAAAGGCCACCAGCCGCAAACGGTCTTCCACCCCTCCGACACTTCGCAACGGGCGCACGTATTCGGGCTTCAACCCTTCCACCCGAAAGGGAGCCCAGCGATTTCCATGGTGAATTTCTGAGGCCAAGAATGCTTGCATGACACATCGTTTCCGGCGAAACTCCGCCCGAATGAGTGACTGGTACCACATCGAGGCCGATCCGGCCCACATCAAACGCGAGCGAAAGAAGGCTCAAGAGCTGAAAAAGAGCCAGTGGTGGAAGAACATCCTGGGCCAGGGAAAGTGCCACTATTGTAAGGGCAAGTTCCCCCCCAAGGAGCTCACGATGGACCATGTGGTGCCTGTGGCCCGGGGCGGCCAGAGCGTGAAGAGCAACGTGGTGCCCTCCTGCAAGAAGTGCAATGCCGAGAAAAAGCTCCACACTCCCGTGGATTTGATCCTCAAGAACCTCGATTCAGGGTCTTCCGAAGACTAACTTACACGGTCCCGAATTCGCTCAGACTCCGCGCCTGTCTCGCCGAAGAGTAGTTACGGGGGTTCTATGAAACTTTTAGCCATTCTTTCTTTGTTTTCCTGGTCTGCGGCGCAGGCTCAAGAAATTCCCCAAACGATTTTTCAACAGGTGAGTTCCTGTTCATCGAAAATCGAAGGCGCCGCCGTGGAGCTGGAGATCTTTGAAGAAATCGACGCCACTTCCGGCAAGTCCACGGGAAGGGGCCAAGTCTATCAGGCAATCAAGATGGGCCCCCACACCATGCGCTTCATCGCACATGCGAAGATAAGCAACAAAGGCAGCGTAAGAGAGATCGCCATGGCGAATGTGCTCGAGCCGAAGATCGAGTTCTCTCGGTTCTTGCTTAAAAACTCAGGAACCACCCAGGTAGCTATCAGAGACCGCTCTCGCGGGGGCGCCGTTTGGGGGAAGTTCTCTTGCGACTCTCAAGGGTCACCAGAACAGGCCGAAGCGGAAAATGAGTCTGCTGAAGCGCCGGCCGGAAAATCCGCCCAATAGAACCCATCCATCTCAAGATCGACTGGACGCCTCAAGCTCCTCTTTCAGTTTATTGATCAGGCGAATGACCTCCAGGGAGAGCTTGTCGTACTCCGATCCCGCCCCGAGGATGGTCTGGGGATCCATTTTTTCTCCCGAGTTGCGTCTCGTAACTAATTTGGAAGTGCACACGTGAAAACTGGCATGCACGGTCTTCAGCTTTTCAAAAGTCTCCATATTTCGGTGGCGATCCTCCACCCCATAAATCCACATGCCGAGAGAGCATTTGTTGTCCGTGGCAATGTCGGAAGGATTCAAAGCTGAGTCCGCGGTCTCGAAGTGTTTGGCGAGACGATCCTTCCAGGCCAGATGCGCGGTAATGGCGTCATCGGCAGAAATGGCCGTGAGCGAGGCTCCCTCACGAAACGGGAGCTGTAATACGAATCGGGTGTTCCGAGAATGGGAATCATAAAAAAGCCTGCCACCATGCTCTTCGGCTATGGCTCTAGAAATACTCAACCCAAGCCCCGTGCCCTTTCCCACCTCTTTGGTGGTGAAGAAGGGCTGCATAATTTTCGTCAGAATCTCGGGAGGGATTCCAGGGCCCGAGTCGGTAACGGAAAATTCGAAGGTCTCGAACACCTTGCGAATATCGATGCGAACCCATTTTTCCGATTGGCCGCGAGTGGCGTCGAGCGCGTTGTTCAACAAATTAAGCATGATCTGCATAATTTGAACCGGACGGCAGGGAACCTCGAAGTCTTCAAAGGGTGTTTGCTCGAGGCGAACATCGGCGCCTTTGAACTTTTCCTTCGAAATAGAAAAAACATCGTCGACTAGAGCTCTAACAGAATGCGGGCTCTTAGGCTCTGAGCCTTCGTTTCTCGCCATCGCCTTCAGACCGCGCACGATCTTCGATACCCTCTCGGCCTGCAACGAGATCGCGGCAACACCCTTTGCCATCCGGGCGGAATCTAAACGCCCCGCCTTGATGTCGTTGTCCAACATTTCGGCCGACATCAAGATCACAGCCAGCGGATTGTTGATTTCATGAGCAACACCGCCCGCCATCTCTCCCAATGCAGCTAGCTTTGCGGTGAAAAAGGACTTCTGTTTTTCAGACTCCAGGGTCTGCTCCACCTCGATCAGGCGTGAGATGTCGCGGCCATGCACATAAACAAGGGGCCGATCGGGGCTGCGAAGCCGCTGAACCTCAAACCATCGAGGCCGTCGAAGTGCGTCCACCAGCTGAACCCTTCTCACAACGGCGGGACTGCCGGGTGGATCATTCAGCAAGCGACCAAGGTCCTCGCGAAACTTGGCGGCGACGCAATCCAAAAATGGGCCGCCCAAGGAAACCCCCTGGGGGCCCACAAATTGGCGCGAGGCAGGGTTCATTTCAATAACCTTGCCTCGCTCGTCCAAAACAAAAACCAGATCCGGGTTTAGTTCTGCGAATTCGGCAAGGAACTTCACTTCTTCGACTTCAGCACGTTCAAGGCCGAGCCGGCCTGGAACCACTTGATCTGCTCAGCGTTCAAGGTTTGCTTGAGCTGAATCGTGTCTTTCGATCCGTCTTTATGGGAAAGCACGCACTCCACGTTCTTCCCGGGAGCAAGGCCAGCGAGACCCACGAGCGAAATCTTGTCGCCTTCCTTCACCTTGTCGTAGTCGGCGGGGTTTGCGAACGTGAGCGGAAGCATGCCCTGCTTCTTGAGGTTAGTTTCGTGGATTCGAGCGAAGCTCTTCACGATCACCGCAGCACCGCCGAGGAATCGCGGACTCATGGCGGCGTGCTCACGGGAGGAACCCTCACCGTAGTTTTCATCTCCCACCACAATCCACTTCAGCCCCTTGGCTTTGTAGGCACGGGCCACGGCAGGTACCTCAGCCACCTCTCCGCTAACCGAGTTCGTTACCTTCCCCGCTTCACCGGAGAACGCGTTGATCGCACCCACGAACATGTTGTTGGAAATATTGTCGAGGTGGCCACGATACTTCAGCCACTTTCCTGCGGGAGAAATGTGGTCGGTGGTGCACTTTCCTTTCGCCTTCAGGAGAAGCGGCAGGTCCACGAAGTCCTTTCCGTTCCAGGGGTCGAACGCCTTGAGCTCCTGTAGGCGATCGCTCGTGGGAGCAACCTTCACCGACACTTTGTCGCCATCAGCAGCCGGAGCGATGAATCCGTCGCGCTTGGGGATGAATCCCTTGGGCGGAATATCGTCGGCCTTCTTCGGCTCGCGCAATTTGAACTTCTTGCCATTGGCGCCGGTGAGCTCATCGTGGAGCGGATCAAAATCCAGCGATCCGGCCAATCCCATCGCCACCACCACCTCGGGGCTGGAGATAAACGACTCGGTTTCCGCGTTACCGTCGTTTCTGCCGCGGAAGTTACGGTTGAAGCTGGAGATAATGGAGTTCTTGGTGCCGTCGGCCAGATTGTCGCGCTTCCACTGACCGATACAGGGGCCACAGGAATTCGTGAGGATCACACCGCCCGCTTTTTCCAAAGTGGTGAGCAGTCCGTCGCGCTTCACGGTTTCGAAAACTTGTTCGGATCCAGGAGAGATGAAGAGCTCGCTCTTCATCTTGGCCCCATTTTCGAGCGCCTGCTGTGCCACGTCGGCGGCACGGGAAATGTCTTCATAGGAAGAGTTGGTGCAACTGCCGATGAGGCCCGCCGTAAGCTGAAGGGAGTAGCCCTTTTCTTTGGCTTCCTTCTTGAGAGCGGAGATCGGTCGGGCGAGGTCGGGCGTGTGAGGCCCCACCACATGCGGCTCGAGCTTCGAGAGATCGATTTCGATCACCTCGTCGAAGTACTTCGCGGGATTCTGGAGCACTTCCGGATCGGCGCGAAGGAGATCTTTGTGCTTGTTGGCGAGCTCGGCGAGATCCGCGCGATTCGTGGCCTTCAGGTAGCGGGCCATGTTTTCGTCGTAAGGAAAGATCGACGTGGTGGCGCCCAGCTCGGCACCCATATTGGTGATCGTGCCCTTACCGGTGCAGCTGATCGAATCGGCGCCTTCGCCAAAATATTCCACGATCTTGTTCGTGCCGCCCTTCACGGTCATAACGCCGAGAAGCTTGAGAATCACGTCTTTCGGACTGGCCCAGCCGTTCAGCTTACCCTTCAGATGCACGCCCACCTTCTTGGGATACTTCACTTCCCAAGGGAACCCAGCCATCACGTCCACCGCATCGCCACCACCCACACCCACAGCGATCATGCCGAGGCCGCCCGCGTTGGGGGTGTGAGAGTCGGTGCCGATCATCATTCCGCCGGGGAACGCGTAGTTCTCCAGCACCACCTGGTGGATGATGCCGGACCCCGGCTTCCAGAAACCGATGCCGTACTTGTTCGATACGCTCTCCAGAAAATCATAAACCTCTTTGTTGGATTCGAGGGCCACCTGCAAGTCTTTGGCGGCGCCAAATCGGCCCAAGAGGAGGTGATCGCAGTGCACGGAGGAAGGCACCGCGGTGCGCTTCACGCCCGCACTCATGAATTGCAGGAGGGCCATCTGCGCGGTGGCGTCTTGCATGGCTACACGGTCGGGATTCAAAAGGAGGAAGCTTTCGCCGGCGTTCAGCTCTTGGTTTTGTGGATCATCGAGGTGACCTAAAAGAATTTTCTCCATCAACGTGAGCGGCCGGCCCAGACGCTTTCTCACAACCGCGAGGTTCTTCTCCACGCGCTCATAGGTTTTGGATACAAACTCTTTGGTGCTGTCGATATTGTTGCTCATGAAATCCGTTCCTCCCGGGAAACAACGGAAATCCTAGCATAACTTGCCCCTCACCAGGGAGCGGTAGAGTCCCGAGAACAAGCGTTTACACGGCAAAAGAAAACGGGCCACCCGTTTCCGGGCAGCCCGTTTCCCTTGCCACTCTTCTTCTTGCGGCGCGGCTTAGTTGCTGCCACCCGTCTTCTTAGCATCCCACTCCTTCTGGAGATCATCCGGAGTAGTGCTTACACCCACCAACTTCAAGGCTTCCACCGAGAACGCCTTTACGTAATTTCGATACCCGTTCATGAAGTCGTCTTCATTGAAGTCGTGAATGATGTCGGGAGTTACGCCGAGGTTTTCGACGTACTGACCGTTCGCGCGCACCATGAGACTCTCCGTGAGGGAGAACTTGAAGTGCGAGTGAGTGAGCGGACCGTATTCGGCCACGTTTCCGCCGCCGCCGATCGTGCGCTGTCCGAAGAGAACCGCGCGCTTCGCGTCCTGCATGATGGCCGGGAAGGCGTCGCCGCCGGAGATGTCGAGCTCGTTCACGAGCAGAAGGATCGGCTTCGTGTACTTATACTCAGGCTGAGGCTGAATCATGCCGAAGGTTCCGCCGAAGTTCAGCGAGAACGGATTCGACAGGTAGCGGCGCTCGGCGAGTGAGTCGCGCATTTCGGACTCCAGGTACTGGAAGCGAGCAGCCAAGGCATTGGCGGCAGCGTCCTTCGGGTCCTTCTTCAACATGCCAGCGATTTCCTCGTTGGCGCCCTGGAAGGACTCCAGCCACTTCATGCTCGGACGAACGGCGAAGTCGATATCCTTCACGCTGTCCTGGGCGAAGAGGCTCACGAGGTTCGACACCACGTGTACGTAGCCACCGGGGTTGTTGGTCTGGTCGAGCACCAACACGTCGGTTTCAGCTTCCAGTTGAAGAATCGCCTGAGCGGCTGCTCCAAGGTACTCCTCCACGGTGTAGCTCGGTACGCGAAGCACGCCGATTTTCTTTCCAGCCGCCTCGTAGATGGCGGCCGTTACGGGCATGCCATCGATCTTCTTTGCGTGGGCAGGCAAGGTGAACATCGACTTGGGGGAGCCCATGTCGCGGATACCCGCCTGGTACATCGTTTGAATCGTGGCCTTAGGGGCCTGCGCCTTGAAGAGAGAGATCTCGTCGCGGAACTTCTTGAGAAGCTCTTCGCCGCTTTGAGGCTCGAGAGCTGCTCCGTCGGCCAGGGTCATAGCGGAAGAGTTCAACACTTCCTTCAGGTCCGGGAGATCCACGATCGGATTTCCGGAGATCGCCCAGGTAGCGGTCACCGTGATCGGCTTGGCGGCGCCCTTTGGAAGCACCGTCACCGTGGTCACGCCCTTCGGCACGGGCATACCGCGAGCCTGAATTCGGGCCGTCAACAACACAGCGGAGTATCGCTTCATGGTGAGCTCGTTGCCGAGGTCCACGTATTGAGTGATTTCACTCATAATCTTCTCGACCGGAACGCCACCCAAGGCGATCAGCTGGTCACCCTTTTTGAAGGGGAAGAGCTCGGAGGGCAGGCGAAGGGTATCGATCTCCTCGATCAGTACCTTTCCGTCCACGTAGTCGGAAATGAATCCCAGGCGGGCGCGAAGGGTAGAAGGCACCTCGGCGCTCACGTGTCCGTCCTTAAGTGCGGCCAGAAACTTAGTAAGAACACCGTAGAACTCTACGTCGTTCTTGGCGGCAATGGCCTGGTCACGGAACTTTTCGATGTTGGCTTTCCAGTCGAGCCCGATGGAGGTCTTCTTCCAGCGGAGAGGAGCATAGTTGCGCTCCACGGTGCTCACTAGCTGGTGGAAGTCCTCTAGTCTCTGTTGCTGAGAAAGAGCTGCATGAGCCGCAACTGGCATTACCAACGCGATCATTGCTCCCTGCATTACTTTGGCCAAGTTCATCTTCATTTCACGTGCCTCCCCGGGCATTTTGCTGAATCGAGGGCTTGGGGCCTTCGAAGAATTTGAGGGGTTATAACACTACGCAAAAAGAGGGGTCAACGCGCCGAGTCAAGAAAATGCAATTTTGTGCTGTTTTTTTAGTTCAATAAAATCAAATAGTTAACGTAATTCCGGCCACTTGGGGGGTGTAATTTTTACACTTTGCGTCAAAAATGACCCTGAACTTTGCGCCCCAGCTTCCTTGAGGGGGGGTGAGGCAAAGGCTACCCTCTTTGCGTGGGCCAACCAGGGCGGAGCACCCCTCTCCCTTTATTTAAACTGATCTAATTTATGAGCGTAGAAACCAGACCCCTTTATCCAGAAATCGAACCTTTTAAGACCGAATACTTAAAGGTGTCGCCCCTGCACGAAGTGTATGTGGAGCAAAGCGGAAATCCGGACGGCATTCCGGTGGTTTTTCTTCATGGCGGCCCCGGTGGAGGCACAGACCCAAAACACCGCCGTTTTTTTGATCCGAAACACTACCGGATAGTGCTCTTCGATCAGCGCGGCTGCGGAAAGAGTAAGCCACGCTCGGAGCTTCAGGAGAACGACACCTGGAGCCTCGTGGAAGACATGGAGTTGATCCGCAAACATCTCGGTTTCCGTTATTGGATCGTGTTCGGCGGAAGCTGGGGCAGCACCCTCGCTCTGGCCTATGCCTCCAAGCATGCCGCAAAGGTGAAGGGCCTGATCCTGCGCGGAATTTTTCTTTGTCGCAAAGAAGAGATTCGTTGGTTCTATCAAGAAGGCGCGAGCTGGGTGTTTCCCGATCTATGGGAGGACTACGTGAACGCCATTCCAGAAGCCGAACGAGGCGATTTCGTAGCGGCCTACCACAAACGCCTCACCGGATCCGACGAAGCCGAGCGCCTTAAAGCCGCTCAAGCCTGGAGCAAATGGGAAGGCGCCACATCTAAGCTCCATTTTGATCCCGGCATGGTGCAGTCCTTCGACGATCCCGCTCACGCGCTTGAGTTTGCGCGAATCGAAAATCATTACTTCACCCACAACGCGTTCTTTGAATTCGACAACTACCTCATCGAAAGCGTGGAAAAATTCCGCCACGTGCCCGCCGTGATCGTGCAAGGGCGCTACGATATGGTGTGCCCCGTGAAGAGCGCCTTCGACCTTCACCGCGCCTGGCCCGAATCGCAGCTGCATGTGGTTCCTGATGCGGGACATTCCGCGTGGGAACCGGGAATACAGAGCAAACTCGTGGAAGCTACGGACGCTTTTCGCGAGCTGAAGTGGATCGACTAGCGCGATACATTTCCAGCATTCGCTCGAAAGCATTCTCCAGATGATCCGCCGCCGCTCCGTTAGCATCCAAATGACGGAGCACCAGCGCAGCCGCCTCAATCGTGGAAACGGCCTCAGGGCGCGGCTCCTTACGAAGCTTTCCGTAGCGCGACGGCAACTCTGGCTGAATCACCACTCTTCGCAACTTCAGAAACCATGGATTCCGCCACCAAAGTGCCTTGGCCTGACTCCAGGTCCCGTCGATCAGAATCACGCCCCGCAACCGCGGCGCAGGCGAAAGCGGCTCTAGTCTTTTGTCCACCACGTTAACTTCGCGAGGATATTTCTTTCCCTTTGCGCCCAGATAGCAAACACCCCACTCGCTCGGCGGGTCCTCCCGTCCGATGGCTTTGGACAACTTGGGCCAACTTAGCCCCACTCTCAAACGAGCATTCCCCAGAGCGCGCACGAGCAACGGCGCGGTTCCTAAAACCTTGTCCGGCTCTTGAGGATGCTGAAGCACCACGATCTCCAGACGGTGGGCGATCGGATCCACCGGAACCTCTAAGGCTAGAGAGGCCCGCTCACCTTGTTTCGATTTTTCAATTCTTTCCTGTTCGTTCATGGCTTGGAGAGATCCCAGTCTATCGGATCCTTTCCCCAGGAACGGAGAATTTCATTGGTCTTCGAAAAATGTCGGCTGCCAAAGAACCCGTTATGAGCGGAAAGGGGCGACGGGTGAACGCTCTTCAACACCATATGTGGCGGCACCTGAATCAGTTTCGCTTTTCCCTGCGCAAACGCACCCCAGAGCAGAAACACGATTGGATCCCCGCGTTCGCCCAGAATCTGGATGATCCGATCCGTAAACTTTTCCCAGCCCTTGTCTTTGTGGGAAGCGGCTCTCCCCTCTTCTACCGTGAGCACTGTGTTGAGAAGGAGCACACCCTGCCTGGCCCACTTGGTGAGATTTCCATTCTTGGGAATGGGCGCTCCGACGTCGGCGTGAAGTTCCTTGAAGATATTTCGCAAAGAAGGCGGAAACGGCACTCCATCCTTTACGGAAAAACACAGCCCGTGAGCCTGGCCCGCCCCGTGGTAGGGATCCTGCCCAAGAATCACGACCTTCACTCGGGAAAGGGGGGTAAGATTCAGCGCGTTGAAGATTTCGTTGCCGCGGGGAAAAATCACTTTTCCGGTTTGCGCTTCGCGTTTCAAAAAAATCCTGAGATCAGCCATATACGACTGAGAGAACTCTGAGAGGAGTGGAGCTTTCCACTCGGGATCAATTTGGATGTTGTCGTGGTCGACCGTGTTGACGGAACTCATGCGGTGTAATGGGCTATTAGGAATGGACACAAAAGTAAAGATTCAATCCGTAGACCCTCACACCGGCCGCCTCGTTCGCTCCTTTAACCACCACACCAAGGGTGAGGTGGAGCAAATGCTGAAGTCCCTGGCAACGTCCCAAGCCAATTGGATGGAAACATCGTTTCTCGTTAGATCCCACGCTCTTCGGGAACTCGCTCGTCGGCTCCGGGAACAGAAACTAAAGCTCGCCGAAATTGCCCATCAAGAAATGGGAAAGTTAATCGGTGAAGCCGTGGCCGAAGTGGAGAAATGCGCCGTTTGTTGCGACTACTACGCCGAACGGGGACCGCACTTTCTCGCTCCGGAGCCCGTGTCCACGGAAGCGCGCAAAAGTTACGTTCATTATGCTCCGATGGGAGTGGTGCTCGCGATCATGCCCTGGAACTTCCCCTACTGGCAGGTGGTGCGGTGTGCTGCGCCTGCGCTGATGGCCGGCAACACAGTGATTCTTAAGCACGCGTCCAACGTGACGAGTTGCGCCCTCGAGCTTCAAGAGATATTCGCCGGACTTTTCGAAAAAGGCCCCCTACTCGAAACCGCGATTGTGAGCGGAGTCGCCGCCCTCGACATGATTTCCTTCCCCGAAGTGGCAGCAGTTAGCTTCACGGGCAGCACGCCGGTGGGCCGCAAGGTGGCGGAAGCCGCCGGAAGAAACTTGAAAAAGGCGGTGCTCGAACTTGGAGGCAGTGATCCTTATGTGGTGCTTGCCGACGCGGACCTGGAAAAGGCAGCCTTTGCATGCGCCTTTTCCCGACTCATCAATGCGGGCCAAAGTTGTGTGGCCGCCAAAAGGTTCATCGTGGAAGACGCCGTAGTGGAGCGCTTCGTGGAACTTCTGGCCGATCAGATGAGGCGGATGAGCGTTGCGCCCTTGGCCCGCCAAGATCTCCGCGACGAACTACACCAACAGGTGGAGAAGTCGGTGCAAAACGGGGCGCGGCTCGTGATGGGGGGGAAAATTCCCGCGGGGGACGGGTTCTACTACCCAGCAACGGTGCTTCGAGACGTGATTCCGGGAATGCCGGCCTTCGACGAGGAGTTGTTCGGGCCAGTGGCGGCGGTAATTCGTGCGAAGAGCCGAGAAGAAGCCATTCGACTCGCCAACCAAACCAGCTATGGCCTGGGTGCCGCCATCTTTACGCAATCAGTGTTGGAGGGTGAGCGCATCGCCCGTGACCGCTTGGAAGCCGGAAATTGCTTCGTGAATACCTGGGTGAGAAGCGATTCCAGACTACCGTTTGGCGGAATGAAGGAATCCGGACTCGGCCGGGAACTGAGTCACTTCGGAATCCGTGAGTTCACTCATCCCAAGACCATTTACGTAGGCAGCTAAAATACCGTCGGACGCATGGTGACGCCGCGATCCTCGGCCGTAATGGCCCAGATCAAATGATCGCGCCAACGCCCACGCACAAACACGGCTTTACGTCGAAGCCCCTCCGGCTGCATTCCCACCCGTTTTGCGAGCGCGATCGAGGCCCTATTGCCAGGAAGAATCTCGGCCTCGAGGCGATGAAGTTTCAACTTTCGAAAGGCGAACTCCAGAGCGGCATCTACAACTTCCCTGCCGAACCCATGCTTCCAGTAATTGTTAAAAATAAAATATGAGATCCGAGCGCTCTGCACGTTGTAGCGCTCCACTAGGGCGAAGAGCACCTGTCCCACAAGCCTTCCGGTCTTTCGCTCCACCACCGCGTACCAAAAAATCACTCGCTCGCTTCGGAAGCGACGATGTTTCTGCAGCATTTTGGAAAACTCCTGCCGCGTGAGCTCTTTGGTAAGCTTGGGGTCCTCATCGAACTCGTTTTGCTTGGGAAACTGCGCCATATAGGCGGCCCGCCAGCGGCTATAGTCTCCGGCTACGAATGGACGAACGTCGAAACGTTCCGTCCGGAATCCCTTCAACGACGCTTTGTCTACAACTGGTGACGACATCTGTCTTCATTGTCCGGGATTTCTAGGCAAAAGAAAACTCATCTCTCTGTCGATGAAACGCCTGGAAGCATTGGGACAAACTGGACCGCAATCAAAGATTCTCTCTTTAAGATCCCAGAATACTTTCTCCACCTCACCAGCTCCTGTCTCGTGGTTCCCTCGGGAGCCAACAGAATTCCGCCTTCCGCTAACTGGGAAAATAGCGCTTCCGGTACATGGTCCGGTGCCGCTGTGAGCACAATCCGATCAAAGGGCGCCACCTCGGGAATTCCGAGAAAGCCGTCGGCAATCCGCAACTTCAAATTGGAGTACTTTTCAAGATGCACTCTCGCCTTGTGCGCCAAAGCTAGCACTCGCTCCACCGACCAAACCTCCCTGCTCAACATGGCCAAAAGTGCCGCATTGTAGCCGCTGCCCGTGCCCACTTCGAGAACCTTCTCCGAGCCCGATAACTCCAGCGCCTCCAACATGAAGCCAACAATGTAGGGCTGGGAGATCGTTTGCTTGTTTCCAATATCGAGTGGCCCGTCGGAATACGCTCTACTAGTCATCTCCGACGGAACAAAATTTTCACGAGGAAGTTCTCTCATCGCCTGAAGCACTCGCACGTCTTCCACGCCGCGAGAGGCGACCTGGTCCCGCACCATGGCCTCCCGTGCTCGCGCAAAACTCATCGACTGCACCCAGGGAATCGCTTCGTGAGAGCCTCGGGACTTGCCTCGTATTGAAATGCAAGGAATTCGCGAACTGCCACTTCCGGATTTGTCCAAGCGTAACCGGGGTGTGCTTTTGCAAACTCATCACGCGCCGAAACCGAGAGCTTCTGCCAATCCGACTTTGCCGCAGCATCCGCTTCTGGGCACATCTTCTGAAAAACGTGGATCTTTTCGTGCACAAATACAGTTGCCGCTTCTCGAAGCATTGTTTTCCAAGGATCCTGAAACGCGTTCAGCGCCGCAGGATTTACCACCACCACGGCGTCTAGCCCTTGAAACAGATCTTCCGGGCCCTTGGGTTTTTCGCCCAGAAACTCCTCGACCCGTCTCCCACACTCCACCATCGCCGGAGTTTCCTGCTCCGCTTTCCACGAATTCAACTCGCTCGCGAGGATGGAAAAACCTTGCACACTTCTCGAGAAGACCTCGGGCGTAACATCCCCGGGCGCAAACCAGCCTCGATGTTGAAAATAACAGTAGGCATAGGAGACCATCGACTTTGGACTTCTCGCCATCAGCAAACGAGTGCGCGAGTCGGAAGGTAGCGGAGGAGAGAACTCGGGCCCAAACGCATCAATCCAGGGGGATGTTCCGTAGACCAGACGGGAGCAGTTTTCCGGCCCGCCGCCTAAACTTTCACAGTCTGAAAGTTGCTTGGAAAAATTATTTTTTACCGACCAGATTCCGAAGGCAATCACCAAGGAAATCAGTCCCAGAGCCGTCTTTACCCACCACTTTGCCATGTTCCCAATGCTAACCGGACGGAGTTATTCTGACCACATGAGAAGATTTCCACTGATCAGCACAGGACTAATCGGAGCGTTCATCACTTTTGGAGCCGCTATGGCCTCCTGCGAATGGTGCGTAACCGGAGATGTTAAAATAAAGGCCGAACTGATTCGTCTTGGCGGGCTCGCGCCGAAACAGCTTTTAAAAGAAATTCGCGCCCAAGGTGCTTGCGTGGAAATTCTGAAGTCTGATCGCACGGGTGCACCACGGGGGTTTCACTGGGGAGAAGCAGAATCCCCAACGGGCGCTCTGTCGGAAGTAACACAGCACAAAGCCCTGATGGGAAAAACTCTCTGCGAAGGCGAACACAAGAAATCCAAGAATTGCACCACCATTGCTCTGGCTCACGATGCCCCATTTTCCACTCTTCTTCACGAGTGGCTGCACTTTCAGCAAACCCAAAAGTCCACGAAAGTATGTGCCACCTCCAAGCCGCTTTGGTCACGCACTCCGAACGCAGAAGAAGCAAAGCTGCTTTCCGAATTTGAATGGGACGCCCTCACGGCCCTTTGGGAGTCACGTAAGAATCTCCCTCTTGGAGTGGAAGATCGCATCACCCTGTCGTCGGAAATTCTCGAGCAGGCCCAAAAGCGTAAGCCGTTCGACCCGAAGGCCCAGGCATGGACCAAACGAGAGGCCGTGGAGTCTTATCTGATGAAGGCAGTGGCAGAGTTTCAGGGCCGATAAAATCATTAATGAATTCAATGGATTAATAGATTTTCACCGAAACCATTGACGCCAGGTACTTTGCATTGCTAGGTTCTGGGCATGGCAGAGCTCATCGACAACTGGAAAACGCAAATCCGCAAGGGGTACCTCGAGCTTTGCATTCTGCTGCTAACTCAAAAACATGGGCGCCTCTACGGGTTTGATCTTCTCGACAAGTTAGCCACCCTCGGCCTCTCCTTAAAGGAAGGCACCCTCTATCCCATTCTGAACCGCATGACCTCCGATGGCTTACTCCAAAGCACCTGGGAAACTGAGCAGCTCAAGGGAGCTCCTCGGAAATTCTACTCGCTCACCAACTCGGGCAAACAAATTCTCGGCCAAATGACAGAAGAATTTGAACAGATGATTTCGATTTTCAGCCATTCAAAAAATGTGAAAGGACCCACCAATGACTCTTGATGTTCAACTGGAAAATTATCTCAATCGCCTCGACCGAGCCCTCTCGGCCATCGCCGTAAGTGAGCGTGCCGAGATCATCACCGAGATCAAGAGCCACATACTAGAGGCACAGCAACGCTCCCCGGAACGCTCTCTCGGTTCAATTCTCGATTCGTTCGGCGAACCTGAAACCGTGGCCAATCGTTACATCATGGAACGTGGACTGAAGCCCACCCCGCCCCCGAAGTCGCCGGTAATCAAGTGGTTGATGATCGGCCTCCTGGGAACTTTCGGAATGTTCTGCGCTACAGCACTCATCATTATCTTCAAATTCAGCCCACTCATCGAGGTGAATGAAAATGAGGGAAAGGTACGCATCCTGGGCGGTTTGATTAAGGTGGACGAAAACATGGCGGGTGACCTCAGGATCGATGCCGACATCGACGTCAACGACGGATCGTCACAGCAAGTCAGCGGCGAACATAAGGTTGATCTCAAAAAATCCCGCCTCGCGATCCCCTTTGGAAACGCAAAGATCGACGTGGAAACGGCCGCGGACGATCGCCTTCTGTGGTCGTGCAAAATCATCAAAGGCGCTTCCGGAGAAATCTTCACCGCCAATCAAAACAACTTCACGCTTGATCTGAAAAAAAGCGGCGGCGCTAAGTGCCATGTGCGAATCCCCGCCGGTGTGGCCACTGAAATCAACGGCGCCAATGGAAAGATCCACATGATTCGCCCCCGCTTCGACACCACCGTGAAGGTGATGAACGGGAAGGTCTCTCTGGTTCCCGACACCACTCAACCCTACGAGTTCGATACCAGCGTGGTGAACGGAAAAGCTGATGCCTTTCCCGTGTTGTCGAAGGCAGGAGCGCGCCCCTGGAAGATCGTCATTTCGGTAATGAACGGAATAATCAGCCGGGATGCCGACTGATCCAACGCTCCACTTCCTCGGCGCAGCGGAGGTCGAATCCCTGCGCCCGTTCTTTCAGCTTCTCCACCACACCGCGCCTGGTTTCCACGAGCCGATTCTGGCCGAGCTTCCACTTGGTGCGCGTGTTTTCCGGCGCGAGCACCACCATGAGAATCAACTCAAGGCTCTTGGCGTAGAGCGGGTTTTTTGCATCTAAAGGCGCATGTTTCCCTTCCGGCTGGTAAAGGCCCATCATGCCGCGAAAGATCTCCATCATATTCTCCGGACTGTCGATGATTTCCACCGGACCTTCCAGCTGCGCGAAGCGATAATACATGGTGGCCGCAGATCCATTCTCTTCATCCACCCACCACGAAGGAATCAACGTGGGCGGATCCTGAAAAAGCACGGTGCCCCGGCCCTGAGCGCGAAGCGATTTCACCTGCTCGTCGGCCCGGTTGAGATGGAGCATCACCCTTCCATCGGAAAGAATGTGGGGATTGAAGTAACCCACCTCCAACCCGTCTGCCCCTTGGGTGATTAGGTGACAGGTGCGTTGCTCGCGGAGGAGTGCGCGCACCTCGTCGGGGTCTTTTTGTTCGTAATAACCGTAGAATCTCATTCAAAAACCATCATTAAAATGGCGCGCCGGGGTCTATCAGCCGTTGTTTTCCCGCTTCTCCAACCTTCGCTCCCTAACCCGGTTCTTCTCATCGACAAAAATGACGGTTGGCTCATGCACTTTTGCCGCCTCAATGGAGACGCCACAGTAGCCCGCAATAATTACAAGATCACCTGGCTGTACATGTCTGGCCGCCGCCCCATTTAAACAAATCTCGCCGGGCCTACCCTCAATAACGTAGGTGGTGAATCGGGCTCCATTGTTACAGTTGTAAACATCCACCTGCTCGTGAACGAACAGGCCCGCCGCCGAGATAAGATCGGCGCAAATTGAAATCGATCCCTCATAGCTGAGTTCCGCCTGAGTTACCGTTGCACGGTGAATCTTACTTTTTAGCATCGTCACTTGCATGTCACTTCGCTCCCTTGGCATCAGAGTTCAATCGGTGGGCCATCAGCAGTCCCTGAAGCACCAAATCCGGCTCTATTACATCGAATACCCCATCTCTTTCGAAAAGATGAGCAAAACCGCCGGTTCCGATCACCATCACTTTCTGTCCTGAAAAGCACTCACGGGAAAGGCGATCGATAATTTCCCGCATCTGGCCCAGGTGCCCATAGAACAATCCGGCTTGAATGCTCTCCACGGTGGTGCGCCCCAGCGCTTGCTCCGGTTTCACGATCTCCACGGCGGGGAGCTTGGAGGTTTTCAATTCGAGCACCTCCATTTGTAGGCGCAACCCCGGAGTGATCGCTCCCCCCAGATACTCACCTTCTCCATTCACGGCCTCGAAGGTGGTGGCTGTGCCAAGATCCACGATGATTACGGGCCTGCCAGGATATAGGTTCACGGCGGCAATCGAGTCGGCGATTCGGTCGGCGCCCACTTCGTGGGGATTGCGATAGCGAATCTTGAGCCCTGTCTTCACCCCGGCCTGAAGCACGAAGGGTTCCACGTTGAAATACTTAAGGCACGCGCCGCGAAGCGAATACACCACATCAGGCACCACCGAACACAATGCGATTTCCTTGATGCGGGCCGGATCTACTCCGTTTTCGCGAATCACGCTGCGAAGAAAAATGCCCACCTCATCGGAGCTCGATCCCTGTTTCGAGTTTCTGCGAAAGGAGATCACTTTTCGATCACCGTCGAACACCCCGCCGTAGAGCTGGCTATTTCCGATATCCATCGCGAGAATCATGGGCGCGTCTCCTGAATCCATTGCGCAAGCCTTCTACCTAAGGCGCGGGCACCTTCGATTGTTTCCTGCTTATCTGTGGGCTGATGCAAATGAAAAGTGTGCCGGCCCGAGCCCATTTCGGAGCGATCGTTATGGACCACAAGATCGGAGTGCTCCATCACTCGAGCCACCGCCTCCCTACGGGCAACCTCACCGGCTCCGCTCGTTAGTTTGAATC
This sequence comes from uncultured Bdellovibrionales bacterium, assembly GCA_964551325.1. Taxonomy (GTDB): domain Bacteria; phylum Bdellovibrionota; class UBA1018; order CAIPTA01; family CAIPTA01; genus CAZKBU01. The sequence goes on from CAZKBU010000004.1 coordinate 208,284, forward strand.
CACAAACTTTCACGGGGGCCCACTCTTTTAGCCGGGCGATCAGTTTCGGAGTGGGCTCCAGCTCGAGAGAGAGCTCCTGGCCCGAGCGAATCTTTCCTTCGCGCTTGGGCAATGTGAAATCCGACACCGCTGCCGCATGAATCACGTGAGAGGGCGGCTTCTCCCGAAGCTCCTCCGCCAAGGCTGCCTCTAAATCGGAAAAAGTATCGAACGTGCGGCTTGCCACCCCTTGAGGCGCCGGCACCGACGAAGCCGCTCTCAGCAAGGTGACATTCATGCCTTGAGCCGCCAGCTCCGCTGCTATGGCGGCCCCAGTGGCGCCCGTGCTTCCGTTGCCGAGAAATCGCACATCGTCGATCGGCTCGCGAGTGCCTCCCGCCGTGACCAACACGCGGGGCCCGTTTCCGCAGAGTTTACCTTCCACCCGAGCCACCAGATCGTCCACCTCGAGCAATCGTCCCTCGCCCTCTTCTCCGCATGCCAATGGGCCTTCGCCCGTAGGAAGCACTTCCACGCCCATTTCTCTTAACAGCGCCACTGACCGCTGCGTGGCTGGATGCTTCCACATCGATACGTTCATCGCCGGAGCCACGAGAAAAGGTTTTTGAAAGTCGTGGGCCAGGAAAAGCGTGGAGGCCAAATCATCGGCCAGCCCCGCGGCCATCCGGTTGAGAAAATTAGCAGAGGCCGGAGCGACCACCACGAGATCAGCGTCCCGATTCAGTTGAATGTGATCCATCGCTCGCCCGGCCGCCCACAGATCTGAAGCCACGGGCCTGCCAGTGAGTCCTTCCCACGTGGCAGCGCCCACGAATTCAAGCGCGCTCTTGGTTGCCACCACCTGCACGCTATAGCCGCGCTTCACGAGCGCGCTCACAGCCTGGGCTGCCTTGAAACAAGCAATCGATCCCGTGGCGATGAAAAGAATTTTTTTCATCGGGATAGCTCCACGTTGTCGATCAAACGAGTGGACCCGAGGGTGGCGGACGCAAAGCGACGATCGCCCCGGTCTTCCACGTAATCCACGAGGAAACCCTCCTGTTGCAGGAGTCGCCACGCTTCCTCCGAGGAACCGCTTTCGCGAATGGCGCGATAGAGAAATGGCGCCTTTTCTCTCTCTGCGGAGCTGAGCCGCACATTGCGCGAGCTCATGGCAAGCCCGTCGCGTTCCCGCACCGTGGCCACGGGCACAATCGACACCGGCATGAAGAACGCCTCCACCATTTCGCGAATGAGCGTGAGTTGCTGGTGGTCTTTCTCCCCAAAATAGGCACGCTCGGGCTGCACCACCTGAAGAAGTTTCATCACCACGGAGAGCACGCCGTCGAAGTGCCCCGGGCGATGGGCGCCGCAGAGCTCTTTACTGAACTCATTCTCGGTAACGCGAAATCGATACCCGTCGGGATACAGGAGATCTTTCGTGGGGGCCCACACCAGGTCCACTCCGTTTCTCTCCGCCATGGCGAGATCGCTCTCCCAGGTGCTGGGATACTTCTCAAAATCTTTGGGATCATTAAACTGCGTAGGGTTTACAAAAACGCTGAGCACCACACGATCACACTCGGCGCGGGCTCGTTTCAACAGCTCTTCATGCCCCGCATGGAGCGCCCCCATCGTGGGCACAAATCCCACTCCGCTCACCGACTTGCGCCAATCCTGCACTTCTTTCGGCGTTCGCAATACGAGAGTCATTGATAGCTCTCCTCTTGATTGGGAAAAGCTCCGCTCTTTACGTCCCGATCGAAGGCCTCGAAGGCGGCGCGCACTTGTTCGTAGCCCTGGAAATATCGGCGTAGAAACTTGGGTTTGAATCCGGGCTGTAGCCCAAGCATGTCGTGCATCACAAGCACTTGCCCGTCCACTTCGCTTCCTGCGCCGATTCCAATCACGGGAATCTGCAAGCTTTTGGTAATTTCTCCGGCAAGTTTCGAAGGCACACATTCCAGCACCAGCGACCATGCCCCAGCGTCTTCCAATGCTTTTGCGTGCTGGCGTAGAAGATCGGCCGCCCGCGCATCGCGCCCCTGCACTTTGTAGCCGCCCAATTGATGCACGCTTTGGGGAGTGAGTCCGAGATGCCCCATCACAGGCACTCCGCTTTGCACCAAGTGGCGCACCAGCTCCAAGTTTCCCTCGGCTCCTTCTAATTTCACCGAGTGCGCCCCCGCTCTCAGGAGACGTTCCGCCGCGGCCACACCCTCCGATAGTCCCTTTCGATAGGAAAGAAAGGGGAGGTCGCCCACAATATGCTTCTTTCCGGCTCCCCGAGCCACGCTCCTCACGTGAAGAGCCATCAAATCCATATCCGCATCGATCGTAGTTTCGGCTCCATGCACCGCCATTGCCACGGAATCCCCCACGAGGAGAATGTCCACCGGCGTGTCAGCCATCACTCGAGCAAACGCCGCATCGTAGCAGGTGAGCATCGAGAGCCTCTCCCCTTTGCGCTTCTTTTCCTGAAGTTCAAGAATCGTCATGCGTGAGCCTCCGTGATGGATTCGTAAACTTGTTGCCATTTATCGCCGCTCAGTGCCTCGCGATTGAGAGCAATTGTGCCCTGATCGCCGCGCACGATAGGTCCGGTAACTGCAGCGGGGCCAAATTGGGAAAAGTTGGTGGCCACCACTTCCACATAACGCCTAAAGGCGTCCGCGGGAATTCCCAGCACCGCCAGATCGGCTTCGCATTTTTTCCAGATGAGCTGCGGAAAGTTTCCAGCCATCACACAAAGAGCGTGATACCGAGCTCGCTCCTCAGCGGGCATCACGGTGAAGGAGTTCGGCCACCCCGGCAAAGCATCCTCAAGACGGCTGGCCCCGGTGATCGCGAAATGGAGGCGCTCATATTCTTCCGGAGCAAAGAGTGCGGGGCCGAACGTCATCAGAGGATGCGCGGCGATGGCGCCGGGAATGTTTTTGGCTCCCGAGAAGTGCACCACTGTGTGGCGAGAGCCCAAATGCTCCCGCATGAATCCCTCTAGGGCGTCGTCGGAAATCGCCAGCCCCACATGAGTGGCTTGAGCCAAAAGCTTTTGCAGCTCGTCCTTGGGGCGCGAACGGTCCCAGCGCAGAAGCGGTAATCCAAAACTTTGAAATGCGAAGGAAAAATGGCGCGCCAGCCGGCCAGCGCCTACCAGCAAAAAGAAGGATCGAAGATTCGGTGTCTGTCCTTGGTGGATCAAACCCAGCTCCTGAAAAAGTTCAAGATTTCGCGGAGGTCGCTCCCTTTCGGGTGAGGCGCCTCAAGGCCCAACATCCCATTTACACAGGCGAATGGCAAGCGACTGGTTCGGCTCCACGAATCGGGTTAAAGCCGATTCATGGCCAAGCGGTTCCAGAAAATCTATGTGGAGATCGGCAACTCCTGCAATCTTCAATGTTCATTCTGTCCTGAGGTAAAAAGACCGGGGCAACGAATGACGGAAGCTCAGCTTCGAGCGGTTCTGCGCCAAGTGGCGCCGCTGGCTGATCGAGTGACCTACCACCTCATGGGTGAGCCGACCTCTCATCCCGATTTTCCTCGTTTCGTGGATGTGGCCCGTGAAGAAGGAGCAAGGCTCGAAATCACCACCAATGGCACGCTCCTGAGCCAGGTGAATATGACAGCCCTACTCGCGCCCGCCGTGGAACAGGTGAATTTTTCACTGCAGAGTTTTTCGAACAACTTCCCCAACGCTTCTCCAGATCGGTGGCTTTCGGGCATTCTGGAGTTCACCCGTCGAGCCCTGGAGGAGCGTCCGGATCTATACGTGAATTTTCGATTCTGGAATCTTCCGAGCGATGCGCTCGAAGACACAGAGAACGAAGCCATTCTCACCAAAATTGAAGAAGCCCTCTCCGTGACCATCAACCGTCGCGTGGATCCGCGCCTCCGCAAGTCGAAACTACTTCGCGGACGCCTCTACATTCACTACGACACTCGCTTTGAATGGCCCTCACTCTCACTGCCCCTGCTTCGCTCTTCCGGGAAGTGCCTCGGCGGAAGCCAACAAATCGCCATTCATGCAAACGGGGACGTAGTCCCCTGTTGCCTGGATAAGGAAGCAGCCATTCGGCTCGGAAATATTTTTGAAACTCCGCTGGATGAAGTCCTGCGATCCGCGCGCCTCGCTAAGCTGGTGACCAGTTTCCAGCGTGGCGAACTGGTGGAAGACCTATGCCGACGCTGCGAGTTCTCCACTCGTTTTTAACAACCAACACTTAACGCGCCCCTCCCACCAAGGGTGGTCGGACACCAAAGGTGGTCCCCTCTCAGGGGAACTTTTCATTGTACTACTGATTTAAGTTTGGCGGAGAGAGAGGGATTCGAACCCTCGTTACACTTTTGATGTAAACACGCTTTCCAAGCGTGCGCCTTCGGCCGCTCGGCCATCTCTCCGCGCACGAATGAGATCGAACCAACGGTCTAGCATGAAGCACGGAACTGAGTAAACCAAACCCGGGCTGCCGCGGCGCACAACACTCGCTCCGGTGTTGAGCCCAGTCCTCATTCAGGGCAAAAGAAGGTGTGCAGCAAACCCTTCCCTCTCGCCGCCTTTGGGCTCTTACTTTCTGGGACGCCCTAGTGTGGGCGACCGTACTCTTCCCTCTCATCACAGGCGGGATCTGGATTCATCGACCGGGGCTGAAGGTGGAGCTCACCCAGATTAACGGTCCGGTGATCGGTGTAGCCCTGTTGGGTTTTTTGCTTCACAGGAAAATGCAGACCAATGTTTTTCAGGCGTCATCGATTCGGTTTTGTCTCTTCGTTTGGAACTGGTGGAATCGATCTCTTCTCTCGCGCCCCATCACCACCCTCCTCGGCGCCACACTATTTGCGTCTTTTCTTTGGGCATTAGTGGCCATGCGACGCCACTGGGCGTTTTCCAGTGGATATGCGGATCTCGGCATTTTCGACAGCGCTATTTGGAATCTCACTCATGGCAATGGTTATGTTTCGAGCGTGAAAGGCGGGATGAATCTTTTTGCCGACCATCAATCCCCGATTTTCTGGCTTCTTGCGCCGCTTTACGCTGCAATTCCTCGAGCAGAGACTCTCCTCGCCGTGCAGTCTATCGGACTCTGCTCGGGCGCTGTGGCCGCGTGGCTGGTCGCCCGCCAATATTTAGGGGGGAATCATCGATTACTTCCCCTGGTTCCACTCCTCTGGCTCGCCTGGTTCCCGCTGAGAAACGCTAACCGCTTCGACTTTCACCCGGAAGTACTGATGCTTCCCCTGTTTCTGTTTGCCATCGCGGGACTTCAGAGCGGCAAATGGGTGCGCGTAGCGGGAGGCGCTATCGCCTTTCTCCTCGCGCTCACGGCGAAGGAAAGTGCGGGTCCAGTGGCTGTGGGCGTGGGGCTCGCCTGGATTCTTGGCTCGGCTCCCGAATCCGTGCGAAAACGAAATCGTGGCTTTGGCATCGCTGCGCTCATGCTGGGTGGAGCGGTGTTCTGGTTCGACACTAAAGTGGTACCTCATTGGTTTTCCGCCGATTACCACTACGTAAACGCCTACGCTCATTTTGGCGATTCTACCCTTGACCTTCTGCTCGCGCCGATTCTCCAACCGGGGCATTTCTTGCAAACCGTGCTGACTCCTTCTCGGCTCCGCTTCTTTTTCTCCACCGTAGCGCCGCTGGCCCTCGTGCCACTCTTGGCGCCGAGAACTTTTCTAGCGGCCCTGCCGGGCTACGCGATTTACTTTCTCACCGAGGGCGACCACCGGGTAAACATCGGCTATCACTACTGCATAGAGAGTGGCGTGGGCGTTTGGTGGGCTCTGGCTCCGGGAATTCTTCAGGCCGAAAAACTGTTGCGGCATAGGGGACAGTGGCTGGGTGTAGCTCTGGTGCTCTGTGCTGCCGCCGGTTACGGGCGAAGCGAGACACATTACATCCGGTTCTTTTCTCCGTCGCCACACCACGTTTGGTTGAAACAAGAAGTTTTTCCTCGCCTTCATCCGGAGGCCAAACTGTCGTCGACCGGAACCTTCGTGCCTCACCTCACCCAACGCTATTGGTCCCACCATCTCCCCGTGGTGAATCTGCCGAACCGACCGGGAGAGTTTGTGGACTGCATCCTTTGGTCGCAAAACCCGGAGGTAAACAACACTCCGCTCAACGAAACCAATATTCCCTCCCTCCAAGCCACCATGAAGGAACAGGGATTTCATGAAGTCTATTCCTGTGACGGTCTCCAAGTTTGGAAAAATCCAAAATTTTCAGGGAGTTGCCTTACCTCTCTCCCTAGCCGCTGCGCGGCAAATTAGGCGTTGCATCCCGTCCAGCAAGGCGATATTCCTCCTCTTCATAACGGAGACAAAACCTATGAAATTCATGAAATTCCTCGCGCTCGCCGCCGTGATCTCTCTCGCCGGCTGCGACAGCAAACTCGATATCGTTAACGGTGAAATTCCCGCCAATTTCCTCGGCCACGTGCAAAGCCTCCTCGGCCAGTGGAACGGCCAGTTTGATCGCAAGGCTGTGACTGTGTCGCTCACCCTCGAAGGCAATCGCCTCGTATGGAACACGAACAACGACATGATCTCTCCCGCTTGCCGAAGCCGCGTGGGTAACCTCAAGAAGGTTTCCTACAAGGAGAAGGACGGCAAAGTGGAAATCACCGGAGCTGAGTTCTTTTTCGACGCGAACCTCTGCCTCCCCCGTCCGGCCGGCGACACGATCTACGTAGATTTCGAAGGCGGCACCACGATGCAGGTTTCCCTCCGCGACTACACCGATGTTCGCACGATTTGCGGAAATCCCCCCTACTATCCTTACCCGCCTCGCAGCGTGGCCGCGGTAACCGACACCGTGAGCCATCACGGCTATCCGCATGATCCCTACTATCCGCACCCTGGCTACGGCTGCCGAACGGAGTACTTCGACTACTACCTCACCGGCCGATTCCAGAAGAACTAAGACACATCGGTCTTGAGCCAAAAAAGGCGGGCGTTTTCAGCGCCCGCTTTTTTTGTTACCCTCCCCCGGCAATGATCAATGGAAAGAAAGTAATCGTCGTCCTTCCAGCCTACCGCGCGGAAAAGACTCTTGAGGCCACGGTTAAGGACGTGCCCCCCGGCTGCGTGGACGAGTTCATCCTTGTCGACGACAATAGTCCCGACAACACCATCGCTGTAGCACGCCGACTCGGTCTCACCACCGTGGCCCACGAAAGAAATCTTGGCTACGGCGGCAATCAAAAAACTTGCTACTCCACCGCGTTGTCTCACGGTGCCGACATCGTGATCATGCTCCATCCTGATTACCAATATGACCCTCGCCTTGTTCCCGTAATGGCCCACATGGTGGCTTCGGGAATCTACGATGTGGTGATGGCCTCGCGCATTTTAGGCGCTGGGGCTCTTCAAGGGGGAATGCCCGTTTGGAAGTATGTGGCGAATCGCTTTCTCACCGCTTTTGAAAACATTCTGCTCGACCTGAAACTCAGCGAGTATCACACCGGCTATCGCGCCTACAGCCGCGCGGCCCTAGAGAAGGTTGATTGGAAGAAAAACTCCGACGACTTCGTGTTCGACAACCAGATCATTGCCCAGTTCCGTGCCGCAAATCTGAAATTCGGGGAGATCTCATGCCCCACGAAGTATTTCGACGACGCCTCGTCGATCAACTTCCCCCGCAGCGTGAAGTACGGCTTAGGCGTGGTGCTCACTAGCCTTGTGTATCGACTCCACCACTGGGGAGTCTGGTCGCATCCAATTTTCCGCTGAGCCCTGCGGCTAGCGCCACTGTCACCACGATTCCGAAGAGATAGAACCGCAGAACTGGCGTGTAACTCGGACGCGCCAACTCTTGAGCGTAGAAGCTCCAAAGGTTTTCAACCGGCGCCTCAAGGGGCCCGGCATACACCAACGCGCGAAACACCACGGCCGCCACCAATCCAGCCCAGAGCACGACCTTCACAACTGACGAACTTCGGTCCAAAACTAATCCGGCCCAGAGAGCAAAACAGGGAAACACATGACTCAAGTAGCGCGGGCCCGGACCGCCCCCGCCGTGCCACCCCCCGAAGGAAGCGTTCATAAAAAGCATTCCTGCCAACCCGAGCACACAAAAAATGGCCACGAAGCGCCTCCCACCCACAACACTTCGCCGAGACAGGAGCGCCGCAAGGGGAACAATGAGAAGCCATGGCTGGGTGAAGAGAATTCCTCGCTCCGGACCGAACATAAGTTTCCAAAGGGTATCCAGGCTGGGCAATCCGAATATGCCCCAGAGTTGAACTCCCTCTCCGGCCTTATCGAGAAAATCCGGATTCTGAAATTTGTTGGCAATCGCCAGCACTCCACCAAATGTGGCGAGGTGATACCAGATCCACAGCACTCCCGGCACCAGAGCGCCGCAAGCAAACCGCCGGATGGCCTCCATTCGCTCGCGCCCGTTTAGAGGAATAAGCGCCAGTCCGAAAACGATCACGATCGCAGGCGTCATCATGCCGAAGCCATAGTCGGAGAGGAGGGCGCAGCCGAAACAGAAACTCGTCCAAAACCAGCTGCGATGGAGAAGCGCCATCAACCCCCCGAGCGTGAATACGGCGGTGATTCCGTGTCCGAAATAACTGTTCATAAAACAGGCGGCCGTGTTTCCGAACAGAAGAGCCAGGCCCGCGAACCATTGGGCCCCGTTCGACACCCCCTGCAACGCCAGCCAATGGATCACCCACGCAACCAATAGCGCAAACGGCAGCGCCTGCATCAAGAGACTCACGCCCGATGTTTGGAACGTGTCGGGAAAGTGCCGGAGCCCCCTCTCGTCGCGGTATCCCCGCTCTTTGGCCATGTGGAGAACGTCGAGGACCAGGAAAACCGGGTAGCCGAGTAGCATCGGCCCCGGGGCCTTATTGGAGAAGTAGGCGCCGTCAGGAGTTCGCGCCCAATCGCTGGTGGCAATAATGTGAGGATCGATTCGAAATGTGGTCTGCTCCACCATCGCCCGCAAGGTGGCCATCCGGCTACGGGCGTTTTGCCCGCCGTTTTGCTCCACCACAAGCTGCAAAAACAGAAACGCAGCGATCAGCGGCAACGAGATCGAATAGAAGTTCCGCCAGCGAAAGATTAGAAGTAACTTCATGTCTGTGAAGAAAAGTATAGCCGAAGTGTTAGTGAAAAATCCGGCCCTACCTTGGGTGTTGGCGTTTTTGCTGTTAGCACTAGCGGTGACTCAAGACGGCGGCACGAACCCCCTCAGCCGCTTCGCCGCCATGCGAGCCATCACGGAAAACAACACCCTACACATCAATCAATATACCGATTGGACGCTAGACTGGTCCAAGAGCCCGAATGGTAACTACTATTCCAACAAGGCACCGGGCGCCGACCTCCTCGGGCTTCCTGTGTTTGCTGCCACGGAACTGCTGGTGGCGCCGTTTGAAACCAAGAAGCGCGATGAAAAGGGACGCCGACCTCAGCCCGGCTATTTTCAAAGCACGGTCCTTATCCTTTGCCTCCAGCTTTTGCCGTTTTGCTGGCTGATCCTGCTAATTTCCCGGTGGCTCGAATCGAGCGGGATTTCCGGTTGGAGAATTCATCTCTTTGCAGTGGCCGCCCTCTTTGGAAACACCGCGGCCATTCTAATGAACTCCTGGTTTGGTCATGGACTGGCGGCGTGGTTGATGCTCGCATTTTCATGGCTGACGCTACGAAAAAAATATGCCGCCGCGGGGCTGGCTCTTGGATTTTCCCTGCTCACCGACTACGGCGGAACTCTGGCATTTCCGTTCGCGCTCGTTTTTGTTTGGGTGGTGGCCAATCGCAGCGCGGCATCACTTGCTCGCTTCTGTTTGGGAGGTCTTTTGCCGGCCGCGCTCTGGATCTGGTACCATTCGGTGGCGTTCGGTGGCCCACTTCGAATTGCGTCTCTCTACATTAACCCCGAGCAGCTCAACGAAGGCTCGCCCTCCATTCTTCAACAAGCGGAGATTTTGATCCAACTCGTCTTGGGGCCGGTGCGGGGCCTGCTTGTTACACAGCCCTGGATTCTTGTGGCGAGTGGACTGTTTTTATTTTCCGGCAAGGTGGTGCCCAAGGAACAGCGCGCTCATGAGTGGTTTTGTTTGGCTACGCTAGGCTCTCTTCTTTTTCTAAATGCCTCTACTTTTAATTGGCATGCCGGTTTCAGCCCGGGGCCTCGATATCTCTCTGTAATTTTTCCAAGCATCGCCTTGGCCCTCACACTTAGGCCTATTTCCACTGTGTGGATTCCGTCGGTAATCCTCGGCGTGGGGCTGGCGCTGGTGTTCCGAGGAATTATCTATCCGTTTTCGATTTTGGCCCCGCCAGATGCGCTGTGGCCTACCCATATTTCTTGGTTGCTGCACCCTAACAGTGGGACCACTCCGCTACGGCTTTCGATTTTTTTGTTGGTACTGTCGACTACTGGGTGGTTTGCCTGGAAGCGATTGCACGAATCCCGGAGAGGCTGCTAAGTTTTCCCAAGTGGATCTACAAAAGTTTGCCATTTATATCCCTGCCTACAACGCTGCACTTACGCTGCCTCGAGTGATTGAGCGTATTCCGCCTCAGGTGCGCGACTCGGTAAGTGAGATCCTTGTGGTCGACAATCATTCGGCCGACAACACCCATCTCATTGCGCTGCGACTGAAGAAGGATCAAAACATCCACAACCTCGAGGTAATCCGTAACTCTAAAAACGAGGGCTACGGAGGAAGCCAAAAAATCGCCTACCAATATGCGATCAAAAAGGGGCTGGAAGGGATCGTGATGCTCCACGGCGACGCCCAGTATGCGCCCGAGCTTATCGAGAACGTGCTTGGGCCGGTTCTTAAGGGCGAGGCCGATATGGTATTTGGATCGCGGTTTCGCGGTGACCCGCTTGCGGGAGGCATGCCGTTTCATCGCTACATCGGCAATCGGGTGTTAACCACCATCCAGAATTTTTTCCTCGGCACTCGGCTGAGTGAATTCCACTCGGGCTATCGCGTCTATTCCGTGGAAGCTTTGAAAAAAATTCCTTTTCAACGGTTCTCCTCGGACTATCACTTCGACACGGAAATTCTCATCGCTTTTCGTCACTTCGGCCTTCGAATCGGGGAGACTCCGATACCCACCCACTATGGCGACGAAGAAAACTACGTGAATATCTGGAAATACGGAATCGATGTACTCGTAAGCACGATCACATATTTCCTGCATGTTCGGGGTTGGAAGCGAAGCGAAGGTTGGGGCCAGATTTTTGGTGATCAGAGCCCGCTGGAGGATGCCGGAAGGCGCTCGTCCTGATTGGCCGCCGGAACAGTGGGCGTTGCCTCAGGTGCGCGCCCTAGCGCGGCTTCCAATTCCCCCTGCTTCAATGTTCGGCAGGTTTCCGTCGACTCCTGCCACACGGCCTGCACCACAGCAACACGACGCCCGGCTCTCTCTTCCACTACGATCCGAGGAAGGGGTGAGACCACGTGGGAAAGTCCCACGCGACGGCTCTCCACCGAGACAAGACGGATTTCTACTCCCGATGCATCCCGAAGCGTTAGAGTGTCGACCCAGGAATCCGTCCCCGTGATTTTCTCGATCGATTCCGCTTGCTCCGTCACGCAACGGACGGCGCCCAGCGGAAGCACTTCCACAGGAATCAAAGCCGAGCGACCAGAAAACACCGGTTCGAATCGGGACCAGTCGATTGCCTCGGAGCCAACAACGGCCTTGGCTGCCTCCACTCCACATGAAAAGTTCATGGGAGCCTCGGGCTCAGAGTTGAACGGCATTTCTACTAAGTGTCCAGACTGAACAGTCACGCGAAATGAGGGACAGTCTTCTCTCAGGGCAACCGCTTCAAGGCCCATCACTCCCTTGGGGCGCACAGTGGACAATGCCTCACCCACAGAAACGGCGATCGGCCGATCCACCATTCCTGGTAGAGCGGCCGAAAGAATCAGAGCTAGGAGAAGATGCCTTCTCACTGAGCAGAACCAGCCTCTGCGGGTGCCCGTTCGCCGGAGTTGCCGCGAACGCGCTTCCACCAATCAGAAACTTTGATCTCGAGGTCGGACTCCACGCGAGGATCATTGAGGTCCTTCATCATGTCGTCGATCTTGTCTTTGTCCTTACCGGCACGATTCACTTGCGCATCGTGCTCTTGAGCGCGGCGGCGAGCTTCCGCGTCACGAGCGGCCTTTTCATTGGCGGCCTTATCACGAGCCTCTTGGATGGGTCGGAACTCGGCAGCCACTGCGTCGGAAATCAGCGTGTCGGCGGCGGCAAAACATTTCCCGTCGCGAATCAGAGCGACCAACTGGAGGCGACGCTTTCCGTCCACGCCCCGGCTCACCGATGCACGACCACTCTCCGCTTTCACCTGAGTTTCACCTTCCGGACCAGTGGAGATCTGCTCCACTTTCAAGTCGATTTGAGCGAGCTCAAACTCCTGAGAAAGAACCGACAAGGTGCGGGCATCGCGAAGAGCTGCGCGCATCTCGTCCCGCTGTTGCTTCACGCAGGCTAGCTGATCGGAGTCCACCCGCGCCAACGCGGACTCACGAAGAAGTCCGGAAAACCGCGGCTTGAAAGAATCCCACTTCACGCCAGGATTTCCGGCGAGTAGTCCACGCTTAGCCAAGTCCATGGAACAGTCGGTGTTCTGGCGATCCGCCGAGGCCTGCCCCACGAAGGGCCATTCTTGGCGACCGCTGGCGGAATCCACCAAAAACGAAGAACAAATTTCCCGCTTTTCCGCCGCGGAAACCGCGAGCGAGAATTTTCCCACCTTCAGGTTTTGCAAATCGGCCAGAGCCACCGTGGGTCGGTCAGCGGCGCGAGCCGACACCGTGCCGAGAATGAGGATCGCGGCCAACGTGAAGACGCTCCAAACCATAAAACGCAGGGCAACCATAGAAACCTCCAAAAAATCTCTCCGAAGGATGAAAATGCACAGCCAATGCCATTATTTTCATTAGTGATTTCAGGTGGTTGCGCGGCCATTGGAGCGGTGGTTCGTATGATTCGTTTACACCCCGGCTATTCCGTGGACACCCCGCCCCCCCCTACGGTATCCCTTTTCTTTGGCGGCCTGGCTCCATGCAGGCTACCGGGGCTAACCCCGCCAGGACCGGAAGGTAGCAACGGTAACCCATTGGTGGTTGTGACGTGGCTTCGCCGGGCCGCCACTCTTATTAATATGTCTTATTTAGCATTGGCCAGAAAGTACCGCCCTCAACAGTTCGCCGAAATGGTGGGGCAGTCCCACGTGGCTAATACCCTCCTCAACGCCTTTAAAATGGGAAAAGTGGGACAGGCCTACCTCTTTACCGGCACCAGGGGAGTTGGCAAGACGAGCGCCGCTCGAATTCTCGCCAAAGCGCTACGCTGTGAGGATCCTGCCTCGAAAACAGGAGGAGCCAATCCAGGATCTCCCTGCGACAAATGCCCAAGCTGCCTGGAAATCGCAGCCGGCGGGTCGATCGACGTGCTGGAGATCGATGGCGCCTCCAACAACGGTGTGGAGAATGTGCGCGAGATTCGCGAGAGCGTGAAGTTCATGCCCTCGCGAGGCACCATCAAGGTTTATATCATCGATGAAGTGCACATGCTCACGGGAGCCGCCTGGAACGCCCTTTTGAAAACTCTCGAAGAGCCACCCGCGCATGTGACCTTCATTCTCGCCACTACAGAAGTACAAAAAATCCCCGCCACGATCCTCTCACGCTGCCAGCGCTTCGACTTCAAGCGAGTGCCTCAGGCTCAGATCCTGGAAGCCATGCGCCGCCTTTGCGACAAAGAAAGCGTCAAAGCCGACACTCAAGGACTTCGAATGATCGCGCGAAAGGCCGAAGGTTCAATGCGCGATGCCCTTTCCACTCTAGATCAAGTGATCGCGCTCTCCGGGAAGGAACTCTCGGCGGCAAACGTTACTGAGAGCCTCGGCATTCTCGGCACTGGATTTCTAGCGGGAATTCTCCGTGATCTCTTTGGCAATCGCCCGATCGAGGCGATTCGCTCCGTGGAAAAGGCCTTCGACTCCGGTGTGGAGATGAAGATGCTGGCGGTTGAGCTCTCTGAAACACTTCGCGTGGCCACCCTTCTGCGCCTGGGAGCCGACTCCGCCCTCCTGGAACTTTCAGACGAGGAGTGCGCTGAGTTAACGGAGGCCACACGTCCGGTTACCAGTGAAACGCTCCAGGCGGCCTTCAAGGTGCTATCTAGCGCAAACGAGGAAATACTAAGAAGCCAGATGCCTCGCACTTCTCTTGAGATGACGCTGATCCGCATTGCGGGCCTCGGAAACCTCATGAGCTTCGCGGAAACAATTCAAAAAACTCCAAAAGCAGCCATAAGCACCAGCAAAGCACCTGAACCCGCGCCGACTCCGGCTCCGGCCCGCACCGCGCCCGTAGCAGCTCCCGCGTCGGTGTCTCCCCCGACCGCATTTGACTGGAAAGACTGGGTGGCCTTCGTGACCGAGAAGAAGCCCAGTTTAGGCGCGCTCCTCGAACACGCCGCCTTGGTCAGCGCTCCGTCTGCCACTGACAGTCGTCTCGTAATTGGCTTTCTGAAGGAACACGGGTTTTACCTCACACAAGCCCAAACCAAACCAAGCCTGGCCGCCCTCGAACAACTGCTCACGGAACGGACCGGACTAAAGGCACGAGTAGATGTGCAGCCGATGACCACGGCTCCGGCCCCCACCCTTGCTGAATCAACCCGGCAAGACGAGGCCTCCCGCGTAGACACGATTAAGAAGAGTTTTCTGCAGCACGGCATTGCTTCGGCCACGAAAGAAATTTTCGGAGTTGCAGAAGCGGACTTCGACGTAGGAAAGTCCAAGTAAGGAGAATTTTCGATGAAGGGCAAAGGCGGATTCGGCGGCGGCAACATGCATCAGCTCCTGGCGCAAGCGAAGGCGATGCAGGCCAAAATGGAAAAAATTCAGGCTGATTTGGCCGGCAAAACAGTGGAGGCCTCCTCCGGTGGCGGTGCCGTGAAGGTTGTGATGACGGGAAAACAAGAGATCGTTTCTCTCGTTATCGATAAAGAGGCAATTCAAGACGCCGACCAAGAAACGTTGCAAGACATGGTGAAGGCCGCGGTGAACGAAGCCGTAAAGAAGAGTCATGATCTTTCCAACTCCGCCATGGGCGGCGCACTCGGCGGCCTTCCGATCCCTCCGGGACTTTTTTAATTCATGCAAAACGGAGCCGATGCCCTCACACGTCTGGTACACGAACTCTCCAAGCTTCCCGGGATCGGAGAGAAGAGCGCGACCCGTCTCGCCTATCATTTGCTGAACAGCGAGTCTGAGCGGGTGCGCTCTCTTGCCGACGCTCTCGTGCAAGCCAAGGAGCGGGTACACCTTTGCTCTGAGTGTTTCACCTACACCGAGCAGGAGACTTGTGACCTTTGTCTCGACGTTGGTCGCACGGCCCATCAAATTTGTGTGGTGGAGCGGCCCGGCGATGCCCGCGCCATCGAGAGCTCCGGCCGATACAAGGGTCGCTATCATGTGCTTCACGGCACGATTTCTCCAGTAGACGGAATGGGCCCGGACCAGATTCGCGCCAAAGAGCTTCTTCAGCGCGTGGGGGCCCTGGATTCCGCGGGCACTCCAGCCGAAGTGATTTTTGCTTTGAATCCCAGCGTAGAGGGCGAGGCCACGGGCCTGTATCTCAACCGATTGCTTCGTCCGCTCGGCGCGAAGGTTTCTAAAATCGCCTACGGCCTCCCCCTTGGCGGCTCTCTGGAATACGCCGATCGCGGCACGATTGGGCGAGCCCTGGAGAATCGCCAGGAAATTCGCTGACGCCCCCTGGGGTCGTTTCGTCACCACTGGGGCCGAGTTTTCCTGGGGAATGGAAAAAATTACAGGTAGGATAAAGGCCGCTGGCCATGAGTTTCGTTAACTACAACACCAAAGAAATCCACTGTAAGATCATCTACTTTGGTGCCGCGGCTTGTGGCAAGACCGCGAATTTACAGTTCATTTACTCCCAGCTCTCGCCAGAAGACCGTGGGTCCCTGATGACCCTCAACACCACCAACGAGCCCACTTTGCTCTTTGATTTCCTACCCTTAGGGGTGGGGTCCGTGAAGGGATTCAAGGTTCGTCTCCACTTATATACTGTGCCTGGAGCGGCCCAGTTCGACGCCAGCCGCAAGCTATTGCTCCGCGGGGTCGATGGCATAGTGTTTGTAATAGATAGTGATGTGACCAGGTTGGACGCCAACCAGGAAAGCTGGAGTGTCCTTAACCAAAACCTGGAGGAGCAGGGTTATGAGATCGAAAAAATTCCTCTCGTATTCCAATACAACAAGCGGGACATCCCCAATGCTTGCCCTGTATCCGAGCTGGCGTTGGCGCTCAACCCGAACGGGCGCCCTCAGTATGAGGCCATCGCCCGCACCGGCGTGGGCGTGATGGAAACGCTCAAGGGACTTACCTCTCAGGTGCTGCAAGGCTTCCAGCAGAACTAGGTCCCCCTCTCTCGAATTAAAACCAAAATAGTTTAATATTGCGGCCCCGCATTTGCAGGGTCCGTTCCCGGCACAAACAACTGCCGGGGGGAAGATTTTATGAACGCTCAAGCTACTAAGAAGACTCTTACCAACAACGACATCCAGAGCCTGAAAGGTGCCCTGGAAGAACATCGGCGCGAAATCCTCAAAAACGCCAAGGTGATCAAGGTGGACTTTGAAGTTGCCACCGACGACCGCCTCGACGAAGTGGACCTCGCCTTAAACGATGTGGAGCAAGGAATGCAGATGCGTTTAGGCAACAGAGAAAGTCTGTATTTTAGAAAAGTGGAAGAGGCACTGCTTCGAATTAAGGACGGCACCTATGGTCTCTGCCTCGACTGCGGAAAGTCGATCGGCCTGAAGCGCTTGGAAGCACGCCCTACCGCCGAATTGTGCATCGAGTGCAAGGAAGCGGCGGAGCGCTTGGAAAACTTGTCGGCGGAAGGTCGCAAGCCCAAGAGTTTGGGACGGATGGTGAATTTTAAAGCTTGAGCAGGGGAGCTGGGGGCACTTCGGCACAAGGATGCGCCGAAGAAGAGAGTGAAGCCGGTTGGCTTTCGCATGGATGTGAACCACGCGCTTCACTCAAATAAAGAAGGGGTGCTCGCAGGAAGCGGGCACCCCTTTTTCGACTTTGAAAGGCCCTCTCTTAGAGGGAGCTCTCCACAGCCTTCTGCACGTTGATGCGCTTTCCGGTGATGGTCTTGCCGGAAAGGGCACGGTTCTCATCGCCGAAGCGCATAATGCGTTCTTTGATTTCCTTGTAGGTCGCGTTCGGATACGCGGCCCACACAACCGCAGCTGCACCGGCCACGTGCGGACACGCCATCGAAGTTCCGGAGAGCTTCGAGTACTTGCCGCCGGGAACAGTGGAGTACACGTTCACGCCAGGAGCGCCTACGTGCACGCTGTTCAGGCCGTAGTTCGAGAAGTAGGCCATGCCGTCGTTCTCGGAGGTAGCAGCCACGGTGAGCATGTTGGGCAGATTGTAAGCCGCCGGCAACACGGGGTCCTTATCGTTGTCGGTGCCGTCGTTACCGGCAGCGGCCACAAAGAGAACGCCTTTGTCCATTGCGCGAATGATCGAATCCTTCAGCGCTTGGTCCTCAGCTCCGTCTCCGCCACGACCACCCCAAGAGTTGGAGAGGATCTTGGCGCCACGGCTCACGGCATAGTCGATGCTCTTGATGGCATCGGCAGTAGTGCCGCTTCCTTGGCCGGTGATGAACTTCAACGCCATGATCGATGCACGCTGAGCCACGCCCGAGATTCCCACGCCATCGTTACCTACGGCGCCGATCGTTCCTGCGCAGTGGGTTCCGTGCATGTTGTCGTCGAAGGGAAGGTTATCGTTATGCACGAAGTCCCAGCCCACCACGTCGCCGCTCACGTCGCTACCGGACGGGTCGATTCCCGTCTCAGCCACGCGCTTCGCGTTCGGATTGCGCCAGATGTTGAACGCCAAGTCAGGGTGGTTGTAATCCACGCCCGTATCGATAACGGCCACGATTACGCTCTTGTCGCCCTTGCTCTTGGCCCAGGCCTTATCAGCCGAAACCTTCATCACACCCCAGGCCTTTGCGAGGTCAGGATCGGGAGAAGATGCGGGCTCTGCCGGTGCGGGGTTGATCGGAGGACGATTGCCGCCGCCGCCACCGCCGCCGCCGCCACCACCGCCGCCACCACCACCGCCGCCACCGGAGTCATCGCAGCCGGGAGGGAACGGAATGCCAGGGATCGGGCAAGGCTCACCGCCACCACCACCACCACCACCACCGCCGCCGCCGCCGCCGCCGCCGCCGGAGTCATCGCAGCCGGGAGGGAACGGAATGCCAGGGATCGGGCAAGGCTCACCCTTCGGTGCTGCCTCAGCGTCCATGGCCGGGAAGGTATACATAATGAAGTTCGGCTGAGCGTACTCAACGGAAGGGTCGCGCTGAAGTTCAGCTACTGCCTGTTCCACGGTGAGGTGCTGGTTACCAAACACCAAGTGCTCCATGTTCTTCATGGTGCCGCCGAAACGCTTAACGTTCATCACGCCAAAACGTTCGTAGGTAGCCTCCATCGCGGAGCGGGTGCGCATCACCCCATCCTTGTACTTCACGATTACTTCGCCTTCGCGATAAGCGGGCCGATCTACGCCATTCACCTTCACCATTGGCACAGCGGCCAAGGCATTGCCCGCCATCATCACCGCAGCCAGTGCGATAACGGAAAGCAAGTTCCTTCTCACGTTCTTCATCACAATCCCCTCCTAAGGAATTTTTTGATTCAGGGAATATTCGACCCCGTGTAGAACGAGCGCGCAAGAAATTTTTGCCACACATTATCTTACAGGACCGTGAAAACTTTTCATGGCCATACGGGCTCTCGCAAGCACGCGCAAACACAGTCCGTTTACAGTGAGTTTAGATGGCGCCAAAAACAATTGGGGTGCGCCTTTATTCGGCCACACCCCAACGTGCTGCGTTAAGTCAATTTTCTAGATCGTTTTTTCGTTCTGCTGCCTACGAATGAAGGTCGGAATGTCGAACTCTTCATCGGAAAGGTTCGTCACTCCCAAGCTCCTGGCGATCTGCTGCGCGCGAGCAAGGTCGGCACGGATGTCTTTGTTGCGCGAGAGTGCCGACTCATCCTTCACCTGGGGACGCTCTTTATCAAAGAGCTCCACCTGCTCCATCACATTTGCCTTTGTTGCCGGAACCGCCACCGGGGTGGCGTCTCGCGCTGCGCGAACATCGACAACCTCTTTTTCGATCGCTGCAATTGCGTCGATGGCATCGAAGGAGTCGTGCATCGTCTCCTCTTCGTCACGAGGAGAAGCCCCTGCCGGAATAATCTTGTCGATTGCTGGAGCCGGCGCGACCACCGCTGCAGCTGCCGCCACTGGAGCGGTCACAGGCGCGGGCGCAACCACAGGCGAGGACGCAACCGCAGGCGCTGCGGCTTGGTGCACCGGCGGCGGCGCTACCACACGCGCCAGGCTTTCCGCCTGAGTGCCCACCATCGCGGGCCGCCCAAGAGCAGCCTCCATGGTGGCGTTGCTGGCGATTCCGGTGGCGATCACCGTGATTTTTACCCGGCTCTTCATGCTCTCGTCGATCACCGTGCCCCAGATGATCTCGGCGTCTTCATGGGCGGCTTCCATAATCAACGTAGTGGCCTCGTTCACTTCGAATGCCGTGAGATCGGCGCCACCGGTGATGTTGATGATTAGACCGGTAGCCCCATCCACGGATACATCTTCCAAGAGCGGAGAGGAAATCGCGTTAGTGGCGGCCTCAACAGCGCGATGCTCGCCCTCTCCAGTGCCGGTGCCCATAAGAGCCAAGCCCTTGTTGGCCATGATCGTGCGCACATCGGCGAAGTCGGAGTTCACGAGTCCCGTGTGATTGATCAAGTCGGAGATGCCCTGAACCGCGTTCAGCAGAACCTCATCGGCCTTGCGGAAAGCATCGATAATCGCCATGTTGTTCCCAGCGATCGAAAGCAAGCGCTGGTTCGGAATCGTAATCAAAGAGTCTACGCTCTCTTTCAGAAAGCGAATCCCTTCTTCCGCCTGGCGCTTGCGCTTGCGTCCCTCGAAGTCGAAAGGCTTTGTGACCACGCCCACCGTAAGAATGCCCAGCTCCTTGGCGATCTTTGCGATTACTGGTGCGGCGCCCGTTCCGGTTCCGCCGCCCATTCCTGCAGTGATGAACACCATGTCGGCGCCCTGAAGCACATCGGCGATTTTGTGGTAGTCCTCAAGAGCCGCCTTGCGGCCGATCTCGGGGTTAGCTCCGGCACCAAGACCCTTCGTGAGCTCAGAGCCAAGGGGAATCTTCACCTCGGCCAGATTCGCGCCGAGCGCCTGTCGATCCGTATTGGCAGCAATGAACTCTACTCCGGTAAGCCCAGATCGAATCATGGAGTTCACGGCGTTACCGCCACCACCACCCACGCCGATGACTTTAATTTTTGCTCCACCGCCTGCGGTGGCCGAATTATCGAGTTCGAACATGCTTCCTCCTAAAACCTCGTCGAAAGTTCAGAACAAATCCCTGATCCAGTTACCCATCACCTCACGCACACGACGTGCGGCTCGCCCCTCCGACTGGGAGTTGCGATGCTGCTGTTGCTGGATCTTTTTGGCCGCGTACTTCAAAAGGCCCACCCCGGTAGCGAACTTGGGGGAATTCACGATGTCGCGAAGCCCGCCCATTCCGGCGGGATACCCGCGCTTCACGGGCATATCAAAAACCATTTCGGCCAACTCTGGCATGCCGTCGAGCATCGAAGCGCCGCCGGTGAGCACAAGTCCACTTCCGATCAGCTCGGTGTAACCAGTCTTTTCAATCTCAGCCTTAATCAGCTGGAACATTTCTTCCACGCGAGGCTCGATGATTTCGGCCAAAAGTCGACGGGCCACGATGCGCGGCTGACGTCCGCCCACCCCGGGAACCTCGATGGTTTCCTCTGGCGCCACAAGATCTTTAAGCGCGCATCCGTGGCGAATCTTCAATTTTTCACCCTCGGTCTGCGGAGTGCGCAGCCCTACGGCGATGTCGTTAGTAATGTGATTGCCGCCTACGTTGATCACGCCGGTATGCACCAGCGCGCCGCCCACGAAGATGCAGATGTCGGAAGTGCCGCCGCCGATGTCGACCAACGCCACGCCCAGTTCTTTTTCATCTTCCGAAAGCACGGCTTCGGCGCTCGCGATCGGCTCGAGAACCAACTCGGAAACCCCAAGGCCCGCTCGGTTGGCGCACTTCACCAGATTCTGCGTGCTCGACGAAGATCCGGTGATAATGTGAATTTTTCCTTCGAGACGAACGCCGCTCATTCCAATCGGATCTTTGATTCCATCTTGGCCGTCGATGATGAAGTCCTGAGGGATCAAGTGAATCACCTGACGGTCCGCTGGGATCGCGATCGCCTTGGCGGCGTCGATCACGCGCTCGATGTCGTCGGAATTGATTTCGTGATTTTTCACGCTCACCACGCCGGAGGAGTTGAAGCTCCTTACGTGATTGCCTGCCACTCCAACCCAGGCTCGATCGATCTCACAGCCGGCCATTAGCTCAGCTTCTTCGATCGCCCGTTGAATACCTTCAACCGTGGAGTCGATGTTGATGACCGCGCCCTTACGCAAACCGGTTGACGGCCGCGTGCCGATGCCCACGATGTCGATTCCGCTTTCCGTGAGTTGGCCAACGATGGCGCAGATTTTGGTAGTGCCTATGTCGAGACCGACGATGAAGTCTTGTTTCGCCACGACCCCCTCCTTAGGAGCGTAAACGGAGGCATGTGCCCAGACACACCACTTACCTTTAAGCGTAAGTTCACCGATCAGTCTTTACAACTATTTTTTTACCGAGTTCTAAGCGAATTAGTCTTGGATTTTTACCAACTTGCACGAGGTTCTGGGCCACCACCTCGGCTCGATGCAGCTGTTGTGGGAGCTCCTCAAGGGACCACGTTACCGGAACAAAGCGCTTGGGGATCCTACCTCCGACATTCAACCGAGCAGGCGGAAAGGCAAGCGTGGTCACTAACGGCGCGGCCCCTTTATACCCGGTACCGCGTACGGTGATGTCGGCTAAATCGTCCAAACCGAACACCTTCGACGTTTTTAGTATTTCCACGAGCTCAAGAGCCCGACGGATAGACTCCACTGGGGCCTCTTCCGAAGCCAACTCTCTGTCCACCTGGATAATCGGGAGATTAATCTGCCCCCCGCGCTCAACCCGATGAAACGGCACTCCCTCGGAATTGAGATAATAAAGAGAGTCCAGACCGAGAAGTGCCACAGGCTTTTGGGGAACGTAACGAATCTCCACCCGACCGGGAAGGATGCGTGAAATCGACGCCGCCTGAACCCAGGGGTTTTTCTCCACGCTCGTGCGAACCTCATCCAGATCGAGAAGGAACAGATTCATTCCCTTTCTCACACCGGAAACCCGGAGCAGGTCGTCGGGACGAACCGGGCCTTCGGTGACCACCGCCACCTCCCTCACCGCAAATTGCGGGGAGGTGGTGAGAAATCGATGCAATTCAATCGAAGACCAAACGAGGGCTACAACGCCCAACGCGCCAAACACACCCCAAGTGAGAAACGGCTTGGAAACTCCTTCACTCATCGAATCCACCTGAGTCCAATTTCCTTCAATTCCTCGTGCAGCTCAATGCCACAACGCTCTTTCACCCGATCCTTCGCAAGGTCAATGAGATAGCGCACGTCCGCGGCTGTGGCGCCGCCATTGTTGACGATGAAATTGCAGTGTTTGGCGCTGATCTCCGCCCCGCCCTTTCGCATACCGCGAAGTCCGGCTTCCTCGATCAGTTTCCAGGCGTTGTGTCCCGAGGGGTTTCGAAAAACGCTACCGCAGCTGGGAAGCTCAATGGGCTGAGCTTCCTTTCGTCGACGCGCCATTTCGCCCAGTCGAACCCGAATCTCCTCGGGCGCGCCTCGCTTTAGCTGGATTTCCGCAGATATCACCAACTCGTCGTCGCCCAAAAAATGGTTTTCTCTATAATCGAATCGAAGCTGTGAGCGTAGCAGCTCGCGCCGCCCGCCCGAAAAAGACCACGTCTCCACGGAAAGCAGCACCGACTCGATCCAGTCTCGCGATGTGCCCGCATTCATGGCCACGGCGCCCCCTAAAGTTCCAGGCACCCCCGACAAGAACTCCAGTCCCCAAAGTCCCCGATCGGCACACACTCGAAGCAATCGATTGTTGAGAACTCCAGCACCACATCTTACTCGGTCCCCATCCAGGAACTCCACGCCGCCGCCGAGTTCGGTGGTTTTCACGATCCAGCCGGGAAACCCGTCGTCGGACGCCAAAAGATTGGAGCCGTTTCCGATTACAAAATAGGGATCGCCGCTTTTGCGAATGAGTTCCGCCAACTCCTCTAAATCTGCAATTGTTTGAGGCAGAACCAGGCGCCGGGCCGGCCCTCCGATTCGCCAGGTGGTGTGACGACTCAGCGGCTCGTTTTCAAGGATCTTGATCACTTGAGAAGCTGGAGAAGCTTCTCTCCTGCCTGATACACATTGCCCGCGCCCATGGTGATGAATAGGTCGCCGCTCTGAACCTTATCCACCACCTTGTCGGCCGCCAACTTTGCGTCGCCCACGAATTCCACGCTCTTGTGTCCGTGGCGCCGAATATCATCGGCCAGCTTCGCTCCAGAAATTCCCGGCATCGGGGCCTCTCCTGCGGCATATACCTCGCCGATGAAGAGCACATCCGTGTCGTCGAAGGCGCGGAGAAAGTCCTCGTAACAATCCTGAGTGCGGGAATACCGATGAGGCTGAAACAAGGTCACGATCCGGCCGTTCCATCCCTTGCGGGCGGCGGCCAAGGTGGCACGAATCTCGGTCGGGTGATGGCCGTAGTCGTCTACAACCTTTACTCCACCTTTCTCGCCCTTCGTGTCGAACCGGCGCTTCACGCCCTGGAACTGCACAAGACCGTTTGCAATCTGCTGAAAGGAGAGCCCCAGCTCGAGCCCCACAGCGGTGGCCGCCAAAGAATTGAGAATATTGTGCTTTCCAGGAACATTAACCTGAAGCTCACCCAGCTGCTTTTCACCGAGCCAAACTTCATAAAATGACCGGAATCCTTCAACCCGGGGATTACGAGCCTGAAGATCAGCCTGAGGAGAAAAACCGTAGGTGATCATCGGCTTTTTAATGCGCGGGAGGATGGAGCGCACGTTGTCGTCGTCACGACAAAGTATAGCGCGGCCATAAAAAGGAATCTGGTTCACGAACATCACGAACGCATCCTTGATGGCGCTCATGTCGCCGTAGTTATTCAAGTGATCGTTGTCGATGTTGGTCACGATGGCCAGTGTGGCAGGAAGGCGCAGGAAACTCTTATCGCTCTCGTCGGCCTCTGCCACGAGGAGCTCGCCCCGCCCGTGTTTCGCGTTGCCGCCCAGCGCATCCACTTTACCGCCGATGATGATCGTGGGGTCGAGGCCTGCCGAGTGCACGATTGTGGCCACCATGCTCGTGGTGGTGGTTTTTCCGTGAGTGCCGGCGATGGCGACTCCAGTTTTCATTTTCATGAGCTCGCCAAGCATTTCAGCACGCTGAATGATCGGAACGTTTTTGTGTCGAGCCGACACGATCTCCGGATTTTTTTCGTCGATAGCGCTGCTGACCACCACAACGTCGGCGTCGCCGAGGTTTGCTTCCGCGTGGCCATAGTGCACCCGAGCTCCAAGGTCGACCAGGTGTTTCGTAGTATCACTCTCCACAAGGTCGCTTCCCGTGACCACATAACCCTGGGAAATCAGAATCTCGGCAATACCGCTCATGCCGATTCCGCCGATTCCGATGAAGTGTACTTTTCTCTTGCGGTTCCTAAGCATTTTGAACGCTCCTCAGCAAAGTCTCTGCCACCGTGCGGGCGGCGCCTGGGTGATGCAGTTTTTGGATCTCCCGGGAAAATGTCTCCAGCCTGCCGCGGTCAGTGTAAAACCCTTCCACTAGCGCGGCAAGCGACTGGCCGGTGAGAGATGGCTGCAAACGAGTTTCACAGGCGCCACGGTCGGCCACCGCTCGAGCGTTGTGTTCTTGATGCCGGTCCTGACTTACGAGCGGAATCAGAAGCGAGGCCTTTCTCGCTGCCGCCAACTCGGCGATGCTCGACGCTCCCGCCCGGCAAATCACAAGGTGTGCCTCCCGATAGGCCGCCGCCATGTCGTAGACGTAGCTCTCCACCCTAGCCCGCGAAAACCCAGCCTTGGAGTACCCCGACTTAACCGTTTCGTGGTCGAGCTGCCCCGTCTGGTGGTGAATCTCCAGGTCGAGGCCTTTCCAGTAGGGAAGCGCCTCCACCACAAGACGATTGATGCCGACCGCCCCCTGTGATCCGCCGAACACGAAAATCCGAAATGGTCCGGATCGCCAGCGCTGCGGCGCTTCGTCGGCCGACCAAGCGGCCCTTTCAATCTCTTCCCTACAAGGATGACCAACCACAAGGGTCTCCCTGCCAGGAAAACCCTCTTTAGATTCCTCGAAATTCAGGAAAACTCTCCGGCAAAACTTCGCCATCCAACGATTAGCCATTCCGGGTTTACGATTCTGTTCCAAAATCTCGCAACGGATTCCGAGCAGCCAAGCGGAAAAAACGAAGGGAGCGCCCGCATAACCGCCCGCGCTGAAAACCAGAGCCGGACGTTCTCGCAAAAGAATTCCAACACACTGAAAAAAACCGAATACCAATCGGAAAATCGTCACGATTCTACGGAGAAAAGATTGTCCGGAAAGTTTTCCCGACGCCACCAGCAGCAACCGATGTCCCGCCTTAGGAACAAGACGCTCTTCGATGCTTCCCTTGGTGCTGACAAACAGAAGCTCGGCTTTGGGCGAGATCTTTCGAATGGCATCGGCTACGGCAATCAACGGATAAACGTGGCCGCCCGATCCGCCGCCCGCGAAGGCAATTTTCATGCACCATCCTGTCGACTATTCTGGGCCGAGATATTGAGGAGAATTCCCACCGCAAGAAGCGCCATCACAATGGAGCTGCCGCCGCTGGAAATAAGCGGCATAGTCATTCCCTTGGTGGGAAAGAGCCCGAGCACGATGGCGGCATTCCAGAATACTTGCATTCCAAGAAGCAAAATCACCCCCGACGCCAAAAGCGCGCCGAAGCGACTGTTACTTTTGGCCGCCACCCGAATGCCGCGAAAGAGCATCAACAAGAAGGCGCCGCAAAGGAGCGCTATGCCCACAAAACCCAGCTCCTCCCCCACCACTGCGAGGATGAAGTCGTTGTGGGCTTCGGGAAGATAAAAAACTTTGGAGCGGCTGTTTCCCAGGCCCACACCGAAGAGACCTCCGCGGTGAAAGGCGAGGAAGGACTGAATCACCTGAAAGCCCGAACCCTGCGGGTCGGCCCATGGATCAAGAAAACTCATAAGACGGGCGCGACGATAGGGGGCCATCACCATCACCGCCGCAAGCGCGGGTAATGCCAACGCGGCCACACTGAGCAGGTACTTCCAGCGCACTCCCGCCAGATAGAACATCATTCCACTCGCGGCGAGCACGAGCGCCACGCTCCCGAAATCGGGCTGAAGAAGGCTGGCTCCCGCAAACACCGCCACAGGCCATAGCTGAAATACAAATCCCTTCTTCCAGTCGTCGAAAGGCAGGTCGGGCCGGGAAAATCTCGCCGCCAAAAGCATCAGCGTGGTCAGTTTCGCGATTTCCACCGGCTGAAGGGTGAACCCGCCGATGCGGAGCCATCGACTTGCGCCGCCCGCCTTATGCCCAATTCCCGGTACCAGAGTGGCCACCATCAGTCCGATGGAAACCCAAAATAACGGGGCGGCGATCTTCTCCAGAATCCGATGGTTCAGCACCCGGAAGAAACCCATCACAGTGAACCCCACCGAGAGAAAGATCAGATGCTTTTTGAAGTACCATAGCCCGTCGCCAAATTTTTCCTGGGCAAGGATGTAGCTGGCGCTGTAGACCATCACCAGCCCGAACGCGGCCAAGCCTACCGCTAAAAACAAAAGGAGGCGGTCGCAGGCCGCCCCCTTGTCGAAAACCGGAAGGGAAAAGATCTCAAATCTCGTCCACGTATTTCTTGAAGTAGTTGCCGCGCTCTTCATAGCTTACGAACATATCGTAACTCTCACAGCCCGGCGCCAACAAGATCACATCGCCTTCTCTTGATTTCTGATAGCTCATCAGCACAGCTTCTTCGAAGGTACCCACCAGGAAGGTCTCCGTGTGATCCCCCAAGCACCGATTGATGTGCTCTTTTGCCTCGCCCACGAGAATCAGGGTTTTTACACGGCCCTTCACCACGTCCACGAGCTGGGTGAAGTCGCTCTGGGCATCACGCCCCCCGGCGATCAGGATCACCGGATCAAGGGGGAAGGCCTCCAGAGACACCCTGAGGGAGTGAACTCCGGTAGCGCGGGAGTCGTTGACGATCCGAACCCCGCCCTTTTTCTTCACAAACTCCAGGCGGTGAGGAACGGTGCCGAAATTACGGATTACGTGTTGGATGGCTTCCTTATGGATTCCCACCAACTTGGCCACGTTCACGGCAGCCATCAAGTTGTCCTTGTTATGGAGCCCAAAGAGCTGGAAGTCGCGAAGGTCGTAGAGCTCTCGCTCCTTGGAATCGGTCCAAACGAGCTCTCTCTGGTTCACCAGAAACGAACCCTTGTAGATGCGAGCAATTTCCGGTCCCAAAAGAGCCGGATCCTTCCGGCGATAAACCCACTTCGGAGCGGGATTGCCCAAAACGAGGTTTTTCAGATTGGCATCGCGAAAATTGTAAACGATGGCGCACTTCTCATCGAGATTGCGGATCATGTTGCGCATCACAGCCTGAAACTCTTCCGGACTGTTGTAACGGTCCGGGAAAGGAGGCTGCATATTGGTGAGCACGGAGATCTGCGGGCGGAAGCTGCGCAGATTTTCCAACCGCTCACTGGAGAGTTCCAGAATCAGGTATTCCGGAGAAGCACCGGAGGCCACGAATCCAGCCAAAGATTCTCCGAGATCGCCTACATGGGCCGCTTTGCGCCCAGCCTTGTCGAACATCGCCTTCAGCATCACCGCCGCTGTTGTTTTGCCGCCTGTTCCAGCGACCGCAATGATCGGAACGTCTACTTCGCGGAGAAGAACTTCTGTTTCGCCGGCTACTGGGATTCCCCTGGCGGCCAAGTCGGGGAGCGGCTGCGTGTCGGCGCGAATTCCGTCGGCCACCACCACCTGGTGGGCGCCCTCAAAAAAGGCCGGGGAATTCTTCCCAAACTCAGTCTCCGGCTCGGGCTTCAGATTACTAAGCTCCTTGGCCGCTTCCATCACGTTATCGCGGGGATTCATCTCGCTTATTTTTACGGTCGCGCCCCGCAGCTGCAGCGTACGCGCCAGCTGCACGGTGCTTTTCGTAAGCCCGAGGATCACTACTGTTTTATTAGACAGGGGAGAATTGTTCTTCGCCATACTGGTGAATACTCCGTTCAACGCAACTTTAAGGTGGAAATGGAAAGAATCGCCAAAAGAATCGAGATGATCCAAAAGCGAACAATCACTTTCGGCTCAGCCCAGCCCTTGAGTTCAAAATGGTGATGGATGGGCGCCATGCGGAAAACCCTTTTACCACGGGTTTTGAACGAGGCAACTTGGATCATCACGGAGATCGCCTCCACCACGAAAACCCCGCCCACGAGCACGAGAAGTATCTCGTTCTTGGTCACCACGGCCAAGGTGCCGATGGCCCCGCCCAGAGACAGGCTGCCCACGTCGCCCATGAAGACCTCGGCCGGATGGGAATTGAACCAGAGGAACCCGAGACCGGCAGCGCCCATCGCCGCACAGAACACGGCCAATTCGCCCGAACCCGCGATGTAGGGGATCTCCAGGTATTCGGCAATTTTCATGTGGCCCGCCACATAGGCAAATACGAGAAAGGTCCCCGCGGTGGTAATGACCGGCCCGATGGCCAATCCGTCGAGCCCATCAGTAAGGTTCACCGCATTCGACGCGCCCACGATTACAAGCATCGCGAACGGGATGTAGAGCCAGCCCATTTCCCACACAAAATTCTTGAAGAACGGAATACGAAGCTCGGTGTTAATAAGCCCCCAGTGGACCAGAAACCCCGATGCCGCACCGGCGATCAATAGCTGAAAGAACATCTTTTGCCGCGCAGAAAGACCCTTGGGGTTTTTCTCCACCACTTTTTTGTAGTCGTCCACGAATCCCACGAGCCCATAACCGATCGTCACAAGCCCTACGATCCACAGAGCTTTGTTGGAAAAATCCCCCCAAAGAATCACCGACGAGGCCAATGAAAAAAGAATCAGGAGCCCGCCCATGGTGGGCGTTCCGGACTTTTTCAGATGAGATTGCGGGCCATCGTCGCGAACCACCTGACCCATCTGCAGTTTCCGCAGAAAGCCGATCATGTTTCGACCAAGAAGAAGCCCCAAAAGCAGGGCCGTGGCGGCAGCACCCAGGCTTCGAAAAGTAATGTAACGAAACACGTTGAAGGCGCTGATCTGCTCGGCCAGAGGATAAAGGAAATGGTACAGCATGCGTATTATGACTTATTTCAAGTTTTCGACGACGAGTCAACCGATCCCTCAAGGCGTCGCAACACTTTTGCGGCCTCTTCGCGATCGTCGAACGGGTAGGTCTTTCCGGCGATAATTTGGCCGGTTTCATGCCCCTTCCCCGCCAGACAAATCACATCGCCCGGGCGAGCCTCCATAAGGGCTCGCTCTATTGCGGCTCGTCGATCTTCCACTCTTATATAAGAGCGTTGATCCTTCAGCCCTGGCCGTGCGGCCAGCTCCTGCAAATAGGCCGCCTCCACTGCGTCCATGATCTTTGCGGGGGGCTCGGAACGCGGATTGTCGCTGGTAATCACGGAGTGATCCGCCAAACGAGCGGCCACGCTACCGAGTTGTTGTCGCCGTGCCGGATCTCGATCGCCTCCGGCACCAAAAACGGCCACGAGACGTCCCCGACAAACGGGCCGAAGGGAATTGAGGACATTCTCCAAGGCGTGTCCCATGTGGGCAAAGTCCACGAAAACCTGAAAGGGAAGCGTGGTGGGAACTCGCTCCAATCGACCGCTCACTCCCGCCAAATTGTGAATTCCGCGGGCAATCGCCTCCGACGTCACCCCCAAACCATGACACACCGCCACTGCCGCGAGGATATTCGAAATGTTGAAGTCGCCCACGAGCGGACTTTCCAAACGTAGCCGCCCCCCACCGGTGAGAGTCACCTCTCCGTGAATTCCGGTTGCGCCCGCGCACAGCCCGGGACCACTCACGTCGGCCCCAGGATTTCGCGAATATCCGATGATGCGAGCGCGGGCTCGGGCGGGAATTTTTCTCCCCCACGAGTCGTCGAGATTAGCGGCCCCTACCGTGCGTCGCCCGTTCTTCTCCACGGCATAATCGGAGAAGAGCGCTGCCTTGGCGGAGAAATAGGCGTCCATGGTTCCGTGGAAATCGAGGTGGTCTTCGGAAAGGTTGGTGAAGGCCACCCCGTCGAACGCACATCCCCCCACTCGGTGGAGAGTAAGCGCATGGGAGCTGACCTCCAGCACGGCGGCATTTGCCCCGGCGTCCACGGCCTCGCGAAGAAATTTCTGTAGATCAAGGCTCTCCATCGTGGTGCGCTCTGCTTCAAATGAACGACCGGGGTGTCGGCAGAGAACGGTTCCAAGGAGCGCCACGCGATATCCCGCTTCGCGGAGAATGGAGTCCACGAGGAAAGTGGTACTGGTTTTCCCCTTTGTTCCCGTGACCCCGACCATGAGCAGCCGCTGGGATGGGTTGCCGTAAAACTTGGCTCCGGCCTCGGCCATTACCTTGCGTACGTCTCCCACTTCCACGCAACGAGTTCGAAAGCTTTCCGGCACCTCAAGAATGGAGTCCACCACCGCCGCCACGGCTCCGGCTACAAAAGCCGCTTCCACAAATTGGGAGCCCTTCGTCTGGAAGCCCGGAACGGCGAAAAACAAATCGCCCTTTTTAATTTTTCTCGAATCACAGCAGACTCCGAATATCTCCGCATCGAAGGAAGCGGATGAAACCAGTTCTCGGAGTTTCAAGGCAGCTGCTCCCCGTGACTCAGCTTCAGGGAAATTTGATCCCCCTTCTGCAACACAGCCCCCGGAGGCGGGAACTGCTCCACCACCACACCGGCACCCTTCATGCGCACGCGCAGATCTTTTTTGTCCAAAGCTTCGAGCACTTCCTTGGCGGTGGACCCAGTTAAGTCGGGCATTTCCCCGGTGTCGGCGATTTTGAACACCGGAGCGGGACGCGCTCCTCCCGACGCCAACACTCTTCCATCGAGAACCTTCGGTTTCGCGAGAGCTCGCTGCTTCATTTCCACTTTCTCTTCCCGGGTGAGAAGAAGGGGCTGAGCAACACCCACGCCGGATCGCGCCAGAGCAAGGCTCATCACGCGCTGGAAAATGGGCGCAGCGGTTTCGCCGCCGAAATAAGGGAACTTCGGTTCATCCACGGTGATGATCGTGACATACCGGGGCTTCACGTCTTTGATGAAGCCCACGAAACTTCCGATGTGCTTGCCGCTTCGGTAGCCGATCCCCGGGTAGGCCTTCTGAGCCGTGCCAGTTTTTCCCAACACCTGAAATCCGGGGATCGCGGCCTTCGGTGCGGTCCCTTCGTCGGTGGCGACCTTTGAAATCATGTCGCGCACAGCTTGGGCCACGGAGGGTTCCATCACCTTCACGGGCTGGACCACTGGAAGAATCTCCTCCACCTCGCCCTCAAAGGAGTTGAGCTGACGAACAATTCTCGGCTGCACAAGAAAGCCGCCGTTGGCAATAGCTGCATAGGCGCGGGCCACCTGAAGCGGGGTCACGCTTATGCCCTGCCCGAACGAGATATTGCTCAGGTGAATCTTGTTCCATTTTTTCCAGTCTGGAAGAACCCCGCCCACTTCACCGGGAAGATTCACGCCGGTTTTTGCGGAAAGCCCGAGAGTTTTGTACCAGGAAAACAGATTGCTCGATCCAAACAGGAATCCGATCTTGGTGGCGCCGATGTTGCTCGACTTCTGAAGCACCTGCCCCACCGTGAGCCAGCCCCACTTGTCCTTGGCTTCCGCCTCATTGACCCAGTGCTTGCCAATCTGAAACTTTCCGTTTTCGCAGAATACACGCGCATCGGGCTTGATGGTGCCCATCTGCAGGGCGCCCGCCACCATCAACGGCTTCATAGTGGAACCGGGCTCGTAGGTGTCGGTGATCAGGCGATTTCTGCGGTGGTCGGGGGATGCCTGTTTGTAATTATTGAGATCGTAGCCAGGAACCGATGCGATCGCGAGGATATCGCCGGTATCGGCGTCGAGAATCAGACCAGAGGCGCTGACGGCGGATGTGTTCTTCATCCCCTCGCGGAGCTCTGCTTCCAGCGTATACTGGAGAAACTTGTCGATAGTGAGGAGCACGTTTTTTCCGTCGCGAACGCCCTTGTCGGAAACTTCACCGGAAAGAACACCGTTGAATCCAAGCTCCACGCCCTCGAGTCCGCGATTGTCGAGGCCTGTGAATCCGATGATCTGCGATGCAAGATTCCCGTCGGGATAGGAGCGTCGCGTTTCGTCTACCAGACCCATTCCAATGCTGAGCACTGGTTTGCGGCGAAACAGTTGCTCCACCGCGGCGGCTTCTTCGTCGGAGAGATGCCGTTTGAGCCAAACAAATCCCTTCTTGCCCTTGATCTTTTCCCTCACCTGGTCACTCGCCAGTCCTGGCAACGCGCGGGAAAGAAGATAAGCAGCCTCTCCCTTGTGTTCGATTTTTCCTGGGTTCGCGAAAAGAGACTTCACTTTCACGCTGATTGCGATGGGCTCACCGCTTCTGTCGAGAATGTAGCCGCGGCGGGGAATTTTCGGAGCATCAGAGCGAAACTGGCGGTCCAATGCGACTTCCATCCGCTCCGAGGGCACGAGCATCAGCCAGGCGGCTCTAACGAACACGCCGGCTCCCAGAAGCACCACTGCCATGAACGCCAATCCGAGGCGCAGGCGAAAATTCTTATCTATCATCGGCTCTAATCCTTGAGCACCACTATCTGGTGAGGTTTGGGTCTACCAAGATTGTATTTTTTTGCGCCGAGCTCTTCAAGGCGGGCGGGTGAAATCAGGCGGGCCCAGTCGGCCTTTACTCGGTTCAAATCGGCCAAGGTTTGCTTTTCCGATTCCTTGAGGCGGGCATTTTCCAGTCTAAGCCTGGTATTTTGCAGTCGAGTCCAAACGAAAAATAGCGTCACGGCGGTCACTAATACCAGCACGATCACCACTCTCACGGAGTTGTTCTTCTGAGCAGCCATTTTCAGCGAATCCTCTTCAAGACTCTCAGCTTGGCGCTTCGAGCCCGTGGATTATTCTCAATCTCCTGATCGGTGGGCACAATCGGTTTCTTTGTGCGCCCCTCCCCGGGAGGAAGATGGCAGCGAGCGCAAGTGATCACCTCCGGAGGACAGATACAGTCCTGGGAAAGCCAACGGAAACGGTCCTTCACGAGGCGATCTTCCAGCGAGTGAAACGAAATCACCGAGACCACCCCTCCCACGCAAAGAATATCAGGGATCTGCTGGAGGAATTTTTCCAATGAATCCAGCTCTCGATTCACCGCAATTCGAATGGCCTGAAATGTTCGCGTGGCGGGGTGTATCGAAGAGGCTCTTCTCACCGCCGCGGGATAGGCCTCGGAAATGATCTTGGCCAACCGGCCCGTGTCTTCGATCGGGGCCTCGGACCGGGCTTCCACGATAGCGGATACGATCCGGCGGGCGAGTCGCTCCTCGCCATACCGGTAGAGGATATTTTCCAGCTCCTTTTGCCCCCAGGAGTTCACCACTTCCCGAGCGCTTACCTGTTGCCGCGTATCCATGCGCATATCGAGAGGACCCGAACGGGAGAAGCTGAAACCTCTTTCCGGGTCATCGAACTGAAAGGAGCTCACACCCGCATCGAGCATCACACCGTTCACACACGGTACCGCCATTTCACGAAGGCGCTCGGCCACATCGGCATAGTCGGAA
This sequence comes from uncultured Bdellovibrionales bacterium, assembly GCA_964551325.1. Taxonomy (GTDB): domain Bacteria; phylum Bdellovibrionota; class UBA1018; order CAIPTA01; family CAIPTA01; genus CAZKBU01. The sequence continues at coordinate 242,313 of CAZKBU010000004.1, forward strand.
TACACGAAACGGAGTCGACCCTGCTCCAGCTCCCGGGCGAACCTTACACGGGCCCGGGTTTCCGCCTCCGGATCGCGATCAAAGGCGATCACGGTGGCGTGTGGGAGTTGCTCGAATAGGCGCGCCGTGTGACCGCCACCACCAAAGGTGCAGTCCACAAACACGGAGCCCGCAGTTTCCACCAGGGGCGAAACCGTCTCGTCGAGCAAAACGGGTAAATGTTCCATACTTCCCATCATCGCACCGGTATCTATAATGTGAAGTGGAAATGGGGAATGTCTCAGGGAGGGACGGATTTATGATGGCAAGGTGGCTGGCCCTAGGGCTTGTGTTTTTTTCTATGGCTGCGGACGCAGCCGATGATTCGCTGCATTGGGTTTCGATAAAAGCAAATACGCGAGAAGAACGAACCCGCGCCGTAGACCTCGGCATGTCGATCGAACAAGTGGTTCAGGACATGAGCTACGGATTCGCCACGGCAGAAATCGTGGAGAGAATGAAGCGTGCCGGCGTGGCCGTGGAAAGTCATTTCGAAGCCAAATCCGCTAGCTCTCAGGGTTTCCCCAACGAAGACGCGATTTACCACGACTACCAGGAACTCATGGTGGAGATCGACCAGCTCGTGAACTCGAAACCCGACTTAGTGAAAGTAATGTCGATCGGTCGTTCCGTGGAAGGACGAAACATCTGGGCCATCCGTCTCAATCCGAATGCCCAATCCGCCCAGGAGGCATCGGGGATGCCGGCGGCGATTTTTATGGGCGGCCATCACGCGCGAGAACACCTTTCGGTGGAAACTCCTCTGAATCTTGCCAAGTATCTGGTGGAAAACTACGGCTCCAATCCCACGGTAACCGATCTTCTTAAGCGCCGCGAAGTCTGGATTATCCCGATGGTGAATCCCGACGGAGCCGAGTGGGACATCTCCACCGGCGACTACAAAATGTGGAGAAAGAATCGCGCCGGAAACAACGGGGGGCGCTGCGCGGGAGTGGACCTCAATCGGAACTACGGCTACCAGTGGGGTACCGGCGGAAGCTCACGCGATGCCTGCTCCGATGTGTTCATGGGCCCCACGGCTTTCAGCGAACCGGAAACCCAAGCCGTGAAAAAATTCGTGGAAGGACGTCCGAACGCGAAAATTCTTCTCACGTTCCACACCTTCAGTGAACTGATCCTCTACCCTTGGGGCCATTCCTACGATCCCATCGCCAAGCCTAAGGATCGGGCCGTACACGAGACCCTCGCGCGAACCATGTCGCAGTGGAACGGATACACCCCTCAGCAGTCGAGCGACCTATACCAAGCCAGCGGCGATACCACCGACTGGAGCTACGGAGCCCTCGGCATGGTGTCGTTCACTTTCGAACTGTCGCCTCGCGGCGGTTGGGGCGGTGGCGGGTTCTATCCCGGACCCGAAGCGATTCGAACCACGTTCGAGGCGAATCTTCGTCCGGCACTGTATCTGATTGATCTGGCCGACGATCCCTATCGCGGAGTGGCTCGCCCGGAAACAACGTTATTCTGGGGACCCTGACACCTCTCCACTCGGAACGGTGGCGGGCGGGGGCGGATCAGCCGAAACAGGCTCTCCGCCCCTTTGCTTTTTGAACTTCAGGTGAGACGGGATTTTTTCATAGCGCTGAAGAAAATCACCACGATCATCCATCGGAACCCGCACCGTATAACCAACGGGAATCAGTAGCTCTCCCCGATACACAGCGGAGCTCAGGGCCGGATTCAGCTCCCGAAATTCCTTTTCGTCCACACCGGTAAACTCGAGCAGGGTTTGAAACGAAACAAAATCCGTCATCACGAACTCGTCGAACTCCAGCTTGCGAGCCTTGGCCACTTCGCCGATGTATTTCTCGTAGTTTTTCCCCACTTCGAGCGCCGCAAGAAACGAGGCATAGAAGTTCGACGAAGCGAATCCGAAAGTTTTTCCTTCATACTTCTCGATAATTTTCGCCAGAGACGTGCTGCCCGTATCCTTCACCGCTCTGGCCATGCCGAGAGCGCCGTGGTTATAGGCCGTAACGGCCAGAGGCCATTCCTTCAAGATGTCGTAGTTCTGAGTCATCAAGCGGGCTGCCGCTTCGGCCGCTCGCATCGGATCGTTGCGTTCGTCGACCACATCATCCACCCGCAGAAACAACTTTCCGGTTTCAGGCATGAATTGCCAGATGCCGGATGCGCCCACTTTACTTTTGGCCTGCTTGTTGAATCCGCTTTCCACGAAGGGAAGATAGGCGATCTCACCAGGGAGATTGAACCGCTCAAACACTTTCTCCATTCTCGGCAGGTATCTTCCCGATACATACAGCGCATCGATGAGACGATCCCGCAAACCTGCCTGTCCACGAATCATCGAGATTTCCGCGGCCTTCCGAAATCTTTCCGTGTCCTCCACCTTTGAGAACTTTTCAAAAAATTTTCTTTCGTCGGCCGGGAGATCGGTGACCTTGAGTTTTCCGCGCGCCATCGCTTCACGACGGTCGTGAAGTCGAAGCAGCAGTTTGCGGATTCGATCACGCTCCTTCTTGACCCCGTTTGGATTTCCTCTCGTATTTACGACGGCATACACGATGTCGGGATGATCCAGATGGTGAAGAACCATCTCCCAGGAATTGTAGCGAGCGTAAATGTCGACCCAAAATCGAACTCTCGGCTCCAGCGCCTCTTCGATCACAAAAGGGCCATACTGCGGCAGTCGACCCTCGGGTGCGCTCACATTTCCCGAAACCGGCGGCGGCTCCACCGGGCTCTTCGGATCGGCGGCGAAAGCACCACCCGCAAGCGCGAGAAGAACTAAAGCCGGAGCCGCTGAAGATATTCTACGCACTTGTCCTCCCAGTCACGCATGGGGGAAATGAATCCAGAACCGCTCCGCTCGTCGTTTTGCACAATGGCGAACACGATGGTTTCTCCGCTCGCCGCCGGGGTAAATCCCACCAGAGAGGTAACGGCTTTCCGGCTGTAGAGCGTGCCGGTTTTCGCTCTCACTTTTTGCGCCTCGAAACCGGAACCGTTGCGGAGAAATCTTCCCCGCAGAGTGCCGGTTTTTCCGCCCACGGGCATGGAGCCCAACAGATCGGCGAACATGCGGAACTCTCTATGACTGCGCTGCAAAGCGGACACAAAACATTGGGCGGAGGCCCGGCTACTGAAGCTCAGCCCGGATCCCGTATCGAGATCGGCATCGGAACATCCCGGTAGCCCCTGAAGATATCCCCGAACAGCCTCTTGTGCTTTCTCGGGCGTGGCCGGAGCTCCGCCCAGCGCCAGGAACACCTGCTCGGCCATAAAGTTGTTGCTGTAGGTGTTGAACGAGCGAACCAGGTCGAGGAGCGGCGGGCTCTTTGCTTGCGCGACCAATTCTCCACGCGGCTCATCGCTGTGAGGTCCTGCATAGCCCTTCTCCACGATCACGCCCTCCGACCGCAGCACCGCGCTGAGCACCGCCCCGATATAGGATCCTGAATTTGCCACTGCCGCATACTCGATGAAAGGATCCGCGTCTCTACCGACAGTGCCCACGACCGCAAATACTTCCTTGCCCCCCTCGGTTCCCACCGGTCGCACGGCGGCGTCACGGCCCTTTCCGCTGATCACGCGGAGTTCGTTCCGGAGCACGGCGTAGTCGTGAGGCACGGGACCCAGTTCGGCAACCGCTTTGCCGTTTCGCACCCGGATGTGCACTTCGAGGCTGTTGAAATTCACACTCGTGGCGTTAACGAGCGCGGCAAACGGCTCTCCCTTTTCGCCCCAATTCACCAGCCCGCGGTATTCTTCGGCGAACGCTGTATTGTTGATCTTGATTCCGCCGGTGACCCGCCGAATCCCGGAACGCGCCACTTCCCGCGCCAGCAGCCATATTTTTTCACTTACGAGAAACGGATCCCCCGAACCCTTCACCACCAGGGATCCCTCAAGCACATCACCCTCGCGCTTTCCTTCGGCGTAAACGTCGGTGGCGAACTGATAAGCCGGGCCCAGCTTCTCTAGGGCGGCCATGGATGTGAAAAGCTTGGCGTTCGAGGCCGGCACGAGACTTCGCGTCATCTCATGGGAAAAGATCACCTGGCCTGTACCCAAAACCTCGGCATGCAGTGAAACCGAGGCCTGTTTTGGGAGATTCCTCACATGCCGCTTCATCTGATTCTGAAAATCTTCAAAGGTAAGGTCCGACGCCTGGGCCAAGATGGAAAAAAACAGAAGGGGGACGGCCACCCAAAGATTCCGGATTTTACACATATAACCCTCCCTAGATTTCCATTAGAGTGATTACATCGTAATGGAAGAGGCCCACAGGCTCCATATGACCGGAAGAAACTTTCTCCAACTTGCCCTCCTTTTTTTATCAGGATGCACCAATCCCTCGGTCTCTCCCCCCGACACGGTAGCCACTTCCGTTTCCAGCCCCGTCCCTGCGTTGAATCCCGTGTTTGCCACCGATGCAAACTCCCAAAGAATAGGTGAGCTGATTCACTCCTCCCTACTTACGGTATCCGATAACCTTCAGGCGGAGCCGTGGCTGGCAGAGAGCTTTCGTCAACCATCGCCCACGAGCGTTGAATTTACTCTGCGAAAGGAATGTCGCTTTCACGACGGCACGCCCGTGCGCGCCTCCGACGTGGTGGCCTCAGCAGAACATTATCTTTCCCCCGCCAATAATTCCCCTCATCGTGAGGTTCTCTCCTCGATTGCCAAGGTTACAGCGGTAAGTGATCGCGTTGTGCGGTTTGACCTTCATAAGCCCGACGCTTCCTTGCTTTCCTATTTTCCCCTTCTCAAGGTGATGAAAGCAGAGTCGTTGAAGTCCCGTGATCCGGAAGGAGTGGGTCCGTTTCGCCTGCGGAAAAACAGCACCGGGGAAATTATTCTGGAGCGCTCGGAGTCCGGTTGCTTGCCGGCTCCGTCGTATCGATTTCTTCTCATCAAAGTGATTCGCGACGATCTTTCCCGCTACCTCAAACTGAAGGCGGGCGAGTTGGATATCGCTCTGAATGAAATGGATTTCCAGAAAATCGACTGGCTCCTGAGCGGCAAAGAGACCTCCCTTTCCGCACTGGCGGCGCCCGGTATCGGCTTCAATTATCTGGCGGTTAACTTCAAAGACGAGCGCCTTCGCGACCGGCGCGTTCGCCGCGCCTTGGCCCTCAGCTTCGATCTCGAGTCACTCATTCATTACAAAAGCAGAAATCTTGCCACCCTGTCGGCGTCGATTCTTTCGCCGAACTCTCGCTGGCTGAATCGAGATCTCGCGCCCATCCGCCGGAACCTCTCCGAAGCGAGGCGCCTCCTCGACGAAGCCGGTTGGAGCAACGGCGAGAACGGAAAGCCGCCGCTTCGAATCGAGCTGAAGACCACAAACAACCCATTCGTAATTGAAAACGCCCGGGTGCTCGCCGCCCAGGCTCGCGAGGCGGGGATTGAAATTGTTCACCGCCCCTTCGAGTGGGGAATTTTTTATCAGGACGTGAAATCGGGAAACACCCAACTCTACATTCTTCGCTGGGTGGGCGTGGTGGATCCAGGTATCTACTTTGAGGTTTTCCATTCGAGTCCGAAGGCCAAGAGCAATCGCACCCGCTATTCCAATCCTGAAATGGATCAAGCCATCGACAAAGCGATGGCGGCGACCGACTTTCTTCGAAGAAAGAAATTGTTCGACGAAACTCAGCGAATTGCGGCGGAAGACCTCCCCTACATCAACCTCTGGCACAATCACAATGCGGCGGCCTTCCGAAAAGAGATTTCAAACGTCCATCTCCACACCAATGGAAGCTGGCGCACCTTCTTGACCCTGGAGAAGAAACCTTGAGCATTCGAAGATTTTTTCACCCACACCTCGGCCCAGCCGGAACAACCGTGAAACTGACCGACCCCAATGAAGTGAAACACATGGCGGGAGCGCTTCGTCTTGGTCCCGGCCAGGAAGTGGAGCTGGCCGACGGACGGGGCTCCCTCGCGCGAGCTGAAATCGAGCAGATCTCGAAAAAGGAAGTCACGCTCCGAATCCGGCACCTGGAGCAGCTGGTGGCCAGGGGCGAAGGCACGCTCTGCGTGGCGCAGTCGATGCTGAAGGGCGCGCGAATGGACTGGATGGTGGAAAAACTCGTGGAATGCGGCGTGGATTCCCTTTGGACTTTTTCTAGCCGCCATTCGGTTCCCGAAGAAGGCGCCTTCGAGGCGCGACGCGACCGTTGGGATCGCATCATCTTTGCCGCCCTGAAACAAAGCGGCGCCCCCTTTGGCCTTCGCCTGGAAGACGCGGAAAACCTCACCACCGTTTTGAGCAGGGCCGCGGCGGAAGGTCTCGGTGTGGTGCTGCTCGATCCCAGCCCCGACCTGCCTCCGTTGTGGAGGGCTCTCGATTCTGCGTCGAAGGGCACCCATGGGATTGTGCTCGTGGTGGGACCGGAAGGCGGCTTTGCTCCGGAGGAAATTGACGCGTATCGCGCCGCAGGGGCTGCGCTAGGCCGTCTTTCTTCCGCGGTACTTCGGGGTGAAACCGCCGCAATTTCGGCGAGTTCGGTGGCTCGCCATTGGATTGATTTCTTCTCTCCATGGGCTATAAATGGAAAATGATTCCGAATTCCCCCCGAAAATCCGAAGACTTCGAAGACCTCACGGCGCTCACCGAACAGAGCATCGATTTTTCCCTCCTCGATCAAGGACTCGGCTTTCGCTCTCCCGATAAAATGAACGGCACGGGCGCTGTGGCCGCGGGCAAGCCCAGATTTTCCAACCCCAGTGCCGCACAAACGGCCGCAAGAGCAACGTCTCCCGTGCAGCTTCCGGCCGCTTCGCCGTGGATTCGAGTGGCGGCCTTCGTTCTGGATCTCGCCATCCTTTTCGCGCCCTGGATTTTCGCATTTTCCACGGTTTTGAAAAATGAATCCTTCGCGGAAATCGGCCCGGCCAGTTCCGCCATCGCGCTCCTGGCGTTGTACTGTTTTTCTTATTTCCTGATCTCCGAGAGCCTCGGTGGTCAGTCCCTGGGAAAAATGTTGCTCAACCTTCGCATTGTGGAAGACGACAAATACGAAAAGCCCGTGGGTTTCGGAAAGGCCGTGGCCCGCATGGCTCTCTTTCCGTTGAGTCTCGGGTCGCTCGGCATCGGCCTCCTTTGGGCGTTCACCGACCACAAGCGCCGCCCCTGGCACGACCGTGCCACCCGCACGATCGTTCGAAAAAAGGCTTTCTGACCGATGGCGCGCAAGGATCCCGGGTCAGCGGTAAAGATCCTTTCTCCGGATGCCGCTGGCCGCTGGGCGCGAGGTCTGCAAAAAAAGGGCAAGAAAGTTGTGTTCACGAACGGATGCTTCGATCTGATCCACGCGGGGCATGTGACCTACCTGGAGCAGGCGCGCCGGGAAGGTGACGCTCTCGTGGTGGCCCTCAACGGCGACTCGTCGGTGCGAAGACTGAAGGGCAAGGGACGACCTCTCAACACATTGAAAGACCGAGCTCGCGTGATGGCGGCCCTTGCGTGCGTAGACGCGGTAACCTGGTTCCACGCCGACACGCCGCTCGCCACGATTCGGAAAGTTTTGCCGGACGTTTTGGTGAAGGGTGGCGACTGGCCCGTGGAAAAAATCGTGGGCGCCGATGTGGTTCTCCGCCGGGGCGGCCATGTGAAGTCGCTGCAATTCGTGGAAGGACGATCCACCACTGGAATCATTGAAAAGGCGCGCCGAAAATGACACCGGCACGCGCTAAAGAACTAGCTGATCGGCTTTTGTCGGGAGACAGGCGGGCACTAGCTCGACTCATCACCCACGTGGAGAACCAGGAGCCCAATGTGGAAGTGGCGCTGGCTCAGCTCTTTCCTCACACGGGACGCACCCACCTCATCGGCATCACGGGTCCTCCGGGCGCGGGAAAGTCCACGCTCACTGATAAGCTCATTAAAGAAGCGCGCGCTAAGAAGTTGAAGGTCGGCGTGATTTGCGTGGATCCTTCCTCGCCCTTTAGCGGCGGTGCCATTCTCGGCGACAGGATTCGGATGCAGGAACACGCCTCCGACGAAAAGGTTTTCATTCGCAGTATCGGAACACGCGGCGGAACGGGCGGCTTGTCGCGCTCCACTCAGGAAAGCTGCATGCTCCTCGATGCCGCCGGTTTCGACCTGGTGATTCTTGAGACCGCAGGCGTGGGACAAACCGAGCTGGGAATTCTCGAAGTGGCCCAGACCATTCTCGTTGTTCTCGTGCCCGAAAGTGGCGACGACATTCAGATGATGAAGGCAGGAATTCTGGAGATTGCCGACATTCTCGCCGTGAACAAGTGCGACCGACCGCAGGCAGATCACATCGTGAGAGAGTTGCGCGGAATGCTAGAGCTCGCCACCAAGGCTCAGCCCTGGCAAATCCCCGTGCTCAAAACCGTGGCGGATCGCGGCGAAGGCGTGGCCGAAGTTTTTGAGTGGGCCCAGAAACATCGGGAATGGCTCCGCACGAGCGGACACCTCAAAACCAAGAGCGCTCACTTTGCTCGCACCGCCATTGTGAACTTCACCCGCGATATGGTGGGCGAAACCACCCTGGCCCTTTTGAGTGAAGAACGCGGCAAGGCACTTCTTGAGTCAGTGGCCGCTCGCCGCATGGATCCGTTTTCCGCCGCCCGCAAACTCCTTTCCGGTTCAAAGTGAACTCATGACCCTTCGCTCGCCTTCTCAGGCCCACTGGGATTCCCTACGGCGCGATCTCACGGGCGAGCTCTCTCTTGAAGAGCAGGATTTGCGTTCCCATTCCGAAGACGCTTCGATCTTTGTGATCAAGCCTCTGGCGGTTGTGTGTCCGAAAACCTCCCACGACATTGCCGCCGTGCTTCGCTTTTGCCGCGAGGAGGGTATTTCGATTACCGCCCGCGGGGCCGGAACCAGTCGAGGCGGGCAACCACTCGGCACCGGGGTGATTTTGGATTTTCGGCGCCACTGGAAATCTGTTCTCGACTGGGCGCCCTCCTCTGGAGAGCTCACCGTTGAGCCGGGAATTTACTACGGTGAAGTTCAGAAGTTTTTGCAGAGCCACGGTAGAATGTTTCCGCCAGATCCATCTTGGCATCAGTGCTCGATCGGCGGCATGGTGGCCAACAATGCAGCGGGGATTCATTCCGTAAAGTATGGCGGCACGATTCGGCACTTTCGCTGGGCGGAGTTTTTGGACTCCGCAGGCGGGCTTCACGCAACGAGCCCGGAAGACTCTCTCTGGGCCCCGACGCGGGATTTTCTACGCGAAAACCGCGATCTAATCGAATCTGACTTTCCGAAGGTGGAAAAAAACTCCGCCGGATATTCCCTGGCCCACGCCTTAGATTCTCCGAATCCCATGGCGTCGATTCTTTGTGGCAGTGAGGGAACTTTGGGGGTTTTCACGAAAATCCGCATCGGAACGGTTCCGATTCCTTCCCATCAGGAGCTTTCGATCGCATGGTATCCCGATATGGAGTCGGCGCTCCTTGCGGGGCTTCGTTTGAAGGGCGCGGGAGTGGCGGCCTGCGAACTGGTGGACAAGGTTCTTCTCGATCTTCATTCTCACCATGAGAACGGCTCGGGTTCGCGCCACGCGAGGAAGATGTCGGAGAATCCCTGGCTGCAGCGGTTCTATGATCTCGGAGCCGAGGCGATCCTGATTTTCGAGAGCGACGGGCTTTCGGAGAGCGAGGCAAAGCTCACTCATGCAGCAGCGGAAGAGGCGGCGCGCGACGGCGCACTAGATCTGGCACGCGCTCGGAGCAGCACCGAGCAACAGGGGATTTGGGACCTTCGCCGCCACACTTCTCCGATCCTCAATAAGGTGGAAGACGGAAAGATCACGATCAAACCGTTGTGGGCTGTGGAAGACGTGTGTTTACCGCGGGAGAATCTGGTTCGTTATGTGCAGCAGCAGGATTTGATTTTTCGTGAACATGGGCTGATTTGTTCGTTCTTTGGCCACGTGGCGAGTGCGAACCTTCACATTGATCCACTTCACATGAATTTGAAACAAAGCGACCAGGCCGCCTTTTTCGATCAGGTGGCGGAGGAGAGCTACCGCTTGGTGGTCCGTTTGGGAGGATCAATTTCCGGAGAGCACGGCGACGGACTGCTTCGCACGCGCTATCTCCCTCTTCAATATCCCCGCAGCTATCCGCTTTTTTCCCGACTAAAAAAGTTGTACGACCCCATTGGGCTTCTAAATCCCGGCAAGATTGTGACCTAAAGCCTGTGCTACAGTGAGCCCATGCCAAAAGCACTCGAACACATCGGCGATTTGGATCATGTGGCCATCGTGGTGAAGGACATGGCCGAATCGGTTGCGTTTTATGAGGGCCACCTCGGATTTCGCATAGAACGAGAATTTGGAAACGAAGAGCTCGGAATCCGGGCCATCGTTTTGAAGCGCGGGGCCAGCCGTCTCGAGCTTTTCGAGTATCGCGACGATCAACCCACGTTTGCGAAAAACATCTGCGAGGTTCACGGCGGTAAAGTTCCGAAGTCCTACTTCGAACCGGGAATTCGCCACATCGCTTTCCGCACGGATAAGTTCAACGCCGCGGTGGAAGAACTACAGCAAGCCGGGGTGGAGCCCTGGATTAAGCCGAAAAAAGGCTACAGCGGCGACTCCATCACCTTCTTTCACGACCCGAACGGAATTCTCCTGGAAGTAGTGTCGCCCCTGCCTCAAACGGGGAGGGAATCGCCATGAAAGCCATTCAGCTCTCGGCCACCCTCCGCCCCGGACAATCGGGAAACCGAGCCGCGCAAGCCAGCGCCCATTGGATCGAGCCAGCCGTAGCGCTTGTGGATCGTCCTCGCCCGATTCCCGGCGCCGATGAAGTTTTGGTGCGAGTGGAATATTGTGGGCTGTGTGGCAGCGACTTTCATCTCGCCGAGCCCGGCCCCTCCTCCGAGGTGCTCTATCCGGGTCTTCTCGAGCTACCCGTGGTTCTTGGCCATGAATTTTCCGGCATTGTGGTGGAAGCAAACGGCGCCTTCCCTGTGGGCACAGCCGTTACGGCGGAAGAGATGCAGTGGTGCGGAACTTGTTACTCATGCCGCAGCGGAAGCCCCAATCATTGCGAAAGTCTCGAAGAGATTGGATTCACCCGGCAAGGCGCTCACGCGGAGTTCATTGCGGTGAACAGGAAATATCTTTGGTCGCTCCAACCACTCGTGGAAGCGCACGGCCTCGACGTCGCCCTGCGCATGGGGGCGCTGGTGGAGCCCTACGCGGTGGCCTACCGAGCCTTGTTCCAGGGCGCTCAGGGCAACCGCTGGCTGCCCGGTTCACGAGTTGCGATTCTCGGTGCCGGTCCGATCGGGATCGCCGCGCTGGATTTGGCCCTGGCCGCAGGCGCAGAGCATGTGACAGTGATCGAATCACGCTCCGATCGATGTGCCCTAGCTCGCAAGCTTGGTGCCCACGCCGTTCACACCCCGGAAAGTTTGGGAGAGCTGGATGGCATCGACTGGGTAGTGGACGCGGCGGGTGCAGCAACGCTCGCGATGGAAATCGCCGGCCGCTCTCTTCGAGTCGGCGGCAGCGTTTGCTTTCTCGCGCGCACCGATGCGCCCACGCAGCTTTCCCCGGAACTCCTCATCACAAAGAACGCCCGCGTTTTCGGATCTCAGGGACATTCAGGAGAAGGAACGTTCGGGCGCGTGATTCGAATGATGGCCTCCGGCACGCTCCGCCCCCTCGAAATTCTGGAATCTGTTTGCACGCTGGAAGAAGGCGTTCAGCGCCTCCAGCGCCAGCTCCGCGGCACAGGTAAGGTGTTGGTGCGCCCGGGAGCACAAACATGAACGTCCGACTCCATCACGTGGCAGTGATCGTGGAAGACGTAAACCTGGCCAAGAACTTCTACAGAGACGTTTTCCGTTTGGAAGAGATGGAACGCCTCACCCGATCCGTGAGCCAACACAACGGCGCCTGGTTTCATCTCGGGCCGCTGGAACTGCATCTCCAGGAGCGTGCTGGTTCGAAGGATGAAAAGTCCGATCAACACTTCGCTGTTGTGACCGATGACTTCGATGCCCTCTGCGAACGGGCGGTAAAATGCGGCGGAAAACTGGAGGACGCGAAACTCGTGGGATCGTTCACGAAGAGAAAATTTCTCCGCGATCTCGACGGTAACCGCATCGAGCTCCTGGCCGAATAGGTCAGAATCCGATCAGGAGACTTTTCAGGTAGCCGGTTTCGATCACTCCCGCGAGCTCCGGGTGATCGAAGGAGGCAGAAGCCCTGCGCAGCACTCTCGGCGCCCGCCCTGATTCCCAGCAAGCCTGCGACACGATTCCCTCAAAACGCGGCTCTTCCAAGTGAAATGAACACGAAGAGGTGCTGAGCACTCCGCCCTCCGCCACCAAGGGAACCGCTGCCCGGTTCGCCACGGCATAGGCCTTGATGCCTTGCGCGGCATTCTTTTTAGACGTGATAAATGCGGGCGGATCCACCACCACGGCGTCGAACTTCCGGCCCCTCAGATCCTTCATCACGGCGAGTGCGTCGCCCTCGAGGAACTCACAGTCCTTTTCGCGCCCGAGAATCTTTGCGGCCTGTTTTGCGGCGTCGAGCGCCTCTCGCGACTGGTCCACGAAAACAGCTTTACCCGCTCCAGCGGCCAAAGCTCGCAGCCCCCACGCCCCCAGATGGCAATAGACATCGAGCACGGTTCCGCCCTTGGCGGCTCCTGAAATCCAGCGAGCGAGGGCCCCGCGATTTTCTCTTTGATCAAAAAAGAATCCGGTCTTCTGGCCGCCGAGCACATCAACGGGGATTTTGACTCCGCCTTCCCAGGCCCACACGCCATCAGAGGGCACTGATCCCAACACCAGCTCCGAGCTCGGTTCAATTCCTTCGAGTTTTGCGCCGCGATTGTCGGTGCGCCACACCACCGTGGAAACGCCACAAGTCTTCTCCAAGGCGGAGAGAATCCACGGCTTCATCAAATGCATGCCGAGCGCGTGGGGCTCCACCACAGCCACCGATCCGAACCGGTCCACGATCAGTCCCGGCAATCCGTCGCTTTCACCAAAGGCGAGACGATAGCAGCCGCGCTCACCGCTCTCTTTTCCGTAGAACGCCTCACGGTGGCGCATGGCGCTCGCCAGACGCTCCGAGAAAAAGGTTTCGTCGGTGGGTCGCCCGCGTTCCCGATGGAGAATTCTCACGGCGATCAGGGAGCGCGGATTCACAAATCCCGTGCCCACGTATTCCCCATGGCAGTTGAGCACTTCCACGAAACTTCCCGGCTCAAGACGGCTGAGGCGTTGCTCTTCGTTTGTCTCGTTACTGAAAACCCAAGGGTGCATCAGCGCCAGACGGCGCTCCGCATGGCGATTGAGTGTGATGCATGGTAGTTTAGAATTCATCTTTATGCGTCTCCGCGAGGCAGACTGGTACCATCTTATCCCACTGGAAGTGAAGGAAGTCCTTCGCGTTCTTCACGAATCAGGGCACACGGCCTGGTTAGTGGGGGGGGCGGTGCGTGATTTCTTGCTGGGATCCACCCCGAAGGACTTCGATCTGGCCACTTCGGCCCGTCCCGAAGAGGTGGCGGCGCTGTTTCCGAAAACCATTCAGGTGGGCGCCCAGTTTGGGATCACCGTGGTGGTGGTGAATGAAGCTCCGGTGGAGGTGGCCACGTTTCGGAAAGACGGCCTTTATGTAGACGGGCGGCACCCCGAAGGCGTGGAATACTCGAGCCCCCAGGAAGACGCTGAACGTCGCGACTTCACCATCAACGGCCTGTTTTGGTGCCCGGTGAAGCGCCAGGTGATCGATTATGTGGGCGGATTGGACGATTTGGACGGGCGCCTGATTCGGGCCATCGGAGTGGCAGCCGACCGCTACGAAGAGGACTCGCTGCGGATGTTGCGGCTCTTCCGTTTTCTGGCCCAGCTCGCGCCCTACGGATTTCAGTTAGACGGGGACACCCTCGCGGCAGTGAGGATCAAACGGGCGGGAATTTTGCGGGTGAGTCCGGAGCGAGTGACCCAGGAGCTGCGGCGGCTCTTTGCTTCGCCCGACCCTCTCGCTGGTTTGATGCCGCTCGTTGAGTGTGGGCTTTGGCGGGAGTGGTGGAAGCAGGAGCCTTCGGCGTTGTCGGTTCCGGTTTGGGCGGGAGAGAGGCCAACGCCGTTTACGGCGTGGCTGAGCCATCTCGGTGTTTCTGATGGCGACAAAAGCCGCGTGACTCTTTCGCGGGAAGAAGGGGCGGCGCTCCGGAGCGTGCCGGAGTTGTGTGCCTCCCTACTCGGAGCTGCCGCGGGGCCTTTTCATATTTTGAAGCCGCTATTGGCTCGTGAAGATTTTTTCCTAGCTCACTCGCGGCTTTCCACTTTGAATCCTGGAGAGGCGGCCCGCTTGGCTTCGGCGCGGGAGAAGTTTCTTGCGGCAGGGACGCTGGATCCCGCTCCGCTGTTAACGGGCGCCGACCTTGTGGCTCAAGGATTCAAGCCGGGAAAAGAGCTGGGCGCCATTCTTAAAAAAGTTCGCGACGCGCAGTTGGATGAAAATGTGAAAACGCGGGAAGAGGCGTTGGAGATAGTGGGGAGTTTGGGACGAATGGAGAAGTTTTAGAACGGAAAGACAAATACGCTTTGGCGGGCGGTTAACCCCTAAAGCTGCGTGTCTTGCAATCTGAGTCCGGTTGCGTCAGCCATGCTAACATGGCCTCTTGTTCCGGATCTCGTCGCGCTCCTTGCGAAGTGCCAATAGGGCTCGCTCTAGGCCTTGCCCTGGCCGCTTATTCCGACTTACTCATCTCGGCCTGGATCGTGGGGGGCAAGAAGCTTAAAGGATTTTAGCATGGCCTTAAAATCCTCAAGTCCAACCCATTCGTCCGGATGAATCCTAAAGTCGTATTTTCGGTGGGACACCACAAAGGGATCTTTTAGATTCTCCGAGTAGCTAAAGAGGTTAAATGCAGAAAGGCGAAGCAGGGCAACGGAGGCATAGTAAATGGGACCATCACCACCAAACGGTTTATGCCCAAGCACAATACCTCCCCTGCCATCATGGCGCCCCACTTTCCAGACCCCTAACTCCCTAAGCTCATAAGAGGGGTTTTTCCTTTCGGATTCAAGGTGATCGTTTTGATCTCGCAGCATATGTTTCATTCTTTCTATTGGGATGTCGGTAGCTTTGGGCGACGGAGTTATCAGAATTAACTGTCGCCGTCCCATAGGACCGATTTTAAGAAGATCAATTTGCCCGTGCTCTGCGACTTCACATTGCGCGGGAAGTTTCAATGCCTCTTCACCAAAGCAAGCGACCTCGTAACCTTCGGGGACATCCAGAGAAAACAGCGGGTAATGTTCTTTTCGCAAATTTGGCCTCACCACCACCGTAAGTGTTCGAGCATTCTTAATTCCGTGAGCCCCCCCTTCCGTAGCCACTTTGTGGGCGGAGCAAGCGGTAAGGGCCAGAACTGATAAAAATACCAAGACCAAACGCTTCATCGCGCCTCCAAAATAACCGTAACTGGGTTGCCGATCTGTACTCACTCTTTCTTCAGCGCGCCTGAATTCGGAGCACCAGCGCTTTCGGCTTCCCGCTTTCTCATGGCCACCCTCTCCGCCCAAAGCTCAGCTCGTCGCTTCTCAATCGCCGCCTCAGTTGCCCGGTAGTTTTCTTCAGTTGCAACATGGCCAGGTTTCACAATATCGACCACTGCCTGCTTTGACGTATCGTGCTCATCAAACACATATTGATTAGTAAATACCCCGTCGGCGCCCGTGCTCAATCCGCAATTCAAGTAGGGGGGGGATCCAATACCAATAACCGACAGTTTCATCCCCGCCCGCAAGCCCATTGCGCACCAATCCTCCGGCGGGCCCGCCTCTAACTCCAAAAGTTCTTTTTTTGGCCCTCGCCAAATCTTCTTCGGTTTGAATCGCACCACCTGAACGTTCCTCTTTTTATCAAAGGTGACTTTTACAATCTCTCCAACAAAAATCACCGTAGCTTGCCCAACGAAATTGTAACGTGTGATTGGATCGCTAAGTGCCGCCGTGTGTAACATTACTGACCGAGGATCTGCATCCTCTGCCGTTACTGTGCCCGTCTGCATGTTCATCCAGAATCGCTTTTTTTTCTTCTCTGCAAACACTGCAGCCGGCTGCAGCGCCACGACCAGCAAAAGAATTGAAATACTTCTCCTCATAGGACCTCCCATGTCGCTACCCGTTCGTCTCCAATAGGGTGCTCGATCCGTCGCAGCTCAGCTCGGAGAGCAATCAAGCGCTGATTGAGCTCTTGCGCTCTTGCCCGCAATTGCTCTGCCCTATCGGGACTCGACTCGCGCTCCAGTTGGTCTTCAGTCGCACTAATTCTATTTTTCTACATCTCTTGCGGACCTTATCTGAGCTTCTCTCTCTTTTATCTGAGCCTTTATCGACTCGATATTTTGGGCCGTCACTGCGGTCCCAGGCCCAATCACCTCAACTTGGGCTTGAGTCGCAATATCTATACGCTTGAAAATTTCCTGGTGCTCAAAAAAAACGTCGCCCCCGATAAGCTGCTCACATTTTAGCGTTAGCGGTGATCCCCCCGCATACACCGTGTAACGCGAACCTTCACTAATGGCGTTCTGACACCAAGGCCTCGGGGCGCCAGCGGAGAGGGTTATGTATTTCTTTTGCGCTCCCCTCCACACTTTCTTTGTTCGAAATTTCACCAGTCGAATATTTTTCGATTTGTCGAGTCTCACATTCACTATCTCGCCAAGAAAGATCAGTGAGGAGCTTGCCACCATACTATATAGCCGAACAGGATCTTGAAACCTTTCCGTAGGAAGCATTATCACTCGACGATCGGACACGGTCCCATCACTAATCCCTTGCATTGGTTTTGCAGATTTAGTTTCCGCAGATCGAGACTCAGCGAACCCACCGTCGGACACGCCCAACACAAGCAACAGCAGCGGCACTAAACGAAATATCCTCACCGAATCCTCACGCCTTTGCTTGTAGAATTGGCCGCAAGGATCGACCTGAGTTCCGCCATGGAGGACCTTGAAATGCTTCCGCCAGAACTCATTCTCGTAGTTTGACCTCTCTTTTTTGCCATCATGCTATTTTCGTTGTTTAGATTTCTCGGAGCGCTTCACTGGCGGAACTGTGCCGGATACTTGAAATTTACTCGCCGCCTGCGTACATAAATACAACCACTCAGAAGAACCGCACTCATACCTTCCCGGATCGTCGGGCTGATCAAAACACTCAAAGTTAGAAATTGATCCAGTGATACTTTGAGGCGCTCGTTTGCACAAATCCCGGCTTTCGAGATACACGGTTGCCCTGAATGAAGCATTACTCTTAAGTGAAAGAGTAACAACGCAGCCATTCGGTTGTTCTCTTTCAACGGCTCCGCTTCTAAGACATTTGCAAGTCGGTCTTTTTTGACTTTCAATATTGTACTTAAGAACTTTTCCTATCACCGCGTCATGCCACGGTTTCGCGGCACACGCTGCGAACGCAGGCTGAGAGTGCGTCAATGCCACTCCAATAATCAGCCCAACAAGTGTGGGCAGAGGATGGAAAAAACAACCGGGCTTTGAGTTGAAAGTTAGGTGCTCAAGATCGAACAGAGACCTGCTTTGGCGGGTCATGGATAGTCCCTCGATAGTTCACTCCTTCAGTTTGCACGATTCTCTGACGCCGCGCCACCAATATCACCATGTGTTGTTTATATTTTCGCGCGCAATTTCCCCGCGGAACCGTGTCAGTCATGTCTTGTCAGATGGCGGCATCGGGGCGGCTCGGGGCGAATTCGTTTTTCCGTGCGAGATTGCCCACGGAACAAAAACAAACAAAACAAGAAAGCTAACCACCATCCCGAACAAAGCACCACTTTCCTGCAACAGTTTTTCTTCGTCTAGTTTTTTTACAATCTCGATGTAGGTGGCCGGCATTGCCCCAGAAAGAAACACATGCGCGGCTAGCGCCGCCAAAATGCCCGGAAAGTTCAAAATAAAGTGCAATGCGGCCCCAGTGATTGCGATTACATTTATCTCCTCACCGGATGAAATTGTTGGGTAATGTAAGCGGGCCCACAATACAAATACGTTCAGCGCCAGCCATATTGCGACCAGGTGTTTCTTGCGAACACCGATGCCAGCGTCTTGAGATAATTTTTTCCACAATCTCGTGACAAGCGGCATGAAAACAGCCCAAAACAACAGGAAGGATAAGACCTCAATGGCGGCGTAGATTTTTGCTTCCTTCCAGCCGTCGATTGGCCCGACCAACGTGCGTACAAAATGGTACTTGGAATCAATCCAATCTACGAGCATAACGATTATGCTGCCGGGAAAATTTACAACCAATAATGGGGCTCGAATTAATCCGGAGAAAATTGGTTCACGAATTGAAAAGGCGAGCCCTAAAATTACAGCGTTGATCAATGCCCACCACGGGAGCCACTTTCGAGCTAAAAATCTCACTGGACAAGGACCTCTCTTGTACTCAGATTCTAACAATATTTGGTTGCCTGAGAAGCACGGCGCGCGTTACGGGGCCGTGTAGGAAATCGGCTCAACAAGAACCCAACCTATAGGTGTGGGAAATCGACAAGGAGCACGCACAATCGGGCGAGGCCGCCCTCTCACGCACAACTTTTCTCGCCAACCACTACCCTCAAGTCCGACCCACCGCTCGCTTCACCAACTCCGGATCGGGCGTCACCACAAGAGTCTTGTTTCCGGTATAGGTCACCTCGGCCAGGGTTCCTTTGATCGCCTTCACGTTCTTACGAAAGGTGTAGTCCACCTCGGTCTTTTCCCCCGACCGAATCTTGCTGTAGTAGATCGCGAGCTGGGCGCCTTCAATCAGCGTTGTGAGCGGAACGGTTTTGTTCTTCTGGCTCTTGATCACCACGTGGGCGCCCGGAATTCCTTTCACATGGAGCCACACATCGCCACCCTTCGACTCATGAAAGGTCACTCTACGATTCTCTTCCTGGTTCCGTCCGCAGTAGATGGAGAAACCGTCTTCGGAAGTAACCTCTAGAAAGGGCTTCGGCTCGTCGGATTTCTTGGCCGCCTCTTTCTTCGGCAACGGAATGCCGCCGGCCCGGAACTCCTGTTCCAGCAACTCGAAATCCACGGACGCTTCGTCTAACTTGGCTCCGACCAGATCGTAGGTCGCCAGCTTCTTCTCAAGATCCTTCACTCGCCCACCAAGCTCTTCCGTGGCTCGATTGTATTTCTTCGATTTTTTAAAAAACGCCTCGGCGTTCTCCGACCAAGTCCTGCTCGGGTCAACTTTGATCTGAAGTCCTTCGGCCTCAAGAAACTTCCCGCTGGGATAATTTCTCGGCCCCAGCTCGTAGAGCTTTCCGAAAAGGATCTTTCCCCACTTCTGAAACTCCTCCGCGGCGCGTGCTTCTTCCAGATCTTTTTTTGCGTTCTCCAAAGCTGCCGCGATTTTCTTTCGCGCCGACTTCAAACTCTGGCGCCAGGCCCTTCGTTCCGCCTCGTCTTCCGCTCCCGTCGCGCGCGCCCAGAACCAGCGCGCCGCCAACGCAGGCAGCTGTTTGCTTCCCTTGAACTCGTCCCTCACTAGAGCTTCCGAAGGAGGCGGAGGCGGAGGAATTTCATAGAAACCGCCCGACTCCAGTGAAACCTGACGGAAAGCCCCCAGGTGCCGCCCCCGGCGCCTGCTGGAGTCCCACTGATCCAGAAGAACCACATTGGCCCGCTTCGGAAGAAGCTCACAAACGAGAGAGTGCCCCGAATGGAAGTGAATTACAAAAATCCGCTCATAGGGAACCTGCTCCAACTTGCGAATGGGATTTCCCAGAAGATGCTTCCGCAAAACCATCACAAAGGTCGACGGCTTCGACATAGAGTCGGCGCGCTCCTCCTCACTCAAGAAACCACAGCTCGCCATCCCTTGCAGGAGACACAGCCAAAGACGCCATGGTCCCCGCGGCCCAAAGCCGGTCAAGACCAACGACTCACCCATGGCCACCTTTTCCGTTTGCTGGATTTTTTGAATAGCGGCATCGCACAGGGTGGGCGCGGCCTGCTCCAGGAGCAGTTCTAGTTCCTTCCATTTGAGGGCCATATTCCTATCTGATACATTGCGCGAATGGACCTTGTCGACAAGTCGCTCGTGGAACTGGAGTGGCCGCAGCTATTGGCCCGTTATGCTGCCCACTGCCAGAGCGAACCGGCTCGTGAAGTGGCCGCCCAACTGGTTCCTGCCACCACCCCCGGAGAGGCGGAGAGTCTTCTCCAGGAAACCGACGAGAGCCTGCGACTCCTCAAACAGGACCCGTGGAGCTGGTTTGGGGCCCTGAGCGCGCTCGACAGCCCCCTGGAACGCGCGCGGCTCGGCAGCGTGCTTTCCGGAGTGGAGCTTCGTCAGCTGGCGCGGATGATCGAAACGGCGCAGCTTTGCGCCACCACATTTCGAGGACGGGAGGCGTTGGGTCCGCTCCCCGCACTTACGATTCACTTTTCCCGCATCACCGACCTCACCTCATTGAACAAGCCGATCGACCGCGCCCTCGATGAGTCCGGTCATGTGAAAGACAACGCGAGCCCCGCCCTATCGAGCTTGCGCGCGGAGGAACGTCGTCTGCACTCCGAAACCCGAGAGAAACTCGAGGCGATGGTCCAGGGTGCATTCCGCGACGGATTCCTGCGGGATCGGATCTGGGACTTCCGCGACGGACGCTATCTCGTTCCCGTAAGGAGCGACTCCCGATCGAAGGTTCCGGGCACAGTGGTGGAGAACAGCACATCCAAAGCCACCGTGTTCGTGGAACCCGCCGCCATCCGCACCCACAACGACCGCATCCGCCAAGTCCAGGTGGACATCGAGGAAGAAGTCTACCGCATCCTCCGATCCCTCAGCGAAACCCTTCATCCCCAACACGCCGCCCTTCGCTCCAACTACGAATGTCTCGTGGGTCTTGATTTGATCTTTGCGCGCGGACGCTTCGCCCTCGAACTCGGCGGCCTCCGCGGCTCCTCCCGTCCCACCTTTCAGGAACACGTTCAGCTCGAAGGACTATGGCATCCCCTCCTAGCCTGGGTTCTCGAACCGTCGCACATCATACGAAACCACCTCGCCTTCGGAGCCCAGGGACGCGTCTTGATCGTGTCGGGCCCCAACACAGGCGGAAAGACCGTGCTCTTGAAAAGTCTCGGCCTCGCGGCCCTCATGGCGCGCGCCGGATTTCACCTGGCCTGTGCCGGGGAAGCCAAACTGCCGTTCTTCACGAAAGTGCTCTCCCAGATCGGTGACGCGCAAAACCTGGAGCTCAGTCTCTCCAGCTTTTCCGGCTCAGTGGTGGCGCTGAATGAGATTCTCGGCGAATCCGACGGCAGCACCCTCGTTTTGGTGGATGAAATTCTTCACGCCACGGATCCCGACGAAGCATCGGCCCTCTCTCGCTCGATCCTCCTGGAGCTGGTTGGTCGCGGCAGCTTTGCCATGATCACCACCCACCTCAACGGACTCAAGGTGGCGGAGAAAGAGGTTTTCCAAAACGCCTCCATGGAGTTCGACCCCGTGGGTCTGCGCCCCACATTCCGTCTTCGCCTGGGCGTGCCCGGAAGAAGTCACGCGATGGAGATTGCCGAGCGGCTCGGAATGCCATCGTCGGTCGTCGGTCGAGCACGCACCCTCGTAGACGCCTCTCACTTTCGCTATGAAGAGGCGCTCCAAGCGGTGGAGGAAAAGGAGCGAGAACTCGACCGGTCCCGCGGCGATCTGGAGTCGGCCCAGTCGGCCCTTTCGCTCCGTGAGGCGGAATTTCGCCGGCGCGAACAAGACCTCGATGCCACCAAGCGCACTTGGAAGAAAAAAATCGAAGACGATCTCGCCGTGCGCGAACGCGCTGCCATTCAAAAGATCGACGGACTACTCGAGGACCTGAAGAAAGAATTCTCCGACGTTGCCGCCCGCCACGCCTTCTCCCAAGCCAGCCGACGCATCGTCCACCAGGCCAAAGAGGAACTGAAGTCGGTGCAAGCCGCGGCCGACGCTGCCATTCCCACTCCCGCCCCCACGGAGTCGGCTCCCACGGCGGAGTCTCCGCTTCGAAAGGGCGGAAAGGTCTGGCTCAAGCACATGAAATCGGTGGGCGTGCTTCAAAGTTCCCCCGACGCCACGGACAAACCCGCAGAAGTTCTGGTCGGCAGCATGAAGATGCGCGTGGAGTGGAAGAACCTGCGCCCCATGGAAGAGAGCGGGCAGGAAGTGGTTCGACGCCCCATCCGCGTGGCCCAGGAGGAGGCCTCCGTTCCCGAAGAACTCCATCTCATCGGCAAGACCACCGCCGAGGCCGAGGCCGAGATCAGCATCTATCTCGATCGCGCGTCGCGAAGTGGGCGCGCTTTCGTGAGAATTGTTCATGGTCATGGGTCCGGCGCATTGAAACGAACCGTGCGCGAATACCTCAAGCGCTGTGGCTACGACCTTAATTTCCGGCCTGGCTCTCTCCAAGAGGGTGGCGACGGCTGCACGATCGTGGAGTTCCTGTGAGTCGATACAATAAAAAAGACCATTACTATCACAAGGCCAAGAGCGAAGGGTTTCTCGCCCGCTCGGCCTACAAGCTTCAGGAGATCCAGAAGAAATTCAGAATTCTCCGCCGCGGCTCTCGCGTACTGGACCTGGGGTGCGCTCCCGGTGCTTGGAGCCAGGTGGCGCTGCCGATGATTGGCCCGGAGGGAAAACTCGTGGGCGTGGACCTTGAGGCGGTAACGTTGGAGGCGCCCAACGCACGATTCCTCCATCGAGATGCGTTCACGATGAAGCCCGAGGACCTCCCGGAGGCGCCGTTCGATTGCGTTCTCAGCGATATGGCGCCCAAGACGTCGGGCATCAAGGTGCGTGATCAGGCGCTCTCGGCGGAACTCTGCCTGCACGCGCTTGAGCTTTCCCTGCAGATGCTGAAGCCCGGTGGACATCTCGTGGTGAAACTTTTCGAAGGCGAAGACGCCGAGAAGGTGAAGCAGCAGATCAAGGCGCATTTCCAGGACCTGAAGCTCTTCCGCCCGGAGTCGACGCGGCAGGCGAGTTTTGAGATTTATCTGGTGGCGATGGGACTAAAAAAACAAGGGCCAGCGATTTAATCGCCAGCCCCCGAATTCAATACGCCCCTCTGATCAGAAGCGAAGCGACTTCACCTTATCTTCAAACACCACAGCCTTGCTCTTCTCTTTCAGGCTCTTGATGAGTTCGTTGATCGACTCGTTCTGGAAGTCGCCCTTCACCTGATCCTTCACGTCGGCGAACTTCACCGGCTTACCAGCGCGAGTGTCGACCAACTTGATCACGTGCCAGCCAAACGCGCTCTTCACCGGGTTGGAAATCTCGCCCTTCTTCAGCGAGAACGCCGCATTGGCAAATTCCGGCACCATGCGGGCGCGCGTGAAGTAGCCGAGATCGCCCATGTTCTGAGCGGCACTCGGGTCCTTCGAGTGCTTCTTCGCCAGCACTTCAAAGTCCTCTCCACCTTTCGCCTTCTTGAAAATTTCCTGGGCCTCAGCTTCCGTCTTCACAAGCACGTGAGAGGCGCGCACTTCGTCCTGGCTGTAGCGAGTCTTATTCGCGTTGAAAAACTTTTCCACCGCTGCGTCCGTGATCTTCGGCTGAATCGAGCTCTGGAGGAATCGCTGGGAGAGCAGCTGACGTCGTGCCCGCTCGATTGCCTTTTTGAATTCCGGATCGTTGGCCACGCCAGACTTCTCCGCTTCCTGCACGAAAACTTCTTCCACCACGATGTTATCGATCACGCGAAGACGGGCTTCGGGTTCAGAGTTCAACTGTTGTCGCTGCCCCTCAGGAAGTCCGGCAAGAACATCCTTCACGTCTTGGTCCGTGATGGAGCGCGATCCCACTTTGGCCAAATCCACTGCCGCGAAGGCTGGCAGGCTAACGATGATGGCCGCAAAGGCGATGGTGGTAATTTTCTTCATTTCGGGTCTCCCTTAGTTGATTCCCGAAAATTACACCCTGACTGCCAAGGGAAATCAAGGATTGTGCGCCCGAGAGTGGGGGTGAGGATGTAGGGGAGTCAGTCCAGGCCTCCTCCTGGACTCGGACACCGGGTGGATATACGGCATAAGTTACGCGGCTGCCTTCCGTAGAGTTTTGGCTTAAATCTTCCATGACCGACGCCCATGGAGCCTCCATTCTCGATTGATCGGCAATTGCACCGGGAGCGGCATTTTCGTCCCCCGTTCTGCCCCCACGCCGCGTGCCTCATGCACCAGCATCCGTCCCCCGGATTTTGGTATCGCGACGGCTGGTCGAGCCTTTCCCGATTCCCGTATCAGTCGCAGCGATTCCGCTGCCGCCACTGCCGAAGGACGTTCTCCTGGTCGCGCTTCTCCCTGGAGTATCGTCAGAAGGTCTGGGGCTTGAACGAGACCCTGTTTCGTGACTTCAACGTGGGCGTGTCGAAGCGGGAGCTGGCCCGCCGGGTCGGTCACTCGGAGCATCTCGTGCGACTCCGTCTCAGGAAGATGGCGCGCTGGGGACTACGTGAGCACGCACATCGCATCCAAAAGCTTCCGATCCGAGAGCCGATCGTCTACGACGGCTTAGAGAATTTCTCCTTCAGTCAGT
>CAZKBU010000005.1:0-216929 GCA_964551325.1 uncultured Bdellovibrionales bacterium
CATTGATGGGAAAGTGTTACTTTCAACTTGGAGGAAAAATCGGGGGGCAGACCCTCACGAAATCCGACCACTTCCGTGGCACACAATTGGATTGACGCATTGGGTCATTTTTCGCTATCTTGAAATCAAGGTCTCCCCCCAAGGACCTCCGAAACAAGGAGGCCTCGTGGAATCTCAATCAGTTGCAGCGAACGTTACACCTCTTCAACACCTCTACTTCGAGTCCATCGTGGAGGTGCGCCACGAAGGAGTCCACATCGGGCGCACGCTAAGTCTGGTGTCACGCCAGGGAATCTGGAAAGTCGTGGAGGGCACACAATGGGACCACCTACTGGGTCGTGTCGTAGACGTGGAAGTCGACGGAGTCCCCTTCCAAGGAAAGCTCGTGAGAGAAGAAGGCTTTCAGGGCCTGCATTACAATCTTCGCTTTACGAGCCTTCACGAAGACGGAATCGCGTTCATTGAAAACCGGATCCTGAAGAACGGAATCCCGTCGCCCTGGAGTCGCCGCCACCCGCGCCTGCATGTGGGCCACGTAGACTCCCGCGCTCCGGTGCCCACGGTCGCCGTGGTGAAACGGCTGACGGGCATCACCTACGCGGATGTCGTAAATTTCACCGTCAACGGACTCCTCATCGAGTTCCTGAGTTCCGCCATGTCGCTCGGAGAGCGAGTGGGCCGGATCGTAGACTTCGACGTGTTACTGAGCGACGGACGCCAGCTCTACGGACTCCAAGGCCAGATCGCCCGCATCTACGACGAGCAGTTCGCCCCTCGCCGCTTTATCCGCGGCCTGGGCATTCAGTTCATGCCGATGCAAGACGCCCAGCGGGTTCTCTACGCGGAGGTGATCCGAAAGTTCTGCGATGTGCAGAGAAATCCGAGCTGATCACTCTCCGCCTTGGATGTATTCCTTGCCCTGGTAGGCTTTCGCGAAGCCGATATACAACACCGCCGTAGCCAGCATCACGGCGCCGAAGAACCAGAAGTAAGCCGGGCCGGCGAGCTTGGAGGTGCCATCGGAATTTTGGATGAAAAAGTTTACACCCGCCGTAAACGCGTTTCCGAGGCTCACTGAGCAAAGGAACACCGCCATGATGAAGCTCTTCATTTTCTTCGGCGCTTGGGTGTAGCTGAACTCGAGGCAGGTGATCGACACCATCACCTCAGCGGCGGTGATCACCGCGAATGCGAAGAGCTGCCAGCCGATGCTCGGCTTTTGCCCGGCCGCGATCATGCCTTCCGCAATGGCCACGATTCCGAAAGACGCCGCCGCCAACACGAATCCCATTCCGATCTTACGAAGCGGATTCAGCGGAAACACCTTGTTGATCGCAGGATAGATTCCATAAGAGAAAATCGGAATGTAGGCGAGGATCAGGATCGGATTGATCGCCTGCACCTGCTCCGGAAGCCACTCGCGACCGAAGAAGTGAAGGTCCATCTTCTGGGCCTGAAGCACCCAGGAACTTCCGGTTTGGTCATAGAGGGCCCAGAACATCGCCACAAACAGATAAATTACGCCCAAGCGAATGATCGACGACAGTCCTTCGCCGCTGAAGCTCTCCTTAACGAAATCGATACCGCCCGCAGGTATGTGAACGAAGCGATTTCGTCCCATCCAGAACACCACGGTAGCGAGGAACATCAGGATGCCGGGCACACCGAACGCCACCGAAGGTCCGTATTTGCGGAGCAGCCAAGGCGTGAGCATCGTGGAGAAAAACGCGCCGAAGTTGATGGCAAAGTAGAACCAGCCGAACACACGCTCCAGAAGCTGCTTGTTGCCCGGGCCGAACTGATCGCCCACGTGAGCGCTCACGCAGGGCTTGATGCCGCCCGATCCGATCGCGATGAGGGTGAGGCCGATGGAAAGTCCGGTGCGGGTTTCGTCGAGCGCAAGGGCGAGGTGACCCAAGCAGTAAACCACCGAAAGAATCATGATCGTTTTGTATTTGCCCCAGAACCAGTCGGAGATGATCGCTCCGAGAAGCGGGAAGAAATAAACCGCGGAGCTCCAGGTGTGATACCAGGCCTTGGCTTGGTCCTCGCTCATCGTCGCGAGCTGACCGTCGCTCCCCATCAGATATTGGGTCATGAAGATGATGAGAATCGTCCGCATGCCGTAGTAACTGAAGCGCTCGGCGGCTTCGTTACCCACGATGAAGGGAATGCCCGTGGGCATCTGGGAGGTGGTATCGGGTGTAGTTCTAAATGTGCTCATAGGTGGGCGAGTTGAACACAGGAGCCGCCACCTTACACTGCGCTCCGAGTCAGGCCCTGGCGCCCAGCGAGCGCGCGAGCTCCAGGAAGCGGGCTTCCGCCACTTCCGGAGGCCAAGGAATCACGGGGAAGTCGAAGGGCTCATCCACTCCAATCCCCCACGACGCCACGTCGGACGTAATGAGATCGCGAACCTCGGTGGCCAAAAGACGCCGGTCGATCTGCTTCACGATCTTCGGCATCGGATACTCGAGCCCGAAGCGCTCGGAGATGGCCCAATGAATCCGCGACTCGATCACCTCGAAGTCGGGAAGCAAGGCCTTCACCGGAGACACGAGGTCGCCGATGTAGGCCTCGGTTGCGTCATGGAAAAGCATCTGGAGCGCAACGTCTTTCGTCGGCGACACCTGGGCACCCAAGCAGCTGTGCTGACCAACACTGTAGAAGAACTTGGTGTGGCCGTTGAAGCGGGCCTGCCGCGCCAAAGAGCACGCGATGTCTTCCAGAAAAACCTGCTCCGGGTCGGGCTGCAGAATGCTGAACCGATGCCCCGAGAGAGTAACCACCCAGCTCTTTTTCAAAAGCTGCGGTGAGGAGAGCTTTTCAGTGAGTCCGGGCATCATGGGAAGGTCGGAGTGGGTGGCGTTGATTTCCATGGGGCTCACCGCACCACGATTTGCGTTACGTGGTTCGCAAGAGACTTCACCCACTCATACTCAAGAAGAACCGTGCGCTTCACGTAGGACGCCTCGTCGCCCTTTTTCATAGGGTCGTAGTCGTAGGAAGGTCCGTTACTGTCGCCGTAGAGGGAGTCGCGCACATAGAACGCGCCCTTGTGGCATCCACCCTGGCGCTCAAACGATTCGCGAGCCTGCCGCTCGGCGCGCTCGGTTTTCTCCGCGCGCTTAAGAAGTTTTTCCTTCTCGGCGCTGTCCTTCGAACGAGTAGCCTGGGCCCGGTACTCCGCGGCCTTCTTCTTCATGTAGGGGAAGAAGCCTTGGGTGAAACTGCAATCGTCGTTTTCAGCCGTATCATCGAACCCGAGGATCACGGTGGCGTGCCAGTAGCCATAGTGGTTGTAGATCACATGGACCGGAGCCTGATTTTTCACGAGAGCTTCCTTGATGCGATCCACGATGTCGACGGGAGCGATTCCCGTGTTCCACTGGTTGCTTTCCGGATCGGCGAAGAGAATCTCCCGCTGAAATTCGGGTAGGCGAACCTTCGGCTTCTTGCTCACCGATGCCAGATCATTGATCCAGTTAAAGGGCGTCCCGTATTCGGCTCCTTCCGCTCCTTCATGAGAGGCTACGTAATCTCCTTTTTCATTTTCGGAGTACCAGCTCTTGGTGAAACGAAAATCCACGTTACGAAGCGAGCCGCCCGCCTGATTGAACAAGTAGATCGAGTCGGTTTTCCAGTTCGCGATGCCGTTGGAGTCTTCGTCTACGCCGGCAAGGTTCATCAAATAGCGCTCACTCAGGTCAATGGGTCCATCCGGAGTGCGAGGCGCCGTTGGATGCAGTTTCGCCAGCCACCACTCCGCGATTCCCGTGAGAGACATGTAGAGGCAACTTCCCGCGTCCTCTTGATTCGGAGAGCGCATCGCAAAGGGAACCAGGGAGGAAAATCCCGGAAGCTTGTCTTCGGAAACCGGTGAAAGAACCGTCGTAGTGACCGGCTCAAAGCCCTCCTCCGCCGAGCTGGGATGTTTTACGCCCCAAACACGCCCAAGATCACTCTTCACCGCCTGAGCCGGCATCGAAACCAAAACCAACGCTAATACGATCTTCTTCATGGATTCCCCTTCCATTTTCGAGTGGACCCTAACCGTTTCCCGCCACAAGTACAATTCTGCTATCGTGATCCCATGACTCACCCCGCTCCCTCTGGCATTGACTCCTGGCGGCATTCCGCCGCGAGTGAACGGCGCCGACTTCTTGCCCGTCTGCGGCAAGAAATATCGCAGCGCGAAAACGAAATTGTGTCCGCCCTGGCTGCCGACTTCGCCAAGCCCGAGGCAGAAACTCTCCTATCGGAGATCTATCCCGCCATGAGCGAGCTTCGTCATATGGAATCCCATCTGAGCGAATGGATGGAACCGCGCCGGGTGGACGCTCCGTTTCTGCTGATCGGAACAGGCAACCAGATTCGCCGGGAGCCGAAAGGGCATGTGCTTGTCCTTTCACCGTGGAATTATCCGTTTCAACTGGCCTTAGTGCCCGTGGCCCAGGCATTGGCCGCTGGAAACGTGGTCACGCTGAAGCCGTCGGAACTCACACCACGCACGGGCAAGGTTCTGGAAGATCTCTTTGCCCGGGTCTGTCCCGATCTCGTGAGCGTGCAACACGGGGGAGCGGACTGCGCAGAAAAACTCCTGCGAAAACCCTGGGATCATATCTTTTTTACGGGCAGTACCCGAGTGGGAACGCTCGTGGCCGAAGCGGCTGCGCGCACGCTCTCACCCGTAACGCTGGAACTTGGCGGAAAATCCCCGGCCTTTGTGGTCGACGGCGCCAACCTGAAACACGCGGCCCGAGCCATTACCTGGGGAAAGCTCCTCAATGCCGGACAAACTTGCGTGGCTCCGGATTACGCCATCGTGACCGAATCGAAGCTCGTGGAGTTTCGCAGCGAACTGAATCTCGCGTTTCGCGAAATGATGGCGCCACTTGCCCGCCCCATCACACCGGCTCACGAGGCCCGGTGGAATGCTCTACTCGCGGAGGCGGAGAGCGAAGGCGCGCAGGTGAGCCGCTTCCCCTCCCCGAATGGGGTAACGGCGGCGATCGTAGAAAAGGCACCGAGCCGCTCCCGCCTTCTTCAGGAGGAAATTTTTGGCCCCATTCTTCCGATCATGGTGGTGGCCGATCTCGACTCAGCCATTCAGGAAGCCCGGAGCCGCCCCACACCGCTCGCGCTCTACGTTTTCGGCAATGCGCGGGCATCGGAAAAGGTTTTGCGGGAGTGCCCGTCGGGCGGAGCCTGCCTGGGGGAGACGCTGCTTCATCTCGGCAACCCCAATCTACCGTTCGGAGGCCTCGGCCCGAGCGGTCTGGGGAGCTATCACGGAGAGGCCGGATTCCGAACCTTCAGTCATGAGCGATCGGTGCTCACGAAGGGGTGGTTCTCGCGCCTCGTATATTTCTTTCATCCGCCGTATTCGAGATTTACGTCGCGGATCATTCGCTGGGCCATCCGGTTCGGGCTGTAGATTCTACTGGTGAAGAAGCACGGCCACGCCGCTCGCCGAGGTGCCGCCGATCGATCGATGCACCTGAAAGTCCACCACCAGATTGGCGCCGATCTGCGCAGCTTCCCTCTGCAAGGCAGCACGAGCCTCCTCGCCTCCGCCCCAAACGCTCACCGCCACCAAACCAAGCACCTTATGGGGCTGCGGGATTTTTTGCATCGACGTTACTGCCACGGAGTTCGCGTCGTTCTGCGGATACACCCCGCGATTCGGCACCACATAGTGGGTGGAATAGGAACATCCCGATAAAAACGCCGCTAAGAGCAACCACCGTTTACTCATAGCTCACCGCCAATCCCTGCAAGCGCAGCGAGGGGAACATTCCCGTGGAGTAGTGCATCTTGAGCTGAACCACCGCATCAGCCCCCATGGCGGCAGCCTCTTCCTTCAAGCGCTCCACCGCCCACACCGCGTTTTCGCCATCACGAGCCACGGCAATCAGGGCGATCGGGCGACTCTTCCGAGGTGGGTTCTGGAAATAGACCTCCACACGCTTGGGATTTCGCGGTCCATCCGGCCATTGGTCCGAAAGGCGCACCACCGTGGCCGAACTGCAGCCCGTGAGCCAAACCACTAGAGCTATCCAAATTGACCGTTTCAGAACGCCCATCCGAGCGCGCCTCCCATCCAACCTTTTTCCGCGATGCTGTGGAAAGTATAGCCGAACTGAAGCGTGAGCCCATAATAGATGCGCGCATCAATTCCCGCCCCCCCCATCAAACCGAACGAATGCGGTGTTCCGGTGCCGAACTGGGGTCCGCCATGAAGGTAGGGGGAAATGTCCCAAGGGAGCCAACGATAATTGAAGTAGACGCTCCAGAACCCGTAACTATCCGCTCTGCGATCGCGCGTGAGAGGCTTATAGGAAGCGGCCATCCCGAACCCGATCCGATTCCAGCTGTACTCCACGAATGCGCCGTAGCCGGGAGTTCGATCCCCCACGCCAACGCCGATCATGTTGGAGCGATACCCCCGCACGCCGAGGGCCGGTGGAGCCACCAGATCCGGAATCCCTCCGCGCTTCACCCAATCGGTCACGCGCTGCCAGTTAATATTTTCATCGGGGTCCATGCTGCCCATTGCCCGAGGAGGAGGACGGCGCTTCGGCCGTGGTGCGGACACCGGGGCCTCGGCTTTTTCCTCCGGCGCGGCTTCCAACGTCGGGTCCGGCGAGTCATCGGGCACAACCGGAGGCGGGGGCGGCACTTCGGCGGGCGGCGGAGTTTCCTGGCGCTGCTTGCGATCCTCGCTGCCGGCCCAGGCACGGGGCATCCCAACGCCCAAGGCCAACAACGCCAAAATCACGAGGCAAATCCGCATCAGCTAATCGTAAAAGAAAGCCTCGTTTCGAGCACCCCCTTTTTGGCAATTCCCCTGCCTTTTCGGTAATATGGCGCCTTATGAGCAAGCCTAGCGTGCTACCCCCTTCGGGGTTTCGTGATTTCCTACCCGAGGAAGCCCTCGCTCGGCAGCAGCTCGTGCGGGGAATTGCGGAGACCTATGGAGCGTTTGGGTTTCGTCCGATCGCTCTCTCGGCGATGGAAAATCTGTCCACGCTTCTCGGCAAGGGCGGTGGCACCGACAACGAAAAGCTCATATTCCAGGTTTTGAAGCGCGGAGAATCTCTGAAAGCGGCGATCGAGAACGGAGGGAAGGAGCTGGCCGACCTCGGACTGCGCTTTGATCTCACCCTTCCGCTCGCGCGTTTTTACGCGAAAAACCAGAGCACCTTGCCCCGCCCTTTCAAGGTCTTCCAAATGGGGCCCGTTTGGCGCGCCGATCGCCCGCAAAAGGGGCGCTACCGGGAGTTCTGGCAGTGCGACGTGGATGTGCTCGGCTCTTCGGAAATCGGTGCGGAATTGGAAGTGCTTTCGGCGATCCTCGCGGTGTTTCAGCGCTTTGAGTTTCACGGCCTGGAACTCCACCTCAACGACCGACGACTGCTCGCGGCGCTCGGCCGTTCACTGGGCGCCACGGAAGCACAATGGGCGGAAGCCCTGATCTGTCTCGACAAGCTCGACAAAGTGGGCGCCGACGGAGTGATCGGAGAACTTCAGGAAAAGAATCTCCTCAGTGGCAACGGCCTCGACCGGATGCGCGAGATTCTCGTGAAAACCGAACACGCGCGGGAAGACGACTGGCAGAGCATCGACGGAGAAAGCGTAAATTCGATTCGGGAGATCAGGCAGATTCTCACGGCAGCGTTCCCCCAGACGAACGTGCGATTCAACCCGAGCCTCGTGCGCGGTCAGGACTATTACACCGGCACGATTTTCGAGATCCGCCACAACGAAATTGCCGGCTCTCTGGCCGGAGGCGGCCGCTACAACCGCCTCCTCGAGATCTTTGGCGGTCAGGCCACGCCCGCATTCGGCGGCAGCATCGGCTTCGAACGCCTCGTGCTTCTTCTTTCTGAAAAGGGACTGATCGGCAAAGGCACCGATGAAGTGAAAGTGTTCTTCCCCCTCTTCGCCCCTGAACTTCGTGCCGACGTGACGGAACTCGCGATGGAACTTCGCGCGCGCGGTATCGGCGCCGACGTGTTTCCCGACGCCGCAAAATTGAAACAGCAGTTTAAATACGCCGACGAACGTGGTTTTCGCTTCTGCGCCATCTTGGGCGGCGATGAGCAGAAATCCGGCGTGGTGAAATTGAAAGACATGAAGGCCGGAACTGAAACCACAGTGCCGAGATCTTCTTTTTTCTCTACTTTGGAGACCCTATGCAAGACGTGACACGGATGGTGGAAACCCCTTGGATCAGAACCCATACCTGCGGAGCCCTTGGCGCCGACTACGAAGGCCGCGACGTGAGTCTGTCTGGTTGGGTAGCCAAGCGCCGCGACCACGGCGGTCTGATTTTTATCGACCTGCGCGACCGCTACGGCGTGACCCAGCTGGTGTTCGACCCGGCGCAATCCACGAGCGCCTCGTCGGTGGAATCGGCCCACAAGGTGCGAAGCGAATTCGTAATCAGCGTGAAGGGAAAGGTTCGTCGGCGGCCAGCTGAAATGGTGAATCCGAAGCTCACTACGGGCGAAATCGAGGTGGTGGTAACGGAGCTTCACATTCTTTCGGCGGCAAAAACCCCGCCGTTTCAGATCGACGACTCCACGGATGCATCCGAGATGCTGCGCCTGAAGTATCGCTACCTGGACCTTCGTCGCCCATCGCTACAGCAAAAACTCATCGCCCGGCACAAAATGCTGCAGGTAACCCGCAACTTCCTTTCGGACCAGAACTTCCTGGAGATCGAAACGCCGATTCTCTTTAAGAGCACCCCCGAGGGCGCTCGCGACTATCTTGTGCCCTCTCGCGTGAGCCCCGGCAACTTTTATGCCCTGGTACAGAGCCCGCAGATCATGAAGCAGCTCCTGATGGTGGCGGGTTTTGACCGCTACTTCCAGATTGCCCGCTGCTTTCGCGATGAAGACCTTCGCGCCGACCGGCAACCGGAGTTTTCCCAGATCGACATCGAGATGACGTTTGCCAACCGCGAAATC
Source organism: uncultured Bdellovibrionales bacterium (assembly GCA_964551325.1). Lineage (GTDB taxonomy): Bacteria > Bdellovibrionota > UBA1018 > CAIPTA01 > CAIPTA01 > CAZKBU01. The sequence continues at coordinate 8,979 of CAZKBU010000005.1, forward strand.
ATCTACTCTCTGATCGAGGGTTTGATGAAGCGCATTTTCGGCGAAACGGCGGGCGTGGATGTGACCACCCCCTTCCCTCGCATGACCTGGCAAGACGCCATGGACCAGTACGGCGTAGATAAGCCCGACACCCGATTCGACCTGCGCCTCAAGGACGCCACGGAGATCTTCCGCTCGACAGGTTTCCAGGCGTTCAAAAACGTGATCGACCAGGGCGGCCTCGTGCGGGGAATTCGCGTCGACGCCGCGACCCTTGGATCGAAACAATATTCCCGCAAAGACCTCGACGATCTCACCCAGTTCGTGCAGCAGTTCGGAGCAAAGGGAATGGCGTGGCTCAAGGTGGAAGCGGGTGGCGCGCTCAACTCGCCGATTGCGAAGTTTTTCAGCGACGCGGAGAAGGCTCGCTTGGTGAAAGAATGGGGCCTGGGAGAGGGCGACCTGGTTCTGCTCGTGGCCGACGCCAACAAAAACACCGTGTGGGCAGCGCTCGGAAATCTCCGAAATCACCTCGGTCGCCAACTCAACCTTATCGACGACTCTTTGTACAACTTCCTCTGGGTTACCGATTTCCCGCTCCTCGAATACGATCCCGAGGCGAAACGCTGGGGAGCGTGCCATCACCCGTTCACGTCTCCGGCCCCCGAAGACGAAGAAAAGTTTCTTCGCGGCGAAGACCTGGGCAACATCAAAGCCGCGGCCTACGACTGCGTTTTGAACGGCTACGAAGTGGGCGGCGGCTCGATCCGGATTTTCCGCCAGGAAGTGCAGCAGGCGATGTTTCGCGCGCTCGGCATGAACGATGCGGAAGTGGAGCAGAAGTTCGGTTTCTTCGTGGAGGCGCTCCAGTATGGCACCCCTCCTCACGGAGGCATCGCCATGGGCGTGGACCGTCTGGTGATGCTCCTCACGGGAACCGACGCCATTCGCGAAGTGATGAGCTTCCCGAAAACGCAGAAGGCTACGGATCTTATGAGCGAGTGCCCAAGCCCTGTGGCAGTGGAGCAGCTCACAGAGCTGGGAGTGGCGTTGATCAAGAAGAGCCAGAGTGGTGTGCAGGCGTAGTTAAGTCTTGTGGTGGAGCCCACTATCCCTCAGCCCTTGCCACTCCGCCACCGTGGACGCCGTAATCACACCGGACTCCCCGAATTCGGCTGCGACCGACTGCACTCGCCCCAGCTCCTGCACGAGGGGAGCTTTCAGAGCGAGCTGCGTTCGGCGCCGAAAGAAATCTTCCGTGTGAACCGCCATCTCGAATTCCCGCGAGTATGCTACTTCGGCCCGAATATTGGGCTCCGTGGGAACAACCCGCTCGCGAAGTTCAGGGTGCGACATCGCTAAATCCGCCACGAGTTGCCAACGGGCGCCGTAGAAGCCCTGCAAATGAGCGAGCACGTCTAAACCCAGCGCCCCCGCGTATTCGTCTAGGGCCGACTTCATCGCCGAGCGCTCCCGAGCGTCTGGCGCTGTCACAAGCGGTTCAGTTCCAGAACGGCAGTCGTATTTCTTGCCACCAAAAGAAGTGAACTCAGACTTCAGCCACTTCACCACGTGGTCGACCATCTCCTGAGCCATGGTGCGATAGGTGGTGTATTTACCGCCGCCAATATTGAAAAGGCCAGACTGCTCCTGCCAGATCAAATGTTCTCGCGACACAGCCGAAGGATTATCGGCATCCGCCGAAACCAGGGGACGCAATCCGGCAAACGTGGAGCAGATATCCCGATCACTCACCTCGGCCCCCGGAAAAGTTCGCTTCACGCTTTCCATGAGATAGTCGACTTCATTTTTGAATGCCCGGAGATTCTCCAAGGGACCGTCGACTCCAGGTTTATAGTCTGTATCGGTGGTGCCCACGAGTGTGCGACCGAACCAGGGAATAGAGAAAAAAACCCGATTGTCTTTATTGGCCGTAAGTACAAACGCGTGGCTTTTCCCCAACCTCTCCGGCGGAAGCAAGAGGTGAATCCCCTTCGTGGGTCGCAGGCGAGGCTTGGCCTCCGGATTGTCGAGTCGGCGAATATAATCACACCAGGGGCCTGTTGCGTTTACATAGCACTTGGCCCGAACACGAAAGTCGTCGCCAGCGTTGGGGTGCGCCATGTCTTTCACCCAAACGCCGCGGAGCTTCCCGGCACCGTCTTTATCGAATCCACGCATGGCCACATAGTTCGCAATTGTCGCACCATGAAGTGCGGCCGACCGCACGTTCTCGATCACCAAGCGTGAATCGTCCATCACCACATCGTGATAAACCGCCGAGCCTTTCAACCCTTTGCTCTCTAATCGCGGCTCTTCCAACAGAGTTTTTTCCCGCCCCAGCACGCGGGTGCCGTGGTTTCGAAACAAGGCGAGAGCATCGTAGAGATAGACCCCACATGCCATCGCAAACATTCCGTGGGGGCTCCACGGATACACAGGAATCATGAAGGGAACCGGATGAGCCAAGTGGGGCGATAGGTAATCCGAATGCAGACGACGTTCGTGGCTCGCCTCAAAAACCAAGGAGAGATGGAACTGCTCCAAATACCGAATACCCCCATGGAGCAACTTCGAAGATTTTGAACTGGTGCCGGAAGAAAAGTCCCGCGCCTCAATGCATGCCACTTTCAGGCCACGCATGGCGGCGTCACGGGCGATCCCGGCGCCGGTAATGCCGCCACCGATCACAAGAAGATCAAACTCCTGCGTTTTCAGACGCTCCATGTGCGTCTTACGGTCGAGAATCGCCATACAAACAGGATAAGTGGAGTCTGCTATCTTTGGGGAGCAAATAGTTGGAGCGACGGCACAAGATGGTCCCACCCTGTGCGCTGATTGCCGTTGCGATCCAGAAAAACACGGAAACGGTGAATGGCCGCACACTTTTCCGCTAATTCCACCCAGAGCGCCTGCTTTTGATCGGCGTAACGTTGAACCAGTTTTTCCAGTCGAGAAACGAGTTCCTCGTGGTGGAGAGGAACGCCCTGCCCCACAACGGCTAAATCCCGCGCGAGCCCGAGCCAGGAATCGAGCACGAGCTCGCTATGGTCCGAAACGCCTTCCACGAAGGCGAGCATGTCGGAAGGAATTCTCGGAGCCGCCTCCCACTGACCGAGCAACATTTGTGCGGCTTCCACGCGAATCCCCTCGCTCTCCGGATCCTCCATCATTTTTTTTGCCCGAGGTACAGATCCTTCTGCCCAATGCACGAACCGCGCACCGTCCGAACCAAGGGACGCGGCGATCGCCTCGGAAGATAAAGCGGGAAAACGTATCAGCTGCGAGCGGGAACGCACCGTCTGAAGAAGCAGATGCGAATCCGTGGTGGTGAGAATGAACTTCGTGTGAGCCGGCGGCTCCTCCAGGGTTTTCAAGAGCACGTTGGCCGCCTGAGCGTTCAAGCAGTGCGCATTACGAATCGCCACCACGCGAAGCGGTGCCTCAAGAGGCGCGAAATTCACCTGCCGAATCGCCTCCCTTACAACGTCGACCGGGATAGCATCGTCCTCCGGCTCTAGGAGGAGAAAGTCGGGATGGTTACGCGCTCGGATCCTCGCTAACGCGGCCGCAGGATCACCAGCCCCAAAAAGTCCAGACGGAGAAAACACTCGGGCGGCAAACTCCTCGGCAGCCTCCAGCTTTCCTGTACCCAACGGCCCCGCAAAAACATAGGCATGGTGAAGGCGCCCGTCGTCGTGGGCGCGGGCCAATGCCTCTACTACCTCGCTCTTGCGATCCCTCACGTGCGGATTACCCCTCGACGCTCCAGCTCAGTCTTCACGGCGCAGGTCACATCGTCGCGACTCCGGCTGGCATCCACCTTCACGATGCGGCGGCGATGGCTACGCGCCAGGCGGAGATATCCCCTGCGAACGGCTTGATGAAAGGAGAGCTTTTCCTTTTCCATTCGGTCCAAAACCCCGCGAGATCCCACACGAGCCAAACCGATGCGGGGATCGAGATCAAAGAAAAACGTAAGACTCGGTTCCAAACCAGCCGTGGCAATCCGATTCAAAGTATCAACAAGACGAGGCGCCAATTTTCTTCCCGCGCCTTGGTAGACCACGGAAGAGTCCGCAAAACGGTCACAAAGAACAACCGCGCCGCGCGCTAAGGCGGGCATCACGGTGTCGGCCAGGTGCTGCGCCCGACTTGCCTCATAAAGAAAAAGCTCCGCAAGAGGCACCAACCCATCGTTTTTCTGATCGAGAATGAGGGAACGAATCCGATTGGCGATTACGCTCCCCCCGGGTTCACGAGTGACCACCACCTCACGCCCCTGTTTTTCCAAGAGTTGAGCCAAACGAGCAATTTGAGTGGTCTTCCCCACCCCTTCTCCGCCTTCGAAGGTGATAAACATTCCCCGCTTTGATGCACCGCGCTTGCTAGCCATTTTGCCTCTTTCGCCCGGCACTCTATCAGGGAAAAACCCACGCGTGCTATACCGGAATCCATGAAAATCTACGACATCACCGTGGTGGGCGCAGGGCCTGTGGGCCTTTTCGGCGTTTTCTATGCCGGAATGCGCCAAATGAGCATCAATCTTATCGATAGTTTGGATCAAGTGGGTGGTCAGCTCACAGCCCTATACCCGGAAAAATTCATCTTCGATTTCCCGGGTTATCCGCGCGTAATGGCGAAGGACCTGGTGAAGCAACTTTGGGAACAGGCTCAAATCGGAAAGCCCGACGTGAATCTCAACAAGAAGATTACACGGATCGTCCCCGTGACGGACGGAGGAACGATCACCCACCATGAGATCCACTGCGAGTGCGGAACAAAGTTCCTCTCCAAAACGGTGATGCTCTCTCTAGGAATGGGGGCGTTTAAACCTCGTAAACTGGAAGTGCCTGGACTGGAAGAGCGGGAAGGAAAAAACGTTCACTATGTGGTGAAGCCTCTCGACTTCTATAACGGCAAGGACTTGCTCGTGATCGGCGGAGGCGACTCTGCCGCCGACTGGACTCTCGCCTTAGCCCACAAGGGTGATCGCCCGAGTGCCCGAGCGCGCTCCACTACGCTGATTCACCGCGGTACTAAATTTACAGCGCACGAAGCCAGCATCGATCAGGTTAAAAATGAGACGAAAGCCGATGTGCGCCTGAGCCACGAACTGCAGAGCCTGGAAGACTCCAACGGACGCCTGAGCTGCACGCTCATCAACAACATCACCAAGGAAACCTCCTCGCTCACGGTCGATGAAATCATTGTCTGTGCCGGCTACATCGCCAAGCTCGATTTCGTTAAGGAGAGCGGCCTTGCTATGGAAGGAAATTCCATCAAAGTCACCGAACGAATGGAAACCAACATTCCGGGCATCTATGCGGTGGGCGACGTGGCAACTCACGGCGGAAAGCTTAAACTCATTGCCACTGGCGTTGGCGAAGCAGCAATCGCGGCTAATTTCGCCAAAGCGAAGGTGGATCCTTCCGCAAAGGCTTTTCCCGGGCACTCCACAAGCAAATTTGAAAAAAAGGAGACTTAGGCTGCGCCACCGAGGATGTCGGCAAAGTCGGAAAGTCCCGAAGAACCCTCTTTACGCTTCTCCTTCACCTTCACGTAAGCAAATGGCTTGGCATTTCTGATTTGAGTCGCTACCGACAAGGGATTCAGCACCAGCGCCACAGAACCGTCTTTCCTTACGGTGCCGCCCGAAACACCGGGGAGTGTAGCCACGTAGGAGTCCACACTCTGCACCACCGCATCTTCGATCGAGACGAAATCTTCCACCACAAAGCCCACGTTCTTCAAACCCTTGCCGTTAAATTTTAAGACGTGGAAGAGCCCCCGCGAGACCTCTCCCTGCTGATCCCCCCAAAGAAGCGATCGCACGGAATAAAGCGCAAGATAACCCGATGGATCGCTTCCCTCGGGCAGCGAGGTAAGAAGCTCATTAGAGGTGTAGTCCACGCTCTCGGCAACCCCTTCCACCGGCAAACCACACTGGGTTTCCCCTACCTTCACAAGGAGCAAATAAATCACGGCCAAACTCATCGGGAAGCGAAGCTGAATTACCGTGCCCTTTCCCACAAAGCTCTCCACCACTACCGTGCCCTTGAGCTTGTTGATGTTGCTTTTCACCACATCCATTCCCACGCCGCGCCCCGAAATATCGCTCACCTGCTCAGCCGTAGAAAATCCGGGCGCAAAGATGAGGGCGATTTTTTCATCCTTCGTCATCCGGGCTGCTTTTTCCGGAGGAACGATTCCTTTCCTTACGGCGCTTTGCAGAATCTTATCGCCGTCGATGCCCTTGCCGTCGTCGGCAATTTCAATATAGACGTAGTTTCCCTTCACAAAACTGTTGAGAATGATCGTTCCTGTGGCTGGCTTTTTTGCTTTCTTCCGATCCTCAATCGATTCGATCCCGTGATCACAGGAGTTTCGAATGAGATGGGTCATTGGATCAGCAATGGCATCCACGATATTCTTATCGAGTTCTGCATCACCCTTGGCCACTCGAAGCTGAATACTCTTCCCCAGTTTTTTTGCGAGGTCTTCCACGACTTTAGGAAATCTCTGAAACACGTTATTCACCGGCACAAGCCTAACGCCGAACATCGTGCTTCCCAGGCTCTTGGAAATTCGATTGAGCTTGGTAATCAGCATCTCCAGATCAAACCGAAGATCCTGCCCCGCCTCACCGAACGCGTCGATACGTTCCGGAAGTCTTTCGAGAGAGTATCGAATCAACTCAAGCTCGTTCACGTCGCTCACCATGCGCATGACTTTGGCTTCATCGATACGCACCACTCCGGCCCGGCTAACCGGCGCCGCTGGAGCTTCAGCTCCCTTCAGAGCGTCGGCGGCTTTTTCATCGCCGGAATTGAACTTTTCGATCAGCTCTATCAGGGCCTTAACGTCCTTACCCGGCTGCTGACCAATGATCATTTCCTTGAGATCAGCCAGCACCGCACCGGCGATCTTCAGTAACCCTGGAGTTACCTTTCGCTTTCCATTCCTTGCCTGATCGAGCATGGTCTCGGCCACATGGGAGAGCTTGGTAATCCCATGAAGATCAAGAAAGCTGGAGTTACCCTTAATGGTGTGCAGGCTCCGAAAAACCGCGTTCATCACCTCGGGGTCCTGGGGCTTCTGCCCCAAAGTAGCGAGGTCCCCTTCCATTCGGTTGAGGATTTCTTCGCTCTCGCCGGAAAACGCCTTTAAGAGTTCGTCGTCGGCCATGGGTTAGGCCCCCGCCAAGCGCACAGCCATTTCATCGGAGATAAATAGATCCGCATCGATCGATACGGCCTTAACTCCGGTCCGCTCCCACCCGTTTTTTGCGCTTCCTTCGAAGATTTCAAATGCACCCTTGAGAAACTTGCGTGGAATTCCCGTGGCCTGAATCACAGCCTCGGCTTCCTCTGGAGGGAGATCTTCCACCATCAGAGTCCCGGCGTTCAGGGGCCTGTCGATCGCCACGGCCGCAACCGTTTCTCGCACCTTGCAAACCATGTAGTAGCCGGAAAGCGCCGGGCCCACCCCGTAACGTTTTGCCGCATCGATTACGCCGAGAATCCGACCTCGCACCGCCGCCACTCCGAGAAGAAAGGGAGGAGCTTTGGGAAGAGCCGTTACGGTGCTCGCCTGCACCACTTCCTCCACACGGGCAAGATCTACCGCCAGCACTCGGCCGGCAAGATCAAAAATCATCGCCTCATGCGGCTTCATGCAGCCTTCTCCTCATCAGAGGAGTCGGGCCCTATCGCAGGCGGCTGTTCGCCGATGTCGGATGTGGTGGGCAATCGCGGCAGTGGCGGCGGCGGCGGCATGACCGACAGTGAGTCATTAAACATCGGAGCCGGTTCCGCGGCCGCAGGCTCAACCGGCTCATCGGGTGCAACAGCTGGAGAGAAATCTTCGATTGCAGCAGGCTGTTCCTCAACCGTTCCAGGCACAATGCCAGCCAAGAAGGCGGGCTGCTGTTCCTCGGATACCGCTACAGATTCTTCCGGCATCGGTACCCCAACAACTCTGGAAGCCTCGTCTGGCTCCTTCTGAATGAAACCAGTTTCTGCCGACTCCACTTCTGAACCAGTTACTGAACTGGTGACTGCACTCGGAATAGGAACGATCCCATTTGGCGGGATTTCCGAATCCTCTCTGTCGCCAAAGTGGAACTTACCCACAATCGCATTAAGACGATCCACGAGAGAGCGCAGTTTTTCCACTTCCTGCTGGGTGCTTTCGGTAGCGCCAGTCACGGCCTCTACGTCTTGAAGATTTTGCCGCACACTCTCGTTCACTTTGATCATGCCGTCGCGAAGGACCGACGACGCATCGGCCTGCTTACCGGCACTGGCGGCTACCCGTTGAATCAGGGAACTCACCGCCTCTACGTCTTTAATGATTCCTTCCAAAGAATGACCCGCCGTTTTTGCGAGGGTCACACCGGCCTTCACACGGGTGCTGCTCTCATTGATATGACCGTTTACTTCTCCGGTCAGTTTTCGAGATCTTTCGGCAAGCTTTCGCACTTCTTCCGCGACCACCGCAAATCCTTTACCGTGTTCTCCGGCCTTGGTGGCCTCAATAGCGGCGTTAATCGCAAGCAGATTCGTCTGTGATGCGATCTCGTTGATGGAGCTCACGAGCTCCTCCACTTTCAGGGAACTCTCCTCGATCTTCACCATTGCTTCCACGGTTTCATTCACGGAGGCACCGCCCTGAAGGGCGCGGTCCATGGCGATACGGCTAAGCCGTGCCGCCTGCTGAGTGCTTTCTCCCTGATGTTGGATGAGATCGTCGATACCCTCTACCTGGCGTGTGCTGTCGTCGAGGCCTAAACTCTGCTCCACCATGAGACGGTTGATGCCCGTTGCTGCAAGGTTCGTGTGAGCCGTGTGTTGCCCCACTTCTTCCGTCACTCGCCCGATAACGTCGGCCGCTCCCGCCACAGTGGATACGATTTTTTCCGTGCGGTCGAGGAACAGATTCATGTAGTTTGCGAGTTCCTTCAACTCTCCGCCAGCCGAGGACTTGACCCTACGAGTGAGGTCTCCGTCGCCCGAGGCGATGTCCTTGAGTCGTTCGGAAATTTCCTTGATCGGCGACAAAATCGACCAGGTCACGCCCACGCTCGCGGCAGAACCGAACATGACCACAATGAAGAGCAAGAAGTTCACTTTGTCCTTCGCCGTCTTTTCACGGCCGGCAAGCACGTCGAGAAGTTTGGTCTCCAGAACTTCCTGGCTCGCACGAAGCTTCGACTGCTGGTCGTCGATCTGCTCTGAAAGCTTCTCGATTTCCTTTCGTGAAGTGGTCACGAGAGAGGCGTTGGATGTCTTCACCCCCGCTTCAAATCGCTGTATCGCCTGGGATAGATCGGCCTTCACCTGATCCAAAGCTCCTTGCCCCTTCACAAGCCCCACTTCACTAGCTATTCCTAGTGATTTAGTAATGTCATTGAAGGCGGTCTTGGAGGAATTGAGCTCTCGCCCCAACGAAGCCAATGCCTCGTTTAGGCTTTTTGAATTGGCCGCCGTGTACTCATTCATGTTTACTCGGGAATTCATACGGATCACGCCGAGATGCACTTGGGCCCGCGCTTCAGAAACCTTCACGGAGTGAACCGTACGGCCTACACGCTCCTTGATTTCGCCGAACTCTTCCATCGTTTCGGATACGGTGTGAAGCGCAAAGATGCTTACTGCGAGAGGCAATAGGAAGCCAACGGTGATACGGAAACCGATCCGCTCCCAAAAGAATATTTGGCCGTCTTTTCTGTTCGCTTTAAAATCGAACAAACGTAGTCCTCCGTGAACTCTGATCGGCCAATGTGTGAATGGTGTTGAATTTTTCTAAACCCTCAGCCCAAATGGCCCGAAGGAAGATCGGACCAACAAGTTCAGTTACCGGGAGCCGTGTATGAAGATCCTGATTGTGGACGATTCTAGTACGATGAGACAAATCATCATCAAATCGCTGCGCCAGGCTGGTTATGAGGCCGTGCAGGTGGAAGAGGCCAACGGCGCCAAAGAAGGCCTGCAAAAAATCGCGGCCGGCGGCATCGATCTTGTGCTGTCCGACGTAAACATGCCAGAAATTACGGGGATCGAGATGGTGAAGGTGATCCGTTCGAAATTCCCCAACCTCCCTATTTTTATGGTGACCACGGAATCGAGCCCTGAAATGCGAGCGAAGATGACGGAGGCGGGCGCCAATGGAGTAATCACTAAACCGTTTCCACCGGATGAACTAAAGAAGACACTGGGACCACACATAAAGTAAATGGAAAAGCCTGTCCGCATAGTCTCTACGGAGAGAATCAAGACTTTCAACCACAAGGTTTCCCATGGCCTTGAGCATGCTTTGAATTTCATTCTCGCCCGAGAAGAGGGCAATCAGATCAAGATCTCCGATTTTGACCCGTTCCTGATGCCGATCGACACCTACATCACCAGTTACAAAAAGAAGTCGATCATGCTCAAAATCAAGAGCGACCACGACTTCCAGGGTGAGCTTTACTGGTTCTTCGAGATGCCCACGGCAATCACCCTAGGGGCGATTATGCGAATGCTCCCGGAGCCGACTTTGCATGAAAAGCTGAAAATCTTGAACTTCGAACCGGAAGATGCGGATGCGTTCGGCGAAGTGGGCAATCAGTTGGGCGGGATTCTGGATCGAGCATTTCGAAGCCTCACGAATAAGAACATCCACCTCACTCTCGATTTTGAGAAAAAGGTTTATCCGGATGAAAAAATCCAGCTTTCCTCGTTTCTCAATGCGGAGGAGTACGTCGTGCTCCTCAACAACATCACGGTGCCTAAGTTTGGATCACAAAAGATCACGCTCCTGATGCCCCGATCGCTCTATGAAATCATGCTGAACTTAGAGCTGGATTTGGACGGCATCGTTCCGCAAACAACGGTGTTTCACACATCTGACCAGGCGTTCGCCGATCAGATGCGAAAAAAAATCAACGGCCGTTATCGGAAGCTCATCTTCGTTGAAAAAGCCGATGAAGTTCTAACCAAATTAGACGACCCCAGGGTAACGGGCGTAGCTCTTGATTTCGGCCCTCTCACCTTCCCGCTTCAACTCAACGACAGTATTCTCTTCAAGCGAATGGCGGCCAACAAAACGCTGGCCAAAAAGCAAACGCTGATCACATGGGCGAATCCGTCCGACGCGGGAGTTGCGGCACTTACGGCCCTTGGACTCCGCGGCGCTACCACGAAGTCAATGAAAGACGCCTTGAGCCCCTTTATCGAGAGTCTGCCGATTCCGGAAAAACCAGCTTAAAAAAAAGAGCCCCCCGAAATAATCCGGAGGGCTCTCGGTAGACGGAAATCAGAACTTGTAGGTTAGTCCCGCATGCACAGCGAACGCGCTGTTCTCATAGCCCGACTGGCTGCCGTTAATCAGTTCACGGGCTCCAGCGGCGTTGTCGTAGGTATAGGTTGGCATACCGTCGCCTTTTGCGAAGGCATACTCAAGAGAACCATCGAGATCGAGCTTGTCGCCCATCATGCTGGTTCCTGCTCCCGCCGTAAGCGTGTGGGTCTGCGATGGAGCGATCAACGTGGCACGAGCGTCACTATCGTTCGTTACCTGAGTGGTGAGAACATAGCCGGCTCGCAATGCCAGTTTGTTGATTCCTGTGTATTCAGTTCCTACTCTCCAGTTCCACTGATCTTTCCAGTTCAGGGCCACAGGAGTCAGGTTCGACGCCGTTCCAATTGTTACGGTTCCCTCAAGTCCAATTTCTTTATTGGCTTCGTAATTCGTGTAGGTGAGATCACTCAATACACGGAAATCACCCGCCTTGTAATTTCCGCCGGCAGTCCACTGCTTCGGAAGAGAGGAACTCAAATAGGTTTCGTCGGAGGCCACGCGATTCGTCACGGCGCCGGTAGATCTGGTAATCGTGCGATGGGCGGCCAGTTCAGCCTTGGCCTTGAACGCCATTGCCGTTCGGTAGCTCGCTCCCACGCCCCACTTCCCGTCTTTCGAGTCGTATTGCACGCCGGCCTTCCACCCGTTCTCGGTCTTCTTCGCACCGATGATGGCGGAATGAAGAAGCAAGCCGGTAGCCGCCTGTTTCACGCTCTGAAAGCTCGCAGTAACCTTCGTGATGCGGTAAGCGGCTCCAACTCGCAATCCGGGAATCACTTCGTAGCCCGCTCCAATGGCGGTTTCCACAGCCTTGATCGAACCCTCCACGGTGGGGGCGTCTTGAATGTTCAGAGAAGGAGTTCCGGCGGGACTATACGCCTGCAAGTTCACGCCTTCGTAGATGGCTTTTGAACCAGCAACGGCATACATCGCCACACCAACGCCCAGCTTTGGCAACACCTTGAAGCTGGCGCCGTGACCCATGATGTTAGAAAATTTATGTTCGTTTTCTTCCGTAACGGATGTGTCTGCGATGGGTCCCTTATAGGTTCCCCAGGTGGGCGAGAAGTTCAGAGTCACATCGCCTTTTCCAGAGCCTCCGGCAAGTCCCGCAGGGTTAAAAAATAACGACTCCGCTCCGTTCACCACCGAAACGGCGGCGTTCGCGGTTCCGGAGTGCTTACCACTCCAAAACACGGCCTTTTCAAATCCGGCGCCCATGGCACCATTCGCCACAAGAGATCCTACCGCTACCAATCCCAACGAAATCCGTCTCATCTGAGTCATCCTCCACATATGGTGTTTTGCTCGAAAAGCGTAACTTAGGAGCACAAGATCACGCAACAGCTCACACGGCTACAGGAGTCCTTATCGAGGGACCAAGCCGATAAGTTCACGTGGCAGCGCCCTCCTACCAGATTTCCAAGATCAATGACCGCCGATGGCCCACCGAGCGGGAACTCGCCTTGCGGTCACCTTCCGGGATGATCGGTAAAATCGTGGTGGCCGCCGGATACCAATCGGTTTTCTGGCATAGCCACAAGGGAATAGTGGCTGCGGCCTTTGCGATTCAGTTCATCTGCGTGGTTCGCTTGCTCCTCCTAAACACTCGGCTCTCTTGGTGGTTTTCCGATCCCTCTCGGGTACGCACCTGGAACCTCCTTTTCAACGGATTGGTGATTCTTCACGGCGCGATCTGGGGAATTTTTCCACTGCTTGTTAAAGACCGCTTCGGATTCGAAAGTTTCGAAACGGCCATCTGTTTCCTCCTCACCTCCGGCGTGGCAGGTGGATCGGTAGCCACTCTAGCGCCACGGTTTCCCCTCTTTCTCGCTTTCAACGCCCTTTGCCTGACGCCAATTGCCGCTTCCGCATTGCTCTATCCTCAAGCGGAGGGCGAAACGGTGGTGGCCATCATGTTCGTCACTTTCCTTATCTATCTCACTCGCCAGGGACGAATATTCACTTCTCAATTCAATCACGCCAAACACCAAAAGCAGCTCTTGGAAACCATCATCGCGGGGCTACCGGTGGCGATCACCTGCCGCGACCCCGAACAAGACAACTCCTACACTCTGATTAACCCTGCGGCGGAGCGCCTCTGGGGTCTCAGCCAAAAGAGCCTCGGAAAGCCTCCCCACGAAAGTCTTCACGGCGAAGCCCTACACCTCGTGCACCACTGGGATCAGAAAATGCTGAGTGAACGAGGACAAATGCAGTGGGTGGAGACTCCGCTGGAAACTCCCAGCGGGCGCCTCTTCATCGACGCCACGTTGGTTCGCCTCGACGATCCGGATTTGATCGTAGAAATCGCTTTAGACGCCACCGAGAGAAGATCCTCCCGAGAGGAGATCCACCGACTTCAGCTGCAGCAGTTTAACAACACTAAACTTGCCGCCCTTGGCGAAATCGCCGGAGGTGTGGCCCATGAAATTAACAACCCGTTGGCGATTATATCGGGAAACGCCGACACCATGAAGGAAGCGCTGCAGTCGCCCGACTTCAACAAAGATCTTCTCGTGAAGAAGGCAGAAAAAATTATCGCCACCACCCAACGAATCGCTCGGATCACGCGTGGACTTCTGATGTCGGCGAGAAACGCCGAGAACGACCCGTTCGTTGCCACGGATCTCGCGCTCGTGGTCCGCGACACCCTGGAGATCAGCACCGACCGTCTAAAATTGCGGGAAATTCAACTCGAAATGAATCTCGCCTCCGACGTGATCGCCGAGGTGAGATCCACACAGATCAGCCAATGCCTTCTAAATCTGATCGGCAACGCGATCGATGCGGTAACGAAGCTGGAAAAACGCTGGATCCGCGTCGATCTCGAAAAATCCGGCGACACAGCCAAGCTGTCGGTAACCGATAGCGGCCCGGGAATCCGCGACCCGAAGGTCCGCGAAAAGCTCATGCAACCCTTCTTCACCACCAAAGAAGTAGGCAAAGGCACCGGGCTTGGTCTAAGTATCACCAAAGGAATCTTGGAGTCACACGGCGGTACTTTCTCCCTAAACGACGCCTGTCCCCACACCCAGTTCGTGATGGAAGTCCCACTACGCCGCCCAACCAAGCAATAACCCTGTGCGTCTTGCCGCTCCGGGCCAACTCTCTCTATAAGTAGAGCCACCGGAGGGCACCCCCATGGAATCCATTTTGATCGTCGGCCTAGCAGTGCTGGGCTTGTCCGTGGGCGCTTTGGCGTTTCTGATTTTTCGTCTGATGTCGCGCCTTTCCCAGCCTCAGGACGGGGCGCTCCTCATTCAGCAACAGCTGCAGAGCTTGCGAGAAGAAACCACTCGAACCCTCCACGAATCCGCCCGGCTCCAAAACGATCGCCTTTCCAGCGTCACCCAACAGCTGAATGACCGGATGAAAGAAACCTCATCGGTTTTAAACACCACTCAGGAGAGCGTGGGGCAACGTCTCGACAATGCGGCGCGAGTGGTGGGGCAGCTCCAACAAAAACTCGGAAACCTCGAAGAGTCGAGCAAACGGATTTTTGAACTGGGACAAGGGCTCTCCGAAATCAAGGACATCCTGAAAAGCCCCAAGCTCCGGGGGAATATGGGGGAATTTTTCCTGGAAGACCTTCTTCGCCAGATTCTTCCCCCCGACCGCTGGAAGGTGCAGCACCAGTTCCGCACGGGCGAAACCGTGGATGCGGTTATCTTACTCGGACCGAACCTTGTCCCACTCGACTCTAAGTTTCCTCTGGAAAGTTTCCTGCGCCTTCAAAAAATTCCCGACGACCAGCCGGATCTTCGCAAAAAAGAGAAGAAAGAGTTCGTGGCCGCGATCAAGAAGCACGCCGACTCCATCGCCAAAAAATACATTCTTCCCAATGAAGGCACTTTCGAATTCGCGCTGATGTATATCCCCGCCGAGAATATCTATTACGAAACGATCATTCGCGACGACGTTATGGAAGAGGAAGGAAGCCTCTACCGACACCTTCTCGATAAAAAGGTAGTGCCCGTTTCACCCAACTCCCTCTACGCCTATCTCCAGGTCATCGTACTCGGCCTCAAGGGAATGCGCATCGAGGAGCACGCCCAGCAGATCAGCCGGGAACTTGGCCGCCTGGGCGGCGAGCTCACTCGATTCCGCGACGACTACGAGAAACTCGGCAAACACCTAAA
Source organism: uncultured Bdellovibrionales bacterium (assembly GCA_964551325.1). Taxonomy (GTDB): domain Bacteria; phylum Bdellovibrionota; class UBA1018; order CAIPTA01; family CAIPTA01; genus CAZKBU01. Next base: position 24,443 of record CAZKBU010000005.1, read on the forward strand.
GAATGCCTCCGGATCCTTCGAGGAAGGCGCGCGGCGACTGGATCGCTTCGAACAGCGCTGGCAGTCCGTGGCCGAGGGGGAGCAAAACCCCGCACTCCCTCACGACGCCAACCCATGAGCAAAACCGCTCCTTGGCTTTTAAATGTCTCCTACATGGCGCTGATCTTCTGGCTCAGCGACCAGCCGCAGTGGATCATCAAGGTACCGTTATTCCCCGGAATCGATAAACTTCTGCATCTGATTTGTTACTCGGGCCTGGGTTTTTTATGGGCTTGGAGCCTGCACCACTCTTCATCGATCAGCCGACGAACCCTGATCTTGACCGCTTGGGCAGCCGCAACTTTCTACGGAATCACCGATGAATTTCACCAATCGTTTATCCCTGGACGAGACGCCAGCCTGGCCGATGCAGTTGCGGATTCCTTAGGCGCAGCCCTGGGCGCGTGGACGTTTCTTAGGCTGCCTGGCCTCCGCCACCACCGGAGGTAGGAGGCTTCTGACCTGCAGCAGGACGAGCGGCCGTTGTTCCAGCGGGGCGCGCTGCGGTTCCTGGCCGAGCAGCAGGAGCAGCACGAGCCGGTGACCCGGCTGCAGGAGCGGCTCCAGGCTTCATAAACTTCTGCTTAGCCATGGGATATCCGTTAACTACCATTTCCTGATAGAAGGTCGGGAGCACGCCGCAGGCCTCCATTCCACCCAGAATTTTCCCATCAGGAGCCTTCCCCTTCTGCACGAATCGGAAAATATCTTGCGTCTTATAGGCCCCGTTTTCGTCCACGCCGAGCACTTCCGAAATGTGGGTGATTTTTCTCGAACCGTCGTGAAGACGCTTGGCCTGAACCACCAAGTGAATCGCCCCTGCGATCTGGCGCCGTAACGCCGCGATCGGAATGGTAGTGTCTCCCATCATGGCGAGCGTCTCCAGACGCACTAGCGCGTCGGTGGGAGTGTTGGCGTGGGTGGTTCCCATGGATCCGCCGTGGCCCGTATTCATCACCGTGATGAGATCGAGCGCTTCCGGTCCGCGCACCTCTCCCACGATGATGCGATCCGGACGAAGACGCATGGCGCTCTTCACCAGGTCTCGAATGGTGAGACCACCCTTGCCTTCCAGATTGGCTGCCTTGGTCTCAAAGCAAACCACGTGCTCGGCCTTGATCTGAAGTTCGCTGGCATCTTCCACCACCATCAAACGCTCATGATGAGGAAGAGATGCACCAAGAAGATTGAGAAACGTGGTTTTTCCGGATCCGGTACCGCCACTCACGATCATGTTCTTTCCAAGCTGCACGCAAAGGTGAAGAAACTCGGCCCCATCCGTCGAGATCGACCCGAAACTCACGAGCTTTTCAAATGAAAGCTCTGCTGCCTTGGCGAACTTTCGAATCGCCATCGTGGTGCCCTTCCGGGCCGAAGGTGGAAGAACCGCGTGAATACGGGATCCGTCAGGGAGGCGTGCATCCAAAGTGGGGTTTTCAGCATCGATTCGCCGACCCACGAACTGGGCGATGTTACGAACGGCCGCCTGAAGCGCCGTCTCGTCGATAAACTTCGCGTCGGTAATCTCCAGCTTACCCTTTCGTTCCACCCAGATTTCGTGGGGGCCATTGATCAGCACTTCGCTCACCGCATCATCATTCAGATGAGCGGCAATCGGTGCCAAGAATGTAGTTATGCTGTCGGAAAAAACACCCACGTTAACGTTCCCTCGCTAGTCGCGCACCACCAAGGTGCCTTCGATTTGCTGAACCGGACAATAAAACTTGAACTGCCCCACCGCGGTGGGCAGGAGGCGGACCTCTTCTACCTTTTGTGCCTGCACACCCTTCTTCACGGAAAACTCGTCGAGCACGAAGCAAAGGTTGCGAGCGGAAGCACTCGTGATGAAAAGACGAACCGGAATATTTTTTCGGGCAATTACTTTTGCAGGAAGATAGCCGGTGTCGGTGGCGATCAGGGAAAATTCCTGCACACCGTATTTGAAGGCTTCCTCCGGGCGCACGCCCTCTTCCTTCAGGCTCTTGCCCTCGCCCCCTTTTTTGGGAACAACCGAGTAGCCGCTCTCCGAAGGCGCAGCTCCCATCAACACTGTTGCAACAATCGCCAATAAAATCAGTTTCAAGGTCTTCATAAGAAGGACCTCCTCCCTGTTCTATCGGCGGAAACGGGGAGGGCCTAAAAGCCAATTCACCCGACTATTCCGATCCCCCACTGAGCGGGGCTTCTTCACGAAGCGGCTCTTTGCCCGGCCCCATCCAAACATAGCGAAAGCGGGGGACCACTCCATCGTTCCGACTTTCTTCCGTGTAAACCACTTCAATTCGGTCCGGCTTTACCTCTACTTCCATCGGCCAGGCGCTCTTCAGTTCAAAAACCGGCGCCGTGGACTTCGTGTCGTGCAACGTGAGGGCCTCACCGTGCACTCCCTTTCGCCAGCGGCTGAGCACAAGCGGCGCCCCCTGAAGCAACACCTGCCTCAGCTCGCTCACCCCTTCTAAAACGGAGACTTCACGCAGCACCACGGTGCCGTCTTTTCCGGTGCGAAGAAAACGCTGCTCCCGCGACTCTTCCACAACCCGAAACTCCACTTTTTCGACCCCTTGCCCGAGAATTTCCTTCTTCCCCACATCCTTCCGGGCGTCGGCGGGGTCTGCGGCCAACAGCAATAGGAAAACCGCGATGTACTTCATTTCAAGATCCTCCGATAGCAATCTGCCGGATCGCCTTTCTTCTTACGCGCGATCTGATTCATACAAGGCAAACAAACGTCCACGACCGTTTTCACATAATTCGACGAGTCGTCCATGTCGTAGGAGGTAACCGTCTTCCTAACCACCTCCGGGTCCGTGAACTTCCCCTGCCCCACCCACCTCTGCCGCTTGGCTTTGTAGTTCACCACTCGCAGGATCAGCTCCAGTTGAAGAAATGGATCAATGCTCGACACAGCATGGATCTCCTTCGGAGGGAGAGACGAATAACGCTGGTTTGAGTCGAAAATGAGAGGGATGAGATCGCCCTCATCCCCCTCCCTCAAGTCCACGAGCACTCGCGCCGTGATCTGGCCCAGCCCGTGTGCGCTCGAGGAAGGCTCGGATTTGTTCTCGCAGTAAGTATAGTTCTGCAAAAATGGATTGAGTCGCTCCTTCGTCTCCTGAAGCACAAGACAAGTGGCAAGTTCCGGCGTCACTATTTTATCGAAATAGTGCGGATTGAGTATGTCGGTATAGGGCTTTCCCGAGGTTTTTCCCTTTAAATTTTCGCGGCCAAACTCAGTGATCGTCGCATACACTTCCTTTGCCGTTCGGTACACGAGACGAACACGCTCGTCGCGATTGGTGTGTTTCCAGGGAGAACGTTCGAAAATCTCGTCCTCCACCGCGCGCAGAGTCGCCAGACACTTTCCTGGATCACCTCCATGGAGAGCCAAAAACAGCTTTCGATTCCGCTGAAACACGGAATAGGGCGAGTAGTACTCCGCAAGCACCGGCCCCCCCACATTCGCCAACCTCTCCACCCAGGGACGAAGCTCAGGGTCGTCGGGAGCGGCGCAGGCTAAGATCTGTTTCTCCACGTTGGCCTGCACGTCGCGAGGAAACTTCGCTTCGCCCACCACCCGCGCTCGTGAATATTCCATCGCATCGAGGCGCACGGTAGCATCCTTCGGGGTGGCGGCCGGACTTCCATCGGCGGCGACCATGCGTCCGTTTTCATCCACTCTAACCACCGTAACAAACGGATCCTTGCCTGGCCTTGCCCGCCCTACGGCAATGGGCACCAGTCGAGTGCCCGCTCGAACGTCGGCTTCTCCCGTGGCTGAAGCCACTTCCGTTCCCATTTCATCCTGCAATGCAATCAGAAGTATTCGCGTGGGAACGCTGTACCATTGCCCCTTCTTTCCCGATTCGGGCGCGACCTTCACGAGAATCCGCTGTTTGTCTTTCGCAAGTACGGCGATTGTTGGATTCCATGAAATCTCCGTTCCGATCGGAATCCACTGATCCCGGCCGCGACCGTCGAGCCCGAGCACTGGCGCTTTCAGATACAGAGGCACTCCCACCGACACCAAAGCGTTGGGAAGTTTTTGCGCGTGAACGGAGAAGGCGAAAAAAAGAAGAATCAGGAACGGCATCATTGACGCTGCGGCGGCGTAGCGCCGCCGGATAAGGGGTTACCGTACTCGTCGCAGGGAGGAGCCATCGATGATCCGGTCTGCACCCATTGGCCAAGATTGTCGGGAGTCGGCGGGCTCATCGGCACGCAAGAAAACAAAAACTCGTCCCAAGCCGGACAATTGTTGAGAGCCGGAGTCCGCACTTTCGCTTTGCCTGGCGCCAACCACTCCACCGCCACATCCTGTCCCTGCACTACAACCGCTTCGGGGCAACGGTAGGGAAAGTCACGAGGATCCACGCCTCTGCCATCGTCGGCCTCCGATCCCATCGTAATGCGATCGGAGCGCGCCTCGGCGCCCGCAGCACTTCCCTCTCGCCGCTCCACACTCGCGACGTTTCGTTCACGGCCGCCCTTCACGCAACCGGCACCGTCAAACACTCCGCCCTCGCGCGCGCACTGCGCGCTCGCCGACAATTCGATCCGAGGGGTCACAATTTTTTCATCACGCGTCTGGTGCGAAGCAGCCGCGCCGTCGAACCAAGTCACCGTGAGCAAAAACTTCACATTCCTCACCCCGTCACACGACGAGTTCCCGCAGATCGGCTCCCAGCGCGACTCTGCGCGCAAGGGGCACCCAAGAGATGGGAAATCGGAGCAAGGCCGAAGATCGTGAGTAAACCCCCGCCCCTGCACCACTTGAGTAAGCACCGGAGAGGCCGGGCTTGTGCCCTCAAAGAGCTGGAAGAGTCCGCCCTGACCGCGGCATTGGCTGTCGGCAGTGTAGAGGCACCCGAACTGAGCGCCATTTCTAGCAACCGTGAAGTTCACCACGGCCGTGGAGTCTGCAGCGGCCAACACCTGTGACCGCAAATTCTCCACCACCTGCTCAGGGCCTAAGTTGCGGGAGGCCGGGCTTCTGTCTTCCCCCGTGAAGCGAAAAACGGCCCAGATCGCCGCACCAGCAACCACGGTGATGGCGAGCCAAATCTTCACGCTGCCGCGCTGATTAAAAAATAGCCTGCCCTTAGCCCCGAGGTTCATCCATGACGTATCGGATTCCGGGTGCGAGGGCTTTAGCGCGACGCTAACGCTAGAACTCATTTCATAACCCCGCTCGTTATGAGCCCGAGCCTAAATGTGCACCAGCGCGGCCGCACAAGTGAGGGCGACCAAAGCCTAGCAGAGCTAGGTTGCGGGAGCCTGAACGCGGAGAACAAAGCTGGCGCACGGTTGGGCCGGGCGCAATAGAGAGGGGTTATGAAATGAGTTCTAAGCTATCGAAAAGACTCAGATCCGAGAGCACTTTTCCTTGTAGCGTTCACCCGGCTTCAGCTCCAGGGCGCAATCCAGGAATTTCACGAGGTAGTCCCGATTGTGTTTTTTGGCAAAGGTGACTGCGTTCTCGAATTCCACCCACGAACGCAAAGGATGAGCGCCGAGATCGAGGAGAAGATGCACGGTGTGATCCTGGCCGTTCAAAATCGCCATCATCAGAGGATTCGGAACTCCGCCCTTGCCCTTGATCGGAGCAAAGTTGTTCACATCGGCTCCGGCTGCAGCCAGCAGACTGACCACCGACGAATGCCCCTGATAAGCGGCGTAGGAAATCGCCGAATGCCAGCCCGACGGGTTATTCACTTCAGCGCCGGCGGCGAGCAGCACCTTCACGATCTCTTCGTGAATTCGGTTGGTGGGATTCTGAAAATCATCGCCCCCCCGGTCATCTTTGAAGAACGCGGCAAGCATGAGGGCCGTTTCTCCAGGAGGAGTGGTCGCGTTCAAACGAGCTCCGCGGGCAACCAAATAGCGGGTAACTTCGAGAGATCCGGCTCTGGCCGCCAACGTGATCAGGGGAAGCCCCTTTTCGCCATAGGGAGGCGCGGGCACTTCGGAGTCCACGGTGGCTTCGCCCTTCCGAATGTATCGCTCCAGTGAGCGCACATCATCCCGCTCCACCGCGAATCTCACATCGGGATTCACCGCAGCGAATGCTGAAAAGGAAAAAAGAAAAAGAGCAAAAAAAGATTTCATCTAACGTCACTCCTGTTTTGTTTAGGGTAACAGGCTTGGTTCCGATGTGGAAAATCGAGTCAAAGAAAGTTGAACGCGCCGATAAAACTCCCGGTCGAGTTCCACCGGCCGTCGGTCGGCGGTCGATCCGTCCCGTTCTCGCGAAAGTTTTCCGAACCACAACTGATCCCCACTCCAGCGAATCACTCCCCACACCCGACGCCCGGCTTCCGGAAGTCGCATTCGCAAGCCCTCGCCAAAAAGCTCGCAGTAGACCCCGGCCACATCCTGACCTACCCCCGACTGCCAGCCGGTCCGTCCACACATACCCCGCCGATTCCAGCCCTCGGCCACGGCTGGCGTCTCCGGCCGTAAGATCACCCGAGTGAATTCGAAATCAATGGGAAGGGTCCGCTCCGGTTCACGGCCCTCGGGAAAGGCGACCACCCCCAGGCTTCCCAGGGTAAAAACCGGGGCGCCACAGGCTCCAGAAGCATGAAAAGTCTCGTAAAGTTCAGCAGTTACGTCGCTCATCTCTTCCCGGCGGGTCACCCCTCTCGCGCAATCTTTCTCCCAGGTTCCGGAAAGTTCGAGAGGGGGGATTAGTAGCAGCGCGAGTAGAATCGGGGTCATCATTTCCTCTGCCTACTCTGAAATCCCCACTAACGCAGAGCGTTTTAATATTGACGCGGAGCGTTTTGATCAGGTAAATGCCTCCCATGCTCTCCACCTTCGGAAAACTCGTGATGGCAACCCTCTACGGCCTTTGGGCCTTATGGGCATTTTCTGCCCGCGCGACGGAATCGAAGCCCCTCCCCCATCACTCGGAACACGCCAAACAGGACGCTCACCCATGAAAGCTCTGATCACCATTCTTTTTCTAACCGCTTCCGCCGCCTACGCCGACAGCACCATCCGGTTTGAATGTTCCTCTGCCGGAGCTTCCTGGAATGGATTGCGCGCCTCGGTGAGCGGGACCGCTCAGAAGAACGGATCCTCCAGCGAACTTCTGGGGGCGCTTAACGTCGACATTTTTCAGGGACGAAAAAAAATTGCGGAGATCCGACAAATGGCCGTTTCTGGCCTGCTGATCGAAGGATCCACGAATCGCAAGCAGATTCAACTTCGCAGCCAAAATCTAAGCCTGGCGGCTGTAATCGGGGGCAATGGGCCTTCGCACCTTATCCTCGCCGACTCCCAGCTCCTCGGGGTTGATCAATCGCAAAACTTCCCGCTTCAGTGCCGCTAGTTGAATAGCGAAGAGGGCCGCCGCCGAGCGGCCTATTTTTTTGTCATAAAATACCATTGCCCCATTCACGCCACCGTGTTACGAAATTACCAGCGGCCGGGAAATGGATTTTCCGGTTGTGCGTCCAGCGATGGGCGCCGGCTTTCCTGCGCAACTACGATGGCCGGCGCCCCCCTCATCACCCCTCAAGGATGAACCTTCTAGGAGAGCCCGCGTGTTTGCGGATAAGTTCAAATTCGCCCACGGCGGACCGGCAACTGCTGGTAAACGAAAAAGTCGCCGCCCTATTTCCTTGAAACGGCCGATGCATTTGATGCTTTCCTCAAAGCGGGCGCGAGGCCGCTGGTCGCTCGCCTCTCACGGGCGCGAGATCCGCGGCTTGGCGAGAGATACAGCCGCCAAACAGAAAGTGCGCGTACTCCACCTGACGGTGCTAGAGCAGCAAGTTCTCCTCACCGTCCAGGTGAAGAAACGCTCCCAGCTCCAAAACTTCCTGCGTGTTTTTCCCCAAAGATTGATGTTCCTGATCACGGGGGCGTGCAAAGGAAACCCACAAGGCCCCTTCTGGGACAATCTCGCGCTCTCATGGGTCGGAGCCAGAGTGAGCTCCTGGTCCAACTACTGGAGAAAAATCGTTCACCTCAAACCGCCGAAGGTTTTCGATTGGGTGCCGTCCGGCTAACTATTCCGCGCGCTGGGAACCACCTGATTCGGATACCGGGACTGCCTTACCTTTTTTGAGCGGCACCGTTTTTGATGCCTTCAGTCTGCGCAACTCCACCTTCGCCTGCTCGCTCAGCCACCCCATGTCTTCTCGCACGCATTCTTCCAAAACTTCTTGAAGATCACCCTTGGGTCGCGACGAGCTTAGTGTGAGGTCGGTAAGCTGGCGCATGATGTCGGCCATAAATTTTTCCAGCTCAGGGCGTTGCTTGTCCTTTGCTCGCTGAGTAGCTAAAGCTTTTCTCGGCTTCAACTCCGAGCTCCCATCGGCGGCGCGCACCACAACACCAGTGAGATCTTTTGTAGACACGTTCATGTAGACCTTTATGCCGGTATCACCCACAAGCACGGGAAGCACCTGATGCTCCCAATCGGCATCCCCATAGAACACCTCGCCCGAGAACGTGCGCTTCTTCGTGAAATCGTCTTTCGTGTGAAACTCCCAGGATTCACTCTCTGTCACAAGAGCGTAACTACGGTTACCGTCCACCGACCACTGCCGCGGATACATCAGGGCGCAAACCGATCCGTGGCCAAAGCGCGAAAAACAGTCGGGGCCGCTCGCCATCAGCGACTCCTTCCCTTTCCGCTCTGGTTGAAAGGATTCGAACCAAGATAGTCCTGCACCGCAACGAAGGTGTTTCGCAAAAGGTCCTGTAAGTTTCTGAGAAGGCGCTTGAGTGCCCGCAAACGCTGGCCCCGCCAACAAAAGCATCAGGAATAGGGTCTTCATCTTGCACCGCCTTCCCCGCCACATCGGCAATTCCCAGTGTTTTCTTGAGGCTGGAACAAATGCCTCAAGTTTTACGGGGAACAAACCGAAGAGCCTGCATGAACGTGATGATGTTCAAAAAAGTTTTGGCCGTGGGCATGGCGGTGTTCTGGGTCTTGTTTGCCTACTCCTTTGTGGGGCATGCGCACCAAGAAAAGATCGAGTCCACCTCCAGCATATCCACTCGCTGAGCGCCCCACACCCTACCGTGTGAGCCTCCGCGTCTTGTTTGTTTCCTAACCATTTTCTTCTTTTCGCCCTCTCTCCTAGCGCCTACGCTGGGAGCAAGTAGCACGTGCTTTTTATGGAGGAAACATGTGGAAACTTAGCCTTTGGTCCGCCCTGTTCGCCACTCTCGCAACGGCCCAGGCCGATGTAAGTCCCGACCTCAATGACTGCGATCGCAAGAATCCGCCTCCCGCGCAGGTGCAAGTAACAAAAGTAGTTGATGGCGATACGATCCATGTTTCTTCCGGGAAAATGACCTGGTCGGTTCGAATGCTCGGTATCGACACTCCCGAGACCCACTACATGGGAAAGTCCCAGGGATATTGGGGAGAAAAAGCCCATGAGTACTTGGCGAATGACCTTCCCGTCGGCACCAAGGTGCGCCTCGAATTTACCGACGAAATCTGCGACCAGAACCGACGCGTACTTGCCCACGTTTGGAAGGGAAAAAGTTACGTAAATCAAAAAATGGTCGAGGAAGGCCTCGCCGCAAACTATTGCTACTATCCCAATCTCGTACACTGCGACGCACTCGGTGATGCGGCAAACGCCAGCGTTGCCCAGCGGCGGGGATTTTTCGGCGATCCCACCGCGGAGATTCCTTACCTTTGGCGCAGAAAAATCCGCGGCACGCCTTCGCAATCACTCATCGGCGACAGAGCCACACACCTGGTGTACGGTTTCGACGAAATCGAACGAGTGCCGGTGGGAAATCGCGTGTTCTTCTCGAGCGGCAAGAAAATACCTGCCCCCTGGCAACCGCGACCTTAGAGCGCGTAACAAAATGGGTGATCTGCTGTATCCACCCAAAAGTCCGAACCTCATCGTTACGCGCTCTTAGAACTTTATTTCATAACCCCGCTCGCTATGAGCCCGAGGCCAACCGACCATCGATCATCACGATTTGCCGTCGGGCAAGCCCGGCAAAGTCGGCATCGTGAGTCACGAAGATCACTGTCATTCCCTTGTCTTCGTTTAGACGCCGGAAAATCTTCATAACCACATCGCCGTTCTGGGAATCGAGATTTCCCGTGGGCTCGTCGGCAAACAGAAACTTCGGCTCCATCACAAGCGCCCGGGCAATAGCGACCCTCTGCTGCTCACCGCCCGAAAGCTGGCTCGGGAAACGGTGCTCCTTTCCTTCGAGTCCGAATTCCTTCATTAGCTCTAAAGCCCACGGACGCCGCTTCTCTCGATCGCCGTTTCGCAGAGCCGGCATCAGGATATTTTCCAGAGCGGTGAGCTCAGGCAGCAGATAGTGAAACTGAAACACGAAGCCCATATGGTGATTACGGAAGCGATGCACCTCGTCCACACCCATCGAATAAACATCGAGATCATCCACTAGGACTTTCCCTGCCGATGGTGGATCGAGGGAGCTCAGCGCATACAGCAAAGTGCTCTTTCCAGAGCCGCTCTTGCCCGTGATGGCAACGAACTCGCCGTCGACGATCTCTAAGTTCACGCCGCTCAGCACTTCCGTGGGAGGCTCACCGAAACTCTTGCCAAGATTTCTTGCCACGATCCCCACTGGTCAGCCCTCCGCGCTCCGAATGATCTGAATGGGCGACAGTTTCGCGGCCGCCCGAGCCGGGAGCACACTAGCCACCACCGACGCCACAAACGCCAAGAAGAATCCTCGCACGTAGATCATCGGCTGGAAGGAAACGAGCATCGTTCCCGTGCGGCCCATGTTTTTCGCTGACCCCACCTCCAAATGACTCATCCAAAGGCTCACAAAATACCCAATCACATCTCCCAAGATCCCTCCGAAAAGCCCGAGAATCACGCCCTGGGTGAGGAACAGGATGAGAATATCGCGAGGAGGGAATCCGATGGATCGCAAAATAGCGATCTCCCGCTGCTTCTGGTTCACCATCATATTGAGCACATTGTAGACGCCGAACCCGGCCACCACGAGAATCGAAATGGTCATGGAGAAACGAACCACATCTTGTACCGTAAACACGCTCAGCACGTTTTCATTGGCCTGGTCCCAACTCTGGACCTTGTCGTTGGAGGTGGAGGCCCAGGTGGTGGCCACCTTCCTGGCCAGGCTCACGTCCGTGAGACGAACCGCCAGATCGCTCACCTCGCTCGGCGTTTTGTTGGCCTTTTGCAGGTCCGTGATCGATGTGAAGATCACCGCATCGTCGAGTCCCTTGATCCCGAACTGAAACACACCCACGATCTTGAACGCGGTCGGCTCTCCTCGGCCGGTACTCAGATGGATCGTTTCCGAAGTTTTGGCGCCGAGAGCCTGCAAAACACCCTCTCCTACCACCACTCGGTTACCGGTTTGTCCGATGTCCTTGAACTTCCCTTGCAACATGTAGTTCTCAATCGTGGTGATGCGACTCTGTCGCTCCGGATCCGTGCCGATCGCCCTCACGTTGATCGAGACATCGCCTCGATTGAGAATGCCGTTCAGAACGAGCTGCGGAGCGTAGCTCGCCACGATGGGGTTCGCGTCGAGACGGTCCATCCACCCACCCACATGCTCGATGTTGGGACTATCGCGGCGACCGGAGGGGGGCGTCTGCCATCGCACCAGCTCATGGTCGTCGAAAAGCGCCGACTTCACCGACTCAGAAGTGATCCGCTGCTCACGCCGTGAAATTCTGATGTGGGCGTCGTTATTGACGAGCTGATTGACGATGTATTCCTGAAACCCGATCATCATCCCCGAAATTGCGACAAAGGCGGTGGTTCCGAGAGTGATACCGAGGAAAATAAGAATGCTCTGCCGCTTGCGACTCAATAGATGCCGAAGCGCAAGAAACCACATAGCTACTTCCGATCCTGCAGAAGAATGCGGTCGTCGGGCTTCACGTCGCCTTCCAGCAATTCCGCCCACTCGCCGTCGATAATCCCGATCTTCACGGGCACCTTCACCTGGCCGCGACCTCGGCGAACCACAATTCGCCCGTTGGTAATCGCCGCCACGGGAATACGATTCACGTCCTTTTTCTCGGCGATCTCAATCGCCACATCGGCCGTCATGCCCGGGAGAACCGCATCGGGAAGCCGCGCCGCCTCGATGTGCACAAGAAACTGGCCCTCGTCGGGATAGATCGTGTCGACTAGACCTTCAAATCTCTCTCCGCGAAGTGACTCAAAGCTCAAACGAACTCTCTGGGATTTCCTCACCCGAAGGGCACCCTGCTGCTCGAGAGCAACTTTGATGTAGCGGTCACGTGGGTCCACCACCGTGAGGAGCGGCTGCTGAGGCACGGCGCTCTCTCCGGGTTTTACGTTCACTCGTGTTACGACCCCTGCGATCGGCGACCGGAAGATGGGCAGTCCCGCGACCTCCAGAAGCGGAGCGCCCTTTTCTACGGCGTCCCCCTCATGACGAAACACCTTCTCCACCCGCTGGAGTATTCCCACTTTCATCTGCCAGGAGTTCCGGGCGGTAACTGTTCCCATCGCATAGACAGCCTCCACCACCTGGCCGCGCTCCAAAGCTCCCGTGACCAGGGAATCCACGGGCCGAAAAAACCACCCTACCGCCGCCAAAACCGCTATTCCCAACGAAACCCAAATCTTCAAGTGTGTACCCCTTCCCGGATGGATCGAAATCTCCCACGAATCCAAGGGAATGCAAAGCCATGCCCGCTGCCGCCACACTTAAATTGGCGCGCCGCATGAAATCTGGTAAACCCCTCGCCATGAAAACTCTTCTAATTACTCTTGTTGCGTCGATCTGGTCGATTTCCGCGCCGGCTCAACCACTTCCCGAACTCCGCTGCATGGGAGCCTGGGTGAAGCTAGACCCATCGTCGCCCCAGGGCCTCAACCAAAAATCAGTAGCTCTGGAAGAACAGCCGGGAGAATTCTCAAAACTGTATGAGGGTTCGCTGGAGCACCTACGATTTCGCGCTCACCTCACGCAGGAGGGATTGCTTGCTGAAGTGGAGAACACACTCACCGGCACCATCATTTCTGCCCGCGGCGGATTGAGCCCGAGCGGCGGCTTCGAGATGAGCTGGATGATGGGCGGCAACGTGATGATGCCCGAGGAGACTCTGGCGATCAGCTGCGGTCCGCAGCTTTAAAAATATTTACACTTCTCAATGGACCGCCTCACGAGATCAGAGCGCCATCGCGGCAGCGTGTAGACCCAACCTATAGGTGTGGGAAATCGGCAAGAAGTCCCCCTCTACCGTCCCAGCATGTGGAAATTCTAAATAATTTCACATTTTTAGCACTCATGCCCAGAAAACACCCTGAGCCACTTCTCGGGTTAAGCCTGCCCCCCGCTCCTCCGATAAGAAACCGTGGGATTTCGAACGTTTACCCTGATTTTTCTTACCCTCCTCCTGGGCTGGCAGCTTTCGTTTGCCCAAGCCGACTCCACTCCAGGCGCGGATCTTCGTTCTTTTCTCCATAAAGTCATCGCCTCAGGAGAGGAAAATCCCACGATGCGAGCTTTCATCCTCCGCAATGCGATCGCCCAAAATGCGCATCTTCTCCCCCTCCTCACCTCTCGTGAGAAGGCGTTTCACCTGCTGCAAGAAGCCGACCTCGCCTTTGCCATCCATCAGGCCACGGATCTTCCCACTGTGGGCGACGAGGCGGCCCGGCGGTTGAGGCCTCGCATTCAAAAGCTGGTGGAACAGTTCGAAGTGGGACGGGAAATCAGCGACGAAGACCTCCAATACGTCTACAACTTCATTCGTAAAAAAATTCGCGTGGCCGAAAGAGTGGAAGAAAAAGCGGAGCTTCTGGATCGCTATCTGAAGAACATGTCGATCAGGCACCGCATGGATCTCCTGGAAAATATCCCCGACGAAGTCTTTCTCGAGCTCGGAGAGGTCTTCGATCGGCACGTGGAAAGCCTGAAGTTCTCCCGCACTCCGAGCTTGAGCGTCGTGCTCGATGAGATCAGCAATGCCAAGGGATCGGACATGACGAAAAACGATCTCGCCCAGTTCAAGGATGCCCTGCTGCGATACTTCGACGAAATTCCTCTCTCCACGAAGCGTAGAATCGTGGGCGCCTGGTTGGAGCTTCCTCCCGGCGCGTCCCGGGAAGCCCAGCTCGCGGCGGCATTTCAGAACGCGGGTCCAGCCCTGCAAAAAGTGTTTCAGCTGCTCGGCCGGCATGTGAAGAGCCCAGAAGCCCAGCGCGTGATGAAGGAGCTACTCTCCAATGTGAAACCCATTCCCTGGGTCGATGCCGAAAAGGTGCTCCGCGAGGAACTCGGCCGACCTATCGAGGAAGTATTCAGCTCCGTGGACGAGAAACCCCTTGCTGCCGGCACCATCGGCCAAGTCCACCGGGCCCGCCTGAAAGGAACTAACGAGGAAGTCGTGATCAAAATTCGCCGCCCCGGTCTCCGCGAAGCCTTTGAAGACGAATTCTCCACGTTTCGCCGACTGGTGGAGGGAAATCCCGCCGCCGAACAACTCGTGGCCCGCATGGAAGAAAACTTCCTGAGCGAGCTCGACTTCCGCGATGAAATGCGAAATCTCACCAAAGCGCAGGTCTATCGAAATCTCCGTCGGGGAATCGACGTTCCTCATCCGATTGAATCCATCCGTCAAACCGAAAAACTGGTGGTCATGAGCATGGCCAGTGGAGCTCCGCTCGGAAAACTGGAGAAGCTCGACCCCCATATGAAGGCCGATGCCCTCTACGAGACCCTCAAGGCCTGGTTCCGTGAAGCGATGTTCGGATCCGGATTCTTTCACGGCGACATGCACCCCGGAAACCTCCTCTTTGAAGGAATTCCCGGCGGCAAACCACCCTGGAAGATCACCATCATCGACGCCGGAAGTGCCGGCCAACTCTCCTTCGAACAGCGACGAAAATTTCTGGAGTTCTTTGTGGGGGTCGCGGATCAGAACGTGGACGAGGCCTTCCGTGCGCTCACCGCCTTCGGAAATGTTCCTCCCGGAAAAGAAGCGCAGATTAAGGAAATCGTGCGCACTCTCGCGCTCGATAAATCAGGGTCAGTGTTTGAGAACGCCAGCGAGATTCTCGCACGCTCCATTCAGCACGGCATGGAGCTCGACCCCGTGATCGTGATGTTCAACCGTGCGAACCTCTTCCTCTACCAGGAGCTCCACAACACGAATCGGCAAATCCTAAAAGCCAATCCCAAGGCCAGAGTAAAGCGCCCCACCCGGGCCTACATGATCGAAACTCTTCGCGAGCTGGGGTGGGAAATGCCCAAGCGCACGGTCCACGGAGAGGAGTCGCTCATGGACATCGGCCTTCTCCGTAAAGTTTTCGTGCAGCAGATGCACCTCCACTGGGGGAAGGTAAAAGCCAAGTGCAGTGACCTCTTCCATCGTGTGGAAAAAGTCGACGATCAGGCGCCGGGCGCCTAGGCCAATCGTCCCCGTGTTTCCCGTTCTTGACGTGCCGCACCGACCCGCCGCGCCATCCTTCCCTTCCTAGAAGCGTTCCGGTAGGGTTCTCCCATGAACAATCAGCAGGCCCTGGAACGTCTTTCCCAGAAACTTTCCCAATCGGAGTTTCCCGGCGGAAAGGATCGAGTCGAAAAGCAACACAAAGGCGGAAAGCTCACCGCCCGGGAACGCATGGAGCTTCTTTTCGATCCCGGTACGTTTGAGGAAATCGATCGATTCGTGACCCATCGCTGCGAAAATTTCGGGCTGTCCGAGCAAAAACCGTTGGGCGACGGCGTGGTGACCGGATTCGGAAAAATCGAAGGTCGCATGACCTATGCCTACTCCCAAGATTTCACCGTATTTGGCGGATCTCTCTCCGGCGCTCATGCAGCGAAGATCATGAAACTCATGGATGTGGCGCTGAAGAACGGCTCCCCTGTAATCGGGCTAAACGATTCCGGCGGAGCGCGTATCCAGGAGGGTGTGGAAGCGTTGGGCGGGTATGCCGAAATTTTCTGGCGCAATGTGCAGGCGAGCGGCGTAGTTCCGCAGATTTCTGTGGTGATGGGCCCATGCGCCGGCGGTGCCGTCTATTCCCCTGCGATGACAGACTTCATCTTCATGGTGGAAAAGACGAGTTTCATGTTCGTAACCGGTCCCGACGTAATCAAAACCGTGACCCACGAAGAAGTTTCCAAGGAAGACCTGGGCGGCGCCACCACTCACTTCGAAACTTCCGGCGTTGCTCACTTTACCGCCACCGACGACCGATCGGCGATTCGGCACGTGCGTAAGCTCATGAGTTACCTCCCGCTCAACAACGCGGAAATGCCGCCAAGAATCCGGGAGGCGGAAAGCTGGGATCGCGACTGTTCGCGAATTCAGGGAATCCTCCCCGACGAAAACGTAAAACCCTACGACATTAAAAACATCGTGGAAGATCTTGTGGACGAAGGCACGTTCCTGGAGGTCCAGGCCGGATGGGCACCGAATATCGTGGTGGGATTGGCGCGCATTTGCGGTGAAGTGGTGGGCATAGTGGCCAATCAACCCCTCCACTTGGCGGGTTGCCTCAACATCGACGCGTCCCGAAAGGGGGCTCGATTCGTGAGGTTTTGCGACTCCTTCAATATCCCGCTCGTAACTTTGGTGGATGTACCCGGCTTCCTCCCCGGTACCGACCAGGAGTATGGCGGCATCATCAATCAGGGCGCGAAGCTCCTCTACGCTTTCTGCGAAGCATCCGTGCCGAAGGTAACGCTCATCACTCGAAAGGCCTACGGCGGCGCCTACGACGTGATGGCATCCAAGCACGTGCGGGCCGACTTCAACTTTGCCTACCCCAACGCGGAGATCGCCGTGATGGGACCGGAAGGAGCTATCAACATTCTCCACCGGGAGAAAGTGGCGAAAGATCCGGCCTCAGCGCCCAAGCTCGTGGAAGAATACCGAAACACCTTCGCCAACCCCTACATGGCTGCCAGCCTGGGCTACATCGACGGCGTGATCCATCCCACAGACACTCGCCGCAAAATCGCCCGGGCCCTCGAGGCCTGTCGTTACAAACGCGAGGCCCGCCCCAACCGTAAACACGGCAACATCCCCCTCTGAGGCCCGCCCATGAAGTTTGAAAAAGTTTTGATCGCCAATCGAGGAGAGATCGCCGTGCGCATCATACGCGCTTGCCGCGAGCTCGGCCTCCGCACCGTGGCCGTATACTCCGATGCCGACCGTAACAACCCTCATGTGCTTTTTGCCGACGAAAGCGTGCACATCGGCGGTTCCGAAGCGAAGCAGAGCTATCTCGTGGCGGATAAAATTCTCGACGCTGCAAAGAAAACCGGTGCCACCGCTTTGCATCCGGGATTTGGATTCCTTTCGGAAAATGCCGGGTTCGCCCGAGCCTGCCGCGCGGCTGGAATTACATTTATCGGCCCGTCTCCTGAGGCCATCGACATCATGGGCGACAAACTCTCCGCCCGCCATGCGATGAAGGCGGCAGGGGTGCCGATTGTCCCCGGGTCGGAGGGGGCGCTGAAGAACCTCGATGAGTTACGGAAGGTGGCCGCTGAGATCGGCTTTCCGGTCATCATCAAAGCCGCCTCCGGTGGCGGCGGCAAGGGAATGCGCGTGGTGCGCTCGATGGAAGAACTCGCCCAGGCCTATGAAACCACTCGCCGCGAGGCGGAGAGCTACTTCGGAAATCCGGAAGTTTTTGCGGAACGTTACGCCGACAGCCCCCACCACATCGAGGTCCAGATCCTCGGGGATCAGCACGGCAACGTAGTGCACCTCTTTGAGCGCGAGTGCTCCGTCCAGCGCCGGCACCAAAAGGTGATTGAAGAAGCGCCGTCGCCCTTTCTCCATGGGCACGACGATGTTCGCCGCAGTCTTTTCGAAGTGGCCGTGCAAGGCGCTAAACGCATCAACTATTTCTCCGCCGGAACGATGGAATTCGTGATGGACGGAAAGAGGAATTTCTACTTCCTCGAAATGAACACTCGAATCCAGGTGGAGCATCCCGTAACGGAGATGATCACCGGCATCGATATTGTGAAAGAAATGATCCGCGTCGCGAACGGCGAGAGGCTTTCGTTCCGCCAGGACGATTTAATCGCCCACGGCACCGCCATCGAAAGCCGCCTCTATGCCGAGAACCCCTACAACTTCCTTCCCGCCCCAGGCCCCATTAAAGAGCTGGTGCTTCCCGGGGGCCCCTTCGTGCGCACAGATTCCGCCATGCTTTCCGGGCAAGTGATTCCCCTTGAATACGATCCGATGATCGCGAAAATTTCCAGCTGGGGCCGTAACCGGGAAGAAACGATCGCCAGAATGGCGCGGGCCCTTTCCGAAACGGTGGTTGCCGGATCACTTACGAACCTTGAGTTCCTCCGGCGCGTGATGAAGGACGAGATTTTCCGCGGTGGAACCTACACCACGGGATTCATTGCCGAACGAGGCGCATCACTCACCGACAACAAAGTTCTCCCTCCCGGCATTCAGAGCGAGGACGATCTGCGCACCCTTCTTGGCATCGCCGCGATGGCAGAAAAGAAAAAAGCCGCCGCGTCGAGCGGCTCACCCTGGTGGAGGAAACAGTATGTCCGATAAGCTCTATACCCTTCCCTCGGGACTTCAGTTCGAGGTGAAGCCGGCTCCTGGCGGAGCAGTAGAAGTGGCCAAATCCGGAGAACGGGTCGGACAGTTGGTAGACGTCGATACCGAGTCCCATTCCATCGATCCCTACACAACGCGCTTTTTTATTCAAAATGGAAGTCTGGAGCGCTTCCCCATGTGGGTGAGTATCCAGCGAGGAAAGCGATATCTTTCCTGGCCAGGCGGCACACTGGAGCTCGACGCCCAAGATCTCTCCGATACGACCGGAGCGGCGAGCGGAGCTCTTAAGCCGCTTAAAATTACCATGCCCGGGAAAGTACTCAACGTGAAGGTCAAGGAAGGCGACCAGGTGGAACAAGGCCAAGGCCTAGTAGTAGTGGAGGCCATGAAAATGGAAAATATTCTGATGGCCCCCGGCAAGGCCAAAGTGAAAAAGATTCATGTAAAATCCGGCGACCGCGTGGAGAGCGGCGCCGTGCTCGTGAGCTTCGAGGAGCCGTGATGCAGAAATCCGCGTCTCGCACTCCCTCCGGAATTTCACTGCCCACGAGATTTGCTCCCGAGGGAGGCCCGCTTCCCGGCGAGTTTCCCTACACCCGCGGAATTCACCCCGACATGTATCGAGGCCGACTCTGGACGATGCGACAATATGCCGGCTTCGGAACCGCGGAAGAGAGTAACAAGCGCTACCGCTACCTTCTCTCCCAGGGGACCACGGGGCTGAGCTGCGCCTTCGATCTTCCCACTCAAATGGGCTACGACTCCGATCATCCGATGGCGTTCGGAGAGGTGGGCCGCGTGGGCGTCGCTATCGACTCGATCGACGACATGCGAACACTTTTTCATGGCATCGACCTTTCCCAGGTCACCACCTCGATGACCATCAACTCAACGGCAGGAATCCTTCTCGCTCTTTATGTGGCGGTAGCTGAAGAGCAAGGCGCCGACCTCACAAAAATTTCTGGCACCATTCAAAACGATCTCCTGAAGGAATACGTGGCAAGAGGCACCTACATCTATCCGCCGCAGGCGTCCCTCAAGATCATCACCGACATCTTCGCCTACTGCGGTGAAAAGGTGCCGAAGTGGAATGCCATTTCCATATCCGGCTATCACATTCGAGAAGCCGGCAGCACTGCGGCTCAAGAGATTGCCTTCACTCTGGCCAACGGCTTCACCTATGTGGAGGCGGCCCTCAAGGCGGGGCTCACGGTCGATTCCTTCGCAGGTCGCCTCAGTTTCTTCTTCAATGCTCACAACCACCTTTTGGAAGAGGTTGCAAAGTATCGGGCCGCACGGAAGATCTGGGCTGAAACCATGCGCGACCAGTTTGGCGCCAAAGACCCGAATTCCCTCAAGCTCCGTTTCCACGCGCAAACGGCCGGGTCCATGCTTACGGCCCAACAGCCGCATAACAACGTGGTGCGTGTGGCCCTCCAGGCTTTAGCGGCAGTGATGGGCGGAGCACAAAGCATCCACACCAACGGCTTCGACGAAGCCCTGTCGCTCCCCACGGAAGACAGCGCCCGCCTCGCCCTTCGCACCCAACAGTTGATCGCATTCGAGAGTGGCGCCGCGGATGTGGCAGATCCCTTCGGCGGATCTTACGCAGTAGAGGCACTTACGGCGGAGCTGGAAGCGCTGGCGCGAAACTACCTGAAGGAAATTCAAGACCGGGGTGGAATGGTCTCCTGCATCGAGAGCGGCTACATTCAGCGCGAAATTCAGGAAGCCGCCTATCGCACTCAGTTAGCCATGGACAAAGGTGAGCAACTGCAGGTGGGCGTGAACTGCTTCTCCGGCAGTGAGGGTGAAGCCCCTGAGCTTCTGCACATGGATCTTTCCCTCCAAAAGAAGCAAATCCTGCGTCTGAAAAAATTCAAAGCGAATCGAAAAAAATCGGCGCTGGACGCTGCGCTCGCCTCCATTGAACGGGCCGCGAAGGATGGGAGCAACGTGATGCCGGCAACGGTTGCCGCAGTGAAGGCGCATGCCACGTTGGGAGAAATCAGCGACACGCTTCGACGAGTCTATGGCACTCATCGTGAAGTTCCCACTATTTAACCAGGGAGTTTGATCGATGAAATGGATCCTTTTCCTGGTATTGGCGTCTTTGGAGGCATTTGCAGTGAAGCCCTACGTGAAACCCTCAGATTCCGAACTGAAGAAAATTCTCACCCCGCTTCAATACAAAGTTACCCAAAAGGAAGGGACCGAGCCTGCGTTTCAAAACGAGTTTCACGACAATAAAAGAGCCGGAATTTATGTCGACATCGTTTCCGGCGAGCCCCTGTTCTCCTCGCTCGATAAGTATGATTCAGGATCAGGTTGGCCGAGTTTCTTTAAGCCGCTGGACCCAGCCAACCTTGTGACCCGTGAGGACCGCTCTCTCTTATTCCAGAAACGCACGGAAATTCGGTCTAAACACGGAGACTCTCATTTGGGGCACGTTTTTCCCGATGGTCCGCCCCCCACCGGCCAGCGTTACTGTATAAACTCCGCATCCCTGAGATTCATTCCTGCCGAAAAATTAAAGGCTGAAGGTTACGATCAATATTCAAAGCTATTCGAAAAAGGAGAGAAGATGCAGCAGCTAACGTCGCGCCCTTTGAAACCGGGAGAAGAAGCCGCCACCGTGGCGGGGGGATGCTTCTGGGGAGTAGAGGAATTGGTGCGGCAACAGCCGGGAGTCATCGAAACTCTTGTGGGCTATACGGGCGGCACCGTGGAAAACCCAAAGTATGAAGACGTAAAAAAAGGGACCACGGGACACGCCGAGGCCGTAGAGATCATCTTCGACCCAAGTAAGACCAACTTCGAAGCCATCTTGCGATTTTTCTTTCGGCTACATGATCCCACCACACCCAATCGGCAAGGCAATGATGTGGGCTCCCAATATCGATCAGCGATTTACTTCCATTCTGAAAAGCAGAAGGAATCCGCATCGCGCATCAAAGCCGAGGTAGGCGCCAGTGGAAAGTGGAAGAAGCCGATCGTCACGGAAATCGTGCCGGCACAGAAATTCTGGTCGGCCGAGGACTACCACCAGGACTATTTGCAGAAAAATCCCAACGGATATACCTGCCACTGGATAAGGGACTGAACCCGGACTTTAGCCCGCCATTTTGCTACAATTTTCGAAGATGAAACCTCAATGGGCCGTTATTGCGGTTCTTGCTGTTTTTGCATCCGTTCAGTGGGGGCAAACATGGCAACGTACAGCAGTAATTAATCCTCATTCACCAGCACAAGACCATCGTCTAACGGTGGATTCCGAGGCATTCCTTGACGGCGCCGTGGAGATGGTGCACCAGAACCGATTTATCTTCACTCCGAATATTTACCACAGCGTAGGGATGCAGGTGTTTTTCTCCTGGTGGATCCGAGGATTCGAAGCAAACGCGGTCCTGCGCCTCAAACAATTCAATGTGATTGTGTTCGGCCTTTTGATCATTGGAGCAGCCTTCTTCGCCTTCCAATCTACCAGCGTGCCGGCGTTAGCGGCCCTGGCCGCCGCCCTCGTAGCCAGCTCCTCCTCCCTGCAGGCGTTTTCTGCGACTCTTCAATATGAGTTGATAGCTGGAGCACTCCTATTATTGGTGGGAATACTTCACCAATGCGCAACTCCAACCCGATACTTCTTCATGGGGCTCATTGTTGCTTTGCTCTCCGTGATTCGCGTTCACTTTCTTGTTGTGATTCCCATGCTGATGATCTTAGACCGATCCTCCAGTAATCTACGCCATCACCTATGGGCTTTGGCGGGATTTCTCTTATTGGCCCTGCCCTGGAATTTGTTTTATTCGCTTGAGTTGGGAAATTTTTTCTTTTTTCAAGGAGACCTTCATCACCAGATCCACCGCTATTTAAATCCGGCGTCCGTGGGATCTAACTTCCCATACCCTCCAACCACTGAGCCCAGCGGTTGGAGGTTTATCTGGGAACAGCCTCTACGTTATATCTGGCTGCTTGGACAACGCTTTCTCTACTTATCGGAAATGCTCCACGACAACTGGCACGTTCCATCTATAGCCACACGACTTGTGAACAGCTCTGAAACCGGAACAATAATCCTAGACAAAATTTGGAACATTCTAGGCGGTGCCAGCATGGCATTTGGCATTTTTACTTGTCGCTCCACAGCAGCAGGAAAATTCATTTTTTCCGCCCTATTGACGGTGCTGATCCCACAATTGGTAATCAATTCGAGCTTTCGATTCTTGCTACCCTTGATCCCGCTGTTTGCTGTCGCACAAACACTCGCCCTTAAGCGTTTAGGGAGGCTATGAAGCGATGAAGGCATTTCTTCTGGTCCTCATTTTTCCCCTGATCACAATAATGAACGTAAATATTCCGGGATTAAACGCCGATGAGTCGTTCTTTTTTCGACAGTCCCTGCTCGACGCCCCCGGACTGAAGACCTACTTCGCGCTCCCCTATGCCGGAATGCTTAAACAAGTAATGGCTGATCAGTGGTTTTCCTTCTTGGATCGTGGACAGAGGTGGGAGCCATGGATGATTCGACTGCCATGGATTTTGATTTGGACTGCAGGAATCACCCTCCACGCCGCCGCCGCAAAAAGATTGCTCGGTGCCCGCGTGATGCTCATCTTTCTTCTAATCGCTGTGGCACACCCTGACATCTCCTGGTCGGCACGAGCCGACATCGGCGAGAACAGTATCTCGGTGGTACTCCTCGGTTTTCTTTTCTACTGGATGGCAAATCCACAATCCATGGTTCTTCCTGTTGCAGCACTGTGGCTGGCCGGCTGGAACCGCCTCAACTTTTACTGGGCCGCATATCCCATTCTTGCGCTCGGGCCATCAAATGTGACGAAAAAGAAACGCACCCTGCTCCTCTGCGCCGGCACTGTGGGAGCCGGCTTCCTCGTTTGGAACAGCCGCACCGTTGGCAGCAGCTTTCTCAGTTTACCGTGGAACACTTCTCTTCCGTTTGCCATTTTTTCGCATTTTCTGCACGCTTTCGCAGGGCGAATGGCAGCAGTGAACGTTTTTCACTCAGCGCACATTCAGGAGGCGCGTGTAATCGGGCTTATCGTAGTATCGATGCTCGCGGCTACGTCGGTGTGGCTGCTTATTCGTCAGCCCAAAACCCACGGACCGATTCTACGCTATCTAGGCACATGCCTGGGAGTGGCGTTTTTTCACTCTTTCTACACGGGCATGCTCGGTTACTGGCACGTAGCATACCTGCTCCCGATATTTTTCGTCGGAATCGCATGGCTGATTGATCAATTGTGGCAACACCACCCTCGCATTGGTGCGTCGCTATTTTTCCTTGCTCTAATCTCATCGCTCTCCGGCTGGACATCTTCTCAAGGCGACCATAACCTTTTGCGAATGCAGACGAAGTTTTCTGTTTTTACGAAGGAAATCATCAGCTTCTGTGAAAACAAGCGATGCGCTGCCGCGGACATTGGGATCTACGACAATTTGATCACCGCAAGACCACGTCGGGGCGTTGCTGATCTTGCCTTTCAAGGCGTCCCTCCGCCCCAACTCGCCGAAGGAATCCTCAAGGAAATCGAGCTCCATCCAGATACGTGGTTTGCCTTCTGGTCCATTAATCGTCACGACATCCCGCATACAATCCGAACTCACTTCGATCTGTGGTCGCGTTTTGGATTGGAGCGCACCAACCAAATTACAATCGACGATACTCAAGGAGTGCCCGTGTTTGTTCTCTTTCAGCTAGCAAAGGCCAAGTCACGGTGAGCAAAAAGTTTATTGCTGCACTTGTATTCATTATATCGCTTTCTCTCCGAGTTCCCGGGCTGATGAATTCGGGCCTGAATAACGATGAACTTGCTACCGTACTGTGGGCAAAAACTCCCTCTGTTCTTCAGCTGTATCGAGACCTCATGAATCCCTTTGAGGGAAATACTCTCGGCTACGGACTGTTTATGCGCTTTTGGGCACATTTCTCAGTAGATGAGTCATGGTTTCGCCTGCCTTCGGTAATAGCGGGATCGCTGCTCCCCACCGCATTTTTTCTGGCATTGACCAGAATGTGGAGAACTTCAATTCCCTGGGCTTTCGGGGCTTCTCTCGTACTGTCTAGTTCTGAATTTCTTGTTTATTACTCACAGCAAGCACGTTGTTATTCTTTTTTCTCTTTGGCCGTATTTCTCGCATGGTGGGGCGCCGAAAGAGCAGCACAAAAAAACCGATGGATGCTCTGGGTTGTTGCTGGGTCTTTTTCCGTTTGGCTCCACCACTTCGGTATCTTGTATGTGATACTTCTCGCGGCATTGAACTCTCGCTCACGACCTTCACTCCGGTGGTTCGGACCGATCATTGCATTCACTCCCCACATTCCAATCACCTGGTATCAGCTTCAGCATGGTCCCGACTATCTTTGGGGGGCATCAAAACTTCTGGAGGTGTTCGCTTCTCTTTTCAAGTGGCCGCCGTCAATCCTAACGGGGATTACGCTCGCAATTCTAGCCGCTGTGGGCTGGTATTCTCATTCTAGATATCGCGCAGCTTTGATTGTCGCCGTTGCAGCACCACTAATTGCATCACTGGCATCAATTCTGCACAAACCGATGCTAGCAGAGCGTTACTTTATTCCCTCCCTGCCGTTATTTTTTTTGGGGCTTGGCGGAATCGGCGGGAAGTGGCGCGCATGGATGTTGATAATCGCGGGGATTTGGCTTGGCTGGGCCGTTTTGGGAAGAAACACATCCCGGCGAGGAGTCGACTTCAGAGAAACCGCAGCTTGGCTAATGGAGCACGAAAAAGAATGCGGCTCCACCGTGGTTACCCATCCGGGGCTTGTGACCAAGTGGCGCTACTACCTTCCGGAGCGCTTCGTTTTTCTCGCGTGGACGGAACACTCGCCGCCCGCCCCTGTGTGGCTGGCTACTGGACATTACGGATTGCCGGATTTTCTTGAACCACTTGTAAAGAATTCCCAACTAAAGCGTCAGGGAATTGGAACCATCGCCGCATGTCTCAAGAATCAACCCATCCACTAAAGTCGCGAATGCTTTAAAACCTGATCGAGAATCTCCCGATGCTCGGGACAACCGATCAGCTTCACTCCTTCGATCAACGCGGGCTTTTGCGGCACGAGAACACGCGCTTTCACTTCCATAATTCTTGAATAGGAAGCCTCCACCCACTCGGGCTTGATCTTTCCCTGGGCAAGAAATTTGAAGGCGGTATCCATCGCCCTGCGTCCGGCGTCCATGTCGCGATAGAGAAGAATGTCGGCCCCGGCTTCGATCGCAAGTAGAATCATCTCTTCCTCGCCCCAATACTTCGCCACCGCATCCATTTGCATGTCATCGGTGATAATCAAGCGCTGATAACGAAGCTCGCCTCGAAGGCGGTTGGTGAGAATCTCACGCGAGAGCGTCACTGGGTATTTCGGATCCAGCGCCCGATTGAGCATGTGAGCCGTCATGATCATGTCTACACGGCTCTTAATGCACTTCACGAACGGCTTGAGCTCCCGATCCAAAAGCTGGTCCCAGGATTCCTCGCTCTTCGGAAGCTCCAGGTGTGAATCCACGGTGGTATCTCCATGGCCGGGAAAATGCTTCACGCAGGAAATCATTCCCTCCGCCACGAAACCGCGCACCATGGCGCTCGCCATCTTCCCCACGATCTCTTCGGTGGTACCGAAAGCACGGCGCCCGATCACTGGATTCGAAGGGCGAGTATGAATATCGCAGAGCGGATGAAAATCGAGATTCACCCCAACAGCCCGGAGTTCCCGAGCCATCACCCCGGCAGCTTCAAACGCGAGCTTCGGCGAATCGATGTCGCCAAAAACCGCAGGTTCAGGAAAGTGAGTGAAGGGCCGAAGAAACCGCTGCACCTTTCCGCCCTCGTGGTCTACTGCGATGATCGCGGGACAGCCCGGATCAGTAAGTCCCTGGATCGCCTCGGAATACTCCCAAAGGAGCGCGGGAGCATCGTAGTTATGGGCGAAATAAAGCACACCACCGGGACGATAGTCGGAGAGAAATTCCCGAACCTCCGGCCCGATCTCCGTGCCGGGAACGCCGGTCATGAACATCTGGCCGAGTTTTTTTTCCAGGTCAGAACGTTTCGCCATCGCGCTTGATACCAAGCTCCTTCATCTTCAACTGCAGACCTTTTCGAGAAATTCCCAAATACTCGGCGGTACGAGTTACATTTCCGTCGAGTTCTTCCAGGGCTCTCTCGATCAACTCGCGCTCAAGGTTCTGGGTTTGCCGTCGCACGATATCTCGGAAACTCGAGAGATCCCCTTCCCCGCTGTCGGCATTCGCGTGGCGAGCGTCGTCGGGCACATGGCGAGAAACGAGCAGGGTTTCGCCCGCCATCACCACCATTCGCTCCAGAGTATTCTCTAACTGACGGAAATTCCCCGGCCAAGGGAGCGACCGAAGCAGGTCCATACAGGCCGTGTCTACGCCAGTCACCGACTTGTGGAGTCGTCCGTTGAGGCGATGAATGATTCCATCCACAATCGCAGGGAAGTCGTCCTTGCGTTCACGAAGCGGCGCGAGACCGATAGGAACCACGTTTAGCTTGAACCAGAGATCCTCGCGGAAGGTTCCATCCTTTACCGCTTTTTGCAGATCTTTTCGGGTACCGATGATCACGCGTACATCGAAACGACGCGAGTCGCCGCTGGAGGGTTGACGAACTTCTCCCGTCTCCAAAAACTCCAATAAACGCCCCTGCGCATCTACGGAAAGATCCGAAATCTCATCCAGGAACAGCGTTCCCTTATGAGCCAACTCCAACTTACCCGGCTTATTGGGACCACCGAAAATCTCCTGCTCCATCGAAATGCCCGCCACGGCGGCGCAATTCACACGGAGAAAGTCTTGCCAGGCGCGATCGCTCTTTCGATGAATTTCTTCTGCCACCACTTCCTTGCCTGTTCCGCTTTCGCCGAGGAGAAGCACCACGGAAGGCGTAGGGGCTACACGAGCAATCGAATCACGCAACGCCTGCGCAGAGGCGCTCTCGCCGCGAAGAATGGCCGGCACCACGTTTTCGAGCGACTCTTGAGTGGGCTCCACATCGAGGCGACTCAAGCGACTCGTGTTTACCGCCTTCTGCACCACCTGCACGATCTCGCTCTGCTCGAAAGGCTTCGTCACATAATCAAAGGCACCTTTTTTAATGGCATCCACAGCGGAATCCACGGTTCCAAACGCAGTGATCATCACCACGGGAAGCGAAGGGTAAAGCCGACGCGCTTCCATGAGAAATGCCATTCCGTCTACTTCCGGCATGTAGAGGTCGGTTACCGCAGCGTCGTAGTGATTTTTACGAAGCGAATCCAGCGCGTCTCTAGCGCTCGAAAAACCGTCCACTTCAAATTCGCGCTTTTCCAAAATAGCCTTAAGCACTGTGACGATGTTCTTCTCGTCGTCAACCACAAGCACTCGAGCCTTGTTGTTCACCGGTTCCAAAGTTTTCATGCCATTTTCCTCTCAGCCTGGAAGCAAAGACGCATTAAGGTTCTCTCTCCCGGCACACTATCCACTTCCATGCGGCCGCCGTGAGCCTCCGCAATCTTTTGGCAAATCGAAAGGCCCAATCCCGTGCCTTGAGGTGAAGCCGTGAAGAACGGGATGAAGATCTTGTCGATCATCTCGGGCGTCATGCCCACCCCATTATCTTCAACCGAAAGGGTAACGTCCACCAATCCCGTGTCCATGAAGCGGTGCTCCAAGCGAACGGAAATCCTCGGTTTTCTCTCAGGAAATTGCTTTTCCGCCACGGAAATTGCGTGCAGCGCGTTATCCAACAGGTTCGTCACCACCTGACCGAGCAATTCAGGCTGGCAAAGTATTTCCGTTCCGTCATCGACCCACGACCAAGTTACATCCACCCCATTCCCTTTAGTGGTCCGCCAACGCTCCACCAAGGGCGCGAGGCGCTCCCCTAACCGACAGAATTTGTGCTCGGAACGAAAAGGTTTGGCGTAGTCGAGGAACTGACTCACTACACGATTCAGGCGATTCGTCTCCTCCACGATGATCCGAAGGAACGGCTCCTGTGGATCACCGGGCTTCGGATCAATTACCTGCGCCGCTCCCTTGATCGCTCCGAGCGGATTCCTGATCTCGTGGGCCAAGCCAGCCGCCATCTCCCCGATCGTGGCCAAGCGATCCCGATCCCTGAGCCGGGCAAACACGTCCATCTCACCAAGCGCCTCACCCACGCGGTCGAAAAAGGGGCCCATGAGAGGCAGCAGTCCGGAGTCCTCTTCCCATCCCTGCCCCTGAAGTTTCTTTTTCACCACGGTGAATCCAAGCAGGCTCTGACCTCGCAGCACCGGCAATGCCAAGGTTCCTCGCAAACTTACCAGAGTGTCGGCGGCCAGCTGTGCTTCTGCTCCGCCCGAGCCGAAAGCCGCTCGCCCCGCCTCCGTTTCCAGCCCGGAAAGGAGCAGAGGGCGCCATGTTTTTTCTCGCGACCAACGCAAGGCCAATGGAAAAGAGGCCGGAAGAAACTCGGGTACGCTTTGATCAAGGGTGCGATCTAAAACCTTGCGATACCATTGGCCGCTAGCGTCGAGGGTGTGAAAAGCAACCAGTTGTGCCTCAGGGAGCGTGGCCGAGAGAAACTTCTCTACGGCCGAGCCCACGGCGGAGGTTTGAAACGCTCCTGCCACATCCTTCGAAGCAGCCTGGATCTCACGATCAATCCAGCTGGCCTCTTTGAAAAAGAGACGCTGAAGTCCCTCCATCACCAACGAGCGCACGGGCTCAAGAACAATGACCGCCACATACGAAGCCAAAAACACGTTCACCATGAAGAGAGCAATATTGCTTCGCACCCAAGTGGTGAGGAGCACAAACACTCCTCCCAGCATAAGAGCCGCCGCGAGGTTGCCCGCCGTCCTCACGGCCACTCGCCGGGGACTCGTTAGAAACGGCTGGGTCACTGAGTCTTTGATGAGAAAGAAGTAGAACGCCAGAAGAAGGTTACCGGCAGAGGGAATCAATCGTCCCATCCACTCGATGCGATCCATCCCGCAGAGCACGGTCACGAGAGCTCCGCCGAGATAGATCCACAGGTTTCTTTTCTTGAGAGCCAGGAGCATATCTTGGGAGGTCACCCGGGGCAGCCCGAGCATTGTCACCCAAACGCCGGCTCCCCGCGGAGCCACACCGCCAGAAAGCTCTCCTACAAGCAAGAACACGCAGGCCACCACCACTAAAGAGGGAGAGTAGTAACTGAAGTCACGAATCAACCCGTAACGATCCAACCCCAAGGAAACCAGCGGCACCAAAACCACCGCAGCGATCGCACTGATCCAGAGTAACACGCGGAAAAAAATTCCTTCCGGGAGCAGCAGGAGTCGCAAAAACCACAGGCTCAAAGGGCCGATGAGCAAAGTGGAGATGATGTGAATGGACTCAAAGAATCGCCACTGGAGAACATTGGCCACGAAAAAGGCAAAAGCCCACGCGGCTATGTTCATCGTGAGGGCGGAATAGGAAAGGTTCAGTTTGTTTCCGGGGGCCTTCTGAAACACCCACACGGCCAAAGAAAAGCAGACCGCGGCCAATAGCAAAGCCGACTCAAAAAGAAGGTCAATTCTGGCGGCATACATGGAAGCGTGTACCCCTCAAGAACCCGGAGTTCCTTACCGATACGGGAAGGAACCATGTTCCCCAAGAAGAATACACATTCGCCCTGGCTCGATATAGCGGTTTTCGCCGCCATGGTGGGGTTCTTTCTTTTCTCGGCGTCCCGGCTTACGGGAAAAAATCGGGCTACTCCCGTGGAGTCTACGCCCGCTCAACAGGAAAGAGCGCCAGCATCGTCGGATCCCAAACAGGGGCCGGCCGGAGTTTTGGAAATCCAGCTCGACTGCGTGGGAGATCGACCGAAAACGGTCGAGACCGATTCCAATTTCCTTAAGCTCACGGGCCGCCTCTGCGGGGCGCCCACTGTGCTACGCGACGGCAGAGGGAAGAACCTTGCGAGCGGCGCGGAAATTCTGTGCTTTGTGAACCCTCAGGAACAACGGTTTGCCACGAACTATTTTCACTTGAATCCGGGGGAAAACCCCATCGAGATCGAGATCCGTCTCAACAACGGAAAGTCACGCCTCACTCGCGTGGACGTGGTTCGGCGCTAGAACTTATTTCATAACCCCGCTCGTTATGAGCCCGGGCCTAATTGTGCGCCAGCGCGGCCGCACAAGTGAAGGCGACCAAAGCCTAGCAGAGCTAGGTTGCGGGAGCCTGAGCGCGGAGAACAAAGCTGGCGCGCGATTGGGCCGGGCGCAGTAGTGAGGGGTTATGAAATAAGTTCTAGAAACTCACCGAGTAAGTCATCCGCACGCTCTCCTGGCTCTTGGCGCCATTGACGAACTGACCGTCGCCCGTGTGATGGGCACTCTGTACGTCGGCGGAAATCTCGCTCGTGATCGCTTTCTTCAGGTTCACGGCCACTACCTTCTGACCGGCAGCGTAGTTAACGTTCGACTCCAGGTCGAGCGGCTTGATTTTCTTGTCGAGATTCACCACAACCTTGTTGGAGGCTTTCTTCGATACGTCCAAATTTACGGAAGTGGTAACGATCGGATTCGTGAAACGAACCTGCCCGCGGCCGTGAACGAGATTGAACTTCGTCTTCACGCGCGTGGGAATGGCCGGCTCCTCTTGAGGTGCCGCCGAGGCGGCCGGGGCTATTGAAGAGGACTGAACAGACTTCGGCCTTACAGGCTCTTCTTCTTTGGCGCTCATATCAGCGGCCATCACGTTCTTCACGCTTTGAGCCACCTTCATCGCTCCCGATGATTTGTCGGCCCCGTTAAAAATGGTTTTCAGACGCTGACTGAGCACCTCTTTTGCGGTGTACTTGGCCAGCTCCTCGCGATTCTGGTTATAGCGATCCACCTCCCAGGTGCGAGCCCGGCGATAAGGCGACTCCACGCTCTTTTCCACAGGCACCACTTCGGCCTGGTACTTGGAGCGAAGGTTATTGGTTACGTCCTTGGTATAGAGATCGTCGAGGGTAGTCTCATTGAGGGCCTTCTCCTCCCAACGATTCGGCTGAGACGAAATACGGGCCTCTGCCTGGGGGGTTGGAGCGAGCTTGCGAAGGGGTAATGCTTTTCGCTTCCGCTTGACCACCACCACTTCCACGCTCTCGGTATGAGGCGATGCCATCAGGTTGCCCGAGGCAGTGGCCAAAAGCAGGATGGCGATCAGGTTGTAGGTTCGGTTGGTCATAAAAACCTCTACCTAGAACCGCTGCAAATAGTGGACCTTTTCAGTTATATAATTAATTAAGTGAGTAATTTTAAGCACTTAAGTTCTTTTTGGCTTAAATAAAGGGGGTGAAATCCTGTAAAACTTTCCTACAACAGGGGATTTTGACACCCCCCACCCCCGGGGACTATAGGGGGGCGAAAGGCAGATCGGCGGCCCAAAAAGCCAGGGACATAATCGCTCCACTCACCACAGGAATCGAAAAATTATCATCGATATGGAGCGGAAGAAGCTCCGCCAGCGACCCGGCGAACCCACCGATCATCGTAAACACCAGGAGCTTTTCCCGAGGCAATCCAGCCCAGTTGAAATAGATCCAGGTCGCAAGAGCACAGACCACGAACCCCCCCATCGTCCCCTGTAGGCTCTTATTCGGGAACAACCGATTCTTCCCATACAAAACCCCGAAAAAACTGGAACTTGGGTCACCGAACGCCAAATAGAGAATCGAAAGCACCACAATGTGGTGCGGGAAAACGAGAAACGCAAACATACAGGAAGCCATATAGAATGGGATTCCACTCCAACGATCCAGTTCCGTATCTCGCAAAAGGGGCCCCATCACCTTTGCGGCAATGGCATTCACCGCCGGCCATTTCATACGGGAATACTCCGTGGCCATAACGAAAGTGAGCACAGCCCCCACAATGCCCGCCATGGTTTCTCGTGAAAATCCCAGCACGAGATAGGGCACCAACATGAGCCCCGACCCACTCACATGAAAGAGCTTTCGGGCCAAATGAAGGTCGCTTCTCTTTTTCAGACGGGAAGGGTCAGGTGACGTTTTCATTCCTCTCCAGCAGAAAGCCAAACCGCAATAAAATCAAGCTTCTAATTTGACTTCCGGCCAAAGGATTTCGATACTAGTTAGAGCCGCTTATCCGGAAGCGGGATGAAAAAAGGATTTTCATGAGCGAAGCGCGAGAAGAGATGCAGGACGCACAAACCGCCGTTGAGTCATCCCCAAACGAGGGAGAGCATAAAGTGTCGGGAGACTCCCCCAGTTCACTGAAACAAATTTGGGCTATTGGCGGCGGCAAGGGCGGCGTTGGGAAAACTCTTGTGACCGCTAACTTCGCCATCACGTTGGCTCGTGCCGGCGCCAGAGTGGTGGTGGTGGATCTCGATCTCGGCGGCGCGAATCTTCACACCTGCCTCGGCGTAGACGCCTCCCAGCACACGCTCTCCGATCTTTTTTCACCCGAGGTAAAAAACCTCGAGGACCTTGCCGTGCCCACGGTGATTCCCAACCTCTCCCTGATCAGCGGCGCCCAGGATTCCGTGCAAGTGGCGAACCTTCCCCACGCGCAGAAGCAAAAGCTCCTCAACAAATTACGGCAAATTTCCGCCGACTACATTCTCCTCGATCTGGGGGCCGGCACCACCTTCAATACCCTCGATTTTTTCTTGGCCGCTGATGTGGGCATTCTGGTGGTGCTTCCCGAGCCCACCAGCATCGAAAACGCCTACCGTTTCATCAAAAGCGCCTTCTACCGAAAACTGCGAAACGTAGAGCTTCTCTTCGACGCTCGCTCGATGGTTGATGCCACCATGACAAAAAAGAATGAACTGGGCATTAAGACTCCTGCCGACCTTTTGCGCGCCCTTGAAGAGGGCTATCCAGAAGTGGGCCAAAAGGTTCGCCAATCCATTAATGGATTTGGACTCAAGCTGGTGGTGAACCAGACCCGCACCGAAATCGACGCGGAAATGGGATTTGGCATTCGCAACGTCTGCCGTAAATACTTCGGCTTCAATATCGATTACCTCGGCCACCTGGAATACGATTCTGCCGTTTGGCAGAGCGTGCGTCGCCGCAGGCCTCTTGCCACAGAATTTCCCACAAGCCCCCTCTTGCCCTCCATTCAGCGAATGGTGGGGCAGATCGTGGCAGAGCAAGCGGAAAAGATTAAACGCGCCCAAATCGGAACATGAACTCCAAAGCCTCAAATTACTACGAAGTCCTCGACGTGAGCTTCAACGCCACGCCAGAAGCCATCCGTATCGCCTACATTCGCGCTAAGAACGCTTATAATCGAGATTCATTGGCTGCCTATTCCCTCTTCGGCTCGGAAGAGTCGCAAAATATCCTGAGCGAGATCGAAGAAGCGTTCAACGTATTGAGCGATGTGGAGCGCCGTCGACGCTACGACGAGTCCCACGGGATTCTTACCAGCGACACCTCTCATTACAACTCCTCCATGCCCACGGAAGTCCATCGGCCCGCGCCCGCCTTCGTTCAGCCTGTAGTATCCGCCGTTGCTGCAACTCCTGCGGCCACTCTGGCCGCCCCGTCTTCAGCACCAGGAGGATCTCCTATCGACCGCCTCAAGTCGTTGCAAGAGGGCTCTTCATCGGCTTTCGGTGGCGTAAAGGCCACCGCTGCGCGCACGCGACACGTGGAAAATCCGGAAATGGAAAAAGAGATCGCCGAGGTTTCGTCGGTGAACGGAGCTTTCCTGAAGCGTGTGAGAGAATACAAGGGTGTCTCTCCCGAGGAAATCATGGACATCCTGAAGATTTCAAAAAACTACCTCACGGCGCTCGAGGAAGACGTGGTGGAGAAACTACCTGCCAATGTGTTTGTGCGCGGATTCGTGATTCAGTACGCCAAAGCACTGAAGGTAGATCAGGATAAATTCGCCGCCAAGTACATGGAATTCCTCCGCCAGCGCCGTGGCTGAGTCCTGCCCCATTCGCATCATCGCCGACGCTAGCGGAGAACGCCTCGACGCGTTCCTTGCCGGCCGAATCCAGGAACTTTCACGATCCCGTTGTCAGCAACTGATTGAAGGCGGCCACGTGAGCGTCAACGACAGTCGCCAGAAATCTAATTATCGAGTTCGTGAGGGCGACGTACTTACCGTGAACATCCCGCCCGCATCTCCCGTGGATGCCGCTCCGGAGAACATTCCGCTCCATATCTACTATGAAGACGACCACCTGGTGATTCTCGAAAAGCCGGCAGGAATGGTGGTGCACCCTGCGGTTGGTCACGCCACGGGCACACTTGTGAATGCCCTTCTTCATCGCTACGGCGGCGGCCTCGCGCAAATCGGCGGCAAAGAACGGCCCGGCATCATTCACCGTATCGACAAAAATACTTCCGGCGTGATGGTCGTTACCCGTTCCGACCACGCCCATCTTGCCCTTGCCGAACAGTTTCAAAAACACTCGATTACTCGCCTGTATATGGGCCTGTCCTGGGGAGATTTGCCTGGAAAAGGCGACTGGCGCGAGCCCCTCGCGCGCGATCCTCGCGACCGACAACGAGTCGCCGTGGTCCCAGGAGGGCGCCACGCACGCACCGAGTTCCGATGCCTGGCGAAACTTCCCGGGCCGGCAAGCTTGTTCGAAGCGGAGCTCCACACCGGGCGCACTCACCAGATCCGCGTGCACTTTTCCCATCATGGATTTCCCCTCGTGGGCGACACCGTTTACACCTCCGCTCATCGTTCGGGGCGGCAAAAAAAAGAAGCCGGAATGCGGGAGGTCTTTCGCCGCTCTTCCGTTCTTCACGAAAAGCTTCAACTCCTTCAGGATCGACAGTTCCTCCACGCTCGGGTACTGGCCTTTGATCATCCGGTTACGGGCGAGCGAATGCGCTTTGAAAGCCCCCTCCCCGGTGATCTGTTAGAAATCTTGAACGCATGGAAAGAACTTCGATGATCCACTCCCCGCTTCTCTTATCGATCGCCAACCTCAGGCATGGATTCACCACCCTTGAACTGGCTAAAGCAGATTTTGATCGCGTGAACTCCCAGACCGCCTCGGTAAAACAAGTGCATGGAAAAGCCGTTGAGTGGACGGACCATCTGCAAAAAGCTTTCGCCGAAGCCGACGGCCTCGGAACATTTCAGAAAGAGCTTCCAGTGGGGGTGTTCACGGCAGATTGCACCCCGATCCTCCTGGCTGCGATCGATCGCCAAAACCAAGCCTTCGCTGTGATGGCTGTCCATGCTGGCTGGAAAGGGGCGTCACAGGAAATCGCCTCTCACGGGTTGAAGGCCTTGGTGGAAAATTCCGGCGCCAGGATCCACCGCGTGGTGGCGGCTCTCGGCCCCGCAATCAGCGGTCGTCGGTTTGAAGTAGGTCAAGACGTTATCGACGCTTTCCCCGGCTGCCTCTCCTACGGAATCGCAGAACCGAAGGAAGGTCAGAAATTTTGGTTCCACCTGCAAAAGGAGAATCAACGCCAACTCTTGGCCACGGCGCAAAACCTGGAAATCCTCCTGGAAACCGAAATCAGCCCTCACTGCACCTGGTCGGAACCCAGTCTGTTTCCATCGTGGCGGCGAGATCGGGAGCAAGCCTCTCGCATCCTCTCCTGGCTAGCCTTCACCTAAGGCCGGTGCTACGATCGCGGGCATGAGAAACGACTCGAAATTCCTGAAGATTATACTCCTCCTTGCCTTCGCGGGCGTGCTCGTATCTGGATGGCTTCTTTCTACCCACATCAAACTGGCGGCCGGTCAAGCGGGGCTTACAGAAGGCTGCCTTGCCTTCACGGGAACCGCAGGAGCAGGCTGTGAGAAGGTCGCTCTCTCCGGCTACTCCTATCTGTTCGGAGTGATCCCGCTGGCTGCAGTCGCTCTCGGATACTATTTAGCTCTTCTTCTTCTCGTGTTTTGGGGATGGAAGAGCCCGCAAACGGCCTACGAACCTCTCTACGTCTCCTTTAATTTGGCCACTCTTTCCATCGTGGTCACCGTGATTATGTTTTCGATCTCCCGCTTTATCCTGCAGGAATTCTGTGTGGGCTGCGCCATGCTTTGGCTGATCAATCTTTCGATTTGGCCTGCCCTGGTGAAGCACCTCGGCCTCAACTGGGGAAATGCCCTGGCCGCCAATCTGGAAACTTTCCGTCCGAAGGATTTACAGCTGAAATCGGAAAGAGTGCGTCGCGGCTATGTGCTCACAGCTGGGTTCGTATTGGCTCTTTCCGTGATTGGAGTGGCCGCTAAGGCTCTCAATACCCAGGCCAATATGTTCGGCGGTGCCGAGCGGGGTGTGGAAGAATTTCGGGTAGCCCAGCGCGTGTTCCTCCCTCCGGAGGCATTCGGCGGAGCAGCCTCCAAGGGCCTCACGGGTGGAGCAAAGGCACCCGTCCTCGACATCGTGAAGTTTTCCGACTTTCAGTGCCCCGCGTGTAGAATGGCGGCACAGAACCTTAAGCCGTTCGTGATCAAATATTCCGATAAAGTGCGCCTCACCTATCGAAATTTCCCCCTCGACGGATCCTGCAATCCTTACGCTCCGAACGGCGGTCACAGAGCCGCCTGCGTGATGGCACTCGCCGTGATCTGCGCCGGGGAACAAGGAAAATTCTTTGACCTCCACGACCAGATCTTTGATCGACAACAGGAGCTTCAGCCTGACCTACTGGGAGAACTGGCGCAGAAGGCCGGCCTCGACAAAACCAAACTTGATCAGTGCATGGCCTCCCCAGGTGCTCGCACCCAACTGGATCGCGAAATGAGCTGGGGTGATTCGGTTGGCCTACAAAGCACTCCAACACTGATTATCAACGGACGACGTCTCTCAGGCGCTCTTGCTCCCGCCCAACTGGAGGCACTCCTCAAGGCAGTGGAGTCCGGCAATACGGAAAGCCACGGCGGACAAAGCCACTGAGCCATGCTCATCGATAGCCACTGCCACCTCGACTACGAGTATGATCTCTCCGTAGAGGAACTGATTCGAGAGGCTGGAAGCCATGGCGTTGGCGCCATGATTGCAATCGCAGCCGCAAGAGACAGTTTGGATCGAGTACGCGCGATCGCGGAAGCACATCCCGAAGTGTGGTTTACAACGGGAATTCACCCCCACGACGCCAAAGACTTTGACGGGCCAGTTTTGGACCAGATGCGCGCCCTTATTACCCACCCCCGCTGTGTGGCCGTGGGAGAGCTGGGGCTCGATTTTTTCTACAATCTCTCCGAACGTACCGCCCAAATCCAGGCCCTCGAGCGACAGCTCGAGTTTTCCGTTGAAGTTGGAAAACCGGTCGTAGTTCACACTCGCGAGGCAGATCAAGACACGGCAGCCGCTCTCGAGGCTCACTCAAAAGCCTGGCAATCGACCCATCCTGGCCGAAGCCCTGGGGTAATTCACTGCTTTACGGGCGGTAAGGAACTGGCGGAACGTTGCCTGGATTTGGGCTACTTCATCTCCTTCTCCGGAATCATTACCTTTAAAAATGCGGATGCGCTTCGCGCGGTGGTGCGCGACACCGTACCTCTCGCCAAAATGCTGGTGGAAACAGACTCGCCGTTTCTTGCGCCGATTC
Source organism: uncultured Bdellovibrionales bacterium (assembly GCA_964551325.1). GTDB lineage: Bacteria > Bdellovibrionota > UBA1018 > CAIPTA01 > CAIPTA01 > CAZKBU01. Next base: position 62,568 of record CAZKBU010000005.1, read on the forward strand.
CGCACCGGGGAAAAAAGAATCACCCCGCCTGGACGCGCCACGTGGCGGAAAAAGCAGCTGAACTAAAGGGCGTAGACGTTACGGAAGTGGAAAAGGCCACCACACAGAATGTGGCGGCCCTTTTTGGAATACCCCTGAATTAGAGGTCGGTTTCCGGGTAGCTCTGCCCCCAGAAGTTCACCACGTCGTTCCAGTCGTAGCGGTCGTTGATGGGACTCGTGTTATACGGCGGCGGTTCCGCGACACCACCATAACCAGTGTCCGGATCTCCTCCCGACGAAATTCCCTCGTCCCACTCCCTAACTAAGAGTCCAATTCGTCCTTGGATATCTTCCGCCGCGTCCAAACACTCCACTGTATAGGCAATTTGTGGAGCATAATATGTCACCCTGTCAGCCGCCCTCGTCAAAGCAAACGGTGCTGCCGTTGGATTGATAAAGTTAGAGATCCATAAATTGGACAGCACGGCAGTAGTCGTCACCGCCCGGCCAGCAGGAAAGGTAAATGTCGTATTGATTCCGGTCGAAGAAATTTCCCGAACTCGTGACACCGGGTATCCGCCCACAACCGCCCCCCACTCACCAGTAGCAGCTCCGGCGGAATTACTCTTCCCCAATCCACCAATGCAATTTGGTTCGGAGCCAGTATGGGAAGCACTCGTAACGGCCGTATCAAATCCGCCATCCCCTGCGGTTCCGTTATTATCGTTCTCGGTCCTCACGGTTAAGGTGTAATCCCCCCAGCAACAATTTGGACCGTTCTCCTGGCCATGATCGTAGGAACACTGGATCACTCCCGAACCATCAACATTTACAGTATTGTTAATGGTTCCATCTTCATAAACGTCATAAGACGCAGTCGTCGGCCCCTGGCCCGGCTCCCACGCCCAAAACGAGTATGGTCGAACACGGAAATATTCACAGGATGAAGACGGGATATGCATCTGAAGCTCCAGAGCATTGAAATAGAGATCCAACTCTTCGATCTCCAAGACACAAAGATAGTTGGCTGACGCCGCCGATGTCCCCAGCGGAATCGTACACTCCTCGGTTAACCCGGTGGTGTCAGGCATAATTCCTGCCTGCCAATCGTCGTAGTCCAAGGCGGCGCCAGCGTTTTGTGCTCGGTGCAAATAAGCGCGACTTGTCAAATATTCAGGTCCGGCAATCGCCAAGAAAAAGCCCGCACTATCTACCACGGTCCCCGAACCACCAGATGCTGGTGGAGGAGGAGTGCTTGTTCCTCCCCCCGTTCCCGCCTGAGGCGCCTGATATCCTTCTTTTGCTGAGGTAAGGCCCGGCCCGCAACCCACTTGGGCGGAAAAAAGAGCCAAAAGCAAAGCGATTAGGGAAATTCGACCGACGCGCCGATCCGTGGCAAGGGTTTTCCAAGAGCTCATCATGAGGCTCCTCCTTCTTAAATTGTAGCAAACGAGTGCAACAGGTCAAATCCCGATTCGGGAGCAGGTAAAATCCAGATCCCCGCCAGGCGCCCCGGCGGCAGCCAATGAGAAAACCCCCGCAATCCCAGGGGTTTGGATTAAACTAGCCGGGTAATGAAGAAAAGCCCCTTATTTTCACTGTTTCTCGTAGTGTTCCTGGATTTGGTGGGGTTCGGGGTAGTGATTCCGATTCTTCCCTACTACTCCCAGGAGTTCGGGGCCACCGGAGCCACCTTAGGCCTCCTCATGGCCACCTACTCCATTCTGCAGTTTCTGTTTTCTCCCTTCTGGGGACGGTTGTCGGACCGAGTGGGGCGACGGCCCGTGCTCCTTTCCACCATTCTCGGCGGAAGTCTTGCGATGGCCGCCACCGCATTTGCTCCTTCACTAGTATTTTTATTTATGGCCCGCGCGCTTGCTGGTTTTTTTGGCGCCAACATTTCCACGGCCAGCGCCTACATAGCCGACGTAACCACCCCTGAAAACCGCGCCAAGGGAATGGGAGTCATCGGAGCCGGATTTGGTCTTGGATTTATTTTCGGCCCCGCCATTGGCGGCATTCTATCCAAATGGGGATACTCCACTCCGATTCTCGTGGCAGCCGGGCTCGGTGTGATCAACTTTTGCCTCGCTTGGTTCAGCCTACAAGAGCCGCCTGTAGACGCGTCGGCCCGCCATCAAAATCGCCGCAAGTTGTCGTGGGGTCTCGCCAAGGAAAGCCTGGCCCATCGTCCTACCGCATTTCCTATTCTTCTTTTCTTTCTCGCCACCCTGGCCTTCACTCAGCTGGAAGTGTCCTTCGCGCTCTTCGTGCAAAACCGATTTTCCCTTGGCGCCACTCACGCTGGCGCCCTCCTGGCTGGCATGGGCCTTATCATGGCCGGAATTCAAGGTGGGGCGATCGGAAAGTTGGCCAAGAGGTGGGGCGAGAGGCGCCTCGTGCCCATCGGAGAGCTGGCGATCGGAGCCGGAGTTCTTGGTGCCGCGTGGGCCCCCAGTCTGCCACTCTTCGCCTTTGGATTGTTTTTTGTGGCGATCGGCAATGCAGTGGTCAATCCATCGCTTTCCAGCCTCACATCCAAAGCGGCCCCTCCCGGTCGACAAGGGGAAGTCATGGGAGTTTATCAAAGCGCAGGATCATTGGCGCGCATCGTGGGCCCGCCGATCGCCGGAACACTCTTTGACCACGCGGGAATCGCCTCGCCACTTCTCGTTACCAGTGTCATTTGCGCCCTCGCCGCGATTCTTGCCGTGAAGGTGCTCCGCGAATGAGTTTTCCCGAGCTTCAGTTTCTGGAGTCCCTCCTCGAAACCTACCGTGGAAACTTTCGATCGGAAATTTTGGCACGAGTTCCCGATGGCGAAACCACTCTCCCCATCCACGCAATTTCTTTTGGCACACAGGATCCCGAGGCTCCGGTCTTCGCTCTAGTGGGCGGTGTTCACGGACAAGAAAAAATCGGATCGCAAGTAGTTCTCTCTTATCTCGAATCCCTCATTGAATTGCTTCGCTGGGACTCGATAGCGCACCACATCCTTCAAAAGTCGCGAATTCTGTTTGTTCCGATCTTAAACCCAGTGGGCATGCACCATCTCCGGCGGGGAAATGGCAACCGAGTAGATCTCATGCGAAACGCACCCATCGACGCCGACGAACACACGATCCCCCTTCTCGGCGGGCAAAGGATCTCTCCCTTCCTTCCCTGGTATCGCGGCCCCAAGGACGGGCCGCTGGAATTGGAGTCTCAGGCGCTCGCTTCATGGGTTAGACGGGAGATTTTTCCGGCTCCGGTGTCTTTTGTGCTCGACTGCCATTCCGGCTACGGATCCGTGGATCGTCTGTGGTTTCCTTGGTCGCGCACTCGGAAACCCTTTCCAGCGATAGCCGAGGCGTTTGCCCTGAAAAGTCTTCTCGATAACACCTACCCAAACCACGTGTACCAAATGGAGCCAAACTCCCAGGGCTACACCATCAGCGGAGACCTTTGGGACTGGCTGTATGAGGAACAAAGAAACGGGGCTCACTCCAAAAATTTCTTTTTTCCCATGACCCTCGAAATGGGCTCCTGGAACTGGGTGCGAAAAAATCCCATCCAGATTTTCGACGCTCTAGGCCTGTTCCATCCGATTCACCTCCACCGCCATAAGCGCATTCTTCGTCGCCACATCACCCTTCTCGATTTCCTGCACCGAGCGGTGATCAGCAACGAGGCGTGGGCGCGCCTCGATTCGTCTGAACGAGACAACCTCCATCGATCGGCGATAAACCATTGGTTTTGGAACCCATGAAGGAAACCTGGATTCTCCTGCGTGGCCTGGCCCGTGAGAGTGCTCACTGGGGCGCGTTTCCGCTGGCCATGGGGTCGGAAAAAAGAAAAATTGTTCTTCTCGACACTCCCGGCAACGGGCCTCTTTGGCAACAATCCAGCCCTATCTCCGTGGCAGAAATGGTGGCTTTTCTTCGTGATCGGGCATTGAAAGAAAGAGCTCCCGACTCCACGCTCCACTTGTTTGCCCTATCTCTGGGAGGAATGGTCGCCGCTGAATGGATGCACTCGTTTCCCGGTGAGATTAAGAGTGCCGTTTTGGTAAATTCTTCGTTTCAGGGGATCAGCCCCTTCTGGCGGCGCCTAAGACCGGGCGCTTGGCTCATATTTCTTCTCACTTCGCTCTGCCCCGTGCGACCTTGGCGCGAGTGGCTGATACTTCAGCTCATCAGCAATCGGCAAAATCGCAATCCGGATCTACTCAAAGAGTGGCAGGAAATTCAGGAGCGGCACCCGGTGAGTCTCTTCAACTCACTCCGCCAGCTCTGGGCGGCGAGCCAATTTTCGGCGCCGGATGCGGCGCCCCCCACTAAGGTTTTGGTTCTCGCCTCTCAGGGCGACAGGCTTTGTCACTGGAAATGCTCAGAAGCGATCGCAAAACTCTGGAAGGCGGAGTTGAGAGTTCATCCCGACGCTGGACATGATCTTCCCATCGACGACCCCGCTTGGGTCCTCCAGCAGATCAATACTCAGTGAATCAACGCATCGGCGAATAGGATGGCGAAAAGTAAAAACAAGTAAAGGATCGAGATCCAAAACAGCTTCTTAGAAGCCTCTCTTGTTCCCACCCGCAAGAGCACCACAGTTTGCCAAAAATAAAACGCGCCTACCAACGCCCCCCCAACGAGAAACGTGAGGCCGGCACTTCCCAAGACCCACGGAAGCAAACTCACCGGGATCAAAAGCACCGTATAAATGAAAATCTCGATTCGAGTTCTGCGATCACCATGGGTCACGGGCAGCATCGGCACTCCCGCATCCCGATAGTCGTCTTGAACGGCGATGGCTAACGCCCAGAAGTGTGGCGGAGTCCAAAGAAACACAATAAGGAACATCACCCACGCCACCGGAGAGATCTCACCCTGCGCGGCGGCCCACCCGATCAACGGAGCGGTGGAACCGGCAGCGCCTCCGATCACGATGTTATAAGGAGTGCGTCGCTTCAACCAAAGGGTGTAGATGCCCACGTAGAAGGCGATCGTAAAAAACGAAAGAAACGCCGTGAGCACATTGGTGGCCCAAAGGTAGTAACCGATGGCCATAATACCCAGTACAATCCCGAAAACGGCGGCATTCCCTGGGGCCACTTGGGCCAGGGGAATTGGCCTACGCACCCGAGTTCTGGCCATTCGCTCATCGATATCCCGGTCAAAATACATGTTGAGGGCATTGGCAGATCCCGCAGTGAGAACCATCGCCATCATCACCAAAGCAACCTTGAGCGGGTCGTCTAAAAGCGAGCCCTCCATCACAATCGCGGCAAAGCCGGTTATGGCAAAGAGCAACACGATCGTGGGCTTGGTGAGCCGAATGTAAGCTGAAATAGTGGAACCCATCGAATTCTCAGGAATAACGGCTAACCCCTGAAAAGGCTAGCCGTAAAACCCCGCTCAGTTCACCATTCTCTGGATCGCAAAATCCACAGGAATGGTTTGTTTTCCGGCGCTTCCGCCGCCTGCGCCCACACCATCGTCTTTCATCGCTTGGGCAAACTTAGCATCGCCAGAGGAGGTCGGCTGCTTCTCCGTCGCGAGAGAGCGTACAAAATGCACAAGCGCCCAACGGTCTTGGGGAGAAAGCGTTCCGTATCCGCCCATTCCTGTGCCGGAAATTCCATACTTCAAGGTCACATAGATGGCCTTTGCGCTGGTTCCGTTCTTCCATGCCGAAGCGGGGGCCGTGAAGTCTCGCGCCTTCATGGCCACACCGGCAGGGCCATCTCCCTTTCCGGAAGCACCGTGACAAGCAGAGCAGTTCACTCCATAGAGCTCCTTGCCCTTATTTACCTGATCAGAAGATCCTGCTTCCCATTTCTTGAAATCCTCTTCCGATACGCCGCCACCCGCTGCGGCCACTTTCACCGGATCAGGCTTATTCCGTGTCCACATGTCGGCAGCGGGGAAAAACAAGAATAGCGCCAAAGCAGCGAAGGAGGCCAAAATCATCGCCCGATTGACGTTGTTGTCGTATTTCAAGCCCATGAAGAAGGCCATCACCAAGCCCGCCTTCACGGAAGCAATGAAAAATGCCACCGCAAAGTTAAACTTCCCGAAATCCACATACGACGCGCCCACGGTAATCACCGTAAGTACTAGAAGCGCGAAAATGGTGTTTACATACACCTGAATGGGAACCAGGGGATGATGACCATGATGATTCTGTGTAGCGCCAGCCATGTCTTAACTCCTCAAACTTACGAAATGAGATACAGCAACGGGAACAAAAAGATCCAGATCAAGTCAACGATGTGCCAGTAAAGGCCCACGAACTCTACCGCTCCGAACTGGCGAGAATTGAAGTCGCCGCGATTCATCCGCCAGTAGATCCAGGCAATACAAGCCATTCCAATCAGCACGTGGAGACCGTGAAGCCCCGTCATGGTGAAATAAAGAGAAAAGAACAACGCAATGTTCGGGCTCTCAAAGCCGGTTGCGGTGAAAAACTTCCCCGGCAGAATGCCCAGATGGATCTTGTGAGAATATTCAAAATACTTAATCACTAAGAAGGTGCACGCGCAGAGGAACGTCACGAGCAGCATCTGCTTCGACTTTTTCACCTCATCACGTTGAATGAAGGCGATCGCCAGGGCCATGGTTAAGGAGCTAACCAAGAGCACCACGGTGTTCACGGCGCCCATTACGCGGTTGAGGTGATGGTGCGCCTCTTTGAACATTTCCGGGTAGAGATAGTGGTAGATTCCGAACGCCACGAATAAGGCGCCGAATAGCATCACTTCCGTTACGAGGAAGAGCCACATGCCGAGTTTACCGGCATCGAACTCGTGTTCAACACTCTCAAAGTGGTGGGCGTGATCTGCGTGATGGTGATTGTCGGCCATTGCAGTTTCCTTTCTCAGGCGTGTTGCGGCTTCACGCCGTATTCATAGGGACCAGCCGTTACGGAAGGCATGGACTGGAAGTTCTCAAGTGGAGGCGGCGAGGTGGTGGCCCATTCCAGGGTCTTTCCTCCCCAAGGATTGTCCGCCGCCTGTGTGCCGGAGAACAAGCTCTTCAGAAGGCTGGCCACAATGGCCAGAATACCGAGAGCAAGAATCCAGGAACCCACCGTGGAAACCTGATGCCAGCTCGTATATTGGGCCGGATAGTCATAGTAGCGGCGGGGCATTCCATTGATTCCAAGAATGAACTGGGCAAAGAACGTGGTGTTGAAGCCCACCATCACCAACCAAAAGGCAAGTTTGCCGAATGACTCCGAATACATTTTTCCCGTCATCTTCGGCCACCAATAATAGATACCTGCGAACAGCGCCACGGCAGTGCCGCCCATCATTACGTAGTGGAAGTGCGCCACCACGAAATAGGTGTCGTGGAAGTGGAGATCCAACGACAAAGCAGCGAGCACGATTCCGGTGAGACCTCCGATACCGAAGGTGAAAAGGAACCCGAGGGCCCAAAGCATGGGCGTATCGAGACGAATCGAGCCCTTGTAGAGAGTCGCAGTCCAGTTAAACATTTTCACGGCCGAGGGCACTGCGGTTGCCATGGTGAGAAGGGAAAACAGGAAGTTCGCGAGCTCGCTTTGTCCACTCGTGAACATATGGTGTCCCCACACCAAGAAGCTCACAAACGCGAGACCGAGCGACGACGCCGCGATAGCCTTGTAGCCGAAGATCGTCTTCTGGGCCATCGTGGGAAGGATCTCAGAGATGATTCCCATCGCAGGCAGAACCATGATGTACACGGCTGGGTGGGAGTAGAACCAGAAGAAGTGCTGGAACAGCACCGGGTCGCCACCCAGCTTGGGATCAAAGAACCCAATTCCCGCAAACCGCTCTACAGCGAGAAGGAGAAGCGTTACGCCCACCACCGGAGTGGCAAACACCTGGAGCACGCTCGTGGCGTAGGTGGCCCAAACAAAAAGCGGCATGCGGAACCAGGTCATCCCCGGGCAGCGAAGCTTGTGAATCGTCACGATAAAGTTTAGCCCGGTAAGAATGGACGCAAATCCCATCAGGAACACGCCCACCACCATCGTAACCACAGCACCACCGGCTTGAATCGAATAAGGGGTATAGAACGTCCATCCAGTATCAGCCGCGGGACCAGAAAGGATTCCGTAGAGGTTCACGCCCATACCAGCCAAAAGGAGGTAGTAGCTGAACAGGTTCAACTTCGGGAAAGCAACGTCCTTCGCCCCGATCATGATGGGAAGAAAAAAGTTACCCAACGCTCCTGGAATCGCGGGAATAATAAACCAGAACACCATCACCGCCCCGTGAAGGGTGAACAGCTTGTTGTAGGTGTTGGCGTCCATGATCGTGGCCCCGGGGTACATGAGCTCGATGCGAACCAACAAAGCAAATACACCGCCCACCAAAAGCGAAAACAAGGTAGTGAAGAGATACATCATCCCGATTCGCTTGTGATCCAGGGTGGTGAGCCAGCTCTTGAGGCCGGTGGTTGCTTTGTAAAAATTAATATTCGGAGCGCCGTGCGACATTTGCGGTCCCTTTCCTTACTTAAGACTCTTGATATAGGCGATAATCTGACCGATCTCTTCTTCGGAAAGCATTCCCTTGAAGGTCGGCATGGCGGGGGGGAACCCCTTCACCACTTTTTTCATCGGTTCTGAAATCGACTCACGGATATAAGCTTCATCGGCCACAACCTTGCTGCCATCGGCAAGCTCACGCTCTGAGCCGAAAACCCCCTTCATCGAAGGGCCCACCAGGCGCATGCCATCCACCGAGTGGCAGCTGTTACAGGTCTTCGTCCGGAATAGTTTTGCGCCTTGATCTGCCAAGCTCACGGTGCCCGCCCCAGCTGCCTTATCCGCGGGCTTCTTATATGTTCCCGCTTCAAATGCTTTCCAATCTGTCTCATTCAAGACGTGGATTTTTCCGATCATGCCGGAGTGAGCCGAGCCGCAGAATTCAGCACAGAAAATGTCGTATTCTCCAGGCTTCGTGGCATCGAAACTCAGCGTCGTATACTGGCCGGGAATCGTGTCCTGCTTAGTTCGAAACGCCGGAACATAAAAGCTGTGAAGCACGTCCTGAGAAGTCATGATGAGCTTCACGGGCTTCCCCGCCGGAACAAATAGCTCGTTGGTAAAGGTGCGGCCATCGGCATACTGCATGACCCAGCTCCACTGCTTACCGATAATATTGATCTCAACGGCACCTTGTTTCGGCGTGATGCTGTATTTGTAGTCTTTCCAGCCCCAAACAAAGAGCACCGCCACGGCGATCGAGACCAAGAAGATGCTCAAAAACTCCACCATGAAGTTGTGAGAAATATGAGGAGTCTGCTCGCCGTCGCGCTTGCGCTTATACCGATGAGTAAAATAAATCGCCGCAACGATCACGCCGACAAACGTAACTACCGAAACCGGCAAGTAGAAGCGGTGAAAGAACGCCATGTAATTATCTGCAGAGGTGGACGCTGCCGGCAGCCACTCCAACGCAAAATTCTTCATCTAAAGATCACCCTTTCGTTTCGTATTCAGGAGCCACAAGAGGTAGGCCGCGGCCACAAGAAAAACCGTCAAGGCACCGGCGATTTGCATCACCCGTGTGGCCACTAATGCGTATTTCCTGCCCTTCGGATCGTAATGGTAACAAAACAGCAGAAACTTTTCAGCCAAAGTCCCCACCTTTCCTCTGCTTGCCTCCAAGAGACTCAGTCGCAAACTTTGGGAATCGAAGGTGGCTCCAAAAAGGGCCCGCGTAAGCACTCCCTCTGGGGAAACCAGAAAAATTGCTGCGCCGTGGGCCCACTCATTTCGCTCTTTATCCCACTTGTAGCGAAATCCGATCTGCTCAGCGAGTCGAGCCGAGCTTTCCTTTGGCCCAGTTAGGAAGCTCCAATGCTTGGCCGCAGCCTCCCGAAAGTCTTCCCGCTCGATGGACTCTCGAATCGACTCCTTCTTTTGGGCCGCTAGCTGGGGCTTCTCCTTGGGATCAATGCTGATCGTCACAACTCGGTACTGGTCCCCCAGTTTCCACTTCAACTCCTGAAGGGAATCCCGCACCCCATTCAGAATCAGGCCGCAAAGCATCGGGCAACCGTAGTAGCTGAGCACAAGCACCACCGGTCGGCGGCCGTCGAAAAACGACGAAAGCGCCACGGTTTGGCCCGATTCGTCCTGAAATTTTAGCTTTCCATCGAGCTGAACGCCTAAATGGGGATCGATACCCACCCCTTCCAGTTCCACCGGTGGGGACTCCGCAGCAACCGGCAACGCCAGCCCCAGGGTGAGAAGGAAGGTGAGAATCAATTTCATCCTATCGGAATTATCAGGCGTTTTTTCCCCAAGCAAGCCTTCCAGGAAAGTTCTGGCAACCTCCCCGGAAGCGGTTTAGGAACTTGGTCATGCAAACTTTCGTTGGAAGTGACCTCACTGTATCCGTTGAAGAAACCGGAGTGCGATGCCGCACCGCAATCGGAAAGGAAGTTCATCTCTCCTGGGCCGGGCTCCGCGGCCTTCGCAAGTCGGTTTTTGGCGACCACCCAAAAATTCAGGGGCGCGAAGGAAGCATTTCCCTGGGAAATATTGCGTCAGAAGATCGAGCGAAGCTTGTTTCCACACTTTTTTCCCAATGGAAGGCACGGGACCTCGAATCGGCCCGCAAAAATGCTTTTGACTACCTCGACCACAACAAAGGCTTTGCCTGGGTGATGCTACTTTCTGCTTTTTTCTTTTTCTTTCCCGTAGCGGGGATCCTCCTCAATGAAGCCCGAGAAATTCAAAATTGCACGACGAACCTCCAAAACGACGGCCAGTGGGTGGATGTGCCCGTGATCCGAGAAAAGAAGCGGCGCGTCGGACACTGGAGCATTTGGATCGCTACGGAGTTTCAGGGAACAAAGATTGAGGGAACCGATAACTACTTCACTCGCACACCGGAACAAGTGCCACCCAAGACGATTCCGGTTTTGATCTCCCAGAGTAACCCGAAGTGTTGGACCATCACTTCGTCGCAAGGCGAGCGCGTGGCCGATTGGCCTAAGCGGCGTTTTTTCCTGTCCTACATCGCTTTGTTCGGCGGCGCCCTTTTGTCTATGGGATTAGTGGGATTTGTCTGGTCGATCGGACGCCTTCGTCAAAAAATCCCCTTCCGCCATGAGGTGGAAGCGATCTTCCCACAGCTCGGGAACCGCTAGCCCCCCACTTCCGTAATAAAAAAGGGCCGCCTGTAAACAGGCAGCCCTCATCTGAGGCACGTTTTGCAATCTTACAAAACGTGATGGTGAAGAGTCTCGTGGAGATACGGATCCTTCACCGGCACCACGTTATGTCTCGAGAGGAACCGGCGCACAACAAATGCGAAGGCCCCCAAGAAACCAACCAACAGACCAACATCCTGCCAGCCGATGCTCACACCCTTTGGAAGTAGATAGGGCATGATCAGCCAGTAGAGATCCACCCAGGCTCCCACGAGCACCACCCAGCTCACCTTCTCCAGGTGACTGCCGGTGCGCTTCGCCATTCTGGGCAGCAAGAACACGAACGGTATTCCAAAGCGGAGCACCGGAACCAAAAAGGTCCAACCCACCCAACCTGGAACTTCGCGCATCATGTAATAGGTCGTTTCTTCGGGAAGGTTTGCGTACCAAATGAGGAGGTACTGGGAAACCGATATGTAGCCCCAGAACACAGAGAATCCCTTCAAATACTTTCCCAAATCGTGGAAGTGATCGGCCGTTACCTCGTGGAGATAGCCATGCTTCTGCATCATGCGGGTGATCACCACAATTGCGGCCACGCCAGCTTGCAAGAATCCGATAAAAACATAAACGCCGAAGATGGTGGAGAACCATTTCGGGTCGAGGCTCTTGATCAGGTCCGTAGCAAAAATCGTGAACAAAGGACAGAAGAGCACCAAGAATACAGCCGCCGTCGGCTTCGTCTTTTGGGTGTTTTCTACGCCCCCCACCGCATCCTGCTCCGTAGAAAGACGCAACAATTTCCAAGTGAAGAAGCAAGCCACGAGGTAGAAGGCGATCGTGCGAGCGGAGTAAAACGCCGTGCTGAAAAACGCAGCCTTGTGGTGCAACAAGTGGTCGTTGTGCATCAGATCGTGATCAGTCCAGGGATAGATCTTGGAAAGACCAAAGAGCAAAACCACATTCAAAAGGAACGCTACAAAAAGCCACGACGCCATGGCCTCCGGAACCCGTCGAACCGCCACAATCCAGCCTGAAGAGGCCAAATAGTGAATCAAGATAAAAAACATAGATCCCACGGCGAGCCCCAGGAACATCGAGTGGTTCAGAAGGAACGAATACCAGGTGCGCTGAGCGTTCATCGCCAACCCACCGAAGAAAGTGGCCAACCCCACCGCGATCATCACAAAGATGACCATGTTCGTGGTTCCTGAAAGAGAGAGCTTCTTATCTTGTACGTGACCCATGTCCGTTCTCCTTCTTATTTCTTCTTCGCGGCGTCATAGGCACGGAGGTCATCCTCCGTGGGATGCTCCGCCCGCTGGAGAGCACGCACATAGTGAATGATAGCCCAACGATCGGCCACCGGTATCTGCTTGGCGTGGGACGGCATGATGCCCTGGCCCCGCGTGATCACGTGGAAAAGATGCCCATCAGGAAACTTCAGCATCTGATCACTCTGCAAACTCTTCGGGATCGGAAACGGGTTGATCACAGGCCCGTCGCCGTGGCCCATGGGGCCGTGACAAACAGCGCAGAAAACTCCAAACCGATCTTTTCCGCGCGCAAGTACTTCAGCCGTTCGAGGCAAAGGATTCTTCAGTTTCGCGCCGGCCTCTTCCGCATCACCGAAAGTATACCGAGTGTGACCTCTTGGGAGCGTCCCCTCCGGGGGAAGTAGTTCAGCCGAGCCACCCTCCATCGCCGCGTAGCCTCGTTGCGCCTTCAGCACCGGAGTAGTGGCCATGTGAGGCATGAACTCGAGCCGTGGCTTATCCTTGCTGCAAGCTGTAAGGGCAGCCGCCACCGCCAACATTCCTGCGACTTTCAAACTCGTCCTCATAAACTACTCCACCACCTGCGTTACGCTCTCGGGATTAAGGCCACGAAGGAAAGCCTCCACGTCACCTGACTGACCCTCAAGGGGAATGTAGAGGGCAAATCTGTCGTCGGTGACACGAGCATCGAAAGGTGTCGGCTTCAAATTTGGCAATCCGTTCAGATAAAACATGTAGGCCACGGTAGATAGACCACCGAGAAGCACCGTGAGCTCAAACATCACCGGAATAAACGCCGGCATCGAAATCAGCGGCTTTCCGCCCACGTTGATCGCCCAGTCGTAGGCGGAGGTCCATATCTGCATATGGGTCGCAATCGCCAAACCCGTGATGCCGCCGATGAAGGTAGCCCACGGTACGAGCGACGGCTTCAGCCCCAGCGCATCTTCCATTCCGTGAATGGGGAACGGCGTAAACGTCTCCACGTTCTTGAATCCCTTGCCAGTGGCAGCCTTGGCCGCGGCAAGGATCTCCTGCGAGGACTTGAAATAGGCTACTGCGCCCTTAGTGGTGGCCATGAGTTCCTCCCATTTTCATCACGCTCTTCACTTCCGCAATCGCAAGCACCGGCAGGAACCGGCAGAAGAGGAGATACATCGTAAAGAACATTCCGAAGCTGCCCAAGGTGAGCATCCAGTCCACTCGGGAGAGAAGGTAGTAATCCCAGCTCGAAGGCAGGAAGTCGCGATGGAGCGAAGTGGATACGATCACGAAGCGCTCAAACCACATTCCGATGTTCACGAAAATCGACACCACGAACATCACGGGCACGCTACGGCGGATGCTCCGGAACCAGAACACCTGGGGAATGATGGAGTTACAGGTAATCATCGTCCAGTAGGCCCATGCATAGGGTCCAAAGGCGCGATTCAGGAACACGTACTGCTCATAAGGGTTCCCCGAGTACCAGGCCACGAAGAATTCCGTGGCGTAGGCCAAGCCCACGAGCATACCCGTGGTCATGGTGATCTTGTTCATCGCTTCCAAGTGATTGAGCGTGATGTAGTTCTTCAGCTTAAACACCTCACGGGTGATCACCATCAGTGTGGTCACCATGGCGAATCCGGAGAAAATGGCCCCAATTACGAAATAGGGAGGGAAAATCGTGGTGTGCCAGCCCGGAAGGTTAGCAACCGCGAAGTCGAAACTAACGATCGTGTGCACAGACAGCACGAGCGGAGTAGAGAGGCCGGCAAGAATGCCGTAGGCCTTTTCATAGTTCCACCAATGGCGGCCAGCACCGCGCCAGCCGAGCGACAGAACGCTGAAAATCTGTTTACGAACTCCCGTAGCTCGGTCCCGCACGGTGGCGAGGTCGGGGATCAAGCCCACGAACCAGAACACGGCAGAGATCGTTCCGTAGGTCGACACGGCGAACACATCCCAAAGAAGAGGCGAACGGAAGTTGACCCAGAGCGGTCCCATGTTGTTCGGATAGGGAAGGAGCCAGTAGGCGGCCAACCAGGGGCGTCCCGTGTGGCCCAGCGGATACATCACCGCGCAGATCACAGCGAAAATCGTCATGGCCTCGGCCGCGCGATTGATGCCCGTTCGCCAGTTCTGCCGGAACAGGAAAAGCACAGCGGAAATGAGGGTACCCGCGTGACCGATACCGATCCAGAACACGAAGTTGATAATGTCGGCGCCCCAGGCGTTGGTGTTTTGAAGTCCCCAAACCCCAAGACCTTGATAGACGGTAATTGCCCAGCCCGTTAAACCGATCGACAACACCGCGAGGGCGATGCCGAAAGCCTTGAACCAAGCCGTCGAAGGTCCACGCTCCAAGGGCTCACACACGTCCCGAGTGACATCCGCGTAGGACTTTCCACCGGTAACGAGCGGCTCCCGCTCCAATTGCACTGCCGTTCCTTGAGAGATGCTCATCTTTGATTCCCCTGTCACGCGTGGTCGCCCTTGCCCACCTTATGGGGGGCACGGTTTCGCACTTTTGTCAGATAGGTTACGGCCGGGGCCGCGTTGATTTCTTCCAGAGATTTATAGCCCCGCGAGTGCTTCGAGAGCTTGCTCACTCGGCTATTCGGATCATTCAAATCACCGAAAACAATTGCATCGGCCGGGCAAGCGTCTTGGCAAGCCGTGCGGATTTCATTGTCACGCAACTTCCGACCCTCAGTTTTCACGCGGCTCTTTCCAGCCTCGATTCGCTGGGTACAGAACGTGCACTTTTCCATCACACCGCGGGAACGAAGCGTTACTTCTGGGTTCTTGGAAAGCGGCAACGGGTGCTCGATACCCGCATTCATGTCACCGTTGTTGTTGAACCAGTTGAAGCGACGCACCTTATAGGGGCAGTTGTTGGAGCAGTACTTGGTGCCCACGCAACGGTTGTAGGTCATCTGATTGAGACCCTCGGAGCTATGGGAGGTAGCCAGAACGGGGCAAACGGATTCGCAAGGAGCGTTATCGCAGTGCTGGCAGAGCATCGGCTGGAACACGGTTTCAGGGTTAGCCGTGTCGCCCGTGAAGTAGCGGTCGATGCGGATCCACTGCATCTCTCGGCCCTTCTGCACCTGATCCTTGCCTACGGCAGGAACGTTGTTCTCCACCGAGCAGGCCACGGAGCAGGCACCGCAACCGGTACATGCGTTCATATCAATCGACATTCCCCACTTGTGGCCCTTGTATTCATAGGCTGGCCAAATGCTGGGAGGATTCGGGAAGTGGCGCACGATTCCGCTCTTAGGATCATGGCGATACTCCTCAAGAGTAGTATCAAATACGATGTCGCGCCCATCGAGGCTGTGGTGGCCCTGAGTGCAGGGAAGCTTTTCTTTGCGACCAGTCTTTTTGAGTTGAACACCACTGACGGCCATCACCGGCGTGTCGCTGTCAGAAACACCCATGAAGCCCACGAAAGACTGGCCCACTTCGTTCCCTACGCGTCCGGAAAATTTCCGACCGTATCCAACATAGGATGCCACTACGCCCGGATGGAGTCCCGGTTGACGGTAGGCAGGCAAAGCCACCTGTGTTCCCGCGTTGGAAACCTCCACGACGTCTCCGTCGGTAATGCCCAGCTTCTTTGCGGTCTCAGGAGCCACACCTAGATAGTTGCCCCAAGTGTTCTTGTTGATTGCGTCAGGAAGCTCCTGAAGAATAGCGTTATTGGCCTGAGAGCCATCTCCAAGAGCCACGCTCTCGCAAAGAACCAAGGCAAAGTCGCCCTTCGCAGAAACGCCCTTCACCGCGGCCGCAGCCGCACGAATTGCATCACCACGGTAGGTTCGAGTGTTGCCGTTGCCAGCGATTTTCTTCACGGCAGATTCCAGGATTCCCGACTGGAGGCAGTCGTCCCAGAATCCGTCGAATCCAAGGCCGGTGGAATACTTACCCTGCAAACCACGCCAAGTAGACTTCACTTGGTCATGGGCGGAATCGGCCACGGAAATACCCTTTGCCTGAGCGGCGGCCATCACCACCTCCAGGAAGCTACGGGTATTCCAAAGCGGACGAATCGTGGGCTGCACGATGCTGAACACGTCTTTCACGGGATTCACATCGCCCCAGGCCTCGAACGAAGAGCTCTCAGCTGCAACCAGAGACGACTTCCGTGCGGTTTCGTCGAGGTAGAAACCCACGTAGATCACGTTCTCTACTTTTGCGAGAGCATCCTCAAATCCGATGGACTTGGGAAGGGAGTAAATTGGATTCAGTCCGTGAATCACGAGCGTCTTAACCGCCCCCTGCTTCATGGAATTCACGAGCTTCTCAAGCTCTGAATAGGAACCCTGGAATTGATTCGAGGGCGCCAAGGACCCATCGACCGCTTCACCTTCGTTGCCGAGAGCGGAGTTCAGGAAGTTCACAACATTCTGCAGCGCTCTCGCGTGAGCTCCCTTTCCAGAAGCAACCACCAAGCCGCGTCCACGGAACTTAATCAGCTCATCAGCCACCTTCTCCAGGGCAGAAGCAGAAACTCCGGTGCGATTTGCAATGTCCTTAATTTCAAACTGATCGAGGTCAGAGGTCCCCCGACCCGTCGCTTTTGCCACTTCGCGAGCCAGCGCCAAAGCCAAGTGGAGTTGATCCGACGGATGAATCGCAAAGCGCTCATCGGCGTTGAACCCCGTCAAGGTGGGGGCGCTTTCAAACACCACCAACTTGCTCATCGAAGAACGATTGCCTTCGAGGCGTCGCTTGTCGGCGAACTGCTTCGTATATTCCACCGTGGAACCCCAGGTTCCAAGGAAATCGGCATCGATGGAAAGAATGAAATCAGCCTTGTCGAAACGATAGCGAGGAAACACGCGGGAACCGTAGCTGTCAGCCTGGGCATCCAGCACATCGTCCATCGGAGTGGCGTCGACCATCACATGACGTGCGCCGATTTTATCGATCAGACCTTGCACGGTCGGGCTCATTTCGGTGCCGGTAAGGAAGGCCAGTCCGCCTCCATTCACTGCCGACTTGAAAGACGCATCGAAGGATTCCCAGTTTCCGGCGGCGCCCTTCACCATGGGACCTCGCAGACGATCCGGATCGTAGAGATCATGCACAGCCGCTTGGCCGCGCGCACCGAGGCCGCCGCGGTTAAGCGGATGATCAGAGTTTCCGTCGACCTTAATCGGGCGACCTTCGCGAGTGGTCACCAAGAGGCCATATCCCGTCTGAGGACAGGCCGATGCGTAGAAGTTCGGCACTCCCGAAACCACTTCTTCGGGCTTCGTTACGTAGGGAACGATCTTTTGTACGGGCTTGCGGGTACAGCCCGCCAAGCTCGCCATCAAAGCGCTCGCGCCCATAATTTTCATGAAATCGCGGCGACCAAGTCCGTCGTTCTCAAACCCTTCACGCACAGGCGTGCTTTGGAACTCACCACCAACATCAAAAGTGGCGGGGCTCTCGGCCTGATCCAAACTCATCCAGAAACGGGAATTCTTCATTGCACTTCCTCTCGAAACTCAGCGGTGGCAGGTGTTGCAGTCAGTGGGCGCATTATACTGGGGCTGACGGTGACAGTTCACACACCAACCCATCGTAAGCGGCGCCACCTGCTCTACTTTTTCCATGGCGGCCACGTTTCCGTGGCACGTATCGCAACTCACGCCCTTGCGTACATGGCGCTCGTGATTGAAATACACATAGTCGGCGAGCACATGAACATTGACCCACTGAATGGGCTTGTTGTTGTCGTAAGCCTCGCGAAGCTGCTGGATATAGGGGGAGTCAACCTTCACGACCGTGTGGCAGTTCATACAAACGGCCACACTGGGAACGTTGCTATGAGGAGAACCATCTACGCTCGAGTGGCAATACTGGCACTCGATCTTCCTCTTTCCCGCATGAAGCGCATGACTGTAGGGAATCGGTTGGGCCGGAGCATATCCAACTCCCGGTGATGGCATCAGGAAGAAAGCAAATCCGGCAACCGTAATCACCGTAACCACGAAGCTCGCAATCATGAGCTTTTTTTCTTTTGCTTTACCGCTCAGGTGATCCGCCATAGGGAACTGCTCCTCAAAATCAAAACGTATAATTGTGCCAGAGATAGTAACTACAGAACTCGGGTTTCTCAATCAACGTGCTGAAAGGAAAAGATTTTGGTACAAGTTGCCGCATGATCGAAGGCACGCGCACATTTCGCAGAAAGTCAGAATCTTCGGAAGCCGCTCCTGTTGCGGAAAATTCGATCACTCCCGTTTCCGTGAATCCACCGGAAGCACCACAGGGGTCGCGGCAAACTGCCGCGCTATTGGATCGCCGAGAAGCCATGGCCGCGATCGGGCCCAGTGTTGCGCGCGCTTTGGTGGGATTTTTTCGTGCCGCGAATACTCTCCAGCACGAAGTGAGGTCGTCTTTGGATCAAAAATCAAAAAAATAGACGCTGAACTCGTTTCATAACCCGGCTCGTTATGAGCCCGAGCCAAAATGTGCGACAGCGCGGGTGCAGTAGAGCAGGGTTATGACGTGAGTTCTAGGCGACGGGCGCGGAACTCTTTCGCTTAAACACCCACATGGCGTAAACCACATAGGCTAGCTGCGCCGTGGCATAGGTCGCCACCCCACTCACGCCACCGCTTCCGAAACCGTAGCTGTGTAGGCCCGCGCCCAAAATAAAGTTCACGCCATACCAAGCCATCAGAACGCCAAGAAAAGAAATCACGCAGCCGGCCAAAAAGCCCATGGGCCTCACCATTCCCCGGTAACGAGCGTGGATCAATGCGAGATAGCCCAACAAGGCAATCAATGCCCAGGTCTCTTTCGGATCCCATCCCCAGAATCGCCCCCAGGAATAGTCCGCCCACACTCCACCCAAGATTGTTCCGGCAGCAAGAAGGAGCACTCCCACCTGCACCGCGCGATAAGCAAAGAACGCGACCTGCGAGACAGGAAGCCGCGCCCACTCCTTTCCAAACAGCGCCCACTGACTCAGTCCGATATTTCCCAAAACCAAGGAGAGAGCGAAGGCCGAGTAGCCCAGCGTGATCGTGAGCACGTGAACGGTCAGCCAAAGAGTGCTGCGAAGAACAGGCTCGAGAGGATGAATGCTGTCGTCGACCACTCCCGATGCATTGTCCACGATGATGAGTGCGACAATCGCGAACACCAGTGAGCCAATGGCAATCACACGCTTGCGATAGACCCATTCCAGAATGGCACCGAACAGCATGCATCCGAAAGCCACCCAGATCACCGACTCATACATGTTCGTAACAGGGGGACGCCCCGCGATCAGGCACCTCATGGCAAAACCATAAATTTGCAGCACGAAACTCAAATAGAAGAAGCCCATTCCCGCCATATAAAGTTTGGCCGCCGGACTAAATATCGCAAAGCTCAGCACCAAGGCGGATATCAGAGCCGAAATCCATGCCCAGCGAAACGGATGAGACCGATGAAAGGCCACTTCCCGACCCATAGCTGCCTCAGTGGGATAGATCGCCTCATTACGCGACTTCACCAGATCACGAAATTTCACAATATTGTCTGGCACCCGCGCATGGGTGGCGGGATCTTCATTTACCCAGGTGGCGCCGATTAAAGTGAAACGAAGCTTGAACTCGTCGCCTGCCTTGTCCATGGAAATCCAGGAGGAAGACTTTTTGGCCTCTTCCGCCGTGGGGGGAAGAAATCGGAGCGAGCGACCGGCGATCAGTTCGTTAATAAACTCCAGCTGATTGGCAAGACGTTGGACCGCCTGAAAATATGGATTCAACTTTTCCTGGGCCTGATTCTTCGCCTGCAATTCGCCGAAAAGCGGCATCAACCTCGAGCTGCGTCCAAGCTCCTCGGGAGAAACAAATTTCTCGTCGATCGGCAGCTCGAGACCCTTACGAAGTTCCTTGTGGTTGAGTTCGATAAAACGCACGTTTTGCCAATGCTGAGGCTCAAAGATCATGGAAACGATCACGTCCATCGCGGTTAATCCCTGGAACTTTTGCCGTCCCGTAAGGAGCTCCACACCTTCCCGCGCAAACGTGTCGAACGGCTTCACCCGACCACCGGACTGTATCGCCAACTTCCCCATCGGCTCCAAAAGCTGGGGAGTAGCCCAAGCATGACGGGGGGCTTCCGCTGGCTGATAAGGTTCAACAGCCCAAATGGAAGCGCTGAAAAGAATAGAAGCCCAAATCAGAAAAAATTTCATGTCGACGCTCCACGCTTCAAAAACTTATTGGTGCCCGAATACTGGGGCTTAAACCAGAACATGAGTGCGATACCGAGGGTGAGCATCAAAGAGCCCAAATACTTTATCCACCGACCTGGGTCCAAATTCACGCTCAAAACAGAAGCAATCGCCCTACCCTCACCGTCGGTTTGATAGGAGGCCTGGTAGAAAGTGAACCCGTTAAACTTCAAGGGTTCGTTCATGCTGATCAGGTGCTCATTGCCACCGGCGACCACGAGGCTTGAGTACTCCTTAGGGCGGCTGCTGCCTTCGTAATAATCGATTCGAAAATCCTTGAGAGCGAGGTCAAATCCTACGTCGACCTGACGCTTCGTATATTGGACGTAGTAAACACCGTCCTTGAGGGCCACTTGGGCCGCGGACCCAAGCTCCACCCACACCCGCTCGCCACCGATTTCCACTTCCGCAACCTGAGGCAAACCATCGGCGCGGGAATCTATGGGAAAGTACCGGATCGAGGGCTCTGAATGAGGAATGAACTGCTCCACAACGAATTGGAAATCCATCCATTCCAACGACACTGGCTTTCCGGATTGAACCTTCCCGAAGGATTTGAATCCCTTCTGTGGGTGGCCGGTGAAAAGTTCCAATGCCCCCGAAGGGGTCATCCAGAGCCAAAGCGTGGCACGATCTACCTTTTGAGGCGACGGCTTCACCTTTTGAAAACGAAGCATTGCAGGTCCCACTTCGCGGGACGCTCCCACGTCGTTTTGGAGAAAGACCCACTCCTCAAGATTTCCGCGAGAACCACGAAGTTGAAACTTCAGGGCAGGCACTCCGGACTTGTCCTTTGAGGGCGCGGCATCGATTACTCGGCGCGCCTTCGGAATGTAATTCACTACTGTCATCGGGATCTTGGCTCCTTTGGAGTCAGAGCCAAAAAAAGTCACCGGATCCTTAAACTCTCGAAGGGGATGGAGCTGCAGCTTCTGGGAGAGAAGGAGTTCGTAGCTCTCGCCGGCCATCGCCCGATAGAGATTGAGGCGATCCTCTTCGATTGATACCTGGCGCCCCTTTTCTCCCGGCGCCAACACCATCGATCCGTCCACTCCAAACCGCTGAGTGAGAAATGCCCCCACGAGCAGAACAATGATCCCGAGGTGAGTTACAAGAAATCCGATGTGATGACGTTTCCACGGTAGGCGACTAAAGGCGGCTGCCGCAAGATTGGTGACGAAAAGCCAGAGCAGTGCCTGCATCCAGAGGCTGCGATAGACGATTACCGAGGCCACCTGCGCCGAATACTTCGACTCATAAATGGTGCCCACGCTGAGCGCTACAGCCACCAAAAGAATCAGAATTACAGCAAGCTCAAGCGACGCAAGGAAACGAAACACTCGAAAGGCAAAATTCCACAACAAAAGAAATTCCTCCCGGGAAAGTGGCTACACCATACCAGAGGAAGTTTCTTTTAAAAGTCGACGCTTTACTTTTGGGGAGCGGCAGGTGCGGCAGAATTGGCGTCTGCAGGAGCGGCGGTGTTTGCCGGCGCAGAAGTCACAGGCGCACCCTGATCAAACAGCGAAGTTTTCAGGGCTTTTGTCTTAATCACCGTGATGGAGATCGAGGTGATCATGAAGGTAAGGGCAAGACCCATTGTGAGTTTCGTGAAGAAATTCTCACCGCCGGAGCTGCCAAACAAGGTGTTGGAACCGCCCCCGCCGAAGCCCGCGCCAAGACCTCCGCCCTTCCCCGACTGCAACAGCACCGAGATTACAATAAGAACCGCAACAATGGCGTGAATCGTGGTGAGCAAGGTAATCATATGAATTTCCTCCGAAAGCCCTAAAGGACTATCACTTTACGGCACCGGCAGCAATTGCCAGAAAAGAAGCAGCCTCCAGGCTGGCTCCCCCGACCAAAACTCCGTCCACATTGGGACAACCCATAAGCTCAGCCGCGTTGTCGGGCTTAACGCTTCCACCGTAGAGAAGACGTATTGAAGGAGCCTTACCCCAAGCCTTGATCACTAATTGACGCAGAAAGGCATGGGCCTCTTCTGCTTGAGCGGAAGTCGCGGTCCGTCCGGTTCCGATGGCCCAAACTGGCTCATAGGCAATGTTGAACCCCTGAGGCGCCTGAGCAGATTTCGCAAACAAGGGAGCCATTTGCGCTTCGAGCACCTGAAAGGTGCGACCAGCGTCGCGCTCTTCTAGGCGCTCCCCCACGCAAAACACAGCGGTCATTCCGTGGGCGTGGGCCGCCAATGCTCGTTGCACCGCCGACTCATTCGTTTCCCCAAAAAACTGCCGCCGCTCCGAGTGCCCGGCCAGCACAAATTCAGCGCCGGCCTCCTTGGCCTGCTGGGGTGCTACCTCACCGGTAAAAGCACCCTTAGCCTCCCAGTGCATGTTTTGAATTCCAAGTGAAAGAACCCGCTTTCGATTTCCCGCGATCTCGCTCCAACGGCGGGAAAGAAGCGGCAACACTGTGGACTGAGGGAAAATCAGAAGATCCACACTGCTTTCTAAGGCAGGGGAAAGGCCCTTCAAGAAATCCTGGAGAAACTTGTCCGACTCGGAAAGCCCTTTATGCATCTTCCAGTTGCCGGCCACGAGCTTTCGCATTAGCTGTCCTTCTTTCCCACGTCCAACATCACAACCTTGCGGTTAGTGGTGCCCTTGCCGCGAAGAATCTCGATTCCGGGTAGGCCCTTGCCCTCCAAAAACTTCAAGCTAGCGCCGCCGCCGGTGCTGAGAAGGTCGAAGCCCTCCTCAAAACCAAACATACTCACCGCTGAAAGCGTATCACCGCCGCCAGCCACTTTGAGGCCCTTATTGAGTGCAATCGACTCACCGAGATGGCGGGTTCCCTCGCCGTAGGGCTCCTTCTCAAAGAAACCCATGGGACCGTTCCAGAAGATTGTTTTCGCTTCGGCGATCGCCTGGGCAAAAAGCTCCCTGGTTTGCGGGCCGATATCGAGAGCTGCTGCATCGGGCGGAATTTCAGAGACCACTTCAGGATTCTTCAAATCAGGGTCCTTTTCGGGCCAAGCAACCACGTGGTCCACTGGCAAGAGAATCTTCACGCCCCTATTCTTTGCCTTAGCAAGAATCTGCTCCGCAGCTGGAATTCCTTCGGCCTCGCACTTCGATTTGCCGATCGTTTTTCCTTGAGCGGCGAGAAACGCGTAGGCCATTGCACCGCCCACGATCACCTGGTCCACGAAGTTCAGGAGGTTATCTACAGCTTTAAGCTTGTCGGTGACTTTAGCTCCGCCAGCCACCAGCACATAAGGATGCTGCGGGCTCTCCATGAGCTTCTGAAGAAACTTCAGTTCCTTCTTTACCAACATTCCGGCCCCGCAGTCGGCCATCACCTGAGCCACGCCATAGGTGGATGCGTGCTTGCGATGAGCGGTACCGAAGGCGTCGTTCACATACACATCAGCGAGACGGGAAAGTTCCTTCGAGAACTCCGGGTCGTTTTCTTCCTCTTCCTTCCAGAAGCGAATGTTCTCAAGAAGAATCACTTCGTTGCCGCGACTATGGTGAACCATCTGGTGGACACCGTCACCGATGGCATCGTCGCTCAGAAGCACCTCGTGCCCGAGAATCTCGGCCATGTGCCTGGCTACGGGCTCCAGAGAATACTTTCCAGACCGTTTTCCGTCGGGACGCCCCAAGTGAGAGCAAACGATTACCCGGGCTCCTTGATCGAGGAGATAACGAATCGTAGGCAAAGCTTCCCGGATCCGCGTATCGTCATCGATCTTTTTTTCCGAACCTACTCCGGAAATCGGCACGTTGAGGTCGACCCGAAGGAGGACCTTCTTCCCCTTCAGATCCATTTCGTCTACGAAACGAATCGGAGCGCTCACAGCTTCTTGCCCACCAGAACTGCAAGGTCAAGAAGACGGGCGGAGTAACCGCACTCGTTGTCGTACCAGCTAAAGACCTTCACCAGGTTTCCACCGGTGACCATCGTGCTCGGGGCATCAAAACAGCTCGAGTGCGTGTCATTGTTGAAATCGCCACTCACGAGAGGCTCCGTAACGTAACGGAGAACTCCCTTCAACCCGCCTTCGGCGGCTTTTTTCATGGCCGCATTGATCTCGTCCTTAGTGGTGCTCTTGGAAAGCTCCACCGAAAGGTCCACGAGCGATACGTTCGGTGTGGGAACCCGCACGGAAATACCGTCGAGTTTTCCCTTCAGGCTCGGAAGCACCAATCCAATTGCTTTGGCCGCACCGGTGCTGGTTGGGATCATGTTCAACGCAGCGGCGCGGGCCCGACGAAGATCCTTATGGGGGAGGTCCAGCACCTTTTGGTCGTTCGTGTAGGAATGAATCGTGGTCATCAGACCCTTAACGATTCCAAAATTTTCGTCGAGTACTTTCGCCACCGGAGCGAGCGCGTTGGTGGTGCAGCTCGCGTTCGAAACTACATGATGTTTTCCTGCATCGTAGATGCTCTCGTTGATTCCGATACAAATCGTGGCGTCAGCATCTTTTGAGGGGGCGGAGATAATCACTTTTTTCGCACCTGCTTTCAGATGGGCCGAGCAAGGCTCCCGGTCTGTGAACGCACCGGTACACTCGAGCACCACATCCACTCCCCAGTCCTTCCAGGGCAGGCGAGAAGGGTCACGATCTTCCGCGATATGAATTTTTTTTCCGCGAATCACCATGAATCCGCTTTCCACTTTCACGTCCTCCTTCCACGGCCCGTGAACGGAGTCATACTTGAGGAGATGGGCGTCGGTATCTACGGGGGAAAGGCTGTTGATGGCCACTACGTCTAGGCCACGCTCCACCGCGAGCCTCATGGCGATACGTCCAATTCTGCCAAAGCCGTTGATAGCAATTCTCAAGGGTGCCTCCGTGGGTAAAGTGGTTTGAAATACTGATCTTTTTAGGAAAAGGGGGCGGCGCCGTCAATGAAAATGGAGGGCACGCCCGTAGCGTCGTCATATAGTCGTCATATATATGTTGGAAAGCGTCCGACCTTTCCCCCATAGATACTGGAACACCGGCTGCGGCCCTCAAGATAAGTTTAGTATTTTCAATGTCTTACGAACACCCCACGCCACATCGGAGATTCCCAGAGATCTTTCCTCCGAAACCGTTGAGCAGCGGCGCAAAGCCGGGCGCCCGGAAATAGTCGTTCAATGGAGGTGTCCGTGGCCCTCGGGATCCTCTGAATCGTCGTCGTTCAAATCACTCATCAGTTTCTGGAGACGCTTCCGCGCATCAGCCACACGCTCGTCTTCCTCATTATCTGGCTGAGGATCTTCCACATCATCTGCCGGATCAAAGCCCGCGGCCTGAAGAATTTTGTCAGCGGCGTTTTCCAGGGCCTGATTGTCGGAGTTCACTCGCACGAAGAGATTATGCCCCTCCCAACTCACCAGCTCCCACTCCTTACCCAGTTCGTCCATTTCGGCTAGCACCGTGTCTAGGCCCTTGCCCTTGGAAAAACACTGATGAAACCAACTGGCCGCCAAATCCACCATGCTTCGCAGGCGCTCCGTCACCTGGTCGGGACTGTCTGCAACGTTTTTGGGCAGGTCGATGGAGAGATAAAAACTGGCGGCGCGAAGTCCCTTGGGACCGGTAAGCGAAACACAGAGCACCGCTTCATCCATATAAAAGGAACCATGAATTAAGAACTGGGCGTCGCCCCGCTGCTCAAGAAACTGCCCATTGAAAAGCTCCCCCACCGACGTCAAAAATTCGACAGGCAGATTGGTGGGCTTTTTTGACTGCTTTTTTCGAGGTTGAATGGCCATGGCCCCCTTATACCGGGCCCCACCCCTTTGGTACAATTCTTCTAATGAACGAGTATTTGAATCGCCGACAACACGAAAGACATGACTTTTCCGCCACCCCCTGGGTGCTTTCCTTGGAACTATCTCAAGACCTTTTGAGCGACAGTCCTCTCCGACTCGAAGGGAAAAATATCGGGCTGGGCGGAATGAAAATCCAAACTAACCGCCGCATCCCCCTCAAACGAGCATTGACGATCCACTTATTTCCTCGGAGCGAGGAAGAGGAGGCCCTTCACCTTAAGGGCACCGTGGTGCGGATAGAAGAGGTGGATGAGGGCCTCGAGGAAAAAACCTACGGCATCGCTGTGAAATTCGAGGACGTTTCGGCCGAGGCAATGACGGCTCTATCGCTGCAATTCGCCTGAGCGAAAAAAGAGTGCTTCCAAAACATGACACTCCTCGACGGCTGATTTTCCGTCGAGATCACTAAGAGTAACAGCCAAACGCGACGCAGCAGCCAAAGATCGGGGCGATCTCCCACGAAGCGTGTCTCTGAGCAGACTCTCTGCCGTGGATGTCCAAGAAGTCGCTCGAAACGCCTCATCGGCGGTGAGTAGAGCGTTCCACTTTCCCGCCCGTTGCCTCGAAACAGCTCGAACCCGTGCGACCTTCTGCCGGATCACTTCCAAGTCCTGCAGATTGCCCTTACGAGGGTGCTCAAACAGGGAAATCCTTAGGTCGAAACGATCCTCCATTGCGCCGGAGAGTCTTCCCAAATAGGAATCCCTCTGCCGGGGACTGCACCTGCATCCACCGTGACTGGCGCCACTTCTCCCACAGGGACAGAGGTTCGCCGCTGCTACAAAAATCGGCCGGCCCGGATCTGCCTCCTCCAAAAGAGTGCGCAGGGGTTCAATCTTTTCTCGTGGCCGCTCAAGAATCTCATCGAGAAAGAGCACCCCATGCCTGGCTCGTTGCCATTCCCCCATTTGTCCCACCTCGGCCTTTCCCACAAGTCCTGCCACCGAGATACGGAAGTGCGGTGCCCGAAAGGGCCGGAGCAAAGCTCTGCCCAAAGTCGCACTCATGTCCCGCCGCTCATCGGCGCTAGGATGCGGCAGAAGATCAACGAGAGCACGCCCCAGCGTGGTTTTGCCAAAACCGTGGGGGCCCAAAAGAAGAAGCGAGTGTCCGCCTGCAGCGGAAAGCGTGGCTGCTCGCAAAACCAGGGGAGGCGCTCCCATCAAAGCGCTTTCGGGGTTAGCGGGCCTCGCATCGAGAACGCCGAAATCATGCCCTCCTCGCCCCGCAGCAGCCCACTCCAGCACCTCGCCGAGGTGATCAAATGCTCTCCCGTCTGGCTTTATGTCGCTGGAAGGGAATTTCACCTCCCGCGAAGCCCAGAGTTTACTTGCCTCGGGAGGAATTCCCCAGTCGTCACCTCCGCTCACGGAACCAGACAATCCAAGACGCCCAAGTGAGACGACTTTCTCCAATCTCGCCGGTGAAATCTTCCCCATCCCCACCAAAATGGCGAGAGCCGACGGCAAATCATGGAGATCCGACCAGCAAGCTCCTTCGCTCAGGGCCAATACGATCTTTCGCGAGGGAAATCGGATGCCCACGGACTGAAATGAGGCAGAGAGTCGTTCGCGAAGCTCAGCGGCCTGCAGCGCGGTTCCGCCCATGAGGCGTAGTCCCGGCAACTGCGTTGTTTGCACACACTCCAGTCCGCAAATTCTGTTCGTAAAACCAATTTTTCCCAGCGTGAGCACACTCGAAATCTTCATCGCTCACTCAAAAAGCACGTGCTGTGCCGAACTTTTTCTTCGTTCAAGCTCGTTCGGGGATGTTTTTCGTTTTTCGGCGTCCGAAATCACGTCAAAGAAAAAAATGATTTCTGGAAAAAAATATTTTGCAGACAGAAACACTTTGCTTATACTTTTTCTATGCACCTGTTGGCGTTTCGGACATCAGGTGACACGTTGAGGTTACGCCAGTGACAAAGCGGAATCCGGAACATTACCAAGGAGTAAGAAATGGCTGCTAAGAAGAAAGCTACCAAGAAGAAAGCTACCAAGAAGAAAGCCACCAAGAAGAAGAAGAAGTAACTTCTTCGGGCTTTTTTGAAGACCCAAAGGTCAGCCACCAGCGAAAGTTGTTCTTAGCGGTACGGGTGGGGGCTTTTGGGTCTTCTTATTTTTTCCAAGAATCCAGGAGACGGACTTCCTGGGTTGGAAGATGCTTTCGACAGTCTTTTCCGCATTCTTTCCAAGCATTTCGGAACTCTTGCTCATTCCCTTCTAGGCGCTCTAAAAAAGCCAAAGCAGCAACGCTCCTTGCCCACTCGACCTTTTCCGCGTCAGAAGAACCAGAACCAGCCTTGATTCGCGCCTCCAGAAGCTTTCGCGCTTGGACGGTATTCTTCCCTACCACCTGAATTTCAGCCAAGGCCAATGGAACGCTCGAGAGGCTCGCAAAAAGAAGAGCCAGCTTAAAGAAACATCGGCATCTTGCCATTCTCAGCCTGCATCTCCTGGAGCTCGTCTCGAATGGCCCCTAGTGCCTGTCGGAACAGACCACGAAAGAGTCCCCCTTCCGGTTGGGGACCGCTCAATACTTCGAGGAAAGTTCTCTTTCGCTGCTCGGGGTATACAAGATTCACTTTTCCCGAAAGCTTAGCAGCGGTCTTTATTTCTTCGATGGCCGTGTCGATTCCACCAATTTTGTCGGCCAATCCCAGCTTTACTGCCTGCTCGCCCGTATAGATTCGCCCATCGGCAAGTTCGGTCACCCGATCAAGAGGAAGCTTTCGCCCGTCGGCCACTGCTTTCACGAACTGACCGTAGACGTTCATGATCATGTCCTGCATGACCGCCTTTTCATCGGGGCTCATGGGACGGGTGTCGTTACCGATGTCCTTATATTTTCCGCTTTTCACGTTGTAACGGTCGATTTTGGCCCACTTATATAGTTCGCCCATGTTGGCAAAGTCCATGATCACACCGATCGACCCCGTCATGGTGCCGGCGTTGGTAACAATCTTGTCTGCCGCCACCGCCACATAGTACCCACCCGAGGCGGCTAGGGACTCGAAGCTTGCGATCACCGGCTTCGCCTTCTTGAGCCGAAGCACGGCCGCATGCATCTCCTCACTCGGAGCCACTGCCCCACCCGGAGAATTGATTCGCAGAATCACTCCCTTGATCTCGGAGCTCTCCTCGAACCGTTCAACGTTCTTCAGGAACTTCTTCGAGTCCATAATGACTCCCTTAAGTTCCAAAACTCCGACCTGATTGCCCGTTCGCTGGAGCAGCGCCGTTTTGGCGCCCTCCCTCACGAAACTTCCCATCGCCAGCCAGACGAAGGCCAGAAATAGGAGGAAGAAGGTTCCGGAGAGCGCCAGGAGTAGGACGAGGGGATTCTTTTTCATACTCCTTTGATTCTATCCCCTGGAGAAAAAAGCGGGCAAAAAAAGAGCGGCCCCGGTGAATCACCGGAGCCGCCATCGTGTAGAAACACACGTTAGTCTGTTACGACTACTCGTCTTTCTTCAGGCCAGCGAGCTTAGAGCCAAGAACATCACCCAAAGTATGGGAAGCGTTCTTGTTGCCGCCGTAGGCCTCGATGTTGGCGCGCTCTTCCGAGCGGTGAAGAGCCTTGATCGAGAGGCCGATCTTGCGCTCACGCGGATCGATCGAGATGATTTCCGCCTTCACTTTGTCGCCGATCTTGGCCACATCCGCCACGCGCTCCACCTGCTCGGCAGAGAACTCGGAGATGTGAATCAGGCCTTCCAAGCCGTCTTCGATCTGCACGAAGGCGCCAAAGTCGGCGGTCTTCGTCACGGATCCTTCGATAGCCTGACCGATCTTGTAGCGGCTCTTGATGTTGTCCCAAGGATCACGCTCAAGCTGCTTCACGCCGAGAGAGAACTTTTCGGTCTCCTTGTCGATGGAAAGCACCACTGCGCGGACTTTTTTGCCCTTTTCGAACAACTCCGACGGATGGGTCACTTTCTTGGACCAGGAGATGTCGGAGACGTGAATGAGACCGTCGATGCCTTCGCCGATATCCACGAACACACCGAAGTCGGTTACGTTCTTCACTTCACCTTCCACGATCGATCCGATCGGGAACTTCTGCTCGAGGAGATCCCAAGGATTGGACTCAAGCTGCTTCAAGCCGAGGGAGATGCGGCGGTTCTTGGTGTCGATATCGAGCACCTGGCACTCCACTTCGTCGCCCGGGTTGAGCACCTTCGAGGGATGCTTCACCTTGTTGGTCCAGCTCATCTCGGACACGTGAATCAATCCTTCCACGCCGTCCTGGATCTCGATGAATGCACCGTAGTCCTTCACGGAAACCACTTTGCCCTTCACCTTGTCGCCCACGTGGTACTTCTCGGGCACCTTGTCCCAAGGGTTGTCCTGTACCTGCTTGAGGCCGAGGGACACACGCTGCTTTTCGCGGTCGTACTTGAGGATCTTCACGGTCACTTCGTCGCCCACCTGGAAGAGCTCGGAAGGATGCTTGATGCGTCCCCAGCTCATGTCGGTGATGTGGAGGAGTCCGTCCATACCGCCGAGGTCGATAAAGGCGCCGTAGTCCGTGATGTTCTTCACCACGCCCTGCACCACCATGCCCTCTTGAAGCTGCTCGAGGGTTTCCTCGCGCATCTTCTCGCGCTCCTTCATGAGGAGGCTCTTACGGCTGAGTACGATGTTTCCGCGCTTCTTGTTGAACTTGATCACTTTGAAGTTCAACTTCTTGCCGAGATACTTGTCGAGGTTACGCACCGGGCGGATGTCGATCTGCGATCCAGGCAAGAACGCCTTCACGCCGATGTCCACTTCGAGGCCACCCTTCACCTTACGGATCACGGTTCCAGAAATAATTTCGTCCTTTTCGCAGGCAGCTGCGATGGAGTCCCAAGCCTTGATGATTTCTGCTTTGTCTTTGGAAAGCATCATCACGCCATGGTCGTTTTCCATGTTCTCGAGATAAACCACCACGGAATCGCCGGCTTTCACGCTCACGTTGCCTTCGGCATCCATGAATTCCGAGGTACGAACCAGGCCTTCGCTCTTGTAGCCGATATCGACGGTCACGAATTCGTTGTTCACATTAACAACCATTCCGTTGACCACTTCGCCTTCCTTCACTCCGGAGCCCATCGGGGACTTCTCGAAGAGATCGCGGAAGCTCACTTCGCCGTTAATGGACTCGGAGCGCTTTTCATCGAGTTTTGCGAGATCGCTTTCATCGACCGTCACATTCTCGAACTCCTTGAGCCACTTGTTGGCGGCGGCGGCGTTCTTGGCCTTGTTTTTCGTTTCGTTGGTTTGTGTAGATGTCATACGTTTTTCATAGTCTCTCTTTCGTTGGTATTTACCGCACGGCGCGAGGCCCGGATTTAAGGTGGGCACAAGCGGCGCGGCAGACCTAGGGTTTAATCACGAATCCCAAGGGAAATCAAAGAATTGGACTCACCCAGCCGGGTGAACCCCATCCTCCCTCCGCCGGGCACCACGGCCACTCTTTAACTCAATGAATTCAAGTGGTTTCTTTGCCTTGCGCCCCAGTCATTCGTAAATGGAATAGAAACTTAATAAAGATGCATTTGAAACGGAGCATTAATGGCAGCTATAAGCGCCCCAACTCGGAGGCTTCTTATGAAAAAGTACCTACTCGCCCTGTTACTCGTTGTTGAACTCTTCTTCGGCTCCTCGGCATGGGCCAGAAATCTTTTGCGCTACCGGGAGGTCATCGACATTCAAGACCTTCATGGCACTGCCTTTCTCGCCGCAATGGAGAACACGATTAAGCCCGCCCTCGACGCAAAGGCCGATCAAGGATTTCGAGTGGCCAAAGGAACCGTGATTGCCAAGCGATTTGAGTTCCTCGATAAAAAAGTGCAGCGCAAGGCCCTCCGAGCAGCTGGTTCGCTCGATAAACTAACGGCACTCGCCGACGAGCTGAACGCAACGTACCCCAAGATCACGTTCTATGATCTTCCGGACGCGATCGGAAAAGCGGGATTCAAGCAGGGCCGCTTCGACCTCGCCACAATCCTTTCGCTTCTAAGCGAGGGCGGAGTTGCCGTGCGGTTCGACGAGAACAATATTTCCTATAACGTTAACTACGGAACGGGCGAGAACCAGAACGACGAACGCTCCGGACGCAGCTTCGGCGAGAGTTTCGACCGCATGGCCAACGACGCTTCCGACGCCCACTACTTGGAAACCCTGGAAGAATACGTGCGCGGAGATCGCCGGAACGTAAGGGAGTTCTACCGCACGGTACTTGCAACCCTGTTCAACAGTGACATCTCTAATTTGGGGCGCATTTCCCGCAACGGACAGGGCGTGGCCACCGATTTCTTTGCCGTCTACATCGCCGAGCAGGACCGGCACCTGATGAGTGACCTTGCCCGCCACCCCTGGGACGAAGCCCTCCTCGAAGTGACCCTTCTTTCCGCGTTTCACTCGGGGCAAAGCCGCGTGATGATCATGCACGAGGGTGAATTGAAAGATTCCGTTCCGGAACAGCAGAGCGGCTGCGCTACGGAATCTCCTCGCATGAAGCCTGCCTCAATGGTGGACTACTGGCAGTTTTCCAACAGCTCGGATCCGGAACACTGCAATCGCAGCGGGATCAATATCACCCGGCGAGACTTCCGCGCGCTGGGAGCGAAGGTCACCGCCTGGCAGCGAGCCGCAAACCCCGAGTTGGTTGCTCGAATGGAAAAGCGCCTAAAGCTGCGGGGGCAAAGTAAGAATCTTTTCGCCGACCTTTCCGGATTCTTGATTCGCAAGGGAGCGCCTCAACGCTACGACCGGGACACTTTGAAGCTGGTCGATGACTTCGTGGAGCTTCTCTTGTCGGTCCAGGAACAGGCCGACGCCACAACCATGGCGATCACCCGAGGGGAAATCTGAGGCCTTGCGGAATTAGCTGCACCGCGTTATTTCATGATCCTTCATTTACGGAGGCCCCCATGAAACTCGCCCTGGCTTTGACCGCGCTCCTTTCGTTTCCCGCTTTTGCCTACGACGACTGCACCCCCCAAGCTTGGGTGGCGGCAAAGATGAGCCTCGACGAACAGGCCAAGGAGTTTCAGTTTGAAGAGAGCGCCGTGGAGTCTGCCCCGGACAAGAAAATCATTTTTCTGACGGGAGAGTACTTTGAGTTCACCGGCTACATCTACAAAGCCACGTACAAAGTGAAGGTAACCACCGACACCGCCTGCCAAGTGGAGCAGGTTACAATCGAAGAAGTTCTGTAACTTCTAAGACAATAAAAAAGGCCCCCTTTCAGGGGCCTTTTCATTTTCCAGTGCTCTGGAATTACCAGCCGAGAATGTAACCAAACATGAGTGGCGCCACGATCGAAGCGTCGCTCTCCACGATGAACTTCGGCCCATTGGCCTCAAGCTTACCCCAGGTGATCTTTTCATTCGGTACGGCACCCGAATAGGAGCCGTAGCTCGTGGTGGAGTCGCTGATCTGGCAGAAGTACTTCCATACCTTAATGTCGTCGTAGCCCAGATCCTGGTGGAGCATGGGCACCACGCAAATGGGGAAATCTCCGGCAATTCCGCCGCCAATCTGGAAGAAGCCGATATCGTGCTTCTTGGAGGTGGCGATGTACCACTCCGCAAGCGAGCGCATGTAATGAATGCCGCTCTTCATGGTGGTTACGTTTTTGATCGTTCCCTGCATGGTGTGGCCCGCAAAGATGTTACCCGTGGTGGAGTCTTCCCATCCAGGAACCACCATCGGAAGATTCTTCTCGGCAGCGGCGAGCAGCCAGGAGTTACGAGGGTCGATCTGGTAGTGCTGCTTCAGCGAACCAGAGAGCAAAACTTTATAGAAGTACTCGTGGGGAAGATAACTCTCTCCCTTGGCGTCGGCCTTCTTCCATTCCTCTAGAATCACTCCCTCAATCCGGCGGATGGCCTCGGCCTCGGGAATACAGGTGTCCGTCACTCGGTTGAGGTGCTTGTCGAGGAGCTTTTGCTCGTCTTCCGGAGTGAGATCGCGCCAGTTGGGAATCCGCTCGTAGTGGTCGTGGGCCACGAGGTTATAAACGTCTTCTTCGAGATTGGCTCCGGTGCACGAGATAGCGTGAATTTTGTCCTGCCGGATCATCTCGGCCAAGGAAAGGCCAAGCTCCGCGGAGCTCATGGCCCCCGCAAGAGTAACCATCATCTTTCCGCCGCCATCGAGATGCTTCTTGTAACCCACAGCCGCGTCCTTAAGGGTGGCTGAATTGAAATGGCGATAGTGGTGGTTGATAAAGTTTGTGATTACGCCTTTTTGAGGCTGATAAACTGTCATGTCCCGCTCCTTTTTGAGAACCGAGAAGTTCTCGCACAGCCCCCGGGGGGATAGTCAATGCTTTCCGAAAAGCCCCAGTCGCTTAAATTCTGTCGCAGCGCAAAGAGCCCCTAGTTAGAGCCCAAGTAAACCCTTCATATGAGTGAAATATCCGCCCAGGCTCGACGGAAAGTGCTTTGAAGCTAAAAAAGTGGAATAGACCACAGTCCAAACAAAAACATTCAACAGTGTTCCTAACACTTGCCGAGCCACTGAAACTTCATGGGTACTCTTCCTGCTTTTCTGAAAAACCAAAGAAAACGAAACGAAGGTCGAAATAAGGCAGAAGTATGGGAGCGTGCTTGAATACCTGGTTAGTGCCTCCCCAAATCCGGCAACGATGAGACCCTGATAGTCCCTAAGAAAGTGAATTAAAAATCCCCCCAACCCTATCGTTAGCCATAGCGACACGATTATTTTGGCTTTCCCTCGAAGAATCCCGAGCTTCTCTCGAAAAAAAATGTAGAAGGTCTGCATCAAAAGGTAATTGTAATATGGCATCAATCGACCATAGAAATCGGAAAGCGACCTTGCCTTCCAGGGCTCATTCATTGGAGCGGCGGCCCTTACCCCCATCGCATTAGCAATTCCAGCGGCCATAAAAAGTACGTGGGCCATCCGCAAATAGCTACGCAGAAACAGCGTCACCAACGCAATCCATCTGAGAAGAACATTAGGTTGGCCACTCAGTGAGTGCAAACCAAAGCCTTGAGAGAACATATCAAGATTTAGGAAAGAAACTCGGTCGAAAATCCCTCCATCGTGAGGGACCATAAAGACCAACCGAACCAATATTTCACGAGCCAGAAAACAAGCCCACGAAATAGACACATACTTCAGTGCAATTATGGCGTACCGACTCCACTCATCGTCCGATAACGGTTCGACGACATCTCTCTTTGTGCTCGCAGGAACTGGTGCCTGACTGGGGTAATACATAAAAATCGGCCGAAGCATCAACAAATTACTGAGATAGTTCCCTCCCGCCTGGAGTGATACGACAGAAAAACACAAACACCAGAGAACAGAAGAGAACAGAAAGAGGCCGTCCCTATAGGCCCAAAGAATTCCCTTGTCTCCCTGCCACGAAACCAAGGCCACCAGCGCCAAACCAAAAAAAATCACCCCGACCGGAGAGAACCATCGATTGAAATATAGGACGCCAAGAATCAACCCGACTGAAACAAAGGTCCCTAGAACCGAGCCTCCGCCCGCGACAACGCCAAAAATCACGAAGAGAATCCAAATCAAGTTGGCTGAATAGACAAACAGCCGATTTTTCGACGGGAAAAGGGCTACCCCAAGGGCTGAACCAAATATCAAAATCGCCGCCATGGAGCCGACCGCCGGATAGCTGGCCAAGCCAAGAAGAAGCGAAAACGCTATTTTGAGCGCAGTCATCCCAACCCTATCCGCGCCAGTATGTTTTGGATCCTGCGGATAACTGGAGGCCCGATCATTTCAAACCCGTACATGAAAACCGAGTTTCTCTTCTCAAGACACAAGATTTCTTTCATCCTCCTCACGGACGCCTCATCTATAGAAAACACCTCATTGAGCACGGAAAGTTGAGAGGAGTGAATGCAATACCCACCGTGAAAACCGATTGTCTTTGAGTACTCACAAATTTCGCGAAAAGGCGCGACTGATTCGGGACCGATGATTCTAAAATTTCCAGCCAGGCCTATTGCCGGGACACCAACTTCTGCAGCGGCACAAATCGTCATTTGGGCCGCAAAACCAAGCGCTTCCTTCCCGGGACTCACGCCGAGGGCAGCGGAGAAATCTTCTGGACCAAACATAAGTCCAGAAACTCCATCCGTCTTAGCTATCGACCGAACCTCAAAGACCGCTTCTGGCGTCTCAATCAGGGGAACAATTGGTCCCTTCCAAAACGCAGTTACCAGCTCAAGATCTTGGGAATTTTTAATTTTTGGTACTACCAGCGCCTCGACCGACAGCCCTCTTAATGCCTGGAGATCCAACTCCAATTCTAACCCGGGTCCGTTAATCCGAACCCAAATCCTGTGCGATACGGCTTTAAACTCCGAAAATCGTTTAACCAATAAGTTGCGCCCATCGGCCTTTTGATCCGCTTTAAGAGAATCCTCGAGGTCAAGTATAAGCACATCTGCCGCAGCAGCTCGTTTAATGTTTTTCTTGGAATCCAGCCAACGTTGGTCATACAGCGGAACAAAAAGAGCTGACCGGGCCCACTTTAAATTACTCATCAAGACGGCCTTTCGAGAAAACCTGTCGGAACTGAACCCAAAGTACTAAGGCCAAAAACTGCAATCCCAGGACGATTGGCAACGTAATCACCGAAAAAAGCACGTCCGCCCTTTCAAACTTCCTCAAATCGAACATCCAGTCAATCACTGCAATCAAAAGGACGTGGGAAACAAAAAGAAACAATGACTCTTTTCCGAAAACCTCGACACAACGGGAGAGGCCGCCTACATGCCGCACAGCCACCCTTGAAAGACCGCAGAACAGAAACACGCAGGATAATCCAAAAATCATGTATTGCAGGCTAGGAGGATACTTCCGCAGCAAAAAGAAATAGGGGCCGGCTTTATTTGTAAACCCTAGATGACCCCAATCGAGCCCAATTCTAAGCAAGCAAAACAATAGAAACCCCGCCGCCGCAGCGACAAAACATTCGCGAACATCCATGTCACGCTTCTTTCGCGCAACGAATGCACCCACCAAAAGGAAAGACATCCACGGAATAACCGGTAGTTTAACCTTGAAATAAGGTGAAAACCCACCGGACCAAAACAGTGCATTAAAATTCGACCCAAGCACATCGGGCCCGGAAAAGTTCACTCCGATCAACTCCATCGCAACCGGTATTACCGCTGCGACGGCGAGCAAAAACGAAGGGGGGAGATAAATTAGCACCGAGAGAAACACCATTCCTAGCCCGATTGCTCCGAGAGGAGTAGTCCACTCCGGCGCAGGGAGATATCCAGGAGGAAAATTCCATAAAAACCGTACTACAAAAAAATCGATGCAAAATATCAGAAGTCCACGAACAATTCGGCTTGAAATCTGCCTGGTGTCTCCGGGTCGAAAATGGACCCCCATGAGATAGCCGACCATGAAAAAATACATAGCTGGAACACTCAGACTGATTGAGGTTCTGACCACAAACTCCCAAATATTGGACTCCGTGATATCCCGAAACGAATTGAATATTCCCTCGTACGCATAGGAGTTTCGATTAATTCGTTGGTTATAATGGGCTAAAAACATACCAATAAAGGCCGCGCCTTTAAAAAAGTCTACCCAACGATCACGTTGACTTCGGTCGAAGCCAAATACCTTCTTTGACCAGGCGACCGCTGCGCCAAATTTGCCCATAAAAAGCATCAAATCCTCTGCAAGACTAGGGTACTACGGTAACGAAACCATTTGAAACCCCACTCTTGGAATCGGATGACGTCCGTCACATTCGACGCCGCTCGCAGCGATGATAAATGTCGAGGGTCTGATAAAATCGGAGGTCCTCGGAGTGATGGGCATGGACATACTCGCGGGCTTTTTTCGCCATCCGCGCCCTCTCGTCGGGACTACGATACAGCTGCATGATTTGTCGTCCCAGGTCGAAGGCATCGCCCGGACGAAACATCCTGCTCCCACTCCCCCGGGCGATTTCCGCCACGCTACCGGAACCGGCGAGGATACAAGGCACCCCCATGGCCATGGCCTCGAGGGCCACAAGTCCGAACGCCTCACTCCAACTGGGCATGACAAACAGGTCCAGGGCCGCCAACACCAACGGCACGTCGTCGGTGGCATGACAGATCAACATTCGCCCTTCGAGGTGGAGCTGACGAATGCTTTCTTCGATCTGTTCCCGATAGGCGCCCTCGAGACCCGGAGTTTCGTCGCCCACCAACACTCCCATAACTTCCGGGATGTCGTGCGCCACCCGGGGCAACGCTTTCACCAATACATCCTGCCCTTTGGCCGGATCCAAGCGCCCCACCACTCCCACGAGAAAGGCGTCCTTTGCCACTCCCCACTCGTCACGCATCGTATTTCGATCCACGAGGTGCGGGTTGAAGCGCTGCAAATTTATTCCCAGGTTCACCGTGCGCACTCGTTTTTCCCGCACGGGAAAGGTGGCCACAACGTTGTTGCGCATGGTCTGAGACAATACGAGGAGAAAGTCTACGCGGCGATAGATCAAGGCATGAAGAGGGTCGCGCTTGTTGTGGTTATTGAGAATGTGTCGACTCACGGCAAGCGCCACATGGGCTCGGCCCAACAACGCCGGGACAACTGACCCGAGAAGACCAGTTTGATGAACGTGTATGAGGTTCACGTTCTCGATATCGACCAAATCGCGAATCTGGCGCATGAAACGGAAGTCGATCCAGTTCCGCACTTTTCTAGGGGAATAGATGCGCCGAATGTGCGGGCTTTCCTGCTTAAGAACGTGATCAATGGGGCTGTCTTCTTTCACCAGAAATGAGACCTTGAGGCCATTTTTTACGAGTCTACGAGTGTCGGCGAGCGCGGTTTGCTCCAGACCTCCCCAAGATTCGGAAAGTAAAATCACCAGCACGTGCACGTGGGCGCTCAGATGATCGCGAAGCTCTTCAAGAGTTTCTAGACGTTGCGGCACGGTAGACCTTCAATGGCTCGAATGACCTCTTCGACCTCCAAGGTGCGCATGCAATCGAAATGACCCTTCGGACACTTCGCGTGACCATGAGGTCCACAGGGACGACAGGAAAGCCCCTCCTTCTCCACCACCTTCCACTGCCCAGCGTGACTTAAAGGGAAAAAGCCCTGGCTTCGAACTGTGGGTCCAAAAATCCCAACTCCAGGAACTTTCATGGCGATCGCCATATGAAGTGGAGCGCTGTCGTTCGTAACGGCTACGGACGCAAGGCTAAGCACTCCCTTCATTGTTCCCAAGTTGGTGCCCCCCGAAAGATTCAGAATCCGCCCGCCCCCCGCTTGGCGATGGGCCGCCTCCACAGCAGCACACAAATCTCGCTCCTCTTGCCCGCCTCCCGACAAAAGCACCACCGGGCGTGACCGCGACAGGTAAGCCGACAGGGTTCCAAATCGCTCCGCTGGCCAGCGCTTCGTGGCCCAAACCGAAGACGGCGCGATCACCGCAAAGTTTTTGCAATCTCCGAGCAGCTTCGCAGCTGCCGCTGCATCAGCTGCACCAACGGGGAGTTCCGGCAGCTTCTGGTCGAGAGAAAATTCCACGCCGTATTTCTCGGAAAGCACCGACAAGTTTTTCTCCGCCTCAAAGGCGCCCGGCTCCCGCCGAACCGAGTGATGCCAAAGTGACCGGGCGGGCGACTCCCGGAAACCCCAAACCTCTTTTGAGCCGGTGGCTCGCGAAAGGAGGGCGGAACGCACACTCCGATGGAGACAAAACACCAAATCAAATCGCCCACGACGAAGCCCCCAGGCCTTTCGCCCGAATCCACGAAAACCGCGTTCGCTCCCACGTTTGTCGTAGGGAATCACATGGATACCCCAAGGTGCGGGGTCGAGAAGCTGCGCGCCTGCCGGAGTGGTGAGAAAAGTGATTTCCGCTTCAGGCTCCAAAGCACGGAGCTCGCGGAGAAAAGGTGTGGTGAGCACGACGTCGCCCAAGAATGCAGTTTGAACTACAAGGATACTTTTAGCGGCCACGCCCGGTATCTCCCACGGGCTTGCCTTCGCGGTAAAGCTCGCGGAGGTAGGCAATCACGCTGCCGATTTTGATCTTCGCATCGAGCTTCACAACGTCGCGATACTCGTCGTCGGTAACCCAGATGAAGGTGTCACCGGTTTTTTGCAAGATCCCATCAAGCACCACCTCCGGCTTCACCACGATTGTGGGGAATTCACCCGCACGGGTCTGAATCTTTTCCCTGCGCACCACCACCGCTCTCACGGTGCGGATCTTACCGTTGGTGCTCACATCGAACTGGTAACTTTGGCCGTCTTCCAGGGGCAAGGTTCGGATGAAATAAAAGGCCGACACTGAGTCTTGGGTGAAATTAGGGACGTCGATTTCGGTGTTGTCGAGCCGGTGGCCCTTCTTCTTATGGTCCCACTTACTCCAGTAATACATCTTCTTTTTCTTGTGGTCGTAGAGCTCAACGATATCGCGCTGCTGAATACTTTCGTCCTGCTTCAGGTGAAACTTCAGCGGCACGATGGCATCGGCGTCGATGAAGCTTTCGCCGTAGTCGTTGACTCTATAAAACAGAGAAAAAACCGAGGTACTTTTCGCCTCTGCGCGCAC
This sequence comes from uncultured Bdellovibrionales bacterium, assembly GCA_964551325.1. Lineage (GTDB taxonomy): Bacteria > Bdellovibrionota > UBA1018 > CAIPTA01 > CAIPTA01 > CAZKBU01. Next base: position 103,531 of record CAZKBU010000005.1, read on the forward strand.
ATGGAATACGTTGCGATCGGCAATAATCTTGTTGGGAAGAACCTGCAGGTCGAGTTCACCGGCCGTGGCTCCAAAAAAGGTGATGTCGTATACGGAACGGTCCCCCGGACGGAACATGGGCGGTCGCCCCTTCCAACGATCGGGAAACGTGACTACGTCTTTGGGTGGCTTGACTACCTTGGGCGGCTTCTTCCCCTTCACGGGAACCGGCTGCTTCACTTCGGGCACCACAGCAGGAGCGACCTCGACCTCTTTTACGGAGAACTTCTCCGTGAGCTCGGTAGGAATACCAAGATCTTCTTCCTTCACGGGTCCAGACGGTTGAAATCGGGCGCACGACACAAGAATGCCTACCCCAACGAGAAAAAATGCAACGCGAATACTGAAACGCATCGTTCCATTATCTTAGCATTTCACCCGCGCTGTGAAGAGGCGAAAGGTCACCCTTCCAACGCCGATGCACCCATAACCACTGCTCGGGAAACTCCCGAATCCACCTTTCCGTGTAGGAAACAAACAATGCCGTGTTGAGAATCACCGCCTGATCACGGTCCTCGTGAGAAATGAGTGGGGCTTTGGGCTCAAAACGACAAACAAAGGTTCCGTCGGATCGGCGCCAGGAAATCGCGGGCACCACCGGAGCACCGGTGCGAAGAGCCAACATTGCCAGAGCGGTGTGACTTCCCACGTAGGTGCCAAAGAATGGAACACGCGCGCCCACCGGAGCACCGGCGAATTGATCCATCACGAAACCCACGATTTCACGATTCTTGAGAGCTCGCATCACCCGCTGCATGGTCTTCGGCTCGAACGCCATTTTCAGTCCAAGTGCTGCGCGTGTGCCCTCTACCAATTCGTGAAGCCACGCGGGCTTGAGCTCCTTCGTCACCATCGTAACGGGAACTTTCAAGCACCATGCGCCATGAGCCGGAAGAACCTCCCAATTGCCGAGGTGAGCGGTCATCACGAAAACTCCTTTTCCTTCAGCCAGCGCCGTCCGAAGATGCTCCTCCCCCTCCACTTCTACCCGGCTCTCCAGAAACGAGGAGAACCGGGAAAAGAACCGAAACATCTCCAAAAACAGCAAGCCGAGATTCCGGTATTGCGCCCTCTCCAGATTTCTACGCCAGAGTTGGCTCGACTCCGGAAACGCACGACTCAAATTTTCTCGAACCACCCGGCGGCGAAATCCCAAAACTCCAAGCCAACCACCCAAAAATCGCCCCATACCCACGAAAATCGGCAAGGGAACAAAAGAAAGCGTCCATCCGATCAACAAAAATGGAAATTGGAGAACCCGCTTCATCCCATCGCCTTCTGAATCACACTGAGAAGCTTCTGCCAGTCCTGCCCACGGAAGCGATGAGTTACTCTGGTGTGAAAAAACGAAAACCCTCTCTGGGAAAACTCCTCGTGTAAACGAGCGAAATCCTTCTCCGTGGTCAACAGTAGGCAGCCCTTTTCTAAATCACGAAGTCGGGACAGATCCGTCCAATCACGCTCTTCCAAACGGGCATGATCCGGAAGAATCTTGTGATGCACCACCCGAAAACCGGCATGCTCAACGGTGTGGCGAAAGCTCGATGGTCGGGCGATTCCTGAAAACAAAACTACCGGGCGATCCTTCACACTCTCCGGAGAGATCAAATTCCCTTGGGAATCCACCACCCCCTCGAACTCCACGTCGGCCAGAAGTACTGGCGCCCGATCCGCTCGCAAGCGATTCGATTTCCACGGCACCTCGAGCTTCGGCCCCGCCACACAGTCCTTCACTTCAGCTAAAAGTTCTTCAAGGCTTACTGGATCCACTTCGCTGGCACGAGTAATCACCACCACATCCGCCCGCTCCAGAGCTTCCGGAGGCTCCCGCATCCGACCAAAGGGAAGAACCATGCCATCGACTCCCTCGGTAGCATCCACGGTCACGATGTCGCAGTCACGCCAAGCCTTCCAGTGTTGAAAGGCATCATCCAATACCACGAGCTCTGGAGACCCGAGCTGATCCCAGACACTTTCCGCCGCCACGGCCCGGTTCCGATGAACCAGAAGAGAAATATTCGGTACGCGATGCCGTATCATCCATGGCTCGTCGCCCGTGAGATCGGGCGATGGCAGACGCTCTCCCCTGGCCACATGGATCGGCTCCCGGGAAACCCGTCCGTAGCCGCGGGAAAGCAACAAAACATGGCGACGGTTCGCAAACTCGGAACAGATCTTCGAAACGAGTGGAGACTTCCCGGTGCCCCCCATCGAGAGGTTCCCCACACTGATCGTAGGCACAGGAAACCGCACCGGATCTACGATCCCTAGCGTCCATAGGAGTTTACGAAGCTGAAGTAACTGATTCACCGAAGCACCTGTTCCACTTCGCGAGCAGCGGCCTCAGACGGAGGAACATCAGTGGCCAGCAAATTGCGAGTAAGCGCGAGGCGGCGGGCCTGATCGGCCCAAAGCTGCGGCTGATCCAGAATTTCCGCGACCGCGTTTGCAATTCCTTGAGGACTTGCGGCCTCCTGGAGGAGTTCCGGCACCACTCTCTTTTCGGAATTCAGGCCCACATGCACGAGATTTGCCATGGCCACGGCGCCCTTGTAGCGCACGAGCCAGCGGAACAAAAACGCCGACAATGCATTTACCCGATACACAACCACCATCGGAGTACCTACCACGGCGGTCTCTAAGGTTGCGGTGCCGGACGCCACAATCGCCAGCTTCGCCCTGCGAAGCACCTCGTGGGCCGGGGTTTCAAAAACGGTGAGGCGCTCCTTCAGAGGAGAATTCGCCAATGCCTCCCGAACCCAGGCATTTTGCCGAAGGGTCTCTGCGAGAGGAATCTCAAAGCGCAGATCCGGGCGGGAAAGAAGCAGGGCCGCGCTTTCCAAATCCTTCCACAGCGCCCGCCACTCGCCCTCCCTGCTGCCGGGAAGGATCGCGATCACATGGGGGTCAGGCTTATAGGGAAGATCAGGAACTTGCTCCACTACCGGGTGCCCTACATTGCGCACTTCAAGCGACTCAGGAGCGTTTTCCTCGTACCACTTTCTTTCGAACGGAAAGAGCGTGAGAAGGCGGTCGATACATTTCGCCATCTGGTGGACCCGCCCGCTTCTCCAGGCCCAAACCTGGGGCGCGGAATAATAGATCACGGGAATTCCGAGATGCTTTAGCCGAGGCGCGAGCCGGAGATTGAAGTCCGGCAAGTCGGATAGAAACGCCACATCGGGTTTTTCCCTCGCAGCGAGCGCCTCCATCTCATCCAAAAGACGAAATGTTTGCCGAATTTTTTTTACCGCCTCCACGAGTCCGATCACCGCCATTTTTTCGGGAGTCGACACTGGCTGAAGACCAAGAGCCTGTAAGCGTTTTCCTCCGATCCCAATGAGCTGGAGCGGCCCCTTCATCGCCAATCGTTCCATCACGTGGGAGACATGAAGATCTGCCGAGGCTTCTCCCGCGACTACCAATATTTTCAAGCGTGGACTCCCAGCGCTCCGGGAGGAAGCTCCTTGAGTCGGGAATTGATATCGGCCACGACCTGTTCGGCCACCTCAATGGCGCGAAGCCCGTCGAGCCCGGAAACCAGGGGACCGTGATGCCCCCGAACGGCCTCCATGAAATCTCGCACTTCGGCCAACAGGGGATCCCCTACCGAGAGTGACCCACTTTCATGTCCGATCGCCTTCTCGAGCTCAGGCTCTTTGGGATCCTTCGTGTAGCGGTTGAATTCCCCGGTCTGCAGGTCGAGGGAAAGGTAGGCATCAGAGCAGAAAATGCGAAACTTCCGAGTGCGCCCGATCGAAATTCGGGAGGCGGTGAGATTGGCTACGCAGCCGTTCTCAAACTCAAACCGAGCATTCGCGATATCGAAGTGGCGAGTGAGCACCGGAAATCCCGCCGCATGCACGGCCTTAATAGGGCTCTTCACCATCGCCAGCATCAGGTCGATGTCGTGAATCATAAGATCGAAGATCACGTCGATGTCGGTGCTGCGAGCGGGAAAGGGGCTAAGACGGTGACACTCGATAAAGAGCGGCTGCCCCTTCACCTTTTCGAACACCTCCATCACGCGATGGCGCTCCACTTTTCCTGTGGCGAGAACCAGTTTTCTCTTTTCCGCCTCGTCCACAAGACGCCGCGCGGAAGCTGAATCCATCGCCAGCGGCTTTTCTACCAACAGACTCACTCCGGCGGCCAAAAGCTTCAGTCCCGTTTCCACGTGAGTTTCAGTAGTGGTAGCCACACTCGCCGCGGAAATTTTCGGAATTCTTCCTGCTGAAACAGCGGCCAAACACTCTTCCACTGAAGCGAAAACCGGCGCATCGGGAAGTTTTCCTTTTGCTATTTTTTCTCTGACGGCCTCCACGCAGGGATCAACCAGTGCGGCGAGACGAACGCCCTCCTGCGCCAATGCCGCATGCTTCTGGGCGTGAAAGGTTCCAAGGTGACCAACGCCCACTACAATGGAATGGATCTCAGCGGGCGATGCCATGTTTACTGTTCTTCACGAAATCCACGAAGTATTTCACATCTTCCTGGTAGGGGAACTTTTCCTGGATCTCCGCCAGTGCATGCTCCTTCTCTTTACCGCTTTCGAAGTAGATCTTATAAGTGTCGAGCACGGCCTTCACGCGCTCGGAATCAAATCCGCGGCGCTTCAGCCCAACGAGGTTCACGCCGCGCACATGCATGCGATTTCCCACTGCGATCACGTAGGGAGCCACATCTTTATCAACACCGCTCATGCCGCCGATAAACGCGTGTTTTCCTACCCGCAGGAACTGCGAAACGCCGCACATTCCAGACAGAATTACCCAATCCTCCAGCGTAACGTGACCGGCCAGATTGGAGTGGTTGGCCATGATTACATTGTTTCCCAGATGGCAATCGTGGGCTACGTGGCAATAAGCCATGAGCAATGAGTTGGATCCAATGCTGGTGAGGTTGCCGCCAGTGGGCGTGCCTGTATTGACTGTTACGTATTCACGGAAGCAATTCTTATCTCCGATCTCCAAACGAGTGGGCTCGTTTTTATATTTGAGATCCTGAGGCTTGGAACCGATCACCGAGAAACTGCCCACCTCATTGAATTCCCCCATGGTGGTGTGTCCCTCCACGGAGGCATGGTGGTGAATCACGGAGCCGTTTCCGATTTTCACGTGCTCGCCGATAAATGCGTAGGCACCGATTTCCACATCGTTACCGATTTGGGCCTTTGGATGAACAATTGCAGTAGGATGAATTTTCATGGTTATTTTTCTCCCAGCACGACAGTAGCCAACAAATCACATTCCGCCGCCACGGAGCCATCGGTTTCCATGCGGCAAGAAAAACTCCACAGCGGTCCACGCTGTTTCTTTACTTCACTGACTACAGTGATGGAATCTCCCGGAACAATGGGCTTCCGAAATCTAGCGCCGTCCACCCCAGCGAGACGCAAATCGAACTTGCCCCTAACCCGCATCTCGGAGTCTACCTCCACCCACGGAAAAACCGCGAAACTCGAAACCTGCGCCATGGTTTCAATCAAGATGACTCCCGGAGTAATCGGCATGTTCGGAAAATGCCCGGTAAAATATGGCTCGTTGATGGTCGCGTTTTTCAAGCCCCGTACCACCGTGCCCACCTGCTTCGGCTTTCCGCCGTCCATCGCCACCGACACCTCGCTGATCCTGTCGACAAACAAGAACGGATACCTGTGCGGAAGAAAGTTCATCACCTGCACATTGTTAAAGGGGCCCAAAATCTTACGTTCACTCGCCATCGGAGCTCTTTCCTTTCCGGGAAATCTTATAAGCATCGAAAAGTTCCGGCAAACGGGAGATTAACGACTCAATTCGCCAAAATTCCTTGAGCGGTCGCCCGGGCACTCCGCCCCACTTGGCGCCGGCGGGTACATCGGTCCAAACCATGGAAAACCCCGCCACCTGGGCTCCTGCGCCCACTTTCACCTGATTACCTACCGCCACGTATCCTGCGAGCACAGCAAACCGATCCACTTCGGCGCTTCCGGCCAGTCCTGTGTTGCCGCAGATGATTACGCCCTCTCCGATTCGGCAGTTGTGACCGATCTGCACGTTGTTGTCGATAATGCAGCCGTTTCCGACCTCCGTTAGGCGCACTGTGCCTCTGTCGATAGTGGTGGCGGCACCAATCTCCACATCGTTTCCGATCTTCACTCCGCCAAAGTGGTGGATCTTTACATGCTTTACGCCAGCCCCACTGAATTCCTGAGCATAACCAAATCCATCGGCCCCGATTACAGAATTAGCGTGAATGCGAACCCGCTCGCCCATCATCACATCCTGATAGAGAACCACGCCGGGGAAAATAACCGATCCTGCCCCCACCTGAGTGCGCGAACCCACGAACACCCGAGGATGAAGAACACACCCGTCGCCAATCACAGCGCCATCGGCGATCACACAGCCCGGGCCTATCGAAACGCCCTGGCCAATCTTCGCCGTTTCGTGAATCACGGCCGAAGAGTGCACAGCGGGAGTGGGCCGCATCTCTGTGGAGAAAAACACGGAGCACTTCGCAAAAGCGAGCATGGGATTCTTCACCCGCACTACCGGCACCCCGGGAGACATCCGCTCCGCCATGGCGGAAGAGGTAACAACGACGGCGGGCTTTTGCGCGTCGGCGTGGAGTCGATCCAAGAACTCCCGCCCCGCTACAAAAACAAGAGAGCCGGGTTTGGATTCCCCGGCCTCGGCGATGCACTCGATCACGAGAGCGCGAAGCTTTGTGTCCAACGATGCCCCGTCTACGAGCCCAAGGCTCGCTTCCAAGTCACCGAGGGTAAGCTTACTTTTTGTCATAGAGCTTGATCACTTCGTCGGTGATGTCGTCGGTATTTTCAGAATAGATGATCCCGTGTTCACTGCCGTCGAGCACGATCGTGTAGCCCTTGTCTTTACTGAGTTTCGCCACGAGGCCGCGAATTTTCTTGATGATCGGTTCGCTCACTTCCATGTCGCGCTTTTGGAATTCCTGCTGACTCTTAGCATCGAGCTCACGGAGTCGCATGATCTGCTGCTGAATGGTGGCTTCTTTTTCTTGAAGCGTCTTCTGATCCATGACCATGGTCTGCTTGCGGAGATCTTCCATAGCCTTCTGAACTTTGGCGCCCTCTTCTTGCAGCTTCTTTTGCTTTCCTTCCCAATCCTTTTGAAGAGTCTCTCGAGCCTTCTTTCCTTCTTCCACATTCTGAATGGCCTTTTGCATGTTCATGATGGCAATGCGAGCCGGAGGAACTTCCGCCGCGGCGGAGGATACGGAAAAGAGGACGAGTAGGGCAGAAAGGATTTTCATGGAGGTCTCCTGAGTTAGTAAATCAGGCCCACTATAATAAAGACGCCCAGGGGTGTCCAACGCTGCAGTGCTCCGTTGCTGCAGTGAAACAAATCGGCCATGCTGAACATTATGAGATACTTAGTACTGCTGTTGCTGCTGTGCGCATCAACCGCGCGCGCCGCCACGATTCAAAGCACTCCGGTTTCCGAAGACTCTGTCAAATCTCCCTATCCGGTGGGATTTCCAGCAGCCCCAGACCAGCCGCTGGGCTGGCATGCCCTGCCTCCCGGTCGCCCGTTTCCCAGTCTCCCCTCCGATCCAAGGGACCTAAAGATCGGCCTCAGGAAAAATTCCAAAAATGAGATTGAGGCCGACGTGGGCGGCTACCGCTCCTTCGCGGGCTGGAAGGGACAGTGGGGCGACCGCCCCGCGGTGTTCCACACCGGCCTTGAAGGTGGGGCTTACTTCATGATGGTGCAGGAGGGCTCGAAGTATCCACTTCACTCCAGCGACGGATTGATCGGCTTGTTTGCTGAGGCAGCACGCGGGAACTCGCTCTTTCAGTTTCGTTTCACGCATATCTCCGCTCACTTGAGCGACGGCCTCTACAATGTGCGGGAGCGATTTAGCTACACACGAGAATTCATCACCCTCCGCGCCGCGAAGCAGATCGACTTTCTTCGAATCTACGGGGGCTATCAGTTTCTTGTGCACACGAAACCCATGATGCCTCGCCATTCGGCCCAGCTGGGCGGATATGCGGTTTTTCCGTGGCACTGGGGAAACGTACATCCCTGGGCGGGCGCCGATCTGAGGTTGAGAAGCAGTCAGGAGGGGACCACCTATGCGCTTTCGGCAGGAGCCGCGTTCGTTTCGAGTCTCGGAGCTCCGCCGTTGCGTCTATCGGGCACCTACCTGAAAGGGCATGATCCTCGCGGGCAGTTTTACCGGGAAAAAACAGAGAAGATTTCATTCGGATTGGATATGGATTTCTAATGAAGGCGACTTTTCTTTTTTGTCTAGCGCTGACGGCTCTCAGCGGATGTGGCCGTCTCGCCAATGTTTTTAAGCCGCTAACCCCCAACACCACGCGCGTGAAGTTTCGTCTCGCTCCCCCTCCGGGCAGTATGGCTCCCTTGGTGAACCTCGATGGCGGCGTAATGGTATACGCGATTAACACCGCCGTTACCCGAGGTGGCGGTGCCGGTCTCGAAGACAATCACGACGACACCACGATGGACCTCATGAACGACACCTACAAGTTTTGGGCGGTCGGCTGGGTGGGCCCAAACAACATGGAAGGCCAAACCTACTGCGGCTACGGATTCGGTGGGAATCCGGTGTACCTCGACGGTGGCGAGGAAGAAGTCACCATCCACATGAGCGTGGCAAACTGCGGTTTCGGCGCCACAAACTTTTTTGGACTGGCCTCTCACTCTAACGGGGGAGGGAACTTCGATCTGCTGGATACCAATTTCTGCACCAACACCAATCCGACCAACGGCAGCTGCACAGCGGACAGTTCTTTTGATTCGGGATCTTTTCTGGTGCTCATGGACGGCTGGCGTTACTACGATGGACAAGAATTCGAAACCGACGAGGCACTCGAAAGTAACTGCTTTTCCGGAATTAGTGGTGGACTGAAAACAACCTCCCTCGCGCTACCTTCCGGAATGAATGGGGGGCAAGGAAATCCGAATCCCTTCCTCATGACCATTGAGGTGTTTAGTAATGCCACCTGCTCAGGACAGCCCGCGAAAGAAATACGCTTCAAAGACGGCTTGGCGGGGATTTCCAGCTCTCCGGGATATATTCGCTCGTCACTTTACGACGGTGGCGGAACTCCAGACGACCTATACCTCACCCTGTCGCAGTTCTAACTGACCGCTTGAACCGGGCCGCTCAAAAATGCCTGGACTAGAACGGCGGGCCGATCATGAAGTTAAACTCGGATCCACGACGAGATCCCTTTTTCTGGATCGGATAGCCCCACTCGAAACGTAGGGGGCCGATCGGAGAGAACCACCGGAAGCCCCATCCGTAGTCTTGTTTAACGCTTACTTCATTGAACTTGTTGAAGGCGTCACCAAAGTCATAGAACGCCACCGCTTTCAGACCAATGTCTTTGGCGATCGGGTATTCGAGTTCCGCCATATAGAAGAACTGATTGGAGCCGCCGCTCTGAAAGTCCACGTTGTTGCGCCGCTGAGTGGGGCCCACGGAGAAGGGCGCGTAGCCGCGGAGGTTGTTCGGACCGCCGAGATAGAAGCGTTCGAGACGCTGAATGCCGTTGCCGCCGTGGTCCCAGATGTTTCCGAACTCACCCTTGGTTTTGAACACCAAATCACCAATGACCGGCCGATACCAGCGGAGGTCTAAGATCGACCGAAGGAATCGACGATTTCCGCCGAGCCCCGCCACCTCTTCGCTCCAGGACGCGAAGTAACCCTTGGTGGTTTCCATTCGGTTGTTGCGCCGATCGTGGGAAAGCGTGACCGTGAAAGCACTCTTTGTTCCTTCTTCCCGGCCCAGGTTTTCGTTAACCACCGGGTCCACGACGTCGATGAGTCGCTGCTCTTCGAGACGATACCCCAAGAACAACCGCGAATACTGGCCAACCGGATGCCCCACTCGCACTCCCGTACCACGGCGAATTTCGGTGGCGATATCCGGCGCCACGGAGATCACGTAATCAACGTCGCCCCCCAGGCTCCACTTGGAATCAAAAGCGTAGGGATCAGTGAAACTAACCGACAAACTCCGATTGCGTCGGTCGGCGGCCATTTGCCCGTTGAAGCGCAGATCCTGCCCTCGCCCGAGGAAGTTGGTCTCAGCCACTGAAGTGGAGAAGAAGAATTTGGTGGTGGTGGCGTAGCCAGCACCGAGCTGGAACTGGCCCGTGGGACGCTCTTTCACGTTGATTTCGACGTCCATGATGTCGGGACGTCCGGGCGGCGCCTTGGTGGTGAACTCCACCTTATCCGCCTCAAAGAATCCGAGCCGTTCTACGTTTTCCTTGGACTCGCGGAAACCGGTGCCGGAATAGAGCTCGCCTTCCTGAATGAGAAGCTCGCGGCGAACAACTTTATCGCGGGTCTTGGAGTTGCCCTTCACAGAGATTTTTCCAAAACGCACCAAAGTGCCCTTTTCAAAGTCGAAGACCGTGGAGACCATCAGTTTTTCATCATCAATCTGAATATCAGGAACCACGTTGGCGTTGGCGTAGCCGAGGTCCTGGTACTTTTCCGTAAGCGCGAGAATGTCTGCGTTTCTTTTGGAGATCGAGAACGTTTCACCCTTCTTCAGTGTCAGCGTCTCGTGGAGTTCATCCTTGGGGAAAAGAAGATCGCCGGTGAAGTCCGTATCGGCCACCGAATACTTCTTCCCCTCGTCCACCTTAATCGTGATGTGAATCCACTTCTTGTCTTCTGTAACCGTCACTACCGGGTTCTCGTGCTTGAACCGCACGTATCCTTCATTGAGGTACCAATACTGAAGAATCTGAAGATCAGTTTTGAAATCCAACTCCTTGAAGTTTCCCGAGCTGTTGAGCGCGGAAAAGAACCCACCTTCCTGGGTGCTGCGGAGAATCCGCTTCAGCTGTTCGTCGGTAAAGGCTTTGTTGCCGAGAAAGGTGATCTTTCGGATTTTTACCTTGTCGTATTCGCGCACTCGGAAAAGGACCTCCAACGAGTCGGCGTCCTTCCCCTTCCGAACCTCATGGCTCACGCGAGCCAAGTAGAAACCCTTTTCCTCATAGTGCCGCTCGAGCTTACGCGCGCTTTCTCGCACCAGGTTTTCGTCGAAGAGATCAAAGGTCTTGATCGACAGCACGCCCTTCAAATCGTCGGCCTCGATCTCCTCGTTGCCGAAAAAAACAATCCGGGAAATTGTAGGGCGCTCCCTAACCTGGAAAACAAGTGTTCCCGCCTCGAAACGAACTTCGACTTCTTCGAAAAGACTGAGCTTATGAAGAGCAAGGATGTCTTCTCTTACTTGAGCGTTATCGAGCTCTTTGCCAACGGAAGATTTGATTTTTTCAAGAATGGCGTCAGTGTCGACCTTCGCATTGCCCTTCACTTGAATCTGCTGGATCACTTCTTGAGGCAACGCTACTGGTGCTACCGGTTTTTTGGGGATCGCTTTACGTGGAGCGGCCTCAGCGAGAGTGCTGAAACACACCGCCAAGACAAAGCACATAAACAGACTGAAACGATGAAGCGACAAATCTTCCCCGCAAAAATAAAAAACTGAAGAAAATTCGTAACCTTCTAACGGGGGAAACGCAACCGAAACACTCAGCTTGCGCGGCGCATGCGGCGCAGAGAGTCAGCCGCTTTTAAGAAACGATTCGGCCGTCCCTCATGACCAGCTGACGAGAAAAATCTTTGGCCATTTCCTCATCGTGAGTCACTAGCACGAGCGTGACGCCGCGATTCTTGTTGATGTCGAAGAGAAGCTCTTTCACCATGCCGGCGTTTTTGGAGTCGAGGTTTCCCGTGGGCTCGTCGGCTAGGAGCACTTTTGGCCCCATCACCATCGCCCGCGCCAACGCAACTCTTTGCTGCTCCCCGCCGGAAAGTTCGGCAGGCCTGTGATGAAGTCTGTGGCCAAGGCCCACGCTTTCCAGAATCTTCTGCGCCTTTGGCTCCCATTCGGCCCTGTCCTCTCCAGCAATGAGGGACGGCATCAGCACGTTTTCCCAGGCCGTAAACTCCGGCAGGAGATAATGGAACTGGAACACAAAACCCAATTCTCGATTCCGAAACTGGGCGAGCTTACGCCCCGAAAATTTCCCTACGCTCTCTCCTAGATAGAGAAGGTCACCTTTGGTGGGCGGCTCCAATGTGCCAAGCACATGAAGAAGAGTGCTCTTTCCCGCTCCGGAATGGCCCAGCACGGCCAAGGACTCTCCCTCGGCTATCTTCAGATCCACTCCGCGAAGCACTTCCACTTGATTACCCTGTTTTGAGAAGCGTTTTTCCACGCCCCTGCACTCGAGAATCGTTCTACTCATAGCGAAGGCCCTCTACCGGCGATTGTGCCGCCACCTGCCAGGAAGGATACAGCGTAGCCAGAAGCGCAATCAAAGAAGCGGAGAAAAAAACTACCAGCAAGGTGGACGGGCGAATATCCACAGGAAGGTAGGATATGAAGTAGACGTCGGGCGGGAGGTGGATGAACCGTGTGCGGGAAAGCACAAACCCGAGTAAGCAGCCCAGCGCCACCCCCGCCACCGCACCGCTTACCCCGATGATTCCTCCCACGAGCATAAAAACGCTCGAACTTTGACGACCACTCATGCCCATGGCCTTGAGAATCGACATTTCCCGCTTTTTCTCGCTCATCATCATCATCAAGGTGCTCATGATATTGAACGCAGCCACCACAATGATGGCGGTGAGAATCACAAAAATTACCGCCTTCTGCAGCCGAATGGCATACAGAAGATTTCTATTCAACTCCGTCCAGTCTCGGGTCACGAACGGATACCCCAGTTCCTTTTTCAAATGAGAGGCAGTGCGAACCGAGCGGTCAGGATCCGAAGTGCGAAGCTTGAGGGCGGTGGCGTCCTTCGGGCCCAGGCGAAAAAAATCCCGTGCTGAAGTGGCGTGAATTAACGAGAACTTCGAGTCGTAATCCCACATTCCGGTGGAAAAGATTCCGTTAACACGAAAGCTTCTGGCCCTGGGCCGCATGGATTCTTGCTCAAAAAACGGTGTAATCACGCTCACGTGATCACCTGGTTTAGCGCCCAAGCGCTCGGCGAGAGCGGAACCGATCACAATGGTGGGATCCTCGCCCGCTTCGGGAAACGCACCGTCGAGAATGTGCCGCTCCAGACGAGTAGCCTTCGCTTCTAGGGCCGGATCAATGCCTTCAATCGTGGACCCCACCACCCGGCTGCCGTGGGAAATCATGACCTCACTGAAAACGATCGGGCTTACGGCCTCCACTTCCGGGGCCAGTCGCCGGATCCGAGCCTCCACCGCCGGAAAGTCGGAAATGAGGGTTCGGCTCGAGTAAAGAATCACGTGGGATCGAGTGCCCGTGATGATGTTGCGGAGCTCGCTCTCGAAGCCCTCCATCACGCCCATCACCACCACGAGGGCGGCCACTCCGAGGCAAACCCCGAAGAGCGAAACAGCAGAAATGAGAGAAATGAACGAATCGCGCTTTTTGCCGAATAAAATCCGGCGAGCCACCATTCGTACTGCGCGGTCCACAAACATTCCGACAGGTTAGCCCCCCACGGCGGCCCTATCAACACGATAAGAGAAAAAGTGGGCGCCACGTTATCTGGCTGATAACCCTCGATCGAGGCCGAATAGTGACGGAGCCCAGAGGCCGGCCAAGAGCCTTTCGGTCGGAAGGCAACTTTGCCGGTTGTCGCCGTTGAGCTGTCTGGAGTTAGGGCGGAGAGAGCCTCACGGACTACTCGTTTTTCTTTAAAAGGAACAATTAGTGTCCCATGCATTGGACACAAAGGTGGCAAACTTCTGGTCCGCATCAAAGTAGCTACCCATTCCTTAACGTACTTTTATCCAGTTTCCTTGGCGGAGTAACTCAAGCCAAAATCTACCTTTGGTAGAAATCGAGTACGTTGCCTTAGTCGTCATTCCAGATTTGGTTAACAAACCAATTGACGTGAGAGCATCGTAGTCACGCCGTTCATCGGAATTGTTGGCACCAAAACTTGAGGCCTCAAAAAAATGGGATTTTCCAATAAATATTTTGATCAAATCAAACTCTAACGGAGGCTTCTCTTTGGCGTGGTCTTTTAGGAGGAAGGCGTCATAAATCACTGTGTAAAGTTTGCACTCTGAGCCCCAGAGGACTTTTATCTTTTCATTCAGCTCCTCAACTTGACCAATCTTTCCGTGAGTTAATCTGTGCGCCCTATTCTTCAATCTAGTACTAATGTTATTCAGCGGAGGCCCAATAACATTAAACAAGAATGCCAACACAGCTGGGATCAGAATAAAGTTCAAAAATAATGAGTCGCACCAAATCAAATCAGCCCTACCAAACTCAGTGCCGCCAACCCAGATTTTCCTAGCACCTTTCCCTAAAAAGAAAATCCTTTCCTCAATAGAGCTCTTAGAAAAAATTAAAACCAAATAAAATTTCCAATTAAAAATTAAATTTGAAACCAGAAAAGGCCCGGTAAACGATCCATCCAATCGATCCGGAATTTCCGTAACTATCGGATCAAACCAACTCTTAACTCTTTGTTTAATGGAATCCCAAAAATCCATCACCCCTCCGGCCGCATGTGCGGGAAGAGGATCACGTCGCGGATGCTCGCCGAATCCGTAAGCAACATCACAAGGCGATCGATACCGATGCCCTGTCCCGCTGCGGGCGGCATTCCATACTCCAGCGCTCGGAGGAAGTCTTCGTCCACCTCGGTGGCTTCCTCATCACCCAGCGCCTTGTTGGCGGCCTGGCCCTCGAAGCGCTCGCGCTGGTCGATGGGATCGTTGAGCTCGGAGAACGCATTCGCGATCTCGCGTCCGTAGATATAAAGCTCGAAACGGTCGACCACTTCCGGGTTCTTTTCGTTGCGGCGAGAGAGAAAGCTCACTTCCGTGGGATATTCCGTGATGAAGGTGGGCTGAATCAGCTTCTTCTCCACCGTGGTCTCGAAGAGGTGAGTGAGGAACGAGCCCTGTCCCCAGTGCTTCCTCCAGTTGGAGGGCTCGTCGCCCGCGTGGCGAAGCGCTTTTTTCATCATTTCCACGTCGTTGAGGGCCGAGTCGGTGAGGAACTCCGCCGGAAGCCCGCTGAGTTCCTTGATCGCGTTTCGCACGGTGAGCCGGCGCCAAGGCTTACCGAATTGAATCTCCGCACCCTGATAGGTGAGCGTGTCTTTGCCGAGCACCTTCTTGCAGGCGCCGGAGAGCATCTCTTCGGTGAGATCCATGAGGTCTTCGTAGGTGGCGTAACTCCAGTAGAACTCGAGCATCGTGAATTCCGGGTTGTGGCGCACGGAGATGCCTTCGTTACGGAAGTTGCGATTGATCTCGAACACTTTCTCAAATCCGCCCACGAGGAGGCGCTTGAGATACAGCTCCGGCGCGATCCGCAAAAAGAGCGGCATGTCGAGGGCGTTGTGGTGGGTTTTGAACGGACGAGCCGCTGCTCCACCCGCAATCGGATGCATCATCGGCGTTTCCACTTCGAAGAAGCCGCGATCGGTGAGGAAGTCGCGGATGTAGCGCACGATCTCGCTGCGCACGCGGAAGGTGTTCCGCACTTCGTCGTTCATGATCAGATCCACGTAGCGCATGCGATAGCGCTGCTCGGGATCGGTGAGGCCGTGGAATTTTTCGGGAAGCGGCTTCAGCGCCTTCGTGAGAAGTTCGATCCGGGTGGCGTGCACGGAAAGTTCGTTGGTTTTCGTGCGGAAGAGATGGCCCTCCACATACACGATGTCGCCTACGTCGAAGGTTTTAAAAATCCCGAACTTTTCCTCGCCGAGAGCATCGATGGCCACGTAGCTTTGCAGCGTGCCCGTGCGATCCTTGAGCTGCACGAACGCAGCCTTTCCGAAGTGGCGGAACGCCATGATTCTTCCCGCATAGCTCACGCTCACCTTATCCGCCTCTAACTGCTCCTTCGTTTTCTCGCCATGACTCGAGCGAACCTCGCTCACGGCGTTCTTCGGAGTAAGTCCGTTGCGATAGGGATTCACACCCTTGGCTCGGAGCATGCCGAGCTTTTCGCGGCGGGTTTTTTCTTCTTCGGAAAGGTGTTCCAACATTTCTAAATTCCTTTACTGAGCGCGGGGTTGCGGCGGAGGCGTGGGGCGCTCCATCGTGCGTTCTGCATCCAGTTCGCGCAGATACTTGTAGGTGAAAATGCCGGTCGTGTGACCGTCGCTCCAAACGAGGTTCACGCCGTAGCGGCCCACGGGGAGGGCTTTGTCGAGTTGCACGGACCTGTCGACGCTCGACTCCACAATTCGCCGCTCGCCGGTGAACTCATCCACGCACTGGGCGCAGGGACACATAAACCGAAGCAGTCGGGCTGAGTAGGAGAACTTCTGTCCGTCGCTCCAGAACACGGCCACTTTATGGTCGTTGTCATTGCCGTAAATCGCTTCAACGGCCAAGGGCACCACGTCTTTCTCTTCACTCTGACCGAGCACCTCCACCGCAGCGACGATCTTCGCCGCCGCGTCCATGTAGGCCTTAGCCGACGGTGCCTTCGGATCCCGAACCACGATGGGCTCGCCCTCGTCACAGGCTCGCACGAGCTCTACGTCTACCGGAATTTGGCCGAGGAGCGGCACGGCCGCTTCCGCTGCCAGCTTTCGCGCTCCACCCTCGCCGAAAATCGACGTAACGGAGCCGCAGCTACCGCAGCCAAAACCGCTCATGGTTTCAATCACGCCGAGAATCGGCACGCCCACGTGCTGGAACATGAGGAGGCCCTTTTTGGCGATGTCGAGCGCCACCTGCTGAGGCGTGGTGATCACGATCGAGCCCGTGATGTTGCTCTGCTGGGAGAGCGTGAGCTGAATGTCGCCGGTTCCGGGAGGTAGGTCGATGATGAGAAAATCAAGCTCGCCCCAAGCCACCCCGGTCACAAACTGATTGATCATCTTGGTCGCCATCGGCGCTCGCCACACGGTGGGTTGGTCGCGTCCGATGAGAAGCCCGAGGGAAATCACCTTTAGCCCCTGCATGTCGAAGGGAACGATCTGTCCCTCGTCCATCTTCGCTTCGGTTTCCTTAGGAAAATTCTTTCCGAGCATGGTGGGAACCGACGGGCCGTAGATGTCGGCGTCCATGAGTCCTACTTTGTAGCCCAGCTTCTTGAGAGCCATAGCGAGGTTCACGGAGCTCGTAGATTTGCCCACGCCTCCTTTGCCCGAGCCCACCACGATCACGTGGTTCACTCCGGGGATCGCCTGGGATCCGTGCACCACCCGAGGCTTCGGCTTCTTCAGGAGATTCGGCATCACCGCCACCACAGCAGACCCGATGGCTTTAACGGCGCGTGTGGTTTCAACGCGAAGAAGATCGATGTGGTCGTGACTCTGGTGGCCCACATGCAGGTCGAACGTAACGCGACCTTGCTGAATTTTGATGTTCGCCACCCAGCCGAGAGTAACGACGTCTTTGCCGGTTACGGGATCATTCACCTTTCGCAAAGAATCCAAAATGCGCGCGCTAGTAAGCAGTGTGTCGTGACTAGAAGACATCGAAAGCTCCTTGTTTCTTGGGATAATCGTGCGATTCTTAACAGAAACGCGCCGCGAATCCCACGCTTACGCTGCGCGTAAAACAGAGAGAAAAGGCCGCGACTATGCCTAAGAAGCGTTTAACAATCAAAAAATTCCTTGTGGTAGCCCACGGTGAGCCGCTTGCGTCCCGGAAGTTGCGGCGTTTGGCGCGCGGGCGTTACGTCATTTGCCTCGACGGCGCCGCCAACGAAAACCCCTCCCTTCGGCCCGACCTCTTGCTCGGCGACATGGACGGCATCTCTCCTACGGCCATGAAACGAATGCGCCGCTGGAAAGTGCCGGTGATCGCCCTAAACGACCAAAATACGACCGATTTGGAAAAGGCTCTGCTCTGGTGCGCCATGCACAAAGCCAAGGACGTGGTGATCGTAGCCGCCACGGGGCGACGAATGGACCACACCCTGACCAACGTTTCCCTGCTGAAGCGATTCGATCGGAAGGGCGCCCGCCTGGAGCTAAACACCGGGTCGGAGCGAATTCGGTACCTGAAGAACTCCCGCCTGTCTGTTTCCGTGAAGCCGGGCCAGCGGGTATCGGTTTTTGGAGCACCGGAGGCCGAGGTGTGGGCCACCGGCGCGAAGTATCCGCTGGTAGGAATTCTTCTGCGCTGGGGGATCCGCGAAAGCATTTCGAACGAATGCACCAAACGCCGTTTTTCGATTCGGGTTAAGGGGGAAGCGCTCCTCGTGATGGAGGACCGGTGACGAAGTTCTTCTCGCTCGGCTTAATGAGCGGAACCAGTATGGACGGTATCGACGCGGCCCTGGTTCTGACCGAGGGGGACCGCGATCACCTGGTGCTACACGCCCAACACGAGTATCCGGCGAGTCTCCGAACCCAGGCTCAGAAACTCCTTCGCGACCCCCACACCACTCTCGCCGACCTGAGTCGAGTTCATTACGGCGTGGGTGAAGCGTTCGGAGCCGTGGCGAATCGCACGATCGAGGCGGCTCTTAAGAAAAAGCTCCTAAAAAAACGCAGTGACATTCTCGCCATCGGCTCCCACGGACAAACGGTTTTCCACCATCCCGAGGAACGCCACACGATGCAACTCGGCGAGGGCTCCTGCATCGCCGCTGCCACGGGAATCACCACGGTGAGCGACTTCCGCATGGCCGACACAGCCTTCGGAGGCGAAGGCGCGCCGCTCATGCCCCTGTATCACCGTCGACTCTTCCGTAAGGAAGCGAAGCGCGGAATAGCCGTTCACAATCTCGGTGGCATCTCCAACTTCACCTATCTTGGCCCGAAGAATCAGGTGTTCGCGCTCGACACCGGTCCGGCGAACTGCCTGATCGATGTGGCGATCCAGAAGATGAGCTTCGGAAAAGCGGCGTATGACGATCAGGGCCGGATCGCCGCCGACGGAAAAGTGCATGACGATTTGCTGCAGGGAATTCTCGGCAACGCCGCCGTGAAGGCTTTTCTGGAAAGGCCCGCACCGAAGAGCACCGGCCGTGAGCTCTTTTCGATTCCGCTCGTGGAAGATTTTCTGGCCCGCACCCGGCATCTCAGCGAGAACGACGTTTTAGCCACGCTTCTCGCCGTAACCGTGGAAACCATTCGCATCGGATATGAGCGTTTCGTGGTGAAGAAAAAGTTTCCTTTGAGTGAAATCGTTTTTTGCGGAGGCGGGGCGAGAAACACTCACCTCTTGGAACGCGTCCAGGCCTGCTTCCCGAACGTAGAGCTAAGAACGATGGAAGACTACGGCTACGACTCCCAAGCCCTGGAAGCACAAGCCTTCGGAGTGTTTGCCCCGCTCGCCCTCGCCGGGATTCCTCTTTCCCATCCAAGCACCACGGGTTGCCGTGAACCAGCGGTTTGCGGAAAGATCACCCCGGGAGCGAACTGGAAGCAGGCCACGAAGGCTGCGGCCCAGTTGAAGATTCGGCTCTGAAGTTCTTTTCCTAAACGCAGTATCCGCATATTGTGTCGTCATGACCGACACCCCTGTTTGCCAGAAGTGCCAATCACCTCACGTTTACTCCGACGGGAATCTGTGGATTTGCCCCGAGTGCGCTCATGAGTGGGGCCTCCATGAAACGGCGCCCGTGGAGACCGCCGAACCACAAGTTCGAATCGTGCGAGACGCCCACGGTAATCCATTGGCCGACGGCGACTCCGTGACCGTGATCAAGGACCTCAAAGTGAAGGGCTCCTCCGCCGTAGTGAAGGGCGGAACCAAAGTTCGCAACATTCGCCTCGTCGACGGCCACGACGGCCACGACATCGCCTGCAAAATCGACGGCATCGGAGCCATGAATCTCAAATCGGAGTTCGTGAAAAAGGCCTAGGGCTCAGCCCCTCTCTAATCGTTGATGAAGCGATACTTCTCAAGCGCGAGCACAAGGCCGCGCTTATTGAACGCCTGAAATCTCGGCTGAAACGATCCGAACACTCTGTCGAAGCCAAAGAAGCAGATGCCGTAGTTCACGTCCATTTTACCCGCGTCGCTTACGTGGAGGTGGTGAATGTCGTGAAGTCTGCGAATGTTGAGATACCAGCGGCGAATCCCAGGCACTTTCTCCATCCAAAATCCTTTGAGGTGCATGCTCGTGTGCATGTAGCCGAAAAGGAAGTAGCCCCAGAAGAGCGCCGCCCCCGAGAAAGCCCCGATGGTGGCTACCGGAAATCCCAGCGCCCATCCCAAAGCCCAGGTGATCGCCAGGATGCAAACGATCGGCAAGATCCACTCCATGCCAAAACCCAGCACCTCGGCGCGTCCGTCGGTGGAGCCGATGTAACTCCCTCCCGGCCGTTGCGGCATCTGTGGGCCGTAGGCTTTGAGGTGGTGAATCATGTGGCTACGGCTCAGAAACTCTATTTTTTGGCTATGAAGAAGCACATGAATCCAATATCCGGCTATTTCTGCGAATAGTACCCCTAGAATAGTCAGGAAAATCATTGATTTACCTCAAATTTTCTGTTTATATAAAACTGACCAGTCAGTTTCACTGCCGAGCCGTGTTTAACCAGAGAAAGCATCCATGGCAAGAGGAAAAGTGCCCCCCAAGGAAAGTAAGCGCGAGCTCCTCCAAGAGGCGGCCCTGAAGGTCTTCCTCGCCAAGGGCTTCCATCAGACGCGCATCGAAGACATCGCCGCCCGCGCCGGCGTGGGCAAAGGCACCTTCTACCTCCACTTCGATTCGAAGGAAGATCTCGTGCATTCTCTTCTCGACGAATTCTTCGCCCACTTCGACCGCATCCACGCCTGGATCTTCCGAGCCATCGAGGAGAAGGAGGACCTCCTTGAGCTCTTCGGCAAGGAGGGCGAAGTGATCACCGAACTACTCGGGGCTCATCGTTCGCTTGGACTGTTCCTCATTCGCCACGCCCGCACGGTGGGCCCCAAGGTGGCCAGCAGGGTGGATCTCTTTCTCGAAACCCAGGTGGAGCAGGCGGCCAAAAGCTATACGCGAGCCAAAGACCTGGGCCTTCTCAGAGACGTAGACCCTCACTATGCCGCCCTCTGCGTGGTGGGTTCGGTGCAGATGATCTGGGAACAGTGGCTTGCCGGGCGCCTCACCGAGTCCCCGGAGGATATTCTCAAAAAGAGCCTCGCCTTTTTCTTGGGCGCCCTTCTGTAGGGGCCTGTGTTGTTTTCAACACACGTATGCGGTGCGACTATCTCATTTTTGCTGCATTTTTCCCGGTAGAGTGTGTCCACACGGCCACGGGGCGTCATTCCTAACCATTTGAAACCATTGAAATGAGACCCCGGTATTTCCCGACTTGTTTAGTCCAGAGACTTGGCATATCTGTTGCGCTTACCCCATTAGGATGAAGAACCAAAAGACCATCAAACAGGAAGTTTCGATCAGCGGAATCGGGCTCCACTCCGGGAAGAGAGTGACGCTTACGCTTAAGCCCGCCCGCTCCAATTATGGCATCCGCTTCGTGCGCACCGACCTCGAAACGCCCGTAGAAATTCCGGCCAACGTGGGCAACGTGCACTCCACCACCCTCGCCACCACGATCTCTCTGGGCGGCGTGAAGGTGAGCACCGTGGAGCACCTCATGAGCGCCCTGTGGGCCATGGGCATTGATAACGTGATCTGCGCCGTCGACGGGGAGGAAGTTCCGATTCTCGACGGAAGCGCCCTGCCTCTCGCACAGCTCATCCGTAAGGCCGGCGTGAAAGCCCTCCGAAGCCCGAAAAAGTTCCTCGTAGCGCAGAAGACCATCGAGATTCGCGAAGGCAGCAAGTGGGCCGTATTGAAGCCCAGCCGCGAGTTTAAGATTCGTTACTCGATCGACTTCCCCCACCCCGTGATCGGCAAACAGAATTTCGAATTTTCCTCCTCCACTGATTTCCTCAAGGAGATCGCCCCGTGCCGGACCTTTGGCTTCCTCAAAGACGTGGAACGTATGCAGGCCATGGGTCTGGCTCTGGGTGGCTCGCTCAATAACGCCGTCGTACTCGACGACACGAGCGCCCTCAATCCCGAAGGCCTCCGCTTCGAGAACGAGTTCGTGCGCCACAAGATTCTCGACGCCATCGGCGATTTCTCCCTGATCGGCTACCCGATCCTGGCCGAAGTGGAGCTGAACCGCGCCGGTCACGACCTTCAGACCCGCCTTGTGCATGAGTTGATCAAGAATCCCGATGCATACTCGATCTGGGTACCCCGGAGCGACGAGGCCTTTGAAAGCCAGTTCTGCGCCACGGCCACGGCATTCGCTCTCTAATTAAGACCGAACTTCCTTCCGAGCTGCCGCGAAGTCTTTCTGCATTTGAGCCAGCAGCTCGTCGACGCCGGAGAACTTCCTCTCTTCCCGAAGGAACCGGAAGAACTCCACGGTCATTTTGTCGCCGTACATGTTCTCCTGAAAATCGAACAAGTGGGTTTCCACTTTCAGGGGATTCTCGGCGCTGTCCGGCACGAATGTGGGGTTGTAGCCCACATTGGTGACGCTCGCATAACTCTCGCCCCGCCATAGCGTTCGCGTGGCGTAGACCCCGGGCTTCGGCACCTTTCGAAGTTCCATGTGAAGATTCGCCGTAGGCACGCCGATCTTCTGTCCTCGACCGTCGCCCTTGGCCACAATCCCACTCAAAGCAAACGGCCGACCCAGGCACGCCTCCGCCTCATCAACCCGCCCTTGCTCGACGGCACGGCGAATCCGGGAGCTGCTCACGGGCGCACCTGCCACGTGATGCGGTGGAACCACGTGCGCCTCGATTCCACGCTCTTCCGCTAACTTGCGCAAAGTCTCCACCGATCCTGCGCGCCCTTTTCCAAAGGCAAAATCATAGCCGAGGTAGAGCACTTTCGTGTCCAAAGCTTTCACAAGAACGCGGCTCACGAACTCTTCCGGAGCAATGTTGCTGAATTCCCGATTGAACGGAATCTCGCACACCAGCTCCAAACCAGCCTTTGCCAAGGCATCCAGCTTCTCTTCGTAGGTCTGGAGAAGATAAGCCTCCGACCCCTGCTTCAGAACCACATAGGGATGGGGGCGAAAGGTGATCGCCACGGACGTCCCGTGCACTCGCGCCGCATGACCAACCACATGGGCCAAAATCTCCTGATGGCCCCGGTGCACACCATCGAAGTTTCCGATGGTTACCACTGCTCTTGGCGGCACCTCACTCAGATCGGCTATTCCCTTGGCAATTCTCATGTGGCACAAATAGCGCCTCGCATGGTGTCACGCAAGATTCTCCTCCGCGCACTGCTCTGTTCGGTGCTCGCCCTGGTGCCGATCCCCGACCTGGAAAACCAGGCCTACGACGCCAAGTTGCGCCTTCTGAGGAAATTTTTCCGGCCGACCGTGTCGGAGGCCGTGATTCTGGAGTTCCACCGCGACGACTTTGAGGCCCTGAAGTCGAAATACTATCGCCCCATCGTGGACTCCAGTTCTGGCCTTCCCGGCTCTCTCTACGAGCGTTTTGAAGAGCTCCGCAACCAGTTCCTGTGGAACGAAGCAGTTTACCAGGCCCTCCTGGCCCGAATCCTCCGTGAGGAGCCAGCTGCCGTTTTGGTCACTCAGCACATCGGTGAAGGGTTGGTAAATTTGACGAATCGACCCGAGCTGCAAAAGCTGGTTCGAGATCCGCGCGTGGTTTGGGCCGGACAATTCGACACGGATCAAAACTACAATCGTCCTGCCGCCCAACTCACGGGCCGGGAGAACTATGGCTTCCTGAACCTTCACCCCGACCTCGACGGAATCGTGCGACGCACCTGGCTTGTGGCCTCAAATCACGCATCGTTGCCGTTTCGCGCCCTCTTAATGGGCGGGCTCAAGGCCCCCCAAGACATCACGGAACCCAAGTTGATTGACTTCGCCGGCCGATCAGGAACCGTGCCCACTTGCTCGGTACTCAGCCTCTTTGATGCCTCCACCACCCGCCCTTGCCCCTCGCTCGCCGGAAAAACCGTGTTCCTTGCACCGAGCCCCACAACCCTCAGCGGCTCAAACTTGTTTGATACTCCAGTGGGAGCGCTCTCCCGGGCCGAAGTGCTCGCGAACGTTTTCCGTAATGGACAGGGCGACCTCTGGTTTATTCGGGTTAACCGCTTCCTGCTGGTGGCGGTGCTCCTCGTCCACTTCTATTTCCTGGGCTGGGCCATCTTGAACCGTCCCGTGAGACACCACCTGCCGCTGGCCGTCGGCATCCTCATCGGTGAAATGGCGCTATCGGCAACGTTGCTCGGCCTCTTTGGACTTCAGGTGCCGGTTCTCCCCTTCGCTCTGGGTTCCTTTGTGGCCTATGTGGCGTTTCTCTGGACAAAGAACCTCCGCCAGCAAAATGCTCGCTGGCAGGCGGAGCGACAAACGCTTTACCTCCGGGAGCTGGATGAGCTGAAGAGCAACTTCCTGTCGCTCATGAGTCACGACTTAAAAACACCGATTGCGAAGGTGCAAGCCCTCACGGAACGCCTGGCGCGCGAAGCCCAACAGCTCACCCCGGACCAGAAAAAAATTCTGGAGGCCATTCAGAGGAGCAACGACGAACTCGCTCGCTACATTCTTAGCATTTTGAATTTCCAGAGAGTGGAGAGCCAGGAACTCGTCTTGAACCGCAAAAGCAACGACATGAACGTACTGATCGAGGATGTGGTGGAACGTCTCCGCGCCCTCTTTGAAGACAAGAAGATCCTGGTGGAGACAGAGCTCGAGCCTCTCTTCGCCCTTGAGTTCGACGAACAGCTGATCCGGCAGGTGCTGACCAATCTGATAGAAAATGCGATCAAATATAACCGCGAAGGCACCCGGGTGAGGGTCACCTCCGAGGAGTTGGGCGACTTTGTGGTGGTGAGCGTGAGTGACAACGGAGTGGGGATCCCCGAAGATCAGCAGCGAGAGCTCTTCAAAAAATTCTCCCGTCGGGAAAAGAGCACGGCCGAACGAGTAAAGGGCACGGGCCTCGGACTCTACTTGGCGCGCTACTTCCTGGAACTCCACGGCGGGTCCATCGAAGTGGAAAGCACCCAGGGCCAAGGCACCACCTTCCGCTTTCGGCTTCCTATTCATGTAACTGGCTGAAATTATTAAGTCCTTGAAGGACTTTTGTCTTTATTATATGTTCGCCGCGTCATGACGCTTGCCCCCGCCCCCTTAAAAGTCCTCATCGCCGACGATGAGAAAGAACTCCGCGAGAGTATTTCCGCGGCCCTAGAGCATATGGGCTTTCAAACCGTGCTGGCTGTCGACGGTGAAGACGCCATCGAAAAAGCTCAGACCGAAAATTTCTCCATCGCCATCCTCGACGTCAACATGCCGAAGAAAAACGGACTCGAGGCTCTTCGTGCCATCAAGAGTTTTGACCCATCCGTGCTGGTGTTAATGATCACGGCCCATGGCAACGTGACCGATGCGGTGGAAGCGCTAAAAGAGGGCGCTTTCAACTACATTGAAAAGCCGGTGAAAGAAGACCACCTCCGCGATCTCGTGGAGCGCGCCTCACGAACCCACAAAACCGTGCAGAGCGTGGCCTTTTCCAATCCGACCCTGAAGCTCGAAGACGGCCAGGACTTCGTGGGCACATCTCGTCAGATGAAAAGCGTGTTCCAGCTGATTCAGCGGCTCGCGAATGTGAACACCAGCGTGCTCATTCGCGGTGAAAACGGAACCGGCAAGGAGCTCGTTGCCAGCGCCATTCACCAATACGGCCCGCGAAAAGATAAACGCTTCGTAGCGGTCAACTGCGGCGCCATTCCTGAAGCATTGATGGAGAGCGAACTCTTCGGCCATGAGAAGGGCGCCTTCACCGGCGCCAACGCGCGCCACATCGGAAAATTTCAGTATGCCGAGGGCGGCACAATGTTCCTCGACGAGATTGGAGAACTGGCCCCCCAGATGCAGGTGAAACTGCTCCGAGTGCTGCAAAATCGCACCTTCACTCCGGTGGGCTCCAACCGAGAGATTCGCTGCGACGTGCGTATCATCGCCGCCACGAACCGGGATCTGGAACAAATGATCAAGGACGGCGGCTTCCGCCAGGATCTTTTCTATCGACTCAACGTGATGCCGATTTTCCTGCCGCCCCTGCGCGACCGCTCCGACGACATCCCGGCTCTCGTGAATCATTTCATTCGAAAGTTCAACGAACTGCACGGTCGCCAGGTTACTGGCATCGATTCCGAAGCGATGTTAGCCCTGCAGAATTTCAACTGGCCCGGCAATATTCGTGAGCTTGAAAACGCCGTGGAGCGATCCTTCATTATGGAGCCAGGGAATCAACTCACGCTCCGCTCTCTTCCAGAGCAGATCTCTGGCCTTTCTCCTTCGGAGTCCATCAACGAGCCCGCGCCCCCCCATGAAGAGGAAGAGCACGAATCCCACACCATGCTCGACATCGCCGGAATCGACTTCCAGGTGGAGAAGGAAGAGTTTGAGCGTCAGTTCATCATTAACGCGCTGAAAAGGTTCGGCGGAAAAATTAACCAAACAGTCGCCCACGCCAACATTCCCAAAAACACTCTTCTGCGTAAGATTCGCAAATACGACATCAAACCCTGGGAATACGGCGGCTCCGAGTCCCACGAAGACCATGCCGACATTCATCCCGACGAAACGATTTAGATCCGTCGTTCGGGCCGGGCTTCTGCTCTCCTTTTTTTGTGCATCCTCCGTTTGCGCCGCACCGTGGTCTCGAGTGGTGGGATGCTCGATATTTGATCCGGCAGGAAAGCTTCTCGAATTGAGAAGCGGATGGATCTGCGGGTTCTACCCAAACGGCGCCCGATTGGTCGGCGACGGTTACACCCTTTCCTTCTACGACAAGACAGGTGACCTGATTTGGTCTCGGGACATCCACACACACCATAACTTCATCTGGGACCCGGAGGAACGCGCTTACCTTGTGATTGCAACCAAGCTCATTGATTTGCACACACGCAGCGACTCCGTGCAGATGTGGTCACAAGACGGAAAGCTACTGAGAGAATTCGCATTTACAGACCCCGCCCACTTTCGACCCCGCCCACTTCGCTGGGACGAGTGGATTTTTCCCAAGGTCACCACAGAGGCGATGCAGATCGTAAGCTTCTACCGAATACCTCGAAACGTAGCAGGCCCCCCGGATCTCCGGCCCGGTCACTTCATTGCATCCGAAGTCGACGGGCGGGTTTTCATTCTCGACCCGCAGCTCAAGTCCATTACGGCGCTCAAGCAGTTGCCGCAGAAACTCGTTGGACCCGTGGCGGATGTGCAGGTGCTCCCTTCCGGACGCATCCTCCTCTACCGGCATGTAGACGCCCCCATCGCGAGCACCCGCCTCGAAGAGGTTGATTTGATAACCGAAGACGTAGTTTGGAGCGCTGAGGTGAAATCCAACGGAAAGAGCTCTTCCCGCCATGAGGGAAATATTCAGGTTCTTCCGAGTGGAAATATCTTGTTCAGCATGGTGGAAGATAATTTTTCCGGCCGACATGTGACCACGGAAATGTCGCGAGGTGGCCGCATCATCTCTCGTGTGTTTCAAGACGGCCGCACATTACTTGGGCGCCCCAATACGGTTAAGCAGCTCAACCTCGAGAGCTACTTCCGCCATTCGCAACAACAAGGGCAGATCAACTTGCGGGGCGAGTTCGTGTTGGAGTCGCCAGATAAACTTACCTTAAGCCAAATGAAACCCTGGGATATGTTGCAGCGGATTGCCGAGGTCAGCCCCGACCGTCCAGAGAAAATAGCCTCCCTCTGGAACGCGGCGGAAGCGGCGGACTCAGACCTTCGGAAGGAAATTCACTCCCTCGCGGCTCGGTGGGCGGGCGAGCATAGCCCCACGGAGAAGCGCCGAATCCGAAAAGAAATCACTCGTTTGGAGGAAATGCGAATCGACGGGCAGATTCAAACGCTTCAAAGAATTGCAGACCTAACGCCGAAAGGACACTGGGTAACAGAGCAAATACAAAGAGCTCTTCTGCGCGAACACAGAAGAGCCCTCTTTTCGAAGTAGATTTCCTACTCGTGATACATGTCCCATTTCTTAAAGAACTTGCGAGCACTCGCCACAATCTGCTTATCCGTGGGGTGATCCATAGCCTCCACCCCCACCACTGCTTTCGCGAGATTGTGGTGATGATGGCTCTCCAGATGGCTGTGGAAATGAGACTTGCCCGTTCCCGGCCCCAAGATGAGCAGCTCCTTAGCGTCGCCCAGATGGGCCGCCACATCGTGATAGAACTTTTCTTCATTCGCCTTCTTTTCGTTTTCTGCACGATTGGTATGGTGCCGGATTTCCTTGCGGTGAAGGATCTGTGCTTCCACACTATCTTTCGCGCCCGGGGTAAATTTGAAGATTTTGGCGTTTTCGTGGTCGAGCCAAACTGCATATGACGACATTTTGTGAGTCCTCCTGAGGTACTGCATCCCCAGAATTGCAACCCTCGCGCCAAGCCCCAGTTGCGTCCTATTGGATTTGAGAAGCCAATACACGGGGACCCGAGGCAGATTGACCCGATCCCGCCCCATTGGCTGGGACTTTTAGCCAATTCCAGACCAAAGTTTCCTTGCACGTCCCTCCTTCGCATTTTATACACCGCGTCTATGCCCAATCCCCAACGCCCTTTCCAGCTCTGGCTCGCCTTTCTCATCGCCTATTTCTGCATCTGCGCGTGCTCTCTCACGGCAAAGGCAAACCCTGCAGAGCTGAAAGAACGGGTGGCCCAGTTGATCGCGGCCGAGAAGATCCCTCACGCTTCTGCAGCTGTGCTCTTTATTAATGAAGGAGCCGTGGTGCTGAAGGACGGCTTTGGATATGCGAACTTTGAAGCGAAAGCTCCCGTAACTGAAAAAACTCTCTTCGCCATCGGCTCCTGCACGAAGGCATTCACCGGATTGGGCCTGAAGCTGCTCGAACAAGAAGGAAAAATTTCGCTTGCTGATTCCGTGCGGGGACATCTGCCGAGGTTTGGACTGCTTCGGAGTGAGCTCAACGATCAGGTGACCCTGGAAGATCTCCTGGCCCACCGGGTGAGTCTTCCGCGCCACGACCTCTTCTGGTATCTGGCCGACCTCAATCGTTACCAGCTTTTTGATCGCCTCCCTTATCTCCCGTTTGCCAAAGACGAGAGCTACCAGTTCCGTAAACGTTTTGTTTACAACAACCTCATGTATGTCACGGCCGGACTGGTTACAGAGTCGGTAAGCGGAACCACCTGGGAAAACTTCACGCAACAACGTATTCTGAACCCCCTCGGAATGACGGAAACAGGAGTGCGCCTAGACCTCGCGCCTGCGGGTTCGGTGGCTGCCACGCCCTACGTGAACGGCGAGCCGGTTGACTTCAACTTGCTGGAAAACGCTGCTCCGGCGGGCTCCATCTATTCCAATCTCAACGACATGGAAAAGTGGATTCGCTTTCATCTGGCAAAAGGCGCCCCCCTGTTGAGCGAAGAGGCCTGGCGGGATCTCTTTCGCGAGCGAATCAGCCTGGAGTCGGAAGGAAGCCCGGGCGTTGGCTATGGTCTCGGCTGGGCCTCGGTGCAGCGAGAGGGCCTGGGCACAATCGTGACCCACAGCGGTTCGATCGACGGATTTTCCGCCTACGTACTTTTCATACCCGAACGCCAACTTGGCGTGGTGGTGTTGATCAATCATCTTGCTGCGGGAGAGCTAGCATCGAACATCGCGCGCGAACTCATTCTCGCAGCGAAACAAAAGGGCACGGAGCTCATGCTGTTCCAGGAGCCTGTAGCGACCCTCACATTTCCCTCTTTGTTCAGCCGAACGCTTAACGCCTCTGAGTCTCCATCTGCCGACCTGTCTGGAGTTTATAATCACCCAGGGTATGGAGACCTGATCGTTTCAAAAGCCGCCCAAGGCTGGACCTACCGATTTTGGCGGGCGACCGGCTCGATCCTGCCCAAGGAGAACGGAACCTACACCCTCGAAATCAAGCTGCCGATCGCCCAAGGTGAAGCCCCTATCGAAGTAGAAACAGCGGACGGCCTTGCCACTGCGATTAAAGTGCCCCTGGAGCCCATGAGCGCTCCCATCTCTTTCGAACGGGTTAAGAAACAGAACCTGGATACCCTGCTCGCTGCTCCTGCCTGCCAACAGGAGGCCCAGCTGATCGCCACCGTGAGCGCTGTGGAGACGGCGAAAGATAGCTGCGTTCTCCGTCTCGACTCGAGCTCCTATCGCCACTTTGCCCCGAGCTATGTTTGCCCGCTGGGCCTCGGAGAAGTGTCTTTTGAAGGCGTGCGAGCGCCTCTCGTGAATGGCTCTTGCCCCACGAAGGCGGGAGACGAAATCAGCGGCGTTGCCTACCGCAACACCGCCGGGGAAATCTGGCTCGAATAATCGATGAAATGCGCCTTAGCAGGCGTTTTTCAACGGCCTAGTAACAGAAGAGCATTTCTCGATACTTCGGCAACGGCCAGTAGCTGTTGCCCACCACCGCTTCGAGACGATCAGCAGCGTCCCGCACGGCCTGCATAGCGGGGAGTGTTCGTTCACCATAAGACTTAGCCTTCTTTTCGTCGTCCATGGCGGAGGCACTCTGGAAGGCGCTCTCGAAAGCCGCTCGCTTATCGGTGAGCTCCTTCAAAAGATCACTCACACGCTTCAGCTGGCTCTCGAGAGAGCTCTTATCGGCGCCCGGGACTTTCGAAATAGAACTCACGCTCTCAGCAAGATCGGCCAGGTAACCGCTCGCAGCCGGAATCACGTAGCTATCGAGTAAAGTGCGCATCGTCTCAAATTCGATTTCCAGCTTCTTCAAGTAGCGCTCAAACTGAATGTGAACTCGCGAATGAAGTTCCGCCTCCGACAGAACCTTCATATCGAGAAACAACTTCTTCGCGGAGGGAGCCCCCAGGGCAGGAATGGACTCCGGAGTGTTGCGGAAATGGCTCAGGCCGCGCTTCTCGGCTTCCACGATCCACTCAGGACTATAGCCATTGCCTTCAAAACGAATCGCCTTCGTGGCGACAATCACATCTCGCACGACTTCGAGAGTGGCCTTGTCTTTGTCGCCGCCGGTGCGCTCCTTCTGCTTGAGAAGCGCCGTCATTTCTTCCATCGCCTCGGCCACGGCCGCATTGAGACAAGCCACTGGGAAGCTCGGCGACGCAGAGGCGCCCACTGCACGGAACTCAAACTTGTTACCGGTGAAGGCGAAGGGTGATGTTCGGTTGCGGTCGGTGTTATCCCGGGCGAGCAGCGGAATCTTCGCCACGCCTAGGGAGATCATGGCACGCTCCGGATTGTCGATCGCCTCACCGCTCTCGATCTTGTTGCAGATCATGGAGAGCTGGTCGCCCAGGAATACGCTCATGATCGCCGGAGGTGCTTCGTTGGCGCCCAAACGGTGATCGTTGCCCACACTGGCGATCGCGGCTCGGAGTAACCCGTTGTGCTTGTGCACTCCCTTCAAAACCGCCGCAAGAATCACGAGGAAGCGGAGGTTCTGGTGAGGAGTTTCGCCCGGATCCAGCAGGTTTACGCCCGTATCGGTCGAAAGAGACCAGTTCGCGTGCTTTCCGCTCCCGTTGATCCCGGCAAACGGCTTTTCATGGAGGAGGAGAGCGAAATTATGGCGTTCCGCCACTTTCTTCAGCACTTCCATGGTGAGGTGGTTGTGGTCTACGGCCACGTTGGCGTCTTCAAAAATCGGGGCGAGCTCGAACTGAGCCGGTGCCACCTCGTTGTGACGGGTCTTGGCCGGCACGCCCAAACGATAGAGCTCAAACTCCACCTCCTGCATGAAGGCGGCCACGCGGGAGGGAATTGCACCGAAGTAATGATCCTCAAGCTCCTGGCCCTTCGGCGGCCGGGCCCCGAGAACAGATCGTCCGGCAAGCATCAGGTCGGGACGAAGGGTATAGTAAGCCCGATCCACAAGAAAGTACTCTTGCTCGCACCCGAGGGTGGTGGTTACGCGCTTCACGTTGGTGTCGCCCACCACATGCAGAAGCGCCACCGCCTTCTCACTGATCTTTTCCATCGCGCGAAGGAGCGGCGTTTTTTCGTCGAGGGCGTGGCCGGTGTAGCTCACGAACGCAGAAGGAATGCAGAGAGTTTTGCCGTTAGTGCTACTCATGATGAACATCGGACTCTGAGGGTCCCAGGCCGTGTAGCCGCGAGCCTCGAAGGTGGAGCGCATTCCGCCGGAAGGGAAGCTCGATGCATCCGGTTCACTCTGAACCAGCTGCGAGCCGGAAAACTTTTCGATGGGAGCGCCGTCGTCTCCAAAGGAGATGAAGGCGTCGTGCTTTTCGGCGGTGGTGCCCGTCATCGGCTGAAACCAGTGGCAGAAGTGGGTCACGCCCATCTCAAGGGCCCAGTTCTTTACGGACTTGGCGATCTTGTCGGCAAGATCCTTTTCGAGATGCTGGCCGGAATGAATCGCAGTGGTGAAGCGATCAAAGTCTGTTTTGGAAAGCGACGCACGGATCTCTTTTCCACCAAAGGTGTGGGACCCGAAGTAGTCACTGACAGCGAGATTTCGCCCGAGATCGTCCTTAGGAAGTTCGAACTTCCGCGGGTGCCTCTGAGTGGCGGTATGAACGGCGTTGAAACGGGATTTGGCGTCGAGGGAAGAATGACTCATGGTGCGCAACTCCTTGAATGGCTGGTTTTATCCAATCTGCCCAAGGGAAGCGGGAAAGGGAAGAGCCTTCCAACAAAGATCGAAACGTTTGCGGCTCGCGTCGTCGATTTTTAGAGTTTTGTCAGGGGAACTTCTTCCAAGGCATTTTTGCAGCCTGCCAATCTTTGAATCCACCCACGTTAGCGGTACGATAACCTTCCCCCGCTAAAAAGTCGGCCACCTGACCGGACCGGTTCCCGGAACGGCAGTAGAGCATCACGATTTTGTCCTTGGATAGCGACTTCTTGAACTCTCTCCAGTCGGGATGGTCCTCGGCGATCTTTGATGTAGGCATCCACACCGCCCCTTCCGCAATACCGGTTTCACGTAATTCACTCTCCTCGCGAACGTCGACCAGAATCCCCAGCCGATTGGCCATCATTCCCTGCGCCTCATTCGGATCCATACTCCGCGCCTTTCCCTGCCGGGTGCAGCCAGAAACAGCCAACACCACGGCCAATACCGAAGATAAAAATCGAATCATCATGGAGGAGATTTACAGGGAGGGTCGCTGAAAGTCTACGGGGTACTCGGCGGTGAAGTGCTCGCCCTCCGGCAGCCGTGGCCACTCTGCCCCGCGTAATACCGACAAAACACACCGCTCAAGAGGGCGGGATCGGAGAGTGGATTTCTTTTGGGTAACGGTGGCACGGCCGCCTTCGAGATGAAGAAGAATCTCCATCCGCCCGAATGGACCCTTGGCGCCCTTGCCGTGCTTCTGATGACAGGCCTGAAGCTTTGGTCCCTGCCCTTGCACCACAGCCTGAGTCTCTTCGGCCCAGTCCGTGTCGGCTGCTGGCTCCATAGGAGTGGAGGCGCAGGCGGTGAGAAGAAGCAGAGCTAAGATCTTCACTGCGATCCACCACCAGCCGGGGTGAACTGGAACGGATAGGACACTTCCACAAGCGTTCCGCCCACGGGCTCAGGGAACTGGATCTTCTGGATTACAGAGGTGAGGCATCGCTCCACGCCAGGATTCTGCATGCTCGTGGCTTCGATTCCGGACTGACTCACCCGACCAGTGGCAGCGATCACGAAACGGGTCATGATCCGACCACGAAGACTCGGATTCTTGTTGGCCTCGATCTCGTAACAGTAACGAATCTTCGAGATGTTTTCCTTGATGATCCGATCGATCACATCCTTATCCAGGCCGCCCATCACGATCGTTTCCGCTGCGTTCCCCACTTCGATAGAGGGCCGACCTCTCCCAGTGCCCACGATATTTCCTCCAGAACCGATGGCGCCCAGGCCCTTTCCAAAGGCTCCCTCGCCCACGCCTTTCGTGCCGAGACCGGCAACGTCGAGGCTCTTTCCGCCTCCACCCTTGCCGCTTCCCACCTCACCGAGACCGCCCTCACCTTGGGTGGTCTGACCGCCAAATCCCTTGATGCGATCGGCGGCCATGCTTGCCCCTTTCGATCCGGCGGCAAGGTTCTGGCTAATGGTTCCCTGGATGTCACCAAAGAAGCTCTCCACATTGCCCTTACCTTGGGTAAGGCTTTTCTGAGAGCCAGGCGCATTGGGTGTGCCACGGCTTGCCTGTTGCGGAACTTTCGCCGCAGGTGCGTCGGGCTTTCCCTTTCGACCCTCGGGACCGGCCGCTCGAGCCCCCTCGCCCGCATCTCCGCCAGCTTTCTTCGCGGGGCCGCCCTTAATCTGGTTGGCGGCTGTGACCGGCTTATCCGAAGGCTTCACCTTCACCGGTGGATTCTTTACCTCGGTCGGAAGCTTCTTCGTGGGGGTCTTATGTTCCACAGGCTTCGGCTTCACCGGCTTCGGAGGCTCTTTCACGGGCTCCTCCGCCTTTGGGGGCTCCGGCTCCTTCGGCTTCGGGGGTTCCTTTACTGGAGGAGGCGGAGGCGGAATCTCTTTGAAGATAATCGACGTAACCTGGGGAGGAAGTTCTTCCACAGGAAGCGGCTCAGGTTCACTCATGGAGAGCACGAGGAGAATCAAGGCAAGGGTAAGGCCAAGAGAAGTGAACCAAATACGGGTGTAAAGAGGATCCCGCTCCAGAATGCGGCGAGCACGCAGATGCGGCGGCACAGGAGAGTAACCTAGAAAGAACGACATGCCATGGATTTCAATTTTCGCCATGTCGTCTTGGCGGAGCGAAAGCACAAAGCTGGAGCTTCCCTTTTCCTTCCGAAGCTCATCGAAACTGCGAAGGCCACTGCGAGCGCGCACCACACCCTTCATCTCGGGAGTTATGTGAACGGAAACCTCTCCGCCCTGAACGCTAACGAGCGGAGTTGAGGATCCCACTCCGGGCACCACGAAATCGGCTTTCTCCGAGTCGCCAATCGACACCGACTCGTCTTGCGTGAAGTGTTTCACGCTCATGATCACGGCGCCCCAATACATCACTGCCTGGAGGGCTCGCTGGGAGCCAGGAGGATAGTCGAAAATCTGAATCACGTTGCGCTCATCTTCCAGAATAAGCGGACGGAAATCTTCTTTTTCGGAAAGGAAGAGCTTCCTGTGGCCGGCGGGCTTAACTCGCTGAGCGGGGGTTGCCGCTTGCACCTCGGCAACCGACGAGCGCCGGAATGCCAGCGTGGCAAAGCCGATCTTGATTTCGTCACCATCTTTTAGGTCGACAGAAATCTCCTTCTTTCCGTTCACAAAGAGACCAGTTTCCGACGCCATATCGTAGATATGGGCCTTGCCCTCCGCGTTCATTTCGATCACGGCGTGCACGTTAGAAACAGAATTTTGCTGAATTCGAACATCGCTGGAAAGCGCGGAACCGATCACCACTCTCCGACGATTCAGCTTGAAGGTTTTCTTCTTCTCGTCCTTTCCTTGGCCCGTGATCAGATTGAGCACGATCACATGCTGGAAATCGCCCACTCCGGGGGCCGGAGGAGGAGTATTTAGGAGGTCCTTACTTTTTTCGTCGCTCATAAGTGCACCTATTTCAGAAGAAGCGCGTCACGCATCAGTTCACGGTGGAAGTTGGGACGGAGTTTTAACAAGCTACCGAACTTCTTTTCCGGCGCCTTCACAATGTAGACCCCCTCCGGGTTGGCCAGCTCGCCCTCTACCACCGCGTCATCGAAGCGAATTACGGTTTTCTTTCGGTAGATCACCCGCGGCTGTTCGGCGGCCTCCGCCGCAACACCACCCAACACGAGAAAAACGAGAATCCAGCACTTCATTCCGTCTCCTTCGACAGCCACTCACGATTCAAGAGGGCCGCCATTTCTGATTCATCGGCGATGGATCCGATCATTCGTCGGGCTTCCGACTCTTCCTTGTTACCAAGCTTCCAGATCGCATCGGCGAACTGGGCATTTACGCCTCCGCCCGAGTTGATTGCATCGAGGTAAGGCTTAGCTTGCGCCACCCGCCCGGTAGCCAAGTGGGATAGACCCATTCCGCGTCGCACCTCAGGATCATTGGGATTACGCACTTCAAGCTGGCGCCAGGAAAGGCTCGCGTGACGCCAGAGTCCGCTCGCCATCTGGATTCTTGCCAAATTCTTTTTGGGCTGCGTAGCGAACTCGTCCCAGCTCAGAACCTGACGGAAGCCTGCGAACGCAGCCGAGAGATTCCCGTCGAGACCGTCGAGAACGGCCAGGTTGTTTCGAGCGGCCTCGCTCTTGGGTTTCTTTTCCAGCGCACGAAGCCAAAGGATCCGGGCGAGTTCCCGCTTGCCCTGAAAAAAGTGGTGGTTTCCGATCGCGAGCCAGGCGTCGGAATCTTTTTCATTCTTCTCGAGGCGACCTCTCGCTTCAGAAACAGAGGAATCGGAGGGATTTCCACCCATCAACCAACCGGAGCCATCTCCGATATCGGCGTCCTGATGAAGCGGGAGTCGATCCGTCCGAACCGAAGCAACCGTGGATAGAATCCAGATCCGCGCCATCACCGGATCGGCCACGCTGAGCTGCTCTCCCTTCTTGAGAGCATTCTCGAGAGTTTCCGAAACTTTGAGATGGACGGGTCGGGCGATTTCCCTGATCTGAGCGGCAAATTTCGCCTTTTCCTCCGGCCCATACTCTTTTGGAATCGGCGCCCCCTCCAGCATCTCTGCAAAGTTCTTGTAGGCACGGGCCATTCGGAGGAACGCCTCGAGGGCCCATCGCCCTTCGCCGAACTCGATCACCTCGATATATCCCTTGTTAAGGCGATCAAGTGCAGCAAGCTTCGCTTTGATATCCGCCTTCAACTGCTTTTCTGGGAGATTCAGCTTTTGTTTTTCATAGGCCTGTTCGAGCGGCTGGAGAAGAATCAGGCGGGCTCTGGCACCGAATCCAAGTTCCTCCACCGAGGCCTTTCCACCCTTGCCCTTGACGGCTCGAATGGTTTGCGACAAATAATTCTGCGCCTTCTCATGTTCCTCAAGGCCCTGGTAGAGGAGCGCCGTATTCAACATCGCCGACAGGGTGTGCTTTCCGGAAGGGAAGCTCTGAACATACCTCTGATAAGAACGAATTGATTCCGGCGCATTTCCGTCGGCACGAAGCTTGTCGGCCGTTTGGATCAGAAACTCCTCCGCAGCCTCCCGCGCAGGACCTACGCCGCTATTGGCGGCCGATACGATCTTTCGGAAGTCAGCCTGGGCGGCCTCGGTGTCGCCGGTAGCTCTACGGAGAAGAGCGGCAGCACGCAGAGAATTCGCTGCCTCGGTTTGAGCAGTTCCCTTCATGGAAGGAACGTGTTTCTCCACCGCGTTCCAGAAAAATTCCCAAGCCTTTGCAGCACCCGGATAATCACCACGAATGAACGCTCGGTTGGCATTTCCGAGGATGGCGCCCCGGGCGTTAGCGTCGTCGGGTCGCGAGGCGAGAATTTTCTGATATACGCGGAGTTCGTTCTCCGTGTCGCCCGCCTTTGAGTAGTTCACGGCGGCGTTGTTGAGGGATTTGAATCGAACCTCTGCGTCTTTCGAATCGCCGGCAAGTTGCTCGTAGCGCTGAGCTGCGCCTCCGAAATTCTGCCCGCTTTCGATGTCTTTCACTTCCTTGAACTTAGCCCGTGATGCCACAGCTTCGAGCTGGGTTCGAAGCTGGCCTTTTTTGTCCTGCGCCATCAATACACGGTTGGCGAGAAACTGCTCCGAAAGAAGACGAACCTCGTCCCACGCTCCCCGGGTCTCCGCATCTTTCAGCAACGTCACCGCCGCATCGAGCCCCTCCCGAGTTCCGGGATGGCGATCCACGAGCTGGAGGAGCCTGGGCCTTGCCTCGTCCATTCTCTTGGTGGTCACGAGAAGGCCAACGGCGCGAGCCAAAAACTGCGGAACTTCCTTTTCACGAGGGAAAATTTCCACGTAACTGTCGATGGCTTTCACCAAAGAATCCACTTCCTCACGCTGGAGGGACTTTGCGGAACTGTCGCTCTTGAAGAAGGCATCCAGGGAGAACACCACTCCCACGGCCGCATCTTTCATATATTTCTGCCATGCGGAATTTCCGCCCCGGCCCTGATCCACGATCAGCTGATACTGCTGAGCCGCAGCCCGATGCCGCCCGAGCTGCGACAACACATCGGCCAGATAGTAATTGATCTCGGCGGCGTCCTTCGCCTCGATGTGCGACGCAAACGCCGAAAGATAAATCTTGTAAAGCTCTTCGGCTCGCTTCCAGGCGTCGCGGGCGTTCTTGCTCTTATTTCCTTCTTGGTGAGCGAGTGTGGCCGCTCGACGCACAGTGGCCTGGATCTTTTCCTGCCGCTCCTCATCAGGGTATTTGGTGTTAACAACGAACTCGTTGACCATTTGCTTGAGAAGCGCGGCCTCACGGTCTCGTTGCCCCTTCGCGGCAGCCACGCGCATGCCGTCGGCCAGCAGTCCGTAACGATGATCAGCACCCGACTCGGAATCGCCGCTGATTTCGAGCAGCTGCTTGTTGATCATCAGGGCTTTTCCATACTTACCCTGGCGTTGGTATGTGTTCGCTAGCTTTTTGAGTACATCGAAAGCCGCTTCTTTTCCCAGCAAGTCCACGAAGTATTCCGTAGCCCCACTGGCATTCCCGCCTTCGGCGAAGAAAAGCGCGAGCGCATCCAGCGCATCCTTTTGCAGTCCAAGTCCTGCTTTCTCCACCTCAGGGTTCTTTCGCGAAATCTCGATCGCCTGGCGCATATTGGCCACCGCTTTTTCATAGGACCCAAGCTTGAAATGGCTCCATGCGATTCCATAGAGAATGCGCGGTCGCAGGTTGCCGTCGGAGACCCGATAAGACTGCTCATAGGAAGAAAGCGCCTTCTGGAATTCCCTCTGAGCAAACTGCGACTCCGCGATGTGGCGCCACGCCTCGGACGCGAACTTACTTTTCGGATTTCGGGCCACGAGCTTCTCGAAGTGCCTTACAGACTCAGCCTTCCGGCCGAGTTCCCAAGTGTGAAAACCGAGGAAGTAATAGACTTCGTCGAGCCGGGAAAACCCCGCCGCGTGGGTCGGAATTTCGTTCAGAACCTTCACGGCCTTGGTGATCCAAGCGCGGGAATACTCATTGTCGATCGGTGGACGCTTGCCGCGGCCACCTTGAGCCATCCAGCGATCAACCTGCTTCATCCAAATTTCATTCTCTTTAAAAAAGAAAAAACGATATCGCTCCGTATACAGTTCCACCAAACGGAGCATCAGATCGGCTCTCTGCTCTTGAGGTACGGGGCGAGTGAGAATGAGCTGAATCTGCTTGATCTCCTGATCGCGAATCCGGTCAACTGCGCTTTCCTGAGACGTAGTGTGTTCCGCGAACTCACGCACGGAATAACCGGCTTCGGCATGGGGAATTCCCTCAGCCGCCAGTGCCGCAAGAAGCAGAAACAAGATTACGCGGCGGCGAACCGTTCTATTCGCCGCACTCGGGTCGGAGTGCAAAAACATAGTCCCCCAATTCGTCAGCCCAGAATTCTCCGTTGAAGTCCCAGTGATACTGATCGTCGCGCTTTTCCGGGCGCGACAACGAACCACGCTTCTTCTCGCCCCAAACGTCTTCACCTGCGTTCGCCGCAAACGCCTGTTCCGTACGGTAGCGGGCCTTGCGAAGAAGCTCCAGCTTCACGATGTCCATCGTGGCAACGTTGCTCTGAAGTGTGTTGTACTCCGTGGCCAGACGATCATGGACGAACTTACCGCCTTGTTCCTGGGCGGTTTGCCAACGCCAAACAAGTACGTCGCGGAGAAACCCGCCGAGCCCACGCTGGCCGCCAGTACCGAGGCTGTTCATATAGGCCAGCTCTTGGCGCACGCGGTCCCCGGTGTAGACCAGGTTCACGAAGTAGGGAGATCGAACAAACCTATTCATGATCTGGTAGACCGGATCCTCGTGTTGCGGCTTCGCTCTCATCGCCTGCATGCCGAGCGTGAATAGCTCCACCAAGGCACGCGGGGAGTTGTCGCCGTTTCTCTCTAGAAGATCCTTGATTCGGAGCCCCGTGCGGTTAAATCGCTCGGTAAATGATGAACCCTCGCGCTCCACTTCGTCGTAGATACACATTTGCAGAAAGCCCATCGCCCGAAGCATTTCCACTTCCGACTCGTGGAACCAGGAAAGTCCCGGACTCTTATAGGTCACAAGGCGGCCAAGAGCGCGATTGTAGTCGCCACGAGCCACGTGAGCCCATGCTCGTTCGTATTGAATTTGCGGCCACACGAATGTGTCCATTTCCACGCGGTCATACCAGCGGTCGGCCTCTTCATAGTTTCGCCCTTGGTAGTAGGCTCGAGCCACACCGGCGGCACAGCGATTCCGCATTTCCTTCGCTTCGTCATTTTTGAAGGGAGCTTTATACCGGCTTTGACTCATCATTTCGTAGCAAAGACGGAAGTCGTCGACCCCCTGATTCACTCGAGCGAGGATCAAATTCGACGTTCCGCGCAGAAATAGCGCACTCGGATAGCTCGGAAAGGAGCGATTGATGGCGTCCACGGCTTTGATCACCCGCTCCGGGCGATTCTTCAAAAAGTCGTCATGGGCAATTTGGTAGAAAAAATAGTCCCGCTGTTCCGTGGAATACTGGTATTCGCGCGTATATTTTACGAGATATTTTCTGAAAAGTTCACCGCCCACGTTCTCAAACAAGGGACGAATTCCGTTTAAGGCGATCCTTACCGCACGATCGTCTTGGCTCTCAATGGCTTTGAGAAAGAAGTAGGAGGCACTCTGGTAGAGCCCCTGGTTTACGAGACTATTGGAAATGTTCGCATAGAGCGCGTTCTTCTGCCCGCGGTCGCTCGAGCGCTGAAGTGCCTGGAAGTAGTATCGGGCCGCTTGAAAGTGTTGGCGCTGCTTGTGATAGCGCTCTCCCTGCTTAAAGTAGGCGTCGGCATCATAGTCAGCCGTAGCGGATCCGATCCAACACGTGGATGCAGCCAGCGCCACCAGAACCCATCTGCTTTTCATGCGACCCTCCGTGGTCCCTGCGGTTTTAGAACGTCCAGCTCAAACCCGCCGTCACAAAATGGTTATCGTAGGTTTGTTCCACGCCGCTCGTAACACCTCGAAGCGCAGTGTCGGCTCGATAGAAGATCACGTTATAATCGAGGCGCAAGGCGAAGCTGCGACTGACCCAATACTTGTGACCGGTGCCGAACATCCATCCGGTGTGGTTCGTTTCCTGAATGACTGATCGACCTGTGCTGGACGTATTGAGGTCAACTTCGGTACGAAGCGCGCCAAATCCCAGAGAGAAAAACCAGTCGAGGTAGAGGATCTTATTGAAGATGTTGAGCTTTCCATAGAAGGGCGCCCAAACGAGGGATGCTCCGTAGAAATGTTGAATGTCGCGAACCGTGGGAATCGACGACGAAACCGCCTTAAGATCTCCGAAGTTGTTGTTTTCCCGGTTATTAACGAAGAAAAGAGTTCCTTCCACTCCGAAATTTTCTGAAAAGAAAAAACTCGCGCGCGGAATCACGGCCGATCGGGTGCGGTAGGGCTCGCCCACGCCAGGGCCATAGTTGATACCCATCTCGAGGCGGTGCTTCTTCACATATTTTCGATTTTGAACGACGTAAATTTTCTTTTCCGGATCCAACCAGGAAAAATCATAGTCGTCGCCGGAATTCGTGGGCACCATAGGCGCCACCTCCGACTCTGGGAGATCTTTTCCCATCTCCGCTGCCACGGCGCTTCCCGCGCCACAAATCGCCCACACTGCCATCGCCCACATCAACGCGCGCATAACTGTCCCCCATCCTTGGTGGAAATCCTTCGATCTCAATCAGGATTTTAGCACAGAATCTCGGCCCGGAGCACAATGGAGAGCATAGGGGCACACAAAACATTTCTCTCCGCCCACGACTCCGCGGCTCACGGGATCGTGTTTTTCTCGCGGAAGCGTGTAGTTGTTTGCCGCGCTCGAAACAGCTTCGCCAATTTCAAACCCCTCCGGAATGGGGAAAACCTCCGCCGAAGATAGATCCACGAGCCATCCCTCCACCCGGAGGTTCGGCTCTCCACGCTTCCACTCTTCAATCGCTCTCCGGTAGGCGTTCACCTGGAACCGGTAGCGATCGATGTTGTCGTCTGTCACAGAAGATTTATAGTCGACCACCACCCAGTGCCCAGGCGCAAGCTCCACGAGACGGTCCATTGCTCCGTAGAGTTCCACATCCCCCGTTTTCCAAATGAAAGGCACCTCCGGCCAAGCCTTAATGCCGGCTCCAAACAGACGCCGTCCGATCTCTGACTGAAGAAAGCTTTCCAACACTTCCATGTCGAGGCGAATCAGGTGAGTCAGGTGTGGGGACTTCGGGTTGGCGCCCTGGTTTTCATAAGCATCCCGCAGCCAAACTTCCGCTTCATCCACTTCTCCTTGAACTCTTTCCAAAACCCGATGAAGCGCAATCCCTCGATCCTTTCGCTCCAACCCGAGCTTTCGCAATAGCAAGGAGACCTCATCGTTCTTCTTGTTTTTGCGGATACGCGCGAAGTGATTCGGAGGTTTGGGCCAGGCATCCACCACTCGATCGTCCCACGCTTGCACGAATTTTCTTCGGTGAAACTCCTCACAGTAACGGAAGGCGGCAAGCTCCGAAATGCTCATCGAAGAGGGCGGTAAAGACTTAATATGCAGTACCGGCGGAGGAGAACACGCACTTTCCTGGGGCGTCGGATTCTCCCACTCGCAAAGCTCCGTTTTCCACTCGGCATGATCGCCAAGACCGTGCATGCGAATCCAGCTTCCCCAGGAGCCGTCGTAGCGGCGTTCGGGCTTTTTAAAGTCCTTCTTTTCCAAAAGAAGGATCAGCTGCTTCTCCGCCCGTGTAACAGCCACATAAAAAAGACGAGCGTTCTCCGCGCCGTCGCGACTCTTTTGACGCTGATAGATTTCGGCATAAGTGGGGTCTTCGTTCTTTGTTTCCCGCTGTGCTTCAGTTTTCAGGGAAATTCCTTGCCCCGGATGAAATCGGACCACTGAGGTATCACCCTTGGGGGTTCCATCGAGATCCGGAAGAATGACCACGGGAAACTCCAGCCCCTTCGACGCATGCACGGTGAGCACCTTCACCGCGCCTTCTAGAGAAGGCTCAGGCACCTCCGCGCCCTTTGCCGCATCGTCCTCCGAAGCGCCCCAGGCCACACTCTCACTCAAGGTGTCCACGACCGCGCCAAAAGGAAACACCTCCAACTCTTCCGTCACGTCGACGAGCATCTCCCACTGCAACCGTTCGCGTATCTGGATTCGCTCCGGATGATTCTTCCATGCCTCAGTGAGTAGCCGCGCCGGACTTGAACCCTTTACCGATTCTCGCAACTCACGCAGCCAAACAGGGCAGTCCGTCCCCAATTTTTGCCAAAGCGAACGCCCCGGTCGCCGCAATAATTCGTCTATTTTCTCACTATCCCACCGACACCAAGGGGATCGCAGAACCGTGAGAAGCGCTAAATCATTTCGGTCGTTGTAGACCGCCCGGAGCAGCGCCACTCCATCAACGACCAGCGGCTGCACCCAAAATCCGGCACTGGATCCCAAAACATAGGGAATGCGCGCCCGAGATAGCGCCTTGAGGTAGCCTGAATTTCCAGCCATCCGGCGGAAGATCACGGCAATTTCATCGAGTCGCCTTCCTTGGGCCTGTTGATCACGAATCACTTTCACAAGAAGATCAGGCTCGATCTCCGTGCGAGTTTTCTGATCGTTTGAGTTTTCATAGGCCACCACTGCTACCTTTGTGCCGGGAGGATGATGCGGCTCGGAGAACTGAAAGTCGGCCTCAAAATCTTCTTTGAATTCCCCATTTCCGGGGAACACTTTTCCCCCGATATGGTTGGCGAATCCCACCACATGAGCCTGACTACGGAAGTTTTTCGAAAGCGGAAACAAACACCCAGCCTTCTCCGCTTCCTTCTTCAGTCCTTGAAATACGCTCACATCGGCGGCACGAAACCGGTAGATCGACTGCTTTGCGTCGCCCACAACGAAAAGATTGCGCCGATCGGGGAGCGCTACCAGATCCACGATCTCCCGCTGTAGTGCGTTCGTGTCCTGGAACTCATCAACCATGAGAAGACCAATGCGGGATCGATACCAGTCACTTACCTTCGG
This sequence comes from uncultured Bdellovibrionales bacterium, assembly GCA_964551325.1. Lineage (GTDB taxonomy): Bacteria > Bdellovibrionota > UBA1018 > CAIPTA01 > CAIPTA01 > CAZKBU01. The sequence continues at coordinate 147,639 of CAZKBU010000005.1, forward strand.
GTTCCGAAGTGCCACAAGAGTGAACCGCTCCAAGTCGTTGAAATCCAGTGCAGGAATTTTTTCTTTGGCAGCGTCGTAGCGCTTGGCCACCGCCTTGAAAACACCCAGGAATCGAAGTGCTAAGTCACCAGTTTCACCGCGCGGAACTAACAAACTGGAGTTCTCTTTCCGAAGAAGAAGCTCCATGTCGGCCTCCAGAAGAACTCGCCGGCCAAGGTAGTCGTCTATCGCTTTTTCCACCGCAGCTCTGGAAAACTCCACCAGCAATAACGACAGAGCCTCTCGCTCAATTTCATCAGGCTCAAGGAAAAATTCCTCCAATACCTGACGCTTCACTTCTCTGCTTTGAACTTCGTCGAGCACCGTAAACATCGGGTGCACACCGGCTTCCAGCGGAAAGTCTTGAAGTACCTGACGACAGAAACCGTGAATCGTACTGATCCCCTGCACGGCGCGAGCCGCCACATCGGCGCCAAACTCAGGGAGCAGCGTGCGCGTAACGCGTTCGGCAAGCTCACGGGCGCTCTTTTCGGTGAAAGAGATCGCCCGAATCTTTTCCACGGCTCGTTGCGGAGAAATGGACTCGCCGGCCACAAACGAATGCACGGCCCGCCGGAAACGCTCCACGATCACCGTGGTTTTTCCCGTTCCTGCCGACGCCTCCACGAACACGAAGCCGCTGCCTCGCTCGAGAACCGCAGATTGTTCGTCACTAAAAGGTAGGGACTTCTTTTCTTTCGGCTTCTCAAACGTCGTAGCACTCAAAAGCGAAACCAGTTTGGTACGAACGGTACCCCAGTCCGGCGGCTGCGGAGACTCCGGCTGTTCCATCTCACGAATGCGGCAAACGGAACGTACCCCGCACCTCTCACAGTCTTTTGGGTCAAGCGGGAAAATCAAAAAATTTCCCCGCTTCATTTCTCCGGCAAGACGAATCACTTCTTCCCTTGCCCGGTCTCGAATCTGCTGAAAATCTTCTTCGGAAACCGGGGCCTTTGCCGCAGCCGCAAACTCATAGTAGGTGGGTCCCACTGACTTCTTTGTGCGGTTGAACTCCTTACGCACGAGCCCCTGCTTCCGGTCCAGAGAACGCAGGTTGATGTAGGTGGCGCCCGCCGCCTTCCATCCTGGCCACGCCCGCTCCATCGCATCCATATAGAACAACAGCTGAAGGTCCTTCGTTTCCCGCACCTCGGAACTCGACGGCGTGGTGGAAAGCTTATAGTCGGAGATAAGAAACCTCTGATTCTCCGGATCGCGGTCGATTCGGTCCACGCTTCCCTGGTAGGGAATGCCCGAAGCCAACTCGCCTTCTACCGGAACTTCACACAGCGTTTCCTGGAAAAGAGGGAACTCCGCCAGCCACTTCACATCACTCTCCACAAAACGCGACAATCTGCGGTGCATGGCCTGAACCTGCAGCTCAAGGAGCTGCTCGGAACCTTTGTAATACTCAAGTCTTGTCTCCGCCGCTGCCTCTCTCACGCATTGGAGCAAAATTCGCGCCCGTTCGCTCACTTCGGGGCTTCGGTGCCCTTGCTTCACCTCATAGAACTTCTTAAGGCTCAGATGAAGAAGCGAACCTTCCTGCAGCTTTGGAACGTCGATTTCCGGCGCCGCCGACGCGTCCTCCACCGATGCGATCTTCTGAATATAGGCCTTAAAGAGGCATCTCCGGGCCGTACTCACAAGGCTTGCGGATACACGCTCCACCGGCCGCTCACTCGCGAAAAACTCACGCTGAGCAGGCCTCGCCTCAAGGCCAGTGTGAGTCGGCACATCGGGCCACTCACCAGGCAACATCGGAAGAGCGCGCATCACCCAGGTCGCGATCTCCTCCCCTCCCCGCATGGAATTTCTCGGTCGAGAAAAATACACTTCGCCTTGGCACACACTCACGGCCTCACACCACCTATGAAATCCGGTTTCATCGACCACTCGGGATCGAAGCAGCCACTGAGAGAGACGTCGACGAGCGTCTTCCTCCAAATAAAAAGAGAAAGGAATCGATGGCTCAGCGCCGCTGTTCATCCCAAGCACCAGTGTGTGCGCGCCCTGATCCGGTGGAAGCCATTCACCTACTTCGTGAAAGGAAAGCCACTCGGGGAGGGTGCTCGCCCTCTCAAAGGCGGTGCTCCCCAGAAGAATCTCCAGCTCGTTTAACCATTCGGAAAAATCCATCGGGGTATCGCTGGAGGCGGCCAGCATCGCCGCGTTTCTAAAAAACGAAGCAATCACAGTGTGGGCTTCGTGCTCAGCTCGGGCGTCACTTAAATCAAGAGCAATCCGGGCGATGCCGGAAACTGCGAAAAACTCATTCATTGCGGCCTCGAAATCCGCCGGCGTGGCCCGGGAAGGAAACGTGGATTTTCGCAAAATCTCCAAAAACTCAGACGAAACTTCACCTTGAGGGAGCTTTTCCACCCAGTCACTCAGTCCTCGCCGAATTCCCGACTTCATCGCCCAGGTGGGAACCACCGAAAAACGTGGGCCCTTCGTGAAAGAAAGAAGCCGAGCAAAGTCCGATACCGTCTCCAAAGAATAGTTCTCGGGTCCGACCTTGAGAGCTTGAACGATCCAGCGTCCTACGCCCGAATCGAGAGGGGACCTTCTGGAAACGGCTCCTAAAAATTCCACCTGCTCAAAAAAAGCCCTCTCCACCTGAGGACTCTGCCAATGCCCGCTGGGAATTACCACGCGCCATCGCCCCCCCTCATTCTTCTCTCGCGCCACCCGGATCAAGGCTCCCGCGGCCCTGGCTTCCATCAAGGGTGTGTGCGCCTCGAGTAGAGGTCGCTCCTTCAATACTGTCGACTCTGAAAAAGCGACAACCTCCACGCCCCCCCCGAAAGCGGTTAGCAACGACTGAAGGAAAATCAGGCTCTCGCGAGACCCGGGTTCCCTCCCCTTCCGAATTCCTTCCATTTCCTCCGGAGAGGCAAAAAGAGGAATGCTCACTGTTCCAGCACGCGCAAGAGCCTGGATCAATTCCGTCTCCAGAAGTGAGGCGGTAGTGAAGCCGAGAAGAAAAACCTCACCGGGCATACGCTCAGCGGCGGACGCAAGAGACAGGAGACTGGCTTCGTCGTGCCGCCCCTGGCCCAGCGTGGGAACAAGTTGGTCCCAGGCAAGGAGTAAATGCCAAAGGTCTTCATAGGAATTTCTGTAAACGGAATCGCCGGCGGCCAATGCCGCACGAGCGCGCTCCAGGTCTTCTCCACGCCCAAGTCCTGCCTTGCGAAGCTCCGTAATCGTATCGAGCAGCCCGGAGAAGAATTTCTCCTCCTGCCACAAATCTTGAAGATGATGAAACACTCCGCTTTGGGAGAGGTAACTCAGAAGCTTGCGAAGATACTCTCGCTGGGTGGCCTTTTGAAATTCACGAAATCCTTCGCCCCGGCGAACTGCCTCCTCTCGTGCCAGCCCGCGCACGAACTCCCGCCACGGCAGTATCTTCGCGCCGAAGATCAGAGGATTTTTCTTGAAAAGCTCCTTCCGTATCCACGCGGCGCCCGCATCGCCCACGGATGGCCCCAGCACAAGCACTCGATCCCCGGTTTCGAGAAACCGCACGGCTTCTTCGAACGCACGAGACCAGTTCGTTCCGGAAGAAAAAAGACGAAACCCGGTGCTCACTTCAGATCCAGGTCAATTCCGTCGCAGCGGATCTCCACTGTGGCGCTCGGCTTCCGCCTAACCTCGCCGATAACCAAGGCCGGCTCGCCCTTCTTGCGCAGGAAGGCGGCCAACTTCTCGCCGTTCCCCTTTTTTACAGCCAAAACAAAACCGAGCCCCATGTTGAAAGTAGTGAATAGCTCAGCGGCCTCAAGGCCCGAGCGCTCGGCAAGCACCTTGTAGATGCCTGGCTTTTCCGGAAGCGAGTGAATCCGATAGGCGAATTTTTCGTTGATGCGGGGAATGTTGAGAAAACCAGATCCTGTGATGTGCGCCAAGCCACGGATCGGAAACTTTTCGAGCGCCGCCAGCACGGGCTTAACGTAGATGCGAGTGGGAGTGAGGGAAAGCGCGAGAAGTGCTTCGTCGTGGTCCGGAATAAGTTTTCTTACGAGCGAAAAGCCATTGGAATGCACGCCGCTCGAGGCAATGCCCACCAGCTCGTCGCCCGGCTGAAGTTTTTTCCCATCGATGAGTTTAGATTTCCTCACCTCCCCCACGGAAAAGCCGGCCAGATCATACTCGCCATCGTCGTACATTCCGGGCATTTCTGCGGTTTCACCACCAACCAGGGCGCAACCGGCCTGACGACATCCATCCACAATACCCTTCACAATGGCTTCGCTGGTCGCGAGGTCCAGCTTTCCGCAACCGATGTAGTCGAGAAAGAAAAGCGGACGGGCTCCGGTACACACCACATCGTTCACACACATGGCCACGAGATCAATCCCGATGGTGTCGTGTTTGCCTAGCTGCTGGGCGATCTTGAGCTTGGTGCCCACGCCATCGGTTCCGGCCGCCAAATATTTTCCCCCGCCCACGTCGTAGAGCGAGGCAAAACCGCCCACACCACTCTTCACAGCTTTTGAGTATGTGCTCCTTACGAGCTTAGAGATCCGGCGCACGAACTCGTCGCCCTTTTCGATGTCCACGCCTGCGTCTTTGTAGGAAATTGCCATGGAGGGAGGGTAGCCTGGCTACCCTTGGCCAGTCGAGGATGGCGGGGCGCATTATTTTTAAACAAAACGGTTTCGCATACAATCCGGACATGGACAGACGAAAGTTCCTCGTAACGGCCACTTCCGCTGCAGCAGTTTTATCATTTTTTCCCTGGAGATGGGCGAGCGCACTCTCGCCATCTACCGGCCCCACTCACACGGTGCCCCTATTGCGGAAATTCGGAAATTTTCGTCTCGTCTATCTGACGGTAGCGCCCGGATCCGAGGAGCGATACCTCTGTATTCATAGCTCAAAGTCACAACGTCCCGTCTTTGTCCCGCTTGGCCTTACGACGGGGCACTTTATTGACTTTTCTCCAACGGACAAAAATATTTGCGCGATCTCGGAGTCTTTCGGGACAAAGGCATGCATTGTGAATCTCAAGGCAGGGAAGGTAACCGCTCGCTTCAATGCGTCCGATGAAGTGAAGGGACTATTTGACGGCCACCTGTGTTTTACTCCTGATGGGAAGCATTTATTGACGGTGGAGTACCCCAAGGATCACAGCGGCCCAGGTGAGATTGTAATAAGAAACGCGACGACTCTAGCCGTTGAACGAAAACTTGAAACCGGATTCCATAAACCACACCAAATCACATTCACCGCCGACAAAAAACATCTCCTGGTGGGGCACTATGGAAAGCGAACAACCACTGGCATTGACCGTGGGGGAGTAAGTGTTTTCCGTTATCCCGACTTTGCCCCGCTGAAAGAGGCTTGGTTTTCTGCACCGGACTTCGGGCCGTGCCATTTTGACTTCGGGAAAGATGGGGCTCTTTATTTTTCGACGCGAATAACAACGTCTTCGTCCAATGAACTACCCGCCCCGCACCTAACGGGAAAGAGAACTGCGGACGCCTACTCGTGGTCGCCCCTTCCACTTAAACCGGAATTTGGAAGTTTTTTGTACAACTTCACCGTTCAGTATTCACACAAAACAGATCACTTCATAGTAGCCCACACGAAGTCGTGCAACGTGTCGATCTGGAAGCGTGGACTCTCCAGCCCCGCAAAGGTTTTGAATCTAGGAAACAATGAACCCCTGGGTCTTGCAGAGTCCCCCTCAGGGGACCATGTTTTCATTGGCACAAAGAGCAGCAAGCTGTTCGTTCTTGAAACAAAATCATGGCAAGTAATTGAAACGCACGATCTACCTGGTATCGGGCTGCTACCGCACTTCCGAATTCAGCACTCCTGATGAGGCGCCATTTTTAGGTTTGAGGATGCCGAGACTTGCTGCGCCTATTTGTTGGGAAACCATGCCAGGGCTCAGATCACTGGCTACGAGAGCCAATCCCATTGTTCCAAGGATAACGACATCACTACTTCCTATTGAAAACCAGTTCTCTATCGAAACCCACTCTCGCCACATCGCAAATACAGGGACCTGAGACTTTTGCGCTCCACATTTTCAAACTGCCAGATGGCCATTTATTGGGTTTAGAGCAGCAAGAACTCCCCGATGAGCTCTTAGCCGCAATTAACAAGCCAACTACAACTACTAGACACCTTTCACACAAAGTGGATGCTTTGCTGCCTCTGTCCGCAATCGCTGAAGCCAAGTCGAGAATCGCTTCTCATATTCGATCCTGGCGGGATCGTTGGGGGGAAGTTTCTGCACACGCCAATTTCCATGTAGTACGTCTGTAAGATCAATTATATCTGCGAAAGACAGTCCTAAAACTGCATACTTTCCAAATCCGAATCCAGAAGTAATCCAAAGCCCAGAATCAACCGCATCCGAAATTAATCTCTCAAAATGCATCTGCATTTCCTCTGAGGGAATTTCTCGCTCTGTGTCTGGTATGGCGCCGCATCCAGGTCGATAGCCTCCAAGAGAAATTCCCTTCGATACGGGTGACAACGCCGAAATCTCAAATTTGTGAAAAGCATTAAACCGCGGCCTTATATCAAATAGCAGTTCACGAGTCCGTTGTAGGGACTCAAAGGTCTCAGTTGGGAATCCAACGACCCATGACACAGTTGAACTAATTCCAAATTCCCTTAATATCGCCATTCCTTTTTTATCTTGGTCACATCAAATCCTTTATTCATGTAACGAAGGATCCGATCATCACCACTCTCGATACCAAGAAAAAGATCTTTACACCCCGACCTCACGGCAGCATCCGAAAACTCAGGCGTAATCCAGTCAACACGCGCGTATCCCACCCACTCAATTGAAAACGGCAATTTTGAAATTTCATTCAACAGTTGAATGCATCTTTCGATTGGCGAATTAAACGTGCTGTCCGCAAAAACATAGCGATGAATACCGTAACGATCCCAATTATGGGTCACTTCATTTATCACCGACTCTACAGTCCGATATCTAATTGAATTTCCGGCTCTTGGGGGATAGTTACAAAAGGCACAACGCCAGCGACAGCCTCTTTGGGTTTCTAGAGTGTAGTACTCGTTAGAAAATCGATTTACCAAGCTCCAATCCGGCCTAAATTGATCTATATCAGCAGACGTATCAAGTGCACTTAAAATTCCCCCTTCGTTCCCGGGAAACCAAACTCCTGCATTGTGAGCACGCGGCGATAATGAAAATAAATGATCAAGCGCTGATACCGCGGCGCTTTCCCCATCTCCAGGAACTACGCAATCAGCTAAATCAGCCAGCTCAGGATGAGACACAATTCCGGCCCCTCCTAAAACAATTGGAACTGATGGGCAAACAGCCCTGATGGCCACGATCAAGTCAATCGCCGACTTCGGATCAATAGTAAAAGTAGTGGAAATGCAAATCGCATCTGGAGCGCTCCTTAAGGCCTCGTGCAGTCGCTTAGACCTATCTCGGTAGCTATAGTTATCTAAAAAATGAACCTTGTAACCCGACGACTTTAAAATCGAAGCAACAAGTACCGAGCCCATAGTAACTTGAAGAGGCAATACCTCTTGAATTTCAAGATAATCGGGAAAGAAAAAGCCCGGGCTAAACATGTGCCCCGAGTCTGAAAGTACCAAAACCTTCTTCTCGGATCTCAACTCCGTTAGTTCTTTTGAAACTCCCAAACCATCAGCCATTCCTACCCCTCAATGCCGAAAGTGCCGGCGCCCCGTGAACGCCATAGCCACGCCGAGTTTATCGGCCGCTGCCACCACATCCTGATCCTTGATACTTCCACCGGGTTGAATGATAAACCGCACTCCCGCTTCGTGAGCCGCTTCCACCGTGTCGGGAAACGGGAAGAAGGCATCGGAGACCAGCACAAGATCTTCCAGCGCCCCCTTCTGTTTCGCTCTCGCCACCGCGAGCGTGCGAAGACTGTCGATCCGATTCGGTTGACCCATCCCGGCGCCCACGAGCTGAAGCGCTCCACTCTTATGGCGTCGCACGAGTGCAATCGCATTGCTCCGAAGGTGCTTACAAGCCATCACGCCGAAATGGGCCAGCCCCTCTAGTTCGCTGGGAAATTCTTTTTTTGTTACCGAGCGAAGTTCTGAGTCGAGGCCCTCGTCTTCGTCCTGCACCAGTACCCCGCCAAATACAGACCTAAGAGTTCGTTCCTTCACGACCGCCGACCGCGGCGGACAGATCAGAACCCGCAGATTTTTTTTGGCGGCAAACTTACGAAGCGCGCCGGCGTCCACCGACGGTGCCACCAGCAATTCCACAAACTTTCCGTCGAGCCAGTCGGCGCACTCTTCCGTGATTTCATGAGAGAAACAGAGAATGCCTCCGAAGGCACTTACCGGATCCCCTTCCCAGGCCAACTCCAAAGAGGAAAGGAGGTTACCCGAACTCGCTAGCCCGCAAGGATTCAGGTGCTTAATCACCGCCACTGTGGGCTTACCACCGGAAGCAAGAAACGCGTCGGAGCAGGCCCGGTGAGCCGCGTCCGCGTCGAGGATATTGTTGTAAGATAACTGCTTTCCCTGAAGGATATCGGCCGAGGCAATACTCGGAACTTTTCCAGCCCAAGGATTCCGGTAGAACACAGCCCCTTGATGCGGATTCTCCCCATAGCGAAGACGCTTGCCCCGTTGCAACTGCACCACTTCCATTTCCTCTGAAGTGAATCGGCGCGACAACTCTACGGCAATCATCGAGTCGTAGGCGGCGGTGAGCCGAAACGCCTCTACCGCGAGCCCGCGGCGGGTTTCAAAACTAAGAGACCCCTCCAAACGATCGAGCTCTTCCATCACGGACGCATATTGTGAGGGATCCGTACAAACAGTGACCCAATTAAAATTTTTGGCGGCGGCACGGATCATCGTGGGACCACCTACATCGATCTCTTCAATCAGCTCCGGATCGGAGGCTTTCTTTTCCGCCGCATCACGGAACGGATAGAGATTACAAACCACCAGATCCATCGGCCGGATCCCCATGCGATCGGCGGTTTCCAGATCCTCCTTCACATCCCGCCGGTAGAGGAGGGAGCTGGCAAAAGGAAAGCTAATGGTCTTCATACGACCGCCAAACGCCTCGGGGTTTCCCGTGATCGTTTCCATCGGCGTGATGGCCACTCCAGAGTCAGTCAGTTTCTTCGCCGTTCCGCCGGTGGCAAAAATTTCCACGCCTCGATCGGCCAAGAAACGCGCAAAACCCACCACGCCTTCCTTGTCGGACACACTGAAAAGGGCTCGCCGAATCTTCCAGTTTTCCATAACTCACTCCAATCCCAATACCCGACGCACCTCTGGATCAGGCTTTTGATCCCCAGTCCGGGCGATCAAAACCTTCCTCCGCAAAGGGTTCGGAAAATATGTTAGGTGAACCAACACCCCGAAAATTTCACTCAATTCGAATGAAGTGATGTGAAACCCAGCCTTCAGTTTTGGCACGATCACCGCGTTGTTTGTGGCGATGTGACGGCTATAAATCACCTGGAATCCCTTGGCGGCCACCACCTCGACCATCGCATTCATCAGAGCTTTATAGAGGCCCTGTCCTCGATGGGCAGGAAGCACAGCAGAGTTCGTCATGTAAAAGGTGTCGGAATCCTTCTGGTAACCCCAGCTCCAACCCACAAAATTATCGCCGTGAAACAATCCCAAGTTGATGCGGACAGGGTCGCCCATGCGTTTACCCAACTCCGCACGAGCCGCCTTTTCTTCCTCGCTCAGATATTCACGGGCGGAGAAAATCATTCCGTTATCGAGAAACACTTCCTTCATGCGCGGCTGGGCCAGGGAGGAGAACTCCTCCAACCCCATCTCACGGATCGAGTAACCGTTGGGGAGTGCTTTCCTCATCCCTTCCTCAAATGTTCTACGCAATTACGAAACATCTTCAGGCCAGGCCCAGGAGAATCACGATGTGCCAGCCGAGAGCTCATTGGATGCTGCAACAGAGATACGGCGGCCTCAGGATGAGGCATCAACCCGAGCACAAGCCCCGCAGGGTCGCAAACCCCGGCAATCCTACCGTGGGATCCGTTCACATCTTCCGTATACCGAAGCGGAATTTGTCCGGCTGCCGAAAGTTTTCGGTGGATCGCTTCTTCTTCGCCTGCGAGGAAAACTATTCTTCCCTCACCGTGACGGATGGGAAACATCAGATCCGCTTCGTCGGAGAGACCCTTCGTCCACATACAATTCGAGTTGGCATCCACCTCGAGACCTGCCCAACGATTCTGAAAATGACCCTGACGGTTACGAGCAAGCGCCATGGAGCGTGGGGCAAACGGTTCCGGCAGAAGCCCTAACTTAGTGAGGGTTTGAAATCCGTTGCAAATGCCAATCACCGGCCGTCCGCTCTGCACGAATTTACGCAGGTTTTCGCCGAGAATTTTATCGAGCTTGAGGGCGAGCACCTGACCACTGCCCAGATCGTCGCCAAAAGAAAATCCGCCCGGCAAGGCCAAGGCCGAAAAATCGAGAAGGCGCGAAGGATTTTCGAAGAGGTCGTTAACATGAAGAATTTTCGCTTCGCCTCCGGCTAGCTCAAATGCCCGGGCGGTTTCCCGCTCGCAGTTGATTCCGTCGCCGGTAAGTACCAAAACTGGATTTTTCATGAGCGATCTCCTTTCCATGCGGCCCTGAGATCGGCTACCGAACAATCGAGCAGCACTAGCCCGCTTCGCATCACACGGAAAATTCCATTGGCCGCCACCTCGCCGAAGGGAACAAGTTCTTCGCCGTCTAATTCCTTGAGGAAGGCGGAAACATGATCCGGGGCCACACTCACCACGAAACGACCAGGCGCCTCATTGAAGAGAAACTCCGCAACCGTTCCACCGTAGGCTTTGATCCGATCTTGTATGGAGTGAACCTCCACCAAAAGTCCCAGGTCACCGCCAAGAGCACTCTCGGCTATCGCCACAGCAGCTCCCCCCTCGCTCACGTCGTGGCAGGAGGCGAGCAGTCCCCTCTGAATGGCTCGATGCATTTTTCTATAGAGCCCAATGTGAGCCGCGCCGTCTACCGGTGGTGGCAACGGAACCTCAGCGCTTTCCGGCAATTGAAATTCAAGGAGTAGCTCCGACCCTCCGAGATTTCGTGAGGGTTTCCCTACCAGAAACACCCTGTGCCCAGCCTTTTTGAAATCCGTAGTTACGGTTTTCGTAACATCAGGAACATGACCGATCGCGGTTACCAGCACAGTGGGCGGCACGCTGATCTTGATATCTTTACCGAAACGGCTTTTTCCGAGGAAGTCGTTCTTCATGCTGTCTTTACCGCTCACAAACGGCGTTCCGTAGGTGAGGGCCAGCTGGTGGAGGCCGTGATTGGCTCGCACGAGGAGCGCGAGCTTATGGGCCGCGTCCGGATTTTTCTCCGAAGGAAGCGGGTCAGGCCAGCAGAAGTTGTCGACCACGGCCATACGGTCGGGATCGGCTCCGGTAGCAACCGCGTTGCGTACGGCTTCGTCGAGGGCGTGTTGGGCGGCTACGTAGGTGTCGAGGTGAGCCAACTTCGGAGCAAGTCCGCAGCTCACCGACACTCCTCCCAGTGCACTGCCACCGTGGGGCGCCATCCAAACAACGGCGGCATCACCGGGCCCATCGGCGCGCACTCCGGTAAATGGCTTCACCACGGTTGCGGCCTGGACTTCGTGGTCGTAGCGCCGCACCCAAGGCTCCTTGCTTCGCACGTTCCAACGGCCCAGTAGGCGATAGAGGGCTTTCTCCAGGAAGGCCCGGGACTGCATTTCGGATTCCGTAACCGGCTCCCGCATCTCTTCTTTTCCAAAGGGGCGATCTTCTTTCGGCCCCTCCCAGTCGGCCTTCAGCACCATGGCCGGAAGTCCGTCGTGAAGAAAATCCAGATCGAGGCAGGCTACTGTTTTCCCGGCATACTGCACGCGAAACTTTCCGTCGTTACGGAACTCACCGAGCTTGCTCACCTCAACGCCACGCTTTCGCGCCAGAGACTCAAACTCCGCCCACTTCCCGGGCTCCACCGAAAAGGTCATCCGCTCCTGGCTCTCGCTTACCGTAAGCTCATAGGGCTTGAGTCCCGCATACTTCACCGGCGCAAGTGACACGTCCATCGTAGCGCCGCCCGCTCCCTGAGCCATCTCGCCCACGCTGGAACTGAGGCCCCCAGCCCCATTATCAGTAACGCTGGAATAGAGCCCAAGATCGCGCGCCTCCAAAAGAAAGTCTGCGAGACGTTTCTGGGTGATCGGGTCTCCGATCTGCACCACTGTGGCAGGCGCTCCCTCGCTGAGCTCCATCGAGCTGAAGGTGGCACCGTGAATACCGTCCTTCCCGATCCTGCCACCGGCCACCACCACATGGTGACCCGGTTCCTGGTTTTTCGAAGCAGATGGACGCCCGGCCGCCGATCTCGGCATGGCACCCAAAGTGCCACAGAACACGAGCGGCTTTCCCGCATAGTTGCGATGAAACACGATCGCGCCGTTTACGGTGGGAATTCCGCTCTTGTTGCCGCCATCTTCCACTCCGAGATGCACTCCCTCGAAAATCCGGCGCGGATGCTTGAGGCCCGAAGGAAGTTCCTTTTCGTCGCCCGGAGCAGGCCACTCCGGTGGAGCGAAGCAAAAGACATCGGTGTTGGCGATCGGTCTCGCCCCCAAGCCGCATCCGAGAACATCGCGGTTTACGCCAACGATCCCCGTGAGCGCGCCTCCATAGGGATCGAGTGCGCTGGGGCTGTTGTGGGTTTCCACCTTGATGCAAACGTCCACGTTCTCGTCGAACCGCACCACTCCAGCGTTGTCGGTGAAAACGCTAACAAGCCAATCGAGCTTTCTCCTCTCCTTCACCTCTTCGGTGGCCTTGCGGATGTAGCTCTTGAAAACGCTCTTCACCGTAAATGAACCCAACCGCGGATAGATGGCAGCGGGCTGGGTGTCGGGAACGCTTTCTTTGTAGTCAATCTCGGCCGCAAAAATCTTGTGCTTGCAGTGCTCGCTCCAGGTTTGGGCCAACACCTCCATTTCCACATCCGTGGGATTCGCCGTCAGCCCCTCTGCAGCACGGGCGGCTTGCACTTCAGGCCTGCCAAAATATTCACGAATCACGTTTAATTCGGCCAAGGTGAGCGCCCAGCAACGCTCCTTACTCAACTTTTCGAGGGCACGATCTTCGAGGTCGAGGGAAATGACCTCCACAGTGGTGTCACCTTCGAGGCGAACTTCGGGAACGAGTTGATTGGAAAAACGATCGCTCGACTGAAATTCTGCAAAGGTCTTAATGCGAATGTCCTCAATAAGAGGATTGGCCAGACTCTCGGTGGCCACACGCTCCGCCTCGTCCCGGGAAAGCTCCCCGTAGAGATACACATCTTTTCCCGAGAAGACCCGCACACCGTGCTCCGCCGCAAAAGAACTCACCAGCCGAAGTGCGTCGGTGGCGCTTGTGCCCACGTTGTCGGTAACTCCAGGAAGGAACCGAACCTCCACCACCCAGGAGGGGGTGAGCGAAAGCGCAGCTAACGGGCGAAACTCACCTTCTTGGCTGAGCGAGACTTCGTGGAGTATCGGATCAGCAAAAACCTTTTCAGCCCACGCTTTTGCCTCGCCTTCATTGATCAACGTGCCGTCGCCCGACTTAACCCAGTAAACGTCGACTGCTTCCGACGCAAACACCGGAACTCGAAGATTCTGCCGAGCACTTCGGGCCACCCGATGCTCGCGGGGATTTCCACTTCGATCTCTCACTTCGATCCGCACCACTTGCATGCTCATCTTCCCTCTCTCCCACGAATTTCCCCGGCTGCGGCCATTTCGAGTGCTCGCGTAAAGATACGGTGCTCCACTTCGTGGCCCCGCTCTTCTACCTGCGCAAGAGTTTCCCCTGGCCGGATTTCGAATTTCTCCTGCAGAACCACGGGGCCCGTATCCAAGCCGCTATCCACGAGATGAACAGTCACTCCAGTTTCCCGCTTTCCGTCCTTCCACGCCCTCTCGTAGCCATGCAGTCCGGGATATTCCGGAAGCAACGACGGGTGCACGTTCAGAACCCGCGAGAAACCCAAGTTGCGCGCGTAGAAGAATTCTAGAAAATTTTTCCCCACGATTCTCTTGTATCCCGCCAAACAGGCCCACGACGGCTGAAGGCTATCGAGCGTGGCAAGAAGCACTTGCTCATTTCGATGGTCGATCACAAAGGTGGGAACTCCACGCTCCCGGGCCATGGCGAGCGCCGGAATGCCGGCACGATCACTAATGAGCGCCACGGGAAGCAATCGTCCGCCGCTCTTTTGGGCGTGGTCAATCAAGGCCCGTGCATTGGAGCCGGTGCCCGACGCAAAAATTACGAAGCGAAGAGGTGTCTTACTCACCGATGTCGCTCCTCATCTGGCGTCCCTCGAATTCGATCCGCCGAGCCCCCGCATAGGCGGCATCTCTCGCCTCTTTCCGAGAAGCGGCCCAGGCGGTGTAGCCGAGAACCCTACCGCCGTTGGTCTGGAAATCTCCCTGCTCTCCCGCCACGCCAGCGAAGAAAATCTTACCGCGAGTCTGTTCGGAAAGAAGGTCTGATGGAATTCGGATGGCATCGCCCTTCCGCACCGGCTCACGATCACCGGGATAACCATGGGCCGCCAACACCACATGCACAGCTGCGCCGGGCGCTAGGTCCACTTCAACCGGCATTAGCGGAAGTTTTCCCTTCGCTACTGCCTCAAACCACGGAACAACGTCGCCCTTCAGCATCGGAAGCAACGACTGGGTTTCCGGATCGCCGAATCGAGCATTGAACTCCAAAACTTTCGGTCCTTCTCCGGTCACCATCAGACCCGTAAATAAAATACCCGAATAAGGAGTGCCCCGGCGCTTCATCTCCTTCAGAAGTGGACGCACCACCTCCTCGCTTACGGTTTTCTTCAGTCCTTGCGGAATCCAGTCGGCGGGGGAGTATGTTCCCATGCCTCCGGTGTTCGGGCCCTTTCCCCCGTCGAGAAGGCGTTTGTAGTCGCAGGAAAAACCAAGAAGACGAAATTCTTCACCGTCACAAAAATGAAAAGCGGAAACTTCAGGCCCTGAAAGACGTTCCTCAAGCACCACCTTTTTCCCAGCGTCACCCATCTTTCCGGTCTGAAGAAATTCTCGGATTTCCAGTTCCGCCTCTTGCCGGGAGGAGCAAACCACCACGCCTTTTCCGAGGGCGAGCCCGTCGGCCTTCACCACATATCCGTCTTTCCAGGGATCGCCGTTCAGAAAATCCTGCGCAGAGGTGAAATCCGTAAATACTTCAAAACGTGCCGTGGGCACTCCCGCTATCGCCATCATTTCCTTGGCAAATGATTTAGAAAACTCGAGACGCGCAGCCTCTCGCCTCGGGCCGAACACGGGAATTCCCGCGTCCAACAACTGATCGGTGAGCCCGTCGGCCAGAGCCTGATCGGGGCCGATCACCACAAGCTCAATCGCCTTCTCCCGGCAAACCCGCAAAATCCCCGGATAATCGTTCGCTCCAATTCCAGTGGGACGGCTCTTCGGCTCCAGCAGCGAGCCCGCATTTCCTGGTGCGAGGAACACATCGCGCACTTTCGGCGAAAGCCCGATCTTCCACGCCAAAGCGTGTTCCCGACCGCCGCCTCCCACCACGAGCACTTTCACGGAATCGCCTCCAGCCGGGAACAAACCTTCTCGAGATTCGGCGCGCGCGGAAACACCTTCACGCCGAGCGTTTCCTGGAGGAGACCGGCGGCCAGTCCCGGGTAGAGCCCCTTCACGGCGTCGAAGACCTTTTTCGTGAGTGGGCGGGGGGAAATCTCCATTTCTTCCTCGCAGATCCTCCGAAAATCTTCCTCGCCTCGCTCTTTGGCAAGCTGCTTGGAACGCTCCAAGGCGATGTACCACTTGGAATTCCGGTAGTGACGGCGAAGAGACTCTTTGGAGAGATGAACTCCCTTACGAATTAAACGCAACTCATCGGGCCCGATCGAGTCCACGAGCTCAAACGCACGAGCACCGCTCTCGCCCGGCACAAACGCAAACTCAAACTTTCCGTCCCAAAGCTCCACACCGAGACGCGAGAAAACTTCTTCCAAGCGCAGTGCGATCAGGATCGTAAGGTCTTCTAGGCGAGTGAGTTCGGCGCCGGTCAGGCCCGCGACTTCCTGCGCATCCTTTCGGCTCAAGAATCGATCCGTGGGCTCCAGCTTCGTGAAAAATTCCACTACGGGTACGGAAAACCGGTCGCCGGCTTTCACACCGTTTAATCCAAACGAACGCGCATAGGCTGGATCGGCCTTCGCTCTTTGGAGAAAAGAGCTTCCTTCGGGAGCGCCCAAACGAAACACCACCTCGAGCGGCACGAGAACACCCGTGGGAGAGTTGGAATATTCCGAATAGTCGTAGGAGATCGAGGTGTTCTCTTTTCGCACTTTGGGAAGAAGCCGCTTCCACGCTCTCACGAGCAAACGGTTGGATCGTTCGCCGGGCTTCAGGGTGCGCCCGGTTTCGTCGACCAACCCGAGGGAATGATGCCGTAGCCCGTGCTCTCTCAGAGAAACATACTCTGGACTTCCCTCGAGGCGCTTTTTCCAATTGGACGGAAGGCCGGGTGAAAACTTCCATTTTCTCCAGGTTCCCGGATCTCCCAGAAAACGGAAAAAAGAATCGCCCATCATCGCGAGGGCTTCTCCCTTGTGAGGAAGAAGATCCGGCATCTCTCCCCAGTCAAAAATTGAATACCGGTCTGAAAAAACAAAAACACACTGAGAAGAATCACCCCACACGTCTTTCACCGAGCCGCGATAGAGAAGCTCGCCCAAGCCTCCGGTAGCGGTACGGCGACGCTTCATGGATGCACGTAACCCTTCTTTGCGCTGGTGAGAAACGGATTAAAACCACCGGAAACGTTGGCGAGCTGGAGCGAGACCAGCATGGCGTTACCCACGTTGTTCACACCCACCCACACTCCGCCATACACCGACGAGATCTGCTTCACCACAGCCACCGCTGCGTAGGGATCGCGATAGTCCTGATCGGCCAACACGGGCACATAGATCCTGGTTTCTTCACTGCCGCCCACAGGCCATGGCAGGGAACGCTCCGGGTCCTTCGGGTCAATTTCCACAAGGCAGATATTCACAGCACCTTTGCGGGGCTGTTCGTCGTGAGAAATTTCAAGATTAACTTTCTCGGCGATTCTCTGCGCCCGCGTGAGCATTTGTGCAAAGTGAGAGGTTTCCTTGCGCGAAAACTCGTAGACCAGATGAAATTCGTTGAACTTGAAGCGCAGGTCGAGATTTTCCCAGGCTGTAAGGAAATCCGCCACGGTTTCATGACGATCCGGAGCAACCGCGAGCACCGGAATTCCGAAGGGCATCTGCATGATGGAAAACAAAGCGTCCACTCCGCCCAGGGCCGCTCCACAGGGAATTCCAAAAACGGGAAGCAATACCTTCGAGGCAAGAACGCCGGGAAGATGTGCGGCCAAACCCGCACCGGCAACCACCGCCTGCACATTGAGGCCGGTGAGCTCTTTATCCAGAAGATCCGGGCTCCGGTGCACGGAGATCATGCGAAAATCCACTTGATGACCGTCGCTTTCGAGCCGCTGCTTCAGTGGCTCATAGATGTTGGCGTCGCTTTTCGAACCGAACATCAGCAACACTTTCATTTCTTGCCTCTCCTGTCGTTCTGACGGCGCTCCTGAAAGGCTGCCGCATGGGAAATGTCGGTGGGATATTTTCCGTCGAGGCAAGCCATACAGAGGCCCTTCACGCCGATTGCCTCCCGTAGCCCCTCCTGATCGAGATAAATCACACGATCCGCGCCGAGCTCCCGGGCGATCTGTCGCTCGTCACGATCCGTGGCAATGAGTTCGGCAGGATTGGGAAAGTCGATTCCGTAGTAACAAGGGTGACGAATCGGCGAGCATGTGCTCACAAAGTAAACCTCTTTGGCTCCCGCCGCCTTCACGAGGCCCACGAGCCGCTTCGAGGTGGTGCCCCTCACGATGGAGTCGTCGACGAGAAGCACGTTCTTGCCTTCAATCTCGCTCCGCACAGGGTTCAGCTTCAGGTCCACCGCCTTCGTGCGTTTCTCGGCGGTGTTGAGAATAAAACTCCGCTGGATGTAACGATTCTTGATGAGCACTTCGCGGTACGGGATTCCGAGCTCCTCCGCGAGCGCAATCGACGCGATCCGGGCGGTTTCTGGAACAGGCACCACGATGTCTGGCTTCATTTCACCGCGATCGATCGCCTTTTGAATCGTACGCGCCAAACCCTTGCCGAGTTCGAGGCGCGCTGAATAAACCGGACGTCCCTCGAGTTCGCTTTCCGCTCCAGCGAAATAAACCCATTCAAACATGCAGTGAGCCGATTCACCGTCTTGCTGAACCACCTTCCGGTGGAGATCGCCGTTTCGATCGACCCAAATCAGTTCGCCGGCCGCAAGATCCCCCTGAGGATCAAATCCCAGAAATTGCAGAACCACCGGCTCGCTGGCGAAACAGTATTGATATTTCCCGTCGGCGCCTTTTCGCCGCCCCAAGGTGAGCGGACGAATTCCCTTCGGATCTCGGAAGGCAAGCATTCCGTGTCCGGCAATCATCGCCACCACGGAGTAACCGCCCACGGAATCACGAAACACGCTCTTCACGGCGCTTGTGATTTGAGCAAACGTGATTGTTTCTCCTTGGCTGGCCCCGGCTTCGATCAACGCATCGGCAAAAACATTTTGGATTACTTCCAAATCGTTTTTCGTCAGCGGCATACGACGCTTCTCGCGCTTCAACCGCTCCACCAGCATGTGGTAGTTCACCAGATTTCCGTTGTGAGCCATGCCGATGCCGTGGGGAAAATTCAGAACGAGTGGTTGCACGTCGGTAGTATCGTCGCTGCGGCCCACGGTGGAGTAGCGTGTGTGACCGATGGCCATGGCACCGCCCAGTCGGTGATTCACCACGTCTTCGGGGAAAACATTCGCTACGAGTCCATTGTCTTTCCAGATGCGAAAGCCGGGACCCTCGCCCTCTTCAAAGCTCACGATACCGGCGGCGTCCTGACCCCGATGTTGGAGCGTGAACAGTCCGAGAAAAACTTCCTTGGCGGCGTCTTGGCTGCCGATGATGCCCACTACTCCACACATGCGAATACTATTAACTTTGACGCACCGCGCAGTAAAGGCGCGTGGGTTAAAATTTTTTAAGGATTTTGAGGGGTTGTGCACCGCCGCCTGGAGCTCCCGGTGCTAATTTTCCTGGTGCGGCCGATAGTGTTGGTCGGATGGAGGCAACCATAGGGAATTGGGGGGATCTGGGACTGATCTTCTGTCGGTTCCGCTTATCCACCCCCAACCCCATGAATCCATTTGAGTAATTTCAGAAAACCAACACTTTGGGCCGCACAATCCAAACTTTTTACGCCTGCCCACCGGTTTCTCACCCGCACCCCCCCCAGCTGTTTAGAAATACTCTTAAAATACAATAGCTTATATATGGCACTCCCCTTGCTCTTTCTCCCCTCGGATGCGCACGCCCCTTGCTCTACTTTTGCTTCTCCCCCTCCTCGCCGGATGCGGCAAGGACACAGCCCCCTGGGAGGCCACCTCCGGCAGCTCGGCTCGCATGCGCTGGGAGCAGTTCCCTGTGGTGGTTTTGGTAGACCCCGCCATCGCCGACGATTCCAACTCCATGGAAGATGTGCGCACCGCCGTGGCCTGGTGGGAAGAGCAGGTGCAGCGCCCCCTGATCGATCTCCAAACCTGGAATGGCCCTATGCCGCCTTACGCGGGAGGATCCGCCGCCAGTCCGAAGGACTTTCTCGGCAATGTGCTGTTCTTCCAAGACCCGTGGCCTCATGCGGAAGAAATAAAAGGAAAAACGTTCCTGTTCGCCTCCCAAGATCGCCTCGACACCGGCCTGATCGCCCTAAAAGGCGACGAGCCCTACTGCTACGGCAACTGCTCCGCCAACCCTCACGGGCGGGTGGTTTTTCAAAAACTGGTAGCCCATGAATTGGGCCACTTTCTTGGCCTCCCCCACACCGAAGATCCGGCCTCTCTCATGTCGCCCGACCTCACACCGGAGCCTCTTGGCTCCGCCACCGTGACCCCCACGGAACTATCTCGCATCGTAAACTAGCTCCTGTTGACCACCTCCTCGCGCCCGCGATATGACGCTGCGCAATGCCCCATTCACGCTCTCCACACCTAGCGGCCCTTTCGCGCCTCGCGCCTGTCTTTGGCGCTGTGGCCCTCCTTTTGGCCGGCTGCGGATCTCCCACTTCACCGGTAGAAAAGGAAACTCCCGGGCCGAAGCGCTGGACGTCGTTTCCCGTGAAGCTCTACGTTAGCCACGAAATTCATACGACTCCCGATCTTCGCGCCGGAGTGGAGCAAGCAGCCCAATTCTGGAACTCCCGAGCGGAAAAGGAAGTTTTCGTGATGGCCGGCGTAGATCCCACTCCCGACTCCACTCCCTGGGAAGAAGTGCCCGTGAACCTATTGCGCTTCGCTACGGAATGGCCCTGGCCCACTCAGGAAAAGGGACGCACCATGATTGCCTCCCAAGACGGCACGATCACACGGGCGGTGGTGGCCTTTCAGCGCGATAATAACTGGTGTCACTCCGACTGCGGTTTTCCGGGGAGTGTGCGTTTTATGACTCTGGCCGCCCACGAGCTGGGCCATGTTTTGGGGATTTCCCACACGTCGGATCGGAAGAACCTGATGCATCCCGTGGTGCGTCAGGACCGAACCCTCGACGAAATGGAAATCGACCTCTCGGAGCTCCGCACCCACACGCGCTGAAATTTGACCTGCCCCCTAAGGTCCAGTTACATCTCTTCGCCTATGAAAAAAATTCTCGCTGTTGGTTCCCTCGCATTTGATTCCTTGAAGACCCCGTCCGGCGAAGCCGAACGAGTCCTCGGCGGCTCGTGTAATTATTTTTCCCTGTCGGCCAGCTTTTTTACGGGCCTCAAGATCGTGGGCGTGGTGGGCGATGACTTCCCGGAGACGCACCTCCAGGAGTTGAATCGCCGCGGAGTAGACACAAAAGGCGTGCAGCACGCGAAAGGGAAAACATTTCACTGGGTGGGCGAATACGGCAAAGACCTGAACGAAGCCATCACGAAGGCCACGCACCTCAATGTGTTTGAACACTTCAATCCGGAGATTCCTCAGGACTATTGCAACGCCGAATACGTATTCCTCGGCAACATCGCTCCGGCGCTCCAGCTCCGCGTGCTCGACCAAGTGAAGAATCCACGCCTGATTGCTCTCGATTCGATGAACTTCTGGATCAACGGCGCTCGCAATGACCTCTTGAAGGTATTGGAGCGAATCGATTTGATCACCATCAACGAAGGCGAAGCCAAGCTTCTCGCCAACGAGAGCAACGTGGTGCTGGCGGCGGAAAAGATTCTCTCCATGGGACCCAAGTGCGTGGTGGTGAAGCGCGGCGAGTACGGATCCTTTCTGTTCTTTGAAAACGATATTTTTTCCGCCCCTGCTGTACCGATCCGACGCGTAGTGGACCCGACCGGTGCCGGCGACACTTTCGCCGGAGGCCTGATGGGCTGGATTGCCAAGAACGGCGCGGGCCTCGACTGGAAAACTCTGAAGCAAGCCGTGCTTCATGGCTCTGTGATGGCAAGTTTCACGGTAGAGGACTTCGGCTTCCAGCGGCTCCTGCGGTTGGAGAAGTCGGAAATCGAGCGCCGCTACGACACTCTCCTCAAAGTAATGGCTCCCTAAGCCACGCACGTGGCACACTGACCTCATGTTCGTGGAAGACCTCGGCATAGTGCTTCGTTCGCAGCCGTTTCAAGAACGGGACCGCCTGGTCACACTGCTTACGGAAAATCACGGCCGCATCACCGGCGTGGCCAAAGGCGCCATTCACTCCCGACGTTTCGGCGGGTCCCTGGATCTTTTCACCTCCAGCTCAGTGCGCTGGAAGGACTCGGGCGAACTCGTGCGCATTGAGGAAGCCAACACCCGCAAAGATTTTTCCTGGCTTCGCACTCAGCTCGAAAACATCTCAGCCGCCGGGTATTTCGCCGACCTGGCCTACCGTCTGAGCCAAGATCGGCAACCGGCACGCGAGCTGTTTCTTCTCCTGGCTCATTACTATGTGTCTCTCGACACTCATCTGGTAACGCCCGAATTGGTGCGCTCATTTGAGATCAAGCTCCTCGATCGGCTGGGGTATTCACCAGATCTAGAGTGCTGCTGCGGTTGCAGCGCGGCCTTCAACGGCTCTAACTCCTTGGAGGTGGCCGTGAGCCTCCAGCGTGGCGGTTTTCTCTGCAAGGATTGCACTCCCGCGGGAGCGCCAGTGATCAGCGGCCACACCCTGGTATGGCTCCAGCACGCGCGACTCACGCCCATCGCCCAGGTTCAATCCCTGCGTTTTCCGATTCAGTCGCAGGACGAGGGCGTGCAGGTACTACAGGATTTTCTTCGCTATCATTGTCCGGGCCTGCAGAACTATGCGTTCCGATCTCACTCGCTTCTTGAACAGTTTCTGGCGTCCCGCGAAGACACCGCCGAAATCTCTACTTCACGAACTCTTTGAGACGTTCGATCACTCTCTGTTTGGGCGAAGACTTCCCGCCGAGGGAACCCCACGTGGATTTTCCCTCAGGATACCCGTGCCATTCCGGGCAATGACCGGCCTTATCGAACATCAGAGTGTCGTGTTTCGGGTTTGGATTGGTTTTCGGGAGAATCGAATTGCCGGCATAAAAATCCCGCGTTCCGTTTGTAAAGATCACTTGAGAGGTTTTCTTCCGATCAAGAAGCGGCTTGTAGTATTTCTCGTTGAGATCCACCACTTGAGCTTTCAGGGCAATACCGAAAACATCTTTGCAAAAATCGGAGTCGACCCAGGGCAGATGCCCAAACTCACACTCCCTCATGTCGGCCGTACTGAAACCATATTCGGTGCATGTCTGCCAGGTCCAAGCACGCCACGCACCTGATCCGTTCATCATTGACGTAACAGGGTCCAACATCGTGGAGATAGAGTTTTTTTCCAAAGGCTCGCCGTTGAGCTCAGAGTAGCGGGCGAGAGCGACCAAGGGATTGCTTTCACTGGCGAGCATTCGGCAAAGTTCATGAGTCTTGCCGTGCATGGTGGCGCCGGTTAACCAAACGCCAGTAGCAAAAGCCAAGTCGTAGTTAATCGCTGAACCCTGGGTCTTGAAAAGCGCACGGACAAAAAGTGGGAGCGGATCCTGCGGACGCCCTAGGCCTTCCACAGTCTTTTGAACCTCTTTGATACGAGGCCGACACTCCTTCGGAAACTCATCCCAGCTCCATGCCTCCGCATGAGGCATCGTCTCTTCTGCTCGCACGGGTGCAGAACTTGCCAACGCCCCAGCAATGCGATCCGGCGCGACGCCGCGAAGATAAGCAGCCAATACGCCGGCATAGGAACAACCGGCGGCCACCCACTTGCCCTGAAGGTTTTCCGCTTTCGCCAGATGCTCCTGCACTGCCAAGAGATCCTTGAGCGCATAATCCGTGCTTAAAAATTTCAGCGAGGGTAAATCCAGCCGATCGGAAGGATGACTCTCACCGTAGAAGCGATGCTCCACAGTTACGATCACCGCTCCGAGGGCCTGCGCATAATCGATCAAAGACTTCGGATGTTGGGCGGGATCCATTTCATTACAGGTCCACTCACCACAGATCTGAAGGATCACCGGCGGGCGCTCCCCCCGGGCAAACTCCCGATTCACGGAATAGCGCTGAGGAAAAGTAGCTACGCTTTGCGGATTGTCGTGATCCAGTCGCTGAGAAAAGTGCATCACGTCCGCCGCATTTGCGGTCCACGCCAGGAGCGTCATTAGTGAAACCAAGCGAATCATTTCAGTATCCAATCCACAGCCTGGGCTAAATCATTGGCCACGTAGTCGGGTTTCTCATCGGCAGGAACGTTGTTCGGATCCAGTTTTAGTATCAGCTCCTCGTCTACGCCCTTTCCGGTGCGCACCAATACCGAACGACCGCAACGCGACCTTCTCCCGGCCGCGATGTCTGTAAGTTTATCGCCGACAAAAACCGACCCCTGTAGATCTATATCCAGGTCCCGAGCCGCCTCCTCCACCAACTTAGGTTTCGGCTTGCGGCACTCGCAATCCTCGGCCGGGGCGTGAATGCAGATTCCATATCGATCAATGGTGGCGCCGGCTCGCTCTTCCAAAAGTTTTTCCATTCGGGCGTGAATCTGAGGCAATGCCTCAGGTTTGATCAACCCACGCCCCACACCGCTTTGATTCGTAATCACCACCACGAGCCAACCGGCATCCTGGGCCCGGCGGATCGCCTCCGCGGAGCCTGGGATCAACTCGATTAGATCGGGGTCGGCAATGTAGACGTAATCCACGTTGATAGTGCCGTCGCGATCCAAGAAGAGGGCCGGCCGCTTACTCATCAAAGCCTCGGATGCTTCTGGATAAACTTCCACGCTGAGCGCACGACCGATTCCAGATCATGCTTGGCACTCCAGCCCAAAACTCTGTTTGCTTTTGTGGCTACGGCAATCAGCTCGGCGGGATCCCCCGCTCGTCGCGGTCCCACTTGGAGATCCAGACGCGCGCCTGTTATTTTTTCCACCATCCGAGCCACTTCAAGCACAGACGACCCTGTCTCGGTTCCGAGATTGAACACCTCTGTGACGCCTCCGCGAAGGAGATATTCCATCGCCCTCACATGGGCATCGGCTAGGTCTTCTACATGAATGTAGTCGCGCACGCAGGTGCCGTCGCGGGTGGGATAGTCGTTTCCGTGCACGCGAAAATCACCGATCGTGCCGTGTTTGTGAGCGCGTAGCAACTTGGGGATGAGATGAGTTTCCGGATCATGAATCTCTCCGAGCTCACCCTCAGAATCTGCGCCGGCGGCATTGAAATACCGCAGACAAACACTGCGCAGTCCATAGGCTGCGGAATAGTCGCGAAGGAGCTCCTCAATCACCATTTTTGTAGTGGCGTAGGGATTCATCGGGCGCAGCGGCAGAGACTCATCGAGTCGTCCACCGGCATTTCCATAAAGAGAGCAGGTTGAGGAAAACACCACTTTGGCACCTGGAGCGTGTTCCCTCAGGGAATCGAAGAGATTCGCCGCCCCCACCACATTCACGCGATAGTAAAGCGCGGGATTCTCCACGCTCTCTCCCACAAGTGCTTTTGCCGCAAAATGCATCACGCATTGCGGACGAAAGGTGCGAACCACATGACTGATTCGATCATGATCGAGGATTGAACCTTCGAAAAATTCCGCCCGGCCCGCAAGCTCACGATGCCCTGTGGAGAGATCATCAAAAACGGACACCCGGTTGCCGTCTTTGATCAAGCGCTTCACCGCATGCGACCCCACGTAGCCGGCCCCACCGACAACCAAAACGTCAGCCATCTGCGCCCCCAACCGGCGGCGGCTTGGCCGCCTTGCCCGCATGCTTTCGAATCAACTTCCTTACCTCTTCGGAACATCCGGCACACCCGCTCGAAGCATAGGTCTCCCGGCGAATATCCATCAAAGTGTTGCAGCCGCGAGCGATCGCGTCCACGATCACCGACTCCGGCACTGAATAGCAGAAACAAACCATGCGATCTTTCTGCGGCTTTTTCCCCATGACTAAATTTACCTCAGTTCAGCCCGTCAGAGCAGTCCCTGCCCCCGGGCCCAACGGTCGAATTCCCGCTCCAACTGATCGAAACTGTCAATCACGAAGAGCTCATCCTGCATCCGCCAGATATCGTAGGGCTTCTCCGCCACGTCTTCGATTCGGAAGGGTATCTTCTGGGTCTTCTCGGAAAGCGAATAAAGGGTCTCATTAGGAGAGCTCACAATACCGGCGCCATAGATTCGGAGGCCTTCAGGGTTTCGGATAAGCCCGAACTCCACAGTGTACCAGTAGATCCGCGGCAACATTTTGGTACCGGGATGGTTGGTTTCAAAGGCCTTTACCCCGGCCCTACCGAATTTTTCAAAAAATGCGGTGAAGCGCGGATTGGTGAGCAAAGGCACGTGTCCCATAAGATCATGGAACATATCGGGCGCGGGAGTGTAGCCCACCTCGCTCCTGGCACGAATAAAGTCGGTCGACGGAAAAATTCGTTCCGCCAACAAGTGAAAAAACTCTTTGTCGGGAACTAGGCCGTCGACACGCATCAGCTTCCAACCGGTTACCGACTCCACGGCATCGCTGATGTCGATCAATCGGGGAATCTTTGTTCGAGGGAAATTTACGCGAGCCAATCCCTCCATGTGTTCGTTGCAAGCTCGGCCGGGAAGGACCTGCCACTGATTATCGATGAGTATTCCCCACGTGCCGTGTTCCTCGTCGGAATAAGCCGGAACGGGGACATCATGGATGTCTCGATAGTCGGGAATGCACTCCTGAAGACCTTTCGGAATCGGGCGTCCGCTGGATTTCACGCTGTCGTAGCTCATACTCCAAACCCGCCCTGAAGAGCCAATGCGCGGGCATATGCCCCGCTTCGCTTCTGCAACTCTTCGTGCGTGCCCTCTTCCAAAATCTCGCCCTTCTCCATCACAAGAATCCGATGAGCCTTGCGAATCGTGCTGAGACGATGAGCCACAACCACAGCGGTTCTGCCCACCATCAATTCGTCGAGAGCGGTCTGAACGAGCCGCTCGTTCTCCGTATCAAGGGCGGAGGTGGCTTCGTCTAGAAGAAGAATCGGCGCGTTCTTCAGGATCGCACGCGCGATGGAAAGGCGCTGACGTTCCCCGCCAGACAGCTTTTGCCCCCTATCGCCGATCGTGGTGTGAATCCCTTGGGGAAGCTTCTGCACGTATTCCCATGCCTGGGCTGCCTTCAGGGCTCGCTCCACATCCTCATCGGAAGCAAAATGCACGCCTGCCTTCACGTTGGCCGCCACGGTGTCGTGGAAAAGGAAAACTTCCTGCGTGACCAGGGAAACTTGCGCGCGCAGGGAATCGAGATGTGCCTCTCTCAGGTCCACTCCATCCACCCGCACGGCGCCCGAAGAGGGATCAAAGAACCGCGGAATCAGCCCGAGAACCGTGCTCTTTCCCGCACCACTCGCTCCCACGAGCGCGACCACTTCGCCCTTCCGAAGAATGAAGTTGAAGTTTCGGAGTACGGGCTGACCCTCTCGGTACTGAAAAGTCACCTTATCAAAAGACACGTCCCGTTCGAAACCTTTCACAAGAGCCGCACCGGGCTTGCTTTCGATTTCGGGCCTCACATCGAGGATGGCAAAAACATTTTCTGCAGCGGCGGCACACTGATTAAAACGAATATTGAGTTCATTGAACTTCCGGATCGGATCGAGCATGAGTCCGAAGCTCGTGAAAAACGCCACGAGTTCTCCCGCGGTCATCTTGCCGTTCAAAACCTCGCGTCCGCCGAAGTAAAACACCAGCGCCGCCGCCACACCGGCGAAAAACTCCACACCGGGATGGGCCATCTCTTCCATGCGAGCCGCCTTGAGGGCGGTGCGCGTGAGGTCGCGGTTGGCCTTCATAAACCGTCCTCGCATCAAACCCTCTAATCGAAACGCCTGAATCACTCGCATACCGGTGAAGCTCTCCGAAAGAATCGCGGAAAGATCACCCATTCGATCATAAATTCTCGCAGTGTAGCGCTTCGCATGCCTGCCGGTGTTCGACAAAACGAAGGCAACAAAAGGCGTAACCGTAAGAATCACCAAAGCCAGTCGCCAATTGAGCCAGAAGATAGAGCCGAGAAGCCCCAGGAATGTGATCGGCTCCCGCACCAGATGAATCAAACTCGAGATGGCATGAACGATCTGCTGAACATCATTGATCACCTTGGAGAGCAATTTCCCGCCCTGCGCTTCATTGAAGTAACCCAGGGAAAGGCGAAGCAGATGAGCGTAGAGATCGTTCCTTACGGCTTGAATCGTGCGATCGCCGGCGGAGCGGATGAGATAATAATGGAAGAAACGCACCACGAAGTTGAACGCAAAAAGGGCTACGATTCCAAGCGGCAGAAGCATCAGGGCCTGAGGATCTTTGTTCACCAGGATTTTGTCGGTGAGATACTGCACGGCCGGCACCGGGCTCACCTTCACGGCCGCCATCGGAATCGCCAGCAAAAGAGCGATGGAAAGGCGCCCAAGATGCTTGCGAAGATAGGGCCAAAGGCGCACCAGCGCGAGACGCTGCGATTTCGTCATACGACCCATGTGGACACCTCCTGAATTGCATCGCCCTCGTTCAAGCCTTTTACGGCACGCACCGTTTTCATCGCCACCACTTCGGCCATGAGATCTTCGTTGGCCGGAGTAAAGGACCGCGGCTGATGCCAAAGGTGAAACTGAAGGCAGAGATTCTTCGCACTCTTGATCGACAGGCCGAGGTTCTGGAGGCGAAGCTCCACGTCGGTGTCTTCGCGGCCGTAACCCTCGTAGCGTTCATCGAAACCGTTGATCGCGATCATGTTTTCGCGAGAAACGGAAAAGTTACAACCCTTGAGGTCCACCACTCGGTGCAAACCCGAGATCCGGCGAAGCAGCGGGCTTCTCACCATATAAGCACGGTGGAACGGAGTGCTGCCGGCTTCGCGAAACGAATCCAGGAACAGTCGCAGCAACGCCATGGGGTGCCCATTGAGATACCCCTTCGCAACTAATCCAGGCGAGAGAGAAGCCGTGAATTCTCGACTGAGATCCACCCTCCGGCCCGCCACATAGCGCCCTTCTTCCTGCAACGCCAGGTGCTGCCGCACAAACTCGCCGTGAGGCACGCAATCGCCGTCGAGAAAAATCAGGGTTGCTCCGCGGGACGCGCGAATCGCGGCGTTCAAAATCCGGCTCTTGCGAAAACCCTTGTGGTCCTGATGAAAATGACGAATGGGAAAACTCGGCCGCCACTTCTCCACCACGGCGCGGGTGCTGGCGCCGGAGCCGTCGTCGGCAAGACAAACCTCAAACGCCTTTTCTGATTGAGTGGCAAGCGCGGCCAAAACCATGTCCAAGGCCTCGGGCCATTCATGAGTTGCCAAAATAATGCTCGCCTTTGGATTCATCAGTCGATCCGCCGGTAGTTTTTGTATTCACCGGGCAGCCAACCGGTGAGGTCTTCCATCAACCGTGCGAACACTTTCCGCACATCCGCCACCTTGAAGACCAGGGGCGCTTTCATCAGATCCACGTGCCAGCTTTTCTCCTTCACCCGGGCGGCCATTACGCGAGGATGAGTGCCCGTGAACCGTTCTAATCCGTAAATGCGTTTGTAGCGGTGATTGTCGCCGGTGCCCTCTCCGTCGGGATGATAGAGCTTATCCATCGCCCGCGTTTTCTCTTTCATCACTTCCGGCGGCCGCACCCAGCCATAGTGAAAAATCCGCGCCCCGGAATGTTTCACGCGTAGCTTTTCCATGGACCCGTCGGCGAGCTTACGACGAAACCCTTGTGCATCCTTCCAGCTTTCAATGCCGCGCCCCAGCCGGATCACCCGCACCTCTCGCCGATACGCGGAAGGGTTACGGTTGATCACCTGGAAATCCCCATAAAAGTGCACGTAATCGAAGAGGAGACCGTCGACCTCGGAATCGCTGTGGCAGGCTTCGATCGCTCGGCGAATTTTTTCCCCATCTTCCTCGTGAAGCACTTCATCAGCCTGGAGATAAACGCCCCAGTCACCGGAACACTTTTCTATCGCCAGGTTGGTTTGCTGCGACAGAACCAAGCCATCCTTGCGCAGGCTATCGTCCCAAACACTCTCAAAAATCTTGAATCGCTCCGGATATTCGCTGGCTACTTCCGCCACGCGAGCGGGGGTTGCGTCGGTGCCTTTCCCCACGATGACCACCAACTCATCGACCAAAGGCGCGAGGGAGCGCAAACTTTCCGTAAATGGATAGTCGAACTGCACGCCATTGCGTACGAATGTGAAACCCGAAATTTTGGGAGTCATCCCGCTACCTTTACCACGGCGTGCCATACCTCAAGCGGGTCAATATCCCGCATGCAGCGGTGTTTTTCCACCTTGCACTCGGTGACCCCGCACCATCGCCCGTCGTCTTCGGCGCGGCAGGCCAAACCGGGGAGAAAAAACAGCGGATGGCGCTCTCGATCATAGGGGTGCCACTCGTCGGGATTTTCCGGGCCGAAGAGGGTAACCGTGGGAACCCCCGCCGCCGCAGCCAGGTGTTTGGGCCCTGAATCATTGCCCACATAACAACGCACCGAAGCAAGAAGGGCTGCCAGCTGGCGTATCGAAAGCCCGTGCTCAAAAACAAGCCCTCCCTTTCCCTTCCCATCGAGATTGGGACGAAAACCTTTCACTCGAAGCTCGTTCAACACCCGGCCCGCAAAGGCCTCTTCGTCTTCCCCCGGACCCACCACGATCACCGGCGTGAAATCACCGCGATCCCGAGCCAATTCCGCGAGGCGCGCAAAGTGGGCCTCTGGCCAACGTTTCGTGAGACGACTTGCCCCCAGTCCCAAAAATAGGGCCCGCTCCACTCCACGACGCCGTAAAAAGTCGCCGGCCCACCCAAGCTCTTCGGAAGTGAGGTGAATCCGTGGCGGCGGAGGTATCAATCGCTCCGCATCCCCCATGGCGGCCTGGAGAAAATAGCTGTCCCACTCGAGCGCATTGGGGCGGCGCCCATACTTCGCCGCCGCACCCCTCCCTTGAATGTGAGTAAGAATCTGCCGAGAGCCGCCGAGACGGGCCAGCCACTCGTCGTGGTCGGGAGCCGCGTGCAAATTGAGGTGGAGGTCAAACTTCGCCCTGCGAATCTTCCATGCGAGCCCAAGAAAACTTCCGTAGGTCCAAATCTCTTTCAGTCGCGGGTGATGCTCGAGCACCGAAGCGAAAGACGCGGGCACAAGGGCCGTGACTTCAGCTCCAGGAAATCGCTTGGCCACGAGCTCCAGAGTCGACGAAAGCAGCACCGTATCGCCCAGCATCCTTCGCTTTGAAACGAGAATCTTCATCAACGGGAAGCGTCTTCCGCCTCGAGCTTTCGGTGAAGCGCCGCACCCGCATTGAGTGAGCGAGTTGGATCGGGAAGGAGATCGATCCGCCCCTGGCGATGCATTTCCTCGATCTGCCAGAGTTTGAGGTGGCGCACTGTTCGGCTCACGGCCTCCATCAAGGAAATCACGAATCCGTGGGCGCCGTCGCGATAGGCTTTGTAGTAGAAAAAGTTTTTCCACCAGTTGGCGAAGAACACCACGGCGAGGTGGGGAATCGAGGTGCGCTGACCGCCACGGAAACGGTCGTGGGCCTCCACGGTGGTGTAACGATTCATCTTTTCGAGAAAGCTTTCGATCGTCACGTTGGGATTGTGATCGAGCAGCGCCTCCTCGGGAGCATTTGTCCAACCACCCTTTACCTCGGGATACTCGTGGATATCTCCCACATACCGAGCCTGGCTCTTTCGAAAGAGGCGATCCTGAAAGCTTGGATTCCAGCAGGCACCGTGAATGCGTTTCCCTAAGAAATACTCCGCGCGCTTGATCCGCCAGCCACCGGTCTCCGGAAGCGGGTGAGAAAAAAATCTTTCCAGCCACTGCACGAGCGCCGGCGTAATGGCCTCATCGGCATCGAGCACCAGCACCCATTCGTTGCCTGCCTGAGAGAGAGAAAAATTCCGCTGGTCACTGAAGTTCGTCCACTCCCGCTCCACCACTCGAGCGCCTAACGAACGGGCGACTTCCGCGGTGCGATCGATGGACTTGGCATCGACCACGAGAACCTCTTGAGCGAACCCGGCGCTAGCAACAGCCCGGCCAATGAGGCCAGCCTCGTTTCGGGCGATAATCACTACGGATAACGGCAGTTTCTTCATGGGTTGCTCGGGCGCGGCTCCAACCGGTGCCACGCGGTCCATAGTATTATGGCGGCCCAGAAATGGATACACCAGGCATCGAGCCAAACAGTCACCTTATGCGTAAGAAGATCGGGAGATGAAATCGTCACCACCAAGGCATAGACGCCGATCCACCACTTCCAGCCGCTCGGGCGCCGGTCCAAAATCTGTTGCAACGGCAACGCAAGGAAAAGGAAATAGTCTTTCCAAACAATGTGAGAAAGAAAGATCAGGGAAAATGCGGTGGCGGTGGCGTAGTCGAGCGGGAGCCCCCGGCGGTGGGCCCGCAGCCAAGTGAGCGCCGTGGCGGAGGCTCCGATCGCCAACGCTGAGCCCCTCAACAACCACACCGGCAATTCCACAAAGCCCCATGTGGTCCAGCCATAGGCATGAAGGGTAAAAGTCTCCTTGGTAAACACGCGAAGTAGTAGTGCCGAGAGACTTTGGTTGTGGGACTCAAGGGGCATTCCCTTGCTTCCGAGAGCCGTGAAAAACTCCCGATGAAGCTGCCAGGCTTGATCCCAGCCCCAGGTGAGCACGGGAAGAAGTAAAAGCCCCAAAGCGGTAGCGACGGCCAAACCGATTTCCCGCCAACGCTTCCTGAGAAGAAACTCCATCCCTTGGGCCAGTGGATACACTTTCACGAAGCTGCCCAAAACCCACGCGGGCGCCGCCCAGAGACTCTTCCGAGACAATGCGAGATGAGTTCCCGTTATAAGCCCGAGGATCACGAGATTCACCTGTCCGTAGCCAAGGTTGATGGCCAGATAACGGCTCACAATCGCCATGGCCCAGAAGGCAGCCCATGATCGGTGGGCGAGCAAAAAGATGAGCAGCCCGAGCAGCCCATGCCACAGAAACTGGTGCACCTTCCAGAAGGAGGAAAAACCAAACGGCACGAGAAGAATACCTGTTACCGGTGGATAGAGAAAACGATCAGGCCCCTTTTCGAAATTATAAAGATCCTGGGGGGCGTGGATCGCATTTTGAGCAGCCGTATAGAAAACCCGGAAGTCGGGACTGTTGAGACGAAGAATTTTCGGCACGGTGGCGAACGTAATCACCAACGCAAAAACCAGCGCCACGTTTTTTGACGATTTCCACCACGACATTTCCTCTTCGATACCCCGCAGCGCCCCTTTGACAAAGCCGCTCTGCTTCCTTAGGCTCTTTGGTATATGCGCAATAGTTTCAGAAACTTAGCCTTAGCTCTCTCATTTCTCTTTTTGGGGCAGGCCCACGCAGGGGAAGGCGAGCTTGTGATCGCCGTCGACAAGAAACTGAACCAGCTCCACATGGCCCGCTACCGCGATGGACGGCTCGAGCCCGAGAAAACATTCCGTGCCACCATGGGACAACGAATCGGCGACAAAATGATCGAGGGCGACCTGCGCACCCCCGAGGGAATCTATGAGTTTCTGTTTCGTCAGCAGGCGCCGGCCCTGAAGCCGATGTTCGGCCCCTGGGCTGTTTATGTGAGCTATCCCAATGTGATGGACAAGAACGGCCAGAAGACCGGCTTCGATATCCTGATTCACGGCACCGACGACCCCTCGCGCCTCGAAAAGAAATTCGACTCTAAAGGTTGCGTGGTACTCGACAATGAAAACGTAAAAATCGTGAGCGATGCGATCAGTCTCAAAGACACAAAAATTGTGATCACACGCGACTTCGACGCCATCAAGAACCCGGCTCGCCTCCCTAGGGCCAAAGAATTCTTCCAGCGCTGGCTCAATGCCTGGAGTGGCAAGGACCTCGACACCTACATCGACTCCTACGCTGATGAGTTCAAGATGGACGGCATGAACCGGGCCGCCTACGCAAAGTACAAAGACAGCCTGAACCAGAAATATGGCTCCATTAAAGTTACGGCTTCCGACGTGAAGTATCTCTTCCACGAGAAATACGACCTGATCACGTTCACCCAGAACTACGAGTCCACCCTGGCCAACGGCGCTCCGGCCTACCGCGGCAGTAGCAAGAAGCAACTCTGGATCCAGGAACGTAACGGTCATTATAAGATTGTGGTAGAAGAATCCCGAAAGTAAGGGATTCTCCGATGCACTCCAAAGACTTCGACATTCTCATCATCGGCGCCGGCCTAGTCGGTTCTAGTACCGCGCTTCATCTCGCCGAATTGGGCGCCAAGAACGTGGCCGTAATTGATGCGGATCTGTTCGGCCGACTTTCTTCTTCGGAACTGAACGCAGGCGGCGCACGAACCACCTGGGATCAATGCCTCAATGTGGAGCTCTCGAAGGCATCGATCGCATGGCTGAAACACAACGCGGAGGCCGTGGGTTTCCGTCAGTGCGGCTATCTCTGGATGTTCAACCACGAGCAATGGCCGGGCGCCCTCAAGCGCGTGGAATTCTTGAAACAGAAGCACGGAATCGAATTGGATGTGCTGAGCGTGGAGGCGCTTCAACGAAAGCTTCCGTTCGTAGACAAGACCGACGACCTCGCCGGCGCTAACTTTTCTCCGCTCGACGGACTCTTCAACCCCAATCTGGCTAAAAACCTCATGCGCGACGAAGCCCGAGCCAAGGGCGTGGCGTTCCTGGATGGTCATCGGGTAAAAGCCGTAAAACTCGGTTCCGGCGATCGCGTTGCCGTTACGTGCGAACTGATTCCTCCGAAAAACGAATCAGAGCTGAAAGACTTCTACGAGGGCGACCCCGCCATATTGCAAAAAAATGAGACCGTAGAACTGCGCGGCCGAATTCTTGTGAATGCGGCGGGACCCTGGGCGTCTCGAATCGCTAAGCTGATCGGTTACGAAACTCCGGTGTATGCGATCCGACGCCAAGTCTCGATTTTCGACTGCAAAGAATTCGACATGAGCCCCTACGGAATGGTGGTGGATTCGTCGGGAGTATATTTTCATCCGGAAGCCACCAACATCCTGGGCGGATGGGCGGATCACTCAGAAGCGAAAGGATGGAACCTCAACTACGACGGAGCCTCCTTCTTCGAAGAAAAGATCTGGATGCCGCTTTATAATCGCTCTTCTAAATTCGAGCAGCTCAAGCACCTCACCGGTTGGGGCGGTCTCTACGAAATGACTCCCGATAAAACTGCTATTCTTGGCGCAGTGGATGGGCTACCACACGTGTTTGAGAACCATGGATTCTCCGGTCGTGGCGCCATGCAGAGCTGGGCGGCGGGCCGCGGCCTTGCCGAGCTGATTCAAACGGGTGCTTTCCAAACCATCAATCTCGCGGGCATGGACGGCGGCCGTTTCCGTCGCGGAGAGCCTCTTCCAGAGGGGCTTCATATTTGACACAGATTCGCGGCATCGACGGCCTGCGGGGATTCGCTATCCTCTTCGCCATGGCCGTTCATGTGCGGCATCTCACGGAAGACGCTCCGTTGGCGCACAGATTCGCGTCGCTCGGTGGCACTGCGGTTTATCTTTTCTTCTCCGTTAGCGGCTGGCTCCTTTTCCACACCTGGCATCACCGGTCAGAAAAGCGCCCCTTCTCGGCCCGAGAGTTCTTTGTTCGGCGCGCAGTTCGCATTCTCCCTCTTTGGTGGATCTTGGTCTCGTTTGTGTGGTGGTGGAAGGACCTGAGCCCGCTGGTGGCGATTTCGCAATACAGCTTCCTCTTCGGCTTCGTGAGTTTCGATTCCCGATGGCTTCCGATTCCGATCGCCTGGTCTCTCTTCGCTGAAGAGATTCTCTACCTGTTTTTCCCTCTGTTCTTTTTGAGAATTCGCTCATTGCGAGCGGCGATGATCGCCTGGATCTCGGCTACAGTGCTTGGTGTGGCCTTCGTAATGGGCGGCCGCCAACTCGGGTGGCCCGAAGCGAACCACTACCTTTTCCGCTCACCGATTTTCGTGGCACAGTTTTTCTTCCTCGGTGTGCTCCTCTGGCGCTGGCAACAGGAGCGCCCCATCAAAATTTCCCATTGGGTTCTCGATGGGGTCGCGCTTGTGTCATTCGTGGGACTTTGGTGGGACCGAAATCTTTTGATCATTCCCCATATCGCAAGCGTCTTTCTATGCGCCCTTTCTCATGAATCCTGGATCGGAAGGGCCCTGCGAGCCCGCTGGGTACAGAGTTTTGGGCGTTACTGCTATGCGATTTACCTTTTTCACTTTCTCGTGGCGGAAGGATTAGCGATCTGGCCAGGCCCGCTCCACGGCACCACTGGTTTTCTACTGCACTGGGCATTAGTGGCCGGACTCAGCTGGCTGATCGCCCACACAACCCATCGATTTTTGGAAAATCCCCTGCGAAGATGGGTCGATGGGATCTATTCAAATCGAAACCCCGCGCCTTCGGCTTCGTGAGTTCAGCCTGGCCGACGCCCCCGAGGTGCAACGACTTGCCGGCGACTGGCGGGTGGCGAAAACCACACTGGCTATCCCTCACCCGTATCCCGACGGCGCCGCCGAATCCTGGATTGCCACTCATCGCGATCGGATCACGCAAAGGCAGGGCGTAGTCCTTGCCGTCACTCTTGAGGGACAGCTAATCGGCTGCGTGGGAGTGGAGCGCTACGGCAACCAGCCCGATCGGGCGGAACTCGGCTACTGGGTCGGCACGGATTGGTGGGGACAGGGCTATTGCTCTGAAGCCGTGCGTGCGGTTTTTTCTGAACTTCCGAGGCTTCTTCCCGGAGTCAAAGAAGTGGTAGCCCACTACATGCTGGAAAATCCCGCCTCAGGCCGAGTGATGGCCAAAGCCGGAATGATTTCCTCGAAACCAGTCAGAGAGAAGTTCGGCGGTCGCTGCGCGGGAAAGGCGATAGGATGTTACGCATTCGCGATATCCGAATAGCCTTATGGATCGCACCCATTGCGATCTTCCTTGCTCTTCAGATTTCCCTCGCCCATTTTCCTGGTCTCGTGGCCGACGAAGTAATGTTTCATCGCTACTCTTTGGCCGGAGACCCTGGTCTTAAGACAACGATGATTCTCCCCTACGCGGGAAATCTCAAACAAGTGATAGCGGAACTGCTTCTTCGATTGGCGCCCTTAGAGGGGCCTCTCGGAATGACATTCCTACGTTTGCCATTTGCTCTTCTCTGGCTCGCTGGCATTCTGCTGTTTTCCCGCGCTCTTCGCCGCTGGATCGGAGAGAATGAGTCCCTGCTTTTCCTATGGATCGCCTGTCTTCACCCCGATGTGATCTGGCAAGCACGAGTGGACCTCGGGGAGAATGCTCTGACTGTACTTTTTTTAAGCGGGATTCTCTGGTGTGGCTCATTTACCCGCCCAGGCATTGGGGTCTCGATCCTAGCCGCCGTGGCCACTTCACTCGCGACATGGAATCGATTGAATTCCCTTTGGTTCGCTTTGCCGCTCCTCGGGTTCCTGGCGCTTAGATCGCGGAAACATACGATTTTCTCGGGAGCTTGCGGCACCGCCGCGCTCCTTACGGCACTCTGGGTCCACACCCAAGGAGCCACCCCGTGGATCGACCATCTCGACTATCCTTGGCGCACTCTCAATCTGAGGATCTTCACAGAGTTTCTCTTCTTGTCTTTTTCAGGAAGAATGGCGGCGGCGGGAGTGTGGCCGGCAGTGCCTGCGCTCTGGTGGGCGATCGTGGGACTCGGCGTGGCTGGAGTTGCGGCATGGAAGCTCCCCCGGAAAATGCTTCTCGTGACCGCAGGCCTCGTGGTGATTACGGCGCTCTTCCACTCCACTTTTTCCAAGCCATTCGGATACTGGCACGTGGCGGCGTTACTTCCATTTTCGATGGCGCTCCTGGCAGTTGGTCTTTCTCGCCTACCAAAAGTTTGGTGGCTCCTTTGTCTTGTGCCGTTTACCGGCTGGTGGGAGCTACAGCGAGGCGACAATGGAATTCGCACCCGGTTCTCTACCGCTCACTTCGATTTATTCGAATTCTGCAGCACGCGCCGCTGCGCCGCTGCCGATTGGGGGATCTGGGAAAGCCTACTTACCGTGCGTCCTCCACGCGGAGTAGCCAATTTATATGAGACGACAATTCCCTTGAACGTGGCGATTGCCGAAGAGATTCAGAAGAACCCCGATGCGGTGATCGTGTTTTGGGCACCCAACCGTGAAGAGCTCCCGCGGAGACTGGGCGAGGTCGCAGGAGACTGGAAAAGGGAAACGCTCCGCGACCGCGATGGTCAGCCGCTTTATGTTCTGCTGAGGCGTTAGAACGTTTTAGAAATTATACATTAATTTCAAATAGTTAATACTAAATCGGCAGCCACCCCATATCTTGACCGTTTAGCTCAAGATATGATATATCCTCGCCACATTATGCTATTGCTTCCGCTGCTTATTATCGCCCTTAATCTGACCGCCACCTCCGTAGCGGCCCTCCCTTCTATTCCCAACCCAAACACCCCACTAGAGCGCTTCCTGAAGGGGGAACGCATTCAAGGGGTCTTTGACATCAACGACTCCCAGAGCTGTTCCGCCATCGCGCGCCAGAAGGTTATTTCCCAGTATCGCGTGCTCGCCGATGACGCTTTTGTTTTTCGCAACAGCCGTGGAGAAAACCTACTCGCCGGTCGCCTCTCGCGAACCCTTCGAGAGGAACTCCTTCGCCCGCTCACACTTCTCCAGCGCGCACTCGATCCAGCGGTGGCCGGAAAACATATCTGCGCTGGCCTCTATGCCGCCACCGGCGTGGGGCAAGACTCTCCCAATGCCCTCTCCCATCCGGCGGGCTACGTCATCTTCGATCATAGCTTTCTCCGCCAAATCTACACGATGCCCGGCATCTCCATGGCCGCTCACGACTTCATTGTGTTTCATGAATTCGCCCACCAGCTCCAAGCATGGAATGAAGATCCGGCCTTCGTGGGTTTTGTGACGGGAAAACGACAAGCTCGCGTGGCCGAACTTAAAGCCGACTGTGCGGCCGCTACTCTGCTCACCCTATGGATAGCTGATCACTGGCCTAAAGAAGTGGCTCCGTCGCAAATCGAAGGCGTGAAGAACGTAGCCTATCAGATTGGCGACACGAACCTCTTCCATCCGTCGCACCACGGAAAACCAGAAGAACGCCTCCGCGCCACTCAATATGGCGTAGTGCTCGCAGAAGCTCTAATTCGTGCTGGCAAAGGAAATCAGGTGAAAAGCGGCGGCCTCCTGCAGGCCTGCGAAGCCGCCATCGATCAACCCGGTCGCTAACCTTTTTTCGGCTTCGGGTAGTCTTTCGCTACTTCGATCGGCGCCGTGAAGGTGGCATTCCAGGTCTTGTCTTGGATTTCCTTCACCTTGCGGGCCAGACCTTCGTCTTTCATCACAATCTCAAGATTCCGAGACTCATCGAGATAGCCGCCGGTCCAGTTCGACGTTCCCACCCATGCTACCGCACCGTCGATCACCATCGTTTTCGAATGAGTCACACGGGCAAAAGGAATGAAACCGGTTGAGGCCTCAGGTAGAGTCACGATCCGCACTTCCACATTGGGTAACACGGAAAGACTCTTCAAGTGATCCACTCCCGGCTTGCCGGTGCTCCAATGGGAGACGAGAAGTTTCACCTTCACACCGCGAGCGGCTGCCGCACGAAGTGCGTTGTCGATCGTGGGATAGAATCCCTTTCCGCCGTGAGCGAGAGGATAGTAGTCCATGACCATCACCTGCACTTCCTTCTTCGCATCACCGATCAACCGCGGCAGCTCCTGCTCCGAGGGCACCACGCCTGGAGGTAAAAACTCAGGCGGACTAGCTACGAGATAGAAGGGATTCTTTCCCGGCTTCGCGGGGGCGCCATGCTTTGCTTTCGCACCCTTTTTGAGACCAAGAGCCTTCCAGTCGAAATCGAAAATTCCTTGAATCTGAGACACGATGTTTTTGTGTGAGGTTCTCACGCCGGTTTCGTGAATCTGAGAAAGGGATCGCCAGTCGAAGTTTTGGCTGCCCACGAACGCCTCCCGTCCGTCGATCACCATGTACTTTGCGTGAATGATGCCGTTGCCGCCAAGTTTCGCAAAAGGCACCGTGCGGAAATCCATCCCAGGAATTTTCTTGAGCCGGGTCATGGTTGCTTCGTCGGAAGCGCGAAGCATTTTTTCTTCGGTAAGCATGCGCACTTTCACGCCCCGCTTACCGGCGGCCTCAAGGGCATCGATCACTTTTCCAAGCGGCTCGCCGCCCGACACATACATTTGCCCGAGGTCGATGCGCTTTTGGGCCCGGGAAATCATCTCCACCCAAACTGTCACGGGGTCACGCACCCCCTCCACTCCCAGATCTGTCTCAGCGGGCACCGTAAGTACCAACTCGAGATCCGGCGCGGCCACGCTACCGAAAGCAGGCAAGGCAAAAAGCAACGCGATCAATCTCATCATGGGTTAAATCCTCCGGGTCCGACCATATCCCGGTGTTTCCTCCGGAACAAAATCAGGATATGGCAAGGACAGGAGACCTCATGAAACTTGCATCGCTGAACGAAGGAAGAGACGGAAAGTTGATTGTCGTGAGTCGGGACGGCCAGAAGGGCGCCGCGGCGCATCACCTTGCCGCCACGCTCCAAGCCGCCCTCGACAACTGGTCTACTGTGGAACCAGCCCTTCGTCGCCTCTCCGACGATTTGAACGCCGGAAAAGCTCAGGGAATATTCAACCTCGACCCGACCAAGCTTCATTCTCCCCTTCCCCGCGCCTACCAGTGGGTCGACGGCAGCGCCTACCTCCATCACGTGGAGCTCGTACGAAAGGCCCGCGGTGCCGAAATGCCCAAAGAGTTCCTTTCTGATCCGCTCATGTACCAGGGCTGCTCCGATTCTTTCCTGGCGCCCACGGAGCCGATCCGCATGGGAAGCGAGGACTGGGGCATTGATTTCGAAAGCGAAGTAGCGGTGGTCACGGGCGACGTTCCGATGGGAGTCAGCCCCGAGGAAGCCGCTCGCCACATTCGGTTGATCCTGATCGTGAACGATGTGAGTCTTCGCAACCTCATTCCTGCGGAACTCGCCAAGGGATTCGGATTTCTTCAGAGCAAACCCTCCAGTAGTTTTGCGCCCTTCGCTCTCACTCCCGATGAACTCGGTTCGGCGTGGGAAGACGGAAAAGTTCATCTAGCACTTCGCACTTTTATCAACGGAAAACTCTTCGGACAGCCCAATGCGGGCATGGACATGCAGTTCAATTTCCCTCAACTCATCGCCCACGCAGCGAAGACGCGCCGCCTTGCGGCCGGCACGATTGTGGGATCGGGAACGATTTCCAATCGCGATCGTTCGGTGGGCTCTTCCTGTCTTGCCGAGGTGCGGATGCTGGAGATTCTCGATTCAGGCGGCCCAGGTGTGGGCAAACCCTCCACTCCCTTCCTACGGTTCGGGGATCGGGTGAAGATCGAAATGCTCGACGCTGAGGGGCGCTCCCTCTTCGGCGCCATCGATCAGGAAGTTAGAAAGTCCACGGATTGACCAGCGCGGCCCAGGCCCCTATATTGGTTCCATGCTCTCTTGGATCACTCTCATTACCGGACGTCAGAAAAACGGACTGCCCACCTGGGTCAACAAAGGCGGCGTAGAGAACCTCTCCAACACCTCCCTGATCGGCTACAATCTAAAGGGAGTGCAACTCCCAAAGGCCGATCTGTTCCGGAGCAACTTAAAGAAAACGAACTTCCAAGGCGCGAATCTTTCATCGGCTTATCTCGTGGAAGCCAATTTAGACCACTGTGACCTTCGTCAGGCGAATCTTCGTCAGGCGAATCTTCGCGGCGCCTCTCTTAAGCACGCGAAAATCGACGGCGCAGATTTCCGTGGCGCCATCTATAACGACGAAACCGAGCTCCCGTTCGACGCGTCCCACGCCAAAGAAAAAGGCTTGGTTCACGAACGCGATCATTTCTAGACTTCGGCGACTACGTAAGCGATCCAGCCCTCACAGCTTTCGCCCGTTTCGGTGCGAGAGAACACGCCGCTGCCCAGCCCCTTCCGGTTCGTACCTTCCCAATACACGTGACTCCGGCGGAATCCCGCCTCGGCCAATAACTCCCTCAATTCGGGAATGGTCCACATTCTCCAGTGATAGGAAAAAACATTCCGATGCAGCTTTCGGCCCACGCGGAAGTGAATGTGAAAGTGGGCATGGTTGGTCACGGGATCGAAATCGTCTTGCTCCCAGTAGTACGTGAACTCCGGCTCACGGCGAACGTCGGTGTTTCCGCCCTGGCAATCGCTACCGCCGAACACGTCCATCACGAAAATTCCGGACCGCCGCAGCGAGCGCCGCACGTTTCGAAAGTAACGAAGCAGAAGCGTTCGCTCGCGAAATACAAAATAGGAAAAATTCTGGGCCGCCACGATGTCTGCCTTGGGTAGACCGCTTCCCAGCACATTTTTCTCCTGCAGCTCCACCCTGCCACGCGCCGACTTCGAGAGACCGGCAAGATAATGAAGGCGGCCGTATTCCATCGGCTCCGGATTGATGTCGAGGCCCCGAGCCACGTGCTGCGAAGAGAGCTTTACCCACTCGGTGGAAAGCAAACCTGTTCCGCAAAAATCCTCCCGAAAGAAGACGGGAGCCAGTCCGGTGAGGTCTTTATAGACTTTGCGCAACCACTTCACGTCGTGGTCCGGCGACTGCACGGCGCGGCGATAAAGATCGTATTTGTCGAAATTTTTACTCTGCTTTCGCCCGCGCAACTTTGACATCTCTCACTCGTCGGACATCTCACTCAACCTCTTGAACCACCGCTCGCTCACACGCAAACGGATGATGGCACTCTGCGCAAGAAAACTTTCTCTACCTATAATGCGCAATCGTGCTACGGTCATTCCACTGAACGCAGCAGAGTGGAGCCAGTGAAGAAAGCCCTCA
Organism: uncultured Bdellovibrionales bacterium; assembly: GCA_964551325.1. GTDB lineage: Bacteria > Bdellovibrionota > UBA1018 > CAIPTA01 > CAIPTA01 > CAZKBU01. The sequence goes on from CAZKBU010000005.1 coordinate 190,255, forward strand.
TCATCGTAGAGTCGCCCACCAAGGCGAAGACCATCAAAAAATTCCTCGGCAAGGATTTTACCGTGTTGGCTTGCATGGGCCACGTTCGCGACCTGCCGGATAAGGCTTCGGAAATCCCGGCACAGTTCAAAAAATTCAAATGGGCCCGCCTAGGCATCAACGTAGACGACAAGTTCAAGCCGCTCTACGTGGTCTCGAGCCGAAAAAATAAAACCCTCGGGGAGCTTCGCAGTGCGATGGCATCCGCCGACATCCTCTACCTCGCGACTGACGAAGACCGCGAAGGGGAGAGCATCAGCTGGCACCTTCTGGAGGTGCTGAAACCCAAGATCCCTACCAAGCGAATGGTGTTCCACGAAATCACACGTCCCGCGATTGAAGACGCACTGAAGAATCCGCGCGACGTAGACATGCAGCTCGTGCGCGCCCAGGAAGCCCGCCGCATTCTCGACCGCCTCGTGGGCTACACGATTTCTCCTCTCATCTGGAAAAAAATCGCCTACGGACTCTCGGCCGGACGCGTGCAAAGCGTTGCACTCAAGGCTCTCGTGGACCTTGAAAAAGAACGCATGAAGTTCGTGAGCGGTAAGTACTGGGGCGTGCTCGCCGAACTCGATAAGGGCGGAGCATTCGAAGCCCGTCTTTCCGCGCTTTCGGGAAAGAAAGTAGCCACCGGAAAAGACTTCGACGAGAAAACCGGAAAACTCAAGGGTGACGCTAGCGCAGTTCTCCTCGATGAGGCTCGCGCCAAGAAAGTGCTCGAAGGCGCCCGCAAGGGTTCCTGGAAAGTGGCGGAGGTGGAAGAGAAACCCGTCAGCCGAAAGCCGGCCCCCCCGTTCATTACCTCCACACTCCAACAGGAAGCCAACCGCAAGCTCGGTTTATCGGCCCGGGAAACGATGCGAATCGCGCAGAGCCTCTACGAGCGCGGATTCATTACCTATATGCGTACGGATTCGGTGAACCTTTCCGAAAGCGCCATCCAGAGTTCCCGCGCTCAGGTGAAACGGCTCTACGGCAACGAGTATCTCAGCCCGGAAGCTCGTCGCTACAGCACTAAGTCCAAGGGCGCTCAGGAGGCCCACGAAGCCATCCGCCCCAGCCTTGATTTCACTCCCCCGTCGGACATGGGCCTCCGAGGTCGGGAACACGACGTTTACGAGATGATCTGGATGCGCACGATCGCCACCCAAATGGCTGAATCCAAACAGCTTCAGGTGAGCACGGAAATCGAAGTCGACACCTCCGAGGGGAAGGCGTCGTTCCACGCATCCGGCATGAAGATTCTTTTCCCAGGATTCCTCATGGCCTACGTGGAAGGCGAGGACGATCCGGAAAAGGCGCTCCTCGAGCGCGAGCGTTTCCTGCCGAACTTCAAAGAAGGCGATACCGTGAAGCACGTGAAGAGCGAGGTCACGGAACACGAAACCAAACCGCCCGCCCGCTTCACGGAAGCCTCTCTGATTCAGTTCCTCGAAAAGGAAGGCATCGGACGCCCGAGTACCTACGCCAGTATCGTGAGCACGATTCTGGATCGGGGCTACGCGGTGAAAGCGTCCAATGCGCTCGTGCCCACCTTCACAGGAATCGTGGTCACCGACCTGATGAGCCGCCACTTCTCGGAGTTCGTAAATCCGAAGTTCACGTCCCGCATGGAAGAAAACCTCGACGATATCGCCGAAGGTAAACTCGACTTCCTTCCCTACCTCACGGAGTTTTACCTCGGCAAAGACGGCCTCCAGAAAAAAGTGGAAGTGGAAGATAAAAAAATCGACCCCGAAGAGGCGCGCACGGTGAAGCTCGATCACCTGAAGAACCTCGACATTTTCGTGGGCAAGTTCGGCCCTTACTTCGAATACAACGATCCCCGCACGAGAGAGAAAGTGAAGGCTTCCATCCCTGAGGCCCTTTCCCCGAGCGAACTCAACGAAAAAGCCATCCAAGACATCGTGGACCAGGTGAAAAAGGGTGCCACGAGCCTCGCCAAGGACCCTGCTACGGGAAAAGAAATCTTCCTTAAGACCGGTCAGTACGGCCCCTATGTGCAACTCGGCGACGGCACCGACTCCAAGGAGAAGGTAAAGCGCGTATCGATTCCAAAGGGAATCGATCCCAACACCCTCGACGCTGCCACGGCGATTGCCATCATCGGCCTTCCCCGCACGCTCGGAAAAAATCCGGCGAGTGGAAAAGACGTTAAGGCCAGCGTGGGGCGTTTCGGTCCCTACATCGTGCACGAAGGCGACTACCGATCCCTCAAGAAGGAAGACAGTGTGCTCACAGTGGACTTAAAGCGCGCACTCGAACTTCTTGCTCAGCCGAAGGGCCGCCGAAGAGGATCCACGCTCGTGAAGGACCTGGGCAAATCTCCCGAAGGAGAGGCCATTGAGTTGCTGGAAGGGCCTTACGGCCTCTACATCAAACACGGCAAGGTGAACGCCACTGTGCCGAAGGAAACCAAACCCGAAGACGTGACTACGGAGCTCGCCCTCAAGCTCATCGCCGAAAAACAGGCCCAGGGCGGCGGCACGGCACGGGCCGCGCGCGGTTCAAAGCGCCCGAAGGCCCGATCGAAGCGCAAATCGGCCTCTGCTGAAGAGTAATCCGTGACCGCAGGCCTCTTGATCGCGCTCCTCTCGGCCGCGAGCTACGGGGGCATGAGCTTTCTCGTATCCTATGCGTCCGGTAACTTCACCGCCACGGAACTGGTGTTCGTGCGGTCTGTGTTTGCGACTCTGGTACTTCTCCCTCTCGTGTGGCGAGAAGTGCCGATGCTCTTCCGCCGCGAAAGTCTCTCCCTTTGGATACGCGCCATAACCGGAACTAGCGGCGTGATCTTCTACTTTCTCTCCCTCCAAGGCACCACCGCCGCCAACGCTAACCTTCTTTTTGCCTCTAGCCCCGTGTTTGTGGGGGCGATCGCCTGGCTTCTTTTCCGCACCACACTCGCCCGCGAGGAGATCTTTGGCATCACACTGATCCTCGCCGGCAATGCGCTCATCTATGTACCGAACAATTCCCCCATTCCCCTCGACGTTGGCCTTATGGGTACCGCAGGCGCGTTCTTCGCCGCCCTTGCGTTCCTGTCTATTGGTGAGGCCGTGAAACGGTTTTCGCCCTCACTCGTGGTGTTCAGCTTTTCCGTGTTGAGTCTCCTCATCTGCCCCCTGATTCCCGGCCGCTCCTGGGCCGCCCCTGCCGACTCGCAGGGATGGCTCTTCCTGGGAAGCGTGGCGGTGCTCGGGCTTCTCTCTCAGTTCACCAGCACACTTTCTTTTAAATACTTGAAGAGTTCGGTTGCCACCGCCATTGGCAGAAGCTCCATTGTTTTTGCCGGAGTTCTTGATATCGCCGTGGCGGGATTCCGTCCTGGGGCTTGGGAGCTTGCGAGTTATACGCTGGTTTTTCTAGGCATCTTTCTGACGCACCAGATGCGTCGGAAACTCCCAGCCGGACCCGGCATTTGAATTGTTCGGCCAGCTGGCGCAGCAGCCACAAAGCTCGTTACAATGTTAGCTACGGAGGTTCTATGAAACGCTTGGCCCTCTTATCTTTGGTTTTCCTGCTCTCATTTCCTGCTCACGCGATCAAACTTTCCGTAGCCGGTCTTGGAAACTTCGCAAAACCCGAAGGAACGGGAAACCAGGAAGCCAAAATGGGAAAAGGCTACGGCGCGTTCCTGGAGATCGGTTTTCTGCCGATGATCGGGCTGGAGCTCGGGGCCCTGCAGTTGGAAAGAAAATACGCCGAAAAAAACGGAGCGGGTGCCGAAGTCACGACCTCATTTCGCGGCAACCAGTTCCCTGCCCTTCTGCGCGCTAACCTGGGATTTATCAGTTTCGGTCTCGGTGGCTACTACATGAAATATCAAAACTCCGTAACTCGGGAGCAAAACAATAACGGCGTGATCACGGGAAGCACCCTCTCCTATTCGGCGGCGGGTCTCACCACCACCGACTTCGGTCTAGCTTCCAGCCTTCGGCTCACGATGGAGCTTGCGCCGTTCTTCAAGCTCTTCGGCGAAGGACGCTACAACATGGGGCTTAAAGACAACGATCCCGGCACCGCCGAAACCAAGTTCACGGAAATGACCGCTCTCGCGGGCTTGCAAGTAGGGTTCTAATGGAGCTTCGAGCGCTGGCCTTCGTGCTCATCAGCGATCTCGACGACACTATCAAGATTTCGAATTCCGAGCGAAAACTCGTCACCGTATACCGCGGCCTCTTTCGCGACTCTGCGTTCTCCGGTATGGCGGATCTCTACCGAGAGCTGCTTTCCAATTCCTCCGTCCCGGAGGATCAGCGCTTTCTTCTCCTCACATCGTCGCCGCCTCAAATCGCGCGCCGAGTGGATCGCTTCCTGCGCAAACACGGCTTTCCACCGGCCCGGACTCGCTTCCGCGACTGGCTCCGGGATCCTTCGATCATCCGCTACAAGCTGAAAAGCCTCACCGAGGAGGTGATGCGTGCTCCCGCGCCGGTGATCCTGGTGGGCGACAATACGGAGCACGACCCCGCTGTATTTGCTCACTTGAAAGAAAAATTTCCCGACAAGGTTCTTGCTCAATACATCCATCTGGTGAGCGGTAAGCCGATCCGAGAAGGTCAGGTGCCGTTCTATACCGCCTTCGATTTCGCCTGCGCGGAGTTGGCGGCCGGGCGCCTGAGCAATGATCAGGTGCTTCGAGTGGGAGAGGCGGTATTGAAGGCGGAAAAGCAGAGCTGGATCATTCCCCACTTTTCCGTAAAGCCCCCCCTCCAGTTTCTTCCCTTCTTCACGGTGGTAGACCAGGCGATCACGGAAGTTTGGGAGCGAATTCGAACAAAGCTTGAAGAACTGCCGAAGCGCCGCAAGTGACCGCGTCCGCCGCATATCCACATGAAATTATTGTGCTTCTAAGGTAACACCTCGGCCCACAGCTCATCATTGACGCTTAGCGGCATTTTCTGATACCCCTCTCCCACCAGTTCACCCAGGGAGATTACTCATGTTGAAACTAGCTGTTGCCGCCTCTTTGATCGCGATTCACCTCACCTCCGCCCATGCCGCCTCCATCGACGGCACTTGGAACGTCTACAGCAAGCGCTGCGGAGCCAAGGAGCTCTCGACCGCTTCCGAGATGTGGCACATTTCATCCAACAACCTCGCCGTGATCACCGTGGCCGAAAACAACGATGAGCGCTTCTGTCGCCAAGTGATCGGCTACGGCAAACTCCTAACAGGGCAGACCGTCACGAACGGCGCCGTAACCGAACAAGTTCTCTTGATTCCTTCCGCTAAGCGACTGAAGTGCTACGACGTTAAGAACGACAACGCAGAACTTTCCGACGAAACCGTGACCATCACCGGCGCCGAACTTACGGGTGAAATCCGCACCCAGGGCCTCGAACTGGTGGTTCGGTTGAACGGCACTACCGAGTGCCCTGCCGAAACTCTGGAAGTTTCCCTCAAGCGTTAAGCCGCGCTACACTTCCCTCATGGCACCTAGAGTGGAAGTGACCAAAGGATCCGTTTGGATCTATCGCGTTTTCGACATCGCCGAGGAAATCAACATTTCCGCCGTTGAGGGATTGCTCCGCAATTCTCTTGGCCCCGACAAATTTCATGTTCGGAAGTTCATCGACCGGGGCATCGTGATGAAAAAAGCGCCCGTGAGCTTCGGTCTGGGCGACATTCACTTCCCCCTGAAACACAGAGGCGTTAAAGCCGATGTGCTCGTGAAGGTGCGCGAGTATGGAGTTCTGTCCTTCATCTACCGTATCCCGATTGAACCGGGCACCGCTTGGCCTGAGCTCGTGAGCCTTGCTGCCGAGGTGGAAGAACTTGCGGAAGTTGATGAGATCGCCATCCGCCACTGCCACGAAGTGAAGAAGGCGATTCTTCCTGCCCTGAAACAGCCCAACGACTGGCACACTTTTGAGGACTACACCGTATATTTCGTGGAGGAACTCAAAGGCGCCACCACCACCAAAGAATTAATCGAGCGGGCCGACATTCCCGCCCTCGTGCTGGCCGAACCGGAAACAGCCATGGCGGAGTCCACGCGCCAGGCGGTCCTGGAAAATATTTACCAATACGCTGAAAACGACTGCGCCGTGCTGGAGTGGAATGCGGCCTTTGTGTGGGACTCCAAAGGAGGCCGCGAAGTGCTCGATATCCTCGAGTTTGCCGTGACCCATCTCTTGGAAATGCGTTACTACGACGATCTTCTCGATCGTCACCTGGAAGGACTCTACGACAAGATCGAACGACGCCAGGGCCAGCGCCTTCGCGGCGACTACGACGCGATCTCCAAGGAATCCAGCCGTCGCTATATTGAATTCACTGAGTTCATCGAGCGCGTGGAGAACTCGCTCAAGGTAGTGGGTGATTTCTATCTGGCCACGGTCTATCGAGCCGCCACCCGGGAGTTCCGTCTCTCCGATTGGCAACAAAGCATTACCCGCAAAATGAACATTCTGGCGCAGGTATCGAGCCTTCTTCAGGGCGAGGTGAATATTCGCCGATCCCACTGGCTCGAAATTATCATCATCGCCTTGATTGCTTTTGAGATTCTCGGAGCTCTGCTTAAGGTAACCGGGTAGAACCCGGATTTCTTTTCTTTCGCAGCTTCCGGATTAGTGCGGGGCCACCCAGAAGAACCAGCATCACGATCAAAACCGCCAGTGTTCCGTTGCCCAGGATGTGATTGAGCCAAAGCGTGGAGGCCATCACCACCAGAAAATAGAGCATGTCGCCGGCGATGGTGATCGCCCACCCAGAAAAGAATCCATGGCCCGCCACCTTCGCAAGCGCACGCCCCGTCATGGGATCCGTGCCGAAGGTGAGAAGCACCAGGGTGAACGGGCCAGGCCGCAATCCGAGTCGCGCCAACTGCGGGCCCATTGCCTTACGGAGAACTTCTTTCACTCGAGCGGCGGCGGGGCGATCCCGACTGACCCGAAGAAATCCCAGCATCAACGGCTCAAACACCACCGCGAGCACCAAATCCGAACAGAAGTAGAGAAACGCCATGAGCGGCCAGGCAAGTCCACGCTGGTGCCCCAGCACCACGCCCGCGGGAATGCCTCCCCCCACCGGGATCAGGAATAAAAGAAAAACGTCCCAACCCTGCGAGAGTTGAGACGCTAATTCAGAAAAATACTCGCTCAGAATCCGGCCACCATCCGCTCCCAGAACATGCCGGGAAGCATTTCATTGCGTGGACCGCGGTCGTTAGGATTCGTTTGGCCGGTCACTTTTCCGTCGATGGCGAGGAAGCCGCCAGCATGGCGCTGAGGATCCGGGCTCATGTGAACCCAGTGAATGATCGCGCCCACCGGAGAAGGCTTATAGTTTCCCGATGACTGGGTGGCGGTGATGTAGTCGCCACAAGCCTGGAGAACCATGCCGTTGCGATACTGCGGCACTTCACCAAACTTCTTGTTGTAAACAACTTCCAGGTGCTCGTTACGAGCCATTTGCGGACCGTTGTTTAGATCGATCTCGATGTGGAGATGGCTGTCGCGATCTAAAAGCGTACCCACGATCGTACCCATCACATGGGCGCGAGCCTTGAACTGGTTCGGAGTGCTTTCTTTCCACTTGAGCACTTCTTCGTTGTTGATCGGAAGGCTTTGATTTTCTTTTCCCTTACACTCGAGACCGGGAATTGCTCCTGCGGTATCGGAAGCTTCGCTCCGGTTCCGATCGTTATTGTCGCGATTCTCACGACCGCGGCGAGCCTCCGCCGGCAAAGAAACCACCAACATCAGAACCAGAAGAATCCGAACGAAGCGCATCAGGGTCCCCTCTTCCTAAAAGTTTCAATGGATTGACCAGCAACTTTTAATGCCAGGAGGCCACGCCTTCAACGGAACCCTGCAGTCCTGATGAAACCCTAACAAATTCCATTGTCTTGGTGACGCGAAGCAATATAAACTGGGCCCCGATGAGCAAGGCATTTGTGAAGGAAAACGACTCGGACGAGTCGTCCGAGGAAGTCGAGGAGGGGCCTGCCCTACCCGGCGGGAAGAACTACATCACCCCGGGAGGTCACCGCCGCCTCCGCGACGAACTCCAACATTTGCTCAATGGGGAGCGCCCTGAAGTGGTGCGCGTGGTGAGTTGGGCCGCCTCCAACGGAGATCGATCGGAAAATGGTGACTATCTCTACGGAAAGAAGCGCCTGCGAGAGATCGACCGCCGAATCCGGTTTCTCACTAAACGTCTTGAAATCGCTACGGTTGTAGACCCCACCCTGCAGAAGGGCACAAAGAAAGTGCTCTTCGGCGCCACCGTGACCGTGGAAGACGAAGAAGGAAAACGACGAACCTTTTCCATCGTAGGGGTAGACGAAACCGATGCATCTCGTGGCCGGGTGAGCTGGATTTCCCCGATTGGCAAAGCCCTCCTCCAGGCCGACGAGGGCCAGGTGGTAACCCTACGCACTCCTAAAGGAGACGAAGAACTGGAAGTGATAAAGGTCACTTATGCCGCGATCGACTGAAGACAGCGCCCTTCTCGAGTTTTTACTCACCTGGGCACGGGAATACCAAGGCTCCAACGGTCCCACATCCCGCCTGGAAGATCGCCTCACTCAAACAGGCAAGGCCTGGGGTTTTGCTACGGAAGTGTTTGCCACCCCCACTGGCGTGTTTCTGTCCATCCGGCGCCCCGGAGAGGAACCTCGCACCGCCCTCGCCCGCGTGAAGAGCACTCGCACCGACTTGGCCCGCCTTTGCCTTCTGGAGCGCGTGCTCGACAGCCTTCTGGCCCGGAAAATCACGCTCCACACAGCGCTCGAAACTTTATCGAGCCCCCTCTATGCCAAAGGGTTCTATCGAAACTGGCACGGTGGATTGTCGGCCCTCGTGGCGGGATTTGCGATCTCCTACGGCTACTACCAACGCGTTGATGTGGCGTCGATCGCCGCCGGAATTACGCTTCTCACCTGGTTTGTTACGTTCGCCTTCACGCGAAAAAATATCGGCAACCCTGTATTCAGCGATTTCATGGCCGTTTTTCTCGCCCTGCTCACCGCGGCCGGCGCCCACTGGGTGTTGCCTGTTTCGGTGGAGGCATACGCCGTGGGGGCGCTGGTACTACTCGTTCCAGGCCTACTCCTCACCTCCGCTGTAGCGGAACTGGCCGATATGAATCTCGTGAGCGGTACAGCCAAGATGATGCAGGGATTTCTCTCTCTGCTCGCGCTGGGACTTGCCTGGTTTCTGTTTTCGGAAATATCGGCCGCGTTCGGCGTCACGCAGAAGCTCGCCCCCGTGGTGCCACGAAACCCCCATCTCTGGATCTCCGCACTGGCTGTTTGGATATCGGCAACGGCGTTCGGGGTGCTCTACCGTGTTCCGCCCCGCTCCCTCTTTGCCGCTGCCGCCTGCAGCTTCGCCGGATGGTCGATCCTGAAGATGATGACCTTCACGGCAGTGTCGGGGGCCGGGCCCTATGTGGCATCCCTCGCGGTGGGCCTTCTCGCCCTTGGAGTGAGCCGCATCTCGAAATTACCCAGTCAGGTGTATTCCGTGCCCGGCATCTCGGCGCTCCTTCCCGGTATGATCGCGCTTACGAGTTTTCGCCACCTCCTTAAGGGTGACGAAGCCCAAAGCGGGGAGTTTGCGGCCCACATGGGCATTACCGCTATTTCCATTGTGTTTGGATTGATCAGCGCACGAATCCCATTCCAGATCGCCGCACAGATGCAGAGGAGCAAGCAACAATGAAATTTGTCCTGAGCCTGGTGGCCATGGGAGTGGTGGCCTTTCTCTACCTGCAGCGCGCCCAGCAAAAGACCACTCCCGCTGCCGGCCCCGCGCGCCAAGACTTCGTGACAGGATTTGAGCAGCTCTTCTCCATGCAGTGTTCGGCTGACGATCAGACGCGCCTACCCTGGTGCAAATGCATGCTGAGCGAAATGATAGCCGCAAAAGCGATCACTCCGTCTATGGAAGATTTGGAAAAGTCTCAGGCGATTCTTGCTCGCTGGAAATCCACGGATTCCGGCTCCGCCGCTGAAAAGAAGTGTGGTGGGCCATCGGCGAATCCGCAAAAGCCGGCCACCGGTGAATACGTGGCGGAGCCGCCCGCGACAGACTGAGCTTCAACAGGACTCGCCAGCCGCATGGCCCGATGCCCAAGCCCACTGAAAATTGTAGCCACCGAGCATCCCGGTAACGTCCACCACTTCTCCGATAAAAAACAGGCCGGGAACTTTTTTTGATTCCATGGTTTTCGACGAAAGCTCATTCGTGTCCACGCCACCGCGGGTGACTTCGGCCTTTCCCCATCCGCCGGTCCCGGTCGGAAACAGCTCCCAGCGTTGAATTTGCCGAGCGAGCTGGCGAAGCGCAGAGTCGGGAATCTGATTGATCGGGGAGGCCGAAAGAGAGCTATCGTCGAGAAACTCAGAGGCGACTTTTTCCGAAAAACTGCGGGGGAAAAATTCCGCCAACACATTCTTGAGTTCGGTTTTTCCCTTTTTTCGCTCCAGCAACTCCTTCTCGAGGTCGAGATCGGGCACCAGCTTCAGGAAAACCGGATCGCCCTTCCGCCATTCAAGAGAAGCCTGAAGGATCGCTGGACCAGAGAGCCCCTGGTGGGTGAAAAGAATATTTTCTCGCCATGTTTTTCCCCCGCACTCCACCTCCGCATCCAGAGAGAGACCGCTGATCTCCCGCCAGTTTGCGAGAAAACTCTGATCCAAAGAGAGTTGAACAAGAGCCGGATCCAAACTCGTTACACGCAATCCAAACTTTCTTGCCAGGCGATGCCCAAAATCCGTGGCACCGATCTGAGGGATCGACAAACCTCCCGTGGCCACCACCACGCTTTCAGCGGAATATTCCCCCCGAGAGGTGCGTACCGTAAATCGTTCTCCGACTCTATCCACGGATTCGATGGTGTGATGCAGGCGCACATCGGCGCCGGCCTCCCGACATTCAGCCGCCAGAAGTTCCACAATCCGCTGAGCGGTGTCGCGACAAAAAAGTTGTCCGAGCTTTTTCTCATAAAACGGGATCCCGTGCTTGCGAACCAGCCCAAGAAAATCCTCAGGGGTGTAGCGGGAAAGCGCGGACTTCGCGAAATGCGGATTTGCGGAATGGTAGGAAGTCGACTGAGCGCCGGTGTTGGTGAAGTTACAACGTCCGCCGCCGGAAATGAGAATCTTGCGACCAAGCTTGTCGCTATGATCCAAAACAATCACGCGGCGTCCTCGCCGAGCCGCAGTGGCGGCGCACATCATGCCTGCGCCACCGGCCCCAAGAATCACCACGTCACATTCGATCAACGGACGCTCCGCTCGAAAGCGTCGAGGCAGTCATACAACTCGTCCTCGTGGCGTAACTCGAATATTTCATGTTGAAACTCGTCGATTTTAAATTCTTTATTACGAATTACTTCAATGTCGAACGGGAGTACCTTCGGCCTATCACTAAGCGCATAAGCACATTCTCCATGCGACGATGCGATTCCTGCTCCGAAAATCCTGCGCCCCGCCGGCGTTCGGATCACGCTGAACTCTACCGCAAACCAGAAAAGACGAGCCCACTGCTTGAGCAGCTCCGGTTTCTCGATGACCTTTGATGATCTCACGCCAAGCCCATGGCAAAAATCGGCATACTTCCGGTTCGCAAGAAACGGCAGATGCCCGTAGAGATCATGAAACACGTCGGGTGCGGGAGTGTAGGAAACGTCCTGCCTGTCCCGTATGAAATTTCCGATGGGAAACTTCCTTTCCGCCAGCATGAGATAGAAGCTGTAGTCTTCCTCTAGGCCTTCCACCGGAACACCCTGCCATCCGGTAAGCAACTCCAACTTGCGATTCACTTCGTAGATATCCGGAACGCGGTCACTCGAGAACCCAAGGGCCCGAATGCCTTCTGAAAAGGTGTGATAGATCTGCTGATCACGAAGTTCGGCCTGGCGGTGAAACATCACTTTCCATGTTTCATGCTCGTCGGCTGAAAAATTTCGAAACGGAACTTCCTGGAAATGCTTTCCCATAAAGCCTCAATGAAAGTGTTGCCCAATTGCCTTCGGTGCTCGCGCCTTGCCCACAAATCCGGCGAGCACCAAGACAGTTACCACAAAGGGGACGATCTGCACCAATGCCGCGGGAACTGGTTCTCCCGAAGGGAGGGAAAGTCCCTGAAGCCGGATCTGCACCGCATCGGTGAATCCAAAGAAAAGGCAGGCGACGGCCATCGGAACCGGCTGCCATTTTCCGAAAATCAGCGCTGCGAGCGCCATGAATCCACGTCCTGCAGTCATATTTCGGGAGTAACCGGACGAAAGAAAAATCGAGAGGCATGCGCCTCCCATGGCCGCCAGCGCTCCTCCCGCTACAACCGACCAGAACCTAACCTTACGGGGGTTAATTCCCGCCGTGGCCAGTGCCTGGGGATGTTCTCCCGCAAAACTGATCCACTGCCCAGCCGGAGCACGAAGAAAAAAAGCGACTACTAAAACCCAAATTCCCCACCCCAGTATCAAAGGCTCATAGATGAACCGAGCCTCTGCCGGCACGCCAGGAGAGCTTGTGGAGCTCTGCCAAAGCAGCTTTCCTGCAAACGGAATAGCGCCCATCGCTAAAAAATTCACCGCAGTGCCAGCAACGATCTGATCGGTGCGCCCGATCACTACGAAAAGAGCGTAGAAAGCGCCCAGTAACGCACCCGCACCGCCCGCTGCCGCAAACGCTAGCCAAGGAGAACCGGTCGCAAGCGCCACAGCCGCACCCACAAACGCCCCCACCAGCATAAATCCTTCGAGCGCAATATTGATCACTCCGGATCGCTCGCTGAACAGGCCCCCCATTCCCGCAAAAAGCATCGGAACCGACAACCGGAGTGTGGAGAGGAGGATTGTCTCGATCATCTGCGCCTCCGTGCTTCCACGATCCATCCCGCTACCGCCACGCTCAAAATCACTACTGCCTGAAGAATTACGGAAAGATCCCGCGTGACATTTTCGGTTTCGATGTCGAGATCGGCGGCGCCCTTGTGAAGGGCCGCAAAGAGAACTGCCGATGGAACAACAAGAAGTGGATGATTTCTCGCCAGCAGCGCCACGGCGATTCCAATGAATCCGAAATCCGCGGAAAATCCCAAACGGAATTTCCCAGCGCTCCCCAAAACCTCTCCCACTCCCACTAGCCCGGCTAAAGCCCCTGCTCCCGCCATCGCCCAGATTCTGGCCCTTCCCACGCTCAAGCCCCCAAAGCGAGCGGCTTCCTCGTTCTGACCGGCGGCGCGAACCGAAAATCCCCACGAGGTGCGATATAGAATGAGCCACAAAACCACAGCGAGAATGGCGGCCAGTGGGAGCGCCAGACTCACAGGTGACTCACCAAAATGCCCGCGAATCAGATATTGGGGCGCCACCTCCGATGTTTCCGGATTGTGGGAGGTCGCACTTCGAAGCGGGCCAGTTACGAGCCAATTGACGAGACCGAAGGCAACGAAGTTGAGCATGATGGTGTTGATCACCTCATGACTGCCCCGCTTAACCTTGAGCCAACCCGGAAGAAAGCCCCAAGCCGCTCCAGCCAAGGCTGCGGCAAAGGCGGCCACAAAGGGCGCCACCACTCCCGGCAAGGAATGAAAACTGGTACCCACCCAAGCCGCTGCCAACGCACCCAGAGTCAGCTGCCCTTCTGCACCGATGTTGAAAAGTCCGGCGTGAAAAGCGAGTGCCACCGACAACCCGCAAAGGATCAGCGGAGTGGCATAGAACATAGTTAAGCCGAGATCATATCCGGTGCCAAAGGCGCTCTTGCCCATCACGGCAAGCACATGGATCGGACTCTCACCGGCCAGCGCGGTAAGCCCGAGGCCTAAAGCGAGCCCCACGAAGAGAGCCGTGACTACGATTAGAAACTCTTTCACGGTCGCCCTCCGCCCATGGGAACGCCGAGACGGGCCTCATCCACAGCACCGCGCTCGAACTCCGCCACGATCTTGCCTTCGTAGATCACCAATATCCGGTCGCTTAGCCGAAGAATTTCATCGAGATCACTGGAGATCAAGAGCACGCCACAACCGCGGTCACGAGCCTCAAGGATTCTACGATGGATAAACTCCACGGCCCCCACGTCCACGCCGCGCGTAGGCTGAGCTGCGAGCAAAAAACTGGGGGCACCCTTCAGCTCCCTCCCCACAACGAACTTCTGCTGGTTCCCGCCGGAAAAGCTGTCGGCTACGAATTCGAGTCCTCGGGGACGAACGTCCCATTCCTCGAGCAGCGCCTCCCCTTCCTTACGAAGATTGGAATACTCCAACCACGGACCGCGAGAATGTTGTTTTCGCCAAGCGGGCGAGAGCAGCAGATTTTCCGTCATCGACATTGAGCCCACGAGACTTTGTTCAATGCGATCCTCGGCCAAAACACCCATGCCGATCCGCCCGTTCGCGGAAGCAAACTCCACGCTTCCACGACTTCGCTCCTCTGGAAACAACAATCCATGGATCAACTCCGACTGGCCATTTCCCTCCACACCCGCCACACCGACAATCTCCCCCTTCCTCACGGAAAAGGACACGCCCGAAAGCCCGTCGGTCCCGTCGGCAGCCTTCACAAAGAGGTTCGCTACCTGAAGCACCGAAACGCCGGGACGGCTCACCCCGCCTTCCGGCATCACCACCCTTCGCCCCACCATCAACTCGGCGAGTGCTTCAATGGAAGTGGAGGCCTTTTGCACTTGCCCCACCACTCGCCCGCGGCGGAAAACCGTGATCGACTCCGCAAACGCCATCACCTCTTTGAGTTTGTGGGTAATGATGAGAATCGTTTTTCCTTCCTTCTGAAGAGTCCGCAACTGAGCAAAAAGGGCTTGGGCCTCCGAAGGAGTGAGCACAGCAGTGGGCTCGTCGAGAATCAAAAGTCGCGGGTCTCGGAAGAGAACCTTCAAAATTTCCACCCGCTGCTGAACGCCTACGGGCAAATCCTCAACGGGAGAGTCCAAAGGCACCTGAAGTCCATAGGAGTCCATCAGGGTCTGAATTTTCTTCCGGGAAGCGGCTCGGTCTGAGCTCCAAAGTGGACTCTTTTCTGCACCGAGAAGGATATTCTCTAGAACCGTGTGAGGACCCGCCAGCATGAAATGCTGGTGAACCATTCCGATACCGGCTGCCACGGCGTCATCGGCGGAACGAAAGTGAATTTCCTTGCCGTCGAGGTGAATACTTCCCGCGTCGGGACGCCAGAGACCACCCACCATTTTCATCGCTGTGGATTTACCTGCCCCGTTTTCACCCACAATGGCGTGAATCGATCCCTCTTCCACCTCAAACGACACGTCCTCATTGGCCACACAGGAGCCAAAGACCTTTCGGAGGCCGCGGAGGGAGAGAATCACCGCCATCGGGTTAACGCTTCGTCTTGTAGTAATCAGGCACCGAAATCTTGCCTTTAATGAGATCCGCCTTCAGGCGGTCCACCTTTGCCTTCATTTCGGCGGAGAAAATGTTCTTGTTGTGCTGATCGAGCGAGTAGTCCACACCGCCATCTTTAAGCCCGAAACGCCTCGTGCCCGCAGAAAACTTCCCGTCCCTTGCATCCCTGACGGCCTCGAAAACCGCTACGTCCACACGCTTCAGCATGCTGGTGAGGATGCGGCCGGGCTTCACCCAGTTCTGATTGGAGTCTACGCCGATCGCATATTGCTTTTTGTCTTCCGCGGCATCGAACACGCCGTTATTGGAAGCGCCAGCGGCGGCAAAAATCACATCAACACCCTGCTGATACTGCCCGAGCGCCAGCTCTTTCGCCTTTGGAGGATTATTCCAGGCGTCTCCGGTAACTCCGACGTAATTGGTAACCACTTTCGCTTTCGCGTTCACGTGCTTTACTCCGGCCTCATAACCACGCTGGAATCTGCGAATGAGCGGCACATCCATGCCGCCTACAAATCCAACCGTTCCCGACTTCGACCACCATGCGGCGATCGCTCCCATAAGAAAAGATCCCTCATGCTCTTCAAACATCAGAGATCGAACATTCGGTGCGGTGACTTCGGCGTCGACCAGTGCGAATTTCACATCAGGAAATGCCGCCGCGTTCTTCTTCACCGCGTCCTGCTGAACAAAGCCAACGCCCACGATCAGGTCGAATTTTTTTTGTGCAAAGGTGCGCATGGTGTTCTCGATAGCGGCATCGTCGGCACCCTCTACATACTTGAACTGGATTCCTAGTTCTTTTTCCGCACGAGACATCCCCTCAAAAGCGGCGGCGTTGAAGCTTTTGTCGTCCTTGCCACCCTTGTCCAAAACGAGAGCAACCTTAAGAGGAGCGGCCATCACCAGGCTTGTCCCAAAAATCAGGCCACCCAAAACCAACCAAATAACTCTGATCATGGTCTTAAACCCTCCGAATACACACGATTCCGTACCTTCTTGGCATACCGGATTTCCAGGACGGAAAAAAGGGCCTATCCTGGTGGTTAGGAGGACATTTTCCATGAAGGGACTGATTCTTTTGGGAATGATGGTGCTTTTCGCAGGTAGCGCGTTTGCTGAGGAAACAGGAAACACAATCGAAGACTCATTTCCCGTGCAGAAAGTGGACGCCTCGGAGATTCGCCTGAAGGGCAAAGTGAAGACACTTCAGGCCGGAGATTTTCTCTACTTTGTGCGTCCTCCCTATCGATTCAAAGTGAAGTCGGTGGACAGCGAATTAGAGGAAGTAGTGGTGGAAGCGCCAGTGGAGCACGATTTGAAGCCCGGTGTGGCGTTGCTGAGATTCCCCTCACCCCAGGTGAAGAAGTCTCTAAAAACCCAAGAGCGGCTCGACGAAGCGCTGAACTAGGCCTCTTACCTTCACCAGGAAATCAAAACGACATCTGCACGATGGCCTTGGCCACCTTCTTGAAGTTGCCTTGGGCATACTTCTTTTCGTTTTCGAGCAAGAATTCCTCGATGTCCGGCGTGCCATTTCTGTCGAAAAGATGATCCACCATGTCGTGAGCGACGATAAACAGCGACGCTAGCGGCGAGATGTAGCTGGCATTCAACGCTCCAGGGAATCCCGTGCCGTAGGGATGCTCATGGTGCTGAAGAATGATCTTGTCCACCTCGGCTCCTACTTCCTTAAACTGTGCGATCATAAGAGCGGCCTTTTCTGGGTGCGCTTTGTAATCTGAAATCTGCTTTGAAGTGAACTGCCCCTTATACTTCTTTTCAAACTCCTGCAGATCCTTCACTCGGCAAAGATCGTTGTTTTGCAGGGTCGTGTCGTGGAGAAATGCCGCCATCGTGAGCTTCTGAAACGTAGCCTCGGAATACCAATCCACGCCCACGGCCAAGGCGCATGCCACATGAGCCAACATCAAGCTGTGGGAAGCAATGTAACTGGTTTGGTTGGCGTGAAGATTCTTGAGAATATTCCCGAGCTCCGGAAATTCACCCATAGCCTTCATCGTCACGTCTACGTTGCTCTGCACCACCTCGCGCACTTCATCCGTAATGCCCAAAGACGTGATGAGGTTCTGCATGGCGTCCACAGACTCTTCCATCTGAGTCTGGTTTTCGCTCAGACTGATGTTTTCCATGGCCAAAAGCTGTTTCAGCTGCTCATTCAGGCGCCCCACGAAAACGTCGGCGTTTTCCTTCGGTACGAAGAAATGCTGAACGTTCTTTTTATCGCGATACTTTTTCAGGTCCTCAGAGTCGAAAACGTCTTCCGGAGAAAACAACTTCACATACTTCGACGCCGACAAGCGGATGAACACACCAACCGGCAAAGGACTCATCCGCATGAGGAGGTTCGTGCGAATCCTCACGAAGTTGGCGTCCTCGCCCTCCGCCGGATATTCATCGGGCTTGATTCCAGATTTCTCCACCACATCCACGATTGAATCCACGAGCGACGGGCCGGCTAGGGCGGTTCCAAGAATTTCAACTCCGTCCACGGGTGCGATTTTGGTATCGGCGCCGCTCACGCAAATCACGACCTTTACGCCGCCCTTTTCCTTCGCCGCTGCGCCGATCTTGGCGAGGTTCTCCGCATTAGAATCGGTGACCAAGACCAGAAATGTTTCACTGAGCAGAGCGGCAATGGCGTCGTCTACGCTGGCCACAGGGGTAACCTGCGCTTTAAGACGTGCTTCCAGAGGGAACGTGAGAAGGTCGCGCACATCATCGGGCTGACCAAAATTCAGAAGCACTTTCATGGGATTAGGATATCAACCCGCCGGAACTGGCGCCAAAGGAATTCAGGGACTAGCGGAAACGTGTGGAGAAGTTTCCGGACGACGATGAATTTCCCGAACGCGATTTCCTCGCAGTACGGGCCAAACCACCATGCAGATCAGATACATCGAAACCTGGCCCAGCACCGAGATCCAGGCAATTCCCTTCAATAACCCAGCCTGAGCAAAGAACAATGCACCGAACCCGATTATGGTAGTGAGCGCCGACACATGAACCGCCTGCGCCACGAACGTGCCGCTACTCAGGGCACCGTATCCTTCGTGCTCCCGATGGCGCACATGCACTCCCATGTCGATGCCTGCAGCAAGCACCGCCGGCACCATCGCAATATTCAGGATCGAGAACCGCTCACCCACGAGCCCCATCAACCCGATCAACACGAGAATTCCAAGGGCGAGTTGTGCTTCCAGCTCCAAGGCATCGCGCACATTTCGGAAGTCGAGCCAAAAGACCACAAACGCTCCCAACAGGAATATGGCGAGAATGATCACGCCATCGTGAGTGATGTGGTCTAGAATCTCAGAAAACACGCGCACATCAGAACCGATCTTTACGCCGGGAAACTGATTTCGAGCTTCGGTGAGAACTTTGGCAAACGACTGCAGGCTCTGGGCAATATCAAGGTCCTGCGCCGGATAGGCCAACACGATATTTCCACTTTTCCCAAACGCTTCGTTGATGTGAGGAGGAAGGTCGACGCGGCTATATGGCTGCTGGTCGAGAAGAGCGCGAATCTTGGCCGCATCCACGCCCGTCTTGGTCGCGATTTCATCGTCGGTGAGCTTCCTGATCTGCCGACCAAGCTTCTCCATCTCCGCCCAACGCTCGTCGGCATCATGAGGAACAAGCTGATGCAGTCCCACCGCGTCCTTGATCACGCCGGAGCGAGATTTATCGGCGAGCCAACTCTGCACTTCACGGGCCTGAACGCGGTTCTTGGCTTGCATGGCCGCCGGAGTGAAAGACCGTCCGAATAGGTCATTGACGAACTTGTTGGTGCGCTGGGTTTCCAGTGAAAGCGCATGCATGCGCCGAAAATTGTATTCGAACTCAGCTTGCAGCACTCCCCAAACCACCAGTCCGGCGAAAATCGGCAACGCCCAGCGAAGCGCGGTCTTGTAGGGGTAGAACCCGAACGCCTCTCGAAATCCGCCGAAACGAGCGGTACGTCGAAGTGTCATTCCGAGCGCAGGAAAACAAAGCACATACACGAGGTAGATGGAGAGAATTCCCACACCCGCTATCTTGCCGAGCTCGGAGAACCCTCGAAAATCACTAAAACTCAGGATCAAAAATGCGGCGGAAGAAGTAACAGCAGCCGAGCCCAGCGCGCGAGACATCGAGAGATAGGAGCGCTCCAGCGCTTGCTCATGAACACACCCATCCGCGCGCTCCTGATAGTAGCGCCGAATCAGATGCACCCCGTACTCCACGCCCATACCGCCCAAAATGGCGAGGAGAAAACCGGTAAGGATATTGATCTGACCCACGAGAAAATGAGCCGCCCCAACGGTCCATCCCATCGCCACCGTAACGACCAAAACCGTGAGCACGGACCCGCGAAACGCGCCGATCCCAAAGGTGAGCACAGCGATAATTCCCAGCATGCTGATCCACCCGGTGAACTGAATATCGCGACCGATCTGCCGGGTGTCGTTCACTTTGTCGATGAAACGCCCCACCAGTTTGAACGGTATTCCCTCCGGCAATCGCTGAGCCACGAGTGCTTCCACCTGCTCGATCATGACCTTACTCTTCCCAAGATCTTCAGAATCGAAAGCGGGCTTCGCGAGGAGCATCGCATACTGGCGATCCGCCGACAGAAACCACCGATTTCCTCCCTTCCCGCGCAGCTTAGCGATCCGGGCCTTGGCTCGCTCCATTTCCTTGGGGTCGACGGGTTCGTTACCTCCGAGCCCGAGAAAACCGGAGTTCTTTCCACCCCGAAGGAGCGTTCGCCCACTGGAGAGGAGATCATCGAACTCCCAGCGCGGCATCAGATAGAGCGCCTTATCGCGGAGGAGGTACTCTTCCCGTTCATGAAAGGTGTAGCGAATCAGAGAGTTCTTCTCGAGTTCCCGGCCGAGGAGCGGCAGATACTGTTGAGGGGAATCCGTGGGCCCTACGAGCACGATGAGATAGCCAGTGCCCCCCACATCGTCGGAAACCGCCTTGAGATCCATCACGCTCGGGCGATGGTCCGGAAGCAGATCCGCCAGGGAAAGCCGCACCGGAATTGACGAACCGCGCACCACCCCGAGTCCCGCAATCCCCAGCGCGAGGAGCAGACCGAAAAACCGAGTGCGAAGATTCCATTTCAGAAGCCTGGTAAACAATCCGTCTCCTTGACGGGGCAGAACTCACTACAGGCACCGCCCTTTGCCCTGATGTACCTTTCCCCTCTTTGATCGGCAAGTTAGAGCGAGCGCTCAAGCCTCAATCCCCCCACTCGCTCCAGCAATTTGACGCATTGCGCATTTTCAGATAAACCGACCTATCTCAGGAGGCTCACATGAAGAAATTTTCCGTTTACACGCTCTTATTTGCCGCCCTCACCGGATCCCTTGCTCTCGCGGCACCCGCTCTGAAAAAACTCAATAACGATGGACTCTTCGCGATGAAGGCTCTTTTGGAAGCAGATCCACGCGACCTGCGCCAATTCGCGGAAGCCGGAAACTCGATCACCAGCGTAACATTCACGAAGGAGAACGGTGCGCTCGACACCGTGGAGTTTAGCTTCGTGACCCGGCACTGCATGGCTCTTCCTCCGCGTTGCATGGGAGGCGCCACGCTCCAGATTATTCGAAAGGCTCGCAACACTCAGCCCACTTCCTACGAGTGGACGAGCCGCGTGCTCATGCACCGAGACTAATGAAATCGTTTCGTAAAGAGCTTTGGTTCGAAGTGCCACGGCGTCTTGCGTTCCTCAACATCACCTCTCAGGTGGAGCAATGTCTCCGAGAGAGCGGCGTGAAGGAGGGGCTGTGTCTGGTGAACTCCATGCACATCACCTCCAGCGTCTTCATCAACGACGATGAACGGGGCCTCCACGACGATTTTGCTCGGCACCTGGAGCGCCTTGCCCCGCACGAGCCGGTAAACTCCTGGCGACACAACGACACCGGGGAAGACAACGGCGACGCCCACTTAAAGCGGCAAATCATGGGACGCGAGGTCGTAGTTGCGATCACCAACGGAGCACTGGACTTCGGACCCTGGGAGCAAATCTTTTACGGAGAGTTCGACGGGCGCAGGAAAAAACGTGCGTTGGTAAAAATTATCGGGGAATGAATTTTCTTACAGTGGCGTAGAGAGTCGCAAAGTCGAACGGCTTTGCGATCACTGCTTTGGCGCCCTTCCTCAAAGCTTCCTCTTCGGGTACGTCGGAAAATCCCGTAATAAACACGATCACCGGCTTTGCTTTTCCCAACGCAGGAATCTCATCAAGGATTTTTAAACCACCACCCTTAGGCATCCTTACGTCACTGATCACCAGGTCGAAATCTTTTTTCCGCAGCTGCGCGATACCCTCATCGGCATCCGCCGCCACCTCCACGGAAGCGCCGCGAAGAGTAAAGCCGTCGCGAAGAATCTCTCGAAGATCCTCCTCGTCGTCGACTACGAGGATGCTCAACCCCTTAAACTCCATGCCCTGACATCCCCCCAAAAGGAAACCACTAGGGTATGACCATAAAAATATTTTGTAAACTCCAACTCGAATTTACACGGTAATTGCCCCTTGGTCGCGCCGGTACCATCCATTGGGCTCAAAAAAATTAACCCCGCGGAGCCATAAGCTTCGCAGGGTTGAAAATGGCTGGGGCGCTAGGATTCGAACCTAGGGATGACGGAATCAAAATCCGTTAGCTTACCACTTGCCGACGCCCCAACCGCGGAACACCCTTTATGCCAAGAGAAGCATCGGCTTTCAAGGGCCCGCCCCCGAGCCTGATGCGCCGCGCAATTCTTTATGCCTCCTTCACCCAAACACTTGGCACCCCCGCCCTTTGCACGCTAGCGTGATTCGATGGTCAAGCCCCAATCTCCACGACGCACTCGCAGTCTGTTCCAACCGGGGCAGCCGTTTAAGATGAGCCGCTCCAAGCTGGAGGATTTTCTCCGCTGCCCGCGTTGCTTTTGGGTGGATCGAAGGGCCGGCATCTCGCGCCCGAGCGGGCCGCCCTTCACCCTAAACTCGGCGGTGGACTCCTTGTTGAAGAAGGAGTTTGACCATTGGCGCGCGCGGGGCGAACCCCATCCTTATTTCCAAGATTTTGGACTCGATGCGATTCCGTTTGCTCACCCGCAGATGGATCATTGGCGCGATGCTCTTCGAGGCGGCATATCTCACTCTCTCGACGACATCGACCTCACCCTCACCGGAGGTGTGGACGACGTTTGGGTGAAGCCAGACGGAGAACTGCTCATCGTGGACTACAAGGCCACGGCCAAAGACTCGCCGGTGAGCGCCCTCGACTCTGAATGGCACAACGCCTACAAGCGCCAGATCGAGATCTATCAGTGGCTGTTTCGACGAAACGGCTTCCGAGTCGCTTCGACTGCGTACTTTCTCTACTGCACGGCCCGTGTGGGGGCGCCTCGTTTTGATCGCCACTTAGATTTCGACATTCGCCTGATACCCCATCGTGGTGACGATACGTGGGTTGAAGACGCACTTCGCCGCGCCCACTCTTGCCTGTCCAACGACGTGCCGCCGCCTCATAATGGACTCTGTGAGCACTGTCTGTTTCTTCTGGAAATGAGGACCATACGTGGCTGATCGTCCCTACTGCTCCTCCCCATGGCTTGAATCCCACCTCTTCTGGGACGGACAAACACGTCCCTGCGATCACAACCAGACAAACCTCGGTAACTGGCAAGAACAAGGCCTCGAAGCCGTATGGAAAAGCGCTACCTATCAAAATTTTCGTGCCGCTATATATCGAGGCGACTTCCCTGGCGAGCAGTGCCGTAGCTGCCACGCGGCCGGGACCACGAAACAACTCTACAGCTCGGTGTATCCATTTCTCGCTCCCCTAATTGAAAGACTGGAGCAGAAGTTGGAGCGGCCACTTCGCGGATCCACCACTGTGCGCCAACTCCTCACGGAGCCAACTCCCGGATGGGAGGCGTTTTCTCCTTCCTGGAATGAACTCTACACAGACCTTCGCGACTTCCCCTCCGGTGAATGTGGAGCCACCCGCAATGCGGTGGACCGAGCCATTCAGCTTCTCACGATGACGAAGTCCTGTCTCACCGGCGAGGCAATTCCAAAACACGTAGCTCCGATCCGGCAGGCGCGTATCATCAACAAGTGTAACGCCCGATGCGTAATGTGTGCGGCGATGTTCAATGGCGACGTAGTGAGCGGCCCGAACATGGACGAGCGTTTTACCGATGCCGCGCTTTTCGGGGCAGACCAAATGATCAGCTTCGCCTCCGAGAGCTCGGAATTCCTTCTCTACCGCGACTGGAAACGAATCGTGGAAAAGCTATCCCAGCAAGGGCTACCCAAGTTGAATCTTTTCACGAACGGAATGCTTCTCACGCCGGAGACATCCCGTTATCTGATCGATCACAATGCTCTGCAAACCCTCCACATCTCCGTGAACGGGGGCACTCGCTCCACCATCGAGAGCACCCAAGTGAATGTGAAGTTTGATCGCCTCGCAGAAAACATCCGTGCGGTATTTGCCTATGCCGATGAAAAGAAGGCAGACTTTCTCTTCAACTTCTCCTTTATCGTGATGAAGAGAAATTATCGGGAGATGGCGGATTTTGTGGACCTGATCCAAAGCCTGCGCGGATCGGCCCAGTCCCCCAGACCCAACATGTGTTTCGCGTGGCTTGAAAGCAACAATGAGATGGAAAACTACCGCGACTTCCTCTTTCAGGAGCACCACTCCCTGATTCCGGAAAAGGATCTTCAGCGGGAACTACAAAGAGCGCAAGACCGCGCCCATCACTTCGGCCTTCACGCCGCCCTAATTGAGCTGCCCCTCGCAAAATTCCTCACGGAACAGATGAGCGCACCTCGCCTCAGCATTCGCGACCGCGACGTTCCCCGCCTAGCCCATTACCTCGAATCAGGCGGCGACCGGGAGATTCTAAAACATGTATTTCCCACCAACGCGTCGGCCGCCACACTCCTCGGTGAAGTGACTACGCGCTACCGAACCGACTCGATCTGAAGCCCGTGGCTTTTGCTCCGTGAGATCCTGAACTGGGCTCCGGCCTGAAATGCACCCTCTAGAATTGTTTTGGCGAGCGGGTTCTGAACTTCGCGCTGAATCGCCCGTCGCACAGGACGCCCCCCAAACTCCGGGTCCCAGCCGATTTCCGCTAGGTAGTCCACCACTTCGGGTTCCACATGGAGCACGATTCCCTTTTGATTCACCAGCTTCTTCACTTCGCCGAGCTGAATCTCCACAATTTTGTGGATCTCTCCTTTTCCGAGAGTCTCGAAGACGATCAGGTCGTCGACCCGATTGAGAAATTCCGGCTTCACCGCGCTCTTCAGCGCGTCTAGCACGGCAGCCTTGCGGGCTTCTACTTTCATAGTTGCATCAGCGAAGTGACGAGACCCGATATTGGAGGTCATGATGATTACGGCGTTCGAGAAGTCCACCACACGGCCTTGGCCGTCGGTCAGTCGGCCATCGTCGAGAATCTGCAGAAAGATATTCTGAACCTCGGGATGAGCCTTCTCGAATTCGTCGAATAGGAGAACCGCATAGGGTCTGCGGCGCACGGCCTCGGTGAGCTGCCCCCCTTCTTCGTAGCCCACATATCCAGGAGGGGCACCGATCAGGCGCGCCACCGCATGTTTTTCCATGTATTCGCTCATGTCGATCCGAACCATGGCCTGTTCGTCGTCAAAGAGAAACTGGGCTAGCGCTTTGGCTGTTTCCGTTTTCCCCACTCCGGTAGGGCCCAGGAAAATAAAACTACCGATCGGGCGGTGTTCGCCCTGAAGGCCAGCCCGCGAACGGCGGATCGCATCAGCCACTGCTGTAAGCGCCGGATCCTGCCCCACCACGCGAGCCCGGAGTCGCTCCTCCATCTTGATGAGCTTCTGCTGCTCCCCTTCGAGCATTTTGCTAACGGGGATACCCGTCCACTTGCTCACCACCTGGGCAATGTCTTCCTCGTCCACCTCCTGGCTTACGAGGCTCGCCCCCTCTTTCGACAGAGCTGCTGTTTTCTCCTGAAGCTTTTTTTCAAGCGCAGGGAGTTTCCCATAGCGTAATTCGGCCGCGCGCTCCAGATCGCCCTTCTGTTGGGCGAGATCCACATCGGTGCGGAGTCGCTCCATCTCCTCTTTCACGTTCTTGATCTCGGAAATCGCCGCCTTTTCTCGAACCCACACACTCTTCAGCTCGTCGCGCTTGGTCTTAAGCCCCCCGAGCTCCTTCTCCAGGTCTCCCAGGCGTTCTCGCGACGCAGTGTCTGTCTCTTTCTTCAACGCCTGGCGCTCGATTTCGAGCTGAAGCACTTTGCGCTCGATCTGGTCGATCTCCTCCGGCATCGAGTCGATCTCCATGCGAATTTTAGAGGCCGCTTCGTCCATGAGGTCGATCGCCTTGTCGGGAAGAAATCGATCCGAGATATAACGGTTCGAGAGTGTCGCTGCCGCTACCAAGGCGGAGTCCTTCACAGTAACCCCATGGTGCACTTCATACTTTTCTTTCAATCCGCGCAGGATGGAAATCGTGTCCTGCACGCTCGGCTCCCCCACCAAGCACTGCTGAAATCTGCGCTCCAGAGCCGGATCTTTCTCAATGTATTTTTTAAACTCGTTCAGAGTGGTGGCGCCCACGCAATGAAGCTCTCCGCGCGCCAATGCGGGCTTGAGCATGTTGGATGCATCCATGGCACCTTCGGCGGCCCCGGCGCCCACCAGGGTGTGAATCTCGTCGATAAAGAGGATGATGCCGCCGTCTTTCTTGCTGCGACTTTCCTCAACGGCGGTGAGCAACCCCTTGAGGCGCTCTTCGAATTCGCCGCGGAACTTTGCGCCGGCAATCAGGGCGCCCATATCCAATGCGAGCAGACGCTTCCCCTTCAGCCCCTCCGGCACATCCCCAGAGGCAATCCGTTGCGCTAAGCCCTCGGCCACGGCGGTCTTTCCGACGCCGGGCTCCCCGATGAGAACCGGGTTGTTTTTCGTGCGCCGGGAGAGGATCTGCATCACCCGCCGTATTTCGTCGTCGCGACCGATCACGGGATCGAGTTTCCGCTTTTGAGCGAGCTCGGTGAGGTCACGAGTATACTGTTTCAGTGGATCCTGTTGCTGCTGGGGGGGCATGTTATAGCCTTGCATAGCTCAAAACCGCGCTGGCCCCGCGGAATCAGGGGGGGAGCGGTTCCTCCTTAGGTCAAACTTGGGAACGAATTGGAGGTTGTAAAGGGGCAATTTTGATTGTGCGGCCCATAGTGTTGGCAGGTAATCGGTCATGGCGTGATCGAAGTGCG
>CAZKBU010000006.1:0-178873 GCA_964551325.1 uncultured Bdellovibrionales bacterium
GGCACGCATCGCTCCGATCCGGAGTGCTCGAAGAGGTCGCCAGGGATGGAGGTGGGAGTGACGGATAAGATCGAGACGTTTAAGGAGTATTTTTCGAGGTGGCGACCTCAGGTGAGACTCCACGAGGAGTGGCAGGATCTGATCCGGGGATACGATCCTTTGTGGCGTTACGGGAAGTTGGCCAGGTAGAGGCTTGGAGAGGGACAGGCTCGCAGAGGGACGGGAACACACTCGAGGGACATGAAGAGAAGAGCATGCGCGACTAAGGAAGCCATCCCCTGCGCTAGAGACTCAAGCCCTCACCCCTACTCTCCGGCGCACAATCAGAGCTACCCCGAGGCGATCACGCCCCGCCACGCATCCTGAGCTGACGTCATCCCCGCCGCACTGAGAAAATTCGAAAAACTCATCCAGACCACCAGAGAGTTGAGGTCTTTGAAGAACGGGGGGAGGAATCGAGGCGCGTCTACGATCCCTTCTTTGTACTTGTGGTAGAGCACCGGTACGTCGCTCAAGTGAACCTTTCCCACAAAGAGGAACGGAACCATCTCGCTCCGGCCCGCCTGAATGCAGGCGCGAATGAAGTTGTAGTTTTCCACGAAGCCCTTGCAGTAGGAGATGTCTTTCGTGAACGGGTGGCCGCCTTCGACCACGCCGCCGCGAAACACCCGTTGCGTGTGGGTGAGGCAATCGTCCTCTTCATAGCCCTCGGTACGAAAATATTCCAAAACCTCGAGAAAGTTCGCTCCGTCTTCGGCCTTGTCGATGGCCAACACCCGGTCGTTGATCTTGCGCGCGCGCCGAGGCGAGGTGGCAAAGGAGAAAATCTCCATCAACACGGCCAATCCCTCCTGGGTAGCAGAACAGCGCGGCGGCCCGCGATAGAGCCATTGGGCGACTCTCTGTTCGAGGCCGTTGATGGACGTGCCCATGTGGACCCAGCCCTCGTGCACCTCGATGAGGTCGATGTCGCGTTTCACGAACCGGGCGCTTTGGCGAAGCTTGATGGTTTTCAGAGACGCGGCGGCGTCGGCCGTCATTTCGTCGCCCAGCACGACCTTCACTTCTTCGTCTTTGAAGTAGCGGGTGAACCGATCGTTGAGAGTCTGAAGCACTTCTTCGGCCCCCACCTCCCGCTGAAGCGAGTCGCCGAGCTTCGTGTCGTCGAGATTCGAGAGAATGTTGTAGAGGTGGAGGCCCAGGTCTTTCACCGTTTGGGTGGCTCCGAAAAACGTTTCCTTCGGTGAGCCGTAGAGTTTCTTTGAAATTTGATAAAACTCGGGACGGCCCCGCGCCTGGAGCATGCGTACTACGTCTTGATATTCCAGACAGGCCGCCACCAGGATTTTCACCAGGGCGTCCTCGATGCCGATTTCGCGGGTGGCATCGTCGATGATCGACTGAAGTTCTTCGATCTTTTTTTCCGGGTCGAAGTTGAGCGGATTTTCCGCCGCATAAAACTCGGGACCAGCCTTCGGCATCTCACGGTACCGGCTTTTTTTAACCGCTTCGAGCACCTTAGGGTCCCAGCGAAGCGCATCGAGCACCCGCAGAGACCGCTGCGCCTCGATCATTCGAGTCGACAGGGCCCTGAGCTTTTCCTTGTAGGTCACCAACACGGGCAAACCCCCTCACTATCTTTTCGGCGATTCACTGAAAAACTGTATTTTTCCTTTCGGTTCGAGGTGTTACACTGAAGATTGGCGGCTAAATGCCCAAGGATGAGCCGCCGATACACTGTTGGGGCCGTGGAAATTATTGAGGCGTTTCATGAAGAAACATTTGCGGAAGCATTTTTGGATTTTTTTAGTCGTTGCGGGACTTGCCTGTGCCGGATGGATGAATTCGCGCGCCCACCGGAATCCCGCCAGTCAGAGTTCTGTGGGACGCATGATTCGTTCCATTCCGAACCCCCTCACCCCCAAAGTTGAACGTGACGCCATTGCCTCTGCGCTTGGGGAGCGGCGCTTTACGGGTCAGGATTTGCGTTTGGATTTTCTCCCGATCGACATTAAGGGGAAAAACTATCACGCCCATCTCACCTTGAACCGCGACCTTCAGGAGCGCGTGGAAGAACTCTACGAGCGATACCAACCTGAGTTCGCAGCCTTCGTGGCGATTGATCCGCAGACGGGCCGCGTGCTGGCGCTTGCCGATTACAGCCGCCACCCCGTGAATGAAAACCTCGCCCTGCAGGCCACCTATCCTGCAGCCAGCGTTTTCAAGGTCGTCACCTCGGCGGCCGCCGTAGATCAGGGCAAGGTGGGACTGAACACTCTGATTCCAGTCACCGGCTCCTACACAACGCTCTATAAGCAGAATCTCCGCGACGCCTCTAATCGCTGGACCCGCTATCTTTCTATTCAAGATGCATTTGCGAAGAGCGTGAACACGGCGTTCGGAAAAATCGCCATCAATCGACTCGGGCACGACACGCTTCAGAAATACGCCGACGCTTTCGGATTCAACCGCTCCATTCCCTTCGACATGAGCGTAGGAACTGCGAAGGCTCAAGTTCCGTCCGGCGACTGGTTCGGCCTTGCGGAAAGCGGATCCGGCTACACACGCCGGCAAACCCTGAGCCCGCTCCTCGGAGCGTTGATCCCGGCTTCGATCATCAATGGCGGACGGATGCCGACCCCCTATCTGGTGGAAAGCCTCAGCACCCCCCAGGGCGCGATCGTGTATGAAGCGGAAGAAGACACTCTTTCACAAACCCTGGATCGCGACGCGGCCAAGACCATGGCCATGATCATGGAGAACACCGTGACCCGAGGAACGGCTCGCAAGGAGTTCCGAGACTACAACAGCCATCCGATTCTTCGAAAGCTGTTCATCGGCGCCAAGACCGGAACCCTCACCGGGCATGAGCCCTTCGGCAAGTATGACTGGTTTGTGGGATTCGCCCAGTCCAGTGAAGACCCCACGAAGAAGATCGCCTTTGCTTCGATGATCGTGAACCGCGCCTACTGGCGGGTAAAATCTGCCCACATCGCTCGCGAAGCCGTGATTGCGCACTTCCGCAATGGCGGGGCCGACCTCTAAAATCGACCGTCTTGCCGCTCCTGACAAAAGAAAAGAGCCGAACAGTTGATACTGCTCGGCTCTTTCGATTCAGCGAATTCGTTTAGTGGCGGCCATCGCTTCCGGGACTACCGAGATTAACACTCCCGGCCTCACACCTCCTCGGATCGGATTCTTGTACAAACGTTCCACCCCGACATCCCGGAGTAGAACAAGGCACGTACCGCCGGCATCCCGACGAGCGCTGTCGATCGTCGTCTCGGTCTCCTTGGTGATGACCTCCAGACTGGAACGGCGTCTGTGCGCTAGGAGTTGCAGTCACTGCGCCTTCACGATTTTCCATCCCATCAGAAGCGCTTCCTGTATTTGCGTAATTTCGATACTCAGGAGGGGCGACTGCTGGGGCTGGGGGCGCAGGACAAGCTACTGCTATCTGACGGCACCTTCTTTCATTTCTACAGTTGTATCTGATGCCCAGGAAGCTATCGCACTCTCTCACATCGAAGCACTGCTCTTCAGTGCAATTCCCTCCCCCAGAAGATCCGGCATAGGAATTACTTTCGTAGGACACCTGAGTGTTCATTTGGTCGGCCGCGCCCACGCTCCGCTCGAGCTCATCCCAGCTGCCCCATGCGCTGTCACTGAGTCCAGGGTTTTCCATAGAAGAGAACTGCTTCTTCAAAGCCTTACTCCGCTCCGCGAGCGCCTCTTTCATTCTCTGAATTTCGGCCGCATTTACACCCTTTGCCTGAATCTCAGAGAGCATGCGCTTAGCTTTCACTCCTTCGATACCGCCCGCTTTCGCCTTTTTCTCCAAATCATTAAGCTTCGACAGACTGCTGTTAGCGTCAGCTAAGTCTTTAGATAGGCCCGAATACTCCATGCCAATCTCTTTTCGTTTCGTTTGGGCTTGAACTACATCACCAAGAAGTTTTTGCGCTTCGTCCAGCCGAGTTTGATACTCGGTGATCTGCTTCTTGAGCTCATCTGCGTTCCAAGAGTCCACGTTGCCAAGATTTTTCTCTTCCAGCAGAAGCTCCCCAATCCCAGCAAAAACCCCTGAGTTCCCTGAGGCCACATTGCCCCCTCCTGAGCCCTTACCAGCCGCGGCCTTAATCATCGTGACCAAGTCTTCCACGGAAAACCGGCGCGGCTCTTCCGCCATTTTTTCAGCCTTCCGGATCGTGCTGAAGAATCCGCCGCGAACGAGTCGGAACAAAGCATCGTTCCTGTAGTCTGCGCCTCGAGTACCGAACATCACTTCGCCTTCCATGGTGTAGAGCGTAGATACTCCTCGGTCCTGATCATGCAAGAAGAGGAAATGCGTACCCCGCACACCCATCGTGCCCACAGGCGAGTTGATCTTAAATTTCACGAATTTTTTGGTGTCGCCCTTTTCCACCACGGCGCGCACACCACCTTTGGCAAGACCAAATGCCCAAGTGGCCAGGCCGCTGGCTTTATCTTGAGTAATGCCAACATATGAATACTCGGAATTGGGAGCCACTCGAATCAAGGTGCCATCGCCCAGGATCAACTCCACGGTAGCAGAGCTATCCGTTGTGATTCGGTCACCAGGATTCACCACGCCCCCCACGGCAAGGGTAGACTCCACACCCTTACTACGGCGCACACGCGCAACCCCAGCGCCCTCCAGCTTCACCACATTGGCCGATTTCACCAGTACGGAAGCAGCCGCCGCCCGCCCAGCACTTGCCTTGCTGTCTTCAGCAGCCCAGCCGTTTGCGCCTATTGCCCCGACCAGAAAGGCCGCAAGGCAGCCTAAAAGATGCAATTTATAGGTTCTCATACGTCCCACTCCCATAAACACTGGGGGCACACTTCACCCCTAAGGTTTAATTCTACCATAAAACTCGGTTTTTCTGTCAACCAAGCGTAAATGTCTAATTTTGCTGTGTTTTAATCCCGTCTTTTTTACTAAAGAATCCCCTTAAATACCCGACAAGTATTGTGCGGACAGAAAAGGTCAACAATACGGGAGTTACAAATGGGTAAGCATCAGGGACCAAAGCCGGAAAAAACCGAATCAGCACATTGCAAGGTAAAGGCCTGCAAGCACAGCCCCGGCAAGTTCGGGTTCTGCACCGAACACTTCGACCAGTTCAAATTCGGTCTTATTACCAAAGCGGGTGAGCCATGCGCCGATTACGACAAGAAATCGGAACAGTATGACCACTTCAAAAAGGACCGCAAGTCCGCCTAGGACTTAAATAGATTTAATTGACGTCCTCCTCGGACGAGCAAGCACGGGCCATCCGCCCCACATCCGCTAACCGGCGGACCGGATGGCCCCTTTTTTCTTTTCAATGATCCGTATCGCCAGAATCGCGATTTCATAGAAGCCGTAAAGCGGCGTCATCATCAACAACATCGAAACCACATCGGGCGGAGCGAATAGCGCCGAGAAGACCGTGATCACAATCAGGGCGTTCTTTCGATGGGCCACCAAAAAATCACTGCTTACGAGACCCAGGTGGGCCAAAAGCACCAATACCACCGGGAGCTCAAAACTGGCCCCAAATAGAAGCAGCAGTCGGAACAGAACCGAGAAGTACTCCTTCACGGTGATCATCG
Organism: uncultured Bdellovibrionales bacterium; assembly: GCA_964551325.1. Taxonomy (GTDB): domain Bacteria; phylum Bdellovibrionota; class UBA1018; order CAIPTA01; family CAIPTA01; genus CAZKBU01. Next base: position 5,620 of record CAZKBU010000006.1, read on the forward strand.
GCACGTCGTAGGGCGCGCCGAACTCCACAAAAAACTTGAACCCATAGGGCAGCACAAGCCAGTAGGCGAAAGCCGCGCCCGCAAAAAAGAACACCGTGCCGAAGAAAATAAACGGCAACACCGGCCTCCGCTCATGAGGCCGAAGCCCTGGCCCGATAAAGGCCCACAGCTGCCACAGGAAATAGGGGCTTCCGATAAAGATCCCGGCAATCACCGCAATCTGGAGATGGTTGAAGAAACTCTCGAAGAGCCCCGTGAAATAGAGGTGCTGCTTATCAGGGGGCAACGCCTCCAAAAGAGGGCGCTTTAAAAAATCGAGAATGGGATGACGCACCATATAGCCAACTACGGAGGTGGCCACCAACACCCTCAAACAATTCAGAGCACGGTCCCGCAATTCTTCCAGATGATCCCAAAAAGGTTTTTCTGCGGTGTTCAAGGGGTTGCTCCCGGTGCCTGCTGCTCTTAAGATGCGAGCTATCGTTATCCATAACTGAAGGGGTAGTCAAATGAACCGAAAAGCACTGATTCTGGCCGCAGTAGCGGTGATTGTTGTGGCAGGCGGAGCTTTCGTCCTGATGTCGAAAGGCGGAGATAAGGCAGCTGTGGAATCAGCCGCCACGGAATCAGCCGCACCGACCACAGCAACAACCCCCACCCCAACCACAGGAGCAAAGCCCATGAGCCAATACGATCTAACCGCCGATGCCGAAGGACTTTCCAAGGCAGTAGCCACCCTTACCCTCGAAAAGGGCGGCGTGATGAAGTTCCGCTTCTTGCCGAACGATGCCCCGAACACCGCGAAGCGAATCGCCCAGCTTATTTCCGAAGGTTTCTATAACGGCATCGTGTTCCACCGCGTAGTTCCTGGGTTCGTGGTTCAGGCGGGCGACCCAACGGGCACCGGCGCCGGCGGATCGGGCGTGAAGCTGAAGGCCGAATTCAACAAACACAAGCACCTCAAGGGAATCTGGAGCATGGCCCGCACCGCCGACCCCAACTCGGCCGACAGCCAGTTCTTCGTGATGCTGGGCACGAGCCCCCACCTCGACAACCAATACACCGTGTTCGGAAAACTGATCGAGGGAATGGATGTTCTCGATGGCATTCGCCAGGGTGATCGCATCAAGACGTTCACGATTGAGTAATTAGGAGTCTCCCTCTTCGGGCTTCCTTGCCACGGGCTGAATGCCCGCCTTCAGGAGCTGCTTTGCGAGACGCTCGCTCTTTGTCTTGAGCCAGAGATCGTAGGTTCGCAAGAGCGACTGATTGTCTTCCGGCCGGAGGCCCGATTCGTCGGAAATCTGGCCGAGCACATCCACGAACTGCGGGAATTTTTTCGACAACTCTTCAAAGAGCTCTGCCTTCGACGCCTTCGCCTCAAGCCGAGCCACGTTTCCATAGGCGGCCTCGCCCATGCCGATGTAGTAGTCCACATCCACGAGCTTTCGTTGCAAAGAGTTGGAGAAAAACCCAGCCACATAAAGGGAGAAATCCCCGAGCTGCCGCAATCGCAGCGCCCGCTCCGCAGCAGCTTCCGCCTTAAGGGCCTGGGCGAGCTGTTCCGTAAGTGTATCTATCGGCCTGCCCTCTGAATCGGTGGGGTAGAGCGCGTCGGTGGACACAAAACTCGCGAGGAGAGTAACCAAGTATTGCTTGGCATGTTCCGACGCGCGCACCCGGAGGGCGTCCACGGCTCCGGTCACAGCCGCATGAAAGAATTCATTTGGATGGAGTACCAGGATACTGGCAGTATTGTTTTTGGACACCAGGAGCCCTCCTCCCTCGGCACATGGGTGCTATTAGAATTGTAACATGAGCGCCTCACTGCACAATCCCCACCCCCAAAAGCTGTCGGAAAAGCTCAAGAAAGTTCCCACTCCCGGCCACCTGTATTCCAGTGAACTCCTTGCCGTCGATTCAGGAACACTCGCCCGCGCGTTCAAACAGAATCTATCTAAGGCCCAGCTGCATTTTTCAGTAAAGACCTGCCCTCTGCCCCGCCTGATTCGAGACCTGGCAAAGCTGGACTGGGGTTTTGAGGTGGTTTCCGAAGCCGATTTGCTACTGGTGGAGAAGGCCAAGGCACGCAAAAGGTCAGTGCTGGCGAGCCCACTTTTTCCTGATCCAGAGCTTCTATATCGGCTCCTCGGTAGCCCCCTGGTGAAAGCCATCCATCTGGAAAGTCCGGAGGCCGTGTGGCTAACGGCCAATCTCCTTCAAAAGCATCGTCGTCTCCTGAAGAACGCCCCACTGATCGGCCTAAGAATTCACTCCGCCGGGCACTTTGGATTTGCACCCGATGCGGGAGCACTTTCCCCCTCCATTCAAACTCTTCTACAGACGGGCGCGCGGGTGAGCAGCCTCCAAATTCATTCGAGCAGCGAAGGCGGAGCGATCACGGCGGAGCGCTGTCGCGGCTGGTTCGCTCAACATCTGAAAAACCTATCCACCGCCAAAGCCCTGATCGAAAAAATGCAGAGCGCTCCGGTTACTCACCTCGATCTCGGTGGCGGGCTGGAACATCCCTTGGTCTGGCGTGTTCCAGTGGACGCGATCGGCACTTATCACAGCGGAAAAATTCCTGCGGCCGCCCTTGCGCCGAGGCCGTCACTCACAGAAGTGAGCGAATCTTCTGCGAATGGGATCGCTGAGGCTTTGAGCGCGCATGCGCTGGAAAAATTAGATGTTTCCTTCGAGTTTGGGCGAGTAGTGAGCACTCGTGCCTTATCCACTCTTCTTACCGTGGGGAGCGTGAAGCCGGACCTCTATCCGGACGCAAAAATAGTGATCACCGACGGAAACACATCAATCCTGGGGCCGATCCACAGGGTGATTCTTCCCTTTGAACATTTTTCAGTTCATCAGCCAGCTTCCACTGCGGAGAATTGCTTCGTCTACGGAAACCTTCCCCACTCATCGGACTGGCTATTGCAGAATGTTTTGCTGCATGGACCGGCTGCCGGTGACCGGATTCTTTTGCGCGGCACGGGCGCCTATTTTCTTTCCCAAGAGGCTCAGTTCGGGCACCCACGGCCCGGAGTATATTGTGAGTCTACCGGACGGGTGATCCGCAAGCCGGAAACGATCAAACAGATTTTTCAACGCGATGGGATTTAACTTCCACTCGACCTGTGGCGACGTTGAACTCCGCCACCTTTAATTCATCTTCCGAGTAGCCCAAATTCAGATAGGTTCCGCGGGACGTTCCGTCGATTTGAAAGTCCACTTGATCCGCCAAGTGTGAATGCCCGATCAGAACCAGATGGGTTCCCTGCTCCACTTTCGCCGCGGCGAAGGCGCGAAACAAATCCCTCACTCGCTCGGAACGAGATTGTTTTTGGTGACCGGTGTATTTCCGGCTGGTGCGGCTACTCCATTTACCCACCGCCGAATACAAAAGATCGGGCAACAGCGCCGTAACGGCCGTAAACACCGGGTTTCTGGTGAGTGATCGCAAAAGAAGATATCCCTTGTCGTCGCCGTCGATCTCATCGCCGTGACTGATGTGAACACGGTAATTGTGGAGACGAAGCTCAATGTCGCCTGTCTTTACAAGAATGTTCGGATGGTGACGGAAAACGCGGCTCAGATGAAAGTCGTGGTTCCCCTCCAGGTAATAGACGATCACGCCCCTGCTCTCGGCGTCTTTCATGGCCGTAAGAATCGGGGCGAACCGCTTCAAAAAAACCTTTCGCGCTCCAACGAACAAATCAAAGACGTCACCGCCGAGCACAACCGTGTCGCCACGCTTCGGAACCCGACGAAGAAAATCTTCGAGATTCGATGCGTTTCGATCATGTGCGGAATGGAGATGAAGGTCGCTAAGGTAGAACAGGCGCATTACGCCAATCTAATTCGAATCACAGACGCCGATCAAGGATACAGCCGCGCCCGGTAGATCCCCGCTCGGAGTCCAGGGCGGCTTCTAGAATTTGAAAGATGTCTTCCCCTGTAAGGGTGCGGAGGGCCCGACCCGCAGAGTCCTTCACGAGGAGCACAACAACGCCGTTGAGTGTCGCCTCTTCCAGCTGCAGGCCGCTCTTTTTAAACCCTTCCGAGTCGGCAAGAACAACCATCGCCTTCTTTAACTCTTCCGTGGTGGGAGGCCGGCCTCGGCCACGACGCTGGTAGCCCCCACCCTGCTGGGGGTCGCGATCCTTCGCCTCGGTTTGCTTTTGCAAACCCAGGAAAAGGCGCAGCGGTCGTGTGATTCTTCCGGCTTCCATAAAAGCAGATCGGAATCCCTGGGCGATTTCTTTACCCGGATTCCGATCTATTGATAGGGGCCAAGACTAATGCCGGCCTTATTTTGTCGGGTGCTTGCTCTTGGTCCGCCGAAGCGAACTAGTAGCTAGCGGGTTTTCGATCCTGGCGGCCGGACCCGTGACCATCTCGCCGCTCTTTTTCCGCCTGTTGTTTTTCGGTGCCCCAGGCCGCGATTTCGCCTTCTTCGTAGGCGTCTACCGAGGCGGTTTTCCGATCATAACAAGCATCGTTGTAACAGGACCGCGTTGATGCACAGGCCTGAATCAAACCTGCCATCAACGCGATTCCAAGGGACACTTTCAAGGTACGGTTCTTCATCTTTTCCTCACACCTTGTTGCTGACGTTTCTCGTTTCAACCAAACATCCCGCCTGGATTCTAAATCCCTGGCTGAGAGTCTCCCCCCAGCCAGGGCGCGGGCTTAAGATCTGCCACCCTCTGTGTAGCAGCAGATCGGTTTGGTTAGTTTGTTAGAGCAACTTCAGCGCGTTTTGCGGAGCTGCGTTGGCTTGAGCAAGTACCGAGATACCAGCGTTCTGGAGGATCTGGTTCTTGATCATCACCGAGGTTTCAGCGGCCACGTCCGTATCAGCGATACGAGACTTAGCTGCGCTCATGTTCTCGATGGTGATTCCCAAGCTGTTCGAGGTGGAGTGCAGACGGTTCTGCATCGCACCGAGCTCAGCGCGGTTCGCGTTCACGCTCTTGATGGCATCGTCGATTTGACCGAGGCTCTCAAGGGCACCTTCCTTCGAGCTCACATCCGCACCTTGCACACCGATGGTGTTCGTACGAGTGTCCATTTTGGACGGATCGTACTGAATGCGGTTCAGTTCTCCGGCAAAGGTACCAACCTGGAAATCGAGCACTCCCTTATCGTTCCCCGAGAGGAGCGTGGTGCCGTTGTAGCTGGTCACCTGGGAGATACGGTCGATTTCCTGCTTGAGCTGCTGGTACTCCTTGTTCACGAATCCGCGCTCTACGTCGCCGATCGTGTCGGAAGCGGCCTGCACCCCAAGTTCGCGCAAGCGAATCAGAATGTTGCCCACTTCGTTAAGGCCACCTTCTGCTACTTGCACGAGGGAGATACCGTCGTTTGCGTTGCGTTGTGCCTGACGAAAACCTCTCACTTGCGCTTCGAGGTTCGAGCTGATGGACAAGCCAGCAGCGTCGTCGGCTGATTTGGTGATTCTCTGCCCGGAAGAAAGTCGTGCGTAGGAAGTGCCCGCTTCTTCAGAAACCTTGGTGAGGTTCCTCTGCGTATTCAGAGAGGGTAAGTTTGTTGCTACTCTTAAGCCCATAAGAAATGTTTCTCCTTTCTCTTATGTGTGACAGTCACACGGGGGCGGGTACGGAACGAATTCCCGCGCCTCCCCCTCCTGCTACAGTCTTGTGGACTGTTTCAGTCAACCATTCACGAGTTACCTTTCGGTAGCAGGTAGAGAAACTTGAGCAAAAAAGTACATTAATGGCGCAAAAAAATTACGGGGGCGCGAACCCCCGTAATTTCAGGCACTTATGTTACCTATTTCTGACTTCAGCTTAGATGAGCTTGAGGGCCTGCATCTGGCTGCTGTTGGCCTGACCCAGCACGGCCACGCCGGCTTCGGTCAAGATCTTCTGCTTCGTGAGCTCGCTCGTTTCCGAAGCGATATCTACGTCGCGGATTCGGCTGTTCGCAGCGGAGTAGTTCTCCGTGGCGATTCCGAGGTTGTTGATCGTGGACTGGAGACGGTTCTGGAGAGCACCGAGACCAGCGCGGTTCTGGTTCACCTTCGAGATCGCAGAGTCGATGCTCATCAAGTTGGCCTGTGCGCCTTCCTTCGATGCCACTCCGTTGTCGGAGAGACCCAAGGTTCCAAGAGTCACGTCCGTCATAGAAGTTGAATACACAAGACGGTCGTTCTCAGGAGAGTTCTCAATGCCCACCTGCACTTCCATGTCGCCACCGGTGCCGTTCAACAGATTGCGTCCGTTGAAATTGGTAACCTGGGCGATACGATCGATTTCGCTCTTGAGATGCTGGAATTCCTTGTCGGTAAACCCGCGCTCAGTCTCGCCGATCGTGTCGGAAGCGGCCTGGATGCTCAGTTCGCGCATACGAACCAGGATGTTCGAAACTTCGTTGATACCACCTTCTGCGGTCTGCACGAGGGAGATACCGTCGTTCGCGTTCCTGTTCGCTTGCTGCAAGCTGCGAATGCTGGCTTTCAATTTTTCAGAAATCGAGAGTCCGGCAGCGTCGTCACCGGATTTGGTGATACGCGAACCGCTCGACATTTTAGAGAGAGACAACGCTTGTTTCTCGTTCGAGATTCCAAGGTTTCTCTGAGCGTTCAAAGCTTGAACGTTCGTTGCAATACGAAGACCCATGATAACTCCTCCTCAAGATAGCCATTACCTTCCTGTGGCACCTCGAGGTTCGCTACCATGCGAACCATCGTTCCCCCGCCGCTTCCGCTTCTTCCAGCCCCACGCCTTCCGAAGTTTCCGCTGTGCGGATGAGCCGCAATTACTTGCTGCACCACACTCATCGGCACGCGATGAAACTGCTTAAGTACTTTTGAGAAAAAAATGTCCCAATCGAACATTGTCTGATTAAACAGATCAGGTTTATGAGTGAAGTGCGCGGAATTACTGCGGCCAGTTCTTGACTAAAATACTTTTTTCAGGGGGAGTCTCACCTGGTTTCCGATGAGGCGACACTTATTCGTGGTGCTTTTTATGCAAAAGATTTTCTGTAACCGCGAGCAGAATGGAGCTGAATAGAAAAACGACGTGGATAATCACCTGCCACTTCATCTGCTCAGGATCCTTGTCCTTTATTCCAATGAATCCTTTGAGCAGATGAATTCCTGAAATACCCACAAGTGCCGTTGCGAGTTTAACTTTCAGAGTTCCAGCGTCTATTTTGTCGAGCCAGTCGGGACGATCCGGATGCTCGTCTAAGTGTAGCCTGCTGACAAAGGTGGCGTACCCGCCGATGATCACCATCACCAAAAGATTCGCGACCATCGTGATGTCTACCAGCGTAAGCACCCCAAGCATCAGCACTTCTTCCGACACCTGATTCACCGTTTGCACGAGATGCACGAGCTCAACAACGAACTTGTAGGCATACAACACGCCCGCCACGATCAGGCCCGCATAGAGCGGCGCCTGGAACCAGCGACTCGCAAAGATCAGTTTTTCAATACTTGCTTCGACAGCTTTCATGCACGTGATTATGCACAAAAATCGGTGAGGGGATCAAGTAGAGGGCTCGCCCCATCTAACTAGATCGTCTTCTCGTAAATCCGGTAGGTCTTATAGGGCTGGAGATTCGCGAACTGCTGAATGGCGGAGTTCATCTCTTTATTGTCTTCCAAAATCCAGGAACACTCTCCGCCCCAGACACCGAGCTCCTTCGCCACGCGGAAGCTCTGCAGATAAAACACGCTGGCCACGCCGGTACCCCGGTAAGACTTTTTCACACCGAGGGTAATCACTCGCACGCGATTGATCTTCTTTTTCTTAGGGCCGATTCCGGTAAGGAGCTTGAAGATCCCGAACGGCAGCAGTCGGCCCGAGGGAATCTCCGTGAGAAGTTGATTGATGTCGGGCAACGCGAGGGAGAAGCCCACCACCTCACCCTTGGCATTTTCAGCCATCAAACAGAACTCGGGCCAGATGATGTCCTTCATCCCTTTGGCCATGTGGCGGAACTCGTCGGCATCCATCGGCACGAAGCCCCAGTTCTTTTCCCATGCGTCGTTGTACACGCCAAGAAGGTGTTCTACCTCCTCGTTGAATTTCTTCATGTTGATCTGGCGAAATTTAACGGCGCTCTTCTGAAGCACCATGTTCGCGATCTTCTCCACTTTTTCATTGAAGTAGTGAGCGGGCATTTCGTAGGCGTAGAGATCCTTCACCTTTTGGAAACCAGCGGCCTCCACGAGCTGCGGATAGTAGCTCTTGGTGTAGGTCATCATGATGTAAGGAGCGCGCTCGAAGTTGTTGAGCTGAATTCCCACTTCGTGGTTGAAGCTGGGGTTGGCGGGGCCGCGGAAATTGGTCATGCCCTGTTGCTTCACCCAAGCTGCGGCGGCGGTGAAGAGCGTGTTGGCCACCTCTTGATCGTCGATGCTCTCGAAGAAGCCCCAGAATCCGGTTTTCTCGGCGTGGAACTCATTGTGACGATCGTCCACCACGGCGGCGATGCGGCCCACGTGCTTTCCGTCGCGATAGGCGTTCCAAAGGCGAATGCGGGCGTGCTTGTAGAAGGGATTCTTCTTGGTGTCGAGATTGTCTTCGATGGTGAGACGAAGCGGCGGCACCCAGGCCTTATCCCCTTCATAGAGCTTCCACTGAAGGTCGATGAACTTTTTGCGCTCCGAGCGGTTTTCCGCTGGAGCAAACTCCACGAGTTGCACGTTGCTCATCGTTGGGTCTCCTGATTGTTACTGCTGAAGCACGCCGAACTCTTTGCCCACTTTTGCGAAGGCGTCGAGTACGTAGTCGAGATCTGGGTCTTGGTGAGTAGACATATAGCTCGTGCGAATGAGGGCGTAACCCTTCGGCACGGCCGGCGATACCACCGGCGTGCAGAACACGCCGAGCTCGTAGAGACGCTTGGTCATCATGAAGGCCTTCAGGTCGTCGCCGATGAGCACTGGGATCACGGGGGTCTGGGAGCCCATCGTGTCGAAGCCGATTTCTTCGAAACCTTTTTTCATCTTGCGGGCGTTGCGCCAGAGCTTGTCGATGATGCCCGGATCTTCCTGCACGATCTTCAAGCATTCCAGCACAGTGGCAGCGTTGGCCGGAGGAAGAGCCGCGGAGAACATAAACGAACGGCTGCGGTGGCGGATGTAGTGCACGATATCTTTCTTACCGGCCACGAATCCACCGAGGGAGGCGAAGCTCTTCGAGAAGGTGCTCATCATGAGATCCACTTCGTCGTTGAGACCGAAGTGGTGAGGAGTACCGCGGCCGGCAGGGCCGAGCACGCCGAGCGCGTGGGCGCAGTCGCAGTAGGTGCGGGCGCCGTATTTTTTCGCGAGACGGACAACTTCCGGAAGATTCACGATTCGTCCGGTCATGGAGAACACGCCGTCGAACACGATCAACTTTCCTGGCACGTGCTCGTATTCACGAAGCAGACGCTCAAGGTCCTGCATGTCGTTGTGACGATACTTAATCGTTTCGCCGATGGCCGCGCTCTGGCCTTCCACGATGGAGGCGTGGTTGTCGCGGTCGGAGAAGATGATGTCCTTACGGCCCACCATGCAGGAGATGGATCCGAGGTTGGCGAGAAATCCCGACGCATACACAAGCACGGCTTCGCGCTGAAGATATTTTGCGAGTTCGTGTTCGAGCTCTTCGTGAAGGTCGAGGTTACCGTTGAGGAAGCGCGACCCGGTACATCCCGTGCCGTACTTGTCGATGGCCTTCTTTGCGGCCTCAATTACACGCGGGTGCTGCGTGAGGCCGAGATAGTTGTTGGATCCGATCATCACGCGCTCTTTGCCCTCGGTGAGCACACGTGGTCCGGCTGCGTTTTGAATCGCGCGGAAGAATGGGTAGACGCCCGCTTGCTGGAGCATTTTCGCGTCTTGGTAGTTGTAGCATTTGTCGAATAGATCCATGGTTCACCTTCGCTGGGCCACATTGCTTAGGGAGCAGGGCCATTAACCGTGTAATTCGGGCGGTTATACATGCGGCGCGTTAATCTGGCAAGGACTGTCTGCGTAAATCATTACGCATGCGCGGCGCCTCCGCAATGGAAATGCTTGAAATTGCGTAACTTTTTTCCTCCCCTTGATGCAATCGAGCCAATGTCAATAAATTCAACGGCTTATAGCAATTCTCCCGTCATATTATATGATATAATTAATCAAGTATTGGGCCGATTCTGCCGATGAGCACCCAGGAGCGTGAAATGGGGAAGCTAAACCCCGTAAACCAGAGCATGGCCGCACTTTTCTCACCGGAAAGCGAGCGCCTAAGAGCTGATGCCAAAACCGCGGGCGCGGGACAGGGTGCTCATGCCTCCAAACGGCCCGGCATACCCGGCGTAGACAAGCCAGCTGAATCCGGCAAACCGGGCGACTCGCTCGGCAATCCCTCCTCTCCTGGCTACGACAACATCTGGCTTCGAAAAGACCCCGAGAAAGCATCCGCGCCCCAAGAGGAGCAGCCGCCGAAAAACGATGGCTCCTATGTGCGCGTGAAGGAAGTCACTAAAAAATTTGTCCGCATTCAGGCCGGATGGGAGCGCCTCCTGATGGCTCAAAAAAAGATCTGCGAGAAAGCTCGCAATCTTTTTGTGAAGCAGGACGCTCCCACAAAATATGCCGGCAACGGTACTTCAAAACTTCTTGCCGAAGTCTCTTCCGGCAAACCCATCGGCATGATCGTAGATCTCGACGCCCAGAAATATCTCGAAGAACAGGCCCAGAAGCAGCGGGAAGAAAAAGAGAAAAAAAAGGCAGCCTAGTCAGCGACTCAAATTCCGCGGATGCAAAATGCTTCAATGGATCGGGAATAAAAACGAATCGCGCTCATGAGATCATCGACTCGAACCCGCTCGTTCGCAGCATGGAGATTGCCCACGTCTTCGCCCGGCCCAAAGGCGGCGACCGCGTAGCCTCGCTCCGCGAAAAAACCGGCCTCGTTGCTCGAATCGGCGCTCGCAAACTCCGACGGCACGCCCACGCGCTGAAGGTCCGCCTGCAGAGTGCGGGAAAAGGTGCTCGCAGGATCCGTAATGAAGCTCGGCACGGAGAGAACCTTTCGGCAGTCCACCGATATCGTAGAACTCCCCTCCCCCACACGCTGGAACCGCTTCTTGATCTCCTGCTCGAGCTCGTCGCGCTGAGCGCCTGAAGCGAATTCAGGCGCCACGTCGCAATGAAGGAAAAAATCCATGTGGTCGCGCTCTTGTTTCACGGCCGAAATCACGGCGCGACTCTCCGGCAAGCCAAAGGATGTGTCCGAAAGCATGCGAAGCTCTTCGTTCAAGCCGGCCAATTCTTCTCGAATGCGAAAGACCGCGGGCCCTACCGCCTCCGGCAAGAGCCGCAGCCCCTTGTCGCCCGTTCCGCCGAAGCGCATTTCGAAGTTGCAGTGTCGGTGATTGGAGGAAATCGACCGGAATCGGTCTCGAATGAAATCCAAATCTCTCGAGGTGATCACTATTCCAGCCGTCGCCACGTCGGGAGTTTTCTGCATCCCTCCCCCGCCCTGAATGGAAAACAGTTTCGTAGGGATCGGGGAGCTTCTAATCTGATCAAGAAACAGGAGCACATTCATGATCGCATTGGATTCCGACCCCGGATGCGAAACGTGCATTCCCTTCGCTTTGCTGGAAATGAAGATCTTCGCATTGAACTCGTGGGCGTCCTTCTCCACGGAGACGAAGGAGATTCTCAGCTTCCAGACCGTATGCATTTTTTGGCGGCTCGTGAGCCTCAAGTTCGTGGGCGCACCGACCAATACGTGCCTTGGATTCACCGCTCCAGACTGAATCAGATACTTGCTTCCCTGAAGCAGGGACACCCCACCGCAAGTTGCGGCCAGGTAAACCGGCTCCTTAAACTCCTGGCCAACGAACTGCTGGCACGCTGCAATTTTGCAGAGAAAATCGAGTTTTCCTCCGGCAGCGCCCATGCCGAATATCGCCCCGTCTTTTTCCTTGGGCTCGAAAACCTTTCCGCCGAGCTCGGTCCAATCAGCCTGATTTCCGGGATCACATGTGTCGATGTGATTCGTAAGCAATAGCCCCTTGCGGGTCCTGCTATCCACAAGATCATCGCCAAAAATGGCGAGCAGATTATACTGGCGCTTGTTGTGATCCGGAAGGCTGTGGGGAATCTGCTGCAGCACCAGCTTCGCGCCCATTTGTTCAAAGAGCGGAATGAGAAAATTAACGACCTCTTCGTTTCCCTCTTCGGAAACGCTCTTCAGCTCAAGCAGTTTCAATGCGTCCTTGATGAAATCCATGCCGTGGGGAAGATTCTAGCGGCGGTTCAGGTGAAATGGTAGCTTTGGCTTTATGGTGCGCTACCTGTTCATTTTTTTCCTGGCGTCCGGGGTTGCCCAAGGCGACCCCTGGTCCGACGCAGAGGCCCTCCTCCAACAGCAAAAGCCGGCCGAGGCCGTAAAAATCTTGGAGACGGCGATCGCCGCGCTGAAGCAACCCTCTGGCCCCCAACTCTACAACTTCGGCACAGCGCTCGCGCTTTCCGGAGACCACGCTCGCGCCCATGGAATACTTCAGTCAGCATGTGCACGGATTCGGCACGACTCCGACTGCAAGAACAACTTGGAAGTGGTTCGTTCCAAACTTGGGGAAGCCGGCCAGTTTTCCCCCACGAATGGGTTTCCTTTGGTCGGATCTCTACCGATTCCCCTGGAGTGGGCCTGGATCGGCGCGCTTCTGCTTTCGACCGTCGCGCTCTTTCTCCAGTGGCAGAGAAGTGGCCCGGGACTTCCGGGCTGGCTCCTTGTGGCGGCGGTGTTTCTCACGGCCGCCGCCATCCAGTGGGAGACATCCGCCTGGCGCGGTGCCACTACCGTTCTGCAATCGATCCGAACGGGCCCCGCCGAATCCTTTGCTGAAACCGGTCAACTTCCGGCCGGCGCCTGGGTTTCCATTTCCGAAGAACGAAACGGTTGGACGAAGATTTCCTTCCGGCGCGGATCCGAGAAAAAGGACCAGGCCGGATGGATCCCTTCCACCGGCCTGATCACCACTTCCGGCCGTCCCTGATCCCGGCCCGGGTGGATTTCACTGCACCTTGGTCTTTTTAGATATCACAGAGCTCTGCACCAGTTTTCCGGTGTGATCGTAGGTGTCTACCTGGAAGAAGTACACCGTGTCGGCGCTCAGTCCGTCGACTGTGACGATTTGCGAGGTGGAGAAGGTGCTGACGTCGATCGCTCGATTGAGCTGATCAGCGGCATGCCCCACGTGCAGCACGGCACGAGTATTCACTCCCGGAGTCTGCCAGATGATCGTGGCAGAGTTCGGAGTCGTGGTGCCGTCGAAGCCCATCACTTGCCAGTCGGAAGGCTGCACTATCACTGCCTTCGTGCGCACTTCAATCACGGCGCTCTGCTGCTCCCGACCCTGACTGTCGCGAGCGGAAACCTGGAAGAAGTATGCCGTGTCCGCCGAGAGATTCGGGAAGGTAAGGGAATGATCCGTTGCGGTTCCCGTGCCCACGAACTGAGAGAGGTTTTGAGCATCGGTACCCCAGTGCACATTGGCCGTGGTCATCTCGGAGCCGGTGCTCCAGTTGAGCGTCACGCTGTGTTCATCCGAAACCCCTTGAAGCCCGAGGATTTGCCACTGAGGAGGAACCACCACCTTCGCGAGAGTTCGCACTTCGATCACGGCGCTCGTGCGCACGTTTCCATGCGCGTCTGTAGCACGGGCCTGGAAGTAGTAAGTGGTTTCCGCGTTCAATCCATCCACGATCGCACTATGGGAGGTATTGGCTCCCGACGTGGCCACCTGATTCGAGAGCTGGTCAGCGGCCGCGCCCCAGAGCACTTCCGCTGTGGTGTGCTCGTTACCCGTATTGAAGGCCAATGTTACGTTCACATCTGTTGCCACTCCCTGGAATCCGAGAATCAGCCACTCGGCTTTTGGAGCCAAAGTGCGCACTTCGATACGATCGGAGTTTTGCACGCGTCCGAGCTCGTCCTTTGTGGAGAGCTGGAAGTAGTAGATAGTGTTCGGTGTGAGGTTTGGGGCCGTGAATGTATGGTCCGTGCCCCACTCCGCTTGATCAGCGAACAAATTCAGATTTCCGGCATCAGTGCCCCAGTAGACCCTGCTATTGGTTCTAGCCGCTGGCGTTTGCCAGGTGAGAGCGACTTTGTCTAGGAATGCCGTTCCCTGAAACCCGAGGATCTGCCACTGGTTCACGGCTTTCGGTGAACAGTAGGAAATTTCGATTTCTGCCAAGGGCACAGTAGCGCCATCCACTCTCACTACGTTGGTGGAAACGTTGTAGACGTGCGGAGTAACTGTTCCGTTCACTTTCGCCAAGATCGAAGCCTGATCCACGTCGGAAGCGTTCCATCCGAGGCGGAAGTCGAGAATGAAGTTCAACGTTTGGTTTGTGTACTGACCGATCTGTTTGAGGGCCGCTGCAGTGTCTTGTTGAATCGAAAAGAGCACCCCACCGGTCTTCTGAACCATCTCCATGTAACCGTATCCAACGGAATCGTGAAGACAGGTTGCTCCTCTTGGGTTTCTAGTAAAAAGGTCATCGGCATTTCGATTCACGATAGCGTGCATCGAGAGCGGCATGTCGCCCTTGAGACGCTTCACTGCCTGATACGTCACCTCGAGATCGATGCCTTTGTCGGTGTACCAATCGCGACGAATGCCGTCCTCGTATTCCGCGCCGCAACGGGGAGGAAGGCCAGGGGCCTGCGGATCCGGAAACGGAAAACCGATTTCTTGTTCGTCACTTACGAAAACTACGGCCAAGGCTGCGTCGGCTCGGAAGAATCCCTTCGTTTGGTTGGCCACGGACTCTTTAGTCACTGATTGATAAAGACCATGAAAGAGTGCCTCGCCTGAGCCCGGATCAGAAACTCTCATTCCGGCAGCAAACGTGTCAAACAAGGCGGTTTTGATTTGCGCCACTGTCATCGTTCGATTGTTGAACACAGTCTGCGGCTTCACAGAGTAGAGCTTACCCGTGTTGGTGCCCACATGCCCGAGCACCACACCATAGGTGGTGTCCACATCCGCAGGCATCTCGGCCACGAACGAAGCAATGTTAGTTGCTACCCGCTCCCAGTCGTCGCTCATAGAGCCCGAAGTGTCTTGCACAAAGAGCACGTCGAGTTTTTTCACGGCGTCGCCGGGGCCACGCTGCTGATAGCGGTCCACCGTGCAAACTTGGTCCTTCGGAGACGGAAGTGGAGTGGAACTGGCCGGAAGGGCTGGGGCGCACTTCTTTGTGCCGGTCCCATCGTCCTTGCAGTTCGCATCCCCGCCCTGATCGCCGCCGATACAAGCCGGTAGCACCAGAGCAGCGGCCAAAATGGCCAGCTTCCAGATGAGGTTGAGAGACTTCCCTGTCCTGTACAGATCTTTCCTTAGATCCATAAGAAACCCGCTTTCTGTTTAGATTCCTTAACATTCAGCTTAACAAGACCAACAGAAATAGTCAACCTTATGGGATTTGACCCCCTCAAGTCCTTGAAATAAGGTGACTTTTCAGGGGCCAACGGGGAATTCGTCATTTATGCAACCATTTGATTTTACTAAGTTTTTTAACGCTCTAGGCTGCCTTCTTATATTAGGGGGTGCCTGGGGGTGCTCCTATACCCCCATCGACAACGATTCCCCCGCCGAGGAACAGCTGGCCGAAGGAGAGCGCCTCTTGAGTAAGGGCCGCTACGTGGAGGCCGTGGAGCGTTTTCGAATTCTACGCACCCGCCACCCTCACTCCAAACAAGCATCCATCGCCAGCCTCCGCATTGCCGACGCTCACTACGAAGAGGAGGCGTTCATCGAGGCCGCCGCCGCCTACAAACTCTTTCGTGAACTCCACCCCAAGCACGAGCGCGTTCCGTACGCGCTCTTTCGGATGGGAGAGAGCTACTACCAACAGGTGCCCAGCACCTCGGACCGCGACCTGAGCGCCGCCCACGACGCCATTGATGCTTACACAAATCTTGTAGAAAAATTCCCCTCAAGCCAAGATGCGGGTGCGGCTCGCGACCGAATACGCGTTCTGCGGCAGAAGCTCGCGGAAAAAGAAGACTACGTGGCACACTTCTACTTCGTTCGCGATCACTTCCGGGCTGCCGCCAATCGCTATCAAAGCTTGATGGATCAGTATTCCGGCCTGGGATTCGACGAACAGGCCATCTACCGCCTGGCCGCCTCGCTGGAGAAGATCGGCGAGTCTGTTCGTGCGGAGGAAATGATCGATCGCTACAAGTCTCTCTTTCCCGAGGGAAAATTCCTGAAAAATCTTGAAGCGATCAAGAAGCGCATCACGGAGCAAAACTAACGTGATCGCCAATACCCAATCCAAACTGGACGCCGCTCGCTCCCTGATCCGGGCACAACAGTTTCACGAGGCGGAACAGCTTTTGGGCGAGATGCACCTAGCGTCGGGGGGGACTCCGGAAAGCTGGTATGTGCTTGGCTCTCTTTTCTATCAGCGAAATGAAATTAAGGCCTCGGTGGAAGCCTTTCGTAAAGCCCTGCAAATGGATCCCACCTTTGTGGATGCCGCCATTTCACTTTCCGTGGTCTTCAACGACACCGGCAACTACGCCGAAGGACGCCGTTACTTTGAAATCGCGGAAAGAGTCGCCAAGAATCGCAAAGACCAAACCGCCGGCGGAAGCGTGATCAAGGCGAGAGAAATTAGCCGCCGACACAGAGAGCTGGGGGAGGAATACATGCGCCTCTCTCAATGGGATAACGCTCTTCAGGAGTTTCAAAAGTCGGTGCGGCTGGACCCCACCCACCACGAAGCCAGAATCCTGCTCTCCAAGGTTTTTGCGCAAAAGGGCCGCTACAAAGAGGCCAACGCCGAATTGAAAACCGTGGTGGATCTGGAGCCGAAACATATTCCGGCCCGTCTTCACCTGGCCCTGCTCTACTTCGCGCTAGGTAACGCCGCTGACGCCCAGATCGAACTCACAGAGGCCTTGCGCTGGGATCCAGAAAACCCTCAGCTCAAGACCTATCTCGCCATGGCGCAGGGCTCCCGCGAGAGCTCGCTGCAGCAGATCTAAAAGTGGTACCTGATCTCCACCGGGAACGTAACGGTGCTGAACCGCTCCGTGGGATCACCGGCCGTGCCACGGTCGCCACGGTCATCGAAGCGGCGTTTTTCATATACCCACTCCAGGCCACCACGCACATCCAACACATCCGTTACGTTGTAGATTAGGTGAGCCATGTGGTCCTGACGGAATCCACCAGTGAAATAACCGGTGTGCTTCTGCCGCTCGTTAAAGGAGGAAATGAAGGTGCGATCCACCTCAACTTCCACCGAAAGGTTCCACTTCGCCACCACCGTATTGGCCCAAAGAAACCCGAGCGAAGGGCCGTGCATATTGTAGGAAGTCACTACCTGGCGAGGCCGTGTGTCTTCCACTTCTTTTCTCTCAAAGAAGTATCCAACCGAGAAACCCAGCGGGCGAAGCCAGTCCGAGGAATTCGACTCCAAGGGAAAATAGTAACCCTGGCCCTTGATGTGCTTTCGAGTGGAGTCGAAGCGCTGCGGAATGGTGCCACGAATATCGGAGACTTCCACCGTGGACCGCCCCGCACTGAGCTTCGCGCCATAGGGATGCTTCTCCGCAAAGTAACGAACCAACCCGCGCCAGGCGGCGCCGCCGGCGGAGTAATCGAAGTTCTGGCCACCCTTTCCGCCGATCGCCCACCCTTCAAGGGCGTAACCTTCGGTGGCCAGGCCGTAGCCGACTCCAACCTCAACACCCGGCACATAACCGGCCAAAGAATAGAGCGGCGCCATCGCGCACCCGAACACCATCCACCACTTGAGTCGCTTCCGCAGGGTCATCTGTCTACCTCCATGTCGTTAAATTTTTTGAGAACTCCACCCGAAGGGGCGGCTTTCGTAGCCTTCGGCTGCTGCGCGACGGGTACCTTTTCGTCGCGAGACTTGTTTGAAGTTGCTGTGGCCACAGGGGCGGGGATCGGTCCGAGCTTTTCCTTAGGCAAAATTTTCAGCTGCATTCCCACGTGGAGCAGGTTGGGATCCTTGATCTGGTCTTGATTCCACTGCAGGATTTCCTGCCAGCGACGTGTGGTGCCGTAGACTCTCTTGGAGAACAGGCCGAGATCCTCTCCCTTTTGGAGGGTCTCCACGATCCAATCATCAGCCGCCCATGCCTGAGGCATAAGAATAAGGGCGGCGAGAACAATCCAACGGGTCAAGCGGGTCACCTACTCTATCCTTGCGGTGATGGCGCGCCCGGGGGGACGCGGCCTAATCACCAATTTTACTGCGTCACCACAGAGGCCGGCATACGAGATCCCGACCCTCCGTCCATAACTCCTCGAAGTTCAGAAATTTTTCTGGTGATGGCACCCGACTTATCAAGGGTCTGCACCTGCTGAAGCGCGGCCATCGATCCAGCCAAGTCACCTTTCTTTTCCAACAAGAGCGCCTGGTTCACGCGGGCTTTGTAGGCCACGTCGCTCGTTCCCTGAACGGCAGAGTACTTAGCGATCGCTTCATCGATCGCGCCCGTATCTTCCAACACCAGGGCCAAGTTGAACTTCACGGACTCAGACTGAGGATTTCTTTTCTCCGTGCGCTTGAGGAGTTTCACCGCGTCCTTTGTTTGGCCGGAAGCTCTCATGTGAGCCGCCAGCTCCACAGCCACCTCCGTGGCGGTATCGTTGTCGTCCACGGAAGCTTCCAACACTTTCTGCGCCCGCGAGTCGCTACCCGCCATACGCAAAATGCGCGAATACTGGAGCGCCGCCCACGTGCGCTTGGAATGATCGTTCACCTGGTCTCTCAACAGATGACCGGCTTTTTCGTATTGAGCGGTCTCCACGAGCATCGTGGCCAGCTCCTTTGCGGCCTGCTCGTGCTCCGGCGCGCCGGTAAGCACCGAGCGATAAACCTGCTCGCTCTCGTCGAATTTCTCGAGGCGCTTCAACACTCCCGCCAGCTTGAGCTGCGCGGAAACCTTGTTCGAGTCACCCTCCGTGGCCTTACGATACATTTCCGACGCCGGAACCAGCTTTTCCATCGCCGCCTGAAGATCTCCCACCTGCTCGTAGATCGCGCCGGAGAACGGCCCCACTTTGATCGCCGTCTGCAACTCGGCGATTGCCTGATCCCTCTTGCCCACGGCCACATACTGCTCGGCCAAGGCCACGCGTAGTCCCTGGTGGGAAGGATATTCCTTGATCGCCACCTGATAGTCTTGAATCGCCGCATCCCGGCGACCGATCGCCACGAAGCTCTGCGCCTTCATCATCATCGAGTCGAGATCCTTGGGATTCGTCTTCAGATACTTGGTGAATCTTTCAATGGCCTCTTCCCATTTCTGCTCCTGAAACGCGATTCTTCCCTTGATTTCGTGAGTGGGGGCGTAAGTCGCGCGAAGATTCTCCACGATTTGGAGGTCCCGCTTGCTTTCGTCGATCTGGTTCGTGAGAAAGTGAATTTTACCCAGCAAGAATCTCGACACGTGATCGAACGGGTTTTCTTCCGTTAGATATTCACTGAGAACTCTTTCTGCTTTTTTGTATTGCTTGTTTTCGATCTCGGCTCGCGCGAATCCGCGAATCGCTTCCTGCCTCAGGCCGGCCTCGTCGATGGCGTCTTCGAATAGCTCCGATGCTTTGTCCCATCGGCCCGCCTTCGCCATGGCATAAGCTTCTGCCAGTGCCGCGCTCGGCGTTTTCTCCGGCTCTTCGACCACCGCCACCTTTATCGAGCTTGTGACGTTCCTCGCGAGCGGCACGGCCCACGCGGGTGCGCTTCCCCACAACACATAAATAAGGGTGATAACGAGCATCTTGAGGCAAACCTTCATGGTTCGTATCCTTTCGCGACGGGCTGAAACTCTTCCAATGAGGTTCAGATAGACCCCGATCTAATAACAATTCTCTTACAGTTGTCCTGTGCGGCGCAACATTTGAATGCGTTTTTCATGTCGGCGCATGACCGATCACGCCTATTTCCGTGTGAGAACACACGGTTTTTTGTCGGACTTTCCTGAAATCCAAAAGCAGACCGCTTTCAGTCGAATTTAGTCAGGAGTACGATTCCTCCATGTGGATCGCCAAACCGCTTCGTCGCCTTTCTCCGCTGGAACGTCGGCAGTGGCTTGATGTGCTGGAGCACCATAGAAACTCCCCGGATGGCGCGCCACTCTCCCAAAGTCTTGCTTGGGCCGAGGCAGTTCATGCCGTGGGCGGCGAAAGTTTTCTCGTGTTTCATCCGAAAGAAAAAGTGGGCGGCGTTCTGATTCGAATGCCCGGAAACGAAGGCGACGATTTCGAATGCGTGAACGGTCCTCTACTCGCCTGGGACGATCCGGATAAGGCTGCAAGGCAGCTCGCCACCTTTGCCATGGGCACGGCGAAACTAAGTTCAGAGTTTCGTCACCTAAGGGCCTCCCCTCGCTGGATCGCGGGTCAGGAGACCCTCCGCCTTTCCCATCTTCCCCTTGAGCCCTTCGAGTCTGTGCGCGCAGCCACCTGGATATCACCCCCCTCCGTGCTCGGAGCCAGCCCCCGCCTTCGCCGCACGATTCGCAACTCCGTGCGGTGGGATCCGGCCTGTCGCACCGACTGGGAGCCCGCCACCGAGTCTCGCATCGACGAGTTCCTCGAAAAGCTGCGTCCGTTTGCGGCAAAGAAGAGTTTTTTTGTGCCGGACAATCGGTGGTTTCACGCGCTAGCGAACTGCCCCGACGGCGACGTGGAACTCTTTCTCACCAGCACCTTACTGCGAAGAGGATGCGCCGAGGCGCGGGCCTCGCATCTCATCGTGATTTTTCAACGGCAAGCCCACTATCTCTACGGATTTCAGAATCGCACCCCCGACATGCCGGCCAAAGTTAGTGCAGCCGCGCTCTGCCATGAGCGTGCCTTCGCTGAGCTCGGAGCTCGCGGTGTTGCCCGTTTCGATATGAACGGATTCATGAGCAATCCCGCCAACGGTGACCCCTACCGAGGCGTGACGGAATTCAAAAAGCAGTTTTGCGGAGAAGCCGTGGAGTATTTTTCGCCCACGTTCCAGATCGGAATTTAAAAAGCCCCGACGTTTTCACGTCGAGGCTCTTCTTTTCAGTCGGAGAAAGTTAAAGCGCTACCACTTCCACCCGACTCGAAGCGGTTCGCAGTGAAAGCGGAGCCACCCCTTCGTCGCCTTTCGCGGCGAGCTGGGCATTTCCTGCGCTCATGATCACCGCCAAGAGTTCCTTATACATGGAGTAGCGCACGGAATATTCCGTCTCCTGGAGAATCACCTGGCGACCGCGTTGATTCTTGGTGTTGATCACCACCGGTGCCTTGAGGTTCGCCGTGAGCTTTGTAATGTCGTCGGGAATCGTGAGAATGGAGTAAACCAAAACTCCGCTGCCGGCCGTACCGTCGAGCTGCAGCTGGCGAAGCTCATTGGCAGAGAGGCGAACCTTGTAGTCGCCCTTGAAAATCTTCGGCTCGAGGACCGGAAAGGCCACTTCCGAAGAGTCTACCGACTGGAGCCATAGGATCAGCGTCTCGTCGGCCGGATCCACGATGAAAAAGCGCTTCAAGTGCTCGAAACCAAGCAGCCCTTCCGGAAACGTGATTACGTCGGAAGCTTCCACATTGATCTCACCGAATCGAACCGTATTGACCTTCATATCCCCCCCAAAATCCAGGTACGGGTCACATGAAAAATTGTAACCCTGCTGAGCGTAAAGACACAACTTCTTTGGATTTTTCGAATTTTTTGGCTGCCAGGGGGGCCGAAGGGCCTATTTTCCGTCGCCAGCTCCGCCACGCTTAAGCATGTCGGCAATTTGACTAGTGGACTTCGGCGAAACGGCGGCGGCTTCCTGGTTGGAAGTTTGGATGGTTTCGTAAACTTCCTGACGATGGATTTTGGTCTCCTTAGGAGCCTGAATACCCAAGCGAACTTGTTTGCCTTTAATTTGGACGACCATGATCTTGATGTGATCGTCGATAGCGATTGATTCGCCGAGTTTACGAGTAAGTACGAGCATAAGAGACCTCTCATCTCCCTATGGAGGATTCCACGTCCTAGGAACTGGGTTGAAATACCCGCCTTACCGTAAAAAATCAAGCAACGTGGGCTGAACCAGCTTGTTGGACGCCTGGAGACTGGCCCGGAGCACGGTTTCTTCCTTGGCCATGTCGGACACCACCTGAATCAGGTCTGCGTCCTCAATCGACGAGGAAAGCTCCGAATTGAACACCTGGGCCCGCGCCATGTTCTGCATCGAGTTCTCGATTCCTTGAATTCGGGATCCCACCTGCGCTCGGGCCGTAACCACCCGGTCCCGCAAACGATCAAGGGGCTCCAAGGAGGAGCGAATCATGTCCACATCGTTGGTCATTAACCCGATGCGGAGCGCGTCCAGAGTGCGGAAGAGGTCTTCCGAGGCCTTGTTTCCCGAGTCGGCGGCGATCTCCCTGGCTCCTTCGGGCGGGGGGTCCCCCACCCCTTTTTTCAAAAGAGTGTTTCCTTCTTTGATCTCTTCCGTGCCCGTGGAGGCAATCGCCCGTTCCGGACGGGGCATCCCCCCGTTGAAAACCTCGCGCCCGGGAAGGTTCATTCCCACGAACACGTCCTTCTGAACTTCGACCATGATCTTGCCGTCGTCGCCCAGGAAATTTCCTTCTCCATCAAAAGGCTGATCGTTGGTCTTGTAGCCCGCAAAGATGTAGCGCTCTCCCAGTCGGCGATTGGCCACGGAGTGCATCTGGTCGATTAGATTGCGCACCTCTTCGGCGACCATGAGGCGCGATTCCTGGGAATTTGCCGCCGTGTTGCTCTGACCGAGTGCCAGATCCTTCGCGCGCATCAACAGGTTCGTGACCTCTTCCAGCGCGGAATCGGTGTAGTTCAAAAAAGTCTTCGCCAGGTTGGAGTTGGCCTCAAACTGGGAGTTTTCCGTGGTCTCATTACGAATCGACATTAGCTTAATATTGCCCGTAGGGTCGTCGCTCGGAGTATTGATGCGCTTCAGGGTGGCGTTCTCCTTCTGAAGATTGCTCATGCGCGACCGCGAGCGGTGGAGGCTATCTCTCACCACTCCATGCGTCGAATTTTCCGTTACTCGCATCGCTCAGTCCCCCGGGTCATTTGAAGGTGGTTAGCACGGTTTGCATCAATTCGTCGGCCACCTGAAGCACCTTGGCGTTCGCGGCGTAGGCGTGCTGAAACTGAACCAGGTTCGACGTTTCTTCGTCCAGGCTCACTCCCACGATCGATTCACGCACGTTGTTGAGCTGGGTCAGCACGTCTTGCTGAAACTCCATGCCCCGCCCCGCGGAAGCGGTCTTCACCGCCACCTCGCTCACCATCCCGTTGTATAAATCGAGAAGAGAGCCCTCTGCGTCGCCCTCCACAAGGCCCTTTGCTCCCCCGAGGCCACTCATGGCGAGCGCAATTCGGTTGTCGCTCGGAGAGTTCGGCGACTTCGCGGTGGCGATGGCGTCCAAGTTGTTATTGATGTCGTCGGAAACCTGGAGCAAATCGGCCGCGTCCTTCGTTCCTGAAAGTTGCCGAAAAAAATTACGGCCGGATCCGCCGTCGATACCGTATCCCTGCCGGTGAATCTCGTTCACGGCCGTGGAGAATGCGTAGGCAATACGATCCATTTTATCCTGCGCGGCAGTTACATCCTGGTCGCGAATCTCGAGGAGACCACCGAGTCGTCCCGTTTTAATCTTGTCGGTCACAACAACGGGCACCGGCGAATTAAGAACGATATCCAAGCGCTCCTCACGCTTTCCCGTGAGCGGGTCAGCAGGGGTGCGCAACACATCAATCTCGGTAACTTCCGATCCCACCACCAAGGGAATGTGACCGGCCATCGTGATGGTCACTCGTCCGTTTTGATCTTTTCCGGCCGTAACGTCGGCCATCGCGCCAAGCTTTCTCATGGCGAGATCGCGTTTGTCGTGCAGATCGGGCGCCGAACCGCCGCCGGCTTCGGCGCGGTCAATCAGCAAATTCAAGTCGCGAATTTCCGCGGCCAACGCATTCACGTCGCGCACGTAACCACCCACGCGATCGTCGATGTTTCTTTGAACTTCCTTGAGAGAACGAGACACACGCTTGATATCGTCGACCAGCTGGTTCGACGACTCGCGCACACTGGCACGAATCGCGGCGTTGCCCGGGTCCGTAGAAAGCTTCCGAAACTCGTTGAAGAATTTCGTGGTGAGCTGGTTGATGCCTTCGCTGTTGTTCTCGTTAAAAATCTGTTCGGTTTGGGAGAGATACAGCTGTTTTTCTTCCAAATTCGCGAAATTCTTCATCTCCATGCCGATTCGGCGATCGAGATACTCGTCGTTCACCCGGGCCACTTTTTTCGCCCACGCACCGGTTCCGAACGTAAGCTTCCCGTTGGGGATCGTGGGGCCGGAGGTCTGCTCCACGCTTTGGCGCGAGTACCCTTCGGAGTTCACATTAGCAATGTTGTGACCGGTGGTATGAAGCGCGTGCTTCGAGACCATTAACCCGCTTTTGCCTATGCCGAAGAGGTTTACCGGTGTTCCCATTCCTTAGGCTTCCTTGTTGAGGAGTCGCGCGCTCTTGTCGGCGAATCCCCCCATATTGCCCTTGGGGCCGTAGGTTTGGGGTGCGTCGGAACTCAATCCCAACACATTTTTCTTCATCTGCTGGGCATCGCGAAGCGCGGTCTCTGCCAGAGTGCGATTGTCGCGATTCATTTCCGCAGCCTTCTTCACCAAAACCAAAAGGGTGTTCTTCAGACTGAGAATCGGCTCCCACTGATCCCGCGGAGCAATCCGGTTTCCGATCATATCGAGGGTAACTTCTGCCTCGTTAAGACCGTGAACGCGAGCGGCATCGGCGACCCAACGCTTCCGGCGGAATTCTTCCCGCTGGATCTCGTCGATCAGAGCTTCTTTCGAGTAGGTGGCGTCGCGAAGTTCCTTGAACTTGGCGCCCACAATAAGATTCTTTTCTTCACGACAAAGGTCGATCAAACGCCGATAAAGCGTCACCTGATGCTTCAGATTTTTCAGAAGTTCTTCGAGTGACGGAATTTCACCTTCCATGGTTCCTCCCTCCATCGTCCTTGACGGATGGGCAAACGATCATCAATCGATCAGGCTAGTTCCTGAAGGATGTGCTCATTCACCATCTTATCGGCCACCACACCCATGTCGGGGTTGTATTGTTTTGCGTTGATCAGCGCCTTGATGCGGTCAATCTTAGCTTGATCCACATTGTCGCTCTTCGCGGCTGCGCTCGCCTTAGCCACCGTTTTAGCTTCGCTCGAAAGATCCACCTTCGAGGTATCGCCTAACGATGCGAGACCGGCTCCCTCTTCCGCACGATTGGCTTGGTTCGCTTTCGCTTTTTCAGCTCTTCGATTTTTTCCAATCGCCGAAGAATCCAGCGCTTGTGCGTCGATATTCGAGTTGTTACTTACTCTCATTTTTTCGTCCTTCCTGAACGTGCGGATCGCTCCGCCTATCTTGAAATTCTAACACAGGCCGCCAAGGCGACCTACTCAGATCCTCTGATTTTTTCATTCCCGATCACATCGGTTTTGTTTAAATCCCTTACCGGCACCGCACCATGGCTGCGCACGGAGTTCTGCATTTCCATTACTTGCCGGATAATCATCTCGGAAAGCCCCAAGCTCTGAGTGCGGGCGGCCTGTTCGGCGTATTCATCGTCTAGCATCGAACGAAAGATCTGGAGGCCCCGGTTGTTTTGATCGGCCTCGCTCTCGGTCACGGTCTTCCGCATGGCACGGACCATTTCCCTCAGGAAATTGGCCTCCATCCCTTCGGCTGCCATCTTCAGCTGCGGATCCACAGCATCTTGCTGCGGAATCGGCGGCCTGTTGCCCTCGATCCTCATCAGGCTCCTTCAGCACATCCTTGTGCTGTTAAAAAAAACGGAGGGGGAAACCATGCCTTCCGTAGCCTCTCCCCTCCTGGATGCGTCCGCGTCCCTGCGTTCTCGAACCCGTCAGAAAAATTTTTTGAGAGCCATCCTGGCAATCAAGCCACTTCCTGTTTCCTGCTAAGAATTTTTGGGTTCGGTGATCCCCTCCTGGAATCACGCATCTGAAATCTTACGTTGCACACTCCTTGCCAAATTACCCGACTGCCATCACAGCACTTCGAGCTCGCCCTCCAAGGCCCCTGCCGCCTTAAGGGATTGGAAGATCGCGGTTAAATCTTTCGGCGCCGTGCCCATCTCGTTGAGGATCTTCACAAGGTCGCCCACATTCGTAGTGTTTTGGATTTCCAGGACTTTTTTCCCGTCGCCCTTCTTTCCACCGCCGCCACCGCCCACCTGAATCGAGAGGTCGCCGTGGGAAAGCGCCACGTTACGAATTCGCACCCGCCCGCCCGCTACCACGGTACCGGTTCTTTCGTTGATCACCACTTTGGCGCGCGTGTCGGTCTGGACCGTCAAATTTTCGAGCACCGCCATAAGTTCGACGGCGTTTCCGTCGTAGGAAAACGGCACGATCAAATCGATAGTGGCGTTATCCACCGCGTTAGCGTACTTGCCGGAAAGCTCGGAATTGATGGTGCGCACCACGCGAGCTGCGGTAGTGAAATCCGGGTCATCCAAGGTGAGCCGCAGCGTTTTCTTGCTCGCGAACTCTCCGGGCAGTTCCTTTTCCACGATTGCGCCCGCAGCCACTCTCCCTGCGGTTTGAAATTTGGCCCCACCGTCGGCAAGGGTGCCCAGGCTCACGGTGCCCTGGGCCACTGCATAGATCTGCTGATCCCCAGCGCGAAGCGGGGTCACGAGGAGCATACCTCCTTCGAGGCTCGCAGCATCGCCCACGGAACTCACCGTCACATCCACTTTCGTTCCAGCACGAGCGAAAGGAGGAAGCTTCGCAGACACCACTACCGACGCCACGTTTTTCGATTTCACGTCGCTCTCAATCGCAAACCCCATCTTATTGAACATACGAAGGAGTGCTTTTCCTGTGACTTCGGCGCCCGAGTCTCCAGTACCTTTCAAGCCCACCACAAGTCCGTAGCCCACGAGCACGTTTTCGCGCACTCCCTTGATGCGCACCACATCTTTGAGACGGGCGGCCTCTGCTACCGGCGCTAAGGAAATGATCGCCACTGCGAACAGAAATAAATTCTTCATTGGATCACCTGCGTGTTGGAGTCGAGTATCGCGGTAGACTTGAGCCGGTTCTGGTCGTCGATGTCGCGATTATTCACGAGCGCCATTACCTCCAGAGTCTTCGGCTGCCCCTTGTAAATCACTCGCTTCTGGCCCACGAGGCGAACAAGGCCGTTGCCCAAGTGTTCCACCACCTCCATGCGCACCACATCGTCTTCTTTTCCGTTCGAAGCCAGGTTGGTCTTCGCCGCCTCTTCGGCCTGATCCTTCGCGTTTTCCACAGCATTCTTCGCCCCTGCTGCTGCGGCGGCGGCGGCGGGTGCCTGCTGTGCGCCCTTTGTTTTGTCCGCCGGGCCGTTCACGCTGGCCGGGGCTCGCGGTTTTTTACGCTGCTCGGCGGGCAGGGTGTTCCAGAGTGCGTATTGAATGTCGCGCCTCAGCCCGCGTTCCACATCCACAGTGACCAAATCTCCCACCTCTCGCTGGCGGTTTTGGGTGAAGTAGAAGTTGTTCTGGCCGGAGCCGTTCCACAGGCTGTTCTCGTTCGGATTGCTGTCGACGAAATCGGCCTTCGTATAACGCTTGTAGCCTGAAGCGGTCGTCTTCACGTCGTCCTCGGCTTCGCCTCGCGCTTCATTGAGCGTGCTGGCCAAACGTCGACTGTAGCTTCGCTTCACGGGCGGATCGTAGGCCTCCACATTATTGGCAGTGGCGCCCCGCAAAGGACGGGGGGCAGAAGCCACCACATCCTCTTCTCCAGCCTCCCGGTCTCTTTCCGTTTCGTCGATGGCCAAACTTTCCTGACGAAGAGAGCGAAGCATGTCGCCGCAACCCGCGAACAACAAACTCAATGTGAGCACGGCAAACAGAAGTTCGTGGCGCGATTTTTTGAACGAACGGCTCATAGGCTCACCTCAATGGTTCCTTCCGGAGTAAGTTTCCCCTGAACAATTTTCTTGGAGCGGACAAGTCGGGCCCGCACGGAGTCTCCCGCGATCCCGTCGGCCACGATCACTCCCTCGGCCATCACGCGCAATCCGCTGTCGGCCACGAAAATTACCTGAGCCTTCTGCCCGCTGCGGGCATCGGGTTTCCGATCAATCAAAGCCGCGGAAAGCACCATTCCTTCGCGAATCGTGCGCTTGGCCCGTGCATTCTTTACCGCTTCGGCCAAGGCCGCTTCATCAGCCGCCCAAAGAGGCGTAGAGGCCCCTCGCTCGAGCTCCACCCGCTCCCGGCGGAACGCGGAGGCATCGATGTCCTTCTGATATCCGAATTCCTTCCGCGCCACCCACGCATCGGCGAACCAGCGAAACTTCACGTTCACCCAAACCGGCGCCGCATCTCCCGCCCGCGGCTCGAGACGAAAGCTCATGTCGCCGCGCCATTCCGGTCGCTCCACGCCGGGAACCAAGCGCCATTCCTCCAGCTTGAGAGAATTCAAATCGGATCGCGAAAACACTTCAGCCACCGCCGTTACACCCTCAGGAACCTTGTGAAGATCCCCTCCCATCTTGGTGGCCTGGGCCGCTATTCCTTCCATCACGGTGTGAATTCGCTGCGGATAAAACGCCAGCATTTCAGGCCCGTGAATTCGCACAGATGTTTTTTGCCCGGCGATTTCCTCCACACGAGACTTCACGTAGTCCGACGGCACCGACCACTCGGAACGATCGGCGGGCATTTGCCCGATCACGAGCCCCGATAGCTTTTCGAACACACGAAGATCGCGCGCGTAGATAGTGGCCACATCGCCAAGCACGACTTTTTCTCCCACCACGCCGGCACGCCGATGGAAATGCACTTCCACATCGGCCACGGGAGCCGAAAACGCGAACATCGGCGTAAATAGCGCGAGTAGAGCGATCAACAGATACCAACGTGCGTTACTTGAGAACATTATTCGACACCTGCAACATCTGATCGGCCGCGCTGATCACCTTGGAGTTCATCTCATAGGCGCGCTGAGCCTGGATCATGTTCACCATTTCGTTCACTACGTTTACGTTCGACGCTTCTAGCTGGCCCTGCTCCAGGTTGCCGTAACCCGGAGATCCGGGAACGCCCTGCGTGGGAGCGCCCGACGCTTCCGTGGCCTGATAAAGACTGCCGCCCTTGGCGAGCAAACCGGCCGGATTCACGAAGTTCACGAGCTCGATTTGGCCCACCTGATTGAGGTTCCCCACACCGTCCCGCACGCTCACGATGCCCGATGGAGTCACCGTAATTCCGTTTGTGCCAGGAGGAATCGTGATCGGCGGCTGCAAGAGGTGTCCTCCGCTCGACATCATCCGCCCCTGGGCGTCGATCTTTAGGGCGCCATCGCGAGTGTAGGCAATTTCCCCGTTCTCCTGCTGCACGGTGAAGAACCCGTTTCCGTTGATGAGAAAGTCGAGCGGGTTGTTGGTTGGCTTTGCGGCGCCCTGACTGAAATCCTTGTGCACGCTGGAAGTTTTTACTCCCACGCCCACCTGCACTCCGGTGGGAGCCTGAGTGTCGGGGCTCACTGTGGCCCCCGGAGCACGAATCGTTTGATAGAAGAGGTCCTGAAACTCGGCGGTGCTCTTCTTGAACGCGCTCGTGTTTACGTTGGCCAGGTTGTTGGCCACGGTATCTATGTTTGTTTGCATCGCTTCCATTCCGGTTGCGGCAGTGTGTACGGCTCTCAGCATCCTGCTTCCCTCCGCTCAGGCGTAACTACGATCAGAGTTTTCCGATGTCGTTTACAGCCCGGCCCTCCAATTCCCCATAGGTCTTCACCAGCTTCTGATTGTTCTCAAAAATTCGCGTCGCCTTGAGCAGCTCCGTCATCTCCGCCACCGCGTTCACGTTCGACGTTTCCAGCATTCCCTGGCGCACCATTGTTTTCGGTGTGTCCTGCACGATGTTGGCGTTCAAAATATTTCGGAAGAGAGATGACCCTTCTTTTTCGAGGAGCCTCGCGTCCACAAACTCCACCACGGAAAGCTCGCCCACTTGTTCGCGGCCTTGAAAGATCTTTCCGTCGGTAGTGATCACCACCGGCGCCGCTCGATTGGGATCTAAACGGATAGCCCGCGCCGCAAGCTCCTCTCGCGGAACGGGCCCCGTGGCTGCTGCATCGTTCCCCCCTCGGGAAAGAACCGGGTAGCCTTCCATGGTCACCAGAGTTCCATCCTGAAGAAGTTTTAAACTTCCTTGGCGGGTGTAGCGGGCTCCGCCTGGGCCCATCACCTCGAGCATCCCGTTGCCCTCAAGAGCGACGTCGAGCGGACCATTGGTCACTTTCGCTCGGCCCTGCGCGTGGTCCGTATGAGTTCCGCTGAGCACCACATAAGTAGTGTCGCGCCCATCAAGCTTGTGCATATCCTTTTCCGTGTAGAGCCTACGGGGGATCTCTTCCTTTTGCGCGGCCGTTGCGGCCGAGCTGAGCACCTGCTGAAACGCCACGCGATCCTTCTTGAACCCCGTGGTGTCCACATTGGCCAGATTATTGGCAATGACATCCAACCGCTCGCCCTGGGCGATGCTTCCGGATACGGCTGGCCATAGTCCTTTGCTCACGCGGAACCCTCCATAAAAGAGAAAAGCAAGGCAGGTGCCAGGTGCGAAAATGAGAATTCCCCTGAAATATCGCGGCGCGCACTCAGCCCACCGTTGGGAATATTTTGACGTTGCTCCGAAAGGTGGCGGAATTTTGACGGGATTTTGACGCCCCCACAGCCCCCTGCTAATCTCCCGAACATGCCGATCTTTCCGTGCCGCGACCTCGCCTCACAGCTTCTCGCGCAAACCAAGTCAGAGGCGGAATCGTTTCTTCGAGCCCACGGCCGTAAGCCCTGCCTCGCGGTTGTTCTGGCCGGTAACGATCCGGCCAGCGAAGTGTATGTGAGGAAAAAGGGCGAAACCTGCGCCACCCACGGCATCGACCACCGGGACCATCGCCTTGCTCCGTCGGAAGGTTTTGCAGCTCTTGAGAAACTCGTGGATCAACTCAATGCAGACTCCAAAGTAGACGGGATCCTGGTGCAGTCCCCGCTGCCGAAAGGCTGGGATGAGCGCGCCATCTTTGCTCGCATCTCGCCGAAAAAAGATGTGGATGGATTCCATCCACAAAATGCGGGCGCACTATTGATCGACGCTCGATCCGCCCTCGCTTCCGGGCTGCCTCCCTGCACTCCTGCGGGAGTGATGGAAGTGCTCCGAGCGGCCGGTGTTTCTCTCGCAGGAAAGCACGCCGTAGTCGTGGGGCGATCCACAATCGTCGGAAAGCCTATGGCCCTGATGCTCCAAAGCGAAGATGCCACGGTGACCATGTGTCACTCTCGCACCAAAAATCTCGCGGAAGAGTGCCGTCGGGCCGATGTTCTGATTGCCGCTGTGGGAAAACCTCACCTAATCGGGCGCGACCACGTGAAACCTGGAGCCGTGGTGATCGACGTGGGAATTAACCGTCTGGAGATGAGCGGAAAAACGAAGCTCGTGGGCGACGTAAACACAGACGAGATCAAGGATGTAGCGTCGCTCGTGACGCCCGTGCCGAATGGCATCGGCCCGATGACGATCGCTATGCTTTTGCGCAACACGGTCCGCGCCGCAGGAATTCTCCGGTCCTAGCACTCATTTTAGGTAAGGCAGCAGAAGCCGAGCAATCTCCGCATGGCCCGCCGCGGTGAGGTGAGAGTCGAGCACATAAAAGTGCTCATCACGATTGAGCTGGGAAACCAAATCCAAAACCTGCAAATGCTCCACTTTTTTGGAGCGCAAATACTTCAGCGCTTCCGGAGGAGTTTCGTCGGGAGCGAACATCGTAAATCGCGCCGACCGAAGTCCCTGTTTTTTCATGTGGCCCACAATCGCGGCAAAATTATCCACGTGCAACCGCCAGTCATCGGTGAGTTCGGCTCGCGCTTCGCGGGAGGCAAATACAGCGCCGAGCAACCCCTTAAATTTTCCTGCGACCTCGTTTACCGACTTCAACGCGTAACGCCCGAAGTGATAACGGTGTCCCTTCTCGTACCCCTTTAAGGACTCGCTCCAAACCCCTTCGCCCTGGATCTGGAGCTTCATGCCGCCCGTCACAAATTCGAGGTTTTCAACGTTGTCGTTCTGACTGAATTGAATCACCACCTGTTTCACGCGCGATAGATCAAGGCGCCGCAAGGCAATCGCCTGCCGGGCGGTGCCCCACGAAGACACCGCCACATGCAACGTCTTCCTGCCAAGTTGCTTCTCCAACAAAGCGCCGAAGCGCTGATCCGCATCAACTCCCCAGCCCATTGCAAAGGAATCACCCAAGATCAGAAGTTCAGGGCCGTCGAGTTTCTGCTCCTCGTCGCGAAAGCCGGCGGAATTCACACGAAAGCGATTGGAAAACTCTCGGTTGGAAAATACAAACTCACCAGGGCGAAGCGTGTAGAAAAGTTCACTGTCCCAACGCGCAGCGCCTCGCTCGTATTGAATGATGCGCTGATCAAAATGGGCGTAGATCACGCGAAGGTAATCGAGAACTGGCCTGGGCAAATTGTCGCGCACCCAGCGGGGATGATTGAGGCCCGCAAGTAAAGTAAGTTCCAAAATCAGAAGAACGCTCAAGGCCTGTAACCCTACAAATCCGATTCGAATGGCTGCTTTTCTTGCTCCCATGGGCTCCTCTAGCGTGAAGGCCGACCTTGCCCGATTTAAAAATAATTGACCAGAAAATCTGCGGTAGCCCGGCGCGTCCAACTCGCACCTCCTCTTGCCGCGATTCTCCTTAGGAGTTAGAAACATTTCTCCATGAAAAAAACCCCCCTCAATGCCGCACACGTGGCCCTTAACGCTCGCATGGTCGACTTCGGCGGATGGCACATGCCCGTGCAGTACTCGGGCCTCACGCAAGAGCATCAGGCAGTCCGCACAAAAGCAGGGCTCTTCGATGTGAGCCACATGGGCGAGGTTGTTGTAGAGGGTGCCGACTCCGAAAAATTTCTCAACTGGCTCGTGACGAACAACGTCAGCCGCCTCAAAGACGGCCAGGCGCTCTATACGGTGATGTGCTACGAAAACGGCGGCGTGGTGGACGATTTACTCGTCTATCGCCGAGGAGATGGCCGCTATTTTCTCTGCATCAACGCAGGCAACATCGACAAGGACTGGGCCTGGATCGAAGCCAGTGCCAAAAAGTTCCCGGGAGTTACGGTTCGCCATGAATCGAATCGCTGGGGCCAGATCGCCATTCAGGGGCCACTAGCACCGAAAATTCTTTCAAAACTTACTCCACAATCCCTCGACGGGATTAAATACTACTGGTTCGCCGAGTTTTCGCTTTTAGACGCCCCCTGCATCGTGAGTCGCACCGGCTACACCGGAGAAGACGGGTTCGAGATTTACTGCCCTGCCGACGCCACACCTCGCATTTGGAATGCGCTGTTGGAGGCGGGCGGACCCGACGGTCTGATCCCCTGCGGACTCGGAGCTCGCGATACTCTCCGCACGGAAATGAAGTTCCCGCTGTATGGCCACGAAATCACGGCGGAGACCAACCCGCTGGAAGCCGGGCTCGGCTGGGTAGTTAAGCTCGACAAGCCGGATTTTTGCGGAAAAGCAGCGATTGAATCTGCCAAGGCCTCCGGCCTAAAGCGACAACTCGTTGGAATCAAGAGCTTAGATCGTGGCATTCCGCGGCAAGGCTACGAAGTTTGGAAATCCGACCACTCGGCCCGCATCGGCGAAGTGACGAGCGGCACTCTCGCGCCCTCGCTCAACTACCCGATCGCCATTGCCTATGTGGCAACAGGAGAGCATACTGTGGGCGCCGCCGTTGCCATAAAGGTACGCGACAAATTTTATCCCGGCGAAATCGTAGCGACGCCGTTCTACAAGCGCAGTTGATTGAGGAAATGTTCATGAGCGAAAAGTATCCGCAGAACCTGAAGTACACGAAAGACCACGAGTGGACCTATGTGGAGTCTGGCGTTGCCACGATCGGCGTCACGTTCCACGCTCAAGACGCGCTCGGAGAAGTGGTTTTTGTGGAGCTTCCGGCCAAAGGAACTTCGCTTAAAAAGGGCGACACCTTCGGCGTGGTGGAAAGCATCAAAGCAGTTAGTGACCTCTATTCTCCTGTGACGGGCACCGTTGTGGAAGTGAACTCCAAGCTGCCCGACGAACCGGGCACCGTGAACTCGGATCCCTACGGAAAAGCCTGGATGGTTAAGGTGAAGATGGACGAGCCCTCCGAAGTGGCTCAAATGCTTTCGGTAGACGACTATCGAAAACTCGTTGAATCCCTCTGATCCGGAGCACGAGATGGAAAGACCGGTGCTTCAAACTGTAACTCCCGAGAGGGAGAAAAAAGAAACGCTCGACCCTCGAGTGCTTTCTTCCCTGATCGTTCGCCTTAAGGCGGAACGAGACCCTCATCCGGCCGGAAATCGCGACTCCCACGCCCGACTCGCGGAGCTAATGCGCTCGTCTTCCGTTGCCTCCTTGTTATCTGCCGCAGGAGAGCTGGCCGAACGCCAGCAAGTTCAGCCCGAAGCCGCACTTCGCCAGATTCTTCTGGATCTCAAGGAAATGGATGAACTCTGGAATCAAGTGCTGCTGCAAGAGGGCGTGGCTCGGCTGACGAGCCAGTATCATTAGGCCGAAACTCGTCAGTCGTTAAGATGTCACGATGAAATTCCACGGGATTTTGATCGTCCCGTCGGGGTCCACGATTCCACTCGGAGGATCGGGAAACGGACCGGCGCGATTGAATGCGTCCACCGCGGCTCGATCGAGATCTCGTGCGCCCGAATGCTCCATCACCTGCACACCTACGATTCGGCCATGCCGATCCAAAACCACCACTACACCGGTTATATAATTTCTCGCAGAAGCAATTCTGCGACCGTTCAACACATTGGTTTCGAAAATCTGGCGAAGCTCTCCACCCCAAGCCACTTCCAGCTTCTCCCGAATTCTTCGGTAGTAGCTGAAGTAACGGAACTCACGTGTGCCGAGCATCGTGCGATCACCTTCTTTTACGTCCTTCAGCCAATCGTTGTTGGCTGCTTGAGGTGATCCGCCGTCGCCGCCATCTTGTTGCTGGCGCGCCATCTGCTCCATGCGCTCCCGCTTATACCCTTCTTGCTCGAGCTTCGTGGGAGGGGTGATCGAAGTTTTGGGGGCAATGCTCTTCAATCCAAGCTGTCGGCCCGCACTGTCACCACCAGGACCATTGTTCTTCTGAAACAGATCCACCTTGCGAGCCCGCGTCTCTTCGGCCACGCTTTGGTTTCGTTCGCCCAAATACTTCGCCTTCTCAGGGGTGTCGCTATTGTCGGCCTGCTGGGAGTTCACGATCTGCCCCGCGTCTTTCACCATCTGCTGAACCATCTCGGGGGATAGTTCCACCGTTACGGCTTCCGGCTCGGCGAACGGGTTCATCATTGTTTTCGGCAAAAGAAAAAGAGCGAGAAGGTGCAGCGCCAACGATATGGCAAAAAATCGAATCAATCTGGAGCGCTGTTTTTTTGCATCCATGCAGTGCGTGTCCTGAAAACTTATCGGCCCTCCAAGCCCATGGATATAGAACTTTAAGCCCGATAGGAAAAGGCGGACTTAGGTTCATTTTACCCCCCAGGACGATTCACCGTGTAGCGGGAAAAGACGGAGGAAAGAAATGATTGTGCGGCCGATAGTGTTGGAATTTTCAAAGATGTGAACTGGCAGTTCTGTAAATTTTGCCGCTTTGATCTAACCGCTTGAACTCATTTGAAAATTTTAGAGAAACCAACACTATCGGCCGCACAATCAAAGAAATTGGTCAGAAATCTTCTCGGAAGAAATCGGAACTGCCCGAGCCGGGCTGCGACGCGGCCCCCTCGGAGCTGGGCTCTGTGCCCTCTACATAGGCTTCCTTTACGGCTCCCGCCAGGCCAGGGGGAGCAAGGTCGCCAGTTTTGGGGTCGATTCGCACGAAAACTACGCCCTTCGGTACTGGGAACTCATCTCTCTTATAGGCCACTACGGCGTTTTGCATGAACCCGACCCACGCCGGCAGCGCGGCCCGTGATCCCACTTCGCCCTTTCCGAGCGTCCGCGGCTGGCTGAACCCGGTCCACACACCGGTCACCAAATCAGGCGTAAACCCCATGAACCATGCGTCCACGAAGTCGTTGGTGGTTCCGGTCTTGCCGCCCACCTTCCGCTTGAGAACTTTGGCTCCCGTTCCGGTTCCGTAGAGCACGGCCTCTTGGAGCAAATGCCCCATCACAAAACTGGTGCGCTCGTCCATGGCGCGGAGCGGATCATCAAAGACTGGCACGTCCTTTTTTACTTCCTGAGTGGGTGCCGCGGCATCAGTGGATTCCACCGGGGGCGCCTTTTCTTCCTGCTTTTGCAGTCCCAATTTCTCTTTGCGGTCCAACCAGAATTTCTGAGCGGCACGCTGAAACGTTTCAAAAGAGTAACGCTCTAACTCCTGGCCGGAAGCATCCGAAACCTTCGTGATAAATACGGGGTCGACCCGCATTCCCAGCCTGGGAAAGAGGGCATAGAGCTTGGTTAGCTCCACAAGACTGATCGTCTTCGATCCCAGGGCCAGCGAGAGATCTTCATTGATGTCACCCTCGAAACCTAGAGCGCGCATATATTTCACAAAGTAGGGAATCTGAATTTCTTGCAACACTTTCACGGCCGGAACGTTGCGGGAGTTGATGATCGCCGTGCGAAGAGGCGTGTCGCCGTAGTATTGCTCGCTATTATTTTCAGGAATCCAGCGAAGGTTCGGCCCACCTTGATTCTCAAAGACCACCGGAGCGTCCACGATGATCGAACTCGGCGTAAATCCCTTATCAAGTGCGGCCGCGTATAGAAATGGCTTCAGCGCCGAACCTGGCTGCCGCTGGCCTTGAAGCGCGTGATTGAATTCATTCTTCGCGAAATCATAGCCGCCCACCATCGCAACAACGTGCCCCGTTTGCACCTCCATGCTGAGCAGGGCTCCCTGCACGAGAGGCTCTTGCTCCAGCTGCACCACTGCCGCGTCTGATCCCTTCTCGAGTCCGCTCACCGGCTTCACCAAAATCACATCGCCCACTTTAATGGACTCGTTCACGCGCGAAATCTGTGCCCAGTTCGCCACTTCCGGCGGGTTCACCAGTTTCGCCCACGACATATTGGCCACCGGCAATCGGGCCTTGATTGTGCCGATCAAGAGATGTGCCTGGCGACCGTCGGGCTCGATCCGTGTCACCACCGCTCGATACAATTCATCGGGCAAGAGAATCTGGGCCTCGCTAGTGAGCCCCTCTTTCTCCATCATTTTTTGCACGGTAAAACCAACGGGGTCGAATTCCTCGGGAATGTCGCCGGCTTCCTGCTGGGGAACAATCCAGAAGGGCCAACGCTTCGCGGCCGCTTCCCTGCGAATTTCCTTTAGGCGCTCCACCACCACTTTTTCATCCGCAATGTGCTCGAGCGCGCCACGATATCCCTGACGTTTATCCAGCTCCCGCAGGTTTTCTTTCACCGATTTCAGACCGGCCACGGAAAGGTCGTAGTCCGCTGCGGTTTCCGCTGTGAGCCCGCCTTTGTAGAGGCGATCTTGGCCGTAGGTGTTGATTAGGTGTTGCCGCACATGTTCCGAGTAGTAGGGCGCCACGCGTGCGTTGAGATCGTCGCGGGCGTAAACGCGGACCTCCTCTTTTACTGCCTTTGCATGTTGCTCGCTCGTCAACACACCCGTTTCCATCATTCTGCGAAGCACATAAAGCTGCCGCTCACGGGAACGCTTCGGATTGCGGAGGGGGGAAAGCACAGAGGGTGCTTGCACCAATCCCGCCACCACCGCCACCTCTGCCGCCGACAGCTCCTTGGCCGACTTTCGATAATAGGTGCGAGCCGCTGCCTCGATTCCATAGGCCCCTTCCCCGAGATAAATTTGATTCAAGTAGAGATAGAGGATTTGGTTCTTGGTGAGTCGGCTCTCGATTTTGTAGGCCAGGAGCAGTTCTTTGAACTTGCGCGCGAACGTTCGCTCACTGGAGAGGAGGAGAGACTTCGCCACTTGCTGGGTGATCGTGCTTCCTCCCTGCACCACGCGTCCAGCTTGAAGATTGGCCACCATCGCGCGAGCGATCCCTTGAAAATCGATGCCTGGATGGGTGAAGAAGCGATCGTCCTCCGCCGAAATGAAAGCCATCATCACGTGCTGGGGAATGTCTTCCACCCGCACCAGGTAACGACGCTCCACGAAATACTCCGCCATCGGGCGACCGTCACGGGAAAGCACCTTCGTGACTAGCGGAGGAGAGTAGTCATCGAGTGATTCGATTTTCGGCAACGAGAGGACCGCCACCAGGAGCGCAAATCCCGCGAGAAACGCGGAGGCAAATCCGCCAAAAACGATGAGCAGAGCGTACTTCTTCATGCGCTGCTGAAAAGACGGGCTCACGGACATTCCGAGCCCTCAGCCACGCACTTCTTCCAGTGTTCCACGCGCTCTTCCCACGCCTTGCGAATCTCATCGACATCCGCTTCGGCCGCGTCGCGCCCGGCGGCCACGGCCGCTCCTTGATTCGTGAAATTGTCGTAGGCCACGTCGCGAAGAGTCACCTTCAGCGTGAAGTCGGCCCCGCTTCGTTGGGCATCCATTTTTTGTTCCACGGCCTGAAATGCGTCGTCGATGAAGGCGCGCCTCGAATCCGGGCCGTTTCCATTTCGGAGCACGTCAACAAGAACCACAAGCGAACCGCCCATCCCCCGAGCTACATCCACGGGTGCGGGAAGCGAAATACCTCCGCCAACCATCTCTTCTCCTGATTTCAACCTCCAACCGTCGAACACACTCGGCAGGGCCACGCTCGCGCTGAGAGCTTCGGCTACTTCACCAGACAAAAACACCTGCGGCGAGCCGTTGGCTCTCGTGCCGATTGTGGCGAACTTAACTTTCAGCGTTTCAATTTTTCTGTTGGAAAAAATCCCCTCGAGAAACGCGTGGAATTTTTTCCCGGAAGACCGCTTTGCGCCGAGAGAAAGCATGGGGAAATTCAGCAGATTGTCTTCGTTGATTTTAAAGAGATGCCACTGCATGGTGTTCACGCTGGCATTCATCGCATAGAAAGCGCCCACCACTCCGCCGAGCTCTACTCCCACAACGCAATGAATGGGCAGGTTGTTCCTGCGCAACACATCAATCACGCCCGCATGGGCCCAGGCCCGCGCCATGCCAGGACCGAGCACCAGACAGAGCTTCGGCTCCTTCTGAACTTTCCGCTCCGGCACCGCCACGGGAGCGGGCTCGGCTACAGGATCTGGCGCTCTGTCGGGAGGATTCGTGGGCCCATACACTTCCGACGGCGGAAGTTTTTCCACATTCACCGTAGAGCCCGGATCCACCGGCACGGTGTGGATTTCCGCAGGACGATCCAATTCCGCATCTTGAGCTCGCACCGACGGGCGAGTGCCCGCGCAGGCGACCATCGCCAACGAGAGGAGCAAAACCAGTGTTCGCAAAGCCACGTTCATCGAGAGAAAATTATACCAAAGCGCGCCCGGAAAATATGGCGTGGAGGAGAAACTCGCGGTTTCCGTCGCCCCCCTCCACCGGACTAACCATTTCACCTGCTACCGTGAATCCGTTTTGCTCCAGGGTTTGCTTCACCGACGACAACACCTCCGGATACAACTCGGCGCGGCGCACCACCCCTCGAGCATCGAGGGCGGCCCGACCCACCTCGAACTGAGGCTTCACGAGCGCCACAAGCTGCCCACCGGATTGTAGGAATTTCGGCAGGTACGGGATCACCTTGGTAAGGGAGATGAAGCTAACGTCGACCACCACTAGGTCCACCGCCCCCCCCACTTGGCTTTCCTGCAGGTCGCGAATGTGAACGCCCTCCAGAACCCGAAGGTTGCTCTTCCCGCGAAGAGATGAAGCGAGCTGATCATGCCCAACGTCGACCCCCACCACCTCGGCCGCTCCTCGCTCCAAAAGACAGTGAGAAAATCCTCCCGTGGAAACCCCCACATCAAGAACTCGAAATCCTCTTGGCTCAATCGAAAAACCGCGAAGCGCGGCATCCAACTTAATTCCCCCTCGGGATACCCAAGGATGATCCGGCTCTAAAATGGTGATCTCAGACGCCTCCGCCACTAGCTCGGCAGGCTTTCGACATACGCGGCCCCGAACCGCTACTTTTCCTTCAGCAATCATGGACTGCGCGCGGGCACGCGAGGGAGCCATTCCCGCTTCCACCATCGCTAGGTCGAGGCGCTTCACTCCTCGTGGAACGGTTCAGTAACGACGCCGTTCTTGTCGGCTTTTACAAGCTTCTCGATTCGCTGCTCGGCCTGGGTGAGGCGCTCCTGGGCGCCACGAGCCAGAACCATGCCCTCTTCAAACTTTTTGATCGATTCTTCGAGAGGAATTTCGCCGCCTTCTAACTCGCGAACGATTGCTTGCAGGCGTTCCAATACGACTTCGAATTTTTCTTCTTTTTTCACGGCCATGGTCATGGATTTAGCACAGGAGATGCCGGCTCCCAAATGCTGAAGTGATGCGGGAAGCGCTTCGTCTCCCGCCATCCCGTGATCAAGCTGAAGTAAAGCTCAGGTGTGTATTTTTCCGCCATTGCCCAGCGGTCGAGAATCACGAATCGCCCCCCTTTTCCGCGATAGTCGGCGAGCACTTGTTCCTGATTCGAGCCATAGGCCTCCACATAGCCAGGAAAAAACTGAACGTGTGGCGTTAGATTTCGAAATCCGCTCACCGGCCAGAAAAGGGTGGTCACCGGCAACTGGAGAATCCCGTCCCCGTCGCGCAAGCCGCGGTCACTTTTCAGCCAATGGACCACGTCTTTCATTTCCTGAAGGTACTGCACTCCCATTCCGGACGACCGAACGCCAAATATTTCCGGGCCCTCGGATTTCAAAGAAATTCTGTAGCCGAACGCTCCACCCGCGAGCACCACCGCCACCCAACTCCAGGCCCATATCTTTCGCATTCTTCCGAGGGCAGCCACCCAAGGCACCACCGCCACGGAGAATGAAAAAACAAAATGCGCTTTGTCGAAGCGCGGATAGAGCTGGAGCCCGCATGCCGCCGTAACCGCCAGCACCAGCCACACGTTGTTGGGAATTTTCTGAAGCTCCGTTCTTCGAGTGAACACGAACACGGCCGGGCCCAAAATCACCGCGAGCATGAACAGCGTTTCTGCTGCCTCTGAAAATCCTTGCGCGGTTCCGAAGGCCCAAAATATCGCAGCCGCCAGCACAAACGCCATTCTCGAAGCTGAGTTGGTCCCACGAGCGGCAGCTCCGATTGCGAGCAGCGCGAGGCTGGAAGCAAACAATGCCTGGCGAATCGGCAATGGCTGGCCCATTACCTCCCGGTAGGTGAACGGGAACAACAGTGTCTGAGTCGCGGCGGACACCGCCGCCGCAGCCCCACCAAAAACGGCGAAACACCCGTAGCCGAGGAACACGCCCATCATTGCAAATCCAACCGATCTACCCGCGGTCTTCCCGACGTCAGTGTGACGCTGCCAGAAGGCCCAAGCTCCTGTGGCTGCAATCGCAAAGAGGCCGATGTTTTGTTTGAACCAAAACGAAAGCGCTAAAGTGATCCCCGCCCCAACCGCGTGCCGGGGCGCGATCATTGCGGCACACCAGGCGAGTAGGATTGCGTCCCAACTGGCGTAGGGCATGTTCCAGGCGGCCACACCCCAGAGACTAACCAATGCCGCCACGAGAAGACGCGACCCCGTCCCCAGCTCCAGATCCCGAGCCAGCCGCAGCTGCAGACCAAGGAGCGCTAAACCCTCAAGGATCAGGATGATCCGGCCGGTAAGGAGCCATTCCCCGGTAATCAGTTGGGCCAAGGCGTGAAGCCAAAGGATGCCGGGCGTCCAAAGAAAGAAAAAATCCCGGTGCGGCACTTCTCCGGCCAAGACCCTTTGCACCCCGTGGTGGACAAACCCTTCGTCGACCACGAGACCCACCCAATTGGTGCCGGACCGAAGCAAGAATGCCCAAAGCACGCCCACCCCGAAAAGGACCAAAAGCCAGCGCCCCCTTAGTTCCAAAATATAACCTCACTCCGCGATTTTGATTTTCCAGCCCCAATTTGGAACCGGAACGGGTCCTCAGGCATCGGCCATAGCGCAGTGCGCCCATCGTGATTTCCGATAGTTACAAGAGACATTCGGCGCTCGCGACCTCCTCTACCACCTTGGCACATACGCTGCATTATAGCCCCGCGAAACCTGAATCGGCACCACCGCCCGGAGAAATTCAAAATGAAAAAGATGATTGTGATGATTGCAGCCCTGATCGCCAGCCCAGCCTTCGCACTCTTCTCTCCCCTCCCCGACAGCGCGGTTGCCCCACAACAGTGGCAAGCCATCTACACCGGCGAAACTCTCGTAGACGGTGTGCGCACCGTGGCGATGGTGGAAGAAGCCACCGTGCAAATCGAAGTGCCCGGCCAGTTGATTGGAAACACCGTGCTTCCGAGCGCCCTGGAAAAGAGCGGCAAGGCATACCGCCTCACCCTCGTGTCTGTTGAACAACCCAACCTTCGCGCCCGCTTGGGTCTCACCCGCCAAGTGGCTTTTGTGGACGGCCAAATCTCGAAGGCCTTCGTTTCTAAGGAAAACGCCCAGGGTTTCACCTTTGTGATTCGCTCGGTAGGCGATGGTCGCCTGGAAGCCACTTTCACCCGCGACGGTGAAGCTTCGATCCAGCAGCGCTTCGAAATGATTCCCGCTGTGCAGGTGATGTGAGAATTCCGTCACTCTTTGGCCCAGCTGAAACCCGGTAGCGAAAGCTATCGGGTTTTACTTTTTCCCCCCTCGTGCTAACCCGACCTCTATGACCACCACATTCGCCGCGGGAATTCTGGGAGCCGGGCTCGGGAGCCGCATGCAAAGCGTGAGTTCCTGCAAGCCCCTCACCAAGGTGGCAGGAGAGACCCTGCTCGGCCGCACGGCCCGCCTACTCCTCGAGGCCGGGGCTAACCCCGTGGTTTGCGCGCTTCGCGACGAGCTCGTTCCTCCGACCGCCCGCGATGACCTTCCCTCGGGCCCTCGTTACATCTTCGTCAACACGGAGAGCTCACTCCATACGCTTGCCGAAGTGCTGAGGGCGCTGCCCAAACCGTGGCCGAATCACGTGTTTTTCACCATGGCCGACACCGTGCTCGCGCCGCACGACTTTCAAGCCTACCTGCGCTTCTGCCGCCAACTGAACCCAGGCGAGTGCGGCATATTGGCCACCCGGTTTATCGACGATGAAAAACCGCTTTATGTGCACCAGGATCCGAGCGGCCGGGTTCAGCGTTTTGGCGGCTCGGAGGCCTCGGGAATCGTAACCTCCGGAATGTATTACTTGAGTTCCGAGGCGTTGGCCCTGGTGGAGCCAGAGGTCGTCCGCGGCACCCACAAAATGCGCAATTTTCTCGGCCTTCTTGCCGAGCGTCAAGTGCCCATAAAATCATTTGTCGTGGAAAAGACGATTGATGTAGATCATCCCTTGGATTTGGCACAGGCCGAAGCGCTGCTCGGCGGCTGATTCCGGAAGGATTTCATGAAGATCAAAAAGGTCCTTGGCGTTTACCGACTTCCGATTTTCTCCAACAATGCCGTGGAGGCCGACCGCCTCATTCTGGAAGAAAGCGTTCGCATGATGAACGAGCTTTCCAAGGATCCGCTCCGCGTGGATTTCGTGGAGGAGCCGGAGCTGGAAGACGTGAGTCAGGCCTACGATCTCGTGCTCACCATGGCCCAGAGCCAGGGCGCGCTCGAACTTCTGGGCGACCGATCCGATTTGTTCCCCACGGTTTGGAACTCGAGCGAGGCCATTCGCGCCTGCTACCGGAAAAAGATGGCGGAAACATTACGCGGAGCCGATGTGGGTTTTGCCCCCTTCATGGTGGTTCAGAGCAAGGCCGACGTGACGCAGTTCTGGAAACAGGGCGCCTCCTACTGGCTCAAGCGAAGTGATTTCCACGCCATTTCCGACGACGACGTGACCCTCGCCGAAACCCCCGAAGAGGCGCGCGTGAAGATGGCCGGGTTCGCCAACAAGGGCGTTGCCGAAGTGCTCGTGCAGCGCCACGTTCAGGGCGACATTTGGAAATTCTACGGCGTAGAGGGCAACGGCACCGAGCCCGGATTCTTTCGTGCCATTCGCGTCCGCCGCCTCCTGGATCACGACGTAGAGCTCGATCTGCCGCTTTTGCAAAAGCGCGCTCGCCGCGCGGCCACGCTTCTCGGACTACAGGTCTGGGGAGGCGACGTGGTTGTGGACGCCCAGGGCGGGATTCACATGATTGATCTGAACGACTGGCCAAGTTTCCGCATCTGCCGGCCCGACGCGTCTCGTGCCATCGGAGGACTTGCGGCGTCCTTCCTGAACGGCACACACCTCTCTCCTCGCCAAGTGAACGCCGATGCGCGCTCCCTCGGCCAACTGAGGTAGATCTTGAGCTGGCGAGACGAATTCTGGCGCAGCATTAAGAGCTTCGATACCGAAGACAAGCTGGATCTCTACTTCTATCGACCCGCTGGCTTCCTGATCGCGAAAGCGGCACAACCTCTTCGGATGACTCCGTCGCAACTCACAGTGACGGGAATGCTTCTGGGCGTGGTGGCGGGATTTCTCTACACCGACAACCAAAACACCGCCTCCCTCGTAGCGGCATCACTTCTTTTCCTACTGAGCGGAATCTTCGACAGCGCCGATGGTCAACTCGCCCGCATGGGAGGAAAGAGCTCAAAAATCGGCCTCGTGCTCGACGGCATCTGCGACAATCTCGT
This sequence comes from uncultured Bdellovibrionales bacterium, assembly GCA_964551325.1. Classification (GTDB taxonomy): domain Bacteria; phylum Bdellovibrionota; class UBA1018; order CAIPTA01; family CAIPTA01; genus CAZKBU01. The sequence goes on from CAZKBU010000006.1 coordinate 50,491, forward strand.
GTTTGCCAGTTGCTACATCGGCTGCATTTCCACAATCATTCCCATCTACGGAATGAAGATCTGGCCCGTGGCCATTTTCGCCGGCGTTTGCCACTCCTTTCAGAGTTCCGTTCTTGATTTCTATAATCGCGAATACCTCTTTTTCGGAGCGGCGAAGGGAAAAGACTACTGGAACTCCACCCTCACCGAGGCTCGCCACGAGAAAAAAACAGCGACCGGGAAGGATAAGATTTTCATCGAACTGCAGTTTTCCTGGATCTGGCAGCAGAACAAACTTTCCACTCGAACCGAAGCGGAACGCATGAAGCTCCGCGCCCTCGTGGAGGGTCCTCGCGCCACTGAGGTGCAGGAGCTTTATCGGGATTTCAACCGCACCGTTCTCCGGCTCTGGCGCCCGCTCGGCGCTAACGTGCACACGATGATGATCATCGTGTTCGCGTTTCTTCAGCGCTTTGAGCTTTACCTCATCCTTGTAGACATCGTCGGTTTGAATCTCTGGCTCCTTGGAGCCCGTTTCTTCCAGCGTCGACAGGACGAAAAACTATTCGCCGCCCTCCGCGCCAAGGGCCTCTGGTGAGCTGGCTCCGTTGGCTCTTTGGAGCCCTCGGCTTCGGGTCGCTGGCGTGGATCGTCCACAACTATGGCCTCGATCGCTTAACTCAAGAGCTTCTCCGCTCGGGCTGGTATTTGGTTCCGCTGGTGCTCACCTTCGTGCCCACGCTTTTTTGCTACAGTCTGGCCTGGCAACTCGTGACGGGCGCTGAAGCATCCCGCCCCGGCCACATTCTGCGTTTCTTTCGTTTCACCGCCATCAGTATTGCCTGGAACAATCTCAGCCCGTTCGTGAAGGTGCTGGGAGAGCCGGTGAAGGTTACGCTCCTGGAAGAAATCACGGACCGGAAAAATGCGATTCGAAGTGTGGTGATCTACAACATCGTGCACCTGATCGGCACGCTCGGCGCTTTTGTGGTTGCGGCGCTTTTGATTCCGTTCGTCTACCCCGTGACCGATACGGTGCGCCTCTCTTGCTGGCTCTCTGTGGCCGTGTTTACCGGGATCGCCGGCTTGCTGTTTTGGCTGCCTCGCCTGGCCCACGGTTTTTTGCGGTGTCGAGAACTGCGCTCCTTAAGGCACGCGGCTCTCTGGGTGCGCTGGAGCCTCCACAAGATAAACGTGTTTTTTGCGAATCGCGGAGCCACGCTTGTCGCCGCCGTTTCGCTGGAGATCGCGGCGCGGTTCGTGGAGGGACTTACATTCTGGGTGGCATTCCAGATTATTCAGGAGCCGCTCTCTCTTGTGGATTCGTCGTTTCTCGAGGTCGGGCGCGCCCTCACCGACAACGCCTTCTTCTTTGTTCCCTATCAGGTGGGGTCGAGAGAGCTCGGGATCTCGTTCTTTTTGCAGGAAGTGCTCGGCTCCCATGCGGGCGGATTTGTGGCGGCAGCGTTTCTTTATCGTCTCGTGGAAATCGCGTGGATGGCGATCGGCTACATGCTCTGGATCACACGGCGCAAATCAGCCAAATCCGTCACATAACCGTTGGCACCACAGTCTTTCTTTTCCCAGGGCATATGAATCAAAACGGTTTTCATTCCGAGTGCCTTGGCCGGCTCAATGTCGTTCTTTGGATTGTCGCCCACGTAGAGGCATTCTTCCGGCGGACAGCTTTGCGTGTCGAGGGCGGCCACAAAAATCCGGCGATCCGGCTTCGAGGCGCCCGCGTAGAAGCTTTCGGTCACAGACTGGAATAGATCGCGAATCTCGAACTCTCTAAGAATCACTTCCAGGTTTCCGGTGAAGTTGGAAATCACGGAGAGCGGATAATCGTTGGCAAGGTCTCGAAGCACTCGTCCGCTGTGGAGAATCCACTGCGCTTGCGCTTCACTCACGGCATCGGCCGCCCGCAGCCACACCGCATCGCCGCCCCCGAGTTCGGAATTGCGGTGAGCGAACACTGGGTCACGGCGCAAGTGATCCCAGATCAGACGCGCCTGATGACGGTTAAAATCTTCCAGCGCGAGCGCCTGGGCTTCTCCGGTGCGCATCATCTGGCGGTCGGCTTCGGTGTAAGCGTCTTGAAAGGAAGGGCGGTCGCTTTCCTTCACCAGCGTTTGACCCACGAACTCGCGAAAGAAAAGTGTGCGGGTGTGAATGCCGGGGGCGTCGATACAGCCGCCGAAGTCGAAGAAGAGATGTTTCACCATTTGGCTGCACTATACTGCCAGCTAGCCGGGAAGTCTTCCCTTGCGCAGATTTACCCGCAGCTGGATCACGCTCTCGTTGAAGCGGGAGTCGTTTTCATCGGAAGCGCGCACGAGGTCGAACAGGCCTTCCAGCTGGTGCTGGATAATTCCCAGGTATCGAGGCGACACGCGACGAATCATCATCTTGTTCACGAACTGCTCAAGCTGGAAGTGTTTGCCAAAGTCTACGTCCCATTCGTCCATGCGGGCATAGGCGCGCTTGAGTTCGTCGTTGTAGGCCTCCGGGAAACGAGTCTCCACAGACACGGCCGAATACATGCTTTTCGACTCTGTGATGATTCTCTCCTTCAAGAGATCATCGAGCACCGGCTGCACCACTTTCGCCGGAAAATGCTCTTGAAACTGCGCGAGCGTGATCGGTGTGCGCGCCAAGGAGAGAAGGAGAAATGTGTAGTAGTGATTTTCACTCTTCACAATCGTGCTCACCTGACGCAGCGAGAGCTCGCTTTGCTTTCCGTGACTTGTATTCGCCACGGGTGCTGCATCTTCTGCCTGGTCTTTAGATGCCTGTGGAGAAGACCCACGTTCGGGGAATAGAAAACTGTGCTCAGGAAAGATGTCGCGACAGTAGCCCAGCACCAACGCCTCGCCCTCCACTTCCGGTAGAGCGGAGGCGATCTCCCGCACCACTTTCGCGCTCGGCAGGGCGCCCTCTCGCTCGATCCGCATATAGTAGGAGTAGTTGAAGCTAACCCCTTGTTTTTTAAGGTGATCAAAGAAGGCGCGGGAGGTGGCGTACCCCAACCGTTTTCGAGTTTCAGCGAGCAAACTGCGCCATTGAGCCTTCATGAATCTACTTTCGGTGGAAACTCCACAATTCTTAAACTGTTGGTTTGACGCGGTGCCGGATATACCCCTCCTCGCTGAGAACAACTCCTTCGAAAAAGGATGAGAGAGAACTGATGAAGCGATTTCTAGCGATTGTTGTTGCTGTGGTTCTCGGCCCTACCGCCGCCTACGCCATGATCCCACCCCCCCCCTCTTCGGATCATGGCGTGGAGCGGGGAGGAATCCTCCGCGCCGCCCTCCTCCCCCAATCTGTTCGCCAGTTTGCCCTAAAGAGCCTCGCCAAAGAGTGCCCCACCTCGGCTCACTACATGGAGGCGAAAGCGCCCGATGCCCGCGTAGCAGCTATTTACAACGATGGCTACAACCAGATTACCCTTTACGATGTTGCCTTCTACTTGGTCACCCCCTGGTCCCGCCCTGTGACGGTGACCATGAGAATTCGGTACCAGGAAGCTACTGACTGGAATGCTGCCGCCACGAGCCAGCTCATAAGCGTGTCGGCCACCGAACCGATCTGTAAGGTTAACAACTAAGTTTGCCACCTCGATCCTCTGTTTGTGAGGCTGATAGACAGAGGATCACCGGGCCGCATGGATACGCGGCCCGTTTCTTTTTTGCTCTTCGGGAAAATCACTCCCCTTTACACGCCTTCACCACTCGCTCGAAGTCCGAAGAGTAGTTGCACGTAGTGTTCTTGCAGAGCGCTTCGATACAGCCTTCGTCGACCCAGCCCTTACAAACGCCGGTGATTCTTTCTCGATCGCTTGAATAGGCGCACTTGTAACTGTCGTATTCACAGCCCACCTTCACGCATCCGCCGTCCACGCCCTTACATTGCGCGGCGATTTTCTCTACGTCGCTGAAGTATTTGCACTTGTACGAGTCCTTTTCACAGAGCGCCTGAAGGCACTTGCCATTCACGCCTCTACAAACTTTTGCGTACTTTTCCACATCGCTGCTGTAGCGGCACCCATAGGCATCGTTCTTACAAAGTTCCGCCACGCAGGAACCTTGATTGCTGCCGCGGTCGCAGCGGTCTGGCTCGTCACCTTCGTGAATCGAGAATTTCCAGCCGGCCCAGTTCCCCTTAGCTGCCTGTTGCGACTCCCACTTCGCCGCCATGTCGCGAAGGGCATCCATCGAGACTTCCTTTTTCACCGCTGCTTGCGCCTGAAAACAACAAAGCCAAGCCATGATTCCAAACATCACCTTTTTCATAAATTCCCCTAGAAATGTAAGACGCGATCATTCGCGACGCATGTTGCAGGAGCACGGATCGTGCCAGCGTGAAATCAATTCTGCGTACATTTGAGGCGGTTTTGCGCTGCGGCTCTGGGGCCAGATCGACGCTGATCAAACCAAAAATAGCGGAAACTTATTCACGGATTTTATTTGTGTGATTGGAGATAAACAACGATGACGACGCTAAACAAAAATTCGAATGCTCTGCTTGTGGCGAGAAAGTTCCGCCACGCTACTGTACCGGCATTCCGAACCGAATACAGAATTCTGTATACCGCATACTGTATTCTGTCTTTGGGGTCCGCCGGATTTTTTGGTGGGCAGTACAGGGGTCGAACCTGTGACATCCACCTTGTAAGGGTGGCGCTCTGCCAACTGAGCTAACTGCCCAATCGAATTGGGAAATCTTTGGATACCCCTAACAGAAACTTGAGTCAACCGGATTGGTTTCGGGGGCAAGACCCGTTATAACCACCCCCTCATGAACATTAGAAATATCGCCATCATTGCCCACGTAGACCATGGAAAAACGACCCTTGTGGACGCGCTGCTGCGTCAGAGCGGAGTTTTTAGAGAGAACGAACAGGTCGCCGACCGGGTAATGGATAACCTGGCCCAGGAACGAGAGCGGGGAATCACCATCGAGGCCAAGAACGCCAGCTTTAGCTGGCAGGGCACGAAGGTGAATATCGTGGACACTCCCGGCCACGCCGACTTCGGCGGAGAGGTGGAGCGAATTCTCACGATGGTGGACGGCGCGCTCCTCCTGGTAGACGCCTCGGAAGGCCCCCTTCCGCAGACACGCTTCGTGCTGAAGAAAGCTCTTTCTCAAAATTTGAAAATCATCGTGGTGATCAACAAAGTAGACCGCCCCGACTCCCGCATCACGGAAGTGGAAAACGAGATCTTCGATCTCTTTATCGATCTCGAAGCCAACGATCAGCAGATGGAATATGAAACCGTCTATGCGATCGCCCGCGAGGGAAAGGCCACCAAGACCCGCCCGGAATCTCATGCGGATGCTCTCGCCCTGAAGGGCGACCTTTCTCCGCTCTATGAATCGATTGTGCGCCTGGTGCCTCCTCCCCGCGTGGAGCCCGAGAAACCAGCCGCTCTCCTCGTCAGCAACCTCACCCACAACGAATTCCTGGGTCGAATCTGCGTGGGCCGCGTACAACAGGGTTCTCTCAAGATCGGAATGCCCGTGGCCGTGATGGGCCGCAACGGCAAGCGCTGTCAGGCAAGAATTCAGGAGCTGATGACCTACCACGGCACGCGCCAAATGAAGGCCACCGAGCTCACGGCGGGCGACATCGCCGCCATCGCCGGCGTGGAAGATGTGGAAATCGGCGACACGATCACCACCATTACCGACCTTGTGGCCCTTCCCCGCTTGGAAGTGGATCCTCCTGCGGTGAGCATGAGCTTCCATGTGAACACTTCGCCCTATGCCGGACGCGACGGAAAGGTGCTTCTCTCCCGGGAGCTGGAGAATCGCTTGCGTAAAGAGGCGCTTCGAAACCCCGCTCTTAAGGTGGAGCTCACCTCCACCCCCGACGCGTTTCTTGTTTCAGGCCGCGGCGAACTTCAGCTTGCCGTGATCGTGGAAAACATTCGCCGGGAAGGCTTCGAATTGGCGATCGGCAAGCCCCGCGCCGTGATGCAAACGATCGATGGCGTGCTCTGTGAGCCGATCGAGAAAGCCTATGTGGATCTTCCGGAAGATCACTTCGGCGTAGTGAACGAAATGCTTCACATGCGCAAAGGCAAAATGACCAACATGATCAACAAGGGAACGGGCCGGGTGCGCCTCGAGTTTGAGATTCCCTCGCGCGGTCTGATCGGAATCCGCTCTCATTTCCTCACCGTCACTCGGGGAACCGGTATTCTCAACACGATTTTCCACGGCTGGGAGCCATACAAAGGCGACATCGCAGAGCGCGTGAACGGCGCGATCGTGAGCGACCGAATGGGCGAGACCATCACCTACGGCCTCGCGGGACTTGAGGCGCGCGGCAAGCTCTTCTTCGGACCGAACGTGGAAATCTACGAAGGCATGGTCATCGGCGAGCATTCCCGTGACAACGACCTTTGGGTGAATGCCACGAAGGGGAAGAAGCTCACCAACATGCGCGCCGCCGGAAGCGACGACTTGATTCAGCTCGCTCCTCCGCAGGACATGTTCCTGGAACGCGCCCTGGAGTGGATCCGTGACGATGAACTTGTGGAAATCACCCCGAGCTTCGTGCGCATCCGTAAGAAAAACCTGAAGTGTCCTACTTAAAGCGAGAGGCTGCTTCGTCGCGAAGGCCGTCTACGCTCGATAGAAACCGCTGAAGGCGAGACGCCGCTTCACCCGGCACCTTTGTGCTCCATTGCACAAGATCAGAGCCCTTGTGGCGAATTCCGCCTTCAAGGGGATCTCCCTTTATTTTCCCGTAGCGCAGCGGCTTGCCCGGCACGTGCTCAAAATATTCCTCTTCTATCGCTACCTGCAGCTGGCCGTCGGGCTGCAATACCGCCTCAAAGCCGCCAGGAGCATAGAACCAGCGCGGCGGTGTAACTCCGGGCGCCGCCTGCATTTTCGACGGATCGATCTCCACCAGCTTGGCGCCGAGCAGCTCCACGTCGAAATTTTTCACGATCCATCTCGCCACCTCAAGAGTGGACGACTCGAACTTTGCTCCGGTGACACCGGCCTGATGCCGAACCACTCTGAGCGAGACCGGCAGGCTCAGCGCCCCCATCCGAAGTTCGCCGTGTAGCAATCCCTTCGACGAGATGTTGGCTGCCGGATCCAGCACCGCCACTCCCGTGGTGGAAAGGTTACTCACCTGGTATTTTCCCGCGCTTTCGTGGTGAAACCAAAGATCACGCGGCCAGGCCGACAAACGCTTATCGCGGGGAACTAAAGAGCGGGCCTCCACTTTCGCAGAAAAGCCCGCCATTAGTTTCGATTGAATCGCTTTCAACATAGAGAATCAGATCATTGCTGCGGAACAGAGGGGAGGTTCGACTTTCCCGAACCACCCTTCTTCTTCTTGGCGATCTCTCCCTGCGTTGCTTTCTCTGCGGCCAGCACATCCTTCGACTTAAGGAAGCTGGCGGGCTCCGGAAGATCCAGAGCCAGGCGCAACACCTCATCGGCATGTTCCACCGGATGGAGCTTCAGGCCCTCCAAGATCTCTTTCGACATCTTGATGAGGTCCTTTTCGTTCTCCTTCGGGAAAATCACCGTGTCGCAACCGCCAAGCTTGGCGGCGATCAGCTTCTCTTTCAGTCCGCCGATCGCAAGCACACGGCCACGCAGGGTGATCTCACCCGTCATGGCCACGTTGCGCTTAACCGGAACCCGGAGGAAGGCGCTGGCCAGGGTAGTGGCCATCGTAATTCCCGCCGACGGTCCGTCCTTCGGCACCGACCCCTCGGGCACGTGAATGTGCACGTCGATCTTGTCGTAGAAGTCCGGAGCGAGACCCATTGCGGTGGCACGACCGCGCACATAGCTCATCGCCGCCTGCGCGCTTTCCTGCATCACGTCGCCCAGCTTACCGGTGACCTTGAGATTGCCCTTGCCGGGCAACACGGCCACTTCTATCTGCAGCATGTCGCCGCCGCTCTCGGTCCAAGCAAGTCCGTTGGTGAGGCCGATCTCTGCCTTCTCTTCGGCTTTCGAGATGGAGTAGCGGGGCACGCCCAGATACTTCTCCAGCATCTTCGGAGTGATCGTTACCTTCTCGTAGTTAAGCTCTTTCATCTTATTGCGATCGAACTTCGGTTTCTTCTTCGCAGGCTTAACCTCTTCGTCAGACTCCTGCTCCGCAGCGGCGGCCGCTGCAGCCTCGGCCTTTTCCGTCTTCTTGAGGAAGTCGGCGATCTTTCCGCCGTGCTTCTTCACGATCTGGTGCGCCACCTTCCGACACAGTCCTGCAAGCTCACGCTCCAGGTTACGAACGCCGGCCTCGCGGGTGTAGCCCATGATCAGGGTGCGCATCGTTTCGTCGGACACCACAACCTTGTCTTTCCGAAGGCCGTGGAGATCCACCTGCTTCGGCAGAAGGTACTTCTCTCCGATGTGGAGTTTTTCGTTCATCGTGTAGCCCGGGATCGTGATCACTTCCATACGATCCAAGAGCGGACGCGGAATCTGATGCAACGAGTTCGCCGTGAGCACGAACATCACCTTCGAAAGGTCGAACTCCACTTCGAGATAATGGTCCATGAACGCCTGGTTCTGCTCAGGATCCAACACCTCGAGAAGCGCGCTCGCGGGATCGCCGCGGAAGTCGCTGCTCATCTTGTCCACCTCGTCGAGGAGGAACACGGGGTTGGCAGACCCGGCCTTTTTCAAGCTCTGGATCAGCTTACCGGGAAGAGCGCCCACGTAGGTGCGCCGGTGACCGCGGATCTCGGCCTCATCGCGCACACCACCGAGCGACGCTCTCACAAAACTCTTTCCGATCGACTTCGCGATCGATCTCGCCAAAGAGGTTTTTCCCACTCCGGGAGGCCCAGCCAAGCAAAGGATCGATCCCTTCGAGGATCTCGTGAGGGTGCGAACGCTTAAATACTCAAGAATTCGCTCCCGAACTTCATCGAGACCGTAGTGATCCTCTTGGAGAACCTTATCGGCATGGTTGAGGTCCCAGTTGTCCTCGGTGTGTTCACCCCAAGGCAGCGTGAGAATCCAGTCGATGTAGTTCCGCACCACCGTGGCTTCTGCGCTCATCGGGCTCATCATCTTGAGCTTACGGAACTCTTTCTGAACTTTGTCCCGCGCCTCTTTCGAGAGCTTCTTCGTGACGATCTTTTTCTCGATCTCCGCGAGCTCGATCTTGAACTCGTCTTTTTCGCCGAGCTCCTTCTGGATCGCGCTCATCTGCTCGTTGAGATAGTATTCCTTCTGATTGCGCTCCATCTGCTTCTTCACGCGAGAGCGGATCTTGCGCTCTACCTGAAGAATCTCGATCTCCCCCTGCATCAGGGAAAGAATGCGCTCCAAACGCTCGGCGGTTTCCACGATTTCGAGAATCTTCTGCTTCTCGTCGATTTTGAGCGTGAGGTGGGCCACCACGGTATCGGCCAGACGCGACGGCTCGTTGATGGCGTTGATGTTCATCACCACTTCAGGCGGGATGCGCTTGTTGAATTTCACGTATTCTTCGAACGTGGTTTTCACGCCGCGAAGCAGGGCTTCCAGTTTTACGGCGTCGGCATCGTCCTCGGGAAGCTCCTGAACCTCTACCTGAATGAACTGATCGTTCGGCACGTAGTCGATTACCCGGGCGCGACGCTTTCCTTCCACGAGCACCTTCACGGTGTTGTCGGGAAGTTTTACGAGCTGAATGATCGTGCCCAGAGTTCCGATCTCATAGAGGTCGCCCTGGTTGGGATTCACCACGCTGGCGTCTCTTTGAGCACAGAGGAAAAGGTCCAGCTTATGGGTGATCGCCGCCTCGAGGGCTGCGATGGACTTTTCTCGGCCCACGAAGAGCGGCACCACCATGTGCGGGAAGATGATCACCTCTCGCAACGGCAGCATCGGCACCACAGCCTTGGTGTTGGAAGAACTTCCTGATTTCTTCTTCTCTTTGCTCATGGGTTGAACCCCCCCTTTCTATGAGCTTAATGAAGTTCGGGGATCGGAGGAATCGGAATGCGCCAACACACGGAAGAAATTCAAAAATTCAGGGAAATTCGTTACCGGAAAACTGTATCGAATCGGTAATTTTGACAGCCGGAATTACCCGTTGATACAATCCTTGGGCTGCCCCAAGCATTTGGCCCGCCCAAACGGAAACTTCCTTTTAACTCAACGACTTGTCACTGCTTTTGCAGAATGCCGCTCGGCTCTTCATCGAAAGCGCGGCGATGGAACTTTTGGAACCCCTTGAGGGTTTTCAATGCGTCTTCCAAAGACTCGGCAGAGCCCAGCACCAACGCAAACATTCGCTTCGGATCCGCCTGGCGCTTGATCGCCTTAACTACCTGCGCATGGGTGACTTTTTTCAGCCGCTTCACATAACTGTCGTAGTACCCGGCGGGCAGGCCGAGAATTTTCTCCGTAACCCGATTCTCCAGCCGCTTCCTAAGTGTGTCTTGAAGGAACGCACTCTGATTCAAAAGGCTCGTGCGAGCGAAGGCGAACTCCTTCTTTGTGATCCCTTTTTTTGCAAAATCCTCGTAGAGCTTCACCATCAACTCCAGGCAGCTTGCCGTGTCCTTGTTGCTGGGAACTGCGCTCATGGCAAAAAACATCGGCACCCGGCCGGCGCGAAACCAAGAGTAAGCGCCGTAGCTCCAGCCTCGCTTCACGCGCACTTCCGTCATCAACCGGGCGCTGAAGGATCCACCGCCGAACATGTGGTTGGCCATCGCCATCGGCAGGTAGTCGGCATCGCGAAAGCTCACGCCTCGCGCGCCCACCAAGATCTGGCTTTGAGTCCGATCGGGCTTATGCAGAAGCATGAGGTGACGTCCTTCGGGCATCTCCGGCGAGTGCGCGACTTCAGGCGGCTCTGTGCCCTTGGGCATGCGGGAGATGATTTTCTCCATCCTCTGCTTCAGATCCTTGGAGGTGAATCCCCCGGTGGCCGCAAAAACCACGTGCGGTGCGCGAAAAACTTTGGCGTGAAACGCCTTCAAATCAGCCACCGATATTCGGTCGATCGAGGCGATGCTTCCTGAGGTCACGAGCCCGTAGGGGTGCCCGTGAAGAAGGTATTCCTGGAACCTGCGCTCGGCGATATCGTCGTCGCTGCCCAATTCGTCGAGGAGAGAGCTTCGAAACTGATCACGCAGCTTCTCAAACTCGTCTTCGGGAAAGCTCGGCTCCAAAATCATTTCTTCGAGCAGATCCATGAAGGCGGGAAGTTTTTCTGCAAGCACCACCCCATAAATCCGCATCGACTCTTTGAATTTCCCGAGTGAAATCTCCGCCCCCAGATTGTCGAGCGCTCTATGAAATTCTGCGTTGTTTCGCTTCTGTGTGCCACGAAACATAAGACTCAGCGTGAGCGAGGCCACGCCAGCTTTGTTGGGAGGATCGTAGAAAGACCCTCGATTCAACGCAAAATCGATGAACACGAGCGGCGAGGATTTATCGGGAAGCAAGAGAATCGATGGTTTCTCTTTGCGAGATTGTTTCTTTGGCGCCTTTTTCTTCATGCTTCCGCTCCCTGCCCCATAGGGACGCCCACGACCATACTTCGATTTTGTTTGGCCAAGTATCGGCGCGCCACATTCCGCACCTCTTCCAGCGAAACTTCGTTGATCTCTTCCAATGCGGTCAACGCCTTAGTGAAGTCACCGAGCACCAACTCAAACTGTCCCACAAAGTTAGCCCGGGCGCTGTTTGTTCCGAGGCCCATGAAAAATTCCGTCCGGAGCTTCGCCTTCGCCCGCTCCAACTCTTCCGCGGTCACCACATCGTGCTGAAGAAGCGCCACCTGAGCGTCGAACGCGGAGATCGCCGCCTTGGCCTTCTTCCCGGCGTGAGCCGCAAAACTGGCATAGAACAACGACTCATCTTTCGCCGTGCCGGGCCCGGCACTCACGTCCATGGTAAGGCCCTTATCGACCATGGCCCGATACAGGCGCGAGCTTCGCCCGGTACTCATAATGGCGCTCAGCACAGATAGCGCCGCCTGGTCCTTGTGAGTGGCGCTCGGAATTTTGTAGCCCATGTAAACCTTCTCCACTTGGAGATTCAGTTTAAGCTCTTGCACCCTCTCTTCATGCTGCGACGGCTCCGCAGGAACTGGCGGCCTGTTCACATTCCCTGGTTTGAATTTTCCATAGTGCTTTTGCACTGCCGCCGCCGCCTTCTCCGGCTTCAAATCGCCCACCACCACGATCACCGCGTTGTCCGGCGCATAGTATTTGGAATAGAAGGCCCGGCAGTCTTCGATGGTCATTCGGTTCAGGTCGTCTTCCCAGCCGATCACCGGTCGGCCGTAGGGATGTTTCACAAAAGCGAGCGCCTGAAGCGCCTCAAACATCTGCCCTTCGGGATTGTTTTCCGTGCGCTGCTTGCGTTCGTTGTGGACAACCTCCCGCTCAGCGTCGAAGAGCTCTTTGGTCAGGCTCAACTCGTGCATTCGCTGGGCCTCGAGGCCTGCCACGAGATCGAATTTTTCGACAGGCAAACTCTGCACATAGGCCGTGTAGTCGGTGCTGGTGAACGCGTTTAAATCGCGAGCACCGTTCGACTCCATGATCCGATCGAACTCTCCATGCTTCAGTCGTTTGGTTTCTTTGAACATCATGTGTTCAAAAAGGTGTGCAATCCCCGACAGGCCGCTCTCCTCGTCGCGAGAGCCCACGTCGTACCAAGTTTGGTAGGAGAACACCGGCGCCATGTGACTTTCCACCACGATTAAGCGTAGGCCGTTGGAAAATCGAAAGCGCGTGGCCTTGGACTTTCCAAAGAATGGCAGCGTTTTTTTCTCCATGGTTTTACTCCCAAACCTGCAGTGTATAGAGGCTACCCTATCCTAGCATCAAATCAGCTCACTCCCGATGAATGTGGGCAGGGATTTTGCTGACTCAAGGAGCATGGCGATTGTTCAAGTTCTTCTGGTCTTGCTATTCACGCTCCTTATCCGGAACCGCGTAAAATTTGACCTCTGGATCGCCCAGCGCCTCCAAACTCGACCACATGCCCTACCTGGCGAAGACGAGGCCGGCTGGATCCGGCAGGTAATGTCGTCGCTCCGAGCGGGCCACGCCGTGGATGATTCAGTGAGTAGTGCGGGCCCGGCGCAACCCGGCTGGATGTCTTTGCCGATTCTCTCCCACGCAGCCGAAACCGGAGCCCCGGTATTGCAATCCCTTACTCATCTTCGATCTCGGCTGGAGGGCCGCGCTCGCGCGCTCCGAAGAGCACGAGCTCTTACTGCTCAGGCGCGCACGCAATCGGGAGCCATCGCCGTGCTTCCGTGGCTGATGTTCGGCCTTTGGGGATTCCTCGATCCGGACGCCATCCCGTCTGCCGCAACGAAACCCACTTCCTGGCTGATGTGGGGCGCGGCCGCCGGACTTTCCGCCCTGTCTCTTCTCTGGATCAGAAAAATGGTCAAAGATGCCTGCGATCCTCCCACCAACGTGGACCAGTTGATCGAAAACCATCTACCGACGGCGCTCCTTTCACTTTCTTCTCAGCTCGCGGCGGGCGTGGCCGCGGAAGACGCCAAAGGATCAGCCGCCTTGTATCTACCTGAGCCCTTTCGATCTGGGCTCCTGTCCGAAGAAACATCAGACGGTCTGCCTCCTCCGCTCATCGAGACAAAATTATTACTTCAGCGAAACATTCGCGACGGTGTGCCTATCCGAAGCGAGCTCGAAGCCCTTCTTCTCGATATTGACTCTCGCCGAGACGCCCGCCTTGAAACTTCGCTACAAAAACTTCCGATCCGAGTGCTCGCCCCCCTCTTCCTCTGCTCCTTGCCGGCGGCGGCTCTTGTGATCGCGTCTCTTCTCATCCCACTCTTGGGAGATCTCTGGTGAGCCCTATCGAAAGGGCCACGGCCCGATTTTGCCTGGTGTTCATTCTCGTGCTGACCGCGGCGGGCGTTCCGATTGAACCTCAGGCCGTGAAACCAAAACTCTGCGGCGATACCGCACTCCCGCCGCCTCACCTCGATCACGCAAGAAGACGCTACCTCGAGGCCTGGGCCCTTCAGTTTCAGCTTCCCCACGCTGCAAGACTTCGTCTCGATGAGGCCAAAAAACTTATTTCTGAAAATTCCGGGACCTGTGGCGAATTGTTCCGGCGAATTCATACGCTTTCAAACGTTCTGCCGCCTCAGTAAGCGATGTCGGGTCCGCGCCATCATTCAGCGCCGGCAGCCATCCCGAAACCAAACGCCACACGTCCTCCGCTTCGCTTTTGGGAGTAAGCTCGTCGGGTCGATTCATTCGCCAGGGAGTCGGCCCACCCTTCCAACACCAATCCCAATCGATCCACCGAGCTCCGCCCGAAGTAAACACCAGGTTCCTCGGCGAAAGATCACCATGAGCCACCCCACGGCGCTCCCAGACCGCAAGCTCCTCCACGGCGGCGCGAATCTTCCGGATATTCGGCGCTCTCGCTCCGGCGGCCACCTCTCCGTCGACCCATTCGCTACAGATCCAGAGGCGATCTTCTCGCCACGCAAATCCCAAAGGCGCCGCCGCTCCGCCCGCCCTCAGCTCGCGCCAGATGACAGCCCGACCATCTAGAAATTCTGGTCTCTCCAGAAGCTGTGCCATCGGAAACACCGCCGCCTTCCAGCGAATCTTCATCGAACGTCTCGTGCGCGCAGGAGAATCAAGCCTCCATCGACTCCGCATACCTCGTGAATCGAGGCAAGCCGGCGGCGGCCATTCACTCTTTCCACATGAACCACCAATTGAATGGCGCCAGCCAAAAGAGTCTTCGCCACCGAGGGAGAAATCTGCGGCATCGCCATCTGCACGAGCATTTCGAGGCGGGCAAGCGCGTCCCTTGCCGAATTCGCATGGATCGTGCCCATACTCCCCCGATGCCCCGTGTGAAGCGCCTGAATCAGCTCCAGTGCCTCCACGCCTCGGCACTCACCCATCACTAAACGATCTGGCCGCATACGGAGGGAGCATCGGAGGAGCGACCGGAGCTCGATAGCCCCTTCCCCTTCCGCATTCGCTGGACGCGCCTCAAGCCTCACCACATGGGGATGCAAAGGTCGCAATTCCGCAGTGTCTTCCAGCGTTATCACTCTTTCGCCGGGGGGAACGGCCGAAACCAACGCGTTCAATAAAGTGGTTTTTCCCGCGCCCGTGCCGCCCGATACAAAAATATTTTTCCCCGCCACAACCGCCTCTCGAAGCACCGCCGCGGCCGAAGGAGTTAGGAATTCCCAGCTCACCAGGTGGTCGAGATCGGGACGACGCTGGGGAAATTTTCGAATGTTTACGTGCATTCCGCCGAGAACGGCCGGCTCTCCCACGATGCAGATCCTCGATCCATCGGCAAGCCGCGCGTCCGCCACGGGGCTCCTGCGGTCCACTCGGCGGCCCGTGCCCGAAAGCAGCCCACGCGCCCACTGATCGAGCTCCTCCGATGAAGAAAACCCCCACGGCGCACGGGAAAGCGCCCCCTCCCGCTCTACCCAAACCTCATCGGGTCCGTTCACGATGATTTCTGAAACCGACTCATCGGACAACGCCGCTTGAATCTCAGTCATTCACTTCCTCCGCGGTGAGCACCACCACAAGTTCTGAACGCCGCTCAAGAAAATCCCGACTCCGAAAGAGTTCTCCAAGAATCGGAATGTCCATTAGACCGGGCACCCCTTTGGCCGACTCCGCATCCTGCTGTTGCACCAGCCCGGAAAGGAAGAGGGGTTTTCCGAGCTTCATGTCGACCGTTGTCAGCAGTTGATTCGTTTTGAGGGCGGGAACTCCGTCCACCGCGTTCGCCGGATCCAAGGTGGTCATATCCACCAAGATTTTTGTGCGAACGAGCTCGTCACTCACTCCCGGCACCTCCAACTTCATCGCCAAACCCCAGGGCTTCCACTGCGTCGATGCATAGTTTTGGCTGCGATGGGCAATCGGAAGCTCGCCACCCACCTTTAGCTCGGCCACACCCTCTGCGTTCAACGCGATTTCCGGCTGAGACAAAACCCGGGCCTTTCCCCTTTGAGCCAGCGCCACGAGGGCGGCATCCAAGGTAAATCCCGCCCGGAGAAGGTTTTTCTGCACCTGAAAAACTCCAGGCAGCGTGTCGGTCCACTGAAATCCCAGCTGCGTACGGTCCGACTTCTCCACCTCCAACAGGCGCACTCGAAATCGCAGCACTTCAGACGCGTTAAACGGCACCTTTAGATGCGAAATGAGCCCGGGAAATATTTCCCTCGCAAGACCCTCGGCCAATTCTTTGGTGTCCTGGGTCCGCGCCCTTCCCTCCAGAATGATGCGGGATCCCGCCCCCCTTACCGTTACGCCCCTCAATCTGGCGGCGGCCAACCTTCTCCGAATTCGCTCCTCGGCCTTCATCCGCTCAATGGCGTTGAGCTCCACGTTTCCCTTCATCCGCCCCCGCGAAAGCTCTTTAAGAGAGTCCACCAATGCGAGGTCTTCGGTGCGCTGTACCCCGCCCCGGACAACTACCCCCTCGGAACCAGGCAACACCTCAACTCCCGCAGCCCCTCGAAGGGCTCCTTTGGTGTCTGGCGCGGAGGGAAATGCCGCCTCCTGTTTCCCCCTCACCCGAAACGTCTCCCGACGCGGCGCACTCCCTTGCTCCATCACCAAAAGGTCTGAAAATCCGGCCCGTTTTCCCGTTACTACGAGGACAGCCGACCCGGCCTCCGCCGGAAGCGGTTTCACTCGAATGATCTCCGAATTGCCGACGCTGAATTTCGCGCCTCGTTGCGTGGGCACCATTACCTGTTCCCCCACTTGAAGCGCCCGCTCTTGGGCCGCGGCCAGTTCGGTTAATAGTGCGAGGACTCCCAACCATCCAAATTTTGCTGATTTCATGGGGGTTCGCAGAGCAAGGGGCGTGCCCAATTTCCGGCCAAATCCGCGCACCCGAAACGGTTGCAATTTGCCCCCTCTCGCGTTAGCTCTAAGCCCTTGAATTACTAACTTTTTCGAGGATTACACCATGGCATCTGCCACCAGAAGAACCGAGCTCCAGCGCAAGGCTAAAAAAGCTAAGCAAGGCACCCGCCGCAAGAAAAAGAACCGCAACAAAGGTTCCACGCCGAAGTTCGCCGTTCATACTAATAAGAAATAATCACCCAACAGTTTTTTTCTTGAACCAACTTTGGGACTCCATTGCCGGGGTCCTTTGAGGACACATGTCATGGCTTTGAAGAATTATCTTTTCACTTCTGAATCCGTAACCGAAGGTCACCCAGACAAAATCTGCGACCAAATCAGCGACTCCGTGCTCGATGCAATGCTCGCTCAAGACCCGATGAGCCGCGTGGCCTGTGAAACGCTCACAACCACGGGCCTCGTGGTGGTTGCCGGTGAGGTAACCAGTAAAGCGATCGTCGACATTCAATCCCTCGTTCGCGACACGATTAAAAAAATTGGCTACGACGATTCGTCGAAGGGCTTCGACCATAAAACCTGCGCCGTAATGGTGACCCTCGACAAGCAGAGCCCCGACATCTCCATGGGCGTGACCGCAGAGACCAACTCCACCAAAGAACAGGGTGCCGGCGACCAGGGCATCATGTTTGGATATGCAATCAATGAGGCGCCCGAGCAAATGCCTTATTCGATTTACTACTCCCACCGCCTGGCTGAGCGCCTCACGCAGGTGCGAAAGAACGGTCCGCTGAAGCTCCTTCGTCCTGACGGAAAAACCCAGGTGACGATGGAATACCGAGACGGCAAAGCCACTCGCGTGGACGCCATCGTGGTGAGCTCACAGCACGCCGAGGAAATGACCCAGGCACAAATCGTTGAAGGCATTCGCGAAGAAGTGATCAAGAAGGTGATTCCCGCCAACTGGATCGATTCCAACACCAAGATTCACATCAACCCCACGGGACGATTCGTTATCGGCGGCCCCATGGGAGACTGCGGACTCACGGGCCGCAAAATCATCGTGGACACCTACGGCGGTCACGGCGCCCATGGCGGCGGTGCCTTCTCAGGAAAAGATCCCTCGAAAGTGGACCGCTCTGCTTGCTACATGGCTCGTTACGCCGCGAAAAACGTGGTGGCCGCCGGCCTGGCCGAGCGCTGCCTGGTGCAAGTGGGCTACGCCATCGGCGTGGCCGAGCCCGTAAGCCTGATGGTGAACACCTTCGGGACCGAAAAGGTGGACATCACAAAGATTAACAGCGCCGTGCGGGAGATCTTTCCGTTCAAGCCCGCAGAGCTTGTGAAGGCTTTGAAATTGCTTCGTCCGATCTACTCCCCCACCGCCGCCTACGGTCACTTCGGTCGTCGTGGCGAGGGCTTTACGTGGGAAGAAACCGATCGCGTGGACGCTCTCCGCAAGGCTTGCGGGATTTAGGAAGGCGGGGGACCAGTGGATTCGCTCGTGTACTTCATGGCCGAGCACTACCCTTGGTGGGCGTTCCCGCTGGCCCTTATTCTTTTTGAACTCACGCGGTTTTTTTGGCGCAATGGCCGCCCCGTGAAGACGGTTCTTTCCGCCGGCACCGCCGTGGCGCTCATCGCCTTGGGTGTCGTCTACTTTCTGCAGGACGGGTTTCGCAGTCTTCGTCCCGCCATGAAAGACGCCGAAAAAACGTATCTCAGCAAATAAGGAACGCCCCATGGAAGGCTCCTATAATCCACAAAGTTTCGAAACCGACCTCTACGAAAAGTCAGAGGCCGCCGGGGCGTTCCGCGCCACCGGCAACCCCAAACCCGGTCAGCCAAGCTTCATGATCACGATGCCGCCTCCCAACGTAACGGGGGCGCTCCACATGGGACACGCGTTGTTTCTGTCGCTGCAAGACACCTTTATTCGCTGGCGGCGAATGCAAGGATTCAACACCCTTTGGCTTCCGGGCCTCGACCACGCGGGCATCGCGACCCAACTGATGGTGGAACGCCAGATTGAGGCGAACGGAGAAAGTCGCCTCGGCCTCGGGCGCGAGAAGTTCGTGCAGCGAGTTTGGGAATGGAAGGAAGAATACGGCGACACTATTCTTTCCCAATTCCGCGCAATGGGAGCCAGCTGCGACTGGGACCGCCTGCTGTTCACCCTCGATGAAAAAAGTTCTCTCGCAGTTCGCGAAAGCTTTGCCCGCCTCTATCACGACGGCCTGATCTACCGCGGTGAGCGCCTTGTGAACTGGAGCTCCGGTCTTCAGACCGCCATCTCGGATCTCGAGGTGGAGAAGAAACCCGTTGAGGGCGCCCTCTATCACCTCAAATACATGCTGGCCGACGGGAGCGGCGA
Source organism: uncultured Bdellovibrionales bacterium (assembly GCA_964551325.1). Classification (GTDB taxonomy): domain Bacteria; phylum Bdellovibrionota; class UBA1018; order CAIPTA01; family CAIPTA01; genus CAZKBU01. The sequence goes on from CAZKBU010000006.1 coordinate 69,685, forward strand.
CTATCTTGTGGTCGCCACCACCCGCCCGGAAACCGTATTTGCCGACGTAGCAGTTGCCGTGAATCCCGACGACTCTCGCTACAAGCACCTCCACGGAAAAGAGGTGCTCGTGCCCCTGGCGAACCGCAGGATTCCGGTGATCACCGACAGCTACGTTGACCGCGAGTTCGGATCCGGCGCCCTAAAGATCACTCCCGCCCACGACGCCAATGACTGGGCGATTGGCAAACGGCACAACCTTCCCACCCTTTCTTGCATTAACAAGGAAGGAAAGCTCACGGAGTCGGCCGGGGTGTTCGCCGGGCTTCCGGCCACGAAAAGTCGAAAGAAGATTTCTGCCGCAATGACGGAAGCGGGCCTCGTAGCAAAAGAAGAAAAGCATAACCACGAGGTGGGGTTCTGTCAGCGCTCCGGCGTGGTGGTCGAGCCCCTGCTTAGTACCCAATGGTTTGTGAAGATGGAGCCGCTGGCAAAAATGGCGCTTCTGGCGGCCGAAGGCGAGAATCCTGCGATTCGTTTCTACCCAGACTTCTGGAAGAAAACTTATTTCGAGTGGCTCACCAACATTCAAGACTGGTGTATTTCACGGCAACTCTGGTGGGGACACCAGATTCCCGCGTGGCATTGCGCCGATTGCGGAAAGGTTACCGTTCCGAAGAGCGGCCAAGACTCAGACCCGAATCAGTGTGGTCATTGCGGAAGCAAAAAAATCCAGCAAGACCCCGACGTGCTCGACACATGGTATTCCTCCGGCCTCTGGCCCATCTCCACCTTGGGCTGGCCAAACAACACGGCGGACCTCGAAACTTTCTATCCGAAACAGCGCTACGATCAGCCTCGCCAAAATCAAACGCCGATGGCGCTCATGGAGACCGGCAGCGACATTCTCTTCTTCTGGGTCGCCCGCATGGTGATGATGTGCACCTGGTTCATGAACGGCCGGGTGCCGTTCGAAGACATTTTTCTTCACGCCATGGTGCGCGACGAAAAAGGACAGAAAATGTCGAAAACCAAGGGCAACGTTGTGGACCCGCTGGAGGTAACTCAAAAGAGCGGATCCGATGCGCTCCGGCTCACCTTGCTGGCTCTCTCGGGCCAAGGCCGAAACGTGAATCTCGACCTCAAGCGACTCGATGGTTACAAGGCTTTTCTGAACAAGCTTTGGAACGCCTCCAAGTTCTGTCTCATGCAGGCGGAAGAGCGCGGTGTAAAAAGTCCGAAGAACCCCCTCGAACAGCTGGATCAGCTCGACTTCGTGGATCGATGGCTTCTCGAAGAACTTTTCGTCACCGTGAAAAAGGTGAATCAGGCTCTCACTGACTATCGGCCCGACGCCGCTTTTCAAGAGTTATATCAATTCACCTGGTACGAACTCTGCGATTGGTATCTGGAAATGGTGAAGGTGAAAAAGGGTTCGCTCGACACGCTCCTGTTTTCCCTGGAGACCGTGCTTAAACTTCTTCACCCGATGGCTCCGATGGCCACCGATAAGATCTACGGTGAGCTTCCTTGGAAAAAAGGCATGTCGATTATCAATGAGGAGTTTCCGGTTCATCCGGGCCGAGAGATTGCCGTATGCGGCGACATGGAGGCGATTGCGGCCTTAAAGCGCGCCGTCGAGGGTTTACGAAATTTCCGTACCGAAAATAAAATCAGCCCCCGGCAAGCCATCAAAGCTCACCTCGAAACAAAAGAGCACGCGCTTTGGAGCAAGATCGGACACCTCGCCACGTCGCTCGCGAAACTTGATGATGTGGTGCTGGCTCCATTTTCCGGCGGCCTGGCCGGGCGGGTGGCAACTTCGGAGTTTGTGTTCACCCTTCCACTCGAAGGCCTCGTGGATAAGGATGCCGAAAGGCAACGACTCGAGCACGAGATCAAGAAAGTGAAAGGCGACGTGGAGTTCACCGAGCGCAGACTCGGGAACCCCAACTTCGTTGCCAAAGCCAAGCCGGAGCTGGTGGACGCGGAGAAGAAAAATCTCGCCCAATACCAGGAAAAACTTCAATTATTACAAGAAGCTTTGGCCAAACTCTAGATTGAACGCACCCCCCACATTAGGCTTGACGCTGCGCAACATAAGACGCTAGAACCTCCCCAAGTTTGAAATTTCGGGAGGTTCTTTATGAAGTTCTTGTTCGCGCTCGTTCTTGCCGCCTTCAGTGCTCCGGCTTTCGCGGCCCCCACCCCCATTACAGGCCCGGTGGATTTCGCCAATGAAAAGTTCGCCAAGATGGTGACCCTGGCGCTTAAGAAAAACATCACCCCCAAGCGCGAAGTCCGCGCCGGTGGGTCCAGCGACTATTATGTTGTGGCTCGCGGCCTTACCTGCGCCGAAACTCGCGGATTTTCCCGCCCAGGCGCTCCCTCCAAGGTGAGCTACTCCTGCTCGATTCTTCCCGCAGGCGGATGGCGCTTCATGGGAATGGAAAGCTACGGTAGCGGCAGCAACGAGGAGTTCTCCAAGGCGCTCTACGACGCGCTCTCCACACCGACGACCCGCGAAGACGACTTCACCGCGAAAACCCTTGAGCTGAACGAAGAAACCGGACGCGGCACCGACCGCAATCAGCTGATCTGCGTGCGCCCCACGAAGCGCGGCGAAGGTTTCGTGAAAAACAGCTGCCAGTTTATGAACAATCTCTGACCCGGAGGGGAAATTCGGGACGGACTCGGGCTCGCTTGCAAGATGCAGGCGGGCCCGAATTTTTATTAGCGAAGCGAATCCTGAGGGATCGGCTCCACTCGCACCTCATACTGTGCCTGTTCCTTACTTTGACCGGACCTTCGCGCCAAGATGTCGGAACCCTTGGAGTTCGAAGTCCGGTTCACGCCGCCAACCTGGATCCATATCCCCGGCCTAACGGTAATGGTGGAGCGATAGGAGGATTCGCCATGAGTCGCGACGCTTACGTCAAGCTCCACCATCTCGCCTCGGGACCGCGGCTCTACACGAACTTCGTCGGCGTTCATTCTCACCACGGCAGGACGCCCCTCTAAAACTCTTGAGGAGGTTGCGCCCTTTACCTCTCGCGTCCCGGAAGGACTCTTCAAAGTTCCCTTGATCCGGCTCCCCGAGGCGTCTACTCCGGCCTCAAAACTCTCTTGCGCGCCCGCTCCGGCCTTTCTCACCCACACCAACCACTGACGGGGAACTCGGTCGAGCTCCGTCACGAGCGCCCTGATTTGAGCGAGGTCTTCGGTTGTTCCTCGCGCGATCAATCGCCCGTCCCAAACCTCCACACTTGCTCCCGGAACCATTCGTTCCACGATCGGGAGAATGTCTTCGGGGTTGCGGTGCTTGAGGGGAATTGTATCGAAGGAGGGGCGGTCAGCCTGTCCGCCCGAGGCAGCCAAAAAAAGAAACAGTATGGGGAGCGCCCTAATTTGGGTAACGAAGCGCATAGATGTTGCGCAAATTGCGGCACTTTTCTTCGAGATCGAGGCCGTAACCGATGAGAAATTGATCGTCCACAAGCCTTCCCACATAATCGGCGTCGATTTTGGCGATCCGCTTCTGGCGCTTGTCGAGAAGAGTGGCAACTTTAATGGAAAGCGGCTTGGCCGACTTCAGTCGATCATGGAGATACTTCAGCGTTCGGCCGGAATCGATGATCTCTTCCACGATGATCACGTGACGGTTCGTGATGTCGACACCGATGTCTTTAACTAAGCTCACCGTTCCCGGGCTCGACACGCTCTTGCCCACGCTTTGAGCCCGAACGAATTCTACTTCAGTGTCGGAATGAAGGCGCCGAACCAAATCGGCCATCACCATAAAAGCGCCTTTAAGAACGCCCACGAGCAGAATCCGGTCGTTGATGCCGAAATCGCGGTTGATCTGCTCCGCCAAAGCGTCAACGGCAGAGAGGACCTCTTCCTCGGTCATGTAGCTCCGAAATTGTCGCTCGTCGAAATGAATCACCCTCAACTCCGAATCTGATCCACGAAAGACTTGATCTTGCCCAGGCTGTTGAATCCCATCCGGGCCAGATACGAAGCTACTTCAGGGCCTCCGGCTTTCAAAACCGAAAAGTAGCCCTTGGTCCAAAGGCTCAAAACCCCCGCCCTCACCTTGAACCGTATTTTTCTTTCCTCTTCGGCGGTTACGATTCGCTCAAAGATAAAAATTCCCAGCGTAGGGATGGAAGCGTTGGATTCTTCGGCCTTATTGAGAATTTGACGCAGCGTTTCCTCCGGCACCCAAAACACCACGTCCGGACTCTTCGCCTTTTGTTTGCGGATCTTGTTGGTAGTCCCGCTACGAGTAAACGTGTAGTGCGCACCATCACTGATGAGCTCTACCTCAGCTCTGGAGCCAATCCCCGCGGCGGCGCGAAGTGCCAGATCAGATGCGAAAAACTTTTTCAGCCGGTCGTGGGTCATCGGTGTTGAGAATAGCAAAGCGGAGAAAGTGTAACCAGGCGAAAAGCTTGAATTATCTGCTTTGCGTCGGCCACGCGTATGATACGCTTTCCGTATGCTCACACCAGGCTTTCAAGCCAACCGAATTTTTTCGAACGAGAAGAAACGCGTCATCGCGCAGAACATGCTCGAGCGCTACACCGGCTCGCTGGCAAAAGACTTCCAGAAGCAGGTGCTTCTCACCAATTTCGCCCACTACATTAAGCGATTCCGAGAAATTACGGACTGCGGAAAGCCCACCACCGGCTCGGCAATGACTGCCATCCATTCTCCGAAACACGGCGTGAGCCTTGTGAACTTCAATATCGGCGCCCCCACCTGCGCGCTCATCATTGAGTTGCTCGCCACGATAGAGCCAAAAGCCGTGCTTCTTCTCGGCATGTGCGGAGGCCTTCACCGCTCTTTAAAGGTGGGTGACTTCATTCTTCCTATGGCCGCCATCCGTGGCGAAGGAGTCAGCACCCACTTTATGCCCACGGAAGTGCCCAGCCTTCCCACCTTTAAGGTGCAGAAGTTTGTTTCACAAATTTTGGTGGACTATAATCTCGAGTACCGAACGGGAGTGGTACACACCACCGATTATCGTTTCTGGGAATTCAGCGAGCCCTTCAAGGAGAAGCTTTATTCTCAGCGCGTGATCGGTATTGAGATGGAAACTGCAGCACTCTTTACGGCCGGCTTTGCAAGCAAGGTTCCCAATGGCGCCCTGCTTTTGGTGAGCGATCTGCCCCTCCGGGCCGACGGCATCAAGACAAAAGCCTCAGCCAAAAAAGTGTTTCAAGAGTTCACGGATCTCCATCTCGAGATCGGGATCAAATCCATGTCGGGCATTGCCGAACATGGAGAAAAGATCCGCCATTACCAGTGGTGAGGAGCGATGCTTAAGAAATTTTTCAGTCTATTCTCCAACGACCTGGCCATCGACCTGGGCACCGCCAACACGCTTGTGGTGGCGAAAGACCGCGGCATCGTGATCAACGAACCTTCGGTGGTGGCCGTTCACCGGAACTCTCGCGGCCAAACAAAAGTTCTTGCCGTGGGAAAAGAAGCCAAGGAAATGTTGGGGCGCACGCCCGGATCCATTACCGCCATTCGTCCGATGCGCGACGGCGTGATTGCCGACTTCGAAGTCACTCAGGTGATGCTTCGCCACTTCATCAAGAAGGCCACAGCGGAGCACAGCCTGTTCCGTCCGAGAATTATTATCTGCATCCCGTTCGGCATCACCCAGGTGGAAAAACGTGCGGTGAAAGAGAGCGCGCAGATGGCGGGCGCTCGTGAAGTTTATTTGATCGAAGAACCGATGGCGGCGGCGATCGGCGCCGGCCTTCCCATCATGGAACCGTCGGGCAACATGATTGTCGACATCGGCGGCGGCACCACGGAAGTGGCCGTGATCTCCCTCGGCGGTATCGTGTATTCGAAGAGCGTGCGCGTGGCTGGCGACAAGTTCGACGACGCCATTCTTAACTACATCAAGCGCAAGTACTCGCTCCTGATCGGAGAGCGCACCGCTGAACAGATCAAGGTCGCAATCGGAAACGCTTACCCGTTTGAAGACGAGAAGACTTACGAAGTTAAGGGCCGCGACTTGATCACGGGTGCGCCAAAGACGATCGAGGTAAACTCCGAGGAAATTCGCGATGCTCTTGCGGAGCCAGTTGCCGCCGTGGCCGACGCCATCAAGGTGGCTCTTGAACGAACGCCTCCGGAGCTAGCTGCCGACATCGTGGACAATGGAATTATTCTCGCCGGGGGCGGATCTCTCCTCGCCAACCTCGACATTCTCATCAAGGAAAAGACCGGCCTCCCGGTGGCCCTTGCCGAAGATCCCCTCACCTGCGTGGTGCGCGGGTCAGGAAAAGTTCTCGAGGACATCGACTTGCTCCGGCAGGTTACGATCGCCTGATGCCGAAGCGACCGGAAAAGGACTTAGAGCCGATCCGGGACCGCAAAGTGGTTTCCCGTTATCTTCAGTTCGTTCAGGAATATGAGGAGCCGATTCATTGCCTGCTGGCCGAACGTGAGCTCCCGTTTGACTGCCTGGCCGTGGGCGTGAGCCTGGAAAAGTTAGAGTTCGAAGCAGAGCCGGCGGCGGACTCACCCGAGGTTGAAAAGATCTGGGGATCACACCAGAAGTCGGTTGAACGAAAGGTGATGATCCAATTCCAGGCCCAGGACGTGATCTTTTTTGCCGACGCAAAAATTCGGCGCCCGTCGAAGGACCGACTGACCATCGCCCTCGAACTGCCAGTGTGGAAACTTCAGCGCCGAAACGCCCTCCGATTCCGCGTGATGGAATCGATGAATTGCTCCGTAAAATTGCTCGGGCGAAAATTTCTGCCCGACGATCTCTCGGCCGGTGGTTTTTCCATTTTGCTCGATGCCGAGGAGGCCGCGCTGTTCAAGGACGGACAACTCCTCGAGGGAAGTCTTTTTGAGTTCAAGGGATTCCACCACAAGGTGGACGTGGAGGTTACGTCCCATGCCCGCCCACGAAAAGACGGGATGATCCGGCTAGGGCTGAAGTTCACCAAGCCACCCGTGAGCCTGGAGTCGGAGATCGCGAGAGAGGCGTATTGGTTTAACCAGCGCGTGTGGGGAAAGCGGATCTAAAACTTTGGCGTCAGCGTATAGATATGCTTCACGTCGATGTGAGGGAACCGCAGGTGCTTCGTCTTCATCTGCCGCAGCTGCAGCATTAGCTTCGTCCTCTGCGCATGGTCCTCGTCTCGGATCTTCTTCATCTGCTCGGCAATAAATTTGAACGCGTCTTTCGGATGAAAGCAGAATCCGTTGGCGAAAACCCAAATCTTTCCCTGGGGCACGAGTCGCGCCTCGAACACATCGCCCTTCGAGAACCCGACGCGATACTCATTCTCCGTGATGTCGTACTTATCCTTGTTGCCCAGGTCGCGAAGGGTCATGTCGCCCTCCTTCAACTTCAACAACTCGAAGACCGAATGCTTCGTTTCCGTGAGCGAGCGGAAAATCACTTCCTCGTCACCGGAAAACTTATCCCGGTTTCGTCGGTAGTAAAGGAGTACGGGAGGCAGGTCGTGCTGGTTCAGCGGACGATCAAACAAGAACCACCCCATGAACATATCCATCTGGTTCTCAAAGTCGGGGTCGTCTTCCGGAACCGTGCCGAGATTTTCGAAATATTCACGCTTGGCCTCAAAAACTTCGCGAAAAAACTCGCCCGTTGTGAATGTGTCGATAATTTTGGTGAGTTGTGTTTGATAACGCTCAAGCATCGTTCATTGCCTTGATGAATTCGTCGAAATATCCCATGGAGTCGTGAGGGCCCGGGCAGGCCTCCGGGTGATACTGCACCGAGAGAGCCTTCTTCTCCGGAATCTCAATTCCTTCCACAGATTTATCGTTGAGATTGATCTGGCTGACTCGCGCGCCCGCCGGCAATGATCCGGGGTCCACTGCATAGCCGTGATTTTGGGAGGTGATGATCACCTTGCCCGATTTAATGTCGAGAACCGGCTGGTTGGCGCCGTGGTGCCCGAACTTCAGCTTGTAGGTTCGGGCGCCGATCGCAAGACTCAAGATCTGATGCCCCATGCAAATTCCATAAAGAGGTACCTTACCCAAAAGCGCGCGCACCGTGTCCGGCGCCTTCCCCACCATGGCGGGATCACCCGGCCCGTTAGAGAGCAGCACGCCGGCCGGCTTCATCGCCAGAATGGCATCTGCAGAAGCGTGCGAAGGAACCACTTTCACACGAACGCCCCGTGCGGCCAGATTTCGAAGCATGTTGTGCTTCACGCCGAAATCCATCACCACCACGAGCGGCTGATTCTTCGCCATAACTTTCGGTTGATTCCAGGTGGCCCGAAGCTCGTCTGTTGGCTCAACCCAATCGTAACTTTCCTTGCAGGTAACCTCGGCCACGAGATCCCGGTCACCGAAAGCGGGGCTGCTTTTTGCCCGCTGGATCACCTCATCCAGAGCGGCCTTACTGTCGGGCAGCGGCGACACGATCAGCGCATTCATCGCCCCCTGAGACCTGATGTGCCGAGTGAGCGCGCGGGTGTCGATTCCGCAAAGCGCCGGAATTCCCTTTCGCTTCAAATAGGCGCGAACTGTTTCTTCCGCCTGCCAATTCGACGCGATCTCGGAATACTCATGAACGATGAAACCGCTAGGCCATGCAGAGCGACTTTCCACGTCCTTAGAGTTTAATCCGTAGTTCCCGATGTGCGGATAAGTCATCACCACGATTTGTCCGTAGTAAGACGGATCGGTGACGATCTCTTGGTACCCGGTCATAGCGGTGTTGAACACCACCTCACCCAAAACACCACGAGAAATTTCCCCAGGCTCGGCTCCAAAGCTCCAGCCGGGAAACACCGTGCCATCGGCGAGCACTAACGCCGCCTTAGGCAGTTCCATTTTCAACCCATTCCAGCTCATCCGATTTTGCCCTTGGATTGATATACCACAGTTCCGTTCACGATCGTGGCCCTTACCTGGCCCCGCATTTTTCTTCCGAAGAACGGCGAGTTCTTCGCTCCGCTCTGGCAGTTTTCGGCGCGGGGAGTAAAAGCGGCGCCCGGTTCAAGAACCACGAGATCAGCGGGCGCTCCTCGGCGAATCGAGCCCGCGCCCCGATCCTCAATTCCGAGAATCCGCGCCGGCCCGGAAGACAGCAACTCCACCAACCGTTTCGGTGAAAGGGATTTTTCGTGCACCAGTCCCGCAAGCACTGAAAACGCCGTTTCAAGACCGATCATTCCCGGCTCCGCCAATTCGAAACTCTGCGCCTTCGAGGACGAGCTTCTCGGCATGTGTTGAGTGGCTAATGCATCGATGGTTCCGTCGGCAAGCGCATCGCGAAGAGCCGCCACGTCGTCGGGCGTGCGAAGCGGGGGGAAGACTTTTAGATTCGGGTCCCAGGAATCCACATCATTGCAAGTGAACGCAAGGTAGTGCGGATTGGTTTCAGCGGAAATCGCCAGCCCCATTTCTTTGCCGCGCCTTACTGCCTCCACCGCGCCTTTCGTGGAAATTGAAGAGAAGTGCACACGTCCCTTGGTGTGCTTCGCGAGCACGATATCGCGCCAGACCATTATTTCTTCCGCTGCCGCCGGAATGCCGCGTAACCCGAGGCGATTGGAACTGAATCCCTCGTGCATCAGTCCTGCGCCCACGAGCGCTTGGTCTTCGGCGCGAGAATAAACCGTGACACCGAAGCCGCGGCAATACTCCAGGGCCTTCCGCATAAGATAAGTGTCCATGAGCGGGATTCCATCGCCCACCGCTCTCACTCCCGCGGCCGCCATGGCTCCGATTTCGGCGAGCCTCTTTCCTTCCCGCCCCTGAGTGAGGGCTCCCACGGGAAGCACCTTCACCATCGAGTGCTCGCGGGCCCGGCGCTGAATGAAGTCGGTCATGAAAGCGTTGTCGTGGAGCGGACTGGTGGCCGGCATGGGCGACACCAACGTAAAACCACCTGCTGCCGCTGCTCTTCCGGCCGACGCGAATCCTTCCAGGTTTTCCTGTCCCGGTTCCCAGATCCAGGTCTGCAGGTCCACAAATCCCGGAGCAAGCACCAGTCCCTTGGCCTGGAAAATTTCCGCCTTTATGGCCGATGCCTTCGACTTCAGCTCGCCAGGCTTGGCCACGGCCGAGATGTTTCCCCGCTCGACCAACACATCGAAACGACCATTCAGGCCTGAGGCAGGACACACCACATGGGCGCCGGAAATCAGAAGCGCCCGATCAGCCACAGGGGTTTTCGTGATCATTTCCCCCTCCCCCGGCGTTCGTGCAGAACCTTGAGCACCGCCATGCGTATCGCCACTCCGTTTGAAACTTGATCGAGGATCACTGAGTGCGAACCGTCGGCCACCTCAGGAGAGATCTCCACGCCCCGATTCATGGGTCCGGGGTGCATCACGATGGAATTCTTTCGCAGGAACTTCGCGCTTTCTGAATTCAGCCCGAAGAACCGGAAATATTCCGCTGTGGAAGGAATCTGCTTCTCGTTTTGCCGCTCGAACTGGATCCGAAGCATCATCACCACGTCGGCCTTTTCAATCGCCTTGGGCAAGGAGTGGTGCACTTCCACGCCCCATCGATCCATAGCGGGCGGAATCAGCGTGGGAGGACCACACACACTCACTTTCGCCTTAAATTTCTTGAGGAGATGAATATTGGAACGGGCCACACGCGAGTGGGCAATGTCGCCCACGATCACCACGTTCAGGCCCGCAAGCTTTCCAAAGTGTTCTTCTATCGTGAGGGCATCGAGGAGCGCCTGGGTGGGATGCTCGTGAAACCCGTCGCCCGCGTTGATCACCGGAATCTGTAAGTGGCGAGACAGGAAGTGGGGCGCCCCCGAGCTCGAATGCCGAAGCACGAGAAAGTCGGGATTCATGGCTTCGAGGTTTCGCGCAGTATCCACGAGGGTTTCGCCTTTGCTGATGCTCGTGGTGGTGTCGGCGTTCATGTGAATGAAGTCGGCGCCGAGTCGCTTGGAGGCCATTTCGAAAGATCCGCGAGTGCGGGTGGAGGCTTCGTAGAACAAACTCACTACAGTACGGCCACGAAGCAGGTCCCATTTCTTTGAGCCCGCATCGATCGACTTTTTGAATTTTCTACCTTCGTCGAGAAAACAGCGGATTTCATCTACGCTGAGATCCTCGATGCCAAGAAGGTGCCGGTTCATATTTTCTGGAAGAATTTCCTAGGTTTCCCCGATTCTACCCTCGCCTCCGAGGGAAGCCAAATGTGTGTCACTTTGCCTACCACGGCCTGGCGCCGCACCGGGCCGATGATCCGCGGCAGAATCGCGCCCTCTGCCTTGGTTTCGTGGTCCATGGAGAGGAGATACTGGTCGTAGGCCAGGGTAATCTCTTTGCCGTCGTCGGGGGACTTCACTCGCTCTCCGGGCAAGGCTTCCACACGGCGCACCACGGTGATCGGGGGGTCGCCCGCACCGCTAACCATCACAAGGTCGCCCTTTCGGATTCTGCTCCACTGCCAAACCATGGAGCCGGGGCCGGGAACTCGCAGGCCGTAGCGGATCTTGGAGACGAACACCACATCGCCCTCCACAAGAGAGGGGTTCATAGCATCGTCGGAGATCCTAACCGGCTCCCACACACAGGCCCGAAAGCAGACTGCGATGACCGCCACCCCCAGCAATTTTTGGATGAGGCGCCACATCAGTCCACCTTCAACACGGCAAGGAAGGCCTCCTGCGGAACTTCCACCGTTCCAATTTGCTTCATGCGCTTTTTACCCTCTTTCTGTTTCTCGAGGAGCTTGCGCTTACGGCTGATGTCGCCGCCGTAACATTTGGCCAATACGTTTTTCCGGAACGCGGAAATGGTTTCTCGGGCCACAATTTTGGAGCCGATCGCCGCCTGAATCGGAATCTCGAACATTTGGCGAGGGATCAGTTCCTTCAGCTTCTTCGCCAGCTCCCGCCCACGGAATGGGGCTTTTGCCCGGTGAATGATCACGGAAAACGCGTCCACAGAGTCGCCGTTCAGGAGCAAGTCGAGGCGCACGAGATCCCCTTCGCGGAAATCGAGAATTTCGTAGTCGAGTGAGGCATATCCACGCGTAACGCTCTTCAGTTTGTCGAAGAAATCGAAAACCATTTCCGCCATCGGCATCTCATACTTGATCTGCACTCGATCCCTGGTGAGATAGTCCATCGCGATCTGGATTCCGCGCCGCTCCTGGAACAAGGCGAGAACCACTCCAACGAATTCATTCGGCACGTGCACGGTGCAGCGAATGAACGGCTCTTCAATGGTTTGGATTTCCGTAGGATCCGGCAGCTTGTTGGGGTTTTCCACGCTGAGGACTTCGCCCTTCACCGTGGTTACTCGATACACCACGCTCGGAGCGGTGGAGATGAGAGACAAATTAAATTCCCGCTCGAGCCGCTCCTGCGCCACTTCCATGTGCAAAAGACCGAGAAACCCGCAGCGAAACCCGAAGCCGAGGGCGGTGGACGTTTCCGGCTCAAAGGTGAAGGCGCTGTCGTTGAGTTTCAGTTTTTCAAGGGCGTCTCGAAGGTTGCCGTAGTCTTCGGAGTCGATGGGATAAACTCCGCAGAACACCATGGGCTTCACTTCTTTGAATCCCTTCAGCACCTCGGGAGCTGGGTTGGCCACCTGGGTGAGCGTGTCGCCCACCTTGATGTCGCGCACCTCTTTCAGGCCGGTAACAACAGCGCCCACATCACCCACGGAAAGCTCGCTCGCATCGGTAAAGCGCGGCGTGAACACCGCAAGCTTCAGTACGTCGATCTCTTTTCCCGTATGCATCATCCGCAGGCGTTCGCCCTTTTTGACGGTGCCGGAAAACACTCTCACCAAAGCCACCACGCCCAGATACGGATCGAACCAGGAATCGAAAACCAACGCGCGAAGCGGAGCCGTGGCCGACCAGTCGCCTTCGTGTTTCGGGGGCGGAACCTTTTTCACGATCGCCTCAAGAACGTCCAAAACATTGAGGCCGGTCTTTGCGCTGATCATCACGGCGTCGGAAGCATCAAGGCCGATCACCTCTTCCACTTCCTCTTTCACTCGTTCGGGTTCTGCGCTGGGAAGGTCGATTTTATTGAGCACAGGAAAAACTTCGAGATTGTTTTCAAGAGCCAGATAAACGTTGGCTAAGGTTTGCGCCTCCACCCCTTGAGAGGCGTCCACCACGAGCAGAGCGCCCTCGCAGGCAGCCAAACTGCGGCTCACCTCATAGGTGAAGTCCACGTGGCCGGGCGTGTCAATCATGTTGAGCACGTAGGCTTGCCCGTCCTTGGCCTTGTAGTGCATCCGCACCGTCTGCGCCTTAATGGTAATCCCGCGCTCTTTCTCGATGTCCATGGAATCGAGCACCTGGTCCTGCATTTCCCGTTTGGTGAGCGTGCCGGTGAGCTCGATCAATCGATCGGCCAAAGTGCTCTTGCCGTGGTCGATGTGGGCGATGATTGAAAAGTTGCGGATGTGTTTCGGATCCATGGATTTTTGATGCTCCGCGCCAGTTTCTCAAGTGCATGAAAAACCTGACAAAAATTCAGGCGAAGACTACACTTTTCCTCATGTACGGTTTTGCCATATCGCCCCTAACCTTTCTAGGGACTTTGTCGGTTTTTCTCTGGAATGCCACCAAGGGACTGAAGAAGCTTCACCGCCGCATCCACATCTTTTTTTACCAGTTCGACTTTATCGGCGTGCAGAGCATCACGGTGGTCACCTTCAGCGCGATTTTCATTGGCTCCGTGCTGGCGTTTCAGATGTATGTGGCGCTCCACTATTTCAACTTTGAGAGCTTTCTCGGTTCGTCGGTGGGCATGGCTCTCACCCGCGAGCTTGCTCCCGTGTTCTGCGGAATCATGGTCGCGGGCCGCGCCGGAGCCGCCATTGCCGCGGAGATCGCCACCATGCGAGTAACCGAACAAATCGACGCCATGGAAGCCTTGGGCACGGACCCTCACGACTACTTGGTGACCCCTCGAATTCTGGCCGCCACCCTTTCTGTGCCGATTCTTTCCGCCTACTTCACCATCCTCGGCTGCGCAGCCGGATGGTTCATCGCAACCTCCGTGCTCGACACCGACGGCGCGGTCTACTGGCACCAGCTTTCCTGGGCGGTGGATTTCAACGACGTGTGGCAGGGGCTCGCAAAGGCCGCCATCTTTGGATTTTTTCTTTCGCTTCTCGGCTGTTTCTACGGTTATCACGCTGGCAACAGCGCCGAGAGCGTGGGAGTTGCCACGAACAAGGCCGTGGTGACCACTGCGCTTTGGATTCTTTTTGCCGATTACATTCTGACCGCCTATCTCCCCTATGACCCAAGCAACCTCATCCTCAACTAGCGAAATCGCCGTAAAGATTCGCGGCCTCGAGAAGGGGTTCGGGAAGTTTCTGATCCACAAGGGTCTGGACCTCGATATTCCTAAGGGGAAAATCACCTACATCATGGGCGGGTCCGGCACAGGAAAATCCCTTCTGCTCAAGCAGATCATGGGCTTTCTCACTCCCGACAAAGGATCCATTGAGATTCACGGCGAAAAGCTCGACTGGAGAAACGCCGACGATGTTCGTCGCATCCGCAAGCACATGGGCATTCTTTTTCAGAACGGCGCGCTTTTCGACTCCATGAGCGTTTACGACAACGTGTCGTTTTCCCTCGCGGAGAATCTGAATCTCTCGAAGAGCGAGACCGATGGTCGCGTGGAAACTCTGCTGAAAAGTGTCGGCCTCAGCATGGAGCATTCCGTAAAGATGCCCTCCGAGCTTTCGGGCGGGCAAAGAAAGCGCGTGGCACTGGCCCGGGCAATCGCGCTCAAGCCCTCGATCATGATGTACGACGAGCCCACCACCGGCCTAGATCCCATCACGACCATGATGGTGACCAATCTCATTCGCGACACCAATCAGGAAAACGGTCTTACCTCGATCGTGATCAGTCACGATACCCACGTTGTGTTCACCGTGGCCGAACACATCGCCTTTCTCAAAGACGGGAAAATCTACTACCAAGGCCACCCCCAGGGCGTGTTCGATGATCCGGATCCCGGGGTGAAGGAATTCTTTTCGCTGGAAGCAAAGTATCGGAATAACGGAGGCAAGCAGTGAACCGCACGCTCAGAGTTGGAATTTTTACGGCCATTGGGATTTTTTTCGTGGTGGCCATGAGCATCTATGTAAACGACCGCCCCTACTGGTACCGCGTGTGTAACCGGGTTCCGATCCACGTAGACGACGCCACGGGCCTTCGCCGCAAGAGCCCCGTTCGCTCTCTGGGCCTTGAGATCGGCTACATCGACAAGGTCACTCTCGACGGAGATAAGGTTTTAATCGCCGTGTGCGTGACCGCTCCCGTGAAACTCGTTTCGCAAACCCGAGCCTACATCAAGAGCGCCGGCTTCCTCGGCGACAAATTCCTTGAATTGAAGCCCGTGGCCGTAACCGACGACGAAGGATCAATTTTCTCCCGCACCTATTTGAAAAACAAAGCCACTGGCGGCGACAAAAAAAGCTTTGATTCCGACAGCGACTCTGAAGAGGCCCCCGCAGGAGGCCCGGCTCCCGTTCGTGAGCCAAAGAGCCAGATTCCGTTCCTCCCCATCGACCGATCCCAGGAAAACGATGGGCTGATCGATTCCAAAGTTCTCTATCAAGGCGCGGCCTTCCTTTGGAATTCGTTGGTGCCCTCCGCCCAGGCGGAAGAATCTGCCCCCCCCACCGACGAAGAAGAGCCCGCCACTCCAGACGCCGCCTCTTCTGCCTCCGATGAGGGGACTCCTGTGGTGAAGCAAGCGCGTCGGCGCCCGGGAGAGCCGCTCAAGGCGGATCGTGATGCGGAAATTTCCGACACGGTGAAAAAAGTCGGAAAGCTGGTGGACCAGCTCACGTTCATGGTGGGAGACCTTCGCGAAGTAACGCGACAGAAGGACTTCAAAGAAACCATCGTGAACCTGAACAAAGCGATGAAGCATCTTGAGACGCTGCTTCGTCCTAACGGTAAGACCGTGACCAACCTCAACGCGGCGATGGAAAGCCTGCGCAAGATGATGGCCGACGCCGAAACCGTGATGAAGCGGGTGAAGGACGGTGAAGGAACCATTGGTAAATTCGTCAACGATCCAGCCATCTATGACGAGCTGAAGGCCGCCATCAAGAGCGTGAATCTTCTCCTTGGCAAGGCCGGCACTTTGCGAACCTTCGTGGACATGAGCGCCTGGCAAGTGAAGGCCTACGACGGCGTGAAGGCTCGGTTCTCTGTTACGATTCAGCCCAACCCTGGCCGCTACTACCTAATCGGTCTTGCCAGCGATCCGCGAGGACGCAATACGGTGACCCGAACCACCACGAACGTGAACGGCGGCGCCACCACGGTGGAAGACAAAACCGTTAACGAAGAGAAGGGCCTTAAGATCACGGCTGTGTTCGGGAAGTACTTCGGCCCTCTCGATCTCAAGGCAGGAATCATCGAGGATTCCGGCGCCGTAGGAATCGGCGTCTGGTTCGACGAAGATCGGCGCCACGGAATCCATGCGGAGCTCTATGCGCCCAGCCGCAAAGAAGCCTTCACCACCCGCGTGTGGGCGAAGAGCCACATCTGGAGCGGTCTATATGTGACCGGGGGAATCGACGCCGCCAGAAAATACAACGGTTCGCTCCCCTACTTCGTGGGCGCCGGAATCTACTTCGACGACGACGACCTGAAGTACTTGCTGGCCTTCAAGTAAGATGCCCGGCGACGGCGAATTTCTCGCAGCAGCTCTTGATGAGGCCAGGCTTGCTGCCGAGCACGACGATGTTCCGGTGGGCGCCGTTGTGGTTCGAGACGGTGTGATCATCGGGCGCGGCCACAACCGAAGAGAGGTCGACCGCGATCCTTCGGCCCATGCGGAAGTCCTCGCCATCCGCGCCGCGGCCACCAAAGTGGGACACTGGAATCTAACGGGTTGCTCCTTATTTGTGACCCTGGAACCTTGTCCGATGTGCGCGGGCGCGCTTGTGCAATCCCGAATCAAGGAAGTGGTTTGGGGCGCGGCCGACCCCAAGGGTGGTGCGGAAAGTCTGGGAATTCCCATCCTTGCTCACGAAAAACTGAATCATCAAACATCGTGGCGGATCATGCCCTCAGAGGAATGCGCGGAGCTGCTTCGAAAGTTTTTTCAAAAAAAGCGTAAGGAAAAGAACACCTCAGGTCGCCGCGGTTAGTCCTTCTTTTCAGATTCTCCGGCTTCCGAAGGAATTTCTTTCTTGGGATCGTCCTTCCCCTGCATTTCATCGGGTTCAGCGGCGGTGTCTTTCGATCCCTCGGCCACGGCAGCATCGTCTTCGCTCGCCGCTTGATCTGCCTTTTTTTCACACCCGGAAAGGCCCACCAAAGCGAACCAAACAACCATCAGGGAAAGAATTTTTCTCATCGGCATGATCTCCTGCCCTCAGTTTAACTTGTGATCAGGCTTGATTCCAGAGCATCGGTTCGAGAAGTTTCACCGCGGGAACGCTAGGTTCGCTGTCGCAGCGCTTTGGCCATGGAGACATCGCGCTCCATTTGCTGGATCAGCATCTGCCGCACTAAACCACAGGCCTCTTTCACCTGAGGCGCCGCCAAGCTCAGGTGCTGCAAGAGCCCCTCGGACCGCACCTTCAGGAGCCCGGCCCGCTTCAACACCGACAGGTGCTGAGACAGATTCGACTTGGGAATTTGAATGATTTCCAGAAGCTCTGTTGCGGTGGCCTCTCCTTGACCCAAAAGATCGAGCACCATCATTCGCACCGGGTGGGCGAGAGCGCCCGCAATGTCGGCCTGGCGCTCATAGATTTCAGGGCTCAGGATCTTTCGGCTCATTTTAGAACATCGTGTAGATGAACGGTGCCACGGCCGCTTTTTGCCCGAGGACCACCAACACACCCACCAAGAGAAGCGCCAACACAAAAGGAAGGAGCCAAAACTTCTTTCGCTCTTTCAGGTAATCCCAGAATTCCTTAAAAAACTCGCCCATCGCGTTTACCTCAAAATGCCTTTCCCTTGTTCTTTACCATGTCGCGACTCTGCCGTTCCACTCTGTAGGAGGAGACACCAGGATCGAGGTTTCGTCGCATAGAGTCTTCCGATGAAAAGATTCTCCTGATCAGAGCCATGGGCGTGAGAATGATAAAAAATATCACGCCGAGGAGAATCCGGTTGTTAACCGCCCCCAGAACGGCCCCAACCAGGGAGGCCACAAGGAAAATGGGCCGAACCCCACGCGGCCAAACACCGGCCAATGACGCCACCAGAGCCGCCAGCCACAGCACCTTCGCGGGACGCGGCTTCTCCCCTAACCAGGGGAAAAACAGGTAGAAAACCACCACCAACATGGCCGCAAAGAGGAACCCGAACTCGCGAAGTTCCTTCGGCGCCGCAGTGAGTGATCTTTCCTTTGCCTCCTGAATAGTCATCATAGGTCAGTCCAGCTCGAATTCTTTCTGCCAGCTTTTGTCGGACCGCAGATCCTGCTTCTGGGCGTTTTTCTCCAGCAAGCAGTTTCCCACCACGAGCCAGTCCATCTCCGTGCGCAGAAAACAGCGAAACGCGTCTTCCGGCGAAGACACGATGGGCTCCCCCCGCACATTGAAACTGGTGTTTACGAGCACCCCGTCGCCGGTAACTCGCTCAAACTCTTTCAGAAGGGCGTGAAAACGAGGATTGGTCTCGGGGTGCACGGTTTGAATGCGCGCGGAGTAGTCCACGTGGGTCACAGCTGGAATTCGGGAGCGCGGAACATTCAGCTTCTCGATTCCAAAAAGCTTCTCTTCTTCCAAGGTCATCTTCTTCCGGAGATTTTCTCTCACGGGAGCCACGATCAGCATGTAAGGACTTTCTCGGTGGTGCTCAAAATAATCACCTACCCGATCGGCGAGAACGGCTGGGGCAAACGGGCGAAAAGATTCCCGATATTTAATTTTCAGATTCATCACCTGCTGCATCTTGGTGCTTCGTGCATCGCCGATGATGGAGCGATTTCCTAGGGCACGAGGGCCGAACTCCATGCGCCCCTGAAACCAACCCACCACGTTTTCCTTTGCCAAGATGCCGGCCACTCGTGGTGAAAGATCCTGAGCGGAGAGAGTTTCAAAAACCGCACCAGCGGCGCGCAACCGCTGCTCCACTTCCTCTTGGGAAAACTCCGGCCCGAGGTAAGAGCCCTTCATGGTGTCGCCAGTCGCGTTGCGAGGCATGTCCATGAACTGATACCAGCCAGCGAGCGCCGCGCCGAGCGCCCCGCCCGCATCTCCTGCCGCCGGCTGAATCCAAATGTTCTCAAATGGTCCTTCGCGCAAGAGGCGTCCGTTGGACACACAGTTAAGAGCCACCCCCCCAGCTAAGCAGAGATTTTTCTCGCCGGTCTCCCGATGCACGGTGCGCGCCAAACGCAGCACGATTTCTTCCGTTACCACTTGAATGGAGCGGGCGAGATCCATTTCCCGTTGTGTTACGGGGGCCTCGGGGACGCGGCGCGGTCCTCCGAACAGGGCGGCGAATCGGGAGTTCGTCATGCGAAGTCCGGTCATGAAATCAAAGTAGCTAAGGTTCAGGCGGAAGGTCCCGTCGTCCTTCAGGTCAACAAGCTCCTTCAGAATCACGTCCACATATTTTGGCTCGCCATAGGGCGCGAGGCCCATGAGCTTATATTCTCCGGAATTCACCTTAAAGCCGGTGAAATAGGTGAACGCGGAATACAGGAGGCCCAACGAGTGGGGAAAATGAATTTCCCATAGTGGCTCTAAGCGATTGCCCTGGCCCCGCCACACGGACGTTGTGGCCCATTCACCCACACCGTCGAGACACATCACCGCCGCACTCTGAAAGCCGCTTGGGAAAAAGGCCGATGCCGCGTGGCTTTGGTGGTGTTCAGTGAACCAAAGTTCCGGAAGGGCGCCGTCGCTTTTTGTGAGAAATTTGCGCAATTCCGTTTTCAGCAGAGACCGAAGGAAGAGTTTTTCCTTCAGCCACACGGGCATCGCCATCAGAAACGACGCAAACCCCCGGGGCGCGTAGGAGACATAGGTCTCCATCAGTCGCTCAAATTTAACGAGGGGCTTATCGTAGAAAACCACGGCGTGAACCTGGTCCAGGGCAACGCCAGCTTCGGCGAGGCAATACTCCACCGCACGTGAGGGAAAACGGGCGTCGTGTTTCTTTCTGGTGAACCTCTCTTCTTGAGCTGCGGCCACAATCTCGCCGTCGCGCACCAGGGCCGCGGCACTATCGTGGTAATAAGCGGAGATTCCGAGGATCAGCTTCACTTAGGTTCGGGCTTCGTTGGGGAAAAAATATTCTTTTTGCGTGGTGTAGTCGTACCAGATTCCCAGCTCCAGCATTTCCAAATTGAACTCAGGAAACGTGGCCGCGAAATCTTCCTTGCGATAGTTGTCGTGAAACCAAACCGACTCGATGAATCTCGGCCAAAGGTGGGAATGGTCCTCGCTCATCATGTAGTCCACCGCCAGCTTGATTTCGAGCTGATACTTCTCCGGTAGGCGGGGAAGGTCGCCCAAAAGCTTGGCCTTCACTCGCTCCTTCAGCTCCTTCGGCATCACGCGCACATTGAGACGCTCCGGATTGAGGATGTGCTGAGTGCAAACGTGAATTCCCCGCGAATGCCAGAAGGAGAAAATCTCGGGGAGGTAGTAGATCGAGAACATGCTGATGTTGAGATACACCTGCACCAGATAAACGTTCGAGATCTTTCGATAGCGCTCGATGTTGGCAACGGCTTCGTCCCACTTGGCGCCATGGCGCTGGTATTCGAAGTGGGGGCCGATGCCATCGGCGCTCACGTTCACATTGATCGCCTTGAAGTGCGGCCACACATCCCGAGCTAGCTCTTCCGGGAAAATTGTTCCGTTCGTTACGTAGCGAAGGGTTTGGCGGGGCGCGAGACCTCGCTTCACCGCCTCGCGCACGATTTCGAAGTGCTTTTTATTGAGAAACGGCTCGCCGCCCAGAAACTCCATGCGCTCCATTTCCGGGAGCCACTGAAAGATCGTGTCGGTCATTTCTTGATTCTTATAGGGCCAGTTTACCGTGAGGGCGCGCACCTCTTCGTCGGGAAGCGAGCGCATGTAGGCGCTTCGCCGCGGAATATGATCTTCGCCGAAGAGGTCGAGATACTCCTGCGCATATCGCGACGACGAGCCGGAGGAACAAACCCGGCACTTCAAGTTACAGAGAGTGCCCAGGTTCAAGCTCATGTCGATCGGCTGCGCGAGGGCTTTTCCTTCTTGCCACTCCCGCACTCGGTGGGCGTAGATTTCATTGTCGAGCTGGCGCTTGCTTTGAAGCCCCATGTCCTCCACGCCCCAGCATGCCTGGCAGCTCGGATGGCGCTCTCCTCGTTCCATGGACTCGCGAATTTCTTGGAAGAACTTACTCTGAAATGCGCCCTGCAATTTTCCGTCGTAGAGATAGAGATCTTCTCCCGGCTTTCCCTCCACAGACCCGCCGTTCAAACAACACACCCCCACCGTGGCATCTGCCCGGAGGAGCATCGTGGTGAACGGAACGATGCAAAAATTTTTGGGAACTTCCCTCTTTTCGCCCATGGAAACACCATATTTGCCTCTCTCTCCAAGGGCAAGGCGAATGCTGGTGGCGCGGCGAGTTATTCACCGCGCGCTCGCTCGCGTTGAATGGTGGGCGGCTTCTGTCTCAGTTTCGTTTGACTCAATTTTCCACAAAATTGGTCGCTCTAGCTCAGTTCGTTCTAGATCAAACCTATAGGTGTGGGAAATCGACAAGGAACACACTCACACCAAAAAAAAGGCCCACCCTCGAAGAGGGCGGGCCTAGCAGCCGGTGACCGGCGCGGAGGCACGGTCACGATACGGCCGGGATCAAGCTTAGTACATCTTGGCGAGCGCCTTGAGGGTGCTCTTGTTGCCTTTGATGATGCCGAGCAGGTCGGCGCGCATCATGGCCAAGATACCGGCGTTCTCACCGTTCTGGTCGCTACCCACAAGTCCTACGATTCCCACAGGAGCGCCTTCCTTGTTATGGAAGCGGAAGGTGATGATGCTGCCAGCGAGGTCGAGCTTCTTGAAGGGCACGAAGAATCCGAGCACTTCAGGACCTACGTAGAACACCATGTTGTAGAGCTGCGGCACACGAAGAGCCACGGCCGGGAGAGCGCCAGCTGCCACGGAGGGAAGCGGACGTCCACCAGGCAGAGCCTGCGGATCCATGCCCTGACCTTGGTTGCCCAGGAAGTCAGCAGCATTGATCGTGAGCATGATCAACGTTCCTGCGCTCTGGAAGTCAGGACCAACCTGGAGGCTGGAGCCTGGATATTTCGGGATCGGGATGGTTGCACCACCGTCGATCGCAACACTGTTGAGAACCATCGAAAGGATCACGCGACCGTTCACGAACTCTACGTCCGGACCAGTTACGCCTTCGATTTTCGGGTTAATACCGCCACCATTGCCGCCGCAGGCAGTGAGAGTCACTGCCATAACAACTGCAAAGGCAGACAGCATGGCTTTTTTCATATTTAGGATCATCATAGCTATGCCCTTTCCTTCGTTGTTTGCGACAGACTCGACTCCGACCCTGGTACACCACTTACGTACTTCTGCTGCACACGTACCACCCAGTTCTCAGATCCAGCACTGCCTGTTGAGAGACGTTTCAAATTCCTCCGTCGATCGGGAACAAGAACAGCACTCCGCTGATCGATCCCGTGCGGCCGCGGGGAATACCCGAGACCACGCCTAAAACATTGCCCTGGTCGTCGCGAATGCGCGTGGTGACCATAAGCGGAAAATCAGGAAGCTCCACCGGAATGAAAATCCCGAACACATCGCGAGCGAGATAGAGCCAGCTCTGCCCGAACACCGGAAGGTCCACCGCCATCGACGCGAGTGCGCCGGAGCGGATGTGCGGAAGCGGGCGTCCGTCGGGAAGCCCCATCGCGGGAAGCCCGCTGCCCCCTTCGAACATATTCGCAAGCGGCACGCTGAGAGCGAGCATAGTGCCACCGGATTCGAAATCTGGGCCCAGTTCGATGAACGCGTTAGCCGGTCGACGAAGAGGAATTCGTGCTCCCGCATCGATGTTCACGTTGTCGAAGATTACTACGAGGCGGGCGTGCCCATTGGTGATGGTGACCTGATACTTGCTTACGCCGTTGATTCCGGTCGCGCCACTCACATCGGTGTTGGAGCCGCAGCCCGCAAGGGTGAGAAGCAGGCCATAAGCCATGAGCGTGAGAACCACTCCTTCCCTTACCCCCGGAATCATATTGTTAAGAATACTTAACCTTCTTAGCATAGTCAATTGAATTGATCGGATATACGCGCCAAAAGTTGAGGGGATTTTTAGGTGTCTACTATCGTTAATAATTTCAGATACTTAAGTATGGGCGTCTATTCGTCGAGACGACACACACGGGCGCCTAGGCGGGTAAGTTTGGCCTCAAGGCCCTCGTAGCCCCGGTCCAAATGGTAAATCCGGCGCACAGAGGTGGCGCCCCGAGCGCAAAGCCCCGCCAGCACTAACGATGCGCTCGCACGCAGATCGGTGGCCATCACGGTGGCTCCGGTGAGCGCACCTGGAGTGCCTTCCACAACCGCCCGCGCTCCCTCCACGCGCACCTTTGCACCGAGACGACTCAACTCCGGCACATGCATGAACCTGTTTTCGAAAATGTTTTCCTCGATCACACTTTCGCCCCGCACCTGGGTGAGGAACGCCATGAGCTGCGCCTGAAGATCGGTGGCGAATCCGGGATAGGGAGCGGTGGTGAAGCTCACGCCGCGCCCTCCGCCCGCAAACGAGGCTGACACATAATCAGTGCCGCGCTCCACGCTCACTCCTGCCTCTTCGAGCTTCTCTAGAAATATCGGCAACACCCCGGGATCGATTCCAGTCACCTTGGTGGAGCCGCCGGTGATCGGCCCCGCGAGTAACAACGTGCCCGCCTCGATCCGGTCTCCCATCACCTCGAGCTCCGCGGCCCTCAACGAAGCTACTCCCTCAATGCGAATGTCGGAGGTGCCGGCACCGCTCACCTTTCCGCCCATCGCATTGATCGCCCGGGCAAGATCCACGATCTCGGGCTCCCGAGCCGCATTGCGAATCGTCGTCACGCCGGAGGCAAGTGTCGCGGCCATCATGAGATTCTCTGTGGCCCCGACACTCGGAAAACGAAACGGCACCTCGGCGCCACGAAGCCCTGCGGGGCATTCGCCATAAATGTAGCCACCGTCGATCTGAAACTTCGCGCCTAGGCACTCAAGTCCCGCGAGATGAATATCCACGGGACGGGTACCGATCGCACATCCTCCCGGAAGCGAAACTTTCGCCTTTCTCTCCCGCGCAAGAAACGGCCCCAGCATCAGCACCGAGGCGCGCATCGTGCGCACAAGATCATAGGGCGCTTCCACAGAGGCGAGTTTCGGAATCTCTATTCGCACAAGATTGCCTTCCTGTTCCGCGCGCGCCCCCACCCCCCGCAACAATTCAAGCGTAGTGGAAATGTCGCGAAGGCGCGGCACTCGGCGCACCGCGAGCGGCTTGGAATTTAGAATCGAGGCGAAAAGAATTGGGAGTGCTGCATTTTTGCTTCCTCCGGCCTCTACCGTGCCGTTGAGCCTCGCGCCGCCTTCCACTTCAAACTTGTGCATTTTTCCAAGCTACCAGCAAATAACGGGCACGACCAGAAAGGTCCTTTGCTCGCCACACTCGCTCAACTCTGGAGTGGTGCCGCCATTTTTTTTCCAGCAAACCAGCCACCCGAACGGAGAGCTCCATCACCGTGAGCTGCGCGGCGGGAGCTCCTGCGGCACAAGACTCCAAAATCCGTTGCGCCAACCAGGCCCCCTGGTCTGCAACCCCCGCCACTCGAGACCCTGCCCGAGGAAAGAGGGCTAGACTCGGCTCAAATTTCTTCACCTGCGGCTCTACCTTGTCTTTTGTTCGTGCGAGGTAGGGCGGATTGGAAATCACAAGGTGAAATATCTCTTTCGCAACCGGCTTCAGTAAGTCTCCTCTGACAGCCCTCACGTTTGCACCCAAGCGGGAAAAATTTTTCTTCGCCATCAAGAGCGCTCGCGGCGAAATCTCTGTTGCGCACACGTTCCATCTTGGCCGCTCGAGCGCGATCGTGGCCGCAATCGCGCCGGACCCGGTTCCCACGTCGACCACTCGAATCGCTTGCCCGGCGCTCAAGCGATCGCCCTCGGTCAAGGCGATCTCGGTTAACGTTTCAGTTTCCGGGCGTGGAATCAGCGTGTGGCGGTTAACCAGAAATTCGCGCCCGTAAAAAGGCGCTTCTCCCGCAATGTGCTGAAGCGGCTCCCCGCGGGCACGCCGCCGGAACCAGCCACGGATCTTCCGCGTCTCCACTGCAGAAACCTTTTCATGACCGCGAAGCCGAACCTCCTGCAGACCACACCTAAGCAACGACGACAAAAGCCAAACCCGATCGGCCTCCGCCACGTTCAGGCTTCGGTCGAGGAGTAATTCGCGAATGGTCACAGAACGCTCTGGGAGTTCTTGAGTTGCTCGGCCTGCGTGTGGGCGATCAGCGCATCGAATACGGGGTCGAGGTGGCCCTCCATGATGTCGGCCAGGTTGTGAAGAGTGAGCCCAATGCGATGGTCGGTGCATCGGCTTTGTGGAAAATTGTAGGTGCGAATCCGCTCACTGCGGTCTCCGGTCCCCACCATCGAGCGGCGGGCGGCCGCCTCTGCTGCCTCTGCCTTTTCTCGTTCAGCGTCGAGCAGCCTTGCCCGGAGAATCTTCATCGCCTTGTCTTTGTTTTTGTGCTGACTCTTTTCGTCCTGGCATTTCACTTCCACGCCGGTGGGAATGTGCACGATTCGCACGGCGGAATCCGTAGTGTTCACACTCTGTCCGCCCGACCCGCCGGAGCGCATCACGTCGATCCTGAGATCGTTGGGATTGATCTGAATGTCTACCTCTTCGGCCTCCGGCAGCACAGCCACCGTGATCGTGGACGTATGAATTCTCCCCTGCGTCTCCGTGGCCGGCACTCGCTGAACCCGGTGAACGCCGCCCTCATTTTTCATTCGGGAATAAACCTTGTCGCCGGAAACCAATGCGGAGGCTTCCTTAATCCCGCCCACTCCCGTTGGACTAAGACTAAGAAGCTCCAACCGCCATCCGCGGCGCTCGGCGTAGCGCTGATAAGCGCGCAGCATTTCTCCGGCGAAAAGCCCCGCTTCGTCGCCGCCCGCGCCGGCACGAATCTCGAGAATCACGTTCTTTTCGTCGTTTGGATCTTTGGGAAGGAGGAGAAGGTTAATCTCTTTAATAAGCTCGCCCCTGCGCAATTCGAGGCGCGAGACTTCTTCCTTCGCGAAGGCTCTCATGTCGGCGTCCTTATCCTGCAGCATCTCTTTCGATGCTTCGAGGTCCGATTCGAGCTGTTTGAATTCGCGGAAAGAAATTACCAGCGCCGAAAGATCGGCGTGCTCTTTAGTGAATTGTCGGATTTCCGCAGGACTAATCGACGGATCCTGGAGCTTTCGCTCCAGGTCCTCATAGCGGCGCTCAACTTCGTCGAGTTTGCGGAACACTCGCGAGCCTAAAGAACTTACTTCTTCGCGGCGGCGGCTTTAGCGTACTTGTTACGGAAACGGTCGATGCGACCTTCCGTGTCCATGATCTTGTTCTGGCCGGTGTAGAACGGGTGGCACTGCGAACAGATTTCCACTTTTAGATCAGTAACATTGCAGCCAACTTCGATCGTGTTGCCGCAAGCACACTTAATGGTGGTGTCGTTGTAGATGGGGTGAATGCCCTTTTTCATAAAATCTCCGTTTTCTTCGGAACCGGACATGCGCGGGGCCCGTGGGCCCAAAAACGCAAATAGGTTCCAAGGGTTAGCCTTTTAGCATAGCTCAACTGTTCATGCTATCGATGAATTCCCGGTTCGTTTTCGTGTGGGAAACCTTGTCGAGGAGGAACTCCATGGCATCCACCGTGTTCATGGGCTGAAGGATCCGGCGCAGAATCCAGATGCGCTGTAAGTCCTTGTCATCAATGAGCATTTCCTCTTTACGAGTGGAGCTCTTGTTGATGTCGATAGCGGGGAAGATGCGTTTTTCGAGGAGCTTGCGGTCGAGCACGATCTCGCTGTTACCCGTTCCCTTAAACTCTTCGAAGATCACTTCATCCATTCGCGAACCGGTATCGATAAGCGAGGTGGCGATGATCGTAAGCGATCCCCCCTCCTCAATCTTTCGCGCCGCTCCAAAGAATCGCTTCGGGCGGTGAAGGGCGTTCGAATCCACACCACCGGAAAGAATTTTTCCGGAGGGCGGCACCACCGTGTTGTAAGCGCGGGCCAAACGAGTGATCGAGTCGAGCAAGATCACCACGTCTTTTCCGGTTTCCACGAGACGCTTCGCTTTCTCGATCACCATCTCGGCGACCTGCACGTGGCGAGACGCTTGTTCGTCGAACGTGGAGCTAACCACTTCCGCCTTCACGGTTCGCGCCATGTCCGTAACTTCCTCGGGACGCTCGTCGATCAGAAGAACGATCAGCACCACTTCCGGGTGATTCTTCGCGATAGAGTTCGCCAAATTCTGAAGGAGCACCGTTTTACCGGCCTTCGGAGGCGCCACGATCAAGCACCGCTGACCTTTTCCAATCGGGGCGATCATGTCGATCACGCGAGTGGAGTAGTTCTTGGGCTCGGCATCGAGTTTCAGTCTCTCTTTGGGATAAAGCGGAGTGAGGTTATCGAAGAGAACCCTCTCCCGGCTCTGCTCCGGAGTTTGGTAGTTGATCTGGTCCACCTTCAGAAGCGCAAAGTAGCGCTCGTTGTCCTTGGGGGGACGGATCTGTCCGCTGATCACGTCGCCCGTGCGAAGACCAAAGCGGCGAATCTGAGACGGAGACACATAAATATCGTCTGGACCCGGAAGATAGTTATAGTCCGGAGAACGCAGGAACCCGTAACCGTCGGGCAGATTCTCCAACACTCCGTCGGCGAAAACCGCATATTCACCGGATGCGGTCGCTTGCAGCACGTGGAAGATCACTTCCTGCTTGCGCATTCCCGCGGCGTTTTCCACGCCCATCGATGCGGCGAGTTCGGCCAATTCGTGGGGCTTCTTCGCCTTCAGGTCTTTCATCTGAAGAACTTTTACTTCGCGAGGCGCGCCGGTTTCGTCGGTCGGGCTCATTACTGCTGCGGCTGCTTCAGCCTCGGCAGCGGCCTCGGCGGCATCAGCGGCCTCTTGATCTCTCCGTCCGCCGCCATGTCGTCCGCCGCGATCTCCACGGTCGCCCCGATCGCCTCTATGAAAATCTCGACGATGCCCCTTATGGTGATGCCGACCGCCGCGGTCGCCGCGATCTCCGTTGTTGCGGCGATTGTCTCCGCCGTTTCCGCCTTCTTGTTGGTTGTTGTCGTTCATTAACGAGCATTCCTTATGTGGTGGGGATCGCTCTTTGTCGTGCAGATCACACCGTCCGGGAGAAACCACCTGAGCATTACAGGCTTGAACCGAATGTTTCTTGGGTTGGGAGGGTTCTGAAAGAGAAAGAGATACGATTTGTTGGAGTCAAATTACCCGGGGCCCCAAATGATTGTCAATAGCGGGGGGAGAACCTAGGATGAAGCCATGTCGGCCGTTGAATCTTTAAGGCCGGAGGACCTCTACTTTCGCATTCATGGTGAAGGAACTCCGGGAACCCCGCTGGTTTTTCTCCATGGATTAATGGGGTTTGCCGCCAATTGGGGCCGCATCTGGCCCCGATTCCACGCCTCGAGACCCGTTCTGGTTATGGACCAGAGGGGGCACGGCCGTTCGGCCAAGCCGCCCGTTGGCTATTCTCCCCTTCACTATGCCACCGACCTCCACTCCCTCCTCCAACACCTCGAATGGAAAAAGATCCATCTGGTGGGACACTCCATGGGCGGTCGAGTGGCGATGCAGTTTGCCGCTTCTTTTGGCGATCGGCTTGCCTCACTCACTCTGGAAGACTCTGGTGCAGAAGCACGGCCCGACCGCCTGCAGTGGATCCAAAACCTCCTTGCCCAAGTGCCGACTCCGTTTCCCGATCGGGATTCGGCGAAGCGGTTTTTTGAGCGCGAATACCAGGCCGACCCCGTTACCGGCGGCTTTCTCCACTCCAATCTTCACACCCTCGACGATGGCGGCCTCACCTGGCGCTTCTATCCGAAGGGCATGGTGGAAACGATCGAGAAAGGTCGCTGCCTCGACGCTACCGGACTGCTCCAGTCGGTGCCTTGTCCGCTCCTCATCGTGCGCGGGGAGCGAAGTATCGAATTCTCCCAGGAAGAAGCGGAAAGAATGGCCGCTCTATCGCCTGCGGCCGAATTGGTGGTGATCAAGGGGGCGGGTCACTTGGTGCACGCCGAAAAGTCCGACGAATTTTCTGAAGTTCTTGAAAAATTCATCGTCCGGAACGAGGGCCGCTCCTAAGGGACGAGCCTTTTCGGATCCACGTCGAGATACTTCAACAGATCTCCGTGAACGAGAAAGGCCGTCTTACGAAGAGAGCTACAGGCAAGAAGGCCCCTTTTTCCCCCAAACTGTCCTGGCGCAGAAAAAGAGAGAATTTCTTTTTTTCCCCCGATGCCAGCAAAGGCAAGCCGATACACCGCTTTTTCCTCGCATTCCGACGATCCGCCCGACGATAGAACCTCCAGCGCCATGAGATTTGCCACTCGGTTTACATATTTCTCCGCTTCGTCGGAACCCTGAGCGGCGCTCCTGCCGGCCGGAACCACCTGCCAGTCCGCCCCGTTACGATCTAAAGTGAACACGTCCTTTCCCTTTTTTGAAAATGCCGCCTGCATCACGTTGTTGGGTAATGTGCGCGCCACTTTTCTATTTTGAAACGTGGCAGCCGGAGCATCGATCAGGCCCGCGAGCTTCGCCAACACCTTGAACACGCGCTTCTCCTTAGGATCGCCCACCCACACCCTCACCTGTCGCCCCTCGAGACGGCTCGCGAAATGAAGCGTGTGCTGCTTTACGCCGCCATCCGTGTGTTCTTCCGCCACCAGCGTGTTCGCGGGCTGGATGTCTGCGGCTTCGCCGTCGGTTACGGGAATTTGATCTGTGGTTTCACAGAGCGAAGCCGCCAACCGCGATGCCACGGCCACATCGGCTTCGGCGGAAACCGGCAAGGTCAGAGTCCAGTCCATTTGATCGAAGACCCTTGCTTCGAATGCTTTCGCAGAGGCGGTATCGGTTCTTTGCATCTCAACCGTTTGATCTCCGGTTGGTTTGCCCGTGCGCACCAGGCGCAACAATTTGATTCGTGCGGGATCGCAAGCCACGAGTCGGTTGTCTTTTGTCTCAACGCGCTTCGGAGCGCGCAAAACGTTGAAGAAGTATCCTCCGGCCGCGGCCACAAAAAAAATCACCGCCAAGGCGCCTAGCTTTTTCATCCCTCACCCCCGAGTGGTTCCGATGCTACCAGAGGGCTGATTTTTGCGCTTTCGCCCCGCATTACTTACTTTGTCTTACAGGCCCCGCCGCCCCTCGGCCCAAACCGACCGGTTCGCGCGGGTTTGGAAGTGGTGGATTCTTTTGGGAAGTATTCATTTTCTCGGGCAAAAACACCTCGTTTTCGGCTCTGTTTGCCCAATATCAGGATTTGTTTAGGTCGACTCAAACACGGGGGTCTTTCCTTGAGGCTGCAGAGCGGCTCGCCATATGCTGAGGGCGTTCCCAAGAGGGGGGGATAAATGGCTCCGTTTTCCAAGATGCAATCTTTGGCTCGGGCTGCGCTGCTTACGGCTGCGCTTGGGGCTTCGTTTGCCCAAGCCGACGAACCGGAAAAAAAGATCCCCTACAAGCCGCTTCCGCCTGTAGAAATTACTGATTTCGCGGAAGTTCGCACCGGGTCGTCGCCCGATAATTCCTTTCGGACCGTAACCGAAGCCATCGACGGGGCCACAACCTCGGTTCGTCTTGCCGGGTACATGCTCCGCAGCCTTCCGATCAGTGACCGCCTTGAGGCGGCTGCCCGTCGCGGCGTGCGAGTTCAAATCCTGCTCGACGGCTGGACCGTGGGCCGACCGAAGGAATCTCCGATCGACGACCAGGAACTCTATAATGCCGATCGAATCTCCAAGGCCGGTGGAACGGTGCTCTATCTCGACAGCGAGGCCATTCGTCGCGAAGACCGCCGGTTCGTGTACCTGCACGCCAAATATCTGGTGATCGACAATCGGTCGATCGTGGTCAGTAGTGAAAACTTTGCGAATAGTGGATTTTCGCCGAGCACCACTCTCGGAAGTCGGGGCTGGGTAATTCAAGTCACCAATCCAAGCCTCGCCAAATCGTATGCCCAAGCTTTTGACCGGGATTTCAAGCCAGCGCGCGGCTACGACGACCTCACCCCCTACGGAACGGCCCCCTACAAACTTACCAACAAGGACTTCGTGCCCGAACAGAAGACGGAAGAGGGGCAGTATGAACCGTTTCCTGGCCGCGACGTTCGCGGTCAGATGACGATGGAGCGAATCCTTAGCCCCGACGACGCCTCCGCGGGCAATCGATCCGTTCTCGGCGCCATTCAGGGCGCAAAAAAATCACTCCACATCCAAAGCCTTAGCTTCCAGCCACACTGGGGCCCCGAAAAAAGTTCACCGCTTTTCTTCCCGTCACCCTATGCGGAGTCCGTGCTGAATGCGGCTCGCCGCGGAGTGAAGGTTCGCGTGATGCTCCAGCCCCCGTTTTTTGCTCGCAAACCTGCAGGCCCCGGCGAAGATGGTGCCCGCCCTGCCGCCACGCCCGGGTTTCTCGTGATGCCGAACATTGCCGAAGCCGTGGACTCTTTGGCGTCGGGAGATTTTGCATTTTCAGCCCTTTCGTCTTTTCTCGCCGCCGGCGAGGACGACAAGCCCGCCCCAAGCACGAAAGACAACCGTGCCCTGATCGAATACTTCCGCAAAACGGCGCGGGCAGAAAACCTTGATCTTCAGGTGAACTTTTTCTGGACCGACGACAAATCGCTTCGCCTCCTCCACAACAAAGGCATGGTGGTGGACGCAGAAAAAGTTTTGGTGAGTTCGATCAATTGGACGCAGAACTCCATCCTCAATAACCGAGAAGCTGCAGTGCTGGTTACGAGCCCGGAAGTGGCCGACTACTACGAGCAACTCTTCCATCGCGACTGGCTGAAGAGCCGAAACTCTCAGTAAGGCCCACGCGCCTAGAACATCATCCCCGGCTGAACAGACTTGATCCTCAGCTGAAACTCTTTGAGCAGCTCCAAGTATCTTTGGCGCTCCGGCTCTGAGGAAAAACGGAACTCAATCCCGATCCGATAATTTGCCATCGAGTGGCCCACAAAATGCTGCTCATGACTGTAGCGCTGGCACCAGGCCACGACCCCCTGAAATGAGGGCGCATCAATATGGTCAAAGCTCACGCGCACTTTGATTCTTTCTTTAATTTTCTCTGCCACGTAGAGGCCAACTCCTTGCTCGGAAAAGTCGGCCACGAAGGAGAATCCGGAAACCGGCGAGTCTCGATTCTCTTTCCAAAGATAGGCCGACGTCCTGCATGTGGCCATTCTCAGGCGCTCATACACACGCTCTCGGTGATGTCGTCGGTGATAAATAGGCATAATGGCGTCTCCTCTTTAACTATCAGTCTCCGCACTCGCGGCGTGGAATATTGTCGTCGGTAAAAACTTCGTCCACAACGGCGGGGCCCGTGCATCGCGGGCCGGCCACGCCGCCGCTCACCAGGTCGGCCTTAAGGCGTCGTACAGCACCGTCGGGATATTGAAAGTCTTCTACGGGGAGGCCGGCATGAGCGGCCTTCATGAATTCAATCCAAACAGGCAAAGCACCCACCGCACCGGTGAGCTTCAAAAGCTTTCGATGCTTCATCACCAGCTCGTCGTCTTTGTCGAACCCCACCCAACTTAGCGCAAGCAGTCGCGGCGAAAATCCCACAAACCAGGAATCACGGAAGTCGTTGGTGGTTCCCGTCTTTCCTGCGGCGGGACGAGTCCATCCCCAGTCTTTGGCGAACCTTCCCGAGCCCTCGATGAAAACGGAGCGCATGATGTCTACGAGGTTCACCGTTTCTGGGGCCGGCAGGGCCTGCTTCTCCTCTGGACTAAACCGAACCACCTCTTTACCTTCCGAATCAACCACGAGCAGAACGGGGGTGAGCGTTTTCCTAAGTCCCCAGTTGGAAAGAGTGGTGTAGGCGGCAGCCACCTCAATGGGGCCAAGGGCCACGGCGCCGAGAGCAAGTGAGGGGAACGGATCCAGTTTCGTTTCCACTCCCGCGGAAACGGCAGCGTCCACAACCTTTTGCGGCCCCACCCGAGCAGCGACCTGGGCCGCCACAGTGTTGATAGAAGCGGCGAGCGCCCTCCGCAGGGTCACCGTGCCCTCAAATTCAGGCTCGTAATTTTTCGGCGTCCATTCCTTGTCGTCGTATTTCCAAGTGAACGGCTTGTCTTCAAATTTGGAAATGGAGTTGTATCGGTCCCCGGACTCGTCTTTGCCGTTGATCAGCGCAGCCAGATATACGAACGGCTTCATCGTGGAGCCCACCTCCCGCTTCATCAACAATAAGCGGTTGTAGTTCGACTCCTCATAGCTCCGCCCACCCACGGCGGCCAGAATGTGGCCGGTCCGGGGATCTACGGAGAGAAACGCACCCTGAAGCATGCGTGTCTGGTCCTCTGATTTCTTTTTGGCAAGCCGGGTTCGAAGCTCCTTTTCCAGGCGATCCACCCCTTGCTCCACGGCAGTGTCAGCAAATTTTTGCAGACGCGGATCCAGGGTGCTGAAAACCTTTAGGCCCCCACCAAGAATTTCTTCCTCCGTGAGCCCGTGGCGAATGAGGAAATTTTTTACAAGATCGCTGAAATAAGGCGCACGGTCTTGCACGGCGGCAGCCTTAACCACCCGGATGTTTTCCCGAATGGCACGCCCATATTCGCGCTCCGTGATTACGCCATGATCTCTCATGTTCTGCAGCACAAGCTCTTGCCGCTGCTTCGCCCTCTCGGGGTGTTTGAACGGGGAATAAAAGAATGGCCCGCGCACAAGCCCGGCAAGCATGGCCTGCTCCGACACGCTGAGCTCGTTAAGGGACTTGTCGAAATAAAAACGGGCGGCCTCGCTCACTCCGTGAATGGCAATGTTTCCGCTCTGCCCGAAGTAGACCTCGTTGAGATACTTTTCCAGGATCTCATCTTTTGAAAACCGGAACTCCAACATCACCGCCATCACGATTTCTTTCATCTTTCTTACGATCGATTTTCGTCGCGTGAGGTGAACGTTTCGAATCAGCTGCATGGTGATTGTGCCGCCGCCCTGCACATAGCGACCCGCCCGGAGATTGGCCCACATGGATCGGGCAAGCCCGCGGGGATCAAATCCCACGTGCTCCAAAAATCGCTGGTCTTCCGTGAGAACAATAGCCTTCAGCAAGGTGTGAGGAATGTCGGCCAACGGCACGTTACGCCTAGCCTCAATGTTGGACGCGCTGAGCTGCGCCACAAGAATCGGGTCGAGTCCAAACGCCCGGTATTCTTTGTCTCCCTCGCCGCGGATCTCCCCTACGGCCCCCTGCCGCCAAAGCATTTCAATCAAGCCCGCTCTGGCTACCTGAGGGTCAGATAAGAAAAATTCATTCGCTACAGGCGGCAGCTCCGGATCCCGCAGAGCAATGTGGAAATGCCGCCACCCGTCAGAATCTTCTTCCCCGATGGAATACTGGCCCGGCTTCATAAGCCCAGGATCCACACCACCCGCCTGGCGATAGTCTCGCTCCCGGAGGCGCTGCTCCAAGTCTTCCAGCGCGATT
Source organism: uncultured Bdellovibrionales bacterium (assembly GCA_964551325.1). Lineage (GTDB taxonomy): Bacteria > Bdellovibrionota > UBA1018 > CAIPTA01 > CAIPTA01 > CAZKBU01. The sequence continues at coordinate 104,445 of CAZKBU010000006.1, forward strand.
ACCCCACCAGTTTCAATCCACTGCATCCGCGAGTAGACGCGCGTGGGCACAGCATCGATGGATTCTCGAAACTTGGTGTCGATCTCGTCGGCCAGATAGGCATAGAGGGCAAACAGCGAAACAAGTCCGCCCACCACGCCAAAAATGGACCCAATGACAATCTTCCTAACGGTCACGGGACTCTCCTGAGTCTATAGTTTAAGGCGCTCGTTGCCTTGACTTCAATCCGCTTCCAGGTCTTTATTAGGATTCGTTTTTGAAGGGGTAATCCATGAATTTCAAAAGAACTTTTTCGATTTTAGCCGCCGTTGTAGCCACGCTGGTATCCGGTTCCGCGTGGGCGCTCACCCTCGACTGGAGTGGTCATTTCCGCGCCGATCACAAAATGGTCCACAACTATCAGGTAGACAAGTCGGCCCCCGGCTATTCGGTGGACACGGCTGCCGGCGGTGAATACATCCAAGGACAGGGAACAAAACACACCACATTCTCTTCGATGTATCTGCGCTTGAAGCCCACCGTGCTGGTGAACGACAACGTGATCATTCGATCGGAGTGGCACGTGGGAGATCCAGTGGCAGGATTCTTCGGCCGCAACATTCCCTCCGTGGACCGCAACAATCCTCTCAGCACGCAGAAAGACGGCATGGACATTACTGCTAGCCGCCTCTGGCTCGACACCCACACCGATTTCGGTACGCTGCAAGTAGGCCGCGCGCCGATGCACTGGGGACTTGGTGTGGTGTTCAACTCGGCCGATGGAATCTGGGACCGCTGGCAGAGCACTTCCGACACCATTCGTTTGGTCTCGAAGTTCGGAAATCTTTCGCTCATGCCCCTCTACGCCAAGAATGCGATGGGACGAAATCTTGCCGGGTCACGCAATCCCATTTCTGATGCCGTTCTCTCCGGCAGCGACGACGTGACCGACTACGGTCTCGGCCTTCGGTATAACAATCCTGAAGAAGAGATCGAGGCTGGCATTCTCTACTACAAGCGCAACGCCAACGATGTGCAAAACTCCTACTTCTACCCGGGAACTGCCGCCCAATACACTGGCGGAGCGAACGGGATGAATCTGAAGCTTCTCGATCTCTATGCTCGCAAAAAATGGAAGCGCCTGGAGATGAAGGCCGAAGTTCCCTTGTTCACGGGAGAGGTGGGCGACATGAACGGCGTGAACAAGCGTAACTCCTATCGCGCCACCACTGTTGCTCTCGAAGGATCTCTTCAGTTCGACACCTGGAAGCACACCCTCAAGGCCGGAACCGCTCCTGGCCAGGGCGCCGCTCCTGTGGGCGCTCGAGGCGAAACGTTCAACGCGTTCAGCTTCCACCGCGCCTATAAGCTCGGCATGATTTTGTTCAACTACAACTTGGGCTATTTCGGCGCCGTGAATCCTGATTCTATTCCAGGCAACGCCACGGCCACTTCAGTTAACCCCTACGATGCGGCCATTTCCAACGCGCGCTACGTGATGCTTGCAAGCGAGAAAAAGTGGGAACAGTGGAGTCTCGGCGGAGCGCTCGTGTTTGCTCAGGCCAACACGTCGGCCGAATCCGGCAAAGACCATTACCTCCACAGTCGCCGCCGTTGGGCGGGAACTGCCGCGGTGAAGGATCAAGAAAAGAGCCTCGGATGGGAAGCGGACTTCGGCACCAAATATAACTGGGACGACCAGATTGCTTTTGGCGCGGACCTCGGGCTTCTCTTCCCCGGAAAATATTTCGCGTTCATCAATCGCGCGAACCTCGACGCTGAAACAAACATGGTGACTGCGTTCCAGCTCACCGTAGGAACTAAGTTCTAAAGAAAAAACCCCGGCACCACTGGTGCCGGGGCTGTGCTCTTCTAATGGCTGGTGAGGGTTACCGGCCGAAGAATCCTGAAGGCTGCCGCTGCATCTGCCTCATGTATTGCTGCTGCACATACTCTTGGGCGGCCTGGTACTGGAAGGTCTGGAGAGCGCCCGGATACTGCGGGTTCATCCAGCCGAATCCCGACATATAGTAGCTCGGGCCAGCACCGTAGGTTGCGTAGTACTGCTCCATGAAGCCTGCGAGCTCTTCTTGGGCGTCTTCGTCTTTCGCGGCCTTCTTCTCAAGGCGATCCTTTACTCGATCGGCAGCGGCCTGGCTCTTCTTCGCGAATTCCTTTTGGCACTTCGCGGCTTTTTGCGGGCTCTTGCCTTTCACACACTCTTTGAAGGCTTCTGCGTAGCTCTCCGCAATTTCGCCATCCATTCGATCATGGGCCGACTTTGGTCCCATCGCTTTTGCCTTCTCTAGGAGTGCGGCGCTCTTCGACGGACTCGACTCACGAGCAGCCTTCGAAAGATCGTAGTAGTTAGCGGCGAGTTCGCGCTGCTGGGCCTTGAAGAGCTCAGAGTTCATGCCCTGCAGCTCGTTCTTCCAGTCGTTGATGGCCTTCTCGGCTGCGGCCAAGGCGCCTTCGTTGTCCTTCACGCCTTCCACAAGGCTGCGGAGAATCGCCGTGCGCTTTTTCACATATGCGGTCTCGATCGGCTCGAGCTCCCAGCCGTTCTTATCGGCGGCCTCCACGAGAGCTTCAAAAACTTTCTTGGCTTCGTCGGCGTTCTTTGCCTTCTCGAGCGCTTGGAGATGACGCTTCTTTTCGATTTCGTCTTTCTTTTCGAGAAGGGCGCTCACGTCGCCCAGAAGATCCCGGGCATTTTCGATTTCTTGACCTACGCCTTCAAACTCACCATTCTTGCAGAGACGGTCGATGCGCTTTGCGAGATCATCGATCTTTTCCGCGCGAGCACGGGCCGCCTTAGTCGCTTCGCTAACCACCGACATTTCGGCGCCGCGAGCGTCGCGGAGAAGCTCCGGAGCCACGTTGCGCGCGATTGTGTCTTCGTCGCCAGCGCGCAGGTGCTTGAGGAAAACTTTTCCATCATGATCAGACAGCTCTCGGCGGGGGAACACGCTGGAGGCCGCCACCATTTTTTCGCCTTTTACCGGGCGGAACTCGCCCTCGCAGCGAGGCATGCGGATCATTACAAGGTGTTTTCCTTCTTCCGGAGTGAGCACGATCATGTCGGCGTCTTTCGCGCAGCGCTCGGGAATGGCTCCGGCGGCGCGGAGGGTGCGTCCGTCGAGATGAAACTCGAGTCGGCGATTGCTAATGGTTTGAAGCTCCTGAAGACTCACGCCTTCTTTAGGAAGCAGGGCCTCTACCTTTTCTTCCGCATCCACTGGGGCGTCCACCGGGGCGGTTTGAGCCGTTGCCAGACCGGTGAATCCAAAGGCTGTTAGGCCGATTGCCAGAGCTCCGATTTTTTCCCACTTCTTCCAGGTTCGCTTGTTCATAACTCTCTCCATACTTTTCCAGCTCGAGCACTGAGCTGGTGGGCCGCCCTCTCCAAGGCGGTGATCCCAAGGACTAAGGTGCAATGGTGGTGCCAAATTGTCTGGTATTGGAGTTTGTTCTTTGATTTTAAATAGTTATGCCGATTTCTCGCCGCGCGCGTGCGTGAAACGCTGACCAGGGAGTTTACACCCCCACAACACGGCCACGCCAAGGAGGGCCTGCAAAGCGGATGTTTATCCTATAAATTCAGATGGTTACTGTCTGTGTCGAGTCTCTTTACACTTTTATGGGTGCTGTCGGCTCTCGGGAAATCTGGCGACTCATTGGGGTGGCACCCATGGTAACCCTGTAGTATCACGGAAGAAATTTCCCATTTAAAAAGGAACCGGCATGGGCGTTTTCGATCGAGTGCAAGACGACAATTACGAGCAAATCATCTACTGCAACGATACGAAAACCGGGCTTAAAGCCATTATTGCCATGCATAGTACGGCCCTCGGGCCCGCCACGGGCGGATGCAGGATGTGGAACTACGCATCCGAAGAGGAAGCGCTCACCGATGTGCTCCGCCTATCTAAGGGGATGACCTATAAAGCAGCCATCTCAAACCTAGCTTGGGGGGGCGGCAAGAGCATCATTATGGGCGACGTGAGCCAGAAAACACCTGAGCTCCTGCGCCGATTCGGTGATTTCGTGGAAACGTTTGCGGGCAACTACATCACGGCGAAAGACGTGGGCATCGACAGCAATGATCTCAAGATCATTAAGTCTCGCACCAAACACATTTTGGGAATTGCAGGGGAAGCAAACTCTAGCGGAGACCCCTCCCCGGCCACCGCCTGGGGCGTTTACAACGGAATGCTTGCTTGCGCGGAGAAGTCCTTCGGAAAGAAAAGCCTCAAGGGTCTCCATGTGGCCATGCAGGGGCTGGGAGCCGTTAACTTCAATCTCCTAAAATATCTCGCTCAAGAGGGGGCCACCGTAACCGCTTGCGATATCTCCAAGACAGCCGTGGAAAGAGCCAAAGCAGAGTACGGCATCAATGTTGTAAATCCCGACGCGATCATTGACGTTGCGTGCGACATATTTAGCCCTGGCGCCCTGGGCGCGGTTATCAACGATCAATCGATCCCGCGCCTTAAGTGTAAGGTGGTTGCTGGCGCCGCCAACAATCAGCTCGCTACGGAACGTCACGGCGAATCCCTCCTTAAGCGCGGAATCGTATATGCCCCGGACTACGCGATAAACGCCGGCGGCCTTATCAACATCTATCACGAGCCGGAAGGCTATCACCGCGACAAGGCATTCACTCGCGTGGCGCAAATCTACGAAACCGTGAAACTCATTCTGGATCGATCCGACGCGGAAGGCCGCCCCACCAACGTGGTTGCCAATACAATCGCTGAAGAAAGAGTGAGGGCTGCCGAGCGTGCAAAGGGAAGATAGCCTCCGTCTCGGGCTTGGAATTCATCGAGTGGCGGAGCCCGTAGGGGCGCTGCCACAACAAGCGCGCCGCCTTATCCCCGATCTTCCCATTAATGACCATGAGATTTTAATCGATGTCGACTCGTTAAATGTGGACTCGGCAAGCTTTCATCAGTTCTATCAAGCAAACGGGGAAGACGCGGCCGCCACGGGCGAGGCCATGCTGCAGGTGATCCGCGAACGAGGAAAATTACAAAATCCCGTGACTGGTTCCGGCGGAATGCTGATCGGAACCGTGCGCGAGGTGGGAAAGAAAATTTCCAATCCCGACCTAAAGCAGCTCCAGCCCGGAGATCGGATCGCAACGCTGGTCTCGCTTACTCTAACCCCGCTTAAGGTAAAAAAAATCAAGCGGGTTGTTCCCGGAATCGACCGAGTGGAGGTCGACGGACACGCGGTTCTTTTCGATTCTGGAATCGCAGCAAAAATTCCCAACGATCTTCCGGAGGGATTGGTGCTGGCCGCCCTCGACGTGGCGGGCGCCCCAGCCCAAGTGGCTCGCCTGGTAAAACCGGGGATGAACGTGGTTGTAATGGGCGGCGGCGGTAAAAGCGGTCTCCTGTGCCTCTGGCAGGCAAAAAAAATCCTCGGAAAAACAGGGAAGGTGCTGGCCTTCGAATATTCACCGAAGAACTGTGAGCGCCTTCGCCAACTATCGTTCGTTGATCATGTGGTGGAAGGAAATGCACAACACGCCATCGAGGCTTCGGAAAAGGTGATTCACACATTGGGGAGCAAGGCCGACCTGGTGATCAATGTTGCCAACGTTCCCGGAACCGAAATGGCCAGCATCCTTTCGTGCAAAAACAAGGGCACGGTTTATCTATTTAGCATGGCAACCAGCTTTTCTGCGGCGGCATTGGGTGCTGAAGGCGTGGGGGCCGACATAGATTTGATGATCGGAAATGGCTACACCGCCGGACACGCTGCACTGACCCTAGAAATTCTCCGTGAGAGCAATGAGATCAGGAAACTTTTTGAGGCCCTCTACGTATGAAACTTAACCTCGACAAGAAAAAGATCGCGCGCTGCCGAAAGGTCGCTGTTCGAATTGCCGACGACGTAAAAAAAATGATCGACCGTCACTCCACGGTGGCCACGGAGCGCAGCTGTCTCCGTCTGATGGGAATTGACGGGGCCGTAAAACTGAACCAACAGTACTACCCACTCGTGAACGCGGTGGTTGACCAGATTGCAGCCGACGGCGGCCTGGGGCGCGGCGCCACTTGGTGGATGGCAAACGCTTGCGTTGCCTCCGGAAAATCGGCGCGAGAAGTAGCCGAGGCGGCGGCGCGCAATGAAATTCGAATCTGTAAAATTGCCGAGCAGCCAAAAAAATCCGTAGAGGCAATGGCCCGCGGCATTGCAAAGAACTCATTAACGGAGCTCTCCAATCGGCGCAAGGAACGCACACGCCTGATGCGCCAACTAAAGGATCCTCGCGATACTTCGTTTAAAAAGCCTCCCCTGAAGTATCTGATTGTGGCGTCGGGAAATATTTTTGAGGATGTGGTTCAGGCAAGGTCGGCGGCACAAGCTGGTGCCGATGTTATCGCCGTGATTCGAAGCACGGCCCAGTCTCTCCTCGACTATGTTCCCCACGGCGCCACCACCGAGGGCTTCGGCGGAACCTACGCTACGCAAGAAAACTTTCGCATCATGCGGCACGCCCTGGATGAAGAGGGAAAGCGGCTGGGGCGGTATCTGCGCCTAACCAACTACTCGTCGGGTCTCTGCATGCCTGAGATCGCAACAATCGCAGCCATGGAGCGACTTGATTTCCTGCTTTGCGACTCCCTTTACGGCATTTTATTCCGCGACATCAACCCCAAGCGCACGCTGATCGATCAGCATTTCTCGCGCCTGGTGTGCGCTCTGTCGGAAATTACGATCAACACCGGAGAAGACAACTATCTCACCACCGCAGATGCCGTGGAGAACGGTCACCAGGTGTTGGCGTCGCAGTTTATTAATGAGCGCTTTGCCCTCCAAGCAAACATGAAGCCGGAGTTCATGGGCCTGGGCCACGCGATGGAAATGGACCCCTGGCACCCAGACGTTATTCTTCTTGAAATTGCGCGCGCCCAAATGACACGAGACATTTTTCCCAAAGCGCCGCTGAAGTACATGCCCCCGACCAGGCACATGGAAGGGGACATTTTTTTCAGCCATGTCTACGACGCGATATTCAATCTCGTGAGTGTGATGACCAACCAAGGAATCCACCTTCTCGGAATGCCCACGGAGGCGATCCACACGCCTCTTCTCCAGGACCGCTTTAAGGCGCTCAAAAGCGCCAACTACATATTCGCTGGTGCCGAGCACTTGGGTGAGGAGCTGGTTTTCCGGAAGAACGGAAAGATCGAAAAATGGGCCCAGAAGGTCCTCAACGACACCGGCAAACTCCTTCAGGTAATCGACAAAAAAGGACTCTTTCAGGCCATCGAGGACAAATGCTTCGCTGAAGTGAGCCGCAGGATTGATGGCGGCAAGGGCTACCAGGGGGTGTTTCTCCGGGACGAAGGATACCTTAACCCCTTCTTAGATATGCTGGAGGCCAAAAAGTATGGATAGCAAATTCCTGCCCTACGGCGCTCCGGATCACCCCTCAGTTAAGCCGGTGGATCTGAAAGCCCTTCGCCCTTACGGCGACGCGATGAACGATGGCCGAACACAAATTTCGTTCACGTTGCCCATCAATCCGTCCCCAGAGGCGAAAGAAGCCGCCACTGAATTGCTCCGCAAGATGGGGTTTCGTGACATTAAGGTCGTTGCCATGGAAAAGCCCTCAGAGGGATTTTCTTTTTTTGTGGCCTACGCTGCCACCGACTTTTCCGTGGACTTCACGAAGATCAAAGTAGTGAAGGTCGAAGCAGAGTACAAAAGTTTCGACGAGATCAATGAATTGATTCGCACGAAGATCAAGCGAAAGGTCGTAATTGTGGGCGCGACCACGGGGTTTGACGCACATACCGTGGGCATCGACGCCATTTTTAACATGAAGGGCTATAAAGGAGACTACGGTCTGGAGCGCTACCAATGGATCAGCGCCCACAACCTCGGAGCGCAGGTGATGAATGAAGATCTGCTGAACGCCGCGGTTGAAAAAAATGCGGACGCCATCTTGGTGAGCCAAATTGTGGACGAAAAAGATTGCCACATTAACAACCTAAAAGACCTCATGCGGGCCGCAGAGAAACGCGGCCTCTCGGAGCGATTTATTTTTATCGCTGGCGGCCCGAGACTCTCTCACCCAGTGGCGCTCGAGTGTGGGTTTGATGCAGGCTTCGGAACTGGAACCCTCCCGTCCCATGTGGCAAGCTATGTGGTGGACGAGCTCCTGCGCAGACAGGAACAAAAGAAGGGTCGCAATTGAAGGATACGAAGAAATCCATTTCTGAGATCGCCAAGAAATTTGGCGTGGTGGGGCGCGTACCCGAAATGGAAGCCCTTCTTCACTGTATTGCGGCCGACAAACATGTGCTCCTTGAGGGCCCGGTAGGGGTTGGTAAGACTTTTCTTGTAAATGCCGTGGCTCATTGGCTCGACCGCGGCGTTGTGCGTGTCGACGGGGATTCCCGATTCACTGAACAAAAGCTTACTGGGTGGTTTGACCCGCCCACCGTGCTGAAAAAGGGATATTCCAAAGACGCGTATTTTGACGGCCCCCTTTCTGAGTCGTTGCGCGAAGGAAGCATCTTGTTCATCAACGAGCTCAACCGGATGCCTGAAGGCGTACAAAACGTGCTCCTTCCTGCTCTCGATGAGCGCCGCATTGAAGTGCCTCGAATCGGTGAACTAAAGGCCAAGGCGGGGTTCTGCGTGATCGCCACCCAAAATCCCAGAGAATTTGTGGCCACCAGCCATTTGAGCGAAGCCCTTCTTGACCGGTTTGAACTTATTAGCTTGGACTACCAAAGCGAGGACGAGGAACGGGATATTCTTAAGGGAGCAACCCTCTTTAAAGAAAAAGAATACCGCAACGATGACCTTCTGGGCTGGTGTCTGCACGCGGTTAGAAACACTCGCAACTCCCCTCTTTTCAAGCGCGGCGCCAGCATCCGGGCCGGGATCAGCATTTACGACATCGCGGCCAGAATGGGCGGAACTTCCGCTGATTTTGAGCGGGCCTGCAAGATCGCTCTTCCCACTCGCGTGGAGCTCTCAGAAGAGGGCGCCGAACTCGGCATGAAGAAGGCCATCGAAGAGCTTTCGAAAAAAAAAAGATAAGCGATAAAATTAAGATCGAATACTCGGAGCTCCCGGCCGACCCGGGGGCTCCGGTTATTAAGTTCAATCCGCCAGAGCTGTTTACTGATTCTGGCGAGGGCTCCGTGGACAATCAGTCCAGCGACAATTGGGAAAAGGCCCTCGAATACCACGAAATTAAGCATCGGATTCAGGACAAAAAGAAGCGTGAGCAGATTCGCGACGCTGCAGTTGAACAAATAATTCGTAAGGCTCTGGCGACGATGGGCGCCGTGAACCGACCCTACCGCGAGGAAACTGCGCCATGGGAACTGTCTCCCGCCTCGGAACTGGATCTTGAGGCATCTCTTTCAGAGGACCCAGCTCTTGAGCACCTGCTTGTGGAGCATCGTGTTCCCAAGCGCGCCGAAGTCGTTTTGTGTATCGACACAAGCCTATCAATGACCGGAAAGAAACTTGCGCTCACCGCGGTCGCGCTCGCCACGCTGGCTCTCCAATTAGACTCCGAGGACCTTGGCGTGATTTGCTTTGAAACAGACGCCACAGTCATCAAGCCGATCGGCGAGAAGATGCCTTTGCGAAAATTACTGCGCGCGCTGCTAGAGGTTCCCGCGCGCGGACTGACCAATATTGAGGCGGGGCTGAAAAAGGCGGCGCAAGAGTGTGATCATGGTCGCCTACCGCGGAAGGCGGTGATCTTGATGAGTGACGGGCGTTTTACCGCGGGATCGAATCCTGAATACCTTGTCGCCAAACTCCCCAAGCTTCACGTGGTGCAGACCGGAAGTCCGTGGGCCAGTCCAAGATTCTGCCGCTCCATGGCCAAACGCGGTGGAGGAAAATTCGTTCGCGTTTCCCACTGGGAACATCTGCCCAAGGCGCTTTATTCGCTCACAAACGAAATCGTGCGGTAGAAATATTGTTGGGCTAAGATTTTAGCATGGAAAAACTGATCATTACCTGTGCCCTCACCGGTGCAGAGACATCCAAGGAAATGAACGCCAATCTCCCGATTTCTCCGGACGAGCAAATTCGTGCCGCCGAGGCATGCTGGAAAGAGGGTTGCTCGGTTGTTCACATTCACGTTCGTGACGAAAGCGGGAAGCCAAGTCAGCGAATCGATCTTTTTGAAAAGGTTTTAAAAGGAATTAAAGACAACACGGATCTGATCGTTCAGTTTTCTACGGGCGGTGCCGTGGGCACGCCGGTGCAGCAGCGCCTCGCGCCGCTTGAGCTGCGCCCGGAAATGGCGTCTCTGAATGTGGGCTCCCTAAATTTTGGCGACGAGGTTTTTGAGAATCTTCCGAAAGACATTGCCGTGCTCGCGGACAAAATGAAGTCTCTTGGAATTAAGCCTGAAGTAGAGGTTTACGACCTCGGGATGCTGGAATATGGCGTCCACCTTCTGGAAAAGGGCGTTTTAGGCTCCCCGGCACATTTTCAGTTCGTGATGGGAACTCGACACGGAATTTCGGGCAACCCAGAGAACTTGTTTCATCTAAAGTCCAAACTTCCCGGGAACTGCACGTTCGCTGTTGCCGGTGTAGGTCGCGCCCAACTTCAACTGTCCCCGGTGGCCATTGTGGCCGGTGGGCATGTTCGCGTCGGTTTTGAAGACAACCTGATGTGGTCTAAGGGCGTTCCCGCCCAAAGCAACGCTCAACTGGTAAGGCGTACGGCAGAAATCTCAAAGATTCTCCAGCGAGAGGTGGCCTCGCCCTCGGAGGCGAGAAAAATTCTGGGAATTAGTCGGTAATTTGCCAACGGTCGGTCTTGCTAGCGGATTCCTGCCATTTTTTTTGCCAGAGACAGGTAGACATCGGCCTCTTTACGATCCAGCTCGCCAAGTAGCGCCCGCCTAGTTTCCATGTATTGAACAGCAGCCTTGTAGTCCCTGCGTATGGTCATGATCTTTAAGCGCGACAAGATCAGCCACGAGTTTTCTGAATCGGTTTTCAGAGCAAACGCCGCCCTCTCGTCGGCCATCATGAGAAGTCCATCAACCATTTCCTTATAGCGCCGCGTATTGAGCGGGCTCACCTGATTGGCGGAATGAAATCGATCCATTGCGTCCTTGAATCTCCCGGAACGCTTTAGAAGCTGCCCCTCAAGAAAGAGGGCTCTTGGATTTTGTGGATTCAAAGAAAGAACCTTTTCAAAACATCTAGCCGCTTCTTCTTTTTTTCCTTGGGACAAAAAGAAGGATCCGGCATCCAACAAAACTGGAACCTCGGCAGGGTATTTTCCGATTGCTGCACTATACAACGCCAGCGCCTCTTGAAATCGCTTTTGCTCTTCTGCCGTGCGCGCTTTTAGCAGGTCCTGGCACCATTCGCGCCGCAGAAGCTCCCGCTTCTCAGCATAGCGCTCCACTATTTTTGCCACGTCATCAGTGGAAAACGGCTTGGCGAGAATCTCATCGATGTTTTCTTCCATGGCTAAGGATATTAGCTCGTCGGAGGGCTGCTCAGTTGCGAGCACAAAGTATCGATCCTGACAGGGCGAAAGCCCGCCAATTGCCTCCACAAGTTCGATGGCGCTTCCCTCGGGAAACAAGTGCTCACAAAATATAATCTGTGGACTATGCTGGCGGAAACTTTCCACAGCAGAAGACAGTTTGGAGGCGTAAAAAGTCTTCACTTCTCCGAACGTTCGAAGGTACTGGTCCATCACATCCTTCAAGAGAATGCGGGTGCCCACGTTCAAAACCGTCACAGGATTTTTTTTCGTAAACTTGATCATTCGGCGCCCAACTGTAAAAGCTCTATACATTTCTCATCGGAAATTCGGGGCTTGTCCTTAAGCAAACACCGGAAACTCTTGGGAAATTTCAATTCCCGCTCGCGTGTAAACTGGCCCACAACTTGCTGAATTCAGGTGAAGCCGGGCTTAACTATGAGACTAGACTCCATTACCAACAGCGCCTTTTTCCAACGCAATCGCAAATTGCTGTTGGTGGCGTTCGTGTCGATTTCCGTCACCTCCGTTAGTGTAAATTTGGACTTATTTCGGGTGGAGGCCTGGTTTTATGACCTTTGGACCCGCTCCCAGGTGCGCGCCAAACCCGACGCCCGAATCAAAACCGTTCTATTGGAGGAGGCCAAAGAAGGCGTTAGTCCCGTCTCTCAGGTTTTAACGATTCTTCAAAGCGCTCTTCCGCATAAGCCCCGTGCAGTGGTGTTTCTTAATCGTCTCAGTGTTTCCGATGTCGATACCTCACCGAACGAGGCTCGGCAGATATTGCACTTAGCAAAAAACGCAGTGCTCCAGGGAACGCGTGTGATTTTCGGAACCGATGTGGACCTGTCGGGTGAAGTTTTGCCCCCCTATCCCCTGAGCCTCTTGGAGCATGCTCCCGCCGTAATCCATAAAGACGGAACCCTCTTCGCGGAGGACAAAGTTGTTCGTCGCGCACTGCTCACTGTCTTCGGTCAGCCCTCGCTTTGGACCATGCTTTGGAAGCCCGAGCTCAATCACGAGGAGCTGGCGACCACGATTCGAGAAACCCGTGGCGCTTACTACTACAAACCCGCCGACGCTTGGCACACCTTAATTAGGTTTCCTGGCGACACCAGAGAAGAGGCGGCGACATTTCCTCGACTTACCCTTAACGACATCTCCTCTGGCGCCGGAGTCTCTGGATCTTTCCTGTTAGTAGATACGTTGGAGCCCACCTCACCCTCCGACTTTTACTTCACGCCCTACTCACGCATTCCCTATACCAATGCGCGGATTTCCGTTCATGCGTCAACCCTCGACTCAATCCTTCGCAACCGCGGGGTGATAATCTCCCCGATTCGCATCGACTACGGGCTCACTTTCATTTTGGCCGCCGCCGCGACTGTGGCCACGATTTATCTCACTCCTGCGGGTGCTACCGCCACTACGCTCGGACTTCTTTTCATTTCGATGGCCGCGGCCTGGCTTTCGTTTACGGGGCTGGGTGTTTGGGTTCGTCTTGCTCATCCTCTTTCGGCAGTTGTGAGCATCTTCTACGTGGTAATGCCTTATCGAGCCATTCTTGAATACCGCCGTCGCTGGGAGGTACAGGAAAAACACGATCTCCTGGTGCAGGTGGAAGAAATGAAGGGAAACTTCCTTTCACTCATGAGCCACGACCTGAAGACCCCTGTGGCTCGAATCCAGGGCTTGGCGGAAATGGTCATTCGACAGGGAAGCCTTTCCGATGAGCAAAAGCACGCCATGGTTCAGATTTTTCAAAGCACGGAAAGTCTCGATAAATTCATTTCTCGAATTCTCAACCTTACCAAGGTTGAATCCCGCGATATTAAACTCGACCTGCGGTCAAAGGACGTAAATCAACTCCTAGAAAAAGTTGTTGAGAAGCTTTCCTTTCAGGCGGGCCAGAAAAACATTCGAATTGAGCGGAAGGAAGAACCTTTGTTTCCGATTCTCCTCGACCCCACTTTGGTGATTCAGGTGCTGACCAACGTGATCGACAATGCCATTAAATATAGCCCCGAAGGGTCGTCGGTGACGGTGACCACCCGAGAGGTGGGGGACCAGATTGAGATCGAAGTTTCCGACAGAGGCCCCGGCATGAGCGAACGTGAGCTTCGACACCTTTTTACCAAGTTTTACCGGGGTAGCCGCGGCCTCAACGATGAAACCAAAGGAACCGGCCTTGGTTTATATTTGTCTAAGTATTTTATTGAACTTCATCGCGGAACCATCGAGGCGTTCAGTTCGCCCGGAATGGGAACTAGATTTTTGATTCGCCTTCCCAATGTTCAGGAACAAGTGTTAAGGAGCAGCCATGTTTAAAGTACTAGTGGTAGACGACGACAACGCCCTCCGGCTCACGGTAAGCTCCGCTTTTTCCGAGCGTAACTACGCTGTTGACCAGGCCCGTGACGGCGAAGAGGCCGTCAATAAGGTCATGTCCAGCAAATATGACCTCGTGCTTCTCGACGTAAACATGCCCCGCATGAACGGAATCGAGGCACTCCGACAAATCAAATCCTTCGACAGCAGAATCATTGTTATCATCCTCACGGCTTATTCCAATGTGAAGGATGCCGTAGAAGCCGTGCGCCTCGGTGCCTACAACTATCTGGAAAAGCCCATTAAGAGCGAAGATCTGGTTGCGCTCGTGGATCGCGCACTGAAGGCTCACAATACCGTAAAGGTTGCAGGACTGTCGGCGCCCACCCTGGCTTCCAGTCCCACGGGCCAAGCCAGCGACAGCAAGTCGATGGTCGGAACGAGCCAGGAAATGAAGCGCATTTTTAATTTGATTGAAAAAGTCGCACTAGTAGACAGTGCCGTTCTGATTCGTGGCGAGAGCGGCACAGGAAAAGAGCTCGTTGCTCGCGCCGTACACATGAACAGCCCCCGCAAAGATGAGCGCTTTGTGGCGATTAACTGTAGCGCCATTCCTGAAAATCTGATTGAGAGCGAGTTTTTCGGACACGAAAAAGGAGCCTTTACCGGCGCCGACTCGAGAAAAATCGGGAAATTTCAGTTTGCTGATGGCGGCACTTTATTCCTGGATGAAATCGGCGACATTACTCCCGCCATGCAAGTCAAGCTCTTAAGAGTTCTCCAAGAGAAGCGATTTACTCCCGTGGGCTCAAACCGTGAAGTTGAGGCCAATGTTAGGATCATCGCGGCAACAAATAAAAACCTCGAGGAGGCCGTGAAGCTTGGCTCCTTCCGAGAAGACCTGTTTTATCGCCTGAACGTTTTACCCGTGCAGCTTCCTCCTCTTCGCCAGCGAAAGGACGACATTCTTCCCCTCATCAAGCACTTCCTTGAGCGCTTTAATTCCCAATATGGAACCAAGATTCGCGGGCTGGCCGCTGATGCCGAGCGCCTAATGCTGAACTATTCGTGGCCCGGAAACATTCGCGAGCTAGAACACGTAGTGGAGCACGCCTTTGTGATTGAAGGCGGGTCAGAGATCTCCCCCCAAAGCCTTCCTGAAAAAATTCGCGGGCTGGCTGCCGCGGCGCAGAGCAGGCCTTCGACTGCCGCGGGCGAGGAGCCCGAAGCATTCACTTTTTCGATTTCTTCGTCGAGCCTCGATTTCCAAGCTCAAAAGGAAGAATTTGAGAAACACTTTATCATCAGCGCCTTGAAGGTTTTTAATGGCCGCATCAACCAAACCGCCATACACGCCAATATTCCGAAGAAGACCCTTCTTCGAAAACTGGAAAAATACGGGCTCGATGCCAAGGAATTCAAAGACGAGTAGTCTTCAATTCCTCTGAATTTCGTGTAGCCTGATCAGGTATGATCAACAGGAAGTATCTGGTGCTGCTTTCGGTCCATGGCCTCGTGGTAGCCCTTGACCAATTGTCCAAATTTTTAGTGCTCATCTCATTTCGTCTTCACGAGTCTGTTTCTATTGTTCCTGACCACCTGAACATTACCCTCGTCTACAACAAGGGCGCGGCCTTCGGCGCCTTTTCCGACGGAAGTCATCCCGCCAGAGACCTGTTGTTCCTACTCATCCCGGGCATAACGCTGGTAGCGATTCTTTGGGTTTTTTCGAAGCTTCAGTCTACTCAAAAAATCAGCATTTACGGTCTTTCACTTATCGTTGGCGGCGCAATCGGAAATATCGTGGATCGACTCCGCCTAGGACACGTGGTGGATTTCGTAGATTTTCATTGGAAGGGTTCAGCGCATTTTCCGGCCTTCAACCTAGCAGACGCAGCCATATCGATCGGCGCCCTGCTTCTAATAATCAGTATGTTTACAGAAAAGGACGTAGGGCCTTCGGCCCCCGCCGAGAGCCCCACCTAAGTGTTTCCAACTCTGTTTGAAATTTTCGGAGTACCTGTACATGCCTACGGCGTGTTTTTCGCTCTTTCCTATCTCGCAGCATTTCTTTTTCTGCGTAGCGCGGGCGCCGGCGATTTGGCGTTCTGGGGATTAATCTCTGGGCTAGTGGGCGCGAGATTGTTCTATGTGTTCCTTCATCCCCAGGATTTTAGATCAGATCCCGCCATGCTTTTTCGAATCTGGAACGGCGGATTGGTTTTTTACGGGGGGCTAATCGGCGCAGGACTAACCTTATTTTTTTGGAGCCGCGCTCACTCAAAAGACTGGCGCAGCACCCTGGACATAGCGGCCGTAGCCATTGCTGGAGCGCAGTCGATCGGTCGCGTGGGCTGTTTTTTTTCTGGGTGCTGCCACGGCAGTGTCTGCGACTTACCCTGGGCGGTTCGACTTCACTCCGATTTGGTGGCCGAAAATTTGCGCGGGATCGGAATTCACCCGGTTCAACTTTACGAGGCCGGCAGCCTCATTATTCTGACACTGTTTTTATGGCGACTTTCCAAGCGCTCCCAGCACAAGGGAACTGTTTCAGCCGCATACCTTTGCGGATACTCGTTGATTCGGTTCATCACAGAATTTTTCCGTGGCGACATCGGTCGCGGCCTGTGGTGGAACGGCCTTGCTTCAACTTCACAAATCGTTTCAGTGGCTATGTTTTTGGGTGGGCTGATTCTCTATTTCACTTCACGGGCTCAGCGCCGAGCTTAATTTCAAGCGCTTCTTTTTTCTCCACGAAGCTCTTCACGCCTTTAACGCCACGGATCTTCCAGGCGTCCGATTCGCTTTTTTCCAGATAGGCCAGCTTCTTGTTGGTGAAAACAGCAGAAGCACCCGATCCCTTGTCTTCAAAGGTAACCTCATAAACAAGGCTCACAACTCCCGCCTTTTCTTCGCGAGGATCTCTGATTCTCAAGCTCACAAGGCGGTATCTTCCTTTAGGAAAGGCTTTTGTAAATTCTTCCACCGACATCTTTTCAAATTGCTCTTTGGCTTCGCCTACCGTCATATCAAGGAGCTTCTGCCTGTCCTCGGGCCCCGACACACTCATCACAGCAGCGACATACTGCTCCAGTGCTCCGGCCGGGGTTCCGCTCTTTCCACCCTTCGTGCACGCCATCAGCAACATAGAAACGAGCGCCAACTTAATCCACATATCCCAAACTCCTCATCTTGAAGATCATGTCGTGCAGGTCCTTGGATCCGTCGTTCTGCGCGACCCCTGGGGAAAATTGTAACCCGACGCCATATTTGTCGCGCGTTACAAAAACCACCTCTACCGGTGCCGTGTATTCTTGTCCTTGCTCGGGCACGATTCGTATTCTTTGCGGTTTTTTGGACATCTTCCCGCCTGGGAAAAATACGAAGCATCCTTCTGGGCCCAGATTGGTCAGTAGTACTTCGGCCTCACCGCCACCAGCGGCCTCACTGACAAAGGCTTTTGCTCCCGGGATCGTCTTCGGGTGCGACTCCCACCACCGCCTCCCCGAATCAAAATACGGGGCTCTCAGGGTTCGGGCGACCCACTCCCTCGCCAACACCATCAGAGAAAACAAGAAGAACACCAACACGAGAACACCATGGCGCTTTTGCGTCATCGCCAACCAGCTCACATGAAAAAAGGTAATCCCAAAGCAAATATCAAAAACCCACCGCCCTGTGCGCAAAAGGCGGCTCAACAGCCACGAGGATAATGCGGCACCCACTAAATTCATCACCATTAAAATCCAAAATGGCCGATAGAATGTATCTATTGCCCAAACCAGCAATCGAAAGTCGGAGAGGAAAAACAGATAGGGAACGAGCAAAAAACCGGGCAAACTTAGCGGAAACACTTTCATTTTCAGCTTTGATTTCACGGATTCGCCCCTTGGGATAAAATTATAATCATGTTCAGCCCAGGCCCAAAGCTCGATTCGAAGGAAGCCGGATTTACCATTTTGGAAGGAATGGTTAGCGGTGCTCTTTTGGTAATTGTAGCAGTTGCCATGTTTCCAGCGTTCTTTGCGCTGCTCAACAAAAGCCAGGTCACGAATTTTAAGATTCAGTGCAATGCCATGGTTAAGGCCAAACTGCAGGAATACGTTACGGGCGCTGGAGCGGTCGCGGGAAGCGCCGACGGCTCCAGCTCAGGCCTGGGTGCGGTTCCCACGGGTTTTGAGTATGCCCGGAGTCGGTATCAGACTGTCGCTGGAGCGTGTTCTACCAATCCCGACGACTTTGGATTTAGAGAGACCGTAGTTGGAAACACCCTGCTGGCAGACACCGCCGGAACAGAGGCCGGTCTCCCCGGAACCTTCAAGGGTTTTCAGCTTTGGGTGAATATCCAGCAATACAATCCTCGTGTGACGACCGGAAGCTTGCCCACCTTGAATTGCCCGGTGGTCGCCACCACCGCCACAGGCCTCCTTAACGGCTACCAATTCACACGCCTCGGCGACGCGATCGAGATTACAGTTACAGGCATGATTCGCACCGAACCAGACGCCGGCGCCGGTGGTGGCGGCCGGGGCGGGGCTGGAGCCGCATCTACCGACCCAATAGGCCAGAAAGCCTCCTACGGGGGGCTGCGCGACTTAAACTGGAACCAAGCAGCGGTGAATTGGAAGCCCAATCCGGAACTGATGTGTTCGCTCCGCCAGCGAGTTGCGGCTCCCTCCCAAATGTTTCGCTATTTCCTCGGCGCCGACGGAAGAATTCGCCGCTATATTCCGGGCCTTGCTGCCGAGCGAAACAATCGCTCGATCGCACCCATTATTGAGTCGCATTACCGTTCCGTGTGGGTTGCGGGAACTGACCCGCTCGACGTTGACGCCACAATTCCCATCGGAAATATCCTCAGCTTTGCTGCGTCGCCAGAACAAGACACCGTCTATGTCCTCAAGCCGAGTGTGCTCATTCGTTACGATAACTGCAACGAGGCAGATGTCGTGATTAATGGTCAAACATTTCCCGGCGTACCCGATTGTCGACGGTCAGGCCCCGTAGTTGCGGTGCTCACCGACATAAACATCTCTGGACAAAACGCCCAAATTGAAAGCATCGCGGTAGACTTCGGGGCATCGTCCGCCAATACTGACGATAAAATATACGGACTTCGAAACAGCGGCCCTAACGCTGACGACAGGGAGATCACCAAGTTTGATTCAGCCGACGGTCTTTTCAAACCGATTGCTGTGGTAGCGGAAAAATACCAGCTTCCCCCCATCCCAAGAATCAAGGGCATTCTTTTGTTGCATTCATTTCCAACCGTTTCTCGACCCGAATTATTCGTTATCGATAATACTTGCTATTTTGGACCCGGTGGCGTGTCGAGCAGCTCCTCTTATTGTGTCTCGATCTATGGCTCGGGAGACGTTGAACTGGACCGCATTTATGGCGATCTTCCGCTCCAAGTTGAGTCGGTTAGTAACTAGGGTCTGCCGTGTTGTGATCTCGTCGAAATTTGCTAGAATGGAAAAATTATGAATAGACAAATCATTCTTTTGAGTTTGATGGCCTTCTTTTTTTCGGTAGGCGCAGAGGCCGCTCAAAGGAGGGTCTATTTCAGTTCCGTGGGACGAAACACTATCACCAGCAGCGCCTCACTTGACTACCCGGCGAAGGGCACATGTACCCTGACGGTCACCAACCCATCGTCCTCAATTCAAACGTTCACCCTCGATGACACCTCTGTTCCTAGTGTCACTCCCACTTTTACTGCCAACGGCGGAGCGTCCTGCTCCGGGACGACTTGTACTTTGGCGGGGACTCAAAGCGCCACCATTGCATGGGATTTCGGCGATCAATCGACCGGCCCCCTCACCCAAACCGTAACTTGCTCTGGATCAATTCTCGCGGCCGACCAAACAGCCACTAACCCGGGGTTCTTGGTGGCCGGAGGCTCCCTGGTAACGTTCGTAGAGAGCCAGTTCAAGTCTACCTACGACGTAACGAGCACGTCAGTGAATCGCCAGCCGATTTACTCTCAAACTCCCATCTCCGTGAACTCGGGTAAGCCGTTCTAATTATACAACCACTCGAATTTACAGGCCTTTCGGGCGTGATATAATTATAAGGATGGCATACCGTTCTTCCTTTGTGATCGCTCTCATTTGCTTCTGGGGTGCGTGCCTCACCCAGGTCTCGTTTGCCACATCGGCCAGAAGAACAAACTTTGTTATGTCTGCCGTGAACGAAGTACCCGGTGGAGTAGCCTCGCCGTTTTCCTCTGAGTGCTCTCTCCACTTCTCCAATCCCTCTCCCGCCGATCAAGAAATCTCTCTGCTGTGGCGCAACCCGGGCTCTAGGGTTTCCGGAGTAAACGCAGGAGATGGAACCTCTACCATCACCTTAGCTGGCGCCACTGCAGACAATCATGTTTTTACTCTGGCGGCCGGGGCGTCTCAAACGCTCACCATCACTTTCCCGCAGCTCACCTCAACAAGCCCGGGCCAGCAAACAGTCACTTGCTCCGGCCAAATCATTGCAAAAAACGTTGGCGCCGTTCAGGGGTTCATCAACGTCACGGGGTCTTTGTCTTCTATCCAGGAAACGCCGTTTTCAACTACGATCAACGGTAAGCCGTTCACAGGCTCTAAGTACCTCATCAGCAAACCTGAGGTTCTTATTAATGGCGGACGCCCCTTGTGATGCTCGTTGTAGTTTCCGCTCTTGCCGCTTCCGTGGTCCTTGGTTCAATTCCCAGCGGAATTTTGGTTGCTAAAGCAATGGGCTTGGAAGATCCGAGGGCAAAGGGCAGCGGAAATATTGGCGCCGCTAACATGACCCGCGTTGGCGGAAAAAAAGCCGGCGCCATCACGCTGGTAATGGATTTTTTAAAAGGGCTTCTTCCGGTTTTTCTGCTCACAAGGAGCGAGGCCTGGGGCGGTCTTGTAATTCCCTGCGCTTTGCTGCTGGTCCTGGGTCACTGCTATTCTGTTTTCCTGCGCGGTCGCGGCGGGAAGGGTGTAGCTACCGGCGCTGGCGCGCTGTTTGGTATTCATCCTTTGGTGGGAGCCACCGCACTCCTCGTGTGGTTGGTGGTATTCATTCCCTCGAGAATCTCTTCGCTTTCCGCCTTGGTAGCGGTGTGGTCGGCTCCGGTTGCTCTTTGGGTTCTCAGGTTTGATTCATGGGCGATCTTGGCGACTACGACCATGGCCCTGATTATCGTTCGCAGGCACCACGACAATCTTCGTGCGCTATTGGAAAACTCCGAGCGAAGCTTCTAGGTGGCTAGAACGCCACCGTCATCCCAAACACCTGCTGCTTTTCCCGTAGTTCACTGGAAGTAATGACTACGGCCCAGTCGAACGATGCCCTCGGACCGCCCCATCCGGCGCCAAATGATTTGCCTTGCTGTGCGCGGTGCGGTTCGTTGAAAATTCCCGCGCGCCCCACAAACCCACCAATCATCTCTACCTCAGCGCCGGCCTGCCACTGCGTTCTGCCCTTTTCGTCGCCCGCCAAGTACCGCCCTCCGTCGACGTAAATCCGAATTCCTTCGCTTACCGCCCAAGACAAGCCTCCTCCGGCCATTTGCGGGTCCTCCCCTTGGTGGTTAGCAAAATTCTCCCAAGTAAGGCCAAGCATCACGTCGCCAAAAAGCGGGTAGAGAATTCCCGCATCTCCATCGGCAAACTTCTCTTCGCCCTCGGGCCCTCGAGTGGTTACGTATCTTCCCGCCACGCCGCCGATGACCGATCCTCCCACTCCGCGAGCCATTGCGACTCGTGCCTCACTCCGGTCCACATACACCTGGCGTCCTCTAAAATTGGCGGATCGAGACTCCCGAAAAGTCCCCACTCCGGCCCGAACAGCCGGGTTCTGCCCGTCGTAAACAGACACACCCCAACCACGCCCACCACTCGCACGATCCCGAAGCTCGGGCTTCAGGTATTGGACGGAAAAATGACTCCCGGTAACCAAAGCCACGTTTGCCGGATTGGCGCCGATGCCCTCGCGAGCATGCCCTCCCCGGCCAGCGCCGCCTATTGCCGCGCGCTGCGGCGTCAGCGGCCCGGCATGGGAAATTTGTGTGCTAAGCAAAAGCAATAATACGAACTGGATTCTCTTCATTCCTGCAGGGCATGATATACGAATTCCATGGCTGTAAAAACTGCTGTCATTCCTGTGGCCGGACGCGGCACCCGCTTTCTCCCCGTTACCCGTGCGGTGGCGAAAGAACTTCTTCCCTTGGTGGACACCCCCATAATCCAGCTGATTGTGGGCGAAGCCGTTCGCTCGGGAATTGAAAAGGTGATTTTAGTTACAAGCAAAGGAAAGGCGGCGATTGAGGACTACTTCGACGCACCTGAATCACAGGAGTTCCTACAAGGAGCAACCGTTGTTTCTGTGCGGCAAGAGACCCCGAAGGGCCTTGGCCATGCAGTTTGGTGCGCCAAGCCTTTGCTCGACCCAAAGGAGCCTTTTGCGGTTTTACTGGGAGACGACGTTATCGACTCTAACCCGCCTTGCATTGGTCAACTAATGGCGGTTCACGATGCTCATGGCGGCGCCCCGGTGGTTGGCGTCATGGAAGTTAGCCAAGAAGACACCTGCAAGTACGGAATCGTGGGCGGGACCCCGATCAACGATAGAACCCTTCTGGTCGATCGGTTGGTAGAAAAACCGAAGCCCGGTCAGGCTCCCTCTCGTTTTGCGATTCCTGGCCGCTACATTCTTCCTCCCGAGATTATTTCGATTCTGGAGAACTCTACTCCCGGCGTGAACGGTGAAATCCAGCTCACGGACGCGCTCCAATCTCTCGCAAAGCAGAGAAAGTTTTATGCCCACCAATTTAAGGGTCGGAGATTCGATGCCGGTGATCGGTTCGGATATCTTGAGGCAAATATTCATTTTGCGTTGAAGCGAGACGACATTTCCGAAAAAACCAGAGCATTGATCCAGTCCCTCGCGCGGGAGTCTTCCATTTGAGAATTATCTCTGTGTCCGCTTTTTTCTTTTTCTACTCCGCTCTTGCGTCGGCCTATGTTCCCCCTGCCTTTCTCCTGGCCAAAAGGATCGCCGAACAACACGATCCGGCGAAAACTGTTCTCGCAAAAGTTGGTGTCTATCGACCCGGAGCCAGCCCTTCGGAATCTGACTCCCTCCTGTGGGAGGAGTTTGTAGCGGTGCCGCTTACGGGAACACCAAGAAGCTCTGATCGCTGGCCCGGCCTGTCGATTCTTCTGGAGTCCGACTCCCAAAAACTCACGGAAGGACTCCGCCGTTTTGGTCTGGCCGTGGTGCCGGAGACCGCACTCCTCCGTCATCCGCTAGACAAAGTTCGCGCCATGAAGGATCCCCCGCGGCCGTTTTATCTTCCTGATCCGTCAATGTCTCTCAAGCTTCAAGGAAAGCGCGTTGCGTGGGTTTCCCAGAGCGTCGACTCCACGCGGTCTTTTTGGGTCGAGAAGGACTCCTTCTTTCCAATCATGCTTCAGGGCCCCTGTCCCGCAACGATTGAGGAGGTTTCCTGGGCAAAGTCCAGCGATCTCCCTTGCGAACTTGTGTTTGAGTCTGTGACCGGACTTCAAAGCGCAAAGGGAGGAAAAGTTTCGCTGCTTCTTCGGAGAGACCAGCAAAGTCTTTTGCGTTTTCGCCTGAATAAGATCTTCCTCAATCCGACTCCTGAACTCCTCGATGAGTCCAGAGGGAAGAACAAGGAGGCAGCGGAAAAATCGAGCGCGCTCGGGTCTTTAGCGGCTGCATTTCTGAATTGAAATGTTTGTTAGTGTAGCAATCCCTCTTCCTCTTCCGTCTCTCACCTACTCCGTGCCCATTCATCTGCGCAATTCAATTCGTCCGGGATCTCCGGTCGACGTAAGCGTGCGCCGTCAAAAGCTTGCGGGATATGTGATCGCCGTTACCAACGAAGCTCCACCCGAAGTAACAGGAATTAAGGACATTCTCGGAGTCTCGGATAGGCTTCCCTTGGCCCCCGAATCCTGGGTCGGATTCTTGGATTGGATCGCTCACTATTATCACTACCCAGTGGGACAGGTGCTCTGCTCAGCACTCCCCCCCAGTCCAGCCCCCTTCACTCGACCGGAATGGAGACAAGGGGGCAATACGCCCACCGACGCGCTTCTCGCGGATTGGGCAAAGCGAGGAGGCAAGCGGCTTGCCTTGTGGAAAAGCTTGCCCCTGCGTTCGATTTCACAAGGCAGTGAGGCGGCCATGCGTGGCCTGGTTTCCTCCGGCTATGTTGAAAAGGTGTTGATCCCAGAAGATCACAAGCAGGACGCTCCTGTTGCGATCCCTCCGTCGGCGACACCGCCTCAACCCAGCCACGATCAAGCCCGGGCGCTGGAGGCGATCTGTGAGAGCCTTGAATCGGGCAAATTCACAACCTGCTTGTTAGAGGGGGTTACGGGAAGCGGAAAGACTGAAATCTACATCAACGCAGCCACCAGGGCTCGGCAACTTGGAAAATCGGTCCTGATTCTTGCGCCCGAAATTGCGCTCACCCCGATGCTGTTTTCTCGTTTTCAAAGCCGAATTCGTGAACCAATAGCCATTTTGCACTCCGGAATCAGTGACCGAGAAAGAAGCCGTCAGTGGCAGCGATTGGGCTCCGGAAGCATCATGGTGGCCATCGGCGCAAGATCTTCTATTCTCGCCCCCCTTGTGAATCCCGGGCTAATTATTGTCGACGAAGAACACGACTCCGCCTTTAAGCAAGAAGACCGACTTCGCTACAACGCCAGAGACATGGCGATCCTTCTCGGCAGCCGCACTGGCGCCACCGTTGTCTTAGGAAGCGCCACGCCCTCCCTCGAAACCTATCACAATGCCCGCACGGGAAAGTACCGCCACCTGGAGCTTAGAAAGCGAATCACGGGCCATCCGCTGCCAGAAGTGCGCCTTGTGGACCTTCGAAAATGTTCGATGGATGGGTCGTTGTCCCCCCCCTTGAAATTGGCGCTGGAAGAAACGCTCGCCAGCGGCCGCCAGGCTATGCTTCTTCTTAATCGGCGCGGATACTCATCCTATCTGATCTGCACTCGTTGCGGGCACGTTCCACAATGCCCTAACTGCAGCGTGAGCCTCACCTGGTATCAGAAGCGGGGCCAGATGCGCTGCCACTACTGCGGTTTCACCGACAAAGCGCCAAAGTGCTGCAAGGAATGCGATTGCCCCGACTTGAATCCTGGAGTGCGCGGAACAGAGTCGCTTGAAGAAGAAGTTCGCGGTTTGTTTCCCAAAGCTCGCGTTCTCCGAATCGACCGCGAGAGCATGTCGGGCCGCGGAACTCTCGAAGAGGCGTTACTCTCGATTGCAAAGGGAGAGGCCGATATTATCGTTGGCACGCAAATGATTGCGAAGGGCCACGATTTTCCTGGGGTTACTCTTGTTGGGGTCATCGACGCCGACAGCGCCATCAATATTCCTGATTTTCGATCTGCCGAGCGGGCATTTCAGCTCTTTACTCAAATGGCAGGCCGGGCGGGCCGAGGAGACTGGTCAGGCAAGGTGATCATTCAAACCTATAATCCTGACCATCCATCGATTCTTTGGTCCTCTAAACACGATTTTCGGGCATTTGCGGAATGGGAACTAGAGAATCGCCTGAACTTCCGATACCCGCCGTTTTGTAGAATCGCGCGGGTGCTCACGACGGACACGAGTGAGACGAAAGCCCGAGAGGCGGCAGAAAAGATCGCCGCCTGGTCACAAAACTGGGCAGAAGGCGCCGTGGAGGTCCTGGGGCCAGCTCCTTCGCTTCTCTCGAAAATTCAGAGCAGATTTCGGTGGAATATACTTTTGAAGGCCACAAAGCCGCAAAATCTTCATCGAATTTTGGCCTCCATCCACGGCGCCAAGAACCAAGGAATTCCCTCCTCGACCGTTGTACAAATTGACGTAGACCCCGCCACTTTGATGTAATCCCACCGTGGCGAACGACAAGAAGAAAGAATTCGAAGAGAAAAAGCGACGGGAGTCGGACCGCCTAGTCGAGGTGATTGAAGAGAATCAACGCCGCCGGGAACAAAAGGCGTTTCTCGAAGAGCTTGCCAAGCGAATAACAATCGCTCGACAGGGCCGCATGCATTTTGAAAATGACGAGTTAGTGGACGCCATGAACAACTTTCGGCGCTTCATGAGCATAACCGCCCGCAAAATGAGTTGTGAAATCAAGGATCTTCACCCCAGACTTTTCGACGAGAAGGTTCGCGTTTCAGAAGCCCTGTTAATTTCCGCCATCTGCATGGACATGGCAAAAATCCTGGATCATATGAAAACTGACGAAGGCCAGCAGGAGCGCGCCACCTACTTTCGACTCTTCGTTAATTTTACTGTCGGAATGCCGTTTCAGTTTTTTGTTTCAGAGAACCTGCGGAAATATATTCAATACTCTAAAGTACTAAAGCACCGCTCTGAGTTTCAGGCGGTCTATGACACCATTAAAAAAAATCGCGGATGTTTTATCGCCACTGCCGCATTCGGCAACGAAACTGCGCCGCAGGTTTTGCGGCTTCGTCGTTTTCGTGATGAACGCCTTCATCGCTTCGCGGTGGGCCGCCTATTGAGTTCTTTTTACTATTTTTGTGGTCCGGCAGCGGCTCGATTTGTGGCCAATCGGCCCTGGGCGCAAAGCCGCACGAGGGCGGTTCTCCATTGGATATCGGAGCGGGTTTAGACTTCTACGTTAGCGAAGAATTTTCCCGATGCGGTCCAGCCCAACTCGGAAATTGACTTTGTCGTCCAGAGAAAAGACCACATTCATCCAGATCACAAGCGCCTTTCCGCGAATATTTTCCAGCGGCACAAATCCCCAGCCCCGGCTATCGTTGGAGCGGTCCCGGTTGTCGCCCATCACTATCAGGCGGCCCTGCGGAACTTTCACGGGTCCATAGTCGGATCCAAGGACGGTGGTCTCGTCGTACAATACCGGGTGTTTGCTTCCGAGGAGATCCTCCTCGTACATCTTCATCACCGCTCGGTCGTGGTCTGTTTCAATTCCTTTAGAAAGACTCTCATCCTTCAATGGCGCCTGATTCACTGGCTTTCCATTGATGAACAACACCTTGTCCCGCATCTGTATTTCGTCGCCAGGGAGTCCCACCACTCTTTTGATGAAGTTCATCGATTCATCGCGCGGGTATCGAAAGACAATGATGTCGCCACGGTCGGGCAGCTTCTGCTCGCCGAAGTAGATCGGAGCGTCGAGCAAATAGTCGGTAAAAGGTACCTTAAAACCATAGGCAAACTTGCTTACAAAGATGTGGTCCCCAATAAACAGCGTGGGGATCATGGAGCCGGACGGAATCTTGTAGGGCTCTACAATCGAAGAGCGAAACAAAAGCACCAAGAAGATCGCCAAGGCGAGCTGCTTGCCCGTTTCCGACACCCATCGCTCAAATCTCTGCCATAAAGTTCGCGGTTTTTCCGACATGCGGCGAGTGTATCAGCCTAGTCGGGTATGGTAAACTTTCTCGCAGTGGGAATCCTGGACCGCTATATAGCCAGCGAATTTTGGAAGGGCTTCATCGCCGCTATGGCGACGTTCCTCGTGCTGTACCTTGGCGCAGACACGCTGCGCCAAGGAATGAAGGACGACGTGCCGGCCGCCTACGCACTTCAATACACTCTCTACCAACTGCCTGAGGTGATCGTGCTCCTCACTCCGGCCGGATGCCTGATGGGCACCCTGATCTGCCTTTCCGGCTTCGCCCGCAGAAACGAACTGACAGCCATGTATGCCAGTGGAATCAGCCTCGGACGAATCGCTCTCGTGGTGCTCAGTTTGGTTTTTATGATTTGTTGCACCAGCTTTATGGTCACGGACCGAGTGATTCCTCCCCTGAATAAAATGAAGGACCATTTCTATCGAACGGTGATCCTGAAAAAGCCCGACCTCCAAACCGACATTCGCCACAGCAAAATCTGGTATCGAAGCAAAAATCTCGTCTACAATCTGCGCTCCTTCGATCCGAGAACCAAAAATATCTTCGGGGTTTCGGTCTACACCTTTGATTCAAATTTTAATCTTGTCCAGCAGCTTGATGCGGCCAGGGCTGAGTTTGTCGACGGTGTTTGGCGCCTAAAAGACGGAATGGCCACGATCTTCGATGGCAACCCAAAGTTTCCCGTTTCGCAAAAGTTCTCGAGCCAGGTGGTCGCGCTTTCTGAGACTCCAGACGATTTCCTGGAAATTGAGCGCGAAGTACAAACTCTTCGTCTAAAACATCTTTGGCGTTTCATTCAGAGAAATAAAGACGCCGGGATCGATACCCACTCCTATGAGGTCACCTTCTGGTCAAAAATATCCATGTCTCTGGTTCCTTTGATCATGAGTATTTTAGGGATTCCATTTTCCACCCAGCACCAGCGGCATTCCAGCCTCGCCCGCGACGTTTCAGTTTGCTTCCTCCTCGTGATTGTTTACTGGCTTTTGTTTTCCACAGGTCTGTCGATGGGTAAATCGGGCCGCATACCCCCGTTCCTCGCTGCATTCACGCCAAGTTTCTTGTTTTTTGGCGCTGGCGTTTGGCTCATACGAAAGGGTAAAAGGCTCTAGTTTATGGCCGTTCTGCCTATCCTAACTTTCCCTGACCCTCGGCTCGCACAAAAGAGCTCCCCTGTTACAGAATTTGGAGCCCCCCTTCGCCAGACATGTCAAGACATGCTTGATACCATGTATGAGGCGCCAGGAATCGGGTTGGCCGCCCCGCAGGTAAACATTCATCTGAATATCGTTGTTATCGATATTGAATACGAGATGTCAGAGGACGATCCGCCACAAATCACCGGGAAAAATCCCCTGATCTTTATCAATCCAAAAATTGTAAAGAAAGAGGGAGAGCAGCTCTACAAGGAAGGCTGCCTCAGTGTCCCGGGCACCTACGAAGAGGTCTCGCGCGCAGCAAAAGTTACTCTTGAGTTTCAAGACACCGACGGAGCGCCTCACTCTCTTGAGGCCGACGGACTGCTCGCTGTTGCTATTCAACACGAGCTGGATCACCTCGACGGGCGCCTGTTTATTGATCGCCTGAGTTTTGTGAAGAGCAAATCAGTAAAGCGCAGAATTCTTCAAGAGATGAAGGACGAAGAGTGAGGGTTGTTTTTTTCGGAAGCCCCGATTTCGCGGTCGCCTCTCTCGAGGCGCTGCACCAAAGCCGCCACCGCGTGGTCGGTGTGGTTACGCAACCAGACCGCCCCGCCAATCGTGGGATGGCGCTCGAACCCCCCGCCGTAAAGAAGTTTGCCCTCGCAAATGGACTTGAAATTTTCCAGCCAGAGAAGGTGAACACCGAAGAGACGTTTCGATGGCTGGAGAGCTTAAGCCCCGACGTTCTAGTGGTGGTTGCTTACGGAGAGTTTCTGGGCTCACGCTTACTCCAGTTTTGCCGCTTTCCACCAATCAACGTGCACCCGTCTCTCCTTCCCGAGCTTCGTGGGGCCGCGCCGATTCAGTGGAGCCTAATTCGCGGCTATTCGATTTCCGGAGTCACCACTCAATTCATGGCCAAAGAAATGGATGCCGGCGACATTCTTCTTCAAGAAGAAGTACAGATCGACCCAGAGGAGAACTCCGGTGAATTGTTCGAGAGAATGAAAAAAATTGGCTCTGCTGTATTAGTTAAAACACTCGA
Source organism: uncultured Bdellovibrionales bacterium (assembly GCA_964551325.1). Taxonomy (GTDB): domain Bacteria; phylum Bdellovibrionota; class UBA1018; order CAIPTA01; family CAIPTA01; genus CAZKBU01. The sequence goes on from CAZKBU010000006.1 coordinate 133,859, forward strand.
CCAGCTCGAAGCGGACCGACTTACACCAAAACCTCAAGACGGCACACGTGCCACCTTCGCGCCGCTTTTGCAAAAGGAGCAAGGTCTTGTTCCTTGGTCCAACATCACAGCCGCCGACGCCCATAACCTCATTCGTGGCCTGTTTCCCTGGCCCGGCGCCCACTCCATTTTTCAGGGAAAGCGGATAAAAATTCTGAAATCCTCGTCCACTACGCCTCTAGTGCGTTGGGGAGAACATAGCCCTCCAGGCACCTTCACTATCCACGGAAACAGTCTTTTGGTCCGTTGCAACGACACCTTGCTCGAGGTGCTTCTCGTACAGCCAGAAGGGAAGCGCCCCATGTTGCCCCGTGAATTTGCGAATGGTATCAAGGGGATCCCGGAGTCCTCCTGGCAATTTGAAGGAGCCGCATCATCATGAAGAGCCCACTGATCGCCCCAAGCATTTTGAGCGCTGATTTTGCCCGCCTTGGCGACGAGGTTAAAGCCGTTGCGGCAGCAGGCGCTGACTGGATCCATGTGGACGTAATGGATGGCCATTTCGTACCAAACATAACGATTGGTCCGCTGGTTGTGGCCGCACTGAAAAAATTGAATCCTCCTCCACTCGATGTTCACCTCATGATTGAATCGCCGGAGCGATATATCGCTGAGTTTGTGAAGGCGGGCGCCTCAAGTGTTAGCGTGCACCAAGAAACTTGCCCCCACCTTCACCGCACAATTCACCAAATCAAAGACCTCGGCGCAAAAGCCGGGGTGGTCCTAAATCCCGCCACTCCGATTTCCACCATTGAACACGTTTTGAACGATTTGGATTTCGTTCTTTTGATGAGCGTGAACCCAGGGTTCGGCGGCCAAAAGTTTATTCCCGAGATTTTAAAAAAGTGCTCGGATCTTTCGGACCAACGCACTCGGCGCGGGCTTTCGTTTTTGATTGAAATCGATGGCGGCGTGAACGAAAACACCGCAGGCCCCCTGAAGAATTCTGGGGCCGACGTGCTTGTAGCGGGACAGGCCGTCTTTGGCGCCAAAGACTATGCTTCCGCCATAAAAGGAATTCGCGGCGCATGAAGACTCTCATGCTGACCGGAAAGTCCCTGAGCCTCGCCCAACTCCATAAGTATGCTCATTCTCCGCTAGACGCCTCCCCTCGGGTTGAGATTCATTCGAAATCCAAAGAGAAAATCAAAAAGAGCTTTGAATACATTTCTCGAATCGCCGCTCGTTCAACGGCGGTTTATGGCGTCAATACAGGTTTTGGGCTTCTCAGCGACGTGAAGATCCCTCGCCAAAAGCTAACCGAGCTCCAAGTGAACCTCCTGAGGTCTCATGCCGTAGGCGTGGGCCAGCCTCTCTCCATCCCAGAGGCTCGCGCCGCTCTCCTGTTGCGCGCAAACACTTTGGCCAGCGGCCACTCCGGTGTTTCCCCTGCGCTAATGGACGCTCTCGTGAACGTCCTCAACTCTGGAATTGTGCCGTGGATTCCAGAGCAAGGAAGCGTTGGTGCGTGTGGAGATCTTGCTCCTCTGGCACACATGGCCCTTGTTCTAATCGGCGAGGGAAAGGCCTGGTACAAGGGGCGCCTTGTTTCCGGAGCGGCGGCATTAAAGAGCGCAGGACTCAAGCCCCATCGACTTCACGCAAAGGAAGGCCTAGCACTAATTAACGGCACTCAGATCATGACCGCGATCGGCGGCCTGGTTCTTCACGAGGCAGTTGCATTGGCAAAACTTGCCGACATTGCCGGAGCCATGAGTCTCGAGGCCACCCGGGGAACCACTAAGGCCTTTCATCCGATGATCCAACGCTTGCGCCCTCACGCCGAACAAGCCGAGGTGGCAGCAAACCTTCGCAAACTTCTTGCCTCCAGCAAAATTGCAGCAAGTCACACGGACTGTGGAAAGGTGCAGGACCCCTACAGTTTTCGTTGTATGCCACAGGTTCACGGCGCATCTCGCCGATTGATTCGTAATTGCGTGGAGACACTGGAGACAGAAGCCAATTCGGTTACCGACAATCCTCTTGTTTTCACACCGTCCGACATGGGAAAAAAGGGCGACGGGCCGGAGGGCGGCGAGGTTTTTTCGGGCGGAAATTTCCATGGGGAATACGTGGCAATGGCGCTCGACACACTGGCGATCGCGCTCTCTGAGCTGGCCAACATTTCCGATCTTCGAATTCAAAAATTGATTAATCCCAACATGTCGGGACTGCCCGCCTTTTTGTCCCCTGATCCCGGCCTTAACTCCGGAATGATGATAGTGCAGGTGGCGGCCGCCTCGTTGGTAAGCGAGAACAAGGTGTTGTCGCACCCGGCCTCCGTTGACTCGATCCCCACGAGTGCCGACAAAGAAGATCACGTGTCCATGGGAACGACTTCCGCCCGAAAGGCGCGCCAAATTCTTCATAACGCCTCACACGTAATCGCGATGGAAATTTTTTGTGCCGCGCAGGGATTGGATTTCCTTAAGCCGCTAAAAGCCGGCCGAGGCGCCCACGCTGCATGGGAGCATGTGCGCTCCCATGTTTCTTTTGCCGAAAAGGATCGAGCATTTCATCTGGACATTGAGCAAGTGCACGAACTCGTACGCTCCGGATCGCTGCTTTCTGCGGTTGAGCACGCTGTTGGCCCACTTGCCTGAACTACGGGAGATTGATCATGCCCCACCAACAGCATCCTATTCGAGCCCCTCGAGGAACATCCCTTCGTTGTAAGGGCTGGATTCAAGAGGCCGCCCTGCGCATGCTCATGAACAACCTCGACCCTGAGGTGGCCGAGCGTCCCGAGGATCTTGTGGTCTACGGTGGAATTGGAAAGGCTGCGCGCAACTGGGAGTGCTTTCACAAGATCGTCGACTGTCTGGAGCGGCTGGAAAATAATGAAACGCTCTTGATCCAAAGCGGGAAGCCTGTCGGTATTTTGCCTACCCACGAAGACGCGCCCAGAGTGTTAATCGCTAATTCCAATTTGGTTCCTAAGTGGGCTACTTGGGAGCACTTTCATGAGCTCGACCGCAAAGGCCTAATGATGTATGGGCAAATGACGGCGGGTTCGTGGATTTACATCGGCACACAGGGAATTCTCCAAGGAACATTTGAGACTTTTTGGGCCGCCGGAAAAAAACACTTTGGCACCGATCTTCGTGGACATCTTGTTGTCTCCGCAGGACTGGGCGGCATGGGCGGCGCGCAGCCTCTGGCTGCAAAAATTGCAGGCGGTGTTTTCCTGGGCGCCGACGTTGACCCTGACAGGGTTAAAAAGCGCCTCGACTCTGCCTATCTTGATCGAGCGACCCACAACATTGACGAGGCCATTCAATGGGCGCTGGAGGCAAAGGAACGTGGCACTCCGGTTTCTATCGGCGTGTGTTGCGACGCCATTTCTCTCTTAGCGGCGCTGCTTGCGAAAGGAATCGTTCCCTCGCTTCTCACGGATCAAACCAGCGCTCATGACCCAGTTAATGGCTATCTTCCGGAGCGCATTAGCTTGGAGGAGGCCAAAGAGCTACGGAAGTCGAATCCTCAAAAAATGAAGGCCCTGGCAATTGAGTCTATGGCCAAGCATGTGCGGCTGATGCTGGAGTTTCAGCGCCGTGGCAGTCATGTGTTCGACTACGGCAACAACATCCGGGCATGGGCGCTCGACGCCGGGGTAAAAGACGCCTTCGAATTTCCTGGTTTTGTCCCGGCGTATATTCGTCCTCTTTTTTGTGAGGGAAGCGGGCCCTTCCGCTGGGTTGCTCTCTCGGGAGATCCTGCCGATATTGCCGTAACGGACGAAGCCCTTCTTCACGCTTTTCCAGACAATAAGCAGTTGCAGATGTGGCTGCGCGAAGCCCAAAAGCACGTAAAATTTCAAGGCCTCCCGGCACGGATCTGCTGGCTGAAATACGGCGAGCGGCAAAAGGCCGGCCTGATACTCAACGATTTGGTGCGACAGAAAAAAGTTCAGGCGCCCCTGGTAATCGGTCGTGACCACCTAGACTGCGGAAGTGTGGCGAGCCCTAACCGTGAAACAGAATCAATGCTCGACGGATCCGACGCTGTTTCTGACTGGCCCCTACTGAACGCGATGGTCGGTGCCGTCGGCGGAGCAAGTTGGATGTCGCTTCACCACGGTGGCGGAGTTGGAATGGGTTATTCTCAACATTCGGGCATGGTGATTGTGGCCGATGGAACCGATGAAGCCGCCATGCGCCTTGGCCGAGTTTTGAACAATGATCCAGCGATGGGCGTGATTCGCCACGCCGACGCCGGTTATGATTTAGCAAAAGCAACAGCCATCAAAGGCGAGATAAAAATCCCTTTCCTTGGGAACGGTTGAAGTGTCGGGAATTCTTTATAGGAATATTTCCTGCTTAGTTACCAACGCCCCCATGCGGGAAACGAATGGGATTCGCCCTAAGGAAAGCCATCTTGGGGTCATCACCGACGGCGCGGTGGTGTGGGACACCAAAAACAATGTGGTCCTTTGGGCCGGCGCCACTAAATCCGTTCCTCGGAAATTCCGCACCAGAGCATGGCGCCCCGTGAGTGCGAGAGGCTTTGTGGCCTACCCGGGCCTCGTAGATTGCCACACACACCCCGTCTTCGACGGCGATCGCTCTCGGGAGTTTCAACTGCGGATGCAAGGGGCGACTTATCAGGAAATCGCATTGGCGGGTGGTGGAATTCTGAATTCCATGAAGGCCACGCGTGCTGCGAGCAAAAGTCGCCTCTCTTGCCTTCTCCAGCAGCGCTTAAAGACCGCTTACTCATTCGGCGTGCGACTTATGGAGGCCAAAAGCGGTTACGGCCTGTCACTTAAGGATGAGGTCAAGAGCCTTGAGGCTCTCCGCGCCGTTAGTGTAAAGGGTATCGCCGTGTATCCCACCTGTATGGCCGCACACGCCATTCCGCCGGAGTTTCGCGGAAAATCCTCCGACTACGTGGCTTTGATTTGTGAAAAAATTCTTCCTCTTGTAGCCAAGCGAAAACTGGCGCGCTCGGTAGACGTGTTCTGCGACTCCGGATACTTCTCCCTTTCAGAGAGCAGAGACATTTTGAAGGCTGGGCTTTCGCTTGGTCTGTCCGCAAGGATTCACGGGGAGGAGCTGTCTCTCACGGGAGCCGCTGAGTTAGCCGCCGAATTGGGCGCTCTTTCCGTAGACCATCTTCTCAAGGTTTCTCCGAATGGGATCCGCGCGCTTGCCAACAGCAAAACTGTCGGAGTTCTGCTTCCTGGCACAGCACTATATCTCCGAGAGCCGCCCGCTCCTGCCAGAGCTCTTCTGGATGGCGGCGCACGAGTAGCCTTGGCTTCTGACTTTAACCCTGGCTCTTGTCCCACACAGAACTTGCCTCTGATCGGCACTCTCGCAGCACTTCACATGGGAATGACAACGGCGGAGATTATCGCGGGGCTCACCTGGAATGCTGCCGGAGCTCTCGGTCTTAATGAGTGTTGGGGCGCCCTATCTCCCGGCATGCGGGGTGGCCCAGTGTTTTGTGCGGGCGATCATCCATCTTCACTTTTCTACAACATGGCTCCCGCCACCCTGCCGGATCCAGCAAAACACTGATCTCACGGTACCGGATGGTGCTTCATCGCCAGCGGGTTAGAATAGTAAACATGGGTAGACTTCGTTTTTTTCTCCGCGACGAGTCCGGACAGGCAATGTTCGAGTTCCTGTTTCTTCTTCTAGCCGTAGTTAGCATTGTGGGAATGATGAAGGTTGGCCTGCGAGAAATGACCGGCAAATTCTGGCTGGCTTTGGCAAAGCGTATAGCCGCACCATGCCCCACCTGCGCTGCGTCCGACGACGTTGCCCTCTAGCCACAGCCCTAACCCAAACAAAAAAGCCCCGGCGCATAGGCGCCGAGGCTCTTTGCATCACTTTACCGCGATTCCTATTAGGCGTTAATGCCCGAGAGGAAGAGCGTAAAGATGAGGAGGGTTTCTACGAACGCCACACCGAGAAGCATCGGGGTGAAGATCTGACCGGCGGCGCCAGGGTTACGGGCAATGCCGTCCACGGCGTTACCTACGATTTTGCCTTGTGCAAAAGCGCAAGCAGCGGCGGCCACGCCTACAGCGAAGCCTTTTCCAAGGGCATACATTGGCTTGCCAGCAGCCACATCCTCATTGGCAGAAGCCAAAGCCGGCATCAGGGCCACAGCAGCAGCGCTCAACAGTACATTCCGTTTCGTCATTTTCAGTTTCTCCTTTTTCCCTTGGTTTAGTGATGTTCGCTATCTTTGGCCATGGAAATATAAACCATGGTCAACATAACAAAAATGAAAGCTTGAATCAGGCACACGAGCAGGCCGAGGAAGTAAATCGCCACCGGCACTCCGTATCCGAACATGTCCGTAAACACTGCCAAAACCGTATGGTCACCCATCATATTCCCCTTCAAACGAAGGGCCAGCGTAAACGGTCGCACAGAGTGAGAAATGATCTCGATCGGAAGAATCATCCAGGCCATGTACCAAACAGGGCCTAGGAAATGCTTAAGGTAGTGGAGGCCGCCCTCTTTCACGCCGAGGAAGTTGTAATACAGAAACACGAAAAGTCCGCAGGCGAGCGTGGTGTTAACGTTATCGGTCGGGGGAGAAAATCCCGGGATAAGACCAAACAAATTGCTTACAAAAATGAAGATGAAAAGTGTGCCCACCACGGGAAGAAACTTGGAGGCATCTTTTCCGAGCACTCCTTCAGCCATTTTGTGAACCGACTCCACCACAATGTCGAAAAATCCGGAAAACGTCAGCTTCGAATCAGGCACAAGAGCGTTCTTTTGGCCCGCAAGAGCGAGGCGAGCAAGAAGCGTCATCACCATCAGAAACATTCCAATGAGCGCGAACGATACAACGTGTTGAGGAATGTCTTTCAACACCGGTACGAATTGAAACCAACTAAAGTGTGCGTCGTGTCCCATTAGTTACTGCTTCCGCCGCCTTTGAGCCAAGTCTTCGACAGTCGTTGGATTCGCCAAACACTGTAGACCAGCCCCCCGCAGGCCAAACCAAAACCAAAATACGGTTTGGTTCCCCACTTGCCGTCGAGAAAATCTCCGAGGAGAAACCCGCCACCGATCATCGTGATCAGCTCACTGGAGACAAGGGCAAAAACCCCCGTCTTTTTCAGCAATTCAGCATCCAAGCGCATATCATGTGTCTCAAAAAGGCGTCAAGAATGGTTCAGTCCCGCTTTGGCGCGGAAACCGTTGGTAGCCCCATTGTGACCAATGCTTGGGCAGCAATAGTGAGGAGAAATGCCGCAAACCCCAAAGCCAGGCCCTTGAGATCTTCCTGAGTTATAACGCGGCTCAATATAAATATGCCGCCCCACCAGGCAAGCTTGAACAATAGCAAGAGCCCGATGGCCAGATTGTTGGCTGCCCGAACCTTGGTAAGTATCCCAATTAGGAGTTCGGAGATCCGAAAGCCGACCACCAAAACTGTAGCTCCGGCCAGAGCAAACAGTCCTTGCCGCCCGCCCCAGAGCAGCGCTGCAATTGCTACGGCCGCCAGCCCAAACCCGGTCATCCAGAGATAAATTTTGCCGGTCCAAAACCCGGGCCTAGAACGATCGTCAGGGGTCATCTTTTCCTCAATATCTTTCGCCTCTTAATTTTCTTCATCTTCAGATCAACAACCGATGGCACTGGGTAGATATCCCGAATTTGGCTCAGAAGCTCGTAGGCCCGATCGAGATCATCCTGTTCTTCGTGGCAACCTGCCTGACCAAACAAAGCAAGGGCCTTTAACTCCTGGGTGTCGGCGACCTTTGCCACTGCCTCGTACTTCTTTATCGCTTCCTTGCACTTCCCTGAGGCGTTCAGAGAGTTGGCAATTTCCAGCTCTGCCTTCTTTACAAATTTACCTTGCGGGAAGGCCTGGATGAGCGCCTCAAATGCCCGAATTGCTTCAGGAAATTTCGCCCTTAGGTAGTGGGATCGGCCGATATTGAAGTGGTAGTTTTCTGCCATGGGGCCACTCGGGTCTTTCGCCAAGAGCGCTTGATAACTCGACACTGCCTCTTGATAGCTTTCGAAATTTTGAAACTGAATGTCGGCCAGAACCTTTTCCACTTCTTGGCGGCGCGCCTCGTCCTTGTTTCTGCGTAAAAAAAGCCGATAGCTGTCTGCCGCGTCTTTCGAGTGGCCCAGGTATAGGTGTTGGATCTGGGCGACTTTCAGCTGCGCTTCCACCCCAAGCGGAGAATAAGGGGAGCGGTCAACGATCTCTTGGAACTCGCTGATAGCCGCCTCATATTTACGGTCTTCTAACAAGCGTTCCGCCAGCAGATACCGATTCTCCGGGCTGTTGGCGTTACACCCCACAAATAAAGAAAGCCCTGCTGTTATCAGCAAGGCCCTCTTAGCGGAGGCGAATCGAAAACTAGGCGCCTTCGCCGCCGCCATCTTCTTCTTTCTCTGCAAGATTCTGAGCGGCCACGACTTTTTCGCCATCCTTCAAGCGAAGCAATCTAACGCCCTGGGTGTTTCGGCCCATCGTGGAGATCTCCTTCACTCGAATGCGAACCACCTGGCCCTTATCGGAAATAATCATGAGGTCATCTGCGTCGGAAACAGACTTCACGCCCACCACATATCCATTCTTGTCGGTGGTCTTCATGGTGATGATGCCTTTTCCGCCACGGCTTTGAACACGATATTCGCCCTCTTCCGTGCGCTTCCCGTATCCGGCCGAGGTAATCGACAGCAGATCCATCTTCTGCTTTTTATCAACCACCGTCATGCCCACGACTTCGTCGCCTTCCGACAGATCAATTCCCCGCACGCCGGCCGCCGTTCTGCCCATCGGCCGAACGTCGTCTTCGTGGAAACGAATACTCATACCGTCTTTCGTGCACAGGAGAACGTCATTTCCTCCCGCACTAAATGCGGCATTCACAAGCATGTCTCCGGAGTTAACCGTAAGCGCAATAATCCCGCCTGCGCGTGGGTTGGAGAAATTATCCAGCTCGGTCTTTTTGATCACGCCCTGCTTCGTGCTCATAACAATCGTTCCCTTCGCGGTGAAGTCCTTCACCGTCAGAACGGAACAGATTTTTTCAACCGGCGAGAGACTCAGAAGGCTCGCGATGGCTTTTCCACGCGACGTACGCGTACCTTCCGGAACTTGGTGCACCTTAAGCCAGTAAACCTTTCCAAGGTTCGTAAAGAAGAGCATGAAGCTCTTGGTGTCGGCGGTGAAAAGGTGGCTCACGAAGTCTTCTTCGTTCGTGGTCATTCCCTTGATGCCCATTCCTCCGCGCCGCTGAGCACGGTAGGTGTCGGGGCTCATGCGCTTGATGTAGCCCTGGTTGGTCACCGTAACGATCATGTCTTCGTCGGCAATAAGATCCTCTTCATCGATCTCGCCTTCGTCACGGATGATTTGGGTCCGGCGCTTGTCGCCGTACTTTTCTTTTAGCTCATTGCACTCGTTAACAATTTCCTCATAGATGAGTTTTTCGTCCGCGAGGAGTTTCTTGAGTTTGGCAATCAGCTTCTTGAGCTCGCCTAGTTCGTCTTCAAGTTTACTTTTCTCAAGGCCGGTGAGCCGCTGGAGGCGCATGTCGAGAATCGCTTGGGCCTGAAGTTCGGAGAAATCGAACTTCTTAACAAGTCCTTCTTTAGCGTCGTCTGGGCTCTTCGACTTCTTGATGAGGTTAACAATCGCATCAATTTGATCGATTGCCTTCAGCAACCCTTCCAAGATGTGGGCACGGGCCTCGGCTTTACGTAGATCGAAGATCGAGCGCCGAATGATTGTTGTTTTTCGGTGATCGGTAAATGCCTGAAGATATTCCTTTAGGTTTAAGAGCTTTGGCTGGCCGTTATGGAGCGCCAGGGTGATTACACCGAAGGTTTCCGTGAGCTGGGTAAGCTTAAAGAGGCGGTTCTTAATCACCTCCACGTTTTCACCCTTTCTCACTTCAATCACTACGCGAAGACCCTTGCGGTCCGATTCGTCGCGAATATCGCTTACGCCCTCGATTTTCTTCTCTCTCACTAGCAGGGCGATTTTTTCCACCAACCGGGCTTTGTTCACTTGGTAGGGGATCTCAGAAATCACGATCATTTCCTTGTCGCGCTTTCCTTCTTCCACCTCCACCTTTGCCCGCATCTTGATAATTCCACGGCCGGTCTTATAGGCGTTCTTGATTCCGTCTTTACCGAGAATAAAGGCGCCCGTGGGAAAGTCTGGGCCCTTAACGATTTTCAGAAGATCGTCTACAGAGCATCCGGGGTTGCGAATGGTCTCGATCAACGCGTCCAGCACTTCTGTGAGGTTGTGGGGCGGAATATTTGTGGCCATACCCACGGCGATACCGGAAGAACCGTTAACGAGAAGATTCGGAATCTTCGCCGGAAGCACTGACGGCTCACGGGTGGACCCGTCGTAGTTCGGCACGAAGTCGACCGTCTCTTTTTCAATATCCGCAAGGAGCTCGGCCGCCACTCGGGCCATTCGCACCTCGGTATAACGCATGGCTGCCGGGGAATCGCCGTCTATGGATCCAAAGTTACCCTGGCCGTCGACCAGCGGATACCTCATGGTGAAATCCTGAGCCATGCGCACGATGGTGTCGTAAATCGCGATGTCGCCGTGCGGGTGATACTTACCCATCACATCTCCCACCACGCGAGCCGACTTTTTATAAGGCCGATTCCAGAAGTTCGACATCTCGTGCATGGTGTAAAGCGCACGACGATGCACGGGCTTTAGTCCATCACGAACGTCGGGCAGCGCACGACCTACGATTACGCTCATGGCGTAGTCCAGGTAGGCGGTGCGCATCTCTTCTTCGATATTTATATTTACGATTTTATCGTTATTTTCCATGGCGCTCATTTCCAATGATTAAATATCGAGGTTTCTTACGCGAAGGGCGTTTGACTCGATGAACTGACGACGCGGCTCCACCGCATCTCCCATTAAAACACTGAAGATCTGGTCGGCACCCACGGCGTCTTCAATTGTCACCTTCTGGAGAATTCGTTTCGCCGGATCCATCGTGGTCTTCCAAAGCTGCTCGGGGTTCATTTCTCCAAGGCCTTTGTAGCGCTGAATCACGATTCCCTTCTTGGAGACCGCGAGCACCTTTTCGGCCAGCTCCAGAACATCTTCCGCTTTGTTTGAGTCGAGGAAGTCTTCCGGCTTCTGTGCCTCTACGCCTTCGACCGCCTCTACAACAGCCTCCTGGCCCTTCTTGGAACCATCCCACCCGATAGTGAAAGGCCCGTCGCCCACGGCCTTCATGCCGTCGGCTAGCTTCTTGAGCTCCTTATACTCTGGGGAGCTAAGGAAAACCTTATCGAGCGTAGTCTGCTTTCTTCCGTTGTAAGTAACGGTGGTGATTTCCGCCTTGAAGGCACTGTGAGCCTCATCTTCAAAAATCGTGTATTGGAAATCCTTAATTCCGCGCGAAAAAGAGTAAGACTTCAACATTTGAATCGTCTTTTCCAAGCTCGCCTTGGACTTCACCGCAGAGTCGTCTGCCCCCGCCTCGAACACGAGGCCCTGAATGATCGTGGGCTCCAGACGGAAGGAATATCGCTTCACATTTCCGATGAAATTCAGAGCGGATTTCAATGAACTCGACAGCTGCGCGGTGGGCACGAGCTTTGAGCCCGCCTTTACCTGCACAGAGTCCATAGCTTGCTTGAGCAAATAGCCCTGAAGTTCATTGTCGTTTTTCAAATATTGCTCTTTTCCGCTTTTCTTCACTTTATAGAGCGGCGGCTGAGCGATGTAGAGATAACCGCGCTCTACGATCTCTGGCATTTGTCGGTAGAAAAACGTCAAGAGCAAGGTGCGGATGTGCGCGCCGTCCACGTCGGCGTCGGTCATGATGATGATTTTGTGGTAGCGGAGCTTCGCGATATCGAAGTTGTCCTTACCGATAGAGGTTCCTAGCGCCGTTACAAGCGTTCGAATTTCCTCAAACCCGAGTATTTTATCAAAGCGCGCCTTTTCTACGTTAAGAATCTTACCCTTCAGCGGCAGAATCGCTTGGTGCTTCCGCTCTCGCCCCTGCTTAGCAGAACCACCTGCGGAATCTCCCTCTACCAAGTAGAGTTCACAAAGTGCGGGGTCTTTCTCTTGGCAGTCAGCCATTTTTCCAGGCAAGCCGCCGAGATCGAGTGCGCTCTTTCGTCGGGTCAGGTCCCTTGCTTTGCGAGCTGCAATTCTCGCGGCGGCGGCATCAACGGCTTTTTGAATAATTCGCTTGGCGATATTCGGGCGCTGTTCGAAGAAAATTCGAAGCTTTTCGCCCACGATCGACTGAACCATTCCTTCAACTTCTGAGTTGCCAAGCTTGGTCTTTGTCTGACCCTCGAACTGCGGGTTCGGCACCTTCACGCTTACGACCGAAGTGAGCCCTTCTCGAATATCATCTCCCGTGAGCTGATCGCCGAGGCCCTTGAACATATCATTTTCTTTTCCGTAGGTGTTCACCACGCGAGTTAGTGCCGTACGGAAGCCGGAAACGTGCGTTCCACCTTCATGGGTGTTGATGTTGTTGGTGAAAGAAAGAAGAGATTCCGAATAGGTGTCGTTCCACTGGATGGCGATTTCCGCCTCCACATTGTCCTTGGTTCCAGTGAAGTAGATGATCTCGTCGTGCAGACGGTTTTTCGTGCGATTGAGATACTCTACGTAGCTTTTGATTCCGCCTTCGTAGTGAAATTTTTCGTTTTTCCCATTTTTATCGTCTTCAAAAACGATCGTCAGGCCCTTGTTAAGGAAGGCCAACTCACGAAGTCGGTTCGCTAATGTGTCGTGATTGTATTCGATCGTCTCGAAAATCTCGGGGTCGGGCTTAAACGTTACCTGAGTTCCCGCTTTATCTGTCTTCCCGATCGTAGACAGCTTTGAGGTTACTTTTCCTCGCTCAAAGGTCTGTTCAAAAACTTTTCCATTCTGATGAATTTCTACGCGCAGCTCTTCCGATAAGGCATTCACTACCGACGCCCCTACGCCGTGAAGACCGCCTGATACCTTATAGGCCCCATCCTTTTCGTTGAACTTTCCGCCCGCGTGAAGTTTTGTGAACACCACCTCCACGGCCGACATCCCAGTGGAGTGCATTCCGGTGGGAATTCCGCGACCATTATCCGACACAGTGACGGAGTTGTCGGAATGAAGCTTTACCGTGATCTGATTACAGTAGCCTGCCAGCGCTTCGTCGATAGAGTTATCTACGATCTCCCACACTAGGTGGTGAAGCCCTCGAGTGGTCGTGTCGCCGATGTACATGCCGGGGCGCTTACGTACCGCTTCGAGGCCCTCAAGAATTTTAATTTTATCGGCTGTGTAATTGGTCTTTTCCATGATGGCCATCGGCCGCCCTCTTTGCGTTGTTCAATTCCCAGTGAGCAAATGCTCGGCCTGCGTCTCGCATCAGATCGTTCGGAAGTTCAGTGGCCGTTAGGAACACTTGAGCTTCTTCCTCTCTGAGCAATTCCACCAACGACTTTCGCCGAACCTCGTCTAGTTCGCTCGAAACGTCGTCGATCAAAAGAATTGGAATCCTCTTTAGGCGGCTGCGAAAAATTGATACTTCCGCTAGACGCAGCGCCAAAGCGCAGGTTCTCTTTTCTCCCTGAGAGCCATAAAATTTCACTTTATTTCCGCCCAAGGTCAACAAGATTTCATCCTTGTGGGGCCCTGCGCTAGTAGTACCAACTGCGAGATCTCTTCGCATGGAATCTCTTAGTAATTTTCGATGAAACGACCGAATTTCATCCACTGTCGCCTGGGGAGGAATTGTGGGTAAATCCTCACCAAATGGTTGGTAAGTTGTAAGGAACTTTTCCGAACGATGAGAAATCCGCTCATACTCGATCGGCGCAATTTGGCTCAAGGCGTCGATATAGTGAGTGCGCATCATCACGAGCGCGGAGCCTAGATCTGCAATTTGCTCATCCCAGGCTTCCAGCATTTGTTCGGCTCTGGCGGATCCCCAGTTGTCGCGAAACGCTGTCTGAAGCGTCTTATTTCGCTGTAGGAGCACTTTGTTGTAGCGCTGAAGGAGATCGGCATAAACCGGCTCAACGACTGCCACAGCCCGATTTAGGAATTGTCGGCGATCATTAGCATCACCTTCTATGATCCGGTGATCTCCTGGTGAAAATACAACAGACCCCACTCCGCCGACCTGGGATCCTATTTTTCGCTGAAGCTTGCCGTCTAGATAGACTCTTTTCCCGCCGGGAACTATTTCGACGTCGATATGGTTTGTGAGACCTTGATGGTCAACATCCACCGATACGCGTGCCTCTTCGAAACCCGCAGTGATTAAATCCGCGGTTTTTCCGATTCGAAAAGACTTTCCAGTGCCAGCTACATGTACCGCTTCTAATATCGAAGTCTTTCCAACTCCGTTCCACCCTGTAAAAACAGAAATCCCCGCAGAAGGCACAAGCTCCAGATTCAAGTGATTACGAAAATTAAAGAGGCGGAGTTTCTTTACAGCCATGCCTTAGAGGCGCATCGGCATGAGAACACTGAAATAGTTGTTCTTACCAGGAATTCTCACTAAGCCTGGACTCATTCTGTCGTTTAACTCAAAGTGAACGGCTGGCTCAGTTACTACAGCTAGAGCATCCTGGAGATACTTCGCATTAAATCCGATCTCCATCTGGTCACCGCTGTAGTCTACTTCCACTACCTCTACTGCCTCACCAAGATCAGGGTTATTGGAAGAAATCTCCATCTTCCCGCTGGAAATGGCCAGTTTAATGCCTTTCGATTTCTCATTAGCCAAAAGAGAAACTCTGCGAAGAGAATCAAAGAAAGAATTACGATCCAACTCAAGAGTTCTGCTGTTTGCTTTCGGGATCACTTGCCGGTAGTCAGGAAACTGCCCTTCTATCATTCGCACGGAAAGAAAAGCGGAGGGAGTTCGCACGAGAATATGGTTACCTTCTACAGCCAAATCCACTGTGGGGCCGGCCCCATCGAGCATCTTCCGAATTTCCTGAATTCCCTTACGAGGAACGATTACTCCCTTATTCAGCGAAAGTGCCGGTCCTTCGAATAATTCAGATTCGAAAAATGCCAAACGGTGTCCATCGGTAGCTACCATTCGAAAGGAACCCTTTTCACCTGGTTCCAGGTATACGCCGTTAAAATTATAGCGAGTCTCATCGGTGGATACCGCATAGAGAGTGTGGTCGATCATCTTCTGTAGCACTTCGTTGCGTGCTTTGTAGACGTTCTTTCCGCTGAAGTTTGGCAGGGACGGGAAATCTTCCGGAGGAAGTCCCATTATGGAGAAATTACTCTTTCCACAAGAAATCCCGATCCAGTGATTCTCCTTGGTCACAATTTGAATTTCTCGGTCTGGAAGCTCACGAATGATTTCGAAAAAGCTTTTTGCAGAAACCGTTGCCTTGCCCGGTTCAATCATCTTTACGGGAAGACTGGTTTCCATGCTGACCTCAAGGTCCGTTGCCTTGATGGTGAGCTGATTGTCTTGAACCGTAAGAAATATGTTGCTGAGGATCTGGAGAGTGTTTCTTTTCTCCACGACTCCCTGAACCTTGTTCAAGCAATCCAGAAGATCCTTCTTGTTGGAAATCGAAATTTTCATTCTGTCCCCCTGCTCAGGATATCCACCTGCCTCTAATTCTCTTAGATCATTAGTATATATAAGGCCATAGTAATATTAGTGGTGTGGACATGGGGAAATCTCCGAAACACCGCGAAACACTGGAAGAAATTCGATTTTTTTGTGCGGATATCCAGTGAGTATCAACAAGGTATGAGATGGGGAAAACTTTTGGGAAGGATCCAACTGCGACTAGTCCACGAGTATTTGCCTAACTAATGTGGATAAGGAGCAATGTAATCCGATTACTTTGATCAATAATTTTTGGTGTGAACACTCATCTAAAGATTAGAAAGAGAAGGGCATGGTTATCCTCTTAGTTATTCACACTTGGTCGTAGTAGAGGCAGAACACGCATTTTTCTTGTGGACAGGAAATGTGGTTAATTTTCTAACCACACGAATATAAAGAAGAAAATAGCAATCAAACGAGGTGAGTATTGGGTGATTATTCGCAAGCCAACGCAGGGTATTTCACCGGATATTCACTAATATCCACAGAGTTTTCCACAGAAATATCCCCACGAACGAATTCGGGGCCCTACAGAAGCATCTGAATTTCGTCGACCTGCTTCTTTACGGCAGTGCTGGCACCTATGGCCTTATCGATTTTTTCTACCGCATGAATCACCGTGGAGTGATCTTTGCCGCCGAAAGCTTGGGCGATTTCCGGGAAGGTCTTTCCCGTATATTTCCGGCTCAAATACATCGCGATTTGACGCGGCCCTGAATATTTTCTGGCTCGGCTCTTGGAGTTCAGCTCAGCAGCGGAAATTCTGAAGTACTGGCAAACAGCCTTGTTGATGACCTCAATCGACACGGTGTTGGATCGATTTTCGTTAAAAAGGTCAGCCAAAGACTCTTTAGCCATTTCAACAGTGATTTCTGTTCCGTTGATAGAGGCCTCTGCGCTGAGTCGAACCAACGCTCCTTCAAGCTCCCTCACGTTACTTCGAATATTGTTTGCGATTAGGAGGCAAACCTCTTCAGGAACATAGAGATCTTCAGCTTCAGCTTTTGCTTTGAGGATGGCGATTCGTGTTTCCAAATCCGGCGGCTTAACGTCTACGACCAGCCCCTGCTGTAGGCGGGTAACAAAACGGTCTTCAAGATTTTGTAAATCCTTAGGGGGCTTATCGCTCGTGAGGACCACCTGATTATGGGAGCCACAAAGGTGGTTGAAAGTATGGAAGAACTCCTCCTCTGAAGCTCCTTTATGAGCGAAGAATTGAATGTCATCGATCAAAAACACGTCGAAACGGCTTCTATAGGAGTGGCGAAACTGATCTACCGACTTCTTTTGGATAGATTCGATAAAGCCATTCACGAACTGTTCAGCGGAGAGATAGCAAATTCGAGCGCGAGGATTTGCCTTCAACACATCCACCGCAATGGCGTGGAGTAGGTGGGTCTTGCCGAGGCCAGAAGGACCATAAATCAGGAGCGGATTGTACTTACTGCCTGGATTAGCAGCCACCCCACGTGCAGCCGCATGCGCGAACTGGTTGCTGTTGCTCACAATGAAAGAATCAAAAGTGTGGCGGGTATCGATATAGCCCGTAGTTGCCTTAATCAACTGACCGGGGCCTCGTCCGGCATCAGCGGAGGCTTCTGCGTGTCGGGGCGACTCGTCGAAAGGTGACCCGGCAGACGAGGCCGTCTGCGAGTCCCGGGATGGAAAGGGAACGGCGGCAGATGGGTGCGCCTCTTCGGAGGTGCCCGAACCTACAACGTACTGAATCTGGGGGCTATCCCCGGTAATGGCGTGAACACATGCCATGATGTTTTTTTCCAAGTTAGTTTTCACGAAGATTTGGTGAAATGCCGAAGGCACCCGCAGAACCAAGATCGAGTTTTCGAAGGAATGCACTTCGATGGGAGCCAGCCAGGCGCGGAAAAGCTCTGGAGTGGTAATGGTTTGGAGCTGAATAAGCGCCGTCTGCCAGAACGAAGGATGTTGTATGTTGGCCATGCCGAAAACCTTGCCCCCCAAGCTTTGCGACAAATCTCAGAATGAGAATCGAAGACGAGGGAAAATAGCAAAGAGGGCAGATTTGGCCAAGGGATTTATCCTTTCCGTTACTTGACAGTGTTTTACGATGTTTGGTACCCACTAGGTTCTTAATTTCAGGAGCTTTTCGATGAAGCGCACTTGGCAACCCAGTAAAAGAAAAAGAGCCAAAACTCACGGCTTCCGTAAGCGCATGGCCACCAAAAACGGCCGCAAGGTTTTGGCTAGCCGCCGCAAAAAGGGACGTAAGCGTCTCGTGGCCAAGGTTTCTACTAAGTAACTTTCTTGGACCAATCATTTCGAAAGTCCCACAGGGTTCGAAAGAAATCTGACTTTTCCATTCTACGAAAAGACGCGAAGAAGTTCGTGGCTTCGAGGTTTCTTTGTTTTTATCTCGCCAAAGAGGCGGGAGTTCCCCGTCTGGCTTTGTCTTGTTCAACTCGCTACGGCGGCTCAGTGGAACGAAATCGGTGGAAACGATGGATACGAGAATGGTTTCGATCTCACCGTGAGAACTTACCGAAAATGGACCTGCACTTTGTGGCGCGAGGATCCGCACCTAAGCGGGAAAAAGCAATGATTTTGAAGTATAAGCAGGTCCTTGATGGGGATCTTGCCAGGCTTCGTGAATACCTTCGTAACTAGAGCTGTCTTGGCTCTTGTTTGGGTTTATCGATGGACGTTGGCCCCGATATTTATCTCGTTTGGTGCCCAGTGCCGATTTCATCCGTCATGTTCCGAGTATGCGCTCGAGGCAGTGCGCGTTCATGGACCTTGGCGAGGCGGTCTCCTGGCAGTTTTTAGAGTTGGACGTTGCCATCCATTCTGTGATGGCGGAGTGGATTTGGTTCCCCAGTTGGAAGGACGTAAGTGATGGATAAGCGCACTATTCTAGCGGTCATGATTTCTCTCGGCATTTGGATCGGATGGCAGAAGATCTATATGGAGCCGTATCAGAAAGCTGCGGCGGAGCAGCAGCGCGTTCAGGAAGAGGCTCGCAAAAAATCTCTTGCCGCTCAACCCGTTGCTGATGCCCCCAAGGCCGTTACCGGCGACCAATTTAAGTCGGCCGCACCGAAGGCAATGCAAGTGGAGTCCTCGCAGATATCTGTTGGCACTTCTCGCGTTACTTTCTCGAGCGCCAATGAGTTTATTCAGGACTGGACCCTCGCCAGCTACCAAAACTCGATGGGAAACAAGGAAGATCTCGTCTCGCTCGAAAAGATTTCCGGCCTCAAGGGGCAACTTGTGGTGCGGTTTTCTGAAGACGGGATGAATCAGCCTCTCGGCACCCAGCTTTTGAGGGGCGAAGGCCGTCAGGGATCGCTGATGACTTTTTCTGGGGCCACGGTGAGGCGTGAGTTTCAGGCGGGTGATTCGCCATATGCTGGGCAAGTGAACATTAAGATCGACTTCACTAAACCAGCACCAAAGTTTGTCTTTCTGGATCTTTTGGGTAGCACGCAGCGGCCGAACGATAAAGAAGGCAGTATTTTCGGAGAGGCTCCAGACAAGGTTCACATTACTTGGCGCGACAGCAAGAGCCGGGAGTCTCATATTGGCGCCAACCTGAAAGAACAAAAAGAGTCTTTGGAGGGGGTCAAGTGGATTGGTGTGGATACCAAGTATTTCGCTTTTGCCGTGATTCCTGGAAAAGATCTGCGCGAGAGTGCGGGAGTGCAAGTAAGGAAGGACTTTTTTGCAGGAAACCCCGTGGTTCGAGGAAGCTTGGTTGTGCCCACCAATGGAGCGAGCAGCCTATCGATTCCTCTCACAGTTTACTTTGGCCCTAAAGAGCTGGGACTTTTGGAGCGCACAGACCCCGTGCTCCGCGACGCCATTGATTTTGGCTGGACCTCTTTCCTTGCCATTCCGCTTTTAAAGGCGCTGCAAATCCTTTTCGGTTTTGTGGGCAACTATGGATTCGCGATCATTCTCCTCACCTTAGGTGTGAAGATCGTTCTATACCCCCTTACCTACAAGAGCATGAAGGCCATGGCGAAGATGGCGAAGCTTCAGCCCGAGCTGAATGCCCTGAGGGAAAAATTCAAAGACGATCAACAGAAGCTGAACCAAGAGATGATGGGGTTCATGAAGAGGCATGGATACAACCCGATGGGTGGGTGTTTGCCGATGCTTCTTCAGATGCCGATCTTTTTCGCCCTCTATCGAGTGTTTTTCAATTCCATTGAATTGTATCAGGCGCCATTTTTCTGGTGGATCAAGGATCTGTCGGCTTCCGATCCCTGGTTTGTAACACCCGTGCTTGTGACGGGACTGATGTATCTCCAGCAGAAGCTGTCGCCATCAACGGCCACGGATCCAACCCAGCAGAAGATGCTCCAGCTTATGCCGGTTATGTTTGGTGTGTTCATGCTGATGCTGCCTGCTGGTCTTAACGTCTATATGCTTGTGAACTCCATGGTGAGCATCGGACAGCAGTATTATCTGAACCAGAAGTTCGGTATTGCCCCACGAAGGAAGGGCGCCCCAGCCCAAGCCTGATGAGCCGGGCTTATTTCAACGACGACACCATCGCCGCAGCCGCTACAGCGGCTCATGTTGTGTCGCCTGTAGCAATTGTGCGGGTTTCTGGGCCCAGGGCCGTTGAGGCGTGTTCCGCGATTTGTCAGGATTTTCGTGGCAGCCCCGTGCAGATGGATGCCGCCGAGAGCCATCGACTTATCCGATGTAGGTTCAACGACGCGAGCGGAAAAATTTTCGACGACGGATTATTCGTCGTCATGCGCGCGCCGAACTCTTTCACTGGTGAAGACTGCGTGGAGCTACATCACCACGGAAACCCTCATCTTGTTCGGAAGATGTTGGACTCTCTTATTCGGACTGGAATGGTGCGACCGGCCGAGCGGGGGGAGTTTAGTTTTCGCGCCTTTCGAAACGGTAAAATGGATCTTTCACAGGCTGAGGCCGTGATCGATTTAGTGTCGAGCAAAACGCCCAAGGGCGCGGAGCTTGCTCTGCGTTCCATGATGGGGGGCACGCGCGGAACGCTGGACGAGTTGAAGGCCCGGCTTGTGGCTTTTCTCGCCGATGTGGAGGTTGAAATCGATTTTTCCGATCAAGGATTGTCGCAGATCGATTGGAAGGCGTGGGGCCGAAAATTATTCACCTGGACTCAAGACGTTGAGGCGATCAGGGACCGGTTCACGCGGATGGCGCCCATGCGGGAGGGTGTGAGAGTGGCGCTGGTGGGTGCGCCCAATGCCGGCAAGAGCACGTTATTTAATCAGCTGCTCGGTGAAGACAGAAGCATCGTAAGCGATATGGCGGGGACAACTCGAGATGTGGTGAGGGAACATTTTGAGGTGGACGGAGTGCAGTTCAGTTTGTCCGACACGGCAGGCCTTCGGGAGGCCGTCGAATTGGTAGAGGCCCAAGGCATCGAGCGCTCGTTAGGAGAGGTTCGGTCTGCCCACCTTGTGCTTTTGGTTGTCGATGCTACGCATGCCGATGGGCCCGATGAAGTTTTGACTTCTATTGAGATGCTGAAACGGGAAAATCCAGGTGCGCGAGGAGTGGTTGTATTTAACAAGATCGACCTACTTGATCCCGGGGAGGTCGAGCAGCTTAGGAGCGACTTTCTCCGCCTGAGTTGGCCCGCAGTTTGGGTTAGTTCGCTGGGCGATAAACACCTGGAAACGTTGAGAAAAGCCATTTTTGAGGCGGTGGCACCAGCCAGCGAAGACCTGGAGGGGCCTCAAATTGGCAGAACGCGTCATCATGAGTTATTAGGGAAGGCCGCAAGCAGTGTGGAGCGGGCGGTGGAAAAAGTGGAAAGAGGAGAGCTCTTTCCCGACCTTTTGGCCTCGGATCTTCGAGATGCTCTCGCGCATCTTGGTCAGATAACCGGGGAAGTCACCGCCGACGATGTGCTCAACTATATTTTTGCCGAATTTTGTATCGGCAAGTAATCGAGGACAGACGTGGCCGACCAGTTCGACATAGTGGTGATTGGTGCTGGGCACGCCGGCTGTGAGGCTGGCTTGGCGGCAGCACGCATGGGGCTTCGTACCGCCCTAATCACAATGAACAATGATCGCATTGGCTATATGAGCTGCAATCCGGCCATTGGTGGACAAGCGAAGGGTCAGCTGGCTCGCGAGATCGACGCGCTCGGTGGAGAGATGGGAATCAACACCGACAAGAGCGCACTTCAGTTTAAAAAACTGAATAGCTCGAAGGGCCCAGCCGTAAGGAGTTCCCGAGCTCAGTGCGACAAAGTTATCTACTCTCTGCGCATGAAGGAGGCGGTGGAGACGCAAGAGAATCTCACCGTTCTTCAGAGAGAGGTTAAAGACATTCGAGTTGAAGCGGGGCGCGTGGTCGGCGTCCACACCAGTCTCGACGAAGTCATCCCCGCTCAAAAAATCATTGTCACTGCCGGAACCTTCATGCGCTCCATCATGCATTGTGGGGAAAGCAAGTCGGAGGGGGGGCGGGCCGGAGACGCTAGCGCCAACTCTATTTCCTCTTCGCTTTCTCGCTTAGGGTTCAGTTTGGTTCGCCTGAAGACGGGAACCCCTGCCAGACTGAAGCGTGGGTCGATAGATTTTTCTTCCCTTGAGCCACAGTGGGGCGACCAGGAGCCATCCCCCTTCAGTTTTTATACGATCACAAACCCATTTCCCCTGCTGCAGCAGCTTCCCTGCCATATTACCTACACGAACCCGAACACCCATGATGTGATTGCTCATGCGAGAGACCGCTCTCCTATGTTTACTGGAGCGATCACCGGGAGGGGCCCCCGTTATTGCCCCTCCATCGAGGACAAGGTTTTTCGATTTGCCGAGCGTGAGCGACACCAAATCTTTCTTGAGCCGGAGAGTCAGTTCAGCCAAGAGATTTATGCCAACGGGCTCTCCACCAGCCTTCCCATTGAGGTTCAGCTGGAGTTCCTTCGCACGATCCGCGGCCTTGAGAAGGTAGAAATTGCTCGTCCGGGGTATGCGGTAGAATACGATGCGATTAATCCAACCACCCTTCGACATACGCTAGAGTGTAAGGATGTGGAAGGACTGTATCTCGCGGGCCAAGTTAATGGGACAAGTGGTTACGAAGAGGCGGGCGCCCAGGGCCTCGTGGCGGGAGTGAATGCCGCCCTTTCTGTTAAAGGCCGGGATCCCTTTGTTCTTTCGCGCTCGGATGCCTACATTGGCGTTTTGATCGACGACCTAGTTACGAAGGGGGTTGATGAGCCCTACCGCATGTTCACGAGTCGATGCGAATATCGGCTGCTTTTGCGGGAAGACAATGCGGATCTTCGGCTTGGACCGAAGGGCCGGGCGATTGGACTACTTTCAGACGACAAATTTCGAGTGTTGGAGAGCAAGGCATCAGACATCAAGACGCTTCGAGCGAAGGCCGAAGGCACCTGGATCAAGCCCGGAGAAATATCTGATAACCCAAATAAATTCAATGGCTTAGGAATTGGATCTGCCAAAGACCGCCTGTCCGCCGCCGATCTTTTGAAGCGATCAGATATCGGTCTCCGCGGGCTGGGTGAAAGAGGGGTCTTTGGTTGGGATGAGTTTGCGTCGAGCATGAGCTCTGAAGTCTGGCAGGGCCGGTTTGTGGCTGAGGCCGTTGAAACGGAGATTCGTTACGAGGGCTACATCAAGCGGGAGCTCGAACATGTGGCGCGACTGGAGAAGCAAGAGGGCCGAGTGATTCCTCCGGGTTTCGACTTCTCCTCTGTTAAGGGTCTTTCCAATGAGGCGGTTCACCGGCTGGGGTCTGTTCGACCCGAGACACTGGGGCAGGCGCTTCGCATAACGGGTGTGACCCCTGCCGCCGTAGCGCTGATTCAGATTCACTTGGACCGTGGCCCTGTGGTGGCGAGATGAAGTTGATAGCTGAGCGTGACTGGGAAGTTTTTATGAAGGGCCCTTGTAAGGGCCTGGTCCCAGAGCGCGAGGCCTGGTTCCGGGCACAGCTCTCCCGCTACCTTTCCCTCTTGGCTGAGGCCAACGAACGAGTGAATCTCACGGCAATTAAGGGCTGGGAAGACGGCGTGTGGAAACACCTCTACGACTCCCTCTTGGTGGCCGCCATTGTTCCACGTGGAACATTATTGGACTGGGGCTCGGGTGGCGGCACCCCAGGAATCCCAGTTGCCTTGTGGCGGCTAGCTCAGGGTATCGATGACCCAGTTGTCTTGCTGGACTCCGTGCAAAAGAAGATGCTCCAGGTTGAGGGAATTGTGGCTGGCTTGGAATGTCCAAACGTGAGTGCGGTTTGGGCGCGCGGAGAGGTCTATTTGAAGAAGGCCCAAGTGGATGCCGTGGTGATGC
This sequence comes from uncultured Bdellovibrionales bacterium, assembly GCA_964551325.1. Taxonomy (GTDB): domain Bacteria; phylum Bdellovibrionota; class UBA1018; order CAIPTA01; family CAIPTA01; genus CAZKBU01. The sequence continues at coordinate 157,793 of CAZKBU010000006.1, forward strand.
GGGCTGTGGCACCGCCAGAGCGCGCCACTAAATGGATTTCCAAGAAGGTTCCCAGGTGGATTTTTATGGTTGGCCCGGCATCGCGTGAGGAATGGCTCCGCTACGTTGTTCCCTTGAGTAAGCGTGGCTTCGACTTATCCCTCGACAGCCGCTGGGATCTTCCTGGTGGGCTTGGCGTTCGGCATATTCTAGAGTTTCGTCAGCGCCCTTAGTTTGTTCCACGTGGAACAATGCGCCGTTACTAGGCCCCCTTTCATCGCCCGGGGGCGCGGATAACATTATTAATGATGAAAAATAGCTATCCGAGGGGCGTCACCACACCCAGAAAACAATTTTAAATCCGAAAAAAGAGAATTTTGTTCCACGTGGAACAAAAAGAAATCATTCCAGTTGAAAAAAAACGAATTCGAAATACATTGTTCTTAGATTAACTAGTTGCTGATGCTGTTGGGGGAATGATGGGTAAGGTAATAGCGATTATCAACCAAAAGGGTGGAGTGGGAAAGACAACCACAACCATTAACCTGGGCGCCTCGCTTGCTGTCGCAGAGCGTCAAACTCTAATCATCGATTTCGACCCACAGGGAAACGCCACAAGCGGTCTCGGCATCAACGCTCAGGACGCGCCAGAAAAGACTATATATCAGTCGCTCATAGGCCAAACGCCAATGGTCGACGTTATTCGGGCCTCTGAGCTTCCGGGGCTCTCTGTGGCGCCGGCCGATCAAGATCTTTCTGGTGCGGAAGTGGAACTTGTTGGTGCAATAGCGAGGGAGCAAAAATTAAAGAACGCGCTGGCCCCGCTTCGAGACAAGTACCACTACATTCTTATCGATTGCCCGCCATCGCTTGGGCTCTTAACAGTAAACGCCCTCACCGCGGCCGACAGTTTCTTGGTTCCTATGCAGTGTGAATATTTTTCTCTCGAAGGGCTCTCACAGCTTGTTTCCACGGCGGAACTCATCAAGGGCGCGCTGAATCCAAGGCTACATATGGAGGGTGTGCTTCTCACCATGTTCGATGCGCGAAACAATTTGGCGCATCAGGTGGCAGCAGAAGTGAAAAAGCATTTTCCAGAGCACCTGTTTGCCACCATGGTTCCAAGAAACGTGCGCCTGAGCGAGGCCCCCAGCCACGGAAAGCCGATCGTGCTCTACGACATCGAAAGCAAGGGCTCGCTCGCATATCTCCAGGTGGCCAAGGAGATCATCGAACGCAATCTGCCCAAGCGCTCCGAGGCGCCTACCGCTTCGTCGGCCGTCAACAACAACGCCCAGCAAACAATAAACTAAAAAGGTTTACAATATGGAAGCCAATCTAAACAGAAACAAACCCGCCCTTGGAAAGGGCCTTGCGAGCCTGCTTCCTAACGCCGCCTCCGCGAGTCGCGCCAAGTCAGTGCTTGGTGATCTTGCGAATCTTCCCCCAGCGGAGCCCATGCGGGAGCCCGTCGGTCTAAACAACCCGGCCACCAATATGCCTGCCGCAGTGGCCGACCAAAACAGGGCCGCTTCTGTAAGTGCGCCGCAGCCGATGGCAGGAAACCAGGAGAGAATTCCCGGAATTACCATGGCGGATGTGGATCAGATTATTCCGAACCAATTCCAGCCGCGCAGAGATTTTGACGCCTCCGCACTTAAAGATCTCTGCGAATCAATTAAAGCAAACGGCGTGATCCAGCCGTTGGTCGTTCGCCGCGGAACCGACGGAAAGCTGCACCTCATCGCGGGCGAACGCCGCCTGCGCGCCTCAAAGATGGCAGGACTTCGACAGGTGCCTGTGGTGGTGAGAAAGAGCACTGATAAAGAAGCGCTTGAAATTGCTCTAGTAGAGAACGTGCAGCGGGAAGACCTGAACTGTGTAGACGTCGCCCTCTCCTATTTCCAGTTATTGGAAGATTTTCAGCTCACGCAAGACGAAGTGGCGGTGCGCGTAGGAAAGGACCGCTCTTCGGTTGCGAATCACCTCCGTCTCCTAAAGCTGCCCGAATCCATTATTGACGACCTGCGAAGCGAAAAGCTTAGCTATGGACACGGAAAGGCGCTCCTTGCCGTTTCGGACCCCCTTAAGCGCATGGAAATTAGAAACAAAGTGGTGGAAAAGTCCCTTTCCGTTAGAGAGACCGAAAGACTTGTCTCCGACGCGCTCACTGGGAACGCTCCAAAGCGAGGCCGAAAGAAAAAAGGACTCACCGACGATGAAGAGGGACAGCTGCTCTCCGCTGCCGAACGAGTGGGACGAGCCTTGGGGGCCCGCGTAAACTTTAAGGGCGACCTTCACCGCGGCGCGTTGGTGGTGGAGTATTTCAGCAAAGAGGACCTAGATCGTCTGGTCGACCAGCTGCTAAGCTAAAAGCATGAAAAAGACAGACCTTTCCCTGCCCAGCGGGGTTCATGAAGTAACTGGCGTGCTCGACAAGGGGTCTGAGTTCGACGGAACACTGAGCTTTGAGGGGGCCTTTCGAATTGGGGGCGTGTTTCGCGGAAAGATTTTCACCGACGACATTCTCATCGTGGGAGAGGGCGCCGTGGTTGACGCCGACATAGAGGTCGGAACTTTGATACTGAGCGGCGAACTAAAGGGCACCGTAAAGGCCCGTGACCGCGTGGAGATTCACTTCCCCGCCGTTTTTCGAGGAAGCATTCAAACACCGAGCCTCATGGTGGCCGATGGGGTGGTGTTTGAGGGAGTCTCTCAGATGGGGCGTTCCGCCGCTCCTGCGAACACTCCTGCCGCACGAGTGTAATTTTTTTTCCCGCTGAATCGCCAACAGTTGACGAGCGGGGTTCCCCGCTGTAATCACAGGCTTACTCAATCCGGAAGTGCTGTAGAAGATGTTGGCTGATCTTCAAAAACAACTAGGTATCGACGCCACAATCGGCGTTCAGTTCATCACATTTTTTGTCGTTTATCTTTGGATGCGGTTCGTGTTCTTTGGGCCCTATCTCAAGCTTCTTGAAGCAAGAAAGCATCAAACGAGCGGATTAAAAGACGACGCTACGGCGCTCGAAGAGCAGGCCGGTCAAACCGAGAAAAAATACAAAGACGGCGTCATGCTTGCCCGCAAAGAGGCCGCTGCCGCGCGCGAAAAAATTGTATTCGACGCTCGCACTAAGGCCTCCCATGTGGTGGATGGTGCGCGAAAAGAGATGAAGCAGAAGATGGACTCTGCTCGAGAGCTTTCTCAGCGTTCGGCCGCCCAAGGGCTGGCGGACCTGGATGGTCAAGTGGAAGCTCTTGGTGGGATTCTCGTGGAAAAACTCACAAATTCGAAGGTGGGGATCTAATGGCTGCCTCCGGATTGCATGGAATGCTCCCCTACGCTGTAAACTTTTCGATCGTGGTGACGTTGGTTGTAGTCGGCGCCCGAAAGCCGCTCAAAAAATTTGTTTTCCAGCGCCACGGGCGCATCAAGGATTTCGTTGAAGACTCGGCGCGGGCCCACAAGAGAGCGGTGGAGCGGGCCGAGAGCGCAAAGCGCGCGCTATCTCAGCTTGATGTTGAATCAAGGCGAATTAAGGACGCGGAGCTTGATTCTGCCAAGCGGGAAGCCGCCGAGATTCTTTCCAAAGCAGAAGATGAAGCGGCAAGAGTGCGTAAGGAGGCTGAGATGATCATGGCCGCCGAGAGCACCGACCAAGACGAGAAAGTTAAGGAAGAATTTTTGAATCGAGTGATCGCGCGCGCGGAGAGCAAGCTTCAGGGCGGTCTTCGCTCCGATGATCACGCACAAATCGTGCGTCGGGCACGATCCAGCATTGAGGTGGGGGTCTAGTCATGGCTGTGTCCGCTTCTAAAGTTTATGCCGAAGCGTTTTACGACGTGGCCGGCGCCTCCTTGGATGCGTCCATAAAGGACCTTCGCGCTTTTGCAGAACAGTGCGCGGGTAGCCCGCCGCTAAAGACTGTGCTGATGGGGGCCGCCGTGGAGGCCGCCGCCCGTCAAAAAATTCTCGACGACTTGCTGGCTGCTCTCGGCACCGGCGATGCCGCACGCCGCCTGTTGAAAGTTCTTCTTCGCCGCTCGCGCCTGCCCTTGGCGGGCGCAATCGCGCAAGAGCTCGAAGCAATGAAGGATCGACGCGAAGGAATTTTGACTGGTGAACTGAAGACCGCCGTCACCATCGACGCTGCCGAAGTTGAAGGCTTGGCCGCCGCTCTTTCTAAGCGGGTGGGACGAAAAGTTAAGCTTCAGCAGAAGGTGGACCCTTCGGTGCTGGGCGGATTTGTGGCGAAGGTGGGCGGAAAAACCTACGACGCCAGCCTGCGCACCCAGCTCAACAAGATTAAAAGCGAATTGATTTGAACGGAACACGACCCCAGGAGACGCGATGAAACTGCGACCAGAAGAGATAACCCAGATCATCAAAAAGCAATTGGCCGACTTTGAAGCCAAGCTTGATGTGGCAGAAACCGGAACCGTACTTACGATTGGCGACGGCGTGGCGAAAATCCACGGCCTCGAGAACGTGCAGTCGGGAGAGCTTCTCGACTTCGGCGACGGCGTAATGGGATTGGTGTTGAACCTTGAAGAGGGCGCAGTGGGCGCCGCCATTCTCGGCGACGACACGATCATTAAAGAGGGTCGCTCGGTCAAGCGAACCGGAAAAATCTTCGAAGTGCCGGTAGGCGAGGCACTTCTTGGTCGCGTGGTGAATTCCCTCGGTCTCCCGGTCGACGGAGCTGGCCCCATCAAGAGCGACAAGAGCCGCCGAGTGGAAATTAAGGCGCCGGGAATTGTGGCGCGAAAGTCGGTGCATGAGCCGCTTCAAACAGGAATCAAGGCGATCGACTCCATGATCCCGATCGGCCGCGGCCAGCGCGAATTGATCATTGGCGACCGCCAGACCGGAAAGACCGCCGTGGCGATCGACACGATCATCAATCAAAAAGGCAAAGGCGTTTACTGCTTCTATGTGGCAATCGGTCAGAAGCAGTCCACTGTTGCTCAGGTGGTGGAAAAACTGAAGCGCGCTGGCGCCATGGAATACACCACCGTAATCGTTGCCGCCGCTGCCGAGCAGGCTCCGCTCCAGTACATTGCGCCTTACTCTGGCGTAACGATGGCGGAGTATTTCCGAGACAGCTCCCGTCACGCCCTTATCGTTTACGATGATTTGACCAAGCAGGCGCAGGCGTATCGTCAGCTTTCCCTTCTTCTTCGTCGTCCTCCGGGCCGCGAAGCATATCCTGGCGACGTGTTTTATCTTCACTCTCGTCTTCTTGAGCGAGCGGCTAAACTTTCCGACGCTCTTGGCGCCGGAAGCTTGACCGCCCTGCCCATCATCGAGACCCAAGGTGGCGACGTTTCTGCATACATCCCCACCAACGTAATCTCGATTACCGACGGGCAGATTTACCTCGAGGCCGACCTCTTTCACTCCGGACAGCGTCCGGCCGTGAACGTGGGTCTCTCGGTGAGCCGAGTGGGTGGTAACGCTCAAACGAAAGCCATGAAGGCCGTGGCCGGAACGCTTCGTCTCGATTTGGCGCAGTTCCGCGAGAAGGCAGCGTTTGCTCAGTTTGGATCCGACCTTGATGCCGCCACTCAGCGCCAGCTGGCACGCGGGCAGCGACTCATGGAGATTCTGAAGCAGCCCCAGTACACCCCGGTGGAAATGGAAAATCAGGTTTTCGTGATCTACGCCGCAAACTCCGGCAAGCTCGACGAGATCCCCCTCAACAAAATCAGCCAGTTCGAAACGGGATTCCAAAGATTCCTTTCCGAGAAGCATGCAGATCTTGTGAAAGAGGTTTCCAGCACTGGAAAACTTGAGGCCGGCGCGAAGAGCAAGCTCGACTCGGCAATCGAAGAGTATAAGAAGCAGTTTGTAATTTGATCGGTAGGACTTAATGGCATCCGCAAGGGACCTAAGAAGACGAATTGCCAGCGTGAAAAACACGCAGCAGATTACCAAGGCCATGAAAATGGTGGCCGCGGCCCGTCTGCGCCGTGCTCAGGAAGCCATCGTGAAGGCGCGGCCCTACGCCGCCGCCATTAAAGGCATGGTGGCAAATCTTGCCAGCGTTCCGGGAATGGAAGAGCTTCACCCAATGCTTCAGGCGCGCCCGGCGAAGAAAATTGTGGTGGTTTTGATCACCTCGGATCGCGGGCTTTGCGGCGGCTTTAACTCTAACCTCTTGAAAAGAGCCGAGGCTCTTTACCGAGCAGAGAAAGATAGCGCAGAAATCTCATTCGTTACGATAGGCAAGCGAGGCCACGATTATCTCCGTGGAAGATCGATCCCGATTAAGAAAAACTTCACTGATTTTTTCAAGTCGGTGAGCTACGCGAAAGTTCAGGCCGTGGCCGATGAGCTCATTCACGGCTTCGTGGTGGGTGAGTTCGACGAAGTGCGCGTGATTTTCTCCGAGTTTAAGAGCGCCATTTCACAAATTCCCCAGACCGTTTCTTTGTTGCCGATCCAGTTCACGCAGGACGAGGCCGCCAGCAAGGTTTCGATGGACTTTATTTTTGAACCGAGCCGCGAGGCCGTTCTTGCCGATATTCTGCCGCGATATTTTCGCGCCAAGATCTACAAGGCGATCCTTGAATCTCAAGCCAGCGAGTACGGCGCACGAATGGCCGCCATGGACAGCGCCACAAAGAACGCGGGCGAGATGATTCGCAAACTTTCACTGGAATACAACAAGCAACGCCAAGCCGGTATCACCAAGGAGCTCTTGGAGATCGTGTCGGGCGCAGAAGCACTTAAGTAACAGGTTTTTGATAGGGAGATATTATGTCGGCACAAGCAATGGACCCTAAAGTTGGAAGAATCAAGCAGGTAATGGGACCTGTGGTGGACGTTGAATTTCCGGGCGGAAAGCTTCCGGCGATTTACGACGCCGTTAGAATCACGAACCCTGCGATCGACAACCGACCCGGAAATCTTGTGGCAGAAGTGGCGCAGCATCTCGGCGAAAACACCGTTCGCTGTATTGCGATGGATTCTACCGACGGCCTAGTGCGCGGAATGGAAGCGGTTAACACCGGCGATCAAATTGTTACCCCCGTGGGTAACGAAGTTCTCGGACGGATCATCAACGTGATCGGCGACCCCGTGGACGAAAAAGGTGAAATCAAAGCCAAGAAGAAATATCCGATTCACCGTGCAACCCCGAAGTTCAGCGATCAGTCCACCGCGGTGGAGCCGTTCTGGACTGGAATTAAGGTTGTGGACCTCCTCGCCCCCTACACCAAGGGTGGAAAAATCGGTCTCTTCGGCGGCGCCGGCGTGGGCAAGACCGTGCTCATCCAAGAGCTGATCAACAACGTGGCCACTCAGCACGGCGGTTATTCCGTGTTTGCTGGCGTGGGTGAGCGCACCCGCGAAGGAAACGACCTCTGGCACGAAATGACGGACTCCGGAGTTATCGGAAAAACCGCACTGGTGTTCGGTCAGATGAACGAGCCGCCCGGCGCCCGTGCACGAGTGGCACTAACGGCACTTTCCATCGCCGAGTACTTCCGTGACGAAGAAAACCAAGACGTGCTTCTCTTCGTGGACAATATTTTCCGATTCACCCAGGCTGGAGCAGAAACCTCCGCGCTCCTCGGACGAATTCCGAGCGCCGTGGGTTACCAGCCCACCCTTGCTACGGAGATGGGTGAGTTGCAGGAGCGCATCACCTCCACGAACAAGGGATCCATCACCTCGATTCAGGCCGTGTACGTTCCCGCCGACGACTACACCGACCCGGCGCCCGCCACGACCTTTACCCACCTCGACGCTACGACGAACCTCAGCCGTCAGATCGCCGAACTTGGAATCTACCCTGCGGTGGATCCGCTCGCTTCCACGAGCCGAATTCTTTCTCCGGAAGTGGTTGGCGACGAGCACTACCGCGTGGCTCGTTGGGTGCAGCAGACACTTCAGCGCTACAAAGAGCTTCAGGACATTATCGCGATTCTCGGTATGGACGAGCTTTCTGAGGAAGATAAGCGCACGGTGGGTCGCGCCCGCCGCGTACAGCGCTTCCTCTCGCAGCCGTTCTTCGTGGCCGAACAGTTCACAGGTATGCCTGGTAAGTTTGTGAAGATCGAAGACACGATCCGTGCATTCCGCGAAATTCTGGAAGGTAAACACGACGCCCTTCCTGAGCAGGCCTTCCTCTATGTGGGAACCATCGAAGAGGCCCTCGAGAAGGCCGAGAAGCTGAAGGCGTAATTCATGAGTACTGCGACCCTGAACCTTAAGTTGGTGACCCCGGAGCGATCGATCGTGTCTAACCAAGACGTAGAGGCGATTGTGCTTCCGGGTGAGGGCGGGCAGATCACCGCCCTTCCTGGGCACATCAACTTCATTACCGCGCTCAAGCTGGGAAGCTTGGCATATAAGGTTCGCGGCGAATGGAGCTGGGCTTATGTGACGGGCGGCTTCGCTCAAATCTTCAACGGACACGCCACCGTGTTGGCCGAGACGCTGGAGATGGCTCACGAGCTTGTTTTGGCGGAAGCAGAGCTTGAGCTTCAAGAAGTGACTCAGAAGTTGAAGGCCTCGAAGGTGGGAACGCCTGAGTACTCCGCGCTTGTGGAGCAGAAGGCGCTGGCAGAGGCAAAAGTAACGGCGGCAAAAAAGCAGAACTCTTCAGCTAGCCACTGAATTAGGCAGAAGAATTTTTCTTTCTCAGACCTAGTAAGCCCACACGTGACCGTGTGGGCTTTGTCATTTTGGCAATTCGAGCACGCGATTTTGTTCCCAGGAAATTTTGGATAGACTGAATAGGTACATAAGAGTGTGCGCAACTAAGTTCCATGGATAGGAGCTATGGCCCAGAGAGCGAATACATTTCGCGAAAAAGTAATCCGCGTTGCGGCGAGTGCCGCTGTTTGTGGTTTGAGCGCCTCCTTTATCGCCGGTGAAATTATTGCATCCGGCAGTGGGCCGCAGATTCGGTGGGCGCCGCTGTCGGCTGTTCTTCCTGAAAGTTTTCCTGTTGTTGAGCCGGCGAAAGAATTCGCACTAGCGATGGAAAGATTTGAAATCGCACCAGAATCTACGGTTGTTGCGTTGGCGACACCTGCGAGCGACATTGTGACAATCTCCCAAATTATGCTGGCCGAAGCGAAGCTTCCCCCGCCCGTTGAGGATGCGGCGCCGGCGCCGGAGATTCGAGCCGAAATTCAAAAGGTTCACGAAGCAGCCGCCAAAGTGGCAAAAGCTACCGTTATCGACAAGGTGTCAGTGAAGGCGGCTGCGCCGGAAGACGCTGCTGTCGTAGAACAAAAAGTTGAGGTACGCGACGAAATCGCGGGACGTTTGATCTTGGGGTCCGGAGAGATGGAGCCGGGTCACTTCGAAATTGGACTCTTCGAACAGGTAGACGCCAAGGGCGCGCCCGTGGGTTTTCCTTTGGTGCAACAGATTTTGAAAAAGGGGCAGCAGGAATTCTCCATTAAGCGCCCCCGTTTAGATAAGCCCGCCTACTTGTTTGCCCAGTTCTTTCCCGACGACGTGAATGGAAAAGAAGAGTTCTTCGGGTTTTCTGGCAACCCGATTAATCCCGATGCCCAGGTCGCCAAGAGTCATGACTTATATATAAGTGGCGGCAAGAAGACCGTGGCGAAGGTTCCGGGAGTGGTTGTGCGCGGAAAAGTGACCGCAATGTTTGCAAAGGGCGGTGAGGCGAAGATGAGCGATGCGGTGGTTCGTCTCCGCGGAACAAATCATAGCGCCACCACCAACAGCAGCGGGGAATTCGAGTTAAAGATTCCTGGATACAAAGGAACGGCTCTCTTGGAAGTGATCAAGAGTGGGTTCTTTCCGAGCATAGTGGAGTTGGCCGGGGATCAGAGAGAAATCGAGAGACCAATCGAGATCGTATCGAGAGACGCCATTGACCAGATGGCCACTTCATTGGGAATTCGCCAGCAGAGAACGAAGGGAATCTTTTTATTAAGTGGTCCCGCCCAATCCACCTATCAGATGAGCCTAAAAGCTGAGGGGCCCTACTACTATTCCGCTGACGCCCATCCGATGGCGGGATTGAAGCAAACGAGCTCCGACGGGCGCGCGATCTATTTCAATGTGGAGCCAGGGGTTGGCACAGTTGAGGCAACCGTTCGTGGCGACGTTTTGGCTCCGGCGGCCATGAGTGTTGTTGAGGGCGGCGGGCTCACCGCTCAGCGAGTGGTTGCCGTGGACGGAAAAGTGAAGGGGCGAGTGTATAATCCGGTGGCTGGTGCCGGCGGAATGAAGGCCATGGCCGGCCTGCGGGTGAGAGTGGAGGGCTCAACGGAGTGGGCGGTTACGGATAGCACCGGAGCCTTTGAACTTCCCCAGATTCGTTGGCTGAAAGACTCCACCGTGATGATCGAGGTCAGCTCCGACAAAATTTATCACCACAGATATTTGGTGCGGCTCGGTCAGACAAAGCAATCGGATTTATCCTTGTTTGTGTTTCCGCAGGACTACATCTCCCGGCTTGCCAACTCCGTGGAAATCCCGCTCGATGCCTATAACGGCATGATTCTCGGCGGAGTGGGAAAAGGAAGCGCACTAAGAATGGACGGATTGGCCGATCATTCCGAAGTGAACAATTCTCGTGATTTCTATTTTGACGAAAAAGGGATGTTGCGCGGAGGAGCCGCCCGCACGAACCCGGCGTTCGGAACGTTCGTGGTATTTAACGTGCCGCGCGGAAGGACCCTGTTGCAGGGTTTGGATGCGTCGGGGGCCATGAAATATTCAGCGGTAACCTATGCTAGCCCATCGGTTGTAACCGTGGTGCTGGAGTAGGACTCTATTCAAACTCGTAATTTCTAAGGGCGTCGATAGCGGAGAGAAACCCGATTCTCACGAGGCGTTCCATATACTTTGGCGCAAGATTGAAGTGTTCGCCGAAAAACATCTCGTGATCGTCGGGGCGAGGATGAATGTAGAGATATTTAACCCCATGATGAATGTGGAGCTCTTTCTCTAAAATCCCCAAAAGACCCTTTCGGTGAGCCTCGGAGATTCCGCTGGATTTGCAATACTCGCTCACCGCATCGAAGGCGGCCAGCTTACGGTTGCGGAAATAAACAGCGCTTTGAATTTTTCTCTCAATGAGAAGATAAAGCGCTTGCACTGATACGGCCGTGAGCCCGTGTTTTGTTAGAGAGCCGATTTCGCGGGAAAAGTGATACGGCTGATGGGTGTAGCTGGAGACGATCAGGTCGGCGCCTGCGTCTTCCGCCACGTTCACGGAAAGTGTTTCGCGGATTTCTCCGTCGAAGAAGTAGACGATCTTGCCGTTCTGGTTGCGAATCCCGTAGGGGGCGAACACGGGCGGCAGCGCCGTGGATGCGGCCACGGCATCGGAGATGGAAACAATGTTCTCGTAGATACAGCGAGGATCGTCGGGGGGAGAAGGGAGCAGGTACTTGTTGAAGATCACTCGCTTAGAGTGGTTCAGCTGAGTCCCCGTGATGTAGAGATCGGCTGCGTAGTCTTTAAAGTTGTTGGAAGGAAGCACTTCCTCGCGCATGTAACTCTCGATGCCCGCCGTGGAGAAAAGACCAGACATGGTGAGAAGTTTTTGCCTCTTGTAGAGAAGATTGATGGCGGCGCCCGTGATGGAAGAGATCTTTTCACTGATCTTCTTGTGGTCGCCGTTTTCATGAGGAGAGCCCTTGAGGCTCATCAGGGTGGAGTAGGTGATGGGGCGGAGCGGCGCAGTTTCTTTGTTGCGGCCCATGTAGGCGTCGAAGATTTGGTCCACAGTATAACCTGCTGCCAGGTAGGCGGCCACGAAACTCCCGGCGCTGGAGCCCACATAGACGTCGAACTCACGATCTTTGAGCGGTTGACTGGTCTTGGGCTTTAGTCCGCCGCGAAAAGAGAACCCCTTCTCTTTCAGCGCGAGACACACGCCCATGTGAAAGGCAGCGGCCTTTACGGCTCCACCGGAGCAAACAAGGGCCAGGCGCTTTCGTTTGGTGATAAGAGTCTTGGAAGACATATTGTCAGTATCGAGGCTGAGACCGTTTTAAGTCAAATACTTGCGCTGGATAGCCAGTTGCGTTTGAAAAAAATGTAGTGAATACTCAATACATAGAGAGGATGCGAACGCAATGCACACGGACAACTGGCTTCCTTTGACTGAATATGCAGCACGCACGGGAGTGAGCATCTCTACCCTGCGTCGCAAGATCAAAGCGAGCTCGATTGATTTCCGCTTGGACGGAGGCAAATACCTTCTGCGTTGCGACGAAGACGAACTCTCCAACGATACCACACCGGAAGCAGTGCCCGAAAACAAGCGGGCATTCTTCTCTTCTGATGCAGCCGTTCCTCCTCCGGCTCAGGTCGCTTCCAGCGATGTGAGCCGAGAGGAGGTTCAATTGCTGATCGACCTTGCGCTGTCGAAACAAGATCTACGCTGGCGCGCCATCGAGGCGCGAGTGGCGGGTTTGTCGCGCAAGGTCGAGTTATTTTCCGAACAAGTGTCGGAGCTGAAGATGCTTGTGAAGCTTTTTGAAGAGAGGCTGGATGGCCGCCGCTAAGGGCCACGCTTGGTTGGTTGCGGCCGCACTCGGGCTCCTGATTTCCGGAGGCGCCCACGCGGAGACCAAGAAGACCATTCGCATCAATGGCGTAAGCTACGACGCCGAGAAGTCCGATCCTTCTACGCTCGATAAAAATTTCCGGCTCAAGAAACTCCTTCTTTTTCCCACCGTAGATGATGTGAGCGGAACACTGGCGCCGCAGCTCGACGAAGAAGTGGCGGCGGCCCTCCTCAGTTTCAGCAGATTCGAAGTGGTTCGTGACGCAAAAGTGATTCGGGCACTGAGTCCCGACGATGCGGGCTACCCCAAGATTTCCGGATCCGATGCCGTTCACAAAGAGGCGGCAACCGTAGTTAACGCTGATGGCACCGTAATCCTTCGCACGAAAACCAATGCGGGGAACATCGAACTCACGATGGAATGGCGATCGGCCGACGGCGTGATTTGTTTCCAAGAACAATCGAAAGTGCCTGCGTTTGCCTCCAATGATGTGAGGCAGAAGCAGCTGAGACTTCTTGTGGATTCCATAGTGAAAAAGATTCCGTTCCGGGGAACCGTGACCGGACGCACTGGTGCAGTAGTAACCGTGGATCTCGGCAGGAAAGAAGTGAAGCAGGGCGATCTTCTCATTCTTGCGCGCCTAACGGGGCTGCAGCGGCATCCGCTATTAAAGACCGTGATACAGGCGGATTATTCCAAGGTGGGCGTGGCCAGGGTTACGTCAGTAGACAAGGTGATGGCCTTCGCGAAGATTGAAGAAGAGCGAACCGGAGAAGCCGTGGCCTCCAACAATAAAGTGATGGCGGTGGAGGCCGATGAGTCTTGGGCCCCCACCCGCGAGACGACTCAGCCCAGCAAGGCGAGCGATGATGAAAAATTTCGAATTAAAAATTCCAAAGAGGAAGAGGAGCGACTGACCGGAGCGCTTGATCGGCCCTTCCCTCAGTATGGTTTTGCGGGAATGGATCTCGGTTATGGATCGCTCACGCATGAACAAACGGAATCGGGCGCAACCACAAACATTACGGGAAGCGGAATCGCGGCCGCGCTCAATGGGGAGCTCTGGATCACGCGGAGCTGGGTGGGCGGAGGCGGGTACGCGTTTCACAACGCCACACTTACCGGCACGCGGTCCGGGGCCACGGTGGAGGCCGGAAGTGCCTCATGGAAGCGCCTGTGGATTTTCGGCGGCTATCGACTCTTCCCAATGGACTCGGAAGGTTTGAGCGTATTGTTCGGGGGAGGCTACAACACTGTTTCGGTTGAGATCCCGGCCTCATCGGCAAACGCGCTTGGCGGCAAGGACTACAGCGGGCTTCTGTTCCGCGTGGGAGTGGATGTGCCGATGGATGGAAAAAATAAAATCGGCGCCGACTTAGACTTCATGCCTTTTGGCTCCGTGACCGACAAATCAGTGAGTCTGGGCACTTCGAGCGGCGCCAACCTGATCGGAATTTCGGCCGGATGGCATCACGAACTGTTCCCGAATCTTTGGGGCAAAGTGGGCTTCAAGTATGAGCAAGCGAGCGCCACCTATGTGGGCGGCCCCACGGCGAGCGCCCGTCACTTTGTCTTCGGCCCTGGCGTGCTGTATTACTTCTGAGCGTGGAAAAGCAGAAAGCTGAAAAACGAATCCGCGAACTTGCGGAAAAAATCGCCCGCTGGAACGAAGCATATTACCAGAAGGACGCACCGTCGGCCTCAGATGCGGAGTGGGATGAGGCCTTTCGCGAGCTTCAGTCCTTAGAAGAAAAATTTCCCGACCTACGATTGCCCGATAGTCCGACTAACAGAGTGGGGGCGGCCCCTGTCGCTGCGTTTACGAAGGTTGGTCATCGCGCCCCCATGCTTTCGTTGGCAAACGCGATGTCGGAAGAGGAATTGATAGCCTTCGACGAGCGAGTGAGAAAACAATTGGGGCGATCCGAGGCAGTTGATTACTTCTGCGAAGTGAAGTTCGACGGCCTCAGCATCAATCTCACCTATCGGGACGGTCTTTTGGAACGAGCGGCCACACGCGGAGATGGCGCCGAGGGCGAAGACGTTACATTGAATGTAAAAACGATCCGGAACGTGCCGCTGCGGCTTGCCGATCAGAACCCCCCCGCCCTCTTGGAGGTTCGTGGGGAGATTGTTTTGCCGATTCCCGCGTTTCAGGCGCTGAATCGAGAGAGAGAGGAAGACGGTGAGCCGGTGTTCGCAAATCCCCGAAATGCGGCCGCTGGAAGTGTGCGTCAGCTTGATTCACGGATTACCGCATCGCGCGACTTGCGGATGTTTGCCTACGGCTTAGGTGCCGTGGAGGGTTGGACCACCCCACCCACCCAAGAAAAGATTTTGAATCAACTGTTTGATTGGGGGTTTCAGCGCCACGACCACCAAAAGCTCTGTAGGGGCCCGGAAGAAGTAGTCGAGTTTTGGAAGCACACCGAGACAGCGCGAGAAAATCTCGAGTTCGATATCGACGGCGTGGTGGTGAAGGTGAATCGGATCGACTGGCAGAGAGAGCTGGGTGCCGTGAGCCGAAGCCCCAGAAGCATGACTGCCTTCAAGTTTCCGCCCCGCCAAGCGGTAACCCGCCTTGAGTCTATTGAGGTGCAGGTAGGCAGGACCGGAGTTTTGTCACCCGTTGCCCACTTGGAACCCGTAATGGTTCATGGAGTGAAAGTAAGTCGCGCTACATTGCATAACGAAGACGAAATCGGACGAAAAGGAATTCTGATCGGCGACTGGGTGGTGGTGCAAAGAGCGGGAGATGTGATCCCGGAAGTTTTGCGCGCCCTGGAGGAGAAGCGAACCGGGCGGGAGAGACCGTTCAAATTTCCGCGTGAGTGTCCCGGATGCGGAAGCAAAGCAGTGAAAGACGAAGGCGGCGTTGCGATTCGCTGCGTGAACCCGCGGTGTCCGGCGAAGTTTCGGGAGCGCGTGGAGCATTTTGTGGGCAAGGGCGGGCTCGATATTGCCGGCCTCGGAAAAGAAATCGTGGCCCAATTGATTGCAGCCAAAATGGTGAAAGCCCTGCCCGATTTGTTTCGGGTTACAAAAGAGCAATTACTTTCGCTCGAAGGGTTTAAGGAGAAGAAAGCCGAGAAATTGCTCGCCGGAATTGCGGCCAGCAAGAAGCCGAAACTCTCCAAGTTCATTTTTGGCCTTGGAGTGCGCCATGTGGGCGAGCGAATGGCCGATGGTTTGGCGCGGGAATTCGGAGACATTCGCGCTCTCTACACGGTGGAGTTGGATCGCCTTCTGAAAATCGAAGATGTGGGTGAGGTTGTAGCGAAAAGTGTGGTCGAGTTTTTCACCGGGCGCGAAAACCAAGAAGAGATCAATGCCCTGCTCGAGGAGGGCGTTAAGCCCGAGGCTCCGAAGAAAAACAGCTCAGTCTTAAACGGTAAAGTGTTCGTTTTGACAGGAACGCTGACTACTTTGAGTAGGCAAGACGCCTCCGAGATGATCATCGCCAACGGCGGCAAGGTGACCTCATCGGTGAGCAAGAAAACAGATTTCGTGTTGGCGGGTGAGGAAGCTGGAAGCAAGCTGGACAAGGCTCTCGAGCTAGGAGTCCGTGTAATTGATGAGAAGGAATTTTTGTCAATGTTGGATTGACCACCGCGGCAATCAAGTTATTCTTAAAGAAAGACGAAAACCTTTTGTCACCAGGATTTGGTGAGTAAGTGCCACGGGAGATTTTGTGATCGGCGCAAAGGGAACGAGAAGACTGTTGGCTGGATTGTTGGCGTTGTTAGTGCTGGCGGCCTGTGCCTCGAAGAAAGATGTGTCCTCCGCTGAGGGAGCGATTCCCCTAGAGGAATCACAGGCTGATTCGGCCCCCGCTTCCGATAGCGATGTTTTCGCCGACCTCAATTCCTCGGAACCAAAAAAAGTAGAAATCGCTGAAGTGTCTACGGACTCGTCTTCCGAGCCTTTCTATAGTGCCGTGGGCGGAGAGAAACTAGGTCGCGTGGCCTATGCGCTCTACGGATCAAAGCGTCACTCCAAGCTTCTTCGCAAACAGAATCCGGGCATTGCGGGAACGCTTTCACAAGGTCAGGCGGTTCACTTTTCTTTCGACCACGTGGATCCTCGTCCGATGTTTTTCACAAAGGACCTGATCGAGCGCTATCCCGAAGAACTGTCGAAGAGAATTCAGGGCGCCACCACCACTGCAGAAGTGAAGCCGGGTGAGACGTTGCAGGCGGTTTCCCAGCGCCTCTACGGAACCACTCGATACTGGACCGAGATCTACCTCCTGAACCGGGATAAGATTTCCAGCTTTGATAAGGTGAGCAAGGGAACCGCCCTTGTGGTGGTGAATCGTCCGGAAGGATTCGACGCCTATGCCGAGGTGCGGGCTGAGTTTGGTGCTGCCGCCGCAAGCGTGGCCAAGGCCAGCGCTCCCGCCGTAGCCGCTCCCGTGTATACGCCCCCGCCCATGAAGGCGGCGGTTCGTGAGCCGGTGCGCGAGGCCCCCAAAGTGATGGAGCAACCAGTGGCTCCTGCTCCAGTGCCGGAACCGGTGAAAGAAGAGTCGCTGCAGGCCGGGGTTGTGGATAGCCAGGTGGTTCCTCCGCCCGCTCCAAAAGAAGCAAAACCACTTCAAACGATGGGTGACACCACGGACCAGACCCGCTCAGCGGAAGCCGGGATGTTTTCCAGCACGAATATTCGCCGGATCATTTATGTGGGGCTGATCCTGATCATTACTGTGTTCGCGTTCTATATGACGCGTCCGTCGAAGCGGCAGAAGTTCGATATGCTTGATATGACGGCGAATTCCACCGCTTCCCGGCCGAAATTGAAGGACCAGGGTCGCGACGCGGGCTGACTACTCACCCGCTCGGGTGTGTGACCGTTTGACTACTCAAATCTAATCAGCTGAAACTCGGTTTATTTCCGCTTTGGCGGGCGCACGAAAAGGCCCTGCTCTAGCATCTTCATCTGCTTGTCCCACTTAGCGGTGTGGGTGTGATACTTGGCGACCGCGGAATTGGCCGCAAACTTGGCAGAAGCGTTCGTTGCCTTTGCTACGGCCGACTTAATGGAAACCATCAGGGTGTCCAGATCTCGGCGTTTTTCACGAGGAGGCTCCTCCTCGGCACCGGAAAAGTACTGATTATACATGCGGTTAAGAATCTCGATCTCTTTGAGGGCGCGATCGACGTCATTTTTTAGGGGGGTTTCCATTGCCATGGGGGATAGTGTACGGAAATCTTGGGGGTAGGAAAATGGGAAAGTCGCGCTACGTTTGCCAAGAATGCGGAGCTCAGTCGATTCAGTGGCTGGGCAAGTGCCCGGCGTGCGCCGCGTGGAACACCATGGTGGAAGAGGTTGACGGGTCAGTGGCGCCCACAGGGAAGAAGGGCGGGAAGGAACAGGGAATTCTCGATTCCCTGGCCCGAGGGAAATCAAAAAAGGTGGCCCCGCTTTCCGACCTTAAGGCCGCGGAAGCCTCTCGCTCGTCGACCGGAATTCAAGAGTTCGACAGAGTGCTCGGTGGCGGCGCCGTGGAAGGATCGTTTCTGCTTGTGGGCGGCGATCCGGGAATTGGAAAGAGCACGCTGATCCTGCAGGCGCTTGATCAGCTCTCCAGGTCAAAAAAAGTTCTCTACGTAACGGGCGAAGAAAGCACCGACCAAGTGAAATTACGGGCGGAACGTCTCGGAGTGAAGGGCAGCAAACTTTTGCTCGCCGCGGAAACCTCCCTCGAAAAAATTCTGGAGATTGTGGAAGAGGAGCGCCCCGACGTTTTAGCCGTGGACTCCATTCAAACCGTCTACAGTTCCTCTTTGGATTCGGCGCCGGGATCCGTGTCGCAGGTGCGGGACGTGGGAGCGAAGTTCATGCACCTGGCAAAGGGTGCGGGCATCTTCGTGATACTTGTGGGTCATGTGACGAAGGATGGAACCATCGCCGGTCCCCGAGTGCTCGAACACATGGTCGATACTGTGCTGTATTTTGAAGCCATGGCGGGGCAAAACTACCGCGTGCTCCGCGCCGTGAAGAACCGATTCGGGTCAACCAACGAGATCGGTGTTTTTGAAATGACGGACGCAGGACTTCAGGAAGTGAGAAACCCTTCGGGAGTTTTTCTTGCGGAAAGACCGAAGCTCGCTCCAGGATCCGTGGTCGTTTCCACCATGGAGGGCACAAGGCCAGTGCTCGTGGAGCTTCAGGCACTGGTGACCAAATCATTTCTTGCTAATCCGCGAAGAACATTTTTGGGCGTGGACTCCAATCGCGCCTCGATTTTGCTCGCGGTATTGGAAAAGAAAGTGGAGCTTGCGCTCTATGAGCGCGACGTTTTCCTAAACGTGGTTGGCGGGCTCCGGCTGCAGGAGCCGAGCGCGGACCTGGGGTTGGTGGTGGCCGTGGCGAGCAGCTTCTACAATCGGCCCGTAGGGAATGATCAGCTTTTCATCGGTGAGGTAGGTCTTACCGGAGAGGTGCGAAGCGTGTCGCGCCTGGAAGATCGCTTGAAAGAGGCGGCCACCATGGGATTCAAAGAGTGCTTTGTTCCCGCGCGAAACCATCAAACCCTGAAGGGCGGGCCCAAGGGAATCGAGGTGATTCCCGTGCGCCAAGCGCAGGAAGTGATTCAGCGTCTATTTAATTGAGGCGAACGCGGGCCACGGCCCTTTGCCAACGTTGCACCAATGCACTTCGCTTTTTCTTGTCGATCTTCGGATCAAAGATACGATCCGAAGCCCACGCGCCCGCCAGATCCTTAACCGAGCCCCAGAAGCCCACCGCAAGGCCGGCGGCCATGGCGGCTCCTAGGGCAGTGGTATCGAGAACCTTGGGGCGGATAAGCGGAAGGCCGCACACATCGCTCTGAGTCTGCATCAGAAAATTATTGGCCGAGGCACCGCCATCGACTTTGATCGATTTCAGTCGCACCTTGCCTAGATCCTTCTGCATCGACTCTGCGAGATCCATGATCTGAAGAGCCACTCCTTCCAGCACCGCGCGGGCGATGTGGTGTTTCGTGGTGCCGCGAGTGATGCCGTGGAGCATCCCGCGCGCTTCCGGGTCCCAGTGAGGAGCGCCAAGCCCGGCCAGCGAGGGCACGAACACGAGATCGCCCATGTCGGAGTCTTGCGCCGCCATGGCTAAGCCTTCAATTTCCGAACTTTTGGAAATGATGCCGAGGTTATCGCGCACCCACTGCACCGCCGATCCGGCCACAAAAGACGAGCCTTCCAGGGCGTAGTGCGTAGTGCCACCGATTTTCCAGGCTACGGTGGAAAGCAAACCGTTTTTGGAAACCGGAATTTTTTCTCCCGCATTCACGAGCATGAAGGCGCCGGTGCCGTAGGTGCACTTTCCTGTTCCTGGCTGGGCGCAGAGCTGGCCAAAAAGCGCGGCTTGTTGGTCGCCGAGAATGCCGGCCACGGGAATTCCGTCGGGGAGAACTTCGAGCCCCTTGGTTACGCCATATTTCTCCGACGAGGTGCGGATCTCGGGGAGTGCGCCCGTGGGGATCGAGAACTTTTTCAGCAAAGAAGAATCCCAGCGGAGGGTCTTGAGGTCCATCAGTCCCCAGCGACTTGCATTCGACGGATCAGTGGCGTGAACGGCGCCGCCCGTGAGTTTAAACAAAAGCCAGGAGTCGATCGTGCCAAATAGGGCGGTTCCCTTGCGGACTTTTTCCTGGAGTCCCGGCACGTTTTTCATTAACCACTCCACTTTGGTGAAGGAAAAGTAGGGGTCCAGCACGAGGCCGGTGGTCTTACGAAACTTTTTTGCGAACACTTTTTGCTTCCGCAGCTGAAGGCAGCGGTCGGAGGTGCGGCGGCACTGCCACACGATCGCCGGGGCCAGAGGTTCGCCAGTTTCCCGGCTCCAGGCGCCCACTGTTTCCCTCTGGTTGGTGATGCCGATCGCGGCGATGGTGGACGGATCCACGTTTTCCGCTTCCAGAAGGCGGTCGATCGTGGCCAGGGTTCCCTGCCAGATGGCATTCAGGTCGTGATCAACCCAGGAATATTTCGGGTAAGAGGGAAGAATCTCCGTGCTCGCCTTGGCGATTACCTGGAGAGAGCGGTTGATCAAGAGAACCGTGGTGGCCGTGGTGCCCTGGTCGATGGCGAGAATGTAGTTTTTCATGGGTTCCATTATAACGATCCGCTCGTATAATCGAATACCAATGGAGCTCTTCTTTTCTAAAAATGCACGCGGCAAGGAGACCCGGGTAGCCCGGTTTCTGCTCGAAATCGTGAGGGACTACTTCCGGCTGGAGGTTGTGGGTCTGGAGAACGTGCCCAAAACGGGCCGAGGCCTGATTGTTCCGAATCACTCCGGCGTAACCGCTCTTGACGCGGTAATGATCGGAAACGAAATCTTTCGCTCCAGAAAACGGATCCCGAAGATACTGGCCCACCCTCTTTGGTTCGTGGGGCCAAATCTGCGGATTCTGGCGCGGAGAATCGGGCTCGAAGAAGCCAACAAAGACGCGGGTCTAAAGCTCTTGAAGAAAAACAAGCTGGTGATTCTTTTCCCTGAGGGGGCGAACGGAAACTTCAAGCCCACGGCCGAACGCTATCATCTTCAGGAGTTCCGGCGCGGCTTTGTGCGCATGGCGATGGCCAC
>CAZKBU010000007.1:0-135661 GCA_964551325.1 uncultured Bdellovibrionales bacterium
TTTTGACACGGGGAGACTGACCTTCAAAATGGTCCAGTTTTCTCAGGGAAGCGCGGTACTCCCACGAGTACAAAAGATGCTGGACGAACCACTTTCAGGTTCAGTAATTTTAGATATTTACAAGATTTGGTTCGTCTAAGAAAAATGGTGGAGGTGGTGGGAATCGAACCCACGTCCGAAATATATTCACACCGCCGACCTACACGCTTATGCCATGATTTTTCTTACCGGAGTGGCGATCATGACCAACCTACATCCCCGGCGAAGCATACAAAATCTCGAGCAATGTGCGCATGCCAGGCACACTACCCTATCCCGCATTGATAACGACCACTCCCAGCGACACGGGCGACCCCCGGGGTAATCGAGCTGCTTAAACTAAGTTAAGCTGCAAGTGCGTATTCGTTGCCGAATAACAATTGCCACCTGTTTAACGAGGCCTGATGGCACCTCGGCGTGCACGAACGGGCTTCAATACCCCGTCGAAACCAGTACACCCCCACTTTTCAAAGAACAGATCGCCACTATAGCACACCGTTAAGCCATTGAAATTACATAAGAATATAGGCCTTAATCCGACTAGAAAAGTATGGCGCTTTGCGTTATAAACCTGCACACTTTATGAAGAAAATTCTCCTCATCGCCATAGCCCTCACCTTCTCCCTCAACGCCTTCGCCGAATCCCGCGCCCGCATCTGGGCCGAGATCCCGATCTACCCGGCCGGCAACTTCCACGAGTTCGAAACTCAGATGAAGAAAACCCGTGATCAAACGCGGAAAATGCTCTGGGAAGAATTCGGTCAGCTCTTCCTTCCCGCCATGATGATGGGCGCTGAAGTGGGCCGCGCCGCCAAGGCCCTCGCCGAAGTGCTGATCATGTTTGATCGCATGCACGACGAACACGTCGCCAAGGCCAACGAAGGAATTCCCGTCGCCCTCGAACGACACGTGCTCGCCGCCTTCGATGAACTGTATCGTCAAAACGGACTCTCCGACGAAGAACGCCGCGCGGAACTCGTGCGCCAGGCCGGCTGGGGCGAAGCCCTCCTCGCCGTTCGTCGCGGACAAGCCTCGCTCGCAGAAAAAGAAGCCCTCTACCGCGCCTTCTTCCAAAACATCGACTGGCTCGTCTACGGCACCTACACCGTAATCCGCGGCGGCCAGATTTCCCTAGTGCTCACCGCCGAAAACTACCGCACCGGCGCCACGTCGACCTTCCGCGCCCAGGGCACTTCGATGGAAGCCGCCGAAGGAGCCGCCGAGCAACTGTTTGAGTTCTTCCAAGCCAACGCCCGCGAGAGCTGGAAAAATCCCCTCCCCCAACTCGAATGGCACGTGCCGCCCGCCAACCTCATGGGCCGCACCCTCGCCCGCGAAGCCCGCCTCTACTGCGACGGCCAGGGCGCTCGTCTTCCCTTCGCACGAGAACTCATTCTCGCCTCCCAAGGCTCCAACTACCGCCGCGGCGGAATCCCTGCGATCAAAGATCGCGACATCTTCGCCATCGCCGATCTTCACCGCTGGGCCGAACAGCACTACTACTTCGGCATGGGCCACGGCACCGACGATCCTCGCGGACCGATTCGCACCAACGCGGGCTACGGCACGATTTACCCTAATTTTGTTTGCGTGCGCGGCGAGATGAGCCGCGTGGTGCGCTGGGAACAGGACCTCTACCGGATGGTCCGTAAGGCGTGGCAGCTGCCGGCCGGAAACTCCGTGCGCACCACCGTGGAAAACGCCGTGGAATGGATGCTGATGCGGCTCGACGCCTACGGGCACAAGGGCAGCTGGGTGGAGAAAAACCACCAGTCGATTCCTGAAGCATTGCAGGCCCTGGAATCCGTGGGCGTGGAAATCTCTCCGGAACTCCGCGAACGCCTGAACTCCGAGCAGCCGTTCTAGTGGCCCGGAACTCGCGGCACCACGATCTCCAGCTGATCGACCGGAATCGTGCGTACGTTCACCACACTGCTACCTAGCTGCCCGGCCGTGAACCAGTCGTCTGGGCACTTCGCGCACCGAATGAAAACGAAGTTTCCGCCGTGCCCCACCCGAGCACCCTCATTTTTGAAAGCGAAGTCATAGTAGGAACCGATGCCGCCGTCGGTGAGAATCTGGCGCAGCTCCTCGAGACTCAACGCCCGCGTATAACCTTCCTTCGGCACCTGGGCGGCCACATTTCGATAGAGCGCCTCCACCTCCGCTAGGGAACGCGTGCTCCGATAGTCGTCGAAATACTTCTGACGCCGCTCGATCAAACCCCAAACCTGGGCCGCCTTTTCCGGCTGCCGACGAAACCCCATCGCCAACTTCGCCGCCGGCACCAGCTCCGCCATCGGGGCGCCCGCCAGGCCCGCAAAGCTTTCGTCGCAGGAGCTAGCCCCATGGGCCAGCCCCACCCAAAGCGCCAGTAATAGAAGGGAAAAAGATCTCACCCCGGCTTATCGGCCCGAGCCGGGTGAATCTTTAGAAATGGCTGAAATTACTGGCGAACTTTTCCGAACTCGCCGTTTCGATAGCGGGCCTGACACTCGCTCACGCACTGACGGAGGCCCGGTCCGGGACGCTCAAAAGCCGCCACGCACTCGTCCATACACTGCTGCAGACGAACTTCCGCACTCACGCCCGCCGCCGCCAACCACGGATCCAATGACCCTTGAGCAAACACGCAACCGGAAATCAAAAACAGAGCGATTAGCATTTTCATGAATTTTCCCCTTTGAATGGGGCCTGGATACCTTGGTTTAACCCCGAGCGTCAAATTGAAGCTTTCACCTGCTATTTCCTGGCCCTACCGGGTAGAAAAGCCCCCGCCCCGAGCCGATACGAGCAAGATGGAAGCAAAGACAACACTCTGGGACCGCCTCGCCCGCCCCATTGGATCCGCTCTTCTCGTGCTCTTCGGCGTTACCTGCCTGTGGCTCACCTTCGGGTTTCAAGTGGCCGAAAACCGCGCCAATTTCTGGGACCGAGTGCTCGCGCTTCCCGCCACTGCTGAAAACTACTTCTTCGATATCCGCGTCGCCACTCAATACAAAGCCGGACGAAAAGAAGAAAACCTCGTGGTGGTGAAGCTCGACGAAAATGCCCTCGAAGCCGTGGGACGATGGCCGTGGACTCGCAGCAAAGTGGCCGATCTCCTCGATCGACTCCACGCCTACGGCACGCGCACCGTGGCACTCGACGTGATTTTTCCTGAGCCGGAAAACGACGCGGCCGACGGCGCTCTCGCCGCTGCCATTCAGCGATTCCAAGAGGGCGACGCCGGAAGAACCGTGGTGATCGGCTACGGTCTAGCCATCGACCCGGAAGACGGCACTCCGGAAGTGCCGGTGGATCTCGGCTTCTCGATCATGAACGGCAACATCGGCAATCAGGTGATCGCCGGATTCCGCCATGCGCACCGGCAAAATTTCGTGACCCCGAAAGTTCTTGAAGGCTCCCCCACTCTGGGATTCATCGATGCGATTGCGGAAGCCGACGGCGTCTATCGCAGGTCCTATCTAGTGGCCGACATTCTCGGAGTGCAGAAGCCGGGCGGCCCCGCTCCTCAGGACCGAATGCAGGTTCCCTCGCTGGGCGTGGCCCTCTACCGTGCCTGGTATAAGCGGCAAAAAGAGCAGGCCTTCGACCTTGAACCTTTCGGCCTTGGTTTCCAGATTTCCTATGCGCCCCAGGGATCGACCGTGAAGGTGCCGCTCGATTATCGCGCGTCCCTCGTGACCCGCTGGATCGGAGGCGAAGACAAATTCCCCTGGATCAGCGCCAAGGAGATCATGCTCGATCCATCGCCCGCCACGAATGCGAAGCTGAAAAAACTCTTCGAAGGAAAAGCGGTGATCGTGGGTGCCACCGCTCTCGCCGCGGGCGACGTGAAGAACACCCCCGTGAGCTCCGCGCTCCCCGGGCTCTACTCCCATGCCACGGTCTTTCACATGCTGAACACGGGCTACTTCTACCGCAATGAGGACGACAACATCGCCCCCACCTTCGCGATGCTTTTTCTCGGCGTATTTCTGATTCTGCTCGCCGCGCGCTTTCATAACCCCACCTGGGAGGCCCTCGCCCTGGCGGGATCCTTGGGGGGGGTAATCGCCGCCGACCAGCTCTGGTTCCTGCCTAACGGCTACATCGTGCGTCTGTTTTTCGTATCGGTCACGTTCACGAATCTCTACGCCTGGCTCACGTTCCTCAACGTGTTCAAAGAAGCGCGCGAAAGGAAACGCGTGCGCGACGCCTTCACCCGCTATGTGGCGCCGGATATTGTTTCCGAAATGCTTTCCAACCCCGACAAGCTGAAGGTCGGCGGCGAGAAACGCGAGCTCACGATGATGTTTTCCGACGTGCGCGACTTCACTTCCATTTCCGAAAAGCTCACCGCCGTGGAGCTGGCCACGCTTCTCAACATCTACATGGGACGGATGACCGACATCCTCTTTGAGCACAAGGGCACGCTCGACAAATACATCGGCGACGCGATGGTGGCCTTCTGGGGCGCGCCCGTAGCCCACGCGAATCATGCCGAAATGGCCGTGGGAGGAGCGCTCCACATGCTGGAGGAGCTTCCGAAGATCAACGCGCTCTTTGAGACCAAGAAATTTCCCCAAATCAACGTGGGACTCGGGCTCAATACCGGCGAGGTAAACGTGGGCAACATGGGTTCCGACCGGATTTTTGCCTACACCGCGCTCGGCGATCACATGAACCTGGCGAGCCGCCTGGAGGGCCTCACCAAACACTACGGCGTGAACCTCATGATATCGGAGTTTACCCTTGCGGCACTGGGAGCATCGGCGGGGAAGTACCGCATTCGTCCGCTCGACCGGGTTAAGGTGAAAGGAAAGAGCAAGCCCGTGGAAATCTTCGAGGTGATCCCGTCGTGGGCCGCCATCGCCCATGAATCGGAAATGCTCGACCTCTACCGCACGGCCTATGACCTCTACATGAAGGCCGATTTTTCCGGGGCCAAACAAGCCCTCGAACGTTTGCTCGAACAAGTACCAAACGACAAACCCTCTAAGAGCCTCCTAGAGCGCTGCGAAGAATGGATCCAGAATCCTCCTCCTCCCGACTGGGACGGAGTAACTACTTTCACCACAAAATAACGCGCCGCATTTTCTGAAAAGTATTTCTTGGCCATCTCTTGGCCAAGGGCCTACAATTTTTGGGGATTCCATACTTTTTGGAAAGGTACACGGCGATGAAGAAGACTCTCGTTTTGGCGATGATTTTTGCACCGATCTGGGCGGCCCATGCCAGTGACGCCACTGTAGTGCTCCTTCGAGGATCGGCGAAAACTCAAACCGGAAAAGCCCTATCCCTCAAGGACGTGGTTCCGATGGGCACCACAGTGACCACTTCGGGAAAAAGTTTTGTGAAACTTCTCTTCGCGGATAACACCCAGCTCAACGTAGGCCCCGAAAGCACCGTGAAGATTGAGCCCACGAAGGCGGGCGATCCGGGCATGGTGAATCTCGTGAGCGGTCAGATTCGCGCCAAGGTCACGAAAGACATTCTCCAAGGTGGAAGCGGCGAACCGAAAGACAAGATGCACGTGAAGACAAAAACCGCGGCCATGGCGGTTCGGGGAACGGATTTCAACGTGGTCTTCAATGGTCAAAACAACAACACAGCTCTCATCACGTTTGAGGGTGCCGTGGCCATGACCCGTCTCCAGGGAAATGAGTCGGCCACAGCAGCACTGGCCGACCGCACCGGCGTGGTGATGGTGACGGAAGGACAATATTCGGGCGCCAATCCGGAACTCCCACAGGCCTCACTGCCTGTGCGTCTCTCGCCTTCCCAGTTTGCAGCCATGCAGTCGAATGAGACTTTCGCCGAAGCCGCCTCCGGTGCTCGCTCGGAACTCGCCGGCTCTCCGGTTCCTCCCGGCGTAGACCCCAGAAGTTTTGCCTCCGGGGCCGACCAAAGCGTGGAGCAGCGAGTCGGCACCATCACCGGAGGCGACACGGCTCAGCCAGACACGACCCCCTCGGGCGGCCCAGCGGAGCGCACTCCCCCTCCCGAAGGAGTCTTTAACGCCTCCACCGGAGAGTTCGCCCCACGCGCCGGTGGATTCGTGGACGTAAATTCCGGAATCTACGTGCCTCCTCCTCCGGGATCCGCCTTCGATCCCAATACAGGAGTGTATATGCCTCCTCCCGCTGTGGGCGGAATTGATCCCGCCACGGGAAGCTATGTGCCGCCCCAGGGCCTCACGCTCGACCCCGTGAAAGGATTCGTGGTGGACGCTTCGAGCCCTGCTGCCAATGCGAACGCCTCAGGTGCCGCCTCTGGCACGGCAGCCCCAGGAGTCAATTCCCCAGCGGGCGGAAGTTCGCCAGGCACTCGACCGCCTCCTGCGGCCCTGCAGGCGCTGGTGCAGTCACTCAACAACGCTCTCCAACCGGAGAGCGCCGGAGCCGCCGTTACGTTCGATGCGCCACTGAGCCCGATGATGATGGCTCCCGGAGCAATGCCTCCCCCGCTCGGAGCGCTACCGCCCCCCTCCTTTCGTTTGGATGAACCGGTGTCGGACCCCTCATGCCCCACCTGCGTGGATCGACCGCTCTTTTTACCGCCGCCTCAGGACTTCGGCAGCGTGAATACCTTCGTGAACTTCAATATCGTTGTGCAGTGAGAGAGAGTGAATGATGCGTTTTCTAGTTTTCGGCTTCTTATTGGCCCTGCTTCCCACGATGGCAAATGCCGCCATCTCGGAAGAACACCGCAAACAAATTTCCGACGCCTTTCAACTCTACAAGAAAGGCTCCTACGCCCAGTCGATTCAGAAACTGCGTGAGGTAAAAACGACCGATACTGAAACTCAGGCGTCGGTGGCATTCTTTCAAGCTACGAATCACTCCAAGCTGCAAGAGTTTAAAGACGCGAATCGTGAGTTCGCGAAAGCGATCTCCCTCGGCGACAAGTCGGAAAGTCTTCACTACGACTACGGCCAGTCGCTCTTCGCCTCCCAGAAACTCGATGAGGCCGAGGCCCAGTTCAAAAAGAGCATCGTGAAGGGTTATAAAGTGGCTGCGTCGGCTTACTACGTGGGCTACATCAATCAGATTCTGGAAAAAGAATCGGTAGCCCGTGACTACTACTACCGCATTCAAAAGCTCCGCGCCGACCCCGACCATGTGAAACAAGCCGCCCTCTTTCAGCTGGCGGAAATGCAGTATTCCAAAGACTCGGAGATCGAAGATGCCGCAAAGAAGCGCGAAGCACTAAGGAACAATTCTCTCCCCGCCTATGAAAAGGCACGGAAGTTCGACAAGTCCACCGCCACGGCGGAACAGGCCGATACCAAAATCGAACAAATCGAAGCACAGCTCCGCACCAACGCAAAAATGAGAAACGGCACGCCGATCCCTGGCAAACTCTACACCGCAAAGGTGACTCAGGACGTGGAATACGACTCCAACGTGATCGCCAGAGCCGACGGTGCGGTCACTCAAGTGACGTCGAAAGATTCCTTCATCCTCCGCTGGACGTTTTTCGGCCGCTACCAGTGGAACTGGAAGGAAACCTGGAGCTTCATCCCTGAGTTCAATACGAACCTCACCCGCCACCTCAAGCAACAGCGGGCCGATGTGTATCAGAACGACGCCTGGAACACGACCTTGGCTCTGCGCTCCCGCTGGGAACACTGGGCATTTAAAAAGCCCGGCACGGGCCTGTATGAACTGGAATACAACTACTTGAAGAAAGACTATCTGAAGCAGCATCAGCTGCCCTACTACTCCAGTTACTTCAATTTCGTACTCGGGGAACGCGTCAACGTTCTCCCTACCGGATCGTCCACCATGAAGCTCAATCTGAAACTGGCCGACAACGTGGACAATACTCGCTCCGGCTACACCCCCGGTCTAACCCTAACTCAGCTCATCGGAGTGTGGAACGACCTGAGTTGGGTCAACACCCTGAACTTCGAATGGTTCCAAGCCCGCTCGAAGATCAATGACGAAAAGAACTATAAATACTCCACCTCGATCACGTTCCCGGAACTCTGGCAGAAGATCACGGTTACGCCGTCTTTTTCTCTCACCGTAAAAGACACCGTGAACCAGAAGCGAACCCGTGGATGGGAACAGACCCTGATGCCCGCCCTAAACTTGAACCGACGGTTCTTTAAGGGCGGCAACGTGGATATCGACTACACGCTCACAAGAAACCGCTCCAAGGACAAAGCGAGCTACCAGTATAAGAAACATCAAGTGAAGCTCGGCCTCAGCTGGAGCTTCTAAGAGCCCGTAACAAAATGGGGTTCGAACTTTTGGGTGGATACAGCAGATCACCCATTTTGTTACGGGCTCTAAGCCACTAGAAGGTGGGCTTGTTGATCCCTAAATAGGCGGCTGCCACCGCCAAAGCGAGAGTAATCACGAACCCCGCGGCGCCATGGTTCGGGCATCGGCGTGCGATCACATGTCCGGCCGCAGTCACAAGAAGCCAAACAACAATCTTCGCGTAGATCCATGGCGTGAAGCCACCGGTGGTTCGAGCCATCAAGCCCATTCCCCCAAGGAGAACGCCAAATGAGGCTAAACCGGTCACTATCTTCCACATTTTTCCCTGAGGTTGGGCCAATAACAGCACCGCAGCCCCCATCAAGAACGTGAAAATTGCTGATATGTGGATCAGTTTGTATACTTCATACGTAATCATGAGGACTTAGTTACGATGAAAGACCTATCCCCACAAGCATGGAACGATCGTTACCAAAACAGCGACACGCCGTGGGACCTAGGCGGCCCCACCCCGGAGCTGGTTCATCTCGTGAAAGAGAGAAGTCTTTTTCCCCCGAAGAGCAACATTCTCGTGCCCGGTGCCGGGCGAGGATTTGACGCGATAGAACTGGCGAAGGCCGGTCACGCGGCTCATGTGGTGGAGTTTGCCCCGGCAGCATTTCATCAGTTCCTGGAGCTCACGTTCCAGGAGAAGGTGGAAGTTCCCGCGTTCCGCCTGGATTTTTTCGATCTGCTGGGCGACGGCGGCTACCACAAACAATTCTACGACGCGATTTTCGAATACACGTTCTTTTGCGCGATCGATCCCAAACTTCGCAAAACCTACGTGGACCACGCTCACGGATTACTTCGCCCAGGCGGATTGTTTGTAGGACTCTTCTTCCCCACCTCTCACGACAAAGAGGGGCCGCCCTATCTGGTGAGTGAGAAGGAAGTTCGCGAGCTCTTCTCGCCCAAGTTTGAGATTTCGTTCGAAAAGCCGAAGCACTCCGTGAAACCCCGTGAAGGGCGAGAGTTCCTCGGGATTTTTAAGAAGAAGGCTTAACCACCACGGTAGCGTGGGCGATTCCAAATTTTTCTTCCAACCCGGTCACGATCTTCTGCCGAATCTGATCGGCCACAGAGAACTCGTTGGCCCTCACTCGCACTTCCACGGAAAGCGCATACATCCTCGATGTGATTTCCCAAATATGGAGATCTTCGAACCCTTCCACTCGCGGATCGGTTTGTCTAAGCCAGCGCGATAACTCCGCCACCGGGATATGGCGCGGAGTGCCTTCCAACAGCACATGCCCACTGTCGAGGAGCACTTTTCCGCTGAACCACAGAATCGCCGCCGATAGCGCCACAGCCAAGGCCGGATCGATCCAGGCTTCGCCCGTGGCTTGCAGGAAAATTCCTCCCGCGATCACAACCACAGAGCCCATGGCATCACTGATTACGTGAAGCATGGCCGACTTCAGATTTCGATCTTCATGGTGGTGGTGATGGTCACCATGAGCGCATCCAGCTTCCCCCATTTTCCGGAAAAGAACCCAGGCGGAAAGAAGATTCAGCGCGAGACCTGCGGATGCCACGACCATCAGCGGCATAGCCAGCACCTCAACGGGATTGCGAAAACGCTCCACTGCTTCCCAGATGATTCGCATTCCCACCGCCAGCAAAAGAAGCCCATTCACAAAACTCGCGAGGACCTCCAATCGATAGAGGCCCCAGGAACGAGACTCCGTGAGCGGGCGCCGCGCCAGGTGAACCGCCAACCAAGCCATGATTAGACTCAAGAGATCCGTGAACACATGCGCCGTATCACCGATCAAAGAAAGACTGCCCGTGACCCAGGCACCCACCACCTGCACGCCAAAGGCTCCAGCGCTCAGCGCTATCGCCAGAAGGAGGGCTTTGGCCCGCGGATCAGATTCTGTTGAATGAACGGTGTGATGAGGAGAGCGTGGTTGCTTCATGAAGTATTGAAGCGGGCTTATTCGTCGGCCAGCTTCAATACCAAGTCTACGCGAAGACGGCCGTCGATGTACACCTTACGCTTCGGATATTTCCCCACAGCCACGAGTTTAATGTCGAAAGAACTGTAGCGGTCCATATACGGAAGCAAGTCCACATCGCTCACGTTGAAGTGCATCGTGCGGTCTTCGATGTTGTAGGAGGTGTTGATGTCCGATGTGGCGAGCAGCACTTCCGGGCGTTCAGAAAGAATTACAAAATCGTCTTTTTTCGCCTTTGCGTCCAACGAAGAGTCGCCGCCGCCGTCCACAATTGCGTCGCCCGAGGGATTGTACCAATTCTCCGTGGAGCGGCTCGGCTGATTCACCGGCGCCTTCGGCAACTGATCTCGATACTCTGCTTTTAAATCTTTGAAGATCAGATACACGCGCACTTCCGAAAGGAAGTCTTCGAACGAAAGGTCTTTACAGTTGCACTCTCCCTTAAAGAGACAGCGAAGAGTGAGGTAGCATTTTTCCGGCTCGTAATCCTTCCGGAACGCTTCCGGAGTAATGCGAATGAATCCGGCACCAATGCGAATGGAGCGCATGGCTTTCAGGAGCTTTGGATCATTCCATTCTCCATCTTTCGGCAGTTGTGGATGGGAGGTGCTGGGAAGATTGGGGAATACGGTGTTCACCAGATTCATCGGAAACACGATCAGCTGATTGATTACCGGGAAGAATCGCAGGAACGCCTCGGTGATCTTGCGCATCGTGCTTGGCTCCACCACGGTGGGCTCGATATCGCTCCAATACTGAATGTGGGCATCCTTGAGCTGGATCTTCTCTGATACGTAGATCGGCTCAATCGATTCCTTGGTGCCGCACCCCCCTAAAAACAGGAGGGGAAGCAAAAGAACGGGCAAAAATAGCGAAATGAGGGCGCGGCGCGTCATGGCGGACAATATACCCATAAACCCTCCATTTCTCAATGGTTTTTAACCGACTTTTTTAGTCTTTTATTTTGACTACTTGCGTTATCTGGGATATAACCCCCCGGATGCGATTCCTCCCCCTTCTCGCCTTATTGCTGTCCATTTCCGCTGGTGCCGATACCAGTGTGCCCCCTAAGAACGTGCGCGTGCTCGTGTATCAGCACATCAACGCCGATGTTCCCGGCTCCTTTGGCAGCACAGGTGTGGAGCAGGATTTTTCCGTAAAGGAAACTCTCGGCACGAGCGTGATTAAAGCCATTAGCTCCGATGTGGCTTCCGCGTGGGACGAGCTGCATAAGGTGAGCCCACAGCTCGCCAACGACATCAATCTCGGAAAAGTGGATCTCGAACCAGAGATCAAAATCAAAGCCAACGTGCTCGGCCTCGCCTGGGGCCTCACCGACAGAATCATGGTGGCCGTGGGCGCTCCGCTCATGAACGCTTCTGTGAACGTGAAGGGCGGCTACATCGATACCAACGCCCTCAAGAACACCGCCTCATCTCTAAAAGCCGTAACCGATCCTGCTGTTTCCGCGAAGGCCAGCGCTTTCGCCCAAGCTCTCGAACAACTTCCCACCCTTCGTGGGGAATATCTTCAAGGCGTAATCGTAAACGAATTTGGCTACAAGCCCGTGGGAAACTGGCGCGGCGAAGGCCTCGGCGACACCACGGTCTTTTCCCAATATCGGTTTTCCAATCACGAAATTTTCAAGCACGCGGTTAAGGGCGGCGTGGAGCTTCCTACCGGACGAAAAGACGATCCAGACAATCTGGTGGATGTGCCATTCGGCTCCGGCTACATGGGCTCGTTTCTGGAAACCCTCAATGACTTCTATGTATGGGACGACAAGCTGATGCTCACGGCAAACGCCAAGTATCAGATCAACTGGCGCACCAACCGAGAGTTCCGTCTCGCTCCGTCCTATGACTTCCCTCTTTCGTCGAACAAGGAAATCATCCTCTACAATCCAGGCGACTACTGGCAAGTTCAGGGTGAGGTGGGATCCAAGGTGGCCTACGGTGTGGGAGCCTACGCCCAGTACACCATCAAGGCGAAAGGGAAGGACGGGATCCGCGGAGTCCGCTCCGACTACGACTACGGCATCCTCGAACACCGCACGAACTCCCGAACGGAAACGCTCAAGGGCGGAGTGTCCTACTCCACCGTTCCTCTCTTCATGCGAGGAAAGTTCCCGGTGCCATTCAAAGTGGGGCTTTCGCGCTCCCGCGTGGTAAGCGGCGTGAACACGGAACGCGTGAATCTCACCAGTTTAGATTTTGAAATGTATTTCTAGAATTCGTTTCCCCGCACGGCTGGGCCGGGCGCAATAGAGAGGGGATAAGTTCTAGCCGTTTTGCTTGGGGGGCAGCACAGCGTCTGGGCTGCGCGGACCGGAAGTCTCCCGGTGCCCTTGGGAGGCGTGCAGATCCTCCTCGCCACTCAAACCCTTCTTAAACGCCGCCATCCCTTTTCCCAGGGCGGTTCCGAGTTCCGGAAGCCGGCGAGAGCCGAAAAGAAGCACTACCACCGTAAGCACCAGTAGATGACCTATGCTGAGTCCAAACATGGGAAGTCCTCCGTTTGCCCATGATTTACCCTAAGCCCCCTCGGGGGGCAATGGGGCGTCAGAGTCCCTGTTCGAGAAGATTCTGGTAGATGCTGAACCAAAGGGTGAGCGACGCCTGCGGATTCGGGGGCCAGCGCAGGAAATGGTGGTTTAGCTGCCCCATATGGTCCACTTCCACGCGGGCGATCACGGTACCCCAGGCCTGCGAGCTGCCGGGAACCAACCCGTCATTGTCTTCATAACTCATCGTGGGGTGGTTTTGGCCCCGCAAAAACGCATCGGGAAACCAAAGAATGGGAGCAAGAGACCCTTTCTTCCTGCTTGCCGTGGCCACCACCGAAAAATACTTCACCGACTCCACATCGAGGATCTCTCGATTAAAAATCCCCTCCATGGCCGACGGTAGCAGGCTTGGCACAAACCGAGGACGGTTCAGGTCAAATCCCCCGAACTTCATCAGCCAATACCAGGGAGTCTTCAAGGTGCCGTTTTTAACGGCCCACTCCGCAAGCGGAGAGCCTCGGTGCGGAGTTGCGATGGTGGTGATCGACGCCACCTTTGTGTAACGCAACTTGGAAACAAGAAACCGGGCATCCAGTCCACCCAGCGAATGAGCCACGATGTTTACCAGCTGTCCCTTAAACTTCTCCTCGATCTCCATCCGGAGCACCTGCGCACGCTCCTGAATGGATGCATCCGTGGGAAGATTCACCACAAAAACCGTGGTCCCGGTTTGGCCTAAATACTCCGGGATTCCTTGAAAATACTCGCCTAAGGAAATGAACCCGATTTTGAGTTTTGCGCCCCCCATGGAGGCTCCGTGAACCAACACAATGGGGTTCTTCAGGGATGCTTTCCCTTTAAGATCGTAGAAAGAGGCGGCGGAAGCATAAGCGCTCCAAAAAAACGCCAGGAGACAAAGAAGAAGCCTCACCTCAAACCTCCCTAATGCCCTCCAAAGGAGGGATTTTCGCCGCCGCCCGCGCCGGCGACAGACTAGCCGCGACTACAATCAAGAATGCCACGGCAACTACGAGCACCACAAATAAGGGCGACACATTCACCGGTAGGGAGCGGTCGTAGAAAACCTCGGGAAGCTGAACTAAGGGAAACCGCACCAACAGCCAACAAATCGAAAGCCCGAGACCAAGTCCGAAGAGCACTCCCGTGCCACCGATTAAAGCTCCCTGAACCAGGAAAACATTCGCGATTTGGCGGCGGCGTGCTCCCATAGCCTGAAGAATGGAAATGTCGCGTCGCTTTTCCATCACCGTCATACGAAGTGACGTCACAATATTGAAGCTCGCCACAATCACGATCATCGTGAGGATCACAAACATGGTGATTCGCTCCAGCTTCAGCGAACTGAACAAATGAGAATTCAGCTGCTCCCAGTCTTTCACGAGAAATTCCGGCCCAAGAAGCCTACGAACCTTCTCTGCTGCCGGCACACTGCTTTCGAAGTGATCCACATGCAGCTCCACCTGATTCACTACTCCACGGCGCCCGAGAAAATCCTCTACTGACGCCATCGGCGCATAGGCCGTGTGAAGGTCTTTTTCCGGAATGCCGCTCGCATACACTCCTTCCACCAAAAACACCCTCATGCGCGGCACGCTCTCCAAGGGACCTTCCGTTTCCACCGGAGAAATAATCTGAACCCGATCACCGGGCAAAACGTTGAGGTTAAACGCCAGCTCCTGACCGAGCCAGATTCCCTGTGGTGAAAGCAGGCTCAACCCACCCTCTTTGGCCTCCACGAGCTGCGCCTTGAGAGACTGGGCATGGGCGTCGGTAATACCCCTCAGCTGAAGGCCGGAAACTTTCTTGCCCGCCTTCACGATCGCCTCCGTAGCGAGAACAGGATTCACAGCACGAAGCCGAGAATCCGCGCCAAAAACTTCCGCCACTTTAGAGTCGGGAAAGGAAAAGTGAGGGTCTTGCCACTCGGGACCCCGGATCGCCAAAATATGGAAATCGCCGGTGGCAAGGCGCCCCTTGAGAGCGCCCTCAAACCCGTCCATCACACTGAGAATCACGATCAGAGTGGCCACTCCGATCGCCACGCCTGCCATCGAAAGAAACGTGATCAACGATAAAAAGGCACTGCCTTTTTTGGATCGCAGATAACGAATTCCCACGAAGGAAGCGAAATCCATCTTACTTCTTAAAGAACCCGCCGCGATGACTCACGGCTTTCAATGCCTGGTTGGGGCGCACACGATCCCCTCCACCCTGATCGGCAAAACGATCTAAAGCCTCGGCCACTTTATGCACTCCCTCGGAGTCGGCGAAACGGAGGAGTCCACCACGGAAGGGCGGGAACCCCGTGCCCATGATCATCCCGAGATCCACTTCGCCTGGATTACTCACGATTCCCTCTTCGAGCGCGATCGCCGCCTCGTTGATCATCGGGTAGATCATTCGCTGCACGAGCTCGGAGTCGCTCAAACGAGCACTCTTCGCCGTGCGGTTCTTCACGATTTGCTCTACGGCCATGTCTACGCCGCCGGGCTTCCCGTTTTCATAGAGGTAGAGGCCCTTGCCATTTTTCTTTCCGAGGCGACCACTGGCGAGAATCGCATCGCTGGCGGTTGCTGCCTGCGCGCGCGCGCCGAAGGCTTTGTTGAGAATCTTCGCCACTTTCGCCGCCACGTCGATTCCCACTTCGTCTACAAGCCGCATCGGTCCCATCGGCATCCCAAACTCGAGCATCACTCGATCGATGCGTTCCACACTCACTCCCTCTTCGAAAAGGAACAGGGCTTCGTTCATGTAGGGCATAAGCAGGCGGTTCACAAGAAACCCTGGCCCGTCTTTCACCACGATCGGAGTCTTACCCATTTTTTTGGCGATTTCGAAAAGAGTAGCCACAGTTTCCTGGCTTGTCTTCTCTCCCGCGATCACCTCCACAAGAGGCATGCGATTTACAGGGTTGAAGAAGTGAAGGCCCCCGAAATTTTCGGGCCGCGCCAGCACAGACTGCATCTCTGTGATCGAAAGTGAACTCGTGTTGGAGCAGAGCACGGCATGAGAAGGCACGTGCTTCTCGGTTTCCGCGAGCACCTTCTTCTTCACGTCCATGTTCTCCACCACGGCTTCGACCACGAGATCCACCGTACCGAAGCCGGAATAGTCGAGAGCGCCGGTAATGTGGGCCATCTTCGCGAGGTACTGCCCCTTCGTCATGCGCTTCTTCTTGAGATTGAATCCGAAATTCTCTCCGGCCTGCTTCCAGCCCAGGAGCACACCATCCCAGCTGATGTCCTTCATCCGCACAGGAATATCCTTGTTGGCGAACGCCCAGGCAATACCGCCCCCCATTACTCCGGCCCCGAGCACTGCCGCTCGCTCCACTTTCCTTTCCTTGGTTCCGGAAGCGGCGCCGTTGTGTTTCTTCACGCTCTCGGCGAGCTGAAAGAGTCCGATCAGCTGCTTCGACACCTGAGTAACCGCTAGAATTGAAAAGGCGCGCGCCTCCCGCTTCAAGCCCTCTTCGATTCCCATTCCCCAGGTCTCGGCCAGAAGATCCAGAATCTTGAACGGAGCGGGATACTTTCCCTTGGTTTTGCTTTGCACGGTCTTGCGAGCCATGTTGAACATCACGGGTCGGAAAATCGCGCTCTCCATCACACGGTCCACGAAAGTTTTTCCGGGCCGTCGCGGAGCTTTTCCTAAGTTCGCCTTCGACCAGGCGAGCGCTCTGGCGTTGAAATCCTGGTAAGGCAACACGGCATCCACGCAGCCGCTCTTGAGGGCGCGCACTCCGTCGAGCTGCTTACCCGAAAGAATCATGTCCATTGCCACAGAAAGCTTCACGAGCTTCGGAAGTCGCACGGATCCACCGAATCCCGGCAGCACGCCGAGATTCACTTCAGGTAGTCCGATCTTTACGGATTTATCGTCGGAGGCCACTCGCTTGTCGCAAGCGAGTGCCAATTCAAATCCGCCGCCGAGGCATGCGCCGTTGATCGCCGCCACTTTCTCGAAAGGAAGCTTTGAGAACCGATGAATCGCCTGTTGCCCGTAGGAACATCCTTCCAGAGCGCGGTCGATCGTATCGAGGCTCTTGATGAGATTAATGTCTGCGCCAGCCACGAAGATCCCTTGCTTCGGACTCGTGACCGTAAGGCTCTTGATATCCTTTCGACCCACCAACTGGGCCACCGTCTGATCAAACTCGCGCAACGCCTCTTCGGTGAAAACATTGGCTTTCGAGTCGGGCTGATCAAAGCTCAGCTCGAAAAAACCGCCGCCATGATCCTTTAGATTGAAAATCGCCATCACTCGCCCCTTTCCACGATCACTGCACCACCCTGACCGCCGCCGATACAGAGGCTTGCCAGTGCGAACTGTTTGCCCGAACGCTTCAATTCCTTCAGCGCCGTGATCACGATACGGGCGCCACTCGCCCCCACCGGGTGGCCAAGCGCCACAGCTCCACCATTCGGATTCAACTTCGCTGGATCGATTTCGCCCATGGCCTCACTTCGACCGAGACGCTCTTCGCAGTATTTTTTTGAAGCCATCGCGCGGGTGCAGCCGATCACCTGGGCTGCAAAAGCCTCGTTGATTTCCACCACGTCCATGTGCCGCAGCTCCAACCCCGCCTTCTCCAAGGCTTTGTGAGAAGCGAACACCGGCCCCAGCCCCATGCGATCCGGCTCGAGTCCCGCAAAAGCCACGCTGCGGATCTTTCCCAGCACCTTGTAGCCAGCGGCGCGCGCTTTCTCCTCACTCATCAGAGCGAGGGCGGCGGCACCGTCGGTGATCGGGCAGGCGTTGCCCACGGTCACTGTGCCGTTGGCTTTATCGAAATACGGCTTGAGCTTCGCGAGCTGCTCCATCGATTGCCCCTTACGCGGCCCGATATCGTCTTTCACGATCTGCTGGTATTTCATCGGGATCGCAACCGGCGCGATCTCTTCCGCCATCTTGCCGCTTTCCTGGGCGGCAACGGCCCGGCGGTGACTTTCCACCGCAAACCGATCCTGATCCTCCCGGGTGATACCGAAATCGCGAGCGATGTTTTCTGCGGTTTGCCCCATGTTGAGGCCGCAGAAAGGATCCGTGAGCCCCTTCTCCACCGAGATGATCGGCTTCAAGAACGAGAGGCGGAAGGAGAGAAGATTCTGCAGTGCCTGCACCGGCGACTTCGCACGCATGGCGCGGATAAAAAATTCCGTCATCTCCGGTCCGTAGATCAGAGGCAGATTCGACATACTTTCCGTGCCGCCCACCAGCATCACATCCGCTTGGCCGGCGGCGATTTTCAACCACCCTTGCGAAATCGCCTCCATGCCAGAAGCGCAATTTCGGTGCACGGAATAGGCGCTGATCGATTTATGCAGTCCGGCCAACATGGCCACCACGCGGGAGATATTGGCGGCGTCCTCGGGATTTCCCACGTTTCCGACGCAAACTTCGTCTACTTTCACGCGCGCCTTAGGGCCAAAACCATCGGCCAGATCGAGCCGCTCGATCACCTCGCGCATTGCGATTCGTCCGAGCTCCTGAGCGCGAATCCCTTTGAACTCAGCCCCCGCTTTCACAAACGGAGTACGCACTCCATCCACAATCACCACATTTCTCATCCCGAGATCCTCCCTAAGATTTGCATCCTAGATTGTAGGCCCGGAGAAGGGATTTGGGGAATGAACTGCGGTGAAATTGTTGGTATGAATCGATCGCGGACCAAAAAATTAATGCGGCGCGCTATTTCTCTTGCTGTTTGGTAACGCCAGATGCCCCCCCGATTGCAATGCAGCAGCAATAGACCTTACCAACTCACGATTTCCATCCTGACCGAGGTGCATCCCGTCGGCGAGACGCCGGTAAATCTTAATGTCCCACACGGGAATGTCTATGAGGGGGATTTTTTCTGCGCGCAGTCTCTGAAACGAAACTCCGGCGAAATCATCGATCAGTAACCCATTAATAAACAATCGGTAATAAAGATTCGACAAAAACCCGCTTCGCATAGTGTTAGCGGTGTAGGTATTGCGAACTTTGAGTTTTGTGGAAAACGAAACAAGGAATCTGGAGCCAACTTCGGAAGACACTGCCTGGAGTTGCTTGAGCGCAAGCGCTGCTGGCCCAACCACTTCCTCCATCCTTGCGCCATCGCTACCTACAGCCGAAACTCGCTCGGTAGCCAATCTCATTAAGTTCAATGAGTACAAATTCGTATTAATCAATCTTGGAAGAAAAGTGGGCCACCCCGAAGAGTAATACACCGGCCGCAAAGCCTCAACGCGCCCATCTTTCCAATCGGCATTTTGACTGAGGGCGTAGTTGTAAAAAAGTTGCTGAAACCAACTAAAGTGAACCAAGACCAGGTGAGGCTTATAGGCTTTGATCCAACGTTCCGCCAAAAGAGCCATCTGAATCGGCACAGCGCCATCTAGCCCACCGTTTAGCACCTCAACCTTCGGGGCTCCAACAATTCGTCCTGAATTCAACTCCTCCTCCAACATTCGAGGCAAAGTAAATTCCTCCAGAGCACCCGTACCAAAAACCGATGAATCGCCCACAACCAGTATCCGGAAGACATTTTTAAAAGGAACATAATGAGCGTCCTGCCCTCTCAGCCCCATGGAATTAATTTTAATTGGAATTTCCTGCCCCTGAACCACATCCACACCACTACAGCGCGGAATACGAAAGAACAGCCACTTCGGATGAAACGACATGCAGGAAATCTTGGAATTTTTTTGGAGAAAACTATTTACCGCAGGAATTTTCCCAATTTCTGGAGGAACAAATCCAAGCCAAGCGACAACAGCCGCCAGAAAGCACACAAAAGTTATAACCGCCCACTTCCTCATCGAGTTGAATTGTAAACCTCGCCCACAAAAAAAGGCAGGCCCCCCTAGATAGGGAGCCTGCCTTCGGAAAGGAGTGAGCATTCGCGCCTCATCAAGGAGGAGCGCTGCCGGCAAACGGGGATCAGAACCGATACTTGATCGTTCCCAGGATCGAGTAGAAGCTCGTGTCCTTGAGGGAGTTGCCCACAAGGGCCTTGTCGGTTTGCTGCACGTAGCTTGTGTAGCCCGAGTTGTTGAACCAGCCCTGGTTCGTGGGATCACTCACGCTGGAGCTCAGCACGGAGGAATACTTGAAGTCGCCTCCGATCGAGAGAACCTTCGAGAGCTGGAACTCCGCACCTGTTTCCACGTTGAAGAGGAACTGGGTGATTTCCACGTCGTCGAGCATTCCGCTCTGGGCGTTGCCAGGGGTTGCCTTCAGCTGCTCGATGGCGCGGCTCGTGTAGTTCAAGTAACCCTTCTGATATCCGGCACCACCACCCACAAAGAAGCGGAAGCGCTGAGTCTTCGGAAGGAGATACAGGCGCATGCCCGCATCGATCACGTTCTGGTTGTACTCGAGCTTATTGAGTTCGTTGTTCGTGCCCGTGTACCCGTAGGACGGATACAGAATCGGGTAAGCCGTATACATCGAGTTCTGCGTGGTGATCCGGATGTTGTAGCGGGAATACCGATACGTGGTCACAAAGGAGATGTTGTCGGAAGCATCCACTTCGAGACCGGCACCCACCGTGAACTCAGACTCACGATCATACCCATTGCCCGCGCGGTTCATGGTGGTGATACCACCGAGCGGGAAGATTCCCACCGAACCCTGGAGCGGCTCATCACTGTTCTTGAGCTCCGCGGTGCTTTCGCCACCCGAAGAAGGGGCCTGATCCACCGTCATGTAGGCCTTGTTATCGGCCTGAGGAGCTGCCATCACAGCAGGAGCGGCGGCGGTATTGACCACCTGATCGCTCACCTGTTGGGTAGGAGTATTGGCGTTGCCCACGGAGATCTGAATTCCCTCGATGGCTTTCACCAGCTGGTTCTCGATCTCGGAGCGAACATTGTTCATTTTAGAATCGATTGTTTTGTCGAGGGTGCTTCCCACGCGCTGTCCGGAGGTGGATGCGGCAAGCGCTTCCGCCTCATCGGAGGACGCAGATGCCTGCTCAACCGCAGCCGGCTCGTCCACTTCCTGGATGATGACCTTCTTGCGCTTGGTCTGGGGCTTCTTCTTTACGATCACCACTTCCTCTTCGAGGGCGGGTGAATCTTCAGCGGCCAATGCGCTCTGAGCATTCTCTGGCACAATGGCGTCGCCTTGCACTTCATAGTCCTCGGCCGGGCTCGTGAGGGGAGCGGTGGCGAGAGCCAGAAGGGCGAGAAACAGGAGCTTTCGATTTGGGCTCTTCATGTTGGTTTTCCTTTCCTAAGCTGGGCAAGGCGGGGGCCTCGACCAAGCGCGGTAGAAATACCATAGTCCGATTCTTTAGGTCAACTATATATTTGACATATTTAATCCACATATATCTTAGGTCTTGCGCCTGGCCTCAACGGAGAGCTGGTTCTGACAGGTGTCTAAAACTTAGACACGATCTACATTAGGTTTCATATATAAGTTATTGAAATTAAAAGACTAATTGGTGGCACCCCCCTTGCGAATACCCCCTCGGAACTAACCGGGTCGGGCCCTGGATGGGCTCAGCCCCAACCCAATTGGAGAGTATAAAGATGAAGACCAAGCTTGTTGTTGCCGCCCTCACCCTCGCATTTGTGACCCCAGCCTTTGCTGCCGACCAGGCGGAAAAGAAGAAAGAATTTAACCCCCGCGTAACCGGTGGTGCGATCGCCGTGGGTTCGGCTGCTACCGCCTTCGCAACCCGAGACGTAAACCTTTACCGAGATGCCCTCACCCCTCAGCCGATGGACGATGCCAAGGCCGATCGAGTGATGAAGGCTACCGACGAACTCCTCGAGAAGAGCGATACCTCAAAAATTCCGAACCGCGGCCCCATCAATAAGGCCCGCATCGCGATCAAAGATTTGCACCGCCCCCAGGTAACGATCACCCTCGATACCAACCAGATGGCATCCCCCGTAACCCCCTCCAGCGCTCTTGCCGACGAAGCGGCCGACGCCCTGGTGGCATCGCGGAAAGTCGACCTGAAGACCGTGGGAGCCAAGCTTCTCACCCGCCAGAATCAGACGAGAATGATGGACGTGCGCCGCGACGGTGGACGCGCCCACCTCGAGTCCCAGGTTAAGGCCCTGAAAGAAGAGCGCACCCTGGTGCCGGCAGCGAGCGTTCACTCTGCCGGACGCCGAATGGCAAACAAGCTGGCTAAGGCCGGCGTGGCAGGAGGCGCCGTCCTTGCCCTCGGAGCCTCGGCCAAGGACCTCTTGGAGCTGAACCTTACCGAGAAAGACCTCCAGAGCTGCAACGAAGCCGCCGACGGTTCCCTGAGCTGCTCGCGCGTGGCCAAAGAGCGTCGACAGAATAGTCCAGCCAGCGAAGAGAGCCCGTTCGCCCAGAACGCCAAGTAACTCTCCGGCAGCGGCAACCGTTAAGGCAGAGCCACCCCAAGGAATGGGAACTGGCTCTGCCTTCTTTCATGAAGCGCATAACAAGTTGCCCCCTTCGAGGTTGCGCCCCCTATCCTGCTCAGTTACTCAGGGCCCCGAACAAAATCGGAGGCCCCCATGAATAAACTGATCGCTCTCATCTTCGCCCTATCTGTGACCTCGGCCCATGCCGCAACCCTCGACGCCACCTGCGTGGCCAAAGGAAGATACGGCAACGGGCACTCCCCTCTCGTGACCAACTCGGAAATCTCATTCCGCCTTTCCGGCGACAGCGATTCCGCCACCCTCCGCGAAATTCGAGGAACCGTGA
The DNA here is from genome assembly GCA_964551325.1 of uncultured Bdellovibrionales bacterium. GTDB lineage: Bacteria > Bdellovibrionota > UBA1018 > CAIPTA01 > CAIPTA01 > CAZKBU01. The sequence continues at coordinate 22,467 of CAZKBU010000007.1, forward strand.
TGGTTGCTTGGGACTTCGACAAGGACCTGTCCCCCGACCTCTTAAATAACGAAAACGCCTACGTAGGCCATTTTCGAACCTCCCGGATCTCATCTAATCCGGCCTACAGTCCGCGCCGTTATAAAAACTATCTCCAATTTCAGAAGCTAGACGCAGCCGAGACCACGGGCAACGAAAGCGGAATGTGGGGGGATTTTGTGGTCGAAAAGACGGCCTTCGAACGCCGCACGGAAACCTTTCAAGCTCATTACATTTTTCAAGCCGGCGACCACATCGGCGGAACCCTGCACTTCACCTGCACAAAGCAGGATTGAATCACTACTTCTCCGAAGGACAACGATACTGCTCGAGGTTTTTGGGTGGAGCGCCTAAACAACGCTCCACCACCAGGGCTTCGAGCCTTTGAGTTTCCGCCTCCAACCAAGCTGCGCTCCGGGGCTCACCCCCCTGGCGAAGATGGCTCTCCCAATAGAACCGCCCCACTTCCCAGCGGCAATACCGCAGTTGTTTCGTGGATGTTTTCGGCACCTGTTTTTTTACCGCGTCCACTACCACCAGGGCCGGAGCCAACACAGGGTTATTCTTCTCAAGGTGAGTGCAGATCCGAGCCGGATCAGGGGACTCATTCTTTTCTTTATAAATCGCCTCGAGCCCCCGGAGCCACGCCTCGTGCTGAGCGAGGGCGGCAGCGTCGGAAATCTGCCCCTGCTTCCATTGCTCGGCGAGCCCCTGAAACCGGGAGTCGCTCAGAATCATCTCCCATCGAGAAACCTCGGTGGGCAGCGCCCGAGTTCTTCCATCGAAATCCTGGAATTCAAATTTCTGATTATAGAGAGAAAGCGGAGCTCTACGAAGAGTATCTAGGCGGTTCTCCGGCACTCCAAACGCCCTTGCCTTCACCAAACGCTTCGCACGATCCTGCTCCGACTCTTCCCGGGTAGCGACTTCCACCGCCATGGCAGCGGGAAGACCAAGCTCCGCCGCCACTCCGGGCAGCGTGGAAAGATAGGGGTCCTTTCCTTCCAAAACTCTCCGTGCCACCAATAGATCTCTCGACCCTTCCAGTTTCATTTTCGGCACGAACAGAAACATGAGCATCTGAAAGTCCGCGTCTGGCTTTGCTCGAAACGCAGGGTCTTTCCCCAACGCTTCCTGAAACGCTTCGTAGAAGCGATTCACAAACGATCGCCCCTTCCCCTCCGGGTCATTTTCTGAAATCTCAAGATAGGTTTTTCTCACGAGCTCCACGAAGGTGCGTTCCTCGGCATCGTTCTTTAAGAGCCCCAGCTCCCGAAATTCCTCGAGGCGAGGATGCCGCGCGCCCGGCTTCGGATTCACGATGTACTGCTCCAGTTCCTTGTGGTGTTTTTTTATCGCCTTCGTGAGCTCTTTGGAGTCGATCAAGCCATATTGGTAGTATTGGAGCAGAACCGGAGCAGCCAGATTGTACTCCTCGGAACCGAGCGCGAATTTCAACCGATTGTCTTCCGCCTTGGTGTCCATCCAATAGCCGAGACCACCCCATGCCGCCATGCTCAGAGGAATACTCATGCGATATTTGAGGCGGAGTCCTTCCGAGATCGGGTCGTCGATTAAATAGATCCAGTTGATTTTCCGAGGATTCTCCCGCTTCACCACGAAGAGTCGAAGTCCTTTTGTGCGCCAAACTTCGGGCCAGTACTCTTTCTGAAAAGTTACAAAACGCCCGGGCGCCGCCTTAACCCAACCCGAAACCACACGAGCAAATCGAAGGGCGCAGTTCTCTTTTGCGTCTTCCGCGTGCGCCAGCGCACCGCCCCAGAGAAGCCCCACGAGAACCAGCACGGAAATGCGTCGAAAGAACATCCTCCACATATCGGCCAAATGCTCAAAAAGATTGAATTTCCTGACCTTTCCCGATAGCGTTCCGGAGTAGGCCGAAGCCTTTGATTTTCGGGAGGATTTGTATCCATGAACGAAGCCTTTTTCCGTGTGCCCCAGCCCCAAAACGAACCTGTACTTTCCTATGCTCCCGGGAGCCAGGAGCGCCGCACGCTCGAATCCCAAATCAAGTCCTTTCGCAGCTCCCAACTGGAGATCCCCCTGATCGTGGGTGGTGAGGAAATTCGCACTGGAGTAAAGGCCGTTTGCGTGGAACCCCACAATCACCGAAGCGTGATTGCGGAATACCACCAGGCCGACGAAAAGATCGTGGAAAAGGCCATCGCCGCTTCGCTGAAGGCGAAGAAAGACTGGGAGCGCCTTTCGTGGCACGACCGCGCAGCGGTTTTCCTGAAGGCCGCCGACCTCTTGGCCACCAAGTATCGGCCGGTACTCAATGCGGCCACGATGCTCAATCAGAGCAAGAGCTGTCACCAGGCGGAGATAGATTCTGCCTGTGAACTCATCGACTTTTTCCGCTTCAACGCCGCCTTCATGCAGCAAATCTACGCCGATCAGCCCATCAGCTCCCCCGGCATCTGGAACCGGCTGGAGTATCGGCCACTGGAAGGATTTGTCGCGGCCATTACGCCATTTAACTTCACTGCCATCGCCGGAAACCTCAATGCTACACCGGCAATGCTGGGCAACGTGACGCTTTGGAAACCGGCCGGCACAGCCGTGTTCTCCGGATACTGGATCATGAAAATCCTGGAAGAAGCAGGACTCCCTCCGGGCGTAATTAATTTTATCCCGGGGCCGGCCTCCAAGATCGCCGACACACTCCTTAAGGATCGCCATCTCGCAGGTGTTCACTTCACCGGCTCCACCGGTGTGTTTCAGCAGATGTGGAAAACCATCGGCAACAATATCGCGAGCTACCACGGATACCCGAGAATCGTGGGGGAAACCGGCGGAAAAGACTTCGTGTTCGTGCATGAAAGTGCCAACACAAAGGAAGTAGCCACCGCGCTCGTAAGAGGCGCCTTCGAATACCAAGGTCAGAAGTGTTCGGCGGCCTCCCGCGCCTACATCCCGCGCAGCTTATGGAATTCCGTTCGCGACGAGATCGGCCAGCAACTGTCGGAAATCAAGATGGGCGACGTTAGCGACTTCTCCTGCTACGTAAATGCAGTGATCGACGAGAAGAGCTTCGACAAACTGAGCAGCCACATCGATGCAGCGAAGAAGAGCTCCGACTCAAAGATTGTTTTCGGCGGCAAGTACAACAAAGAGACGGGCTATTTCATCGAACCCACCGTGATCGAAGCCACGAACCCCAAATATGTCACCATGTGCGAAGAGCTGTTTGGTCCGGTCCTCACAGTGCATGTCTACGACAACGCGAAGCTCGACGAAACACTCGCCCTATGCGACTCCACCTCTCCCTACGCTCTCACGGGCGCGATTTTCGCCAAAGATCGGCGCGTGGTGCAGAAGATGACCGATGCACTAAAAAACGCCGCCGGAAACTTCTACATCAACGACAAACCCACCGGAGCCGTGGTGGGACAGCAGCCCTTCGGCGGCGCTCGTGCTTCAGGAACCAACGACAAAGCCGGTTCCCTTTGGAATCTGATCCGTTGGATTTCTCCACGATCGATCAAGGAAACTTTTGTTCCGCCGGAAAACTACCGGTACCCGTTTCTCGGATAAAGGAGACATCGCATGAATAAGTGGAAGGAAATTCTCACCCCCACCGTGATCGTGGCGGGGCTTGGCTACTTCGTGGATCTCTTCGACCTCACTCTGTTCGGAGTGGTTCGTCTTTCATCCCTGGAGGCCATTGGCCTCACCCACACTTCGGGACAACTGGAAGCCGGCATTCAGCTCTACAATCTGCAAATGCTGGGAATGGTGGTGGGCGGCGTGCTCTGGGGGCTTCTCGCCGACAAGAAGGGGCGCGTGCAGGTGCTCTTCGGCTCTATTTTTCTCTACTCCCTCGGCAACATCGCAAACGCCTTCGTGCCCGACCTGTTCTGGTACGGCGTTTGTCGTTTCATCACCGGCGTTGGCCTTGCGGGCGAACTGGGCGCCGGCGTGGCACTGGTGGCGGAAACGCTGCCGAAAGAGCGCCGGGGGCTCGGCACCACTTTTGTGGCCACCCTTGGAATGGCGGGGGCGGTAGCCGCAGCCGTTGTGGGACAAAAGCTCCAATGGAACCACGCCTACATTCTCGGCGGCGTGCTCGGGATCGTGCTGCTCTTCGCTCGGCTGAATGTGATGGAGAGCGGAATGTTTCAGCGCGCGGTAGCGAAGGGCGCGAAGCTGGGAAGTCCTGCGCTTCTCTTGGAAAGCAACCGATTGTGGCGCTACGTGGCCTGCATCCTCATGGGGCTACCGATTTATTTCTCCACCGGCGTGCTCATGACGTTCTCTCCGGAAATCGCCCGCTACCTCGGCGTGCAAGAACCAATCGCGGCCGGTACGGCACTGCTCTTCGGCACCATCGGACTCACGGCGGGCGATATTTTTTCCGGCCTCCTCAGCCAAATTCTGAAAAGCCGGCGGCAGGCCGTGTTCGTGAGTCTCGTGATGGGATTCTTTGCCTTCCTCGCCTACGTGGCCAATCCCGGCTGGGCCGCGCAAGAGATCTACTTCATCTGCTTCTGCCTGGGCTTCGCATCCGGCTACTGGGCCGTGCTGATCACCATGGCGGCCGAGCAGTTCGGAACCAATCTTCGCGGATCGGTGGCGTCCACCGTACCGAACTTCGTGAGAGGCTCCGCAGTGCTCATTACCCTCTCCTTCGTGGCACTCAAGGAACAGGTTCCGGTGGAGCGGGCTGTACTAATCGTGGGATTGGCCTGCTTTGCCATCGCGGCATTCGCCGTATTCACGTTGAGAGAAACTTTTGGTCACGACCTCGACTACCTGGAGGAATAAATGCTCAGACTGCTCCTACTCACCGCCCTGCTTGCCACACCCGCAATCGCCGACTGGAAGGCAACACAAGGGGGCGAAGTGGAACTTGGTTCCGGCTGGTGGTTCAAGTCGAGCCCCGACTCAGAGCCATTTCGACCAACGGTAGGAACCCGCATCACCGGCACCTACCGAAACTCTTCTGGGATTCGTATTCGCGTAAATCCTCTTTTTCGCGCGGACCCAAAGTCGCCATCCGTGCGGGAGCGTTGGTTTGCCGACCCTCAGGAGGCTTACCTGCAGTGGCAAAAGCTACCCTGGACGTTGCAAGCCGGATGGAACGTGCACACCTGGGGCGATACCGACGTTTTCAACCCCCTCGACGTGGTGAACCAGCGGAACTACTGGGACCCGATGAAATCGGAAAAGCTCGGCAGCCCCACGTTGCTCGTGAAACACGATTTCGAAAGTTTTTTCGTGGAAGGCCTCTACATCCCTCGGCAGCGCCGAAGCATGCTCCCCGGAGAAAAGAGCCGTTGGATGCCGCAGAACGTGTATCGTTCCCGCTCCGTAGGCACCGACTACGGGCCGGGCCGCATCGTGCTTCCGGCACGGATCAACTATCAATACCTCGCTCCGCTCGAATTGAACTCCGCCCTGGATCACAACTTCGGCCTTCGCATGAAGTTCCGTTTCTCGGGATTCGATTGGACGCTCGCCGGATTTGAAGGCGCGTCCCCCACCCCCATGGTGAATTTGCGCCAGATCACCGCCACGGCCACTTCGCTCGTACCGGAACTCACGTTCACGGTGGACCCCGACATTTGGTTGCAAGCCACCTGGTATCGTTCGCGCATGTTGGGCACGAGCTTCGTGTGGGTGGTCGACGATTTTCTTGTGAAAGGCGCTTCCGCAGTTTCCAAACCCACCAGCTCCCGAAGAGACCTCCCGCCCCAGACTTGGGAAAACGTGCTGGGCCTCGAGCGAACCTTCTACATGGGCGACCAAAGCATCACGCTTCTCGCCCAATCCACCTGGGTTGACCGACAAGACCAACTCGACACGAGCAGTGTTTCCCTTGCCCGGATGTTTGATCGCGCATTTATGGGCGGACTGCGTTGGGCTCCGAGCGAGCGGTTCACCGTTGTGCTCTCGCGCCTTCGCGACACTCGCTACAAGGGCGACCTCACACACGGAGAGGCTTCCTTCAAGGTGGCCGACGGATGGAATGTAAAGCTCGCCGGAGATGCTCTTTCAGGAGCCGCTGAAACTCCTCTCGGAACCTATGAGGGCAACGACCGGGCGAGCCTTTTCCTCACGGCGAAGTGGTGAACTGAAGCTCCACCACTCCCTCCTGGAGATTCCACTTTTCTGGAACCAGTTTGAGAGTGGGTCCAACGGGAAGCGTGGGCACCGGAAGCTCCCAGCCATCCGTGGTGAGAGAGCCACGAATCGCTTCTCCCATTTTGTCGGCGGCGATTCGCTGATCCGGCTCATGCTTCGCCAGATACCGCTGGCTCCAGCGATACTTCAGATCCACCCCATTCGTGGCGAGTCGGAAAACGGCTTTCCCACCGGGCACAACCGCCAGCTCAGCCCTACCTCCGAGATTCGCTCGAAACTCCACATAAGGAACGTAGAGATCCTCGTCGGGAGCAAACATCCGTGCGGCAATCGGAACGAAAAGATCGGCGGAGATCACTCCGTCGCCCGCCGCGGTTTCATTTTCCAGAGAAGGCGGACCGAGCGGCAAAAACTGGAAGAGGAAAGTCGTGTTCTTGGCAAAACGCATGAGATCGGGCCAGGCGAAGAACTGTTTCCAACGACTTTGCATGAGCTCATGGAAGGCGGGCAGCTCGTAGCTCCGGAGGCCATATTCTAATTTTCCGGCAAAGTACTGCCCCATCATCAACGCCTTAATGGCGGCCATCGGGAGAGACAAACCGTTGCCGGTAGTTCGGTTGGCCCCACGAGGAAGTGAAAACTCGTGATGAATATTCTGCCACTGGCTCACATAGGGATAGCGAAACTCCATTCTTCCTCTGAGAGCCACACCCTCGGCAGCTTCCTCCACTCGGTCCGGGCGGTAGTGCACCTGAAGCTCGTCGGTTGCGCCAGGAAGTACCGACTCCGAGAGCAGAAGCAGGCTCATATCGCGACTCCAGTCGGCAAATTTCTTTTCGAGGGCGCCGCGCACGTCACGATCGAAGTTTTGGAAACTTTCCAGAGCTTTTAGAGTTTCCGCGCTCACGAACTGTTCAAGCCCCTGCGTTCCGGAACAGCTCACGCTCTCCATTACCCACGAATCCTTCTTCCAGTCCGCCGCAAAGCGGGGCATCTCCAAACGGATGTGTCCGTTCTCAATGCCTGCGGAAACATCAGCCTCCACGGAAGCCGCGCCCTGAGGCAGCCGGAGCACCATGTTTCTGCATTCCGCGTCGATGCGAATGCGCACTAGCACACCGCCAATGTCGCGCACGATCGTTTGGGAAGCACTCATGGATGCCACGGTTATCACCGCGCCCACGTCTTTGGCCTCCACGCGCCAGGCACGATCTCCGCTCGAAGAACGTACCGGCTTTTCAAATTGATAGTCGATTTCCGCCTTAACGCCACTGATGCGGATGGGGATACCGCCGGGCGCGATAGTGAAGTCTCCCACGTCTATCGATTGGCGACCCTGGAGGCGTTTCCAGAAGTCCTCCACAATCCGATCAAACAACGAATTGGAGAGATGGAGCGCAAACTCTGTGTTCACGGAATATTGAGCCACGGCGGAATAGGAGGCCAATGCGCCTAATAATACGGTCATCCATACCCACATCTTCATATGCCACTCCTTGGGCTTTTTCTGATTGATTTAATCTGGTATTAAATGTTAACATTTCTTAACTTAAAGGCCAGGGAATTCTTATCCTCCCGGCGTTAGCCCCTGAAGGACGCAAGGATGAACGTCAGTAAGATGTCGATTTTGTTAAAGAAATATGAAAGCAGGCTCCTCCGCAGGGCTCGCAGCGCATCCCTCCTATTAATAGGAGCGCTAGGGATTCTAGGGATTGGAGCCGCCGCCCTGGTACCCAAGCTCAATACCCACTACTCGATGAAGCAGTTCCTTCCTTCCGCCCATCCGCTGATTCAGGCCGACGACCGCGCAAAGGCACGCTTCCAGCTTTCCGATTTGGAGCCCGTGCTTTTTGTGCTCGAACATCCAGAGGGCTGGCTCGATGAAGACCGCATCCACAGACTGAGGTCCGTCACCGAACGAGCAGCCCAAATCGATGGAGATATCGAGAAGGCCCTCAGTCTCGCCACCATCGAAGGCGCCTCCATGGGACGCGAAGGAATCACCGTAGGGCGCCTCCTGGAGCTCACACCTCCGTCGGAATGGACGAATCGAGTGCTTCAAGACCCGACCCTCACTCCGCAACTGATTTCACAGAGCGGAAAAACCACGGTCCTAGCCGTAACTCTTCGCGACGTGCCCACCACGAAAATGGACCTCCTCCAGAAGAAGATTCGATCTCTGCTTCAAGAGGCGTTCCCCGAGGCTCGCATCAGCCTGGGCGGCGTTCCCGCCATTCAGGTGGAGATGAACCGGGTGCTGGGCCTGGAGCTCAGAAATTTCCTAGCCCTCTCGCTCGCCGCAAGCATTGGAATGCTCGTGGTATTTTTCCGTACGCTCTCTTCGGTGATCATTCCCCTCTTTCTTGTGTTCCTGGCAAATCTTTTCTGCCTGGGCTGGATGGCCGCCGCCCGAGTGCCATTCACCGTGCTCACCACCACTTTGCCCGTGCTGGTGGCAATTACCGTAGTTTCAATGAGCACCCACACTATGCTTCGTTATGCCTCAGACTGGGAACTCGCGAAAAGAATGCGGGAAAACCCCAATCGAATCCGCGTGCTGTTTCAAAGCTATATGGGCCTCCTCCTTCCCAACACACTCACAGCGATCACTACTGCGGTCGGTTTTCTTGCGATCGCGATCACGAACGTTCCGCTGATTCGTCAATACGGCTGGACGGTAGGCGTATCGATTTTCGTTTGTTGGGCAGTGGTGATTCTGGCACTTCCGCCTCTCCTTGTGGTGGCGCCAGTGCCCGTGGCCCGCAGCTTCACGGAAGCCAAAAGTCGCTGGGCGCTTCTTCCAGTCACCTTCAAACATCAAACGGTGGCCGTGATTCTTCTCCTGTCGGCGGCGCTCGCCTGGATCGGGAAAGATTTAAACTGGGCTCCTCGCCTCTTCGACGATCTCCCCCACCAACAAGAGGCTCGCCAGGTGACGGAGAAAATCGATTCCCATCTGGGAGGAATGATTCCCTTGGGCGTTACGGTAGAATTTCCTGAAGAGAACGCCTGGAACGACCCCACCCGCCTCTCTGATCTCGCGACTCTCGCCGAAAAATGGCGCTCCCATCCGCAAATCGGCTCCGCCGTGGGCCTCGCCGACTTCCTGCAAGCGGCCGGAAAAGTTCAAGGACGAGATCTTCCGATCTCCCGGCAACAAGCAGCCGAAGACGTCTTCCTCTACACCTTTGCCGACAACAATCCGCTACGACACTTCCTCACGGCCGACGGTCGAGCGGCGCGCCTTCAGCTTCGCACCCACGACCTCCCTGCCACGGAACTCCGCGCTCTAGTGCAGGAGGTGGAGGCTTCCGCCAAAGAACTATTCCCCCAGGCTCAGGTATCCACCGCGGGGATGGCCACAACTGTGCACGAACTCAACAACGAACTCTCCCGAGAACTCATCTACGGATTCTGGCAGGCTCTGGGATTCATCGCGCTTCTTCTTCTCCTAACTTTCCGTTCGATCCGCTGGACCATCGCCGCCGTGGTTCCCAACTTGGTTCCGCCCGTAATGCTTCTCGGTTGCCTTGCTCTATTCAACACACCCATCAAGCCAGGCATCGCGGTGATCTTCTCGATCGCCCTCGGGATATCCTTCGACAATACCATCTATCTGCTGGGCCGGCTCCGCATGCTGCAAAAGCAGAAGGACGGCATCCCTGTAGCCAAAGCCTGGTATCAGGAAGCCAACCTGTGTCTCTGGTCTTCGCTCGCCATTGCAGCCGGATTTGCCATCTTCACCGCATCCTATTTCTCGCTGAACCAGCAATTCGGTTTCTACATGGTGGTATCGATCATCGGCGGCCTGCTTGGCGACCTGATCCTATTGCCCGCCCTTCTGGAATCATTTCCGCGTCTTTTGCCAAAACCCGTTCGAAAGGAGTCCTCCATGAAAGCCATTAAACATGCCGCCGTTGTGACCATCGGTTTACTCGCCACTAGTTCCGTTTGGGCCGCCTCAGCCGACCCCGGAAACGCAAAGGCACTACTCGACGAAGTGGAGAAGAATCTTCACAGCACCGACGAGGTGGCCAATCTAAAGATGAAGATCGTGGAGCCCGACGGAACCGCAAAGGAACGAGCGCTGGAGATTCGCCGGAAAGGATCCGAGGAGAAACAAAAGGTGCTGGTGCGAATGCAGGAACCAGCCGACCTTCGCGGCACCGCCTTGCTCTCGGTAAACAAGGGAAAAGAAAGCGACCAGTGGCTCTATCTGCCTTCCAGCAAACAAACACGGAGGATTCTGTCTAATAAGAGAAGCTCCAGCTTCATGGACTCCGAACTCAGCTACGAAGACATGGGCACGAACTCCAACTTCGAGAGCAAAGTGATTCGCCAGGAAAACAAGAATGGGCAGAACTACTCCGTGATCGAAAGCACACCGAAAGGAGAAAGTGCCTACGGGAAAATCCATATCTGGGTGAATCTAGCCACTCGCCTCGTAGACAAAATGGAGTACTTCGACAAAACTCAAAAACCACTCAAGGTCACGGAATTTTCCAACTACAAAAAGAACGATAAGGGAATTTGGAGGGCCGGAACGGTGAACGTGAAAAACGTGCAAACCCAGCGCGGCACTGTGCTCACGCTATCGGGGCTCCGAGTAAACCAAGGCCTTGCCGATTCAGAGTTTACCGAAAGCGCCCTTACCGACGGAGAGTAAAAACTCTCTCACCTTTTCCGACGGGCGCCCGATCACGGCCCGGTTCCCTACCACCACGATCGGGCGCTCCAGGAGCGATGGGTTCCGAGCCAGATTACCGGCAATCACTTCCCGATCCGTAAGGTCGAAGCGGAGTTGCTGGTAAAGCTCTTCCTTGGTCCTCACGAGCGCAGCCGGGTCGCCGCCGATCATGTCCATAAGATCTAAAATATCCTGTTTCGTGGGCGAGGCCTTCAGATACTCCACAACTTCAAAGTCCTCACCAGAGTGTTCCAGAATAGCTTTCCCCTCGCGGCACTTCGAGCAACTCGGATTAAAGAAAATCTTCACGCCTTACTCTTGAAACAAAAGGTGGAACCCTTCCGGGCCTCCGCGTAGGGAAAGCTTGTTGTCGCCCGTGCCATAAACAAAGGCACCATTCTGAAGATGGAACTTCTCCACAACTTCCCGGCCCTCGTCCCCTGCGATCACCACTTCCAGGCGCTTTCTTCGCGCATCGATCACGGCCCGAGAATGCCGCTTCACTGCCACCGTGCAATGCACACGATTCTGTCTCTGCCCGCAGATCAACGAAAAATTCTTATCTGCAGTTTCAATTACTTTTCCCGGGCCAACAAAACTGTCTTGAGGCGGCACGTTCATCAGGTCCCACAGGGTCTGCTCATCCACGTTGTTGTCGCCCATTCCCGCCGTGGGCATCGTGAGCACCGCATGAGAACCATCAAGGCCCCAAATCGCGCGCACGGAGGCCTCCGCGTTGCCGGACAAAAACATCAACATCGCTACAAAAATTTTCATAAGCCCAACTCCAATTCTTCTTTCGGTACAAAATACACCAAACGCCCCGTCCGTTTCATCACTCCTGCACTGTGCCCCGCATCAGATCCCCTGCCAAAGTAGAGATCCACACGACCGCCGCCACGAATTGCCCCACCCGTATCTTGGTCGAACACAAAGCGAGAGGCGCGAACCCACTCCGATGGAGCAAGATCCTTCGCTTGGGAGAACTTCGGTTCGTCCACCTCCAACCAAGCCAATGCACCCTTAGGGAAAAAATTTCGATCCGTGGCGATCGTGCGACCCGCAGTGACTTCCGCACCGGAAAACGAAAGCGCCTCACCCGTCAGCTCCTGAAAAAACACGTAGCTTGGATTCTTGTGCAGAATCGCCTCAACTTTTTCCTTCGGCTGCCCGGAGAGATACTCCCGAATTCTCTGCATGCTCATTTCTTCTAGGGGGATAACGTCGAGCAGAAAAGCGCCCACGGCTTTGTAGGGGTGGCCGTTCTGGGAGTCGTATCCCAAACGCAGAATTTTTCCGTTCTGGAACCTGACCGACCCCGACCCTTGGATCTGGAGAAAGAAGGCGTCAACCGGATCCACCCAAGCGACCTCAAGACCTTTGCCCTTGAGATTACCCATCTCCCTTCGTTCCCAATAGGGTCCCACTCGAAGCTCTTTTCCCGATTGGGAGAGGCGCCCCCGAAGCGTGAGCGTGGCCGACTTCTGTTCTCCGTTTCCCACTCGCTGAATCGGAAGATTTTCGAATTTTTCGAAATAGGCTCCGAGATCTACCGTCACGAGATCGTCGGGCCGCTTGAGGAGAGGTTCAGAAAATCGCGAAGTAGCGTTCTTGGATCCCTCAATTTCAGGCTCGTAATAACCGGTCACCAAAACGGAACCCCATCCTTCGTCCTGGGTGCCATAGACTTCCATTACGTCGAATCGAGCGTTGAGCTCCGTTACAAATTCCTGCCAACTGCTCAGGCTCTTTTCCAAACGAGCCAGGGCTTCCCGGTAAGCGCGCTTCGAAACTTTACGCGGCCCAAACTCTAAATCACCATCTCCGACTAGCGCTTTCTGATTCCTACGAAACGCGTCTCTTAAACCCTCTAGGGACTGGCTATCCACAAACGCATCACTCCCGGCTGGTCGCATGGAATCGCCCGCGCGCTCGAGCGGAGCCCGAGCACAGCCCACAAAAAATAAAACCAGAAGCAGCGCGCGTATCATTGGGGTCCTTTTCGCTTCTCTTCGAGAAGTTTCTCGAAGCCCTGCCTGCCGGCTTGCCAAAAGCGAGCGCCCACGAGTCCCTCCGGGAGATGGGCGTGGGCATACTCATAGCCCTTGCCGTATCCAAGGCCTTCCATCAGTTTCGTGGGGGCGTTTCGCAGATGAAGTGGGACGGGAAGATCTCCCTCACGCTCCACTGCTTCTCGCGCCAACTTATAAGCCGCATAACTGGAATTACTCTTGGGGGCGGTGGCGAGATACACCGCGGCCTGCGACAGCGGAATCCAGCCCTCCGCCTGGCCAATGCGCTCGAAAGCCTCCGCGGCGGCTACGGCCACCTGAAGAGCGCGGGGATCGGCCATGCCCACGTCTTCCGACGCAAAAATGATCATCCTTCGAGCCAGAAATCGAGGATCCTCGCCGGCCTCATACATCCGCGCCAGCCAATAAACAGCGGCATCAGGGTCGCTTCCTCGCATGCTCTTGATGAATGCGGAAATTATATCGTAGTGCTGGTCGCCTTGGCGGTCATAGCGAAGCGTGCGCTTCTCGAATACAGAACGCAAAACATCGAGGGTAACGTGGTGATGAATGCGGCTCGCGGTCTCGAGGAGCATCAAAGCCCGGCGCCCGTCTCCACTGGCCGCCTCCACGATCCCCGTGAGGGCGTCGTCGTCGACCTTCACGAACTTACCGGCAAGCCCTCGCTCCCGATCCCCGAGTGCGCGCTCTAGTAGAACGCGAATCGCCTTCGGCCCGAGGCTTCTCAACACAAAAACCGGCGCACGGGAAAGAAGAGGCGCAATCAGAGTGAAACTCGGATTTTCCGTGGTGGCGCCAATCAGAATGATCGTTCCATTTTCCACGTGAGGGAGAAGAGAGTCCTGCTGGGCTTTGTTCCAGCGATGAATCTCGTCTACAAAAACAACTTCGCCTCCGCCACGGGCACGAATCTCGTCTACCAGTTTGCGCAGTTCCGCCACTCCGCTGAGCACGGCGGAAATCTGGTGAAAGCGGCGCTCCCCCGAGATAAGGCGCGCGATAGTGGTTTTGCCCACTCCGGGCGGTCCCCACAACAGAAAGCTGGAGGGGTTTTCGCGAAGAGCAGTGAGCGGCTTTCCGGGCCCCACAAGGTGTTCTTGCCCTACCACCTCTTCCAGGGTTTTGGGGCGCAGGCGTTCGGCCAGCGGGGCCGAGGAGATAGGCTCAGAGAATAGTTCCATCGCTCCAGGACGCTACCCGGAATGTTGCCCCGTGTAACGACCCGGCGTTTCATCCAGGCGGAAGGCGAAAATACTCACAATAGAGCTGTCCGGCTCCGAATTACCTCTGGAATTCCACCCTTCCGAAAGGAAGCGATAATGGAGTCGGCCGGCGTTCGGCGGTGCTCTAGTCGTTCAGCAAAAACCCCGAGTGGCTCCGGATCAAATCCCCACTCTTCCAGAGTTGCGGGCGCCCGAAGCAGAAGCTCCGCTGCGCGGTCCCTTACTCCCTCTGCCTCTAGGCCAAAACGGGCCACCTGCCCTAGGTCGTAAATGCGGCCAGCCCTCGTTTCGCGCCCGTTCAGGCTATCGTCGAGGACCAGGGCCAAGAAACTTAGGATCATGGCGCTGAACTCGCGTTGGGAATTTGGCATATCGAAAACTTTGAATTCAAGGCGATTACGCTCATCCGGATGAAACTCGATGGTGGGCGCGATCACGCTTCGCCGATGCATGCGGTGGCTACGCCCTACCGATCCGCGACACTCCCAGAGTTTTCCGCCGAAGATCGGGGACGCCACCGTGAGCGCCGAAAGAGCGGGGCCATACCAGTTGATCTTTGCCTCCAGATCTTCGGGGTTCACTCGATCCGCGATCGACGGAGGCAAACTCACATTCACATCGGGCCCGTAGGTAGTCATTACCTCCATCGCCCAGAGCCAAAAGTCGTGGCGACGCTTATTCTGGGGGCCTGAAAATTTTGTGGCGACTGGATGATGCGACAGTGCAACCGGCAACAAATCAGCCCGGCCCAACGCTTCCGTGAGCCTCCCATGGAGAACGCCCAAAACATTCACGCAATCCTCCACACTGCTGCAAATCGGGGTGCGAATCTCCACTCCCTTGGGAAGCACATCTTCCGCGGAAGGATCCATATTGGGGAGATGGTACCCCTCCACCACATACGGCATCAGCTTTCTGTGCGGGGTTTCCAGCTCCAGCCCTTCGAGGGATGGGATCCCGTGGAGCGGGATCGATTCCAATATCGAGTTGAGTTGAGTGAAGGTGAGCCGATCATGCCAGAGCGGCTCACCTGTACTCTTTCGCGCGAGCATGTATTCCGCCTCGATGCCGAATCGAAACTGAAACGACAAATCGAATTTTGTACGTGAGGGAATCTCTGAAAACGTCATTGCCTACTCCTGCGAAGAATTGGAAGAAAGAAAATCCAGAGGCCTGTAATAAGAAGCGTGAGCACGCCAACGGCGCTCGGTAAAAACACACCGTATTTCACGTTCGGCCCGAAGGCAGCGCCGGTATGCAGCTCGAGAAGCCAGGTCGCCCGCCGAGGAGCGCTCATTAACACGTCGCCTGTGGACGGATGAAGCTGCAGTTCCCAGTGCTGGTGTTTCGACCTAACCCGAACCAACCCCCGCTCGGGACGAATGTCGAGTGCGGCCACGTCGCTCCAGTCTCTAACCCCGGCTTCGGGAGCGCGCCTAGCCGCCTCAAGAATTTGCGGAAAGGTAAGTCGCACCTCGCTCTCCGCCACTCGCTGGTAAACGGGCTGAACGGAGGGAATCCAATCCTTGGTTAGGGCGAGAATCCCCGTGACCGTCACCACAAAAAATGGGACGGCCACGAGAACAGATACCCACTTGTGAAGAGTGCGCATCCTCAACACGTCAGAGATACTCGGCGTCTTTTGCTATCCGCTGGGCAGGCTTCAAGTACTCACCGATACGTCCAAGATTCGACTTGTCGGATCGGAAGGAACCGAATCCTTCCACCACATCCACCGCGCGCGCGCCTGGAAGCGCTGGGTACTCAAAGTGAGGTGCCGCGAAGGCCTCCTGCACGTCGCTGCGGAAGAGAAATGCTATCAGACGTTCAGCAGCGGCGGGGTTCGGGGCCCCCTTCACCACGCCAATGCCGTAGCCGTTCAGATGCGCTCCCATTCCATCCTGATTCGGGAAGAAGGGGCGCACGGGAAATTCCGGATTCTTCTTCAAAATACCGGCCAGATAATAAGTGTTCGTGATTCCCACGTCGCACCGTCCGGCGGCGATCGCCTCGAGAACTTTGGTGTCACCGTCGATCACGGGCTCGGCCAGGTTAGCCACAAACCCTTTCAAAACAGCTTCCAGCCGATCTGCGCCCCACCAGGAAAGCAGGCCTGCGAGGAATGCCTTATTGTAACTGTTGGTGGAGGTGCGAAGGCACAGGCGTCCCTTCCATTTCGGATCAGCGAGATTCTCGTAAGTGGAGAGTTCCGCCGGGCTCACTTTGTCCTTGTGATGCATGATCACTCGGGCCCGATAAGAGAGAAGCGCCCAGAGACGATTCTCTTCCATAAACTTCGAAGGAAGATCCTTGGGTGCCTCCGACATGGGCTGAAACACTCCGGCCTCCACCGCTTCCTGAAGGAAGGTTACATCTTTGGTCAGGAAGAGATCCGCCGTTTCCGCCTTGAGACGTGTCATTAAGTTAGGATGAGTGTCGGAAATCAGTTTCACGGTGATTCCCGTCTCATTCGTAAACTTTTCCATCAGCGGAGCGAATGAACTCGAAGCCCGTGTAGAAAAAATAGTGACTTCCTCGGCAAGGGCCGACGCCGAACCCAAAACCAACCAAACACACAACAGAACGTTTCTCATTTCGTAATTCTCCTTTGCCATAAGAGATAAGGCGAAAGCGCCCACTCGTCAATGATTTTGATAATCATTCTCAATTAAATACCGCCCACCGCCTCCTGCCCGAGATTTGACAATGCGCGTTATCTTGCGGTATCCCCCTCCCAACAACCACTGGAATGGGAGAAAATGAAGATGAAGAAGACTCTTGTTGTGCTGATGATGTCCCTAGTGAGTGCCCCGGCCTTTGCTCTGCAGGCTGGCGTGCCCCTCGTGTGCCGGAATGCGGATTCCTCACTCGAAGTGAACTACTACCGGGCTAAGGCGGAAGGTCCGATCACCATGCGCCTCTTCCTGAATGGATCTGAAAAACCTGCCGTTACGGCCCAAGCACAGATGCTGGTGGCTCGCTGCATGCCCCGCCCTGGCTCCCATGGCTGCCCTACAGCGTTCACCGTGAAGAAGCGGAGCGAGAACTGGTTCCTGCAAACCAACCTCGGCAACATTCAACACTTCGGCCGCGCCAACGGCACTTTCACCTACTCCAAGGGTGACTACAAAGACGTGGCATCGGTGCAGTGTGAACTTGTGCGCCGAGTCGGTCGCAACTAGGCCAGCGGAAGAATCTAGGCCCCGAGATCCGGGGCCTTTCTTTTGTCTGCCATGATAGATAAATTCTATCATTCAAGTGAATCAATCGATTTAACTTATCTTCCGGCCTCCCCGATAATGGAATGAACAAAGCAACGATAGCGCCCCAAAGGCGCCCTAAAGGAGAGACTATGCAGACCCTCATCAACACCAAAGTGCCGGACTTCAAAGCCCAGGCCTACGTAAATAACGACTTTAAGACCGTGACCCAGGAAGACCTCAAGGGCAAATGGTCGATCTTCTTCTTCTATCCTGCCGACTTCACGTTCGTGTGCCCCACGGAGCTCGGTGACATGGCGGATAAATACGATGCGTTTAAGAAAATGGGCGTGGAGGTTTACTCCGTAAGCACCGACACCCATTTCGTGCACAAAGCCTGGCACGATGCTTCGGACACCATCAAGAAGATCAAGTACCCGATGCTGGCAGACCCCACTGGCCACCTCTCCCGCGCCTTCGGCGTACATATCGAGGAAGAAGGTCTCGCTTACCGTGGCACCTTCGTGGTGAACCCGGAAGGCAAGATCAAGATCGCCGAGATCCACGACAACGGCATCGGCCGCAACGCCGACGAGCTGCTCCGCAAGGTGCAGGCCGCCCAGTACGTGGCCAGCAACCCTGGTCAGGTGTGTCCCGCCAAGTGGCGTCCGGGCGAGCAGACCCTCAAGCCGGGCCTCAACCTCGTGGGCAAGATCTAAGAGATCTTCACCCAGCGTATCGAAACACACGGCCTCGCGGGAGACCGCGGGGCCGTTTTGCCTCCAGAGGAGAATCTTCCCATGCTCGATCTTGAAATGAAGCAACAGCTCGAATCCGTTTTCAGCGCACTCGAAGGCACAGTGGAACTCCTGCACAAAGAGAGCGCCCACCCACAGCAGACAGAGCTTCTGGAAATGCTGAACGCGGTCGCCTCCACTTCCGCGAAGATCAGCGTGGCAAGTAGCGGGCTCCCGTCTCTTGCGCCGGCATTTCAAATCAACCACAACGGAAAATCTACCGGCATCCATTTTCGCGGAATCCCCGGAGGCCACGAATTCACCTCGCTCATCCTCGCGATTCTCAATGCCGATGGAAAAGGCAAAATGCCCGACGCGGGAATTGCGGCACGCATCCGCGCCCTGAAGGGCCCGATTCGAATTCGCACCTACATCTCGCTCACCTGCGAGAACTGCCCTGATGTGGTGCAGGCGTTTCATCAGATGGCCCTCCTGCACCCCAACTTTCAGCACGAGATGATCGATGGAGCATTCGCGCAGGACGAAGTAACCCAGCTCGGCATCCAAGGAGTGCCCAGCGTGGTGGTGGGCGACAAAATGATCCATTCCGGGCGCATCCAGTTCCTCGATCTCCTCGTAAAGCTCGAGTCTCACTTCGGCACGGAGGCGATCCATGCGGCAACCCCCACGGACCTCGGAAAATTCGACGTCGTAGTGGTAGGTGGTGGCCCGGCCGGCGCCACCGCAGCCATTTATTCCGCCCGCAAGGGGCTCAAAACGGCGCTTCTTGCCGAACGCATGGGCGGCCAAGTGATGGACACAAAAGGCATCGAGAACATGATCGCAACGCTCTATACCGAGGGGCCGCAACTCGCTGATGCCCTTCATAAGCACGTAGCTTCTTATCCGGTACAGATCCTGGAGCAACGGCGGGTTAAGTCGATTTCCCGTGAGCGCCGAATTGAGCTCGAAGGCGGAGAATTTCTCACGGCCGAATCCGTGATCATCGCCACCGGCGCCAAGTGGAGAGAGCTCGGCGTGCCCGGTGAAAAGGAATACATCGGACGCGGGGTGGCCTACTGCCCCCACTGCGACGGTCCCTTCTACAAGGGCAAAGCAATCGGAGTGGTCGGCGGAGGAAACTCCGGAGTGGAAGCAGCGATTGACTTGGCTGGCATCGCCGGGTCCGTGACCCTCTTCGAATACAACGACGCCCTCAAGGCCGACAAAGTGCTCGTGGACAAGCTCATGAGTTTGCCGAACACCAAGGTAATCACGCACGCCCGCACCAAAGAGCTCGTGGGGAACGGCCAGAAAATCGTGGCTCTCGACTACATCGACCGACGAACTGAAAAGGTGGAGCGAGCCGCCATTGATGGGGTTTTCATCCAGATCGGCCTCCTCCCCAACAGCGCTTTTGTGAAGGAAACCCTGGAACTCACGAAGTTCGGGGAGATTGTGGTCGACGGAAAAGGACACACTTCAGTCCCCGGAATCTATGCGGCCGGCGATGTAACAACCGCCCCCTACAAACAAATCGTGATCGCCATGGGAGAAGGGGCCAAAGTAGCCCTTGCCGCCTTCGAGGACCGCATGCGCAAGGAGTGACGCGCGGCGCAGTTGCCATACGCCGGATTCAACACTACCCTCCGGCCTCACGGAGGTGGGCAATGATTCGATGGTTGGCGTTATTCCTTCTCGCAGGTTCCGCATGGGCGACCCCTGATCTGAACTGCACTCTTTCCGAATCCCTCAAAGATCTCACGGAAGAGCGCGAGATCCACGTTCCGATGAGCCAGCGAATCAGCGGAACCGCGCCCTTCACCACCCCACTCAGTCGAGTGCCGGGATCGGTTCGGCTCACTCCGGTGAACGGAGTCGACGAAGGATCTATTTCGCTCGTGGATCCGGAGAGCAAACACATCACTCGAGTCGCCTTTCCCGCCGCGCCTGGAAAATTTTCTCGGCTTCTTTGGATGGGGACGGATGGAAACGTTCAAATCGACTGCGCCCGAAACGAGGAGAGTCCTGCTGTTCCCCCTCCCTCCCGCCTTGCCTGCGAGGTCCAAAGTCTTGGTCAAACAACCGAGTTCGGTGCGGATCTCTCCGTCAGCGGCCACGATGTGCGTCCGCTCCCCGGCGAAGTCGACGGATGGGTTCTAGGCTACAACGGAATCATCGTGATCTTTTTCCGAAACAAGGAAACTTTTTCTGGAATTACGGCCATGGGATCTTGGGATGGCGAAGTTCGCGCCTCTTGGTTTCCCGAGCTCAACAAAGAGGTTCGGGTAGCCTGCCGAGGAGTCGCCTCCCAGCCGTGAACACCGTAGAAGTACGCAGCTGGACGGAAGGTCTCACTCCTCACGACGGTACCGCTGTCGTTTTTGATATCTTTCGCTGCTCCACGACCATTCATTGCCTGGCCTCACGCCGCCCGAGCGAGTTTCTCCTGGCCCCCCGCCTCCATGATCTCCGCGCGGATGAGCTCGCCCGTTTTCAAAAACATCGCATCTACTCGGAGTTGCCCGCCCAGCCTGAGTGCCAGGAGCGCTTCGACAACTCCCCCTGGCGCGCCCTGCAACACCCCGAAGGCTCACCAACCCTAGTGGCTACCACCTCAGGCACTCCGGGCATGTTTGCGGCCCGTGATTTCGGAAATGTGATCGTGGGCTCGCTGGTCTCCTTTGGCGCGCTCCTGGATGTTCTACGCCAGGAGAAAAAAGCGATCACACTGATCCCGGCCACTCTCCCCCACCATCAGCACGTGGAAGACAACATCGTGGCCGAGGCGGTGAAGGAAGTGCTGGAAGGTAGGTCCACGGAGACGGCCATTGCCAGCGCCCTGGAACGCATTCACGCTTCAGGAAGGCCCGCCGTGCTCCATTCCAAACTTCCGCGCGGCATCGATGATGTGGCTATTTGTTTGGACGTGAACCGGTTTTCTTTTGTTCCAAAGTTGAGTTTTATCCCCCATCTGGAACTCGCCCACGTGAATTGGTGACCGATGCGCCACTGGTTGATGAAGTCTGAGCCCGAAACGTTTTCCATCGGCGACCTTCGCCAAAAGAAGCGTTCCGGTTGGGACGGAGTGCGAAACTATCAGGCGCGAAACTTCATGCGCGACGAGATGAAAGTCGGCGACCTGTGTTTCTTTTACCAATCGAGCTGCCCGGAGCCGGGCGTAGTCGGCGTGATGAAGGTAACCAAGGAACGGCACCCTGATCCCACCCAGTTCGACTCCAAGAGCGACTACTTCGAGCCGAGGGCCACGAAGAAGAAGCCTGTTTGGGAAATGGTGGAGGTGGGGTTCCTGGAAGAGTTTCCCGTGATTTCACTGGAGAAGATTCGTTCTACGCCGGCCCTGAAGGACATGCTCATTCTCCGCCCCGGCAATCGACTCTCGATCACGCCCGTGACGCCTTCGGAATGGAAAGCCCTTCTCGATCTCCGGTAGTTTCCCGTGGAATTTCGACCCCTTGGGTGATAATAACCGCCCATGATTTCCACCAAAGACATTACCCTCGCCTTCGGCCACAAAAAGCTATTCGAACACGTCACGATTCTTTTCAGCCCCGGCAACGTTTACGGAATCATCGGCGCTAACGGCACGGGTAAATCTACGTTCCTAAAAATTCTTTCCGGTGAGCAGTCGGCAGACAAAGGCACCATCGCCATCGACCCCAAGGCAAAGCTCGGCTGGCTCCGCCAGGACCACTTCCGCTACGACAACGAAACCGTTCTGAACACGGTTTTTCAAGGCGATCAAAAGCTTTGGAAGATCATGAAAGCCAGAGAAGACCTTTACGCCAAAGGCGATCTTACCGACGAAGAAGCCAACAAGCTCGGGGAGCTTGAGGGCGAGTTCATGGAAATTGACGGCTACTCCGCGGAGGCAAAAGCCGGTGAGCTTCTTCACGGACTGGGGATCCCGGACCAGTACTTCAGCACCCTGATGAAAGAGATCCCCACGAACTACAAGTTCCGCGTGCTTCTCGCGCAAATTCTTTTTCTCCGCCCCGAAGTGATGCTGCTCGACGAACCGACCAACAACCTCGACATCAAAACGATCGGTTGGCTGGAATCGTTCCTTCAGGACTACGAAGGCACAATCCTGATCGTGAGTCACGACCGCCATTTCTTGAATGCGGTTTGCACGCACATCTGCGACATCGACTTCGCGGAAATTCGCACCTACACCGGCGACTACGACTACTACCAGCACGCCTCCAACATCGCGCGTGACCAAAAACTCACGGAGCAGGCGAAAAAAGAAAAACGCGCCGCTGAGCTTAAAAGCTTTATCGCCCGCTTCGGCGCGAACAAGTCCAAAGCCCGCCAAGCCACGTCTCGTCAGAAGCAACTCGATGCCATGGAGCTCGAAAGCATCCGTCCCTCTTCGCGAATTCATCCACGCATTCTTTTCAAGGGTAAGCGCGAGCTTGGAAAAGACGTGGTGCGCCTGGAAGACATCTCCATGAGCTACGACGGCAAGACCACGGTGCTCAAGAAAATGAACTTCTTCTTCACGGCCGGAGAGAAAGTGGCCCTTATCGGCCCTTCGGGAATCGGAAAGACCACCCTCATGCAGATCATGGCGGGCAAGCTCAAGCCCACCACCGGAACAGTTCACTGGGGAATCACCACCACGAAGAGCTATTGCCCTCAGGACGTGAAGGCCGAGCTTCGCAAGGGCATGACTCTTACCCAATGGCTTCACGACCAACACGCCGGCATGGATCTAAATTCCATTCGCGGCGTTCTCGGGCGAATGCTCTTCTCCGGAGAAGACGGCGACAAGGAAACCCAGGTGCTCTCCGGAGGAGAAGGCGTGCGCCTCATGCTCTCGAAAATGATGCTCGACGAGGGCAACGTGCTTCTTCTCGACGAACCCACGTCTCACCTGGATCTGGAGTCGATTGAAAGCCTCAACGACGCGATCAAGCAGTTCCAAGGCACGGCGTTCTTCGTCACTCACGACCGCGAATTCATCTCATCCGTGGCGAACCGAATCCTCGAAATTCTCCCGGGCGGCGACATCACCGACTTCCAGGGCACCTACGAAGATTACCTCCGATACGCTCAGAAGAAGCAGTGACGGGGCCCAAGCGTATTAACGTAGTGGGCGCCAGTGGCTCCGGAAAGAGCACGTTCGCTCGGAAACTAGCTGAAAAAATCGACGCCCCCTACATTCAACTCGACCAGGTTTTTTGGAAGTCAAACTGGCAAGAGCCCTCCGACAGCGAGTTTTTCCCAAAACTGGAAGCGGCACTCGTAGGCGACCGTTGGGTTCTCGATGGGAACTACAATCGCACCCAGCCGATCAAGTGGAAACGAATCGACATGATCATCTGGATCGACCTGCCCTTTTGGCTCACGTTTTGGCAGGCATTGAAGCGCGCATTTTGGAGAGCCATTACTCAAGAGGAGCTTTGGCCCGGCACCGGCAATAAGGAGAGCTTCCGCCGCTCGCTCTTCAGCAAAAAATCCATTCTTCTTTGGACCATTCAGACGCACGGCCCGGTAAGAGCGCGATATGAAGCCCTCATGCGCGACCCAAAGTTCCGTCACATTCCTTGGGTCCGGCTCCGCAGCCGTAAAGAGATCTGTGAGTTTTTACAAAATCTTCCACGCTAACTCGCAACAAACACCCAACCAGTCAGAATCGTGTCAATTTTTTGTCTTGATTCCTGCCTTTTCTATTCTTCAAATATTCCCAGATATACACGCAGGCCCCGTAATTAAAAACTATTGCTACACCCAAAAATCCTAAAACCATTAAAAGAGCCCCAAGACTCCTACCCTCGAATTCGAATCCGCGATTCCAGAAAGAATCCCCTCTCAGATAGCCTCTAATAAGAAAAGGAACAGTCACCGCCGTTACAAAAGCACCTACAAACGTAAGTATCTTGCTAAACACTACCATGCCTAACCACATTTGATCTTGGCGTCACACTCCGCCACAAGCCACCGGCTTGAAAATCAAAGTACGCGCTTATCGTCATGATCACTAACTTTTTTATTTCTCAAATATTCTCGGACATACATGAATGCCCCATAATTGGTGACCAATGTTCCACCCAAGTAACCAATAACAGTCAAGAGAGCCCCTAAACTTCTTCCTTCATACTCGAATCCACGGTTAAAGACAGGCACCCCCCTTAGATACCCGTACACAACAAGAGGTGCCGCTAAAGATAGAAGCACAGCAAAGAATACGGTAAAGAAACGGAATATCACCACGCTGAACCCAACTCTCTTTTTTCCTGCTCAACAGATCTCGGTGAGTAAGCGCTCGAATCGCGTCCAGCGATTTCCGAGCCGAATTGATAAGCGATTTCTAAGCCTACCTGATACAGCGTCCGCAAATTCCATAGTATTGAGAATAAGTAAAACGAACGCGTTTGGGCTGAGGGTTTGGTGCCCAGGATCAGCCTGCGAGCTGCTTTGGCGAGCCATGGAATAGACCTCTCGGAATTCATCTTTCCAGTCTGACCCCTTCTCCTCTTTTACGCCACCCTGTCACTATGCGTTGTTTATATTTTTGCGCGCGCCCTGCCCTCGGAACCGTGTCAGACGACGGAGATCTACACCCAGGTGTCGATCCGCAAGCTCAAAGAGATCCACGCCGCCATGCACCCCGCAGAGCGCAAGGAGGAGGAGAGCACTTAGGCCGCGAGAGCCCGGATCACGGCCGATACGGTAGCGAGCTCAGGATTAAAATCCTTGCTCGGATCGATGAGATCGTAGAGGGTGCGGCGGCCGATCCCGGCCTTTTTGGCGATCGCCATCTTGTTGGCCGTCATGAGGTGAGCCATGAGCACTTCCCGAAAAGAATCCAGATCGCCGCTCTTGATGCATTCCAGGAGTGCCTCGCTCACGAGCTTCGGGTCTTTAAGCTCTTTACTTGCGAACGGTTCGTAAGCCTTCAAGGACTTCGTCGCGGATCTTTTTTGCTTTTTTAATGTCACGTTCTTGCCCATTTTTATTACCTCCGTAAAGTGCCACCACAACGGCCTGGCCCCAGAGAAACGAGTACACCCTGGTGCCGTTCTTCCAGCGAAGCTCAATAAGCCCCTCGAAGCGTTTGTGGTCGCCGAAATGCCCGAGGGATATATGATCCAAGCGGGCCAGCACGATGATACGGGTCTTGGGCTGCAGCTCCGCCAGCCATGCTTCGAACTCCGCAGTCTTGAGGATCTCGTATCTCATGCGTCCAGTCACAGTGTACGGCATAATGCACACATGGTCAAGCGGCCCCTTTACCGTGTGAGCTTTGTTATCTCCTTGCCCGTTTACGGGCGGAAACCCGCATCATGGGTCTCGCGCTCAACAAGCGAAAATGAAAAGACCACACCACGGAAAACTCGCTAGAATCTATAGAGAATGTTGGCTGTTACAGCAAAAGCTGCATCGGGATCAAATGAAGGGCTGTTCGGTGAGGTGAATGCCAGCATCCCGATTACCCCTACGATGTATCCCGTGATGTATGCCCGGCAGAAGGATAGGAAAAACAAACGCGCTTTGGGTTGATGGGATGGTGCCCAGGATCGACCTGGGAGCTGCTTTGGCGGGCCATGAAAGAGTTCTCTCGTGGTTCATCCCTCCAGTTTGACCCCTTCTCCTCTTTTGCGCTACCCTGTCACTATGCGTTGTTTAGATTTTTGCGCGCGCCTCACCCGCGGAACCGTGTCAAATGCTGCCGAAGAAATGTTGGTGGCGGCGTGAAGAAGTTGGATTGGCTTCCCTACCGAATCCATAGGAACGTTTTTCTCTATTTGCTCCTAATTACTCTTCCAGCGGTAGCGGTTCTTGAGAAATTTATCTCTGAATCAGTTCTTATTTTCTCTTACTTCGCATGGTTCATTCTTGTTCTGTTCCCCGCATCTATGCGGTTTGTGAGGACTCCGTGCCCTAACTGTGGAAAACCTATTTACTTCCATAGAGGTTTTGGTTCGCCTTTTCACGGAAAGTGCATCCATTGCGGGATTAAAGTGGGACAAGAATTCGGTGACGAAGCGTAGCGCGCCAAGATCGAAAACCTTGTGGATAGGAAAATTGTATGACCCCGCTCTGTAGTGCACGGACTACTTTCGGCCGATAATGAAACCAGAGATCTTGAGCGGTAATGTATCCGGCATCTCTTTGGGCCTTGGGCCCGTGCCTTGATGGAATCCGCGGCAGCTCTCTCTCCCTATTACAAACTCGGCAATTTCGAGCCTTTTTTCCTACCGGGTTTTGAGAAAGTAGGTCCGACCTGTTTTTGTCATCAGCTTTTTTCATCCTAGCAATTCTCTGCGAGTTCTTTAATTTCCCTCTTCCGTTGAACTTCCCGAATTCTTAAATCCGGCTGCTCAGGCAGCAGATCTGTAAGGCTCCCGTTTTGGCATCACCGCCCACATAATCCGCGGATCTGGTTAATCAACGCTACTTTTTGCTTAATAAGCCGCTCCATCGCCCGGTGTAGGCATTGTATGTTCTGGTGCTCCACTTCCTTGATCGGAGAAAAGCGCATGTTCGGCCGAAGCGCTGCCTCTACAATCGCTTCCGCATCGTTCGCGTCGATTTTGTTTGTCTTCACGAAGGTTTTTACGAACTGAGCAGGAATCAACCGCGCTTCGTGACCCATTTTACGGAACACACGGCCCCAAAAATGAGAACTACCGCAAGCCTCCATTGCAACCACGCAAAGCATGAGCTGCGCCATGAATCGGATGAACTCCGATCGGCTCAATTTCTTTTTAAAAACAGCTTCCTGACCAGCCGGGAGTTTTGCTACCAGCAAACATCTTTGGCAGAATGACCAACATGCCCATCTACGACCCACCCGACGGCACCCTCGACCCCCGCCCCCGCTGCGAAGGGCATTGTTGCCGTCAGTTCGCCTTGGAGTTTCCCCAGTCACAGGTGAGTGCAGAGTTTCGTCGTTGGCAGGAAACGGGTGAAAGCTCCATCCCCGACATCGGCACCATCGCCCCCATGCTCATTCCGTTAGGAGTGGTGCGCGGCCAAGAGCTCTTTACCTGCATGCACCTGAAAGAAGGCAACTGCACGATCTACGAATACCGCCCCCAAATGTGCCGGGACTTTCCGGGGCCCAACCCTTGTACCTATCGCAACTGCGCGAGCCACGGTCCGCAGGCCTGGTGGAAGCGAATCTGGAACTGGGTCAGGGATTAGCAAGCCCTCCGAATCGGTCGGCGCAAGTTCTCCTGTAGTGAGCATTTTCCACCAGCAGGTGGGCCAACGTTGCTCCACTTTCTTCCTTATAAAACGGCAGTCGCTTCACGAGCCCCTTCATTGCCTCGCTCATCCAAGGCTTCCTTTCGGCAACGGGGATTCTTCGATACAGGCGCATCGCCGTTCGAATGCCTTCGTGCCCACCTCTCGGAGTTTGCTCGAGGAATCGATGCAATTCATCGGGCCGGAGATTCTTTATCGCCTCACGAAGCACATCCGCCTCGGGTTCGGCATTTCCCGTCAACGCGAGGAGCGCCCAGGCACCTCGCTGTGGCGCTGAACCGGTGAGCCCCCTCCGCACAATGCGGTTCCAGTCCTGCGCCAGCTCTTCATCCTGAAAGACCCCACCGAACCGAGCCAAGAACTGCGGCTCATCCGCACCGACCAACGCCCGCCTCACGATTTCTCGCGCCTCGCAGGAGCCGCGCTCACAGATGCGCACAGGTCCGTCGTAGTGCAGGGCGCGTATATCGTCGCTCAGGTGGCGCAGAAACTCGTTGGTAGAAATCTCCCCTTGCCCCACAAACTGCGACATCCGCTCCGCCTTCCGGCGCAGAACGGGCATTACATAAAGTTCTCCCAGCGCACTGTCGCCGAAATCCCGCCATAGGCGAAGCACGTCGTGATCGAGCATCGACGCGATTTCATAGAGCGAGCCTCCCCGTTCTAATGCCGCCATTCGTTTTTTCAGCAACGTCTCCAGAGCATCCTTTCCCGCTCCCTCGCGCCACTCTTGATCGAGATAAAGCCCCACCCCACGGGCTCCGTCCATCGACGCAAGCGATGCCTCGAACATCGGCGCCTGATGGTGCCGGAGCTTTGCCCAATCCTGCCGAAGCTGCTCGGGCCCGTTGTCGTCGAGATACCGGGCGAACCGAATCAGCTCCTCGCGCGGCGCCTCCACATGGGCTCGAACCTCCCAACGTTTTTCGTGAGACCGGAATATCCCCTTCGTGGCCGGGTTCGGATCAAAGCCGTTGATGGTGTCGGTCGTAGTGAGATACTGCTCGCCACGGCCGGCCTCCATTAACCTGGCCATCTGCACCCTGTTCGCTTCCCGTGCCAGACGGTCGGAGTCCACCCCTCGGCGGCTCAGGTTGAGGTGGTAGGAAAATGAATGCGACGAAGGCTCCATCTCAGCCGGATTCTCCAAAAACCTCTTGATCCCCGCGTGATCAGCCAAAAGATGGAGATCGCTCAGCATCTGCTGCGCGCTCCCGAGCGGCTTTCGATGCCGAAACTCCAGGGTGGTTCCATCGCGCAGCCACTCGAGACGGCTCAGGAGGTCTCGCACCTTTTCCGGCACGTCCCTGCGCACCACCATTTTCCCTGCCATCAGTTTTTCCGCACGAAAGAGGGCCGCCTTTTTCTCCGGCGGCAGGTGGTTGAGATCGAACCACCTGCTGTTCATGAGGGAATCAATATCCGGCGATTCCTCCAAAACAGTGAAGAAACGATCAACGGTTCGCTCGTAGGCCAGTCTGGCTTTTACAATAGGATCTACTACCAACTCTTTCGGAGGCACCGCCGCGGCCCCCTTGGGCACAAGAATCCCGCCGCGATGTTCCATGTCTTTGGGCGTGTCCACCAGGATGGTGGAGGCGGGCAAAGCTGGAGTGGCGGAAGGAGCCAAATCCGGAACCAGCGACGGGCCCGGCTCAAGATGCAGTTTCACACCGAGCTCTTCCGTAACAACCTTGCTCCGCCATGGCTCCGGAAGTGCTTCGAGGCGCTCGGCCGTGAGGTACTCCCGCCATTCGGAGTCCGGCATCATAAACAGGGTCTGCTTTGTCTGCCGGCTTACGGCGTTATTGATGTCGAACCAAGAGAGAACTCGGCCGAGGCTCTGGTCGCCGTTGAGTTCCAGCTCCATTCCAAAGCGATAGCCACGCCCCTCTAATTGGCGTAGCGGCTCTTCCTGCGACCGATATCCTTTGAACGACGCTGGATCAGCGGCGAATACACCCGTGGTAACGATCAGAATCGCAAAAATGAACGCACGAATCCCCATCACCGATCTATCGGTCAACCAGGGGAATCTCTTTAATTTTTAGGGTGTTACGGCCGAGTAATCTCGCAAGAGGCTTCGCAATCTACCCGGCATTGCACCATCTGACTCGGCTGATCGGGAGTCATGAAGCCCGGATAACAGTTGGCCATCCAGCAGCGTTGAAAACCGAGTCGGCCCTGGTAGAGATTACAATCGGACCGAAGGTTCCACTCCGCATCCCGTTCCGCATCCCACTTTAGCTGCTGTGAGCACCAATGATAATTTTGTCCGTCGCACATGCCGTATCGCTGCCCCGTAGTGCGTAGATTTCGAACTTCGGTTCCACCCCAGGCCGGTGCCGCCAATACCAACATCATTATCAAAATACTTTTCATCATTCTCCCCTATCGAGCCGATCCCACGATCGATTCCAATTCCGCCACTTCCTTGGGGCAATCCTTTGTAAGCACTTCACAGCCCGTCGACGTCACTAAAACATCGTCTTCAATTCTGATTCCGATGCCGCGATATTCTTGGGGCACGTCCAACCGCTCTTCGCCGATGTAGATTCCAGGCTCGATCGTCAGCATATAGCCCTCCTCCAGGGGAGCCGACTCCCCGTCGGGCAAATAGTACCGGCCCGTATCATGCACATCGAGGCCGATCCAATGGCTGGTGTTGTGGGGGTACCACGCCACTCGCTTCTTGAGGTCCTTCGCCACAGCGGCGGGGTCTTCTTTCAAAAGACCCAAATCATGAAGCCCTTGAAGCAGCACTTCCGTGGCTCGATTGTGAACATCATGGAACTTCACACCCGGACGCACCAAAGCGATCGCCTCCTTGTTGGCCCGGAGCACGATCTCGTAAATTTCCCGCTGCGCCTTCGTAAACTTCCCACCTACAGGAAATGTACGGGTGATGTCGCTCGCGTAATGGCCCATCTCTCCGCCCGCATCGATCAATAGCAAAGTGCCGTCGCGCAGAGGATCACGGTTCGTTTTGTAGTGGAGCACGGTAGCGTTGTTACCTCCGGCCACGATGCTGGAATAGGCTAGATCCTCAGCCCCTCCCTTTCGGAACCAATACTCAATCTCCGCCTCCACCTCGTACTCAAACATTCCCGGACGTGTAGATTCCATTGCCTTCCGATGAGCCAGCGCGGTGTTGGCGCAGTTTTTTCTCATGAGCTCAACTTCTGCAGCGTCCTTCACGAGGCGCATCTTTCCGGTGATTTCCTGCACCTTCTTCACGCCGCGAAAATCTTTCTCCCCTCGGCGAGGATTCGGATGGTGGTCCTTCACCACGCGCAGAATTCGGTCGTCCCATTCCGCCCATTCGCCCAACGGGAACCAAAGCAGCTCACTCTTGCCAAGGCATTCCTTGAACACACGATCGAAGTCGCCAATGGAATGGGTATCGTCGGCCAAAAAGAGCGTCCGAGCCCCCTCCACTCCCACTCGCTTGCCTTCCCACATTTCCTTCTCAGGGTCTTTCGGCATCACAAACAATTGAAACGGCTTTTCCGTGCCGGGCATAAAAATAGCGGCGGCCTCCTGCTCGCTTACTCCTGTGAGGTAGTAGAAGTGACTGCAGGTGCGATATTCGTAGTGGTTGTCGGCGTTTCTCTTGGCGTGCGGGGCCGCATACAGCACGGCCATCTGGCTTGGGCCATGAGTGGCGAGTTGGTCCATGAACTTCCGCCGTCGGGCGGCAAATACGCTTTGATCGATCATAGATGGAACTTAACAAATCCCCCGCCCCGGGGCTAGACTGTTGAAACCATGAAGAAAGCAGCCATTTTTACGCTCCTCCTATCGTTCCTGATGTTGGGCGGTTTTTTTGCGGCCGAACCGGTCCTCCGGTCAGGTATTGCCCCTTTCACTCTGGAAACCATCCGCCCGAGCGAAGCCACGGACCTTCGGCCCGTTCCGTTTTTTGAGGTAATGAGCCCTTTGCCCGTGGGGGAAGGAGTGCGCGCTCTTCCCGAGCTTGAATACAAAAAAGGCCCGCCACAAAAGTATCTGGAAAATCTTGTGGTGAAGGTATTTGGCCCTGGGTCATTAGATGCCCAGGAACGAGTGATTTTTCATGGACGCCGCACTCGAACCGACTTTTTAATGCGCTGGGCCCAGAATGACGACGGGGCCGCATTCGTGGCTCGCGCCATTCGTTTCGCCCATGACCCCCAGCAGGTTCCCGAAGTCGGAACCCTCGAACGAATTGCACTTCTTCTGGAGGCACGATCCCACCTGCAGGGCGTACAGCGCGCTTGGATCATGGACCAGGCAGGTGCGCCGGCCCTGCTCTTCGAGAAAGACACACCCCACTTTACCGCCCTCTTCGCCCGGAAAAAAAGTTTCTACCGAATCGACTGGCAGGCAGACCGTAGTTTCCACTGGCTCGAACCCAAGAACCTTTTCTCCCGCTCCTTTGTTATGGAGTCGCGCCGGGAGGCAATGGAGTATCTGGCTGGAAACCTTTCACGAGTGCAGCTCGATGGAAAAAGCTTGAGTGACGCAGCCCTGAAGGATTTTCAGTGGCCCCTTTCCCTGCTCGCCGGCCTGATTTCCGTAGATCCCGCTTCTGTAGACGGCTACTTTCATTTTGCCGGAATCAGCGCTCTCCTTTTTAAGAGTAAAACTTTTGACCAGGCATCGGTGGCTACGCTCGACGTGCTCCGCAATAACGTGCTTTCCAGCGAGTTCTACGCCAAAGATGTGGCGCCGGACTCCCCCAAAACCCGCGACATGGGCCGCTTAGCGCGGTCACTTTTGCAAACTTCCGAGGAATCTCCGTGATCACATTGATTCAGAGTCTCTTTCTTGTGCCCCTCTACCTGGTTTTCATTTCCATCTTTCTCCTCGCAGGAGGCCAGAAGCTGGGCGGAGGAGTTCCTGAGTGGTTTGTGAAGCAATTCGCGGGAACTTTTTTAGGGAAACTCCCGCAGGCGTTTCCCTACTATTCCATCGCGGTTCTCGAACTCGGCGTGGCGGTCCTATTCGCCGTGAGTGCCGTGCGCGGGGAGTTTCTTCCCGGTCCCACCCCGGTATTTTTGCTGGCCGGACTCCTGCTCGCCCAGTTCACTTTTTTCGCGCTGGGGTTCGGGCTTCGCGTGGCGGGAGACTTTCAGGGAGCGGCGAACCTCTTCATGTATTTCGGAATCACTTTCTTCCTGTTTCTGTCGGTGGCCGCTCTTCCGAAAATTTTTTCCTAGCGCCCTCGAAAAACTTCGACCAATCTTCCGGACTCAGCGGCGGGAGCCCCCAAGCCAACCGAGCTTGATCGCAGCGGTGCTCCCTTAAGCCCTCTTCGAAACTGGCGCGAAAAGCCCGGCACGCCGAGGGGCGGCTTGAGTAAATACTGCATGCGACCTCATCTCCCAACGATCCACTCAGCGCCGCGCATCGCTTGCCGGTGGGGCGCTCCGTCCCCCGCATCACCAATGAAAAATCGCCTGCCGGCAGAGTCAGGTTTCGGGGAACGGGCTCCAACACATCGAACTTCACGCTAAAGAACGCGCAACAAGCTCCGCAGTTCTGGCAAGGATGGAGTGACATCTTCCCTATAAGCCTCCCATTAAATCTTGCAGGGGGAAATCCCTTGCCGTTTCGAGGTCGTAGTCGATAAAATTCAAGGGGGAGGACACGTGCAAGGACGCACTTACCGAAATGCCGCCGCTATCGCGATTAGCTTGATCGGAATGCTCTGGCTTACGGGTTGCCCTACCGACAAAAAGATTTTTACGAGTCGGGAAAACAGCAATCGCAGCCCCACGAATAACCAGGACACATTCAACGTAAATTTCGCTTACCGCGACATCACCGTGAGTGCCACGAATCGAGTGGTACAGGTACAGGGCAATCTGGTGCTTTCATCAGCCAACCTTACTTCTCCTTGCGGAACAGCCGGCGACCAATGCGCGTGCAAATTCTACACCTCCACTACCGACTCTGCGCCGATCTCCGACAACGGCACGCCCAGCATCAGCGCTCAAAACAATGTTTACACTTGCACTATGCCAGCCACGGCCGTGCCGGGAAACTACAACTACGTACGCGTGGAAGTTCGAGGCAATTCTTCGGAAAACTCCGGATTGATCCCCATCAGCACCAATCTTACGGCGAGCCAGATTCTCGGCTCCTTGAACACCTCCGGCGTGAGGAAGGTGTATCAATACACCTGCCTGCGCAGTTTTCTTGAAGGGCAAGCGGTGACCGCCACCAACATCACCTGTACCCCCAGCCAGCAGCTCGGATTTCTCAGCGCCAACTACAACTTCTACCTCTATTCGGGAGGAGAATCCGGCGACAGCAATTTTGATAAGAAGCCCACAGAAGTGACCTACTTCGACACCTACTGCAATCGCGCCAACGACCCCCAGATCAATTGCGTGAACGCGCCAAACACCCTTAAATTCGGACTCTATAAGGAGGCCTCAGGGCCTTTCCGAGTGGCCCTGACTCTCACCGCGGCTCCGGGTGAAAACGCCGTGGCTGGGTATGCGGGACTTCCCGACTCGAGCGGCGCTTGTCCGCCCGGGTTCACCAAAATTCGTCCACACACGGCCGATCCACCGTCGCTTTCCACGGGGACCACCACCAGCATCGGCTACACCATGCCGCTGCCGACCAACTTCATCAACACGAACGGCACGCTCAATAGCGTGATCATTGATCTCGACGGAGCGTCACTTGCCCAGTTCACTGTGGGCCGGCAACCCAACGCCACTCCCTGCCAAAACGATCCCCCCAATGGAAATCCCTGCGACACCGCCACGTTCGGCGGCATCGTGACGGTGGAGCAAGTCGACTTCGTGCCCCTAACCCCGGTGCTCTGCGCCCTTCCCGTGAACGTGATCAACAACCTATGAAGCGTAGCTCATTGATTTTGGTTTTGATCAGCTCCTTCCTGAATGGATCCTGTGGCAACCTAGACCCGCGCCCAAATGTTCACGGAGATCCTGGAACGTACGTTCGCGCCGGAGATACGTCGGCCAGTACAAAATTCCGCTTCAACCATGCCTTTCGTGACGACGCGAATGCGGACGCAGAAATACAAAGCCTTGTGATGGTACAGGGCGGATCCAATTCCTCATCATCCATCGTGGCCGCCTGTAATACAGCCGGATCGGGATGCGTTTGCGACTTCTACGATGCCGCCAACACTTTGATGGGGTCTAGCACCGCAGCTGATCCCGCCGCTTCAGCGTTTACCGCCTACTACAACTCCACGGGAAATTACGTGAGCTGCTTCGTGCCTGCAGCCCTCAACGAAGACAACGTGGCATCGGTAAGAGTAAGAAACACCAATAGCACCTCGATATCCGATCCGGTCTCGGTGTTTACGACGCTCAATATGGCGCAGATCCTCAACGACCTGAACCCTCTCTACGTGCGCACTATTTTTTCCTATCAATGCACCCGCCATTTCCTCGCAAAGGCCGGAACCAACTATTCGGGCATGGATTGCTCCAATCAGGGCGTAAACGACTTCAATATCTTCAACACGAATTACACCTATTACGTCTACGGCAGCGTGCTGAGCAGTAACACCTCCAGTCGAATGGTCGACCTCTACTACAACCAAGCCTCCACCCAATCGATCTGCGGCCTTTGGATCAAACAATACGACTGCGTGAACATCCTCGACACTCCCCTCGCTGCCCCCAGTCTTGGCACGCTCGATGTGGAGTTCGCGCTTTATGCTCAACAAAAAGGCGTGTTCCAAAACGGCCTTCAATTGCAGGCGTCGGGTGTTACGGGAACAGAAAGCTATGGGTTCTACGGGTCTTCCGTCTCGATCGGCGGCGAAACGGTGTGCCCGCCCGGACTCGAAGCTTGGACTAGCTACACAAACACCCTTGATGCCAGCGCGATCATGCCGAACTCCAATGCACCGGATGTCGACGTCGCTCTGCAGTCGGTCGACGCCACTAACACCTTGTTGCAGTTGGCGTCTGCCGCGGCGCCAACAGCCCCCTACTATCAGAGAAACGGCGCCGGTGACTGCGATGGCACCGTCTGCACTTCCCCAAACGCGCAAATCGCCGCAGCACTAGGGAATCTCACCACCGCCGCGAGCGGCACCATCTACTGCGTGATACCGTCATCGGCACTTTGACTTCCCGGTAGACCTCAGTGACAGATTTTGATAACGAGTCTCAATGAACTCCCTATTCGATTTCACTGTGACTGGTTCCGATGGCACTCCCTACCCACTTTCCAAGCATTCGGGACAGGCGGTATTGATCGTGAACGTCGCCAGCAAATGCGGATTCACTCCTCAGTATGAAGGCCTGGAACAGCTCTACAAGAAGTACTCCGGTTCCGGATTCATCATCCTCGGATTCCCCTGCAACCAGTTCGGCGCCCAGGAACCGGGGACGGATTCGGAAATCCAAGAATTTTGCTCCATGAACTACGGGGTAACATTTCCTGTCTTGGGAAAAGTAGATGTAAACGGCGCGAACGCATCGCCGGTTTTCGAGTTTTTGAAGAAAGGCGCGCCGGGCCTCATGGGAACCGAGGCCGTTAAATGGAATTTCACAAAATTTCTCGTGGGGCGAGACGGTAAGGTGATCGATCGCTATGCGCCCCAAACAGAGCCCAAGGCACTCGCGAAAGATATCGAGCGGGCGATAGAAACCAAATAAAAAGCCGGAGCCGCCCCATTAGGCAGCCCCGGCTCGCGGTTAAGAAAATTACTGAACCGTAACCGGAACGGCGATCTCGTGTTCCACGCGGTCATACTTAAACTTCACTCGCACCAGCCACTCTCCGCTCATCACGAAGTAGGCGCGAGTTACCCGGAAATGGACCGCATCCAACTGTTCCACCGTTACGGGCGCCGAGCCATGACCATGACCATTGCCCATATCCATCCAGAGATCGATGACCACATCGGAAAGAAGCGTCGGATCGGCGTCTTTCAGCATGAAGTGGGTCATGAATCCCGACTCCACTCCCTCCTGGGGAAGTGCTTCGAACCCAAGGTGTAGGCACAAAGAACTGTTTTGCGCGCTACAAATGTTGGGCGTGTGATGCTTACTGGCTAGGGCCGGCTTCGCGGTCAGGGACAAAATCGCTACTGCTGCTAGAACAAAATATTTCATGAAACCTCCAAGTTTGCGGAAACTCTATGGCCCCCTTAAGGCAGGAGTCAACCGGCAAGCCCCCCGTAGCGCCCCTTCAGACAAAAAAGCCCGGCTCCCTCTCGGGAACCAGGCTTCGTGCTTTGACGCCCCTCCCCCACCAAAGGGGTCGGACACCAAATGGCGCTACTTGTTCTCCTTCGCGCGCTTCTCTTGGTACTTCTTCACCATTTCTTCCTGCACGTTGCGCGGAACAGCTTGGTATTCGGCGAATTCCATCGAGAACTCACCCTTACCCTGCGTAGCGGAACGAAGGTCGGTGGAGTAACCGAACATTTCCACAAGCGGAACGAGGGCGTCGATCGTGACGTAGCCCATGTTCGTGGAAGAGTTCTGAATCACACCGCGGCGCTGGTTCACTTGGCCCATCACCGTACCCTGGAATTCTTCCGGGGCCTGCACTTCGAGCTTCATGATCGGCTCGAGAATCGTGGGCTTTGCGTTGGCGTAGCATTCACGCACAGCAGCCATGGCGGCGATACGGAAGGCGATGTCGGAGGAGTCCACGTCGTGGTACTGACCGTCCTGAATTTTCATTCTCACACCCACCACCGGCATGCCGATGAGCTGGCCCTTCTTGAGCTGCTCCTGGAAGCCCTTATCGCAGCTCGGGATGTATTCGCGCGGAATCGTTCCGCCCACCACTTCATCCACAAACTCGTAGGGCTTTTCGAGGTCGAGGGGAACGATCGGCTCCATCACGCCCATAACCTTAGCGAACTGACCGCTACCACCAGTCTGCTTCTTGTGGGTGTAGCTGAAGTCAGTAGCCTGCTGAATCGTTTCACGGAAGGCCACCTGGGGACGTCCTGCCACGACTTCGCAGGCGTATTCACGCTTCATTCGCTCGATGTAAATCTCGAGGTGAAGCTCGCCCATTCCGCTCATAATCGTTTCGGCCGACTCTTCGTCGCGGTGCACGCGGAGGGTCGGGTCTTCTTTCGTGAAACGGTTGAGGGCTTTCGAGAAGTTGGCCTGACCGCTCTTGTCCTTCGGGCTCACGGCCAACGAAATCACTGCGTTCGGGATGAACATGGAGGTCATCGTGTAGCGCACGTTTCCGTCGGTGAAGGTATCACCGGAGGCACACTCCACGCCGAAGAAGGCGCAGATATCACCGGCTCGCGCCTCTTCCACGTCCACCATCTGGCTGGAGTGCATGCGCACGATCCGCGGTACCTTGATCTTCTTGTCTCCAGCGGAAACGTTGTAGATCATGTCGCCTTTTTTAACGGAACCGGAGTAGACGCGCATGTAGGTGAGCTGACCGTAACGGCCGTCTTCCAGCTTAAACGCAAGCGCCACAAGGGGCTTGGAAGGATCGTTCGGGATCACTTCCTTCTCTTCGTTCTTGTTCTGGTTAAGTCCCTCGTTCACCACTTCAGTGGGGTTCGGGAGATAGGCGCGTACGCCGTCGAGGAGCGGCTGAACACCCTTGTTCTTGAAAGCGGAGCCCATGAATACGGGCACGAACTTGAGAGCGATCGTGGCTCGGCGGATCGCTGCGTCGAACAGTTCAGGGGTGATCTCTTCTTCCATCAAGAATTTTTCACCGATCTCATCGTCCACGTCCGCAAGACGGGTGATGAGTTCTTCCCGCTTTTCCTTCGCCATATCGGCAACGTCGGCCGGAATCTCTTCCACGCGCACGTCTTCGCCGTTATCGCCGTCGAAGAAATAGGCCTTCATGCGAACGAGGTCCACCACGCCCTTGTGCTGGTCTTCGAGACCGATCGGAATCTGCACGGCCGCAGCGTTGAGGTGCAGCTTATCGCGGATCGCGGTGATCACGCGGAACGGATTGGCTCCCGCGCGGTCGAGCTTGTTAATGAAAGCGAGGCGCGGAACATTGTAGCGCTTCATCTGGCGGTCTACGGTAATCGACTGGGACTGAACGCCCGAAACACCGCAGAGAACCATGATCGCGCCGTCGAGCACGCGAAGCGAGCGCTCCACTTCCACCGTGAAATCCACGTGTCCGGGGGTGTCGATCAGGTTGATGTTGATGTCTTTCCACTCACAGAACGTGGCGGCCGACTGAATCGTGATGCCCTTTTCGCGCTCAAGGTCCATCGAGTCCATCACGGCGCCCACGCCGTCTTTACCCTTCACCTCGTGAATGGCGTGAATCTTACCCGTGTAGAACAGGATACGCTCAGAGAGCGTGGTCTTTCCGGAGTCGATGTGGGCGGAAATACCGATGTTGCGGACTTTTTCCAAAGAGAACGATTGAGACATGTTGGTTCCTTCGCCTTAAGAGGGAATTTTTGGTTTTAAGATGGGGTTCTAAGTACAATAGCCGCCCCGGAATTACAATGAGGATTTGGGTCGGAAATCAGGGGCTTAGGGCACTTAAGGAGCCACACACTTCATCGAAAGGGCATGGATCTCATGGTCCATCATGGCCCCCATCGCCTGAATCACTAATCGCTGACGGGCCAACGGGGTTAAGCCTGTAAATTTCGGGCTCTTTACCACCACCGCGAAATGCCCGCCGCCTCCGGCTTGGCGATGTCCCGCATGGAGATGGCTCTGATCTTCCACGGTCACCTCTTGGGCCTCCAGCTCCCTTAATAGGATCTCTTCGATTTTGCGGGCCGTTTGCCGAGAGTCAAACATGGTTCAAAAAGGAGAACGAGGAGTCGAGTTTTAGGGTTTTCGAGCCAGCGGCGCTCGACTGGTAGCACTTTTCGATGATTTCCACGCACATCCAGCTCTCGCGGATCTCGGAGTTCACCCACTCCCCCCGGGCCACGCAGCCCTGGAACTTATCAAACATCGAGTTGAACCACTTGGTGTGGGAAGCGTCCATCCAGTCGCTCTCGATCACGAATTTTTTCACCTCATGGTCGCCCGTTCCTGCGTGAGAGCCGGTGTTAGGAAAGCCGATCGTAATCTCCGCGTCGTCGTCGTTCACCACGATGCCGCCTTTGGTGCCCTGCACGGTGTAGATTACTTTTCGCATTCCGGCGGTCCAAGACAACGTGCTGTTCGCGTATTTTTGGCCCGGAAAAGTGAGCGACACCGTGAGATTGTCTTCCGTGTCCCACTCGGGGGCCAGGCGGATCGCCTTCGCGGTGAGCTCCGTGGGCAGTGAAGCAAGCCAGGAAAACGTGAGGTAAAACGTGTGGGAACCGTGGTCCATGGCGATTCCGCCACCAGAATAGCGGTTCTCCCGGCGCCAATCTGTTTTCCATTCCTTTACGCCTTTGGCGTGCGTGTTGCGGAAAGTCTGTAGGGTTACGGCGGTGATGTCGCCGATCTTGCCGCTGGAAATCGTGTCCTGAATCGTTTTCACCACCGGAGCGTGCTTGTAGTTGTGGCAAGGAAAGAGCACGCGCTGATTCTTCTGCGCGGCGAGGAGCATCCTCGTGGCCTGGTCGGTGCTTACGGCTAAGGGTTTTTCACAAAGCACATGAAGACCCCGGCTCAACGCCGCGATCGAAATC
Organism: uncultured Bdellovibrionales bacterium; assembly: GCA_964551325.1. Taxonomy (GTDB): domain Bacteria; phylum Bdellovibrionota; class UBA1018; order CAIPTA01; family CAIPTA01; genus CAZKBU01. The sequence continues at coordinate 62,299 of CAZKBU010000007.1, forward strand.
TCCGCGTGATCACAGGGAGGCGTAGCCACATCCAAAAAGTCGAGGTCCGTTTCCTTCTCGAGAAGTTCCTGCCATGCAGCATAAATACGCGCTTCCGGTAGCGCCTGCTTAGCCGCGGCGCGGCGAGCCTCACAGACATCCGCTACGGCCACGATTTCCACATCGTCCCGCTTCTGGAACGCAGGCACGTGCCCCTTGCCCGAAATGAACCCGTAGCCAACAACGGCGCCTTTCCAAACTTTCTTCATGGCGATGGAATCTAGAGGGAAACAGGTAGCGCGTCAATCCGGGAAAAGCCTTCAAAATTCGGTTGTTCCCTGCCGATGCGTTTGTTAGCAAAAGAGCATCGAATATAATGGCTTGATGGCGCTTTTTTCGCCGTCCAAAGGGGCAAATCTATGAGTGACGTGAAAATTCCGGAAACAGCAAATAAAGGGCTCGAAGGAGTGGTGGCGTTCACCTCCGAGATCAGCGCCATCGTGGACGTGACCCTTTCCTACTGCGGCTACACCATCGAAGACCTCGCAAAGAACTCGAACTTCGAAGAAGTAGCCTTCCTGCTCTGGAACCTCCGCCTCCCCAAGGAAAACGAGTGGAAGGATTGGCAGAAGGAGATTCGCTCCAACTACGAACTGCCCGCAGAGCTCATCGAGATGATGAAGCGTTTTCCCAAAACCGCATCGCCGATGGAAGTGCTGCGCACCTCGGTGAGCATGCTTTCGCTTTGGGATTCTGATTCCAGCAACGACACTCCGGAAGCCCTTCGCCGCAAGAGCGTTCGACTCTTGGCGAAACTTCCTGCACTCGTGACCACTTGGCACCGCGTGCGCAACGGCTGGGACCCGGTGAAACCCGATCCGAATAAGACGATCGCAGCCAACTTCTTCTACACCCTAAACGGAAAAGACGCCGACCCCGAAATCGTGAAGATGTTCGACACCGCGCTCGTGCTTCATGCCGACCATGAGATGAACGCGTCTACCTTCTCGGCTCGTGTAACCACGGCCACTCTTTCCGACGTTCATTCCGCCCTCACCACCGCAATCGGCACCCTCAAAGGTCCGCTCCACGGCGGCGCCAACGAGCAGGTGATGAGAATGCTGGAGAAGATCGGCGGGGCGGAAAAGGCCGAAAGCTGGCTTCGAAACGCCCTCGAGAAAAAGGATAAAGTGATGGGCTTCGGCCACCGCGTTTACAAAAACGGAGACCCTCGCGCCAAGATTCTTCGCGACATGAGTAAGGATGTAACGAAGAAGGCCGGCAAACCCCACCTCTACGAGATGAGCATTAAGATCAACGACATCATGGAAGGTGAAAAGGGACTGCTTCCGAACGTGGATTTCTACTCGGCCAGTGTGTACCACTGCATGGGCATTCCCACGGACCTCTTCACCCCTATCTTCGCCGTGAGCCGCGTTTCCGGCTGGCTCGCACACGTGATGGAACAGATGAAGAACAATCGCCTGATTCGTCCTCGCTCCATCTACGTGGGCAAGAACGGTCTGGAGTGGAAGCCCGTCGGCGGCCGCTAATTCTAGGTTCTTTTAGATCGGGCCTCGGCGGTGAGCCGGGGCCTTTTTATTTCGCGGCCTTGGCGCGGGATTCCTCGATCATTTTGATGTTGGCCTGAAAGTTTTCTGCAATTCTCCAGGCCCGGAACTTCACCTCATCGGCTTTGTGGCCGTGAAAAAGCTGGTCCACGGTGCGGAAGAACAGGTGCAACCAACGTTCGAAATGTTCGGGCTTTAGGTCGAGAGGAATGTGAGGGGCAAAGGGGCGCCCGCGATACTCCTCCCCACCGAAAAGCATGTCGTGCCAGAACCCCACCAGCTTCGGAATGTGCACGTCCCAATCCACTTTGACCTGCACATCGAAAATGGGGCCAATGAGTGAATCTTGGCGCACGGCCTCATAGAAAGTTTTTACGAGCAATTCCACGTCGGAACGGTTTTCCAAAGCGCGCATGGGCTTGCTTTACCCCTTCCCTTGGGCAAAAACAAAGGAATGCTAAAGCATATGAAGCGCCAGCACGACTTTATGTGGGACTACTTGAAGGACCTTTCCGTGAGCATGCTCCGCCCCGCGACGGGTTTTTTGGTCATTTTCGCTTTCACGGTAATGGCCTTTGGCGCGCTTCTGATTTTTCTCGCGGAACGAGGAACAAACCCGCAATTTTCTCACTATTTTGATGCTCTGTATTTCGCCGTTACGGTGATGACAACCGTGGGCCTTGGCGACATTCATCCGATCACCATCCTCGGGAAGGCGCTTACGATGCTCTACATGGTGGTAGGTGCCGGGATTTTCGTGAGCTTTACTGCAGTGATCTCCACTTCCATCATGCAAATTGAGGCGAACCGCACCGTTCGCAAAAACACTCGAAGCGGTTCTGATGCTGGTCCAGACCTTCCGTGAACTGAACGGGATTCATTTCGAGGCCTCTCTCCCCGAGCCGGTGTTGGAATGGAATTCGCGCCTCCGATCATCGGCCGGGCGCTTCACCCCTGGCTCCAGGAATCTCATCCGGCCCCGTGCGGCTAAAATTGAAATTGCATCCTATCTCCGTGAGCTTTCCGACGGAGAACGCCACATCCGCGACACTCTACTCCACGAGATGATCCATTTTTTTCTTTGGCATGGGAAGAAGCCTTACGGCCACACCCCCGAGTTTCACGCGATCATGAAACGCGTGGGCGCCACTCGCTACAATCCGGTTCCGAAGCTGAGGCCAGTGAAGCACTGGTATGAGTGCCCCGGATGCCAGAAGCGGTTCCCGGCTCGGCGAAAACTCCAGCCTTCCGCGTGCGCCCCTTGTTGCCGAAAATGGAATCAAGGCGAGTATTCGGAGCGATTTCTTCTACGGATCGTTGAGGGACCAAATGCCTCGACGATAGAAGTGAAAGAAGACATTTTTCTGTCCCGAGAAGAAACCTGGAGCCGCCTCGAAATGATCAAGCGATTGATCGCAGAAAAGGTGACCGTTAGAAAATAAAAAACCCTCCAACTTCATCAGCGGGAGGGTTTTTGATTCGGAAAGAAGCTTACTTCTTTTTCGCGGCCTTCGGAGCCTTCTTAGCTTTTCCAGCAGCGGTTGCCTTCACTCGACCCTTATAGATCGTGCGCTTGATCTTAAGGAGACGAGGGGAAAGCAATTCTTCTTTCGCCTTCATGATCGCCTGGGTGATTCCACCGAGCTTGTCGATCGTGCGGATGGCGCGAGTGGAAAGCAGCACATTGATCTGTTGCTTCAATTCAGGAACCTCGTAGTTTTTCTCGCGGAGGTTCGGCATCCAACGGGTGCGCGACTTGATGTTCGAGTGGCTCACTTTGTTTCCGTAGGCCGGGCGCTTGCCGGTAAGTTCGCAAATCTGACTCATAAATCCTCCAAAAAACGGAAACCTCGGTATAGCAAAGAACCCTTTGTAATAAAAGACTTAATGGCGAAGTGCTCGGGCGATCGCCTGAGGGTATCGAGGTCCTTGGTAGATCAGGCTCGTGTAGGCCTGGAGGAGATTCGCCCCTGCAGCCAACCGCCTCTGGGCATCGGTAGCGTCCCCCAGCCCTCCCACGGATATCAGGATGGGTTTGGGGCCCATCCATCCCCGCAACTTACTGATATTATTAAAAGCTTCCTCGCGAAGAGGTGCTCCGCTCAAGCCCCCCTCTTGCGCCAAAAGCGACCGATCCGAGGCCGCAAGCCCCGGAAATTCCCGCCGGCGACTGGTGTTGCCAGCAATGATCCCTTGAAACCCTTCCGCCAGCGCGGAGTCCACGGCGGCGCGGAGTGCGTCGTCGGTGAGATCCGGAGAAACTTTCAAAAACAGTGGCCGCAAGGGCCCGGGCGCGCGCTTCTCACTATCGTCACGCGCCTGTCTCACGCTCCGAAGAATCGTGGTGAGATGCTCTCCCTCCTGCAATCCAGTGAGTCCAGGAGTGTTTGGCGAGCTCAGATTAACCACGAAGTAGTCGCCCCACGGATAAAAGAGACGCATCAGTGACACATAATCCTCGGCGGCCCTTTCGAGCGGCGTATCTCGGTTCTTGCCGAAATTGATCCCGAGAGGAAACTCCAATCGCTCAAGAGCCCTCAAGTGCCGCACTCGTTCCAACATCGCCTCGGCACCGGAATTGTTGAACCCCATGCGATTGATCAACGCTTCCGACTCCTCCAGCCTAAATAGGCGCGGGCGCGGATTTCCTTTTTGCGGCCGGGGAGTGACGGTTCCCACCTCCACGAATCCGAAGCCGAGCTTCCAGAGCCCCATCACCATAGTGGCGTCTTTGTCGAAGCCGGCTGCGATCCCGAGTGGAGAATCCATGGAGAAACCAGCTAGCTCGAATCGGCGAAATTTTGTTGGCACACTCCGCGACACGGGAGCTAGCCCCCATAGACGAAGGAACAACCCCGCCAACCAATGTGCTGTTTCCGGACTCAGTTGAAAAAGAAGCGACTTGGCGAACTGCCACAACATTCCTTCACTTTAGCATGGGGCGGCGCTAGGCTAAAAACATGCGCCTCATTCTCGGTCTAACGTTGATGCTCGTCGCCACTGGTTGCGCCCGGAATAGCTCCGTCAAAAAGGACCCCACTGCGAACCGGGGGCCGGCCAATGAGCTTCGCTATGCCCGCGATGCGGGAAGCGTGCGAAAGGCGACCGCCAAGGCCCTGGAAGGCCTTCTTCGTGAAAGCGACCCTCCCACAGTGCTCCGCATCCGTGAGGACGGCGGGCAACTCTCTACCCCCTGGTATTACGGGACCAGCAAGGACGGTACGCTTTGGCGCCGCAAAACCAGCGTAAATTTCCTTCCCGATGGCGACGACACCATCGCGGTAACCCAAACCGAGCTTCAATTTCGCTCAGCTGACGGTTGGAGCCCTGAGTCAGAGTCAGTAGACGCCTATCGTGGCTTAGGCGCTCGTATCCGCGACCATCTGCCCTAAACCCTTGGCAAAAAATGCAGCCTTGCCATATGCACCTTCGTGCCCAAATTCAGGGAAAGGAGGGCCCATGACAGACTTGGTGGTAGTGAATCCGCATCTCCCCCAGTTTCTTCCTCTGCTCCCGCTGGAGTCGGGGCCGGTACTGCCCGGGCTGATGGCTCATATGCAGATTCCGAAGGGCCGAGCCGTGGCTGCCGTGGAGAAGGCGGAAAAGCAGATGATCGGTCTTCTACTTCCTAAGCGGGAGCTTCAGGCGTTGCCCCCTCCTCCCGATTCAGAAGACGCCTCTGAAATCGTCTATTCTTCCGACGATCTCTACCAACGAGGCGTTAGCGCCAAGATTCTGAAGAAAATTCTTCTGCCCGACGGAACCATGAGCCTCCTCGTCCACGGAGTGAGCCGATTTGAGGTGGGCACCGTGATACAGAGCGATCCGTTCCTCACCGCTCAGGTGAACTACTTCGAAGACCTCAATACACGCGATCCGGAAGTAGAAGCTCTGGCCCGCCAGGTATTGATGCAAGTGAAACAACTCTCGGAAAACACGCCATTCTTCACCGACGAGCTGAAGCTCGCCCTGATCAATGCCCCTTCTCATGGGGCACTCGCCGATATGGTGGCCTTCACCCTGGGCTTGCGCGGCACTGAGGCCCAGAACTACATCGAGACAGTGGACGTTAAGGAACGTCTCCTTAAGATTCTGGTTTTCCTGAAAAAGGAACATGACGTTTCAAAGCTTCAGAAAAAATTGGCCGACGAAGTAGAAAACCGCGTGCAAAAGTTCCAGCGGGAATACTTCCTGAAGGAACAGCTCAAGACCATCAAGCGGGAGCTTGGCCTCGAAGAAGACGACAAAAGCCGCGAAAAACGGACTCTCGAGGAAAAAATAGCGAAAGCCAATCTGCCGGAACACGCAAAGAAAGTGGCCGACGAAGAACTCCGACGCCTCTCCACGATTCCGGAGACCAGCCCTGAGTTTAATCTCACCCGGAACTACATCGACTGGATCGCGTCCCTTCCCTGGAGCCGAACCACATCGGATAACCTCGACTTGAAAAACGCACGCAAGGTTCTCGACAAACACCACTTCGGCATCGAAAAGGTGAAGGAGCGGATTTTGGAGTTTCTCGCGGTAAGGAAGCTAAAGCCGGGCTATGAGGGCTCGATCCTCTTGCTCGTGGGTCCGCCCGGAGTGGGAAAGACCAGTTTGGGAAAAAGCGTGGCCGAGGCACTGGGACGAGAATTTTTCCGCTTCTCGCTCGGTGGTATGCGCGACGAGGCGGAGATCAAAGGGCATCGTCGCACCTATGTGGGGGCCATGCCGGGAAAAATCCTGCAGGGATTGAAGCGCGTGGGGACAGGCAATCCGGTGATTCTACTCGACGAAGTAGACAAGCTCGGGGCGAGCTTCCAAGGCGACCCGGCGAGCGCACTTTTGGAGGTGCTGGATCCCGAACAAAACCACGGATTCCTGGATCACTATTTGGACATTCCCTTTGATCTCTCGAAGGTGCTTTTCATCGCCACCGCGAATTCGTTGCAAACCATTCCTCCCGCCCTGATGGACCGCATGGAGGTTATCGAATTGCCAGGCTACACACTCGAGGAGAAGGAAAGCATTGCCACCGGGCATGTGATTCCGCGCGCCCTCGACAAACATGGATTGGGAAAAACAGCGGTTAAAATCTCCCGCCCTGTTTTGAACCGGATCATCCGTGACTACGCCAGAGAGCCCGGCGTGCGCACGTTGCAACAACAGCTGGATCGCATCGCCCGAAAGGCGGCCCGTCTTCAGGTGGAAAAGGCCAAAAAATTTCCCGTCTCTCTCAAGGAAACCGAATTGGAAGACTGGCTCGGGCCGCAAAAGTTTTTCAATGAGCAATCGGAACGAGTCACTCAACCGGGCGTGATCACCGGCCTGGCCTGGACCGCCATGGGCGGCGACATTCTCTTTATCGAAGCCATCGCGTTGGAAGGAAAAGGCGAGCTGCGACTTACCGGGCAAATGGGTGAGGTGATGGTGGAGAGCGCGCGCATCGCACTTTCACGGGTGAAGAAGCATTTGTCGCTCCAAAACGATCTTCGAATCAACGCGGTCTCCAGAGATCCGGCCACGGGTAAGCGGAGGAAAATGTCTTCCTCGGAGTGGTTCCAGAATCACGATATTCATCTTCATATTCCAGCGGGAGCAGTGCCGAAGGACGGGCCGTCGGCTGGAATCACCATGGCAACCGCGTTGCTTTCCCTTCTGACGGGCCAGTCGGTGAAGCCCAGGCTGGCGATGACGGGCGAGCTATCGTTGGTCGGAAAGGTTCTTCCTGTGGGTGGAATTCGCGAGAAGATTCTTGCGGCGAAACGCGCCGGAATCGATCACATCATTCTTCCCAAGCGCAATGAAAAGGATCTAAAGGAAGTTCCCCCTGCTCAGAGAAAGGGGCTTAAGTTTTCTTTTGCCACAAAAGTGAATGATGTCTTTCACCTCGCTCTCGGTACGAGTACGAAGAAGCGCTGAAACCGGGCGCTGGTGCGAGCAATCCCGAACAGGAGATGGCGGAACCGTGTAAATGCCGGTCGCCGTGGAAATCCTCTGCCACGATCCCTATTCTTTAAGGATGGCGAAACATCACGGACGCCTTTCAAGGCTCCGAAACATCCCAGTCTTGGTTCGGGTCAAGGCATTCTCTTTCTTGCTTTTGCTCGTGCTCGCGGCTGCGGCGGGACTCCTTGTGCCCGATCTTCTCGATGCCATCGAAGTGGTGGGGCGGAACATTTACAAGCTCACCATGGGCCTCGAACGAGACAACGCCATTAACGACTACTTACTGGGCGTGGTCTACGCGGCGGGAATTCTGGTGACGATTGCCTTCTGGCCGGTCCCCAAAGGCGACAAGGGCCCCCTAATGACTCTATGGGTTGTTCGCTGCTTCGTAACTCTGGTGTTCATGCTGATCTACGAAAAGATCTATTCCATCGACGCCTTCGCCTATTTTTCAGAATCGATTTTCACCTATCCGCGATACGAGTTGAATTTTCGCGACAACTACTCGGTGCTCGTGAACGCCGCCTGGTGGGTCAACCACTACCTACTCCCCTTCCCCTCCTATCACGCTCAAAAGGTCATTTTTTCCCTCATTGGGTTTCTTGGAAGCTACGTATTTTATCGGGGAACCGTGCGATTTCTCGATCGTGAGGAGCCGATAGTTCTCTATGTGATGAACTTGTTTCCGTCGATGCTCTTCTGGAGTTCCATTCTGGGAAAGGACCCTGTCACCTACTTTGGGGTATGTCTTGTGCTCTACGCAGTAATGAGCATCCTGAGGGGTTGGACACTGGGAGCCATCGCAGCTCTTGCCGCCGGACTGGGAGTTGCGTGGGTGGTCCGCCCTTGGCTTGTGTTCATTCTCTGCGTTCCGCTCGGAATGTTCTACATCATGAAAATTCGCTCACGATTTTTCAAAATGATCGCGATTGCTGCCCTGCCCTTTATTTTGTCGAGCGCAACCGAATCCATCATGGGAAGCCTGGGGCTGCATTCCGCAGAGGAAGTGGTCAGCGTCACCCACTCTGTTTCTCGGTCATGGAGCCGAGGCGGAGCCGCGCAAGAAGTGCCCGAGTTTAAAACCGGCATGGATATGATCACTTTTGCTCCTGTAGGCCTTTTCACGGCACTGTTTCGTCCGCTCCCAGGAGAGGTGCTGAATCCATTTGCGATCATCGCGGGTTTTGAGAATCTGCTGCTTCTTCTTCTGTTCATGCGCGGATGGAAAATATTCGGGATCGGAAACACTCTTTCTCATACGTTCACAGCAACGATGCTTTCGTTCGTTTTGGCCTGGGGTCTGATCTACGGCTTCATTTCCTATCAAAACCTGGGGGCAGCGGTGAGATTCAAACTCCAGGTTTTACCGGCATTGATAGGCCTAGTGTTGTTTATGAATTGGGGAGAACCGAATGTGCGGGATTACGGGACTGATTGACTCCCGCGGTCCCTCACGGGATCTGCTGGAGAAAATGACAGGAAGCCTTCGCCACCGCGGGCCAGATGCGGAGGGCTTTTGGCTGGAGGGCCCCCTGGCCCTTGGCCATCGCCGACTGAGCATTCTGGACCTTACCCCATCGGGAACTCAACCGATGGTATCGGCATCTGGCGACTGGGTGATCGTGCTAAATGGCGAAATCTACAATTTTCAGGAGCTCCGGCGCTCCCTTCCGGACGTGCGATTTCGAGGCAACTCCGATACGGAAGTGCTTCTTGAGCTCATGGATCGTAGAGGCTTCGAAGCAGCCCTCCGTGAGGCCGCGGGGATGTTCGCCCTTGCCGCGTGGAACAGGAAGGAGCAGACACTTTGGTTGGCGCGCGACCGCCTCGGAGAAAAACCCCTCTATTGGGCGGAAACACCTCACGGCTTATGTTTCGGTTCAGAACCGAAAGCAATTCGACCCGCACTTTCCCTTACTCCCCGCCTCGAAGCCTTGCGAACCTATCTCGACATTGGCTATGTCCCCCACCCGTTCACCGCATGGAACGAGATTCAACAGCTTCCACCGGGGCACCTCCTATATTGGCGAAACGGCAAAGCATCCGCTCCGGCACCCTACTGGCGGCTACCCGCGCCGGGTGGGGTCCCTTCCAGCACGGAAGAAGTGGAGGCAGTGCTTTCCAAAGTTGTGCGCCAGCAGATGATTTCCGACGTGCCGCTCGGAGTTTTTCTATCCGGAGGCATCGACTCATCGCTTGTGACGGCGCTCATGCGGGAAGCGGCCCCGGTTCGTTCCTTCTCCATCGCATTTGAAGAGTCGGGCTACAACGAAGCACCGATGGCGAGAGAAGTAGCCAAGGCCCTCGGCACAAACCACACAGAACTCACCGTTACCGCACGAGACGCCCTCGGCTTCGTGACAAAAATCGCGGACATCTGGGATGAACCATTTGCCGATTCCTCTCAAATTCCCACCGCCCTTCTCGCTCAGCTCACCCGCCAGCATGTGACCGTGGCTCTCTCCGGCGACGGTGGCGACGAGGTTTTTGCGGGCTACAACCGCCACATTTTAGCCCCCAAGCTATGGAATCGGGTCAGTGCGGTTCCTCTGGCACTACGAACCGGCGCCGCCACCCTTTCGCGCGTGCTTCCGGAGGCGTTTTTGCGAGAAGCCCTGCTTCTCTTGCGGCCCGGAACCCCTCAACCGGCGGAAAAATTTCAGAAACTGACACGGTCTCTTTCGGCCTCTTCGCTGGAGGATCTATACCGCTCGCTTACACTGGTCGGAACGGAAGGCACACGACTCATGCCGAGTGTTCTGCCGCTTCCCCGTTACCACTGCGCCGGACATTCCACTGACTTATTGCAGCGGCTGGATCTCGGTGAGTATCTGCCCGGCGATATTCTCGTGAAAGTGGATCGTGCCGCGATGGCCAGCAGTTTGGAGACGCGAGCTCCATTTCTAGATCATCGAGTGGTGGAGACTGCGCTCCGACTTCCATCGGACCTCAGGGTGAAAGCCGGGCGAGGGAAAATTGCCCTGCGGGACCTTCTGCTGAAGCGCCTCCCCGTTGAATTGATCGACCGGCCCAAAACCGGATTTGCTGTGCCTCTGGCGCAGTGGCTCCGCGGCCCTCTTCGCGATTGGGCAGGCGATGCGATCGAACAATCCCGCAAGGTTCCTTGGCTGGATGAAAAAGCCTCACATTCCATGTGGAAGGATTTTCAGGCGGGCGACTCGTCTCACGCCCACCAATTGTGGGCGCTCATCAACTTGCTCGAATGGACGAGAAGAAACTGATCTACCGTCGGCCGGTGTATTCGCGGATTAGAATCACAGACAACACCGTGGCCAGCAAGCCGCCCACCACGGAAAGAGTGGTCGCCACGTTGTTGTTGATCCAGGGCTGCCTGGCCTTGATGAAAACAACCTCGTTGCCTTTCATGACAAATTCCTGAGACCGCGCGGTATCTCGAATCATCTCTTCCAGATCGATCTCATCCACCTGATTGGTCTGCTGATTCTTCACCACCACTTCGTCCAGCATGGCCTCTCCGGTGGGGCCACCCGCCACGGTGAGGATGGTCACCAGATTACTCTTGAGCGGCACATGGTAAAGACCGGGCGACTTCACGGCGCCCAACACGTGAACCGGAACGAGGATATCGTCGCTGTCGGAGCGATAGAAAAACTCTGCAACACCCGTTGGCTGTCCCGAGAGGCCCGACACCTCTTTGGAAAAACCGGCGCCCACAGAGGCCCGTCTCGACTCGGCCGCAACCGCAAATGGAGGAACTAAAAAGGAAAATAAAACTACCAAGGAAACTAGACGTTGGAGCTTACCCACCTTGACTCTGATCCTTCTGATTACGGTTGTACTTCACGTAATCATGGTAATCAGAGTAAGCAAGCATGACAAGGCTTTCATACCGGGCGTCGGTGCGATTCAAGACACCCATGTATTTCTTGTTGCCGGGATAGAAGTCGAGCAGCTGATCGGAGCCTCGGCTGACAGCTTCCGTGGGGGTTTTATTGAACTGTGCAATGAACACCACCAAATCGGAAACGCGCTCGAGCTCGGTGCCCAACGGCGACACGATCAGCGGCGCGGTGTCCAGGATCACCAAATCATAGTGCTCTTTGAGGCGCTCGCACAAGGTGCGACAGGAGGTGCTCGTGAGATGTTCCACGGGATTAGACACTCTTCGCCCTGCCGGAAGGAAGTCGAGATTCGGTAGGGCATCCTTGCGAACCAGCTTTCCAAAGGTTTCAGGGGCATCGATTACCTCGGCGAAACCTGCCTTCCCCTGTGCGTTGAATTCGTCGGAGGCTTCAGCCATGCGGAAGTCTCCGTCTACGAGAAGAACCTTCTTCCCCATCCGAGCAAACGCGGCGGCGAGGTTCACGGAGAGGAATGTCTTTCCGTCGCCGGGGCCTCCGCTCGTAATCGTGATAAACCCATGGGAAAGCCCCGCTGATTCTAGGCGATACAGAATTTTGGTGCGCAGCTTGAAGAAGTGGTTCAGCGGCCCGGAATCGGTGTCGAAGCGAAACACGTTTTTGATCCGACCATCGACCATCGCAAACATGTTGGGGGAGCGCTTCTTCAGAAACGAGGAAAGGTCCGGGACCGCGCCCAGAAACGCGAATCCGGCCCGTTCCAGATCCCCACGGCTCTTGATGAGAGGCCACAGGATCTCCGTTAGATAGGAGAGCATCGTGCCGAACACCACCACGAGAATCATGGTGATCATTCCCTTCTTAGTAAGCCCGATTTTCCGATAGACGGTGGCGTTGTCGGACTTTTGAAGGTTATTCACTTTCGCTCCGAGCGAAACCTTTTGAATTTCCGTGCGGAACATCTCGCGCTTCAGCTCTTCGAATAGTGAATACTCCATCTCCAGGCGCTTCCTGAAATCGAATACATTCTGCTCCACACGGAGATTATTCGCCCCGAACACCTGCTCAATCTGATGTTGAATGGAGGCGATGCGCGCCTCCAAAATCTGATTGGCCGATTCCCGCTCCGCTACCTTTTCGGAAATGTTCGTTTTGAATTTCACCGGGTCCACGCCGTTGGCCACGGCCTCCCGGTTCAAGTCATCGATTTCCCGCCGTTGATCCGACATCTGGCTGCGGTACTTCCGCAGCATACGCTCGTTCTGGTTGTATTCGAGCTTGGCGGCCTCTAGCTCCTTCTCAAGTTCGCTGGTTTTTCTCGTGATTTCGGTACTGTCGAGAGTAACCAGGCGCTTATCCCGCTTAAACTGATACATCTGCTCTTCCAAAGCCTTGATGTTGCTTTCGCTCTCTTCGATGCGGTCCTTGATGTAGGAGACCGCCTTCTCAACGGCGAGGATCTCGTTCCGGGAAATCCAGTCCACCGCCAGCTCGGAGGCGGCATCCGCAACCCGCTTCGAAAGCGTGCTACGCGACGTGGTGGCCTGAATCACGATACCGTCGATGCCGATCTTTTCGAACGAGATCCAGCGGCTCGTGGACTCTACCACCTGCGCCCGCTCAAGAACCGTGTAGTTCTTCATGCGCGGCATCCACTTCTTGATGAAGGTCCAGGGCGACTCCGGACCTCGAATCTCCTCTTCGGCGAGTTGGAGGAGGCCTTCGCGCTCGATTTTATCGACCACGATTTTGAAAAAATCTTCGGAGTTCAGGTAACGAAGATACTTGTCCACGTCGGTGGAACTCGTGTCTTCCGCGAACTGAACCCCCTGAAGGCGGTTGTTGATCTGATCGATCTGGGTGCTGTTTTGCGCCACGTAGATAATCGATCTCGCCCGATAGGAAGGGAAACCGTAGTGGTGCGCGAGCACCATAGCCGAACTCACCAATCCAAGAATGAAATACATCTTGTAGTGGCGCAAAACGAAACGAAGGATCTCCTTCAGATCGAACACATCAACGTTTTGCTTTCGCCGCTCCGGCCCGGAATATCCGGACGGACGGATCTGAGTCACGCTCATAGGGATATTCTAGCGGAAACACAGGACAAATTTGCCTCGAAGCGAAGGTTATTTTCCCGCTACGCGTGGGAGAATTGACGATTAAGGCTCAGGAGAAAATCTCAAAGGCCCGGCCTCGATCCGTGTCACGATCTTGACGCTCGTCGCCCCCAGAAAATACACGGTAGCAGCTGCTTCTCCGCCCCTCGACGCAACAACTCGTTTGCCGTTCACTACCCCTGCCCTTAGAATTTTCCTATGCAAAAACTTCTAATTACGGGCGGCACCGGATTCCTGGGCCGCTATCTTGCCAAGGCCCTGAAGCATCGTTTCGACATCACCCTAACCGGCCGCAACAATAAACAAAACTTCACCGCACAGGAAATCACCGGCTGCCGAGTGATGCCAATGGACGTGAGCCAGATCGAGTCGGTGCGTGATGCGGTAATCGAAGTAAAGCCCGATGTGATCATTCACGCGGCCGCCACGAAGTTCGTGGACCTATCGGAAAAGCAGCCCATGGAATGCGTCGACGTAAACGTGGTGGGCTCCCAGAACGTGGTGCGCGTGGCTCTCGACAAGGGCGTAAAAAGCCTCATCGGCATTTCCACGGATAAAGCCGCCCCGCCCATTCGGAATATCTACGGACTTTCGAAGGCCGCCATGGAGAAAATGTACTGCTCCATGGACGGAAAAACGGACACGAAAATCATGTGCGTACGGTATGGAAACGTGGCCTGGAGCACGGGCTCGGTTCTGCCGATCTGGAAAAAAATGCACGCAGAAAAAGGCCTGCTCGGCACCACCGGCCCCGACATGACTCGGTTCTTCTTCACCGTGGATGAGGCGGTAAAACTCGTAGTGACTGGCCTAGACAACATCCACGAGCTGCACGGAAAGGTGCTTTCCCGCACGATGAAAAGTGCGAAGATCCGCGACATTCTGGAGTGCTGGATCAAAGCCCACGGCGGAAAGTGGGAGAAAATCGAAGGACGCCCCGGGGATCGCCTCTTTGAGGCATTAATCGGCGAGGCCGAGCTCCCCTACACCGTGAAGAAAAACTACGACGGGATTCTTCACTACGTGATTTCGTTCAATCAGCTTCAGAAGGACTCGCTGACAGAAATCGTTACGAGCGACAACGCCGAACGCCTCTCCGAGCAAGAAATTCTTAAAATCATTAATTCGCCCCCCGTGGAGTAGAGATGAGGATCCAGAACGCCCTCATTATGGCGGCCGGTAGAGGAAAGCGCATGGGGCCGTTAACGGACGTGGTGCCAAAACCGATGGCCCCGCTAAAGGGATCGACCCTGATCGCTCACGAAATCGCCAATCTGAGGAAACAGGTTCCGCACATCCACATCACCGTGGGCTGGAAGAAGGCTATGCTCGCCGAGCATGTGATCCACGAAGGGGCGAGCTCCGTACTCAACACCGAAGGACAGAGTAACTCCTGGTGGATATTCAATACCCTGATGCGATTTGTGGATGAGCCTGTCTATGTGCTCACAGCCGATAACGTAACCGACCTCGACTTTGGCCTTCTGGAAAAAAATTACTTCGACCTGGGCGAACCGGCAGGAATGATCGTGCCCGTAGTGCCCGTTCCAGGGTTCGAAGGCGACTTCATCTTTCACGAAAATCGGTTCGTTACCGAACTGAATCGAAAGAAGCCATCCGACATCTACTGCTCCGGAATTCAGGTGATCAATCCGGCCAAAGTGAACCGGATTTGCCGTAACGAAGGCGACTTCTACAATGTTTGGCTCGGCCTCATCGGGGCTCGCCAACTCAAGGTGAGCGAGGTGTATCCGAAGAAGTGGATCTCCATCGACACTTTCGAGCAGCTCACCAAAGCTTCCGCGGAATGAGCCTCGTTAGCGTAGTGATCCCAAATTACAACTACGCTCGCTGGGTGGGGGCGGCGGTGGAAAGCGTGCTTGCTCAAACCTACTCTCACAAAGAAGTTATCGTGATCGACAACGGATCCACCGACGACTCTCTCGCGGTGTTAGCCCGCTTTGGAAACCGCATCCGGGTGATTGCTCAAGATAATCGCGGGCAAGCGGGCTCTCGAAATCGCGGCATCGAAGAATCCAAAGGTGAGTTCGTGGCATTTCTCGACGCCGACGATGTGTGGCTCCCTGAAAAACTGGCCAAACAAATGCCGCTATTTTCCGACCCGAAAGTGGGGCTCGTTTATTGCGGAATGAGACGCGTAGACCAGGAACTTCGCCCCCTGGAAGAACTCATCCCTTCGCTGGCGGGAGATGTGCTCGAACACTTTGCCCTGCACCCTTCGGCGGTGGTGCAGGGAGGCGAAAGCACGGCGGTGATTCGAAAGAGCGTTCTTCTCAGCGCCGGCCCCTTTGATCCGAATCTTTCCATCGCTTCCGGCTGGGATATGTGGCGCCGGATCGCGAGCCGCTGCCACATCGGTGTGGTCTCGGAGGCACTCGTGCTCTATCGGCAGCACTCCACCAATGCATCGCATCGGCATGATGTCTTCGCAAAGGACATGACACTGAAGTTGAAAAAGCTTTTCAGTGACCCAATCTCCGGTCGGGTTCATCACCTAAAGCGACAAAGCCATGCGACACACTTCTATTCCTTCGCGGGCGCACTTCTTCATTCGGGAAATCCAGTGCTCGCGCTCTGGTGGCTGATTCGCTCAATCCGCCAGTGGCCTGCCGTGGCCGGGTGGTTGCTCCACGGTGCCCCCCAACAAACGCACACACGGATACGAGCGTTATGAGTCGCATCGTTTTATTTCTGATCTTGGGATTATTGTCGGGGCGAGCACAGGCGATGATCTTCGCCGAAGCTGGCTCCACGTTGTCGGCACATTATAATTTGGTGGAATACGACAGCACTCCACCAGCGGCGATGGTGGCTCACCTGCGGGTGGGAGGAGGCTGGCCCGGTCTCCATGCCTATGCTGAGGCTGCGGTTCCCGGCGCACTCGCAAAAGCTCAATGGTGGGCCATCGGCGCGCGGATAAGATTTTTTTCCGTAGCGAAAACAAATCATCTCGGTGCTTGGGGTGACCTGATTGACTACCATACCGACGAAGCGAAGCCGCCACAAACCTACGCAAAGCATACTCGCACCGGAAGATTTGGCGGTTGGCTGAAGTCGAATCTTTCCCCGAAAACCTGGGTCCTGCTTTCCATGGGGTTTGGACGCATCAGCAACAATCTGTTCATGTTCCCCTCTCTCAGCCTGGGACTTCAATTCTGATGCGGGTGCTTTATCTTTCCTACGACGGCATGACCGACCCTCTGGGAAGCTCTCAGGTGATTCCCTACCTTCGTGGCCTTGCAGAGAGAGGCCACCAAATCATCATCGTGAGCGCTGAAAAGCCGGATCGGTTCCAGCAATTCTCCCAAGAAACCGGAGCAGTGCTGCGCGCAGCCGGAATCGAGTGGCATCCAATTCGTTACCATAAAATGCCCCCGGTACTTTCGACTGTGTGGGATGCGGGCAGCATGTTCATGGCGGGCTGGCGTCTCCGCCAACGATACGAAATGATCCATGCCCGGAGCTACGTGGCGGCGCTCGCGGCATGGCTGCTCAAGCGGACGCTTGGAGTGAAGTTTCTTTTCGACATGCGCGGCTTCTGGGCCGACGAGCGCGTGGACGGTGGGCTCTGGAATCTTGAAAACCCTGTGTTCTGGGCGGTTTTCAAATTCTTCAAGCACATGGAGCGACGGTTTCTTACGGAAAGCGACGCAACGGTGAGCCTGACCCACCGAGGTCTTGAGGAGATGAAGCGCTGGCCCTACGCAAAAGAAACCTCCCCCGTTACGGTGATCCCCTGCTGCGTGGACATAGAAAAATTTTCCAAACCCTTGCCGGATCAGTCGTCACAACTCCGGAAAAAACTCGGCTTTCTTCCTCATGATAAAATTCTCGTCTACCTGGGCTCGCTCGGAACCTGGTATCTCCTCGACGAAATGCTGGAATTCTACCAAGCGGCCCGCCAAGTGGATCCGACGTGGCGGCTGCTCATCATTACTCCCGATGATCCCGAAATCGTAAAAAAACGAAACATCCCCGGAGTAACACTCACACGGTGCCGCCATTCCGAGGCGCCTCTCTATCTGAGCTTGGCCGATGCGGGACTTTTCTTCATTCGACCGGCCTATTCCAAGATCAGCAGCTCACCCACGAAACTGGGGGAGCTTCTAGCCATGGGAATTCCGGTAATTGCCAATGCCGGAGTAGGTGATGTGGACCGGATCTTCGAAAAATACCGGGTGGGCTACCTGCTGAAAGATCTATCACCCAGCGAGATGGTGCGCGGAGCAGGGATGCTGGCAGAGGTGAAAAAGATCCCGCCGGAAGATATTCGCGCTGCGGCCAAAGACTATTTTTCTCTAGAAAAGGGTGTAGACCTCTACCAGGGAATCTATCTTGGCCTCTCCTCCCGGCCACGTTAGAATTCCGGAATGGCGTCAGTAACTTCTCCTGTTCGAAGATTTGTGAAGCCCTTGCTTTTCAGATTGCTCGGCCCCGCCGTTTACGACTGGTTCCTTTTGCGCGCAAAAATTCGCGACATCGACCTTCGCCTGGTGGAAGAACCGGAATTGAAGCTGTTGTCTAAAGTTCTGAAGCCCCATCAGTCCGCGCTCGATATCGGGGCCAACTATGCCTACTACACGGTGCGACTCGCCGAACTCTGCCAGAATGTGGTGGCGTTTGAGCCCATTCCTTCTACGGTACGCGTCTGCGAGAGAATCGTTGAACACTACGGATTCAAAAATGTTCGAGTTGTGCCGAAAGGCGTGGGCGCGAAAAACGAAATAATGACGTTTGAAGTCCCTCTCCAGGGCGCTGGTACGCCTAGTGCCGGGCAAGCCCACCTTAGAGGAAGAAACAACGACCTCGAAGGACGGGAGAAGTTCCACGGGTTTCAGCAACACCAGTTGGTGGAATGCGAAGTGGTAACCATCGACTCTTTCCTGCCTCAAATTCGTGATCTTGGTTTCGTAAAACTCGACATTGAAGGCGCCGAATATTTCGCGCTTCAGGGAATGAGGAAGACCCTCGAGATTCACCGCCCTGTGGTTCTGATCGAGGTATGTAAATTTTTTCTCAAGGGTTTCGGCATCACCGAGCAGCAAATGCTCCAGCTCATCGATGATCTGAAATACGATCTCTACATATTCGACGGCGCCAAGCTGCTGCCCAAGGGAAAGTCGTTCGAAGAGGATCGAAACTATATTCTCCTCCCCAGAGGGCGCGATTTTCCGGAGTTATTGTGAGACCGGAAATCCTGAGCCTCAAGGAAAAACTGGACCCTATCTTCCAGAGCTTGCCCGCACAGGAGGCTCACGTCCGAGCTGCGGATTTGCTGCGCCCACTTGGAAAAGACGCGAGCTTTCTTGAGGCCATTATTTTAGAGAACACCGCAAAGCCGGGCTTTTTTTCGAAACTCCGGATCAATCCGGTCCTGGGCTTCCCCATCATCGAAACTCCCGACTACCAACTGATCTGCCATGTATGGCTCCCCCTGCCCGACCAGAGCAGCGCCCTCACTCATCAGAGCATTCACCACCATGGGAATCTCCTCCTCACCTCTTTAGCCGCTTGGGGTCCCGGCTACGAGTCGATTCTCTTTCGTTCCGACTGGACTCATGATCGCGCCACACTTCAAGCCAATCTCACGCCGGAGAAATTCTACCGAAACCCTGCCGGAAATCTGGAGTTTTGCAGCGCAAGAGCACCCCATGTGGTTTTTTACCCGAAGGAAATCAGCGTTACCTACGCGCTCTGGAGCCCGCAACGAAAGGGCGTTGCCCGAGGCCTGAAGAATCTCGCCGTCCTTCGAAGATACAAAGAGGAAATCAAGTCGGCGCTCGTTCAAGTCGGCCTTGGAAGCTTGTTTGCGGTGAACCCGGTTTCCAACATGGATTTCTGCGTGAGCCAGGGAAAAGTGGAGCTGATGCAGGATCGGGTTACCTATCAACCGGGAACGAACGAGAACTTCCTCCGAGCGTTTTTTTACTTCCTGCAAAACATCCCTTCTGTTTCCAAAGATGGAGTCCGGAAACTCGCCCTCTCAGCACCCGAAAGGGACCGCGCGGAGCCCTGGCTGAAGCAGTATTTGAGCGATTCCCCCATTCCCAATATCTTTGAGCCACATCACCTGTTAGTGCCACGCGTGAATCTGTCGCGCTCCGATGTGCTGGCCTGTTTTCCAGGGCTTCGAGAACTTTCATGAAGCGAATTCTGGTCCTTTGCCCCTATCCAGAAAACGTGGCGCCCACTCAGAGGCTAAAGTATGAACAGTATTTTCCGCATTTTCGAAGCGCCGGATACGAGATCACCGTAAGCCCGTTTATGAGCCGTCGAATGTGGGCCATCGTTTATCGCCCAGGACACTGGTTCGAAAAGGCATTTTGGGTTCTTACGGGATACCTTTGCCGGGGATTTGACCTGATCCGAGCACCGTTCTACGACGGCCTCTACGTGAGTCTTTGGATCACTCCCTTCGGCACAAGTCTTTGGGAGAGACTTTTCGCGCTCGCCAATCGCCGGATGATCTACGACATCGATGACCTCGTGTTTCTCGGAAAAGCGAGCGCGGCCAACAGAGTGACTGCATTTCTGAAGGGAAAGGAAAAATACCACTTCTTGATGCGTGCGGCCCGGCACGTGATTACCTGCACTCCGTATCTCGACGCCTATGTGAGACGCTTCAACTCTCGCACGACCGATATTTCCTCCACCATCCGAACCAACGATTACTTGCCCGTAAATTCCTACTCCAACGATCGCCCGCTCACCCTCGGGTGGAGCGGAAGTCACAGCACGGCCCCGTACCTTCGGCTACTGACTTCTCCACTACTCGAGCTGAGCAAGCGCCACCGATTCCGACTCAAGGTGATCGGAGACCCGAGCTTTCAAATCGCTGGGTTGGATGTGGTGGCGCAATCGTGGTCGGAACCCACGGAAGTGCACGATCTCCAGGAAATCGACATCGGCCTCTATCCGCTTCCCAGCGAAGAGTGGGTCTTGGGAAAGAGCGGCCTCAAGGCCTTGCAGTACATGTCACTTGGTATTCCCACCGTGGCCACTGCCATTGGGGCCAACGACCGCGTGATCGAGGACCATGTTTCGGGATTTCTCGTGCGGACCGATGCAGAGTGGGTGGATCGCTTGGAGCGCCTCCTAACGGATCCTGGCCTCCGTAGGAAAATCGGCACGGCAGCGAGGGAAAGAGTCGTGAAGCACTATTCCGTAGATGCCACGGCCCCCGCCTATCTCCGGGTATTCCGTGAGGTCTTTGAAGACGACCGTCAGAGCGATTGCAAGATGTGTCCCTGAATCTTACAGTAAGAGTCCATGGGATCCTTGAATTGCCAAAATTGCGCGGCATGGAAGCGTAGTCCGTTTGCTCATCTTTCGGGTAAAGAACTGGAAAGTCTTGCCTCACGAAAGTCTTCTACGGAATTTTCCCCAGGACAGAAACTCCACCAAGCGAACGGTCCGGCTGATCACGCCCATTGCATCGCCTCAGGGCACGTGAAAGTCGTGCAGTCTGGAAATCGGGGAGAAGAAGCAATCGTGCGCCTCGTTTCCTCCGGGGAAATGACTGGTTATCGCTGCCTGTTTTCGGAAGAACGATTTCGTGCTTCTAGCGTCACGCTCGGGCCGGTTTTCGCATGCAAAATTCCCAAGGAAGAAATTCTCCGGCTTGTGCGGACCGACTCCTCCTTCGCGGAAGTGATGCTGAAGCGCATGGGGCAGGAAATTGCCGCCGCCGAAGCTCGCCTGCACTCTTTTGTGAGGAAGACCGTGCGGGAACGGCTCGCGGAGACGCTCTGCCTTTTGGCCGAAAGATCCGGAGTGGAGGTCAGTGAAGGCATTGAATTGAGAATTCCCCTGAGCAGGGAAGATTTGAGCCAGTGGGTTGGATCCGCGATGGAAACCGTTGTGCGCACTCTCTCCGACTTCAAGGCCGAAGGACTTTTGCATCAGTCGAAGGACTATCTGGTGATTCGCGATCTTAAAAAGTTACGTGCTATCGGGCTCTAAGGTCTTTCGAGTATTTCTACTTCGTACACATTTCTGTGAATAAAATCTTCCGGAACCCACACGTGCCCTGCTTCACATTTCTCCGGCGTGCGATAAATGGAGCAGTCAGTGCCGAAAGAATCCCTGATCAGGTACTCGCACTTCCCGTCGACCCAACGACGCCCCACGATCGTGGAGGCATGAAGCGAGTCGTCGGTTTCTTCCAGCATCGCAAGAAGACGGGCATCGGAATAAAATTCAGCCGACGAGTAACCAATTGCCACAATCTCTCCCTGATTGAGCCATGCATCGAGAGAGGGAATCAAGCGATCGCCCCCGTTTGGAAGCGTTGATTTTACTGTAACCGCACGAAAAGCGGATGGACGGCGACCAGAAACACAATTTCTCTTCGTCAGCCCCACGAGAAACTCCTTCGTGGTGCGCGATGCACGGCGAATTTCGTCCACATCCCCACGACGAAGGTGAGGATAAACGCGGTTCACGGCCGTCATGATGCTGCCCTTACCGCTCCGAAACCAGGACTCCATTCGCTCGAAGGAGGGCTTAAATCGTCCGTTCCCACCTTTTTGCAAATCTCGCGGCAACTCGTCGGACGGAAAATCCGCCTCGGAACACCAACCCAGAGAATTGATTCCGTCGAGCGTGGGAGTCGTTTCTCCACCTTCATCCCAGGTAGGCAAAATCGAGTCGGACGATGTGGAAAAAAAGTGCGCCACGCCTGCGTCCATGGCAGAAATTTTCTCGCCCACACGGAAACTCACCAAGTCCGCCACCGCGTAGGCGAAACAAAAGCCTGCAATCCCCTGGTTACGAACCTCTCCCAGCAGCGGACCTCGCAAATCAACAGGGCCACAGTCTTCAGGACCACGACCAAAAGCGGAACCACAAAGCAGCAACCCACAGAGAAGGTAAATGCGCATGCCTAATCCTAGGTGAGCAAACTACCTGAAATCAACAATCTCGCCTTCTCTTAGCGGTAACACGCAACCGGATTAACGGAGCTTGAGAGGAACCAGCCATTACCCGCCGAAAATGCTTTTATTTCAGCGGCATTTCCTCAATTCCGATTCGTATCCTGATGAGGACCCTGGCGATTTTACTCATTGGCGCAGCCCTTAGCGGCTGTCTTCCCACCGACGGCACTTCAAAAAACGGAGTGACTGATGCGGTTCTCTATGGTGATGCTGCAGTGGCCGCTCGACCCAAAAATGTAGTGGTCACCTGGACCGCCAATCGGGAGCTGGGCGTGAACGCGTCTGGCGGCGGCTATAAAGTTTACTACAGTCAAACCTCCGGTTTCTCCACCGCCAGCGCCTCCTATGTGAGTGCTCCATGGGCAAGCGGTACGAGCTCACCCACCACTGCAACCATTCCCAATCTCACTCCTGGCACGTGGTACGTGAAAGTGCTCGCCTACTCGGCCCTGAACACCACCGGCGCGATAAGCGCCCAACTTACGGTCACAGTGCCATGAGAATTAAACTCTTACTCACCATTTTCGGAATGCTGATGCTCACCGGCGCCGGCGCCCCCCGGCGTCCGCTCCCTTGGGTGGAAGGCGAAGTGTTGGTGAAGTTCCGCAGCGTAAACCGTGCCAGCTCCGTAAGCCGGTCGGAACAGCGCTTTCTCGCAAAATCCGGAGCCAAGCGATTGAAAGCCCTCAACCACAAGGGCGTGGTCCATCTGAAGCTCGCGAAGGATCAATCGGTAGAAGCCGCTCTCGAGGAGCTTCGTAAAGATCCCGACGTGGAATACGCGCAGCCGAACTTCCGCTACCAGCTTCTCGCCACTTCGCCCAACGATCCGTCCTACTCGGAACTCTGGGGACTGCAAAACACAGCGCAAACGATCGCCACCGGTTCCTACACAACCAATAATCCAGGCACGGCAGGAAAAGACATTGAAGCGGAAGAGGCGTGGGATCTCGTTACTAACTGCAGCTCCATTACCGTGGCGGTTCTCGACACCGGCGTAAACTACAACCACCAGGACCTCACCGCCACCGCATGGAACGGCGGAGTCCCCTACCCGAACCACGGCTACGATTTCATCGACTCCGACAACGACCCCATGGACCTCCACGGTCATGGCACTCACGTAGCCGGAACAATCGGTGCCGCCGGCAACGACGGCGTAGGCGTCACCGGCGTTTGCTGGAACGCGAGCATCATGGCGGTGAGAGTCTTGAATGCCGCCGGCTCGGGAACTACCGCCGGTATCGTGCAAGGAGTAAACTTCGCGGTCGCCAACGGCGCAAAGGTGATCAACATGAGCCTCGGCGGCGCTGGATACGACTCCACCTTTTATGATGCCATCGAGGACGCCAAAGACTCGGGAGTCGCGGTGATCGTGGCCGCCGGTAACGACGGACTCAACAACGACACCGTCGGACAAGCGACCTACCCCTGTAACTACTCCAACACGAACTTGGTTTGCGTAGCCGCCCTCGACCAAAAATTTTCCCTGGCCACCTTTAGTAACTACGGCCCGATGAGCGTAGACGTGGGAGCCCCCGGCACCAACATCTACAGCACCTGGTTCACCGCCAACAACGCCTATGCCACGTCAAACGGAACGTCGATGGCCACTCCCCAGGTAGCGGGAATCGCCGCCATGGTCTTCGCCTATCAGACCAACTACACGATGGCCGACGTCGTCCAAGCCATCAAGTATGGCGGCACGCACACCACCGCTCTCTCTGGACGCACCACGACGGGCCGAGCCGTCAGCGCCTACGGATCCCTGACCTATATCAACGCTCCGACCGGACTTGCCGCTTCTGTAAGCCAGTAAAAAATTTTGCGAAGTGTGCTTCTCGCTACCATCCCCCTCCACTCAAAAAACAAAACCCGCCTTTCAGCGGGTTTGTTTTTTGGTGGACGCGAACGGGTTCGAACCGATGACCCCCACAATGCCATTGTGGTGCTCTACCAACTGAGCTACGCGCCCAAATCAATGGGGAACAGCCCAAAGAATTGCCACAGGGGTCTGTGATTTGCAAGCCACCACCCAGTGACCTAAACTCTCGCCATGTCTAAGCTTTTGAGGGATTTGGCCAACCGAAGACTGGTGCTCGTCACCGGCAAAGGCGGCGCAGGAAAAAGCTCCGTCTCTGTTGCCCTCGCCCACCATTTCCGATCCCTAGGAAAGCGCGTATGGCTCGTGGAAATCGGTCAACGGGACGAGCGCTCCTTTTCCCGTCTTCCCGAACTTTTAGGTGTTGACGCACTCCAGCACAATCCCACCGAAACCCACGGCTTTCAGACCTCGCTCCTTGATCCCACTCGCTGCCTCGGCGAGTACGTCGACATGAAGCTGCCGACCGCCGGGCTCGCCTCTGTGCTTCTCAATAATCGAGTCACCTCTTCCCTCCTAGAGGTGGTGCCCGGCCTCCCCGAACTCGTGACGCTCGGAAAAATCTGGTACGCGATTACCCAGAAAAAGGACCCGCCCGACATCACCATCATCGACGCCCCGGCCAGCGGACACGCCGTCACCCTGCTTCACGCCCCCGACAACTTCGCTCGCCTCACCCGCGCCGGCCCTCTTTGGCGAGACGCCGTGGCCATGAAAGAGTTTCTCTCCGACTCGAACCAAACCGCCGTCCTGTTCACCGCACTCCCGGAAGAGATGGCCCTGAGCGAAGCGGCGGACCACCAAAAACTTCTCGGCAAACAGTTCGCGCTTCCGTTCGTAGTAGTGAACAAAGTTTTTCCGGAACCGCCGAAAGGAAAGTCCACGGGCCCCCTGGAAGTGGCACGAGCCTACACGGAGAATCGTCATCAAAGGGAACACGGGGCCATTTCCACATTTACCGAGCAACAATCCGACTGGCTCGTTGTGGAGATTCCCTTCTTTTTTCCAGATCCGTCTCCCCTTCCCCTGCGCATCGCTGCGGAGTGGGCACCATGAGACAGCTTCTCGAAAAGAAAATGCTCCTGAGTTGCGGCACCGGCGGCGTGGGAAAAACCACCGTGTCGGCCGCGCTCGCGCTCCGCGCCTGCCTCGACGGAAAGCGCGTGGGCCTGATCACGATCGATCCGGCGCGCCGCCTCGCCGCCTCTCTCGGTCTCACGGAACTCGGCGGAGAACCGGCCAGCATCGATCGCCATTTGGCGCGACACCTTCCGGAAAAGCCGAAGGGAACGCTTTCGGCCCTCATGCTCCACTCGCAAGACACCCTCAACAAGTTTCTCCTAACTGTGGGCGGCCCGGATGTGCAGCGTCGCTTCCTCGACAGCAATCTCTACCAGGTCATCAGCGATAACTTTTCCGGTACGCACGACTATCTCGCTCTCGAAAAACTCTACGAGCTTCACGGCAGCGGAAAATTTGATCTCATCATTCTCGATACGCCACCGGCCCGTCACACGCTGGATTTCCTGAACGCTCCGGACCGGATCGCCCGCTTTTTCGATGACCGGATTTTTCAATGGTTCCTCGTGGACCCGAGAGACTCTTCCATCAAAGAAAAGGTTCGGGCGAAAGGCACCCGAGCGGCGCTCTCCCTGTTGGAGAAAGTCACGGGTTCCGGTGTGATTCACGATTTTGTGTCGCTCGCTCCCTCGTTTCAGAAGGTAAAGAACGCGTTCGTGGAGCGCCAGTCGTCGATCCGCCGCCTGATTCAAAGCACCGATGCCGGCGCGGTTTTCATCAGCTCTCCGAACGACCTTGCCCGCGGAGAAGCCCTGCCGTTTTTGAAAGACGCTCGCGATCATGGGGTGAATGTCCTCGCGTTTGTGTTGAACCGGAGCCTTGCTCACGTGGCACCGGTGGCTGCCCCCCCAGAACCCACCTCCGGATCCCGAAAAATCTGGGAAAACTACCGCAACCTTCGTAGTCTTGTGGAAGAGGAAATCGAAAACTTCCAGCGGCTCAACGAACTGGCCGGAGGGAAGGCGATATGCCGGACCCTTCCAGAGATGGAAACCGACATTCACGATGTGCATGGTCTCTATGAAATGGCGAAGCTTTTCTAATCTAGCGATAACCCTGGCCCTTACAGGAGCTCTTTCCGGATGCACTTCTGTGGGTGGGCTTTTCTGGGGAAGAACCGACTCTCCCAATGAACAGCAAGCCAAAGACGAGCGCGCCGTGGCGAAGGAGCAGCGACTCCAGGAAACGATCAACTCGAAATTCGAGTGGGCGATCCAAAACTACGAAGCCGGCCGCTACCAAGAAGCGATTAAGGGCTTTGCCTCGGTTAATCGGGATCAAGCGCGTGTGGAACGGTTTCAGCTCATTCCCTGGTATCTCGGCATGAGCCACTTCCATCTGGGCAAGTTCAGCGAAGCCACTTCCCACCTCCGTTCTTTCCTGCAACAGAATCCCCCTCCCGGGCCGGAAGCGCAGGAGGCCCGAATCACCCTTCTCAGGATTCTTGAATCCCGGGAGGAGTGGAGCGCGATCACCACCCTCGCGGCTGAAACCGACCAGCTTCCGCTCTACCAACAGAATCGGGCGCTGGTGAAACTCTTCTGGGCGGAGGCGCTCTTTCAACAGCGAGAGTTCGCGGGAGCCCGTAAGGCCACGGCCGACGCTGAGATCATTCTCTCGAGCCTTCCCCACACAACAGGGGGCGACGATCACTTCGATCCTCGACGAGGCCTTTGGAGCCGTCTCCGCTGGCTCACCCTCGCCCTCGAAGGCCATGGCTGCTCCGACCTCACCGTCACACGCACGGGAAAGAAGGCGCATCTCGAGCAATGGGTCGACGGCTACGGTGAGTGCCTTCTTCACAACGTAAAGAGCTACCTGGTGGAGATCCCTCAGCTGCCCGCGCGGTGGGCCGCCAAAACCAACGCCCACATGCTTCGCAGCTTCGAGGTGTTTCGGGAGCGGGTGGAGGGAGAGC
Source organism: uncultured Bdellovibrionales bacterium (assembly GCA_964551325.1). GTDB lineage: Bacteria > Bdellovibrionota > UBA1018 > CAIPTA01 > CAIPTA01 > CAZKBU01. Next base: position 89,579 of record CAZKBU010000007.1, read on the forward strand.
TGCGGTCCCAGAAGCCTCCCCTGGCTCGGCAACAAGCAGTGACGGCAGCCTCGAAAAAGACTTTCTTTCGTGCTCTCGATGAGTTGAACTCGTCTCGAAAAAACTTTGAAAATCAACCAGATATCCAGAGCACCTTAAGTGATCTTTCAAGAGGCCTCGAGGGCTTGCTGGATCGGATTTCGTTGCCATCTTCCCACTGAACCGCGCTACAAGGGAGTGGAATGAATTTCGATTGCTCAGGACGATCCTTTCGCTGCGATCTCGTGGATCGCATTTTCGCCAAACATGATGAGCTGGAGGCCTGGTATCGGAAACAGGCCGATTGTTGTCCCGTACCCCCCTATACCAGCATCGATGTGAGGGATGCCGGGTTCAAAGTGGCCCCCGTAGACTCCAATATCTTTCCCGCCGGGTTCAATAATATCTGCCCCGACGACTGGGGGCTGGCGTCGAGGAATTTCCGGCACGTGCTCACCAAGGATAACGACGGCCACACTCCGCGGCGGGTGATGATCGTCCCCGAAAACCACACGAATAATAAGTTCTACTTTGAAAACCTTTGGGCGCTCCGCGAGATCCTCACTCTTGCCGGTTTTGAGGTCGTGATCGGGCACCTAAACCCGGACCTGAAGCCGAACCTGCCCCACGAGGCCACCTCCGTGGAAACCGCCAGCGGGCGCACGATTGTGCTCGAACGCGCTGTACGCGAGGGCACCATCCTGCATGTGCCGAGAGTTAAGTTCGACGCCCAAGATCTGATCCTCCTCAATAACGATCTTTCCAACGGAGTCCCTCCGGAACTTGAGGGCCTTGAGCAGAAGCTCGTGCCCCACCCCTCCATCGGCTGGCATAGCCGAAAGAAGAGCGAACACCTTCGGCACTACACCCACCTGGCCACGGAATTTGCGGGCATCTTGGGAGTGGATCCCTGGGTGCTCACCGCCCGCCACGACCATGTCGACGGACTGAACTTCGACTCCGGCGATGGCCTGGATCGTCTGGCCTCGGCCACCGACCGGATGATCGCGACCATCGCCGACGACTACCGCCGCCACGACATTGCCCGCGACCCCTTCGTCTACATCAAACACAACTCCGGCACCTACGGACGTAGCATCATGGTAGTGAAGAGCGGCCACGAAGTACTCGAGATGAATCGGCGCGAGAAGAACAAGATGCATATCTCCAAGGGCGGAGTGCAGGTGGGAAGTGTGGTGCTCATGGAAGGGATTCCCACTGGGCTCTCCGAAGACGGACAAACCGCCGAGCCTGTGATCTACATGGCGGGGGCCGAACCCGTGGGAGGATTCCTGCGCATGAACCCCAACCGCGACGCCGAAGGAAACCTCAACTCTCCCGGGGCCCACTTCAAGCCCCTCTGCTTCGAGAACCTCTTTCGCAGTCCGAACCGCGACAACGTGATCCTGGAAAAGCTCTATAGCGCACTGGGTAAACTTTCCGCTCTAGCGAATGGCCGGGAGATGCAGTAGCATCGCCAAGTGCTTGGAAATCTTACGGGTTCCGGGCTCCGGAAGGATTTCTCATGACCAGAAAAAAGATTTGCAACAACGTGCTCGAGGCGATCGGCAACACGCCAGTGATTCGCCTGAACCGACTTACGAAAGGCCTGAAGGCCGAAGTTTTCGTGAAACTCGAAGCCACGAACCCGGGCGGGTCCATCAAAGATCGCATCGCTCCGTTCATTATCGAAGACGCGGAACGAAAGGGCCTCCTCAGGCCGGGTGGCACTATTGTGGAAGCCACGAGCGGCAACACCGGCGTGGGCCTTGCGATGGCGGCCATCGTGAAGGGCTACAAGTGCATCGCGGTTCTTAGCTCGAAGCAGTCGGTCGACAAGGTGAACACCCTGAAGGCCATGGGCGTGGAGGTAGTCGTTACGCCGGCTGAAGTGGGCCCGCACGACCCTAGGTCCTATTATTCTGTGGCGCGACGCCTATCGCAGGAAATCCCGAACGCCATTCTCGGCAATCAATACAACAACCCGGCCAACTTCGAGGCGCATTACCAAACCACAGGCCCGGAGATCTGGGACCAGTTCGACGGAAAGCTCGACTACTACGTGGCGGGAATGGGCACGGGCGGTACCCTCTCCGGTACCTCTAAGTTTCTGAAAGAGAAGAACCCGAAGCTCAAGGCGATCGGCATCGACCCCAAGGGCTCGATCCTGGCCGAATACAAACGCTCGGGCAAACTCATCGAGGCACAACCCTACCTGGTGGAGGGCGTGGGCGAGGACATCATCCCCGACAACGTGCGCTTCGAATACATCGACGAGATCGTGACCGTGGACGACCAAGAGTCCGTGACCACCCTGCATCGCCTCGCCAAGGAAGAAGGAATTTTCGGCGGGTCGAGCTGCGGCATGGCCGTCGCGGGCGCCCTTAAGTTCGCGCAGAATCTTTCGGGCGGACGAATGGTCGTGATCCTTCCCGACAGCGGCTCGAAGTATCTCGGCAAATTTTACAACTCCGACTGGCTCCAAGAGAAAGGGATCCGTCTATGAAAATCGAAAAGGCTTCTTTCGAAACCCTCGCGATCCACGCAGGCCAGGTGCCAGATCCCACCACCGGCGCGATTATGACGCCCGTCTACCTCACGAGCACCTTCGTGCAGCCGGCCCTCGGCCAACACAAAGGCTACGAGTACGCCCGCACGAAAAATCCCACCCGCTCGGCCTACGAAGCCTGCGTGGCCGCCCTGGAAGCGGAAGGCGACGGCATCGCCTTCGGTGCGGCGTTCGGTTCCGGCTGCGCCGCCACCACCACCCTCATGCACCTCCTCCAGCCGGGAGATCACGTGGTCGCCAGCGACGACCTCTATGGGGGCACGTTCCGGCTTTTCGACAAAGTTTTCCGCGCCGGCGGCAAAGGTCATGAGTTCACCTTCGTGGACATGACAAACGCGTCGGCCTATGAGGCGGCCTTCAAGCCCAACACCAAGCTCGTGTGGATCGAAACCCCCACGAACCCGATGCTCAAAATCATCGACCTCGAAAAAACCATCGCAGTAGCCAAGAAAAAAGGAGCCATCGTGGTGGTCGATAACACCTTCATGAGCCCTTACTGCCAGAAGCCCTTCCGCTTCGGTGCCGATATCGTGCTCCACTCGGCCACCAAGTACCTCAACGGCCACTCCGACGTGGTAGGAGGCGTAGTGGTAACGAAGAGCCGAGAGCTCGCCGACCGCATCTATTTCCTTCAAAACTCGATCGGTGCCGTAGCAGGTCCGATGGACGCCTGGCTCGCCATGCGCGGAATCAAGACCCTTCACGTGCGCATGGATCGCCACCAGGAAAACGCCATGGCGGTGGCTAAAATGCTGGAACAGCATCCGGCCGTGGAAAAGGTGATCTACCCGGGTCTTGAGAGCCACCCCCAACACGCGATCGCCCGGAAGCAAATGACCGGCTTCGGCGGAATGATCAGCTTCGTGGTGAAGGGCGGCCTCAATGCGGCCAAGAAAGTGGTGGAAGGAACCCGCGTGTTTGCACTCGCGGAGAGCCTGGGCGGAGTGGAAAGCCTCATCGAGCACCCCGCGGTGATGACCCACGCCTCGGTGCCGCCGGAAAATCGCGCCAAGCTCGGCATTGCCGACGGACTTGTGCGTATCTCCGTGGGCATCGAAAGCCGCGACGATCTGATCAACGATCTGAAGCGCGCGCTATCTTAACCAGCCAATACACGGGAACACCGAAAGAGTCGTCGAGAGTTTTCTGTTCTCCGAGGCGGAAACCGTTCGACTGCCAAAGGGGGAGAACCCACGGCGCCTGATGCCAGCCCTCGCCCCTGGAGCCGGACAGAAACACGAACCATGACCCGAGCTCTTTTTCCGTAAGCCGAAGGTACTCCGCTCCGTCCCTCTTGAGCGCCGGGTAATGGAGATCAGCCACGCCCCGCTTCGGGCGCTGCATTTCCACCGCATGAAGGATCCCGGTGTCGACCACCGCGCATCTCTCCAGCTCGCAAAATTTCATCAGCTCCGCCATCACAGGGGAATGCCGAACCGCGATTCCTTCGTGGCCCCGTGAAGAATGAACGCTGGGCCAGGCGGAAAGGAACAGAACCATTAAGCCTCCCCACAGCACCCGCCCCACCCAAAGCGCCGCCCTTTCCACCTGGGCCACCCAAAGTGAGAGCATAAAAATCATCACCGGCACCACGGCACCGATATGCCAATAGCTGAGAGGCCGCAGAAAAAAACTATGGGCCGCGATCACGCCCCCCAAGAGAAGCGGCAAGGCCGCACAGTCCCGTGCCTTTCCTCGCCGCCAAAGCCATAAGGTCACTGCCCCCCAAACACAAATTACGGCGGCCCCCCAATGCTCCGCTCTCTGCCATCCGTCGAGCAAATAGGCGCCGACCGATACCAGCCTCCCGGCGAGTGACCAGAGAATCATGTTCGTCGCTACCGTAAGGTTCGGAGTTCGCCACGGAAGGTCCAGATACCGGCCGGGCGAAAACCCACTCGCCAGCCAAAGTCCAAAGGCGACCAATCCCCCCCACACGCACAACCGAAGAAATCGGCGTCCCCTCCCGGATGCCCACAGAGCCAGAAACGCCGGCCATGCCACCCAAAGAAAATTCAATCGGCTCCAGCTCGCCAAGGCTAAGGCCGGAATCGAGCTCATCGTAAATCTAAAGATCAGGCCAAAGGCGAGAACAGAAAGTGCGTTTTCCCCCAAATCCACTCGCGCGAGCCAGTTTACGTCGGCACTCGCACAAACCAACGCAAGGAACTGCCACCGCCGCCCCCCGAAACGCTCCACGGCATCACCCATAAACCATAGGCCCAAAGCCCAGCAGAAGATCGATGGAGCTCGCAGAAACCAGATCGGAATAGGACCTTGGGAGGGCGCGAATAAGAACCAAAGCTCGCCCACCAGCTGTTTGAGCGTGCCTCCATAGGGCAACAAAAACGCGTGTTTTAAGCCTGGATCGCCCCGAACGGCCCCGGAATAAAATATAACTTCGTCACCGTTAAGACCCGGATACCCGACTTGCCAAAAGGCAAGAATCAAGAAAACGATCAGCAACGGATTACCACCGCGGCCCACCCGTTTTTCTGCAGGATGCGGCCCTCAAATCGCCCCGGAGTGCCTCGCAAAAATTCGCGCAGAAACCCCTTCGCTTCTTCGGCCAACAGGCCGCTCAAGATCAGCACTCCCCCCGGCTTCACGGCCGAGAGTAAGCGAGCTCGAAACTCCAGCAACACCGGCGCCAACACATTGGCAAAAACCAAGCTATACCGCTTCTTCGACCCCCAGCTCCGCCGCACCGGAAGCCTCTCCCGATTGATCGAGGCGTTTTTCTGCAATTGCACGCAGGCAGCGGGATCAATTTCCACGGCCACGGCCTTGGAGTTTCGCCCGCTCGCCCGAGCCAGCTTCAGCGCTCCCAAGGCCAAGATCCCCGTACCGGCACCAAAATCAAAAACCGAGTCCAGAATCTCGGGTTTCTTTCGGGCCTCCTCCACCAGGATTTCGAGGCAGAACATCGTGGTCTGGTGCGTTCCGGTTCCAAACGCCTGACCGGGCCAGATCTTCACGCACTTGCCTTTCCGAGCCGCGGGAACTTTCTGCCAGGCCGGATAAATCCAAAGGCCGCCACGGGCCACACTCACGGGTTTGTAGTGCCTGCGCCAAAGCTTCATCCAATCTTTTTGGGCCTGCCGCTTGGGCTTGCTCACCTTGAGCCCTGCTATCGATCTACGGATGAGCTCGGCGTAGATCTTGGCGTCCGCCTGTTTGTAGAAGAAAACCTCATACGGAGTTCTTCCCCGGTGCCACGAGAGATCGTGGAACTCTCTTTCCACCGCCAGCACCCGGATGCCTTTTCCGAGGTCCACGCTCCAGTCCTTCATGCCCGCGAACGAGAACTTTCCCGCCACACGGCTCAATACCTGCCCAAGAGCTTCTCGGGACTCCTCGGATGCCCCCGCAGGGGCCTCAACCGTCACATAAAAACACGGTGCATTGCTCATATTCCTGTTTTGGGGCCTCACGCCGTGGTTTGGCAACGATTTTGTTTCCCCCCGCGCCGCATCGCGCGGTAGGCTCTCCCGCGATGCAGACCCTGCTCGACGCCCTGATGAACTTTTCAGGTCCCATGCCCTACGTGGTGGTGTTCCTGATCCTGCTTCTCTGCGGATTTGGCCTTCCCCTTCCGGAAGATATCGTGCTCTTCGCCGCCGGAATGATGAGTTATTACGGACTGGCCGACGTTTGGGTAATGATCGGAGTCTGCTTCGCCGGGGTGATGCTGGGCGACGCGACTATCTTCACGGCGGGCGCGTTCTTCGGCCGGAAGATTCGAAAAACCTACCTTTTCAAAAAAATACTCCCGCTCAAACGGCAACGAATCGTGCGCCGGAAACTCCATGAACAGGGCCCAAAGGTGATTTTTTCCGCCCGCTTCATGCCAGGCCTCCGCACGCCAATTTTTTTCACGAGCGGAACGATGCACCTTCCTTTTCACACGTTCGCCTTCTACGACGGACTGGCGGCACTCATCAGCGTTCCCACGATTGTGTATGTGGTGTTTCGTTTCGGCTACGAAGTGGACCAGGTGGTGAAGATCATCAAAAAAGTTCAGTTCGGAATTATCGGCACGGTGCTGCTGTTTTTTATCTTCTTCGGATTGAAAATCTACTGGGCCTGGAAACAGGAAAAGGCTCTCGAAGCGGCGGCTGATTCTACCGACTCAAAACAGCCCTGAATCGCACCCGGTTCTCCTTCACCAGCGGCAACACCTCGTTTACCTTCTGCATCGGAAAAACCTCTACTTGCGCCCTCACCCCGTTTCGAGCACAGAACTCGAGCATTTCCTGAATACGCGCGCGACTTCCGATCGGACTTGCCGTGACCCTCAGGCGCTTTCCCAACATCGCGCCCACGGGTATCTGCAAGGGAGAAGGCGGAATTCCCACAAAACAGAGAGTTCCATCGGCTCGGAGAGTGCTGAGATAGGCTTCCCAGGGAAGATCCACATTGGCCGTAACCAAAACAAGATCGAGCTTCCGCGAGACGGCTCCGATCGCCTCCGCGCTGCGGGAGTCCACAAATTCAAAGTCCCCGCGCTTCCCGGGAGTGGAGGAAAAGGCCACCACGTGATGCCCCATCGCATGGGCCATCTTCACGGCCAGATGACCCAAGCCACCCAGCCCCACCACTCCCACGCGAGCGTTCTTCTTCGTCACAAATTCTGCCAGTGGACTGTAGACCGTGATTCCCCCACAAAGGAGTGGGGCCGCATCGGGCCCCCGCAGTTCCTGCGGCAGAGGGAATGCATAGCGCGAATCCGTAACGTGAAAATCCGCGTAGCCACCCGGATGGCCCACGCAGGTGGCCGCCTGCGCGGAACACATATTGTCGCGACCGCTCGCACATTCCTCGCAAAGCCCGCAGGAGCCCCTCTGCCACCCCACTCCCACCGTTTGACCGACCCGCAAATGCGTGGCCATGGCCCCCAAGGCTACGACCTCACCCACTATTTCGTGGCCAGGCACCAGGGGATAGGTGGAGATTTTCCAATCGTCCTGAATCAAGTGGAGATCGCTATGGCAAACCCCGCAATGAAGCACGCGAATCACGGCCTGCCACGGACCTAAATCGGGGGTCGAAAACGCGGTTTCTTGGAGCTGAGCCCCGGCAGATGCCGCCGTCCATCCATGAATCTTTTCGGGTACTTTCATGGTAATAGAGGCTACCGCGAGGAAATCGAAATGCAAAATCGCCGCCATGGCGCCAAGCCTCATCAATTTGAAGAAGCCTTCGACAAACTTTGGCGCGAGCTCTTTCTCAAAGGAGCCCCTCTCGACGGAGCGCTTTCCCGCGTGAGCCCAGGGCTCAAGGCACCGCTCTATGGGGTAACCCGCTCGATTCTCCTCAGGCCGATTTCCACGGCCCGTTTTCTCCGCTTTAAGTTGTCGGAAGATGAACCTTGGCACCTCTCGAAAGAGGATCTGGCTGAATGGCCTACCGCTCGCGCCATGGCCGAAAGGCTGTTTGTGTATCATCGCCGAGGGCAGAGCCCACTCGAGCGAGGGAACGCGGTTCCTCTCGATTATCCCCACGCCCTGATTACCGAATGGAGCCACGACTGGGGCCGCGAAAGCATGTTGAAGCTGGTGGAAGCACTTGGCGACGACGCTCCCCTTTCCCTGCGTGTGAACCGGAAGTTCCCCAAGCAAGAGGTAAAGGACGATCTTCAGAACGAAGGCTGGATGCCGGATGCTCGCATGTCTCGTCTTTCTCCCCAGGGCCTCACCAGTGCATCCTATGCCTCAGTGCTCGGTTCGGAGTGGTTTAAGAAGGGCGCGTTTGAAATTCAAGACGAAGGCTCTCAGGTGATGGCCTGGTTCGCGCTTTGGCCCGAACTGTTCAAGGGCCTGCTGCGAAAGACGCCCCACGGTGGTGTTCCGAAGGAAGCCATCCCTCTGCCCACGCGCTCTCCACCGTGGACGGTGATCGACGCCTGTGCCGGAGCCGGCGGCAAGACCCTAGCCCTCGCCGATGGCCTCAACGGTTTCGGCCGAGTGTATGCCTATGACGTTAGCCCCAAGAAACTCGACGCCCTCAAGAAGAGAGCTCGACGGGCTGGCTTTTCCAACGTCCAAACCGCTGCTGTGGAAGAAGGCGCCGAGGAGAAGGTAGTGAAAAAGTTCGAGGAGACCGCCGACGTGGTTTTGGTCGACGCGCCCTGCTCCGGACTCGGAGTGCTTCGCCGCAATCCCCACATCAAGTGGCAACTGGATCCTGCGTCCTTGGATCGATTCCCGGATCTGCAGCTCGGCCTCCTCAACACCTATCTTCCGCTCGTGAAGCCGAAGGGACGATTGGTCTACGGCGTGTGCACGTTCCGCAGAGAAGAAACTCTCGCGGTCACCGATCGCTTCCTCGCGGGCGGCGCTTTCACTCTGGAAGCCAGCGGGTTTCTGGGCCCCGCCCAGAGCGACGGGTTCTATATGGCGAGCTTCGTGAGAAAGTAACGGATCATTTTGTTCAGTAGGCGAATTGCAAATCCGAAAGCCTCACCACCAGCATTAATCATTTGGAAAACCTTTCCCGGCCCCGGCTGCTTCTAGCTGTTGCCGGACTCTTTTCATAAGAGCGCTAACCTGCGTTGTCTTTGGCAGCGAGTTCAATACATCTTTGGCCGCCCGAAGTTCCCCTTTCCGAATCATAGATGAAACGTGCCAGAGCACTATTCTTTCTTCGACTGAAAGACGCACCTCCATTCGCACGGGAGAGCGGCGGTCACGAGCCTTAAGTCCTTCCATAGGCGTAGCAATCTGATTTCTCCATCTTGACGCCGCCGATAAAACAGCGCGGCCTTTTCGACTCGACAATACTATGACCTTATCAGAAGCAAGTTCTATGACGGGAGACACGAACTTTCCCTTTCCCAATGCCCAATCAGAAAATCTCTGGTTCGGCTTCCTGTATAGGAGCCGGGCATGAATCGTGAGCGATGTTATGCCCGGAGCAGCTGGCGCAGTGAATGACAGCTGGTCAAACTCCCGCGGCGGTAAAACGTAGAGGGCCTCTTTTGCATATCGGTGCGATAGGTGCTTATCAAAACCGAGTGGTCGCCCAAGGGAATCAAAGGGCTCCATGCGATAAATTTCAGTCGTTTTTTCGTTCAGGTATCCATTTTTGTCTAATGCACCATACTCAAATATAACCCGATTCTTAGAGTCAGTGATCGTAATGCTAATCCAAGCCTCAGTAAGATCGCCTTCGGGGCCGGCAGGGAAACTGTGCCCGACTCCCAAGTTTGCAGCGCGAACAACAAAACCAAACTGCTTCCCCGCTTCAACATATTCAGGAGCAAGAATTTGAAGAGAAAGTTTTTTGTCCCGAATAAATTGCTCGGTGGCCTGAAACTGAGCCCCAAGCCCGTAGTATTTGGCTATTGAAAAGCCAGCAGATAAAAACCGATGGTCCGCAACCGTACCAGACTCCACTCCAGAAACTTCATTCACCGACGGGACTGGAGACATGTGACAGTCCTGACAGTTTTGCTGCTTGACGCCTCCAAGTCCCAAACGATAAGGGCTATCGTGCCAGCTTTCATACTGATGCTTTAGGTGACAGGCGGCGCAGTACTCCGATGTTTTGTGTGAAGGCTTCGAAAACGCTTTTGCATGAAACTCCGGCTTCACCTTAATCAGGGTTCTATGGACAAAAGAAGGAATACGCCCTTCAAATTCCCAAAACAAAGTTCGGCTTGGTAGAGCAACACCGTAGAAAAGGTCATTCGTAACCGAATTTTTATCGATGGAATGACATAACACGCATGAAACACCCTCATGTTGCGGGTAGGAGGGCAAGGGCTTCTCACGGCCAATAGCGCCGGACAAAAGCGCTACCGGAGCGTGGCAGCCGGCACAAACTCGATACACGTCGCTGCCTAAGTTCCCCTTTTTCAATTCGTTGACACGAGGGTGTGGCGAAATGTCGAAGAGATCACCTTTGCGTCCTGATTCCAAAAGCGCCTGCCCAACCTTATCCACAAATACATTGGGGGTGCGGTAGTGCGCGGATTGTTCAAACTGCTGAAAAATCCCTGCGTGACAGCCGGATGTTCCACAACTCTTGGACCCTGTAAGAGCATCTGCCCGCACATAACCGCCCGTCGAAGACTCCACCTGACTTGGAAATAGGGCGCGTGAATCCAAGAAAGGAGCTTTTGTTTCCTTGATTTCAACCCCAAGACTATTCTCGCGGTACAGTTTCCCAGTCATCCAAAAAACGCCGACACTAACCGCCGAAAGGAAAACCACCGAAACCACTGTCCTCGCCACAAAGCGCCTTACAGCTCTCCTGCCTCCTTCAGGGAGTTGCCGCACGGTTCTTGTTACAACAACATATATATACGAAATAGCCCCCGCCGAACTTCCGTAAGATACAAGAAGATGGATCCACCAAACCCAACCAATTCCCGTTACGCCCCAAAAAATCAGGCCCACTCCGGTAATGAAAGAAACGCAAAGCCCCCCCGCAGTGACCTGTCCAAGCACTAAAAAAAACCGATCTTCCCAAATTTTTCTGTAAATCACGTGTCGAAGCGGAAACATCACGCAGGGGACAATCATTGCCAAGCCGACAATAAGATGCCCCAACAAGAACATCATGCCGGGCGAATCCCACTGTTCCGTTACCCAAAGATAGGTTCCGGAGATCAACTCGAAAAGAATGATTGAAAACCCAAAACGAAAGAGCCCATTCCGCCAACTTTTTGGAGCCGATTCAAGGCGCTGCAAATATCCGACCCGACCGCGATCGCCGGAATAACTAGAATTATCTATGGCCATAGTCCACGGAACCGTTGCTCTGAAATTATTGCCGAATTTCCGGCTTTACCTCCCCATTATATCAGCAAACAATCTGGCAATGCCTTTCGGCACCAATCAAAAAACTGGCCCTGCGCGTCAGGGCATAGAAAAAGCGCACTTTGGGCCATGGACTCTGTGCCCGAGTACGGCCTAGGCGTGCCTACCCCCGCCAAACCAAGCGAATCGCGATCACAATCAATCCCGCCGCTAGCGCGCGCATAATCCATTTCCCGCCGGCTCGCCTTGCAATCATTGGCCCCACCTGAGCGCCCACCACCATGCCCACCCCGAAGAGCACAGCCTCTCTCACGAGCACCTCACCCTTCACCCAGAAAAGCGCGGCGCCGAAGGAAGAACTGAAAAGCAATGCGAAGAGCGAAGTCGCCACCGCCACCTGAGGCGGAAAGAAAAACCAAGTGGTCATTACCGGCACAAGAACCACGCCGCCGCCGATTCCGAGAAATCCCGACACCACTCCCGTAACCAGGCCCACCACCAAGAGTCGCGGCAGGGAAAATGCCCACTGAAACTCCCGTCCGTCTCGGGCGGTGAGTTTTCGCAATGTATGGGAACTGGAGCCTGCCACCGGAGACGACACCCCAGGCTGCAAGGACCTCCAGGCGAATCCGGCCAACACGGCCGCAAAGATCCAGCGAATGGCGCCCGGGTCCACCACAGGAATCAAAGCCGCCCCCAACCAAAGACCGGGAATCGCCACAAGACCCAGGTAGAGTCCGGTGCGGAGATCCACCACGCCCTGGCGCCAGTAGGCCCACGCCCCCACCACCACCGAACAAAATACAGCGGTTAGCGACGTACCTACCGCAAGCTCATGGGGAAGCTGAAGCCAGATGAGGAGGAGCGGCATCAAGAGAAAACCACCGCCGGCACCGATAATCGTGCCCCAGGTTCCCACCGCACCGCCAAAAAGTATGAAAAAAATCTCTTCCATTCGCCATCCTTGCAACACCGGGACTTTCCATCAAGAATAAACCCATGAAAATCATCCTAACAGTATTGTCTTTGGCTCTCGTAACCGCCTGCTCCACCATGAAAAATCAGGACGAAAAAGGCGCCTTCTCCCCGAAGGTCGGTTTCACCGTGGAGAGCTTCTCCCGCGTAACGGAAATCAAAGGTACTTACCGAATCGCTTTCGACGAAAACAATCCTGAATTGGTCCGAAGCGTAGAAAAACTCGAGCTTCTCCTCCGCTCCCACGGACTTCAGGCCAAGAGCGAGGGGCCGGTGGATCATTTCGTGAAGGTGAGTTTCGAAGTGACCTCTCCCCCCGGCGGGGTCTCCATCGGGTTTATCAACCCTTGGAAACACTCAATGACTGTTCGCGGATTTTCGGGCGAGAAGTTGCAATGGGAGCTGAAGGTAGCGGGGCCGAGCGAATATGAAAGCCGCACGGAAGTGATGCCGTGGCTCCTCGCTGCCGGAAAACCCTGGCTGGGAAAATCGACCTCCAAGCCCGTTACCGTAAGCCTCAACAGCCGCGATCCAAGCCTCAAGGAGTTCGGCCATGGCGAATAAGCTTGATCTCCTCAAGCACACGTTCCTCCTCCGAGCGTTTTCGTTCCTTCGAATCCCAATGATCGCCTGGGTGCGACCCACGGTGCTGCAAATGGACTCGGAGCGGGCAGAGATCCGCGTTCCACTTTTCCGACACACTCGCAACCATCTGGGATCCATGTATTTCGGCGCGCTCGCCACTGGAGCGGATTGCGCCGTGGGCGTTCATGCCCTTCATGTGATGAGGGAGCTTCTGCCGAAGCCGCTTCATTTGAGCTTCAAGAGCTTTCGCGCAGAATTTCATCAACGGGCGGAAGGCGATGTTACGTTCGTGTGCCCCGACGGAAAGTTGATTCGGGAAAAAGTGGAAGAAGCGATTCGCACCAAACAGCGAGTGACCTTTCCGGTAAACGCAACGGCGCATGTGGGAGCCACGAGCGCCCCTCCCGTGGCCAGCTTCGTGCTCGAGCTGTCTCTGAAGAAAAAATGATTCGCCAGGCGTTCAAAGCCGTCACTGTTGCGTTCCTGATCCTCAACTACCTGGGATTCATGTTTGTAGCCCGATTGTTCCTGCGGTCGAGGGAGAAGCGCCGGAGATTTTCCCTGCTCCACGGGCACCGTCACGCAAGGATCGCACTTCAAGTAATGGGCGTGGACCTTCACGTGGAAAACCCCGAGCGCATGAAGGAAAACACCGGACTCATGATTCTTTCGAATCACATGAGCTGGCTCGACGCGCTAATCGTGAGCGCCATCTCGCCCACCAGCTTTGTGACGAGCCGGGAAATCCGGGAAACTCCGGTGCTCGGCCTCATCACCGAGCTGGGTGGATGTCTCTATGTGGAACGACGGAACAAGGAAAACATTCACCACGAGATTCGCGAAATCACGCAGGCCCTTCGCCATGGATCTCATGTGGTAATTTTCCCAGAGGCCACGTCCACCGACGGCAGCGCCATTCGACCGTTCAAACGCCCGCTCCTCACGGCGGCCGTGGATGCTCAGCGGAACATCCTGCCCATGGTGATTCAATATGAGCGAATCAACGGGCACCCCGTTACTGTCCGGAACCGTGATCTTCTGTGCTGGTATGGCGACATGACATTTCCACCCCATTACTGGGCCATGATGGGCTGCCGCAGTATCGGAATCCGTGTGAAGATCCTGCCCGAAATCCCCGTAGAGCCCGCCTCCACTCGCGATGCACTGGTGGAAGTGGCCCAGTCAGTGATCACTAGCCACTACCGTCCCATCACCTAAGACGATATCCTTTCTGCTCCGGAGGATTTCTATGAGAAAAGTAGTTGTTGCTGGTGGCGCTCGTATACCTTTCACTCGTGCGGCCACGAATTACATCGATGTAAAGAATCAGGAACTGATGACGGCGGCACTCAAAGCGCTTGTGGAAAAGTTCAAGCTCCAGGGAAAGAAAATCGGCGACGTTAGCCTCGGCGGCGTGATGACCCACTCCTTCGACTGGAACATCGCGCGCGAATGCGTGCTGGGCTCCGGTCTCTCTCCGGAAACCCCCGGATTTAATATTCAAAGAGCCTGCGGCACGAGCCTGGAAGCCGCCATTCTTCTCGCCAACAAAATCGCCCTGGGACAAATCGAATCCGGGATTGCCGGCGGCTTCGACTCCATGAGCGATGTTCCGATCGAAGTGCATCCGAAAATGGCCAAACTCCTTGTGGCCGCATCCAGAGCCAGAAGTTTTTCAGACCAACTGAAGGTTTGGAGCGGATTCCGCCCGTCCCTCCTGAAGCCCCGCGTTCCGGGCGTCACCGAACCGCGCACTAAGCTCAGCATGGGCCAGCACTGCGAGCTCATGGCGAAGGAATGGGGCATCACCCAGCGTGAACAGGACGAACTTGCCGCCGCTTCCCATCAGAAAGCTGCCGCCGCCTGGGAGCGGGGCTTTTTTAACGATCTCGTGTTTCCGGCCTTTGGGGTTTCGAAAGACAACAACGTGAGAAAAGATTCCACCGTAGAAAAACTAGGGAAACTGAAACCCGTATTTGACCGATCAGCCGGGACCCTTACCGCCGGAAACTCCACGCCGCTCACCGACGGAGCCTCGGCCGTATTGCTCTGCTCGGAAGATTTCGCCAAAGCAAACGGTCTTCCCGTATTGGCTTACTTTGTCGATGCCGAGGTGGCAGCCGTGAACTTTCTTGAGGGAGAGGGTCTCTTGATGGCCCCAGCCACCGCTGTGGGGAAGATGTTGCAGCGTCGTGGTGAAAAACTTCAGGATTTTGATTTCTACGAAATTCACGAAGCCTTCGCCGCTCAGGTGCTCTGCACCTTGAAGGCATGGGAAAGCGCCGACTACTGCAAGAAGAAAATCGGACTCCCGGGAGCGCTTGGATCCATCGACCGCGCGAAACTCAATGTGAACGGCGGAAGCGTGGCGATCGGCCACCCCTTCGGTGCCACCGGCGCAAGATTGGTGGCCTCGCTGGCAAAGCAGCTGCAGGAAAAGGGAAAAGGTCGCGGCCTGATTTCCGTTTGCACCGGCGGCGGCATGGGCGTGGTGGCGATCCTCGAACGCCCGTAGTTCCGTTATTCCACTAGCTTATCGTTCGCGGCGGCGAACTCGTTGAGCGCGATGTGGTAGTCACCGATCGCCTTCGTCTTCGCGCTTTCGGCGCGGAAATAGGCGTTGTAGTCCACGATTAACTGGGAGAAGTCGAGCCGTCCCTGCCGATAGCTCCGCTCTTCCGCCCGAATCGCCGCCTCCCAGTTTTTGAGAGCCTCAATGGAATTTTCCGCCACGGCCCGGGCGCTCTTCAATTTTTCGAGCACGTTCTGCTGTTCGTCGCGAAGCTCATCGCGGGTGCGGGCCAAAATCAACTCGGCTTCGGAAAAAGACGCCGACTTGAGCCCCACGTTGGCCTCCACCTGGTTGGAGAAAATGGGAACATCCACACTAAGCCCGTAGGAATACTTGGGATTAATTCCGCTCGTCATGTTGGCAAAGGAGGCGCTAGTGGTGCTCTCAAGGCCCGTGTAGCTCATGCTTCCCGAGAGTTTCACCGTGGGAAGGCCAGACAGCTTCGCCACCTGCATCTCTGTTTCCGCGTTGTCTAGGCTGATGAGCGAACTCCTCAGCTTTCGAAGCTCCTCCACCGGACGGAGCCCCAGCGACGGCATCGGGGGAAGAATCACGTCGCCTGTAACGAACTCCACATCTTCCCTGGATGCATCTGCAAGATTCAAAAGAGTGAGTAGCTTCTCGGTTTGCTGAAGCAAAACCACGGAGGCGTTCTTCACGAGATTTTCCTGACCAGACAACTCGGCGCGGGCCCGCGGCAGATCTCCGGGATTCACAGACCCTAATGCCGCCTTTCGCTCCACTTCGCGGACCAATTCACGATATTTTTCCCGTGCCTTCATCGATTCACGAAGCTGTTCTTTAGCCACGTGAGTCTGCCAAAAAAGCTGAATCGATTGGAGTACCAGTGCTTCCAGCGCCTCGTGTTTGTCTAGATCCGCCTTTCGGGCGTTGTGCTCTGCCACGGCCACCGACCGGCGATCAACCACACCGAAGAAGTTTCCGGATATGTCTTGGGAAAGGCTCAAGACTCCTTCGTCGAGATACACGTTAGGCGCCCTCGAGCTCGATGAGCTGCTTCGAAACACGCTCTCCTGGCGTGTGCGATTAAAGCCGAGCCCCACAGTGGTCCCCGTGGGCAGCTTCTTAGAGAGACTGGATTTCCAAATCGTGGTTTTGTCTTCCAGATTCGACAGTCCCGAAAGCGTAACGGCGCGATTGTCTTCAAAATTCCAAGAGCCGCCGAGCTTCCAGTCATAGACGGTCTTTGCCGTGGAGATCCCCGCCCGGGCCTTATCGACCTGAAGGGCGGCCACTTTGGCGTCTCTTCCCTCGGACAAAATCTGATTCACCACCATTTGAGGAGAAACTTTCAAAGGAGCCCCGAAAGCAACTCCCCCGCTTGCCAGAAATAATGCTGCGAAACGCATCCACATCAGAATGAAAATCCCATCAATGCCAAAGCCGATTGTTTTTGAATGTCGAGGCCATCGTCTTGCGCGCCCCAGATGCCCCTACGATCCGCCTCCAGACGAATAAAGATCGAGTCGGACACAAAGGTTCTCAGCCAAATTGCGGCTTGCCAAAAATTTCCCTGCAAAGAACCATTCGCGATCGGCGCCGCGGTGCTCTGAACTAAGAACTGCCGACCAATCGAAGGAGAAGCTCCAACGCCAATCCCCTTCCAAATCGGTAGCGCGAGTTCAGCGGCAGGCCCAGCACTCACCAACACAGAATATAGTCTTACGTCGTCGTAGGTAACGCCGCGGGAAGTGCGCAGAGCGAGGTCATTCCAACCAGCCCCGATCTGCAACTCCGCCCCCCACCTGGCTCCGCGAGAACGCCGAGAGGCCTCACGAAACCACCGGTTCACCTTGATTACACCCATGGGCCGGGCGGAGAGATTGTTCAGCGGATAACTCTCGGTCTCGGAGATTCGACCCATGCCCTGGGGCCGATGACTCATCACGCCCGCAGAAAAATCTGCCGGGGGCAAAGCCGCGGAGTCTTTCTCTAAGGAAGAAATATCGGCCACAACCGTGGCTCCGGATGATGCAGCGGACCCCGAATTAATCTCCAGTTCCGACGTGGCAGCACGCAAAAGATCGGAGTCCGTAAGTTCCTTGGGCTTCACTTTGGCAGGCGCCGCATGGGTTTGAATGGCTAGAAAGAAGGCCGTGATCACTAACCACTTCATTAGTAGGCCCCTCGTCCAAAGGCGTGATGGGGACAAGCCCACATCGTCATGTAGCGGAACCCGGAATCGTCCATCGTGGAGAGGCGCACGCCGCCGTATCGAGAGGGCACACGAAGATAAAGCTGATACCCGTCGCCAAAAATTTCGAAGAGCTTCGGATTATCGGCCACCGCGGTCGTCACTTCCTGAGGAAGGTTCTTCCGGGCCTGCACCTCAGTGGTGCGATCCAGCACGTTCAACCAACGAACCTGTGATCCATCGGTGACGGCGAACTTTCCTTGCCCCACGGAGGCGAGAAATGGGAGCACCGGCTTGTCGCCCTCATGGAGCACTCGGAATGAGCGGGCTCGATCGCCGCTCCAGATCCGCAAATTGGCCCAGTCCTTATTCCAGTCGAGCCAGGCCACGGAACCGTCGGCTAAAAACTGAACTCCCACGGGCCGAGTTCCCTCCACCAGGGCGGGGGGCAAATTCCTAACTCCGGAGATTTCGCCCTTCTGATTGACTTGTCCCAGCTGGGTCACCACCCGGCCGTCTCTCACCGTGTCCCAAAGCACTCTACCGCCAAAGGAACGAATATTCCGGAACGGGCCGAGGTTCGCGGGCCAGCGAGCCACTTCCTCTTCCGGCCGAAGGGCGAGGCGCACAGTGGCCCCCCGAGAATCGTCCCAAACCAACCAATGATCTGCCACCAACGCCATCGGGCTCTTGTCGGCGATCTCCGCAGGAACCTGGGCCGTTTGAAACCGAGCCACGAGTTTCTCTTCCGCGCGACCACGACCGATCTCGACCTGAGCCGTTACCAATAGAAAATCCTGTTGGTTGGCGTATTTGCCACCTAGAAAAGCGAGGGAGGTGCGTTGAGTCGATTTTTCGACCACGACCGGGTGCTGCACGAGCGCGCTCTCGTTAGAGGCCAGATGGGAGAGAAAGGTGCGCCCCGTAGAGCTGGACCCCGAGTCGTGTCGAAAGAAATAGAAGCTCACGGATCCATCGGAACAAACCAACCAATCGAAGTCGCGGCCCTGACCGGAATCAATTTCGCCGTTCCCCAGCCGGCCCTCCGTGCGAGCCACCGAGGCAGGACTGCCCTGCACGCTCACGGTGTCGCGGGTGCCACAGGCCACCAGCCACAGGAAACCTACGGAAATCAAAAGAGTTCTCATGGATATCCCTCCCCCGGGACCTTGCCACTACTGCATTGCAATAAACTGTGCTCCTTTCTTAATGTTTCTGTGGCAAAAGGCAAGCATTTTCGGTAGGTGTAGGCCTCAGATTCGGGGGGAATCATGACGCACTTTTCTGCATTGCGATGGGCATGTTTGGGATTACTACTGACGGCCTGCGGCACCCAAAACTCCGACAACACTTCCAAGCGCGAACTCGAAAGCCGCGAGAACCTGATGAAGGTTTATTCCGAGGTAACCGGCGTCTACAAAGGCGAGATCACGCCGATGGAACCGCGCGACCTTCCCTACCCCGTGGAACTCCGTCTCGATGTGGTGGAAGTTCCTGACGGCGTGAACGAAAACCGAGAAGTCCGTTTCCGCCCGGAACTCCGCGGAGGATTTCGGATCGCCTCCGACGGCCTCGATATCATTCGCGTGCAAATGAGCGTGCGTTACTACAAAGAGACACGGGAGATCGCGATGCAGTCGCTTCCCACCGGTCCGGACGGAAACGCTGGGTATCAGATCTCGATCTCCGGCCTCGTGGACCAGGGAGTGATTCGAGGGAAAACCACGGACCACCTGGGACGCACCGGCCAGGTGGAGTTCCGGCGCGTACGCTAGAACTCACTCGAACGGAGAAACCTCCGCCGTCATACGGATCGCCATCTCATGGGCGAGCGGCCTGCGGGCAGCCCGGAAGTAGGTCCTTGGACTGCGCTCCAAAAGATCACCGAGCTTCGCCATGTAGATGCAAGCGAAGCGATCCACCTGATGCGCAAAGTGACTTTCCTCATTTCCGGAGCGCATCACCTCGCCCCAGCGTGAGTTGAAAGCCGCCTGATAGTGGCGAATCTTCTCGGCCACCTGCCGATCGATGTCTCCCATCTCTTGAATCAAACGCTGTATTTCCTCGGCTGGCGGCTCAGCTCCGTGTTCGATCTTTCGGGAATGAAGGTCCACATGAAGATCCTCGAGCGGTTCCTTCTTTTTCATGAGGCGATCGATTTCGGCCTGGATCGGGCGCACCACTTCATACTTCGGAATCTCATGCTCCAGGTCTTCCAGCACGAGCGCCGTACGCCAGTTACAGTCCTTCTTCAGGCGCACCACATCGCCGTAGATATGGTCGCCGATGTAGAGAATGTCGTCGCCCTCGAGGTCGAGATCGTCGGTAAACTTCACTGCGGAGCCGCCGGTATAAATCCCGGGGACAAGTTTTCCTTCCAGCGGAGTGAGAGTGTTGTCGTGGAGATTCACCCGGAGAAACGGATTCTGCTCGAAGAAGAACCGGGGCTTCTGGGCGCCTGCAACTACGAAATCGAACAGCTCCGACCAGTGCTTGTGCCGCCGCAGAAACGGTTGAATCGCGAAGTCGAGGAGAAGTTTCGTGTAGGCGATGTCGGAATTCGTGACCACGAACAGGCGTTTGTCGTGCTGCTTGAAACGCTCCAGGCTCGCCACCACGTCGGGCTCGCGGAGAATGTATTTGGCCAGGTTCGCGCGCACGATCGACTTGAGAGTCCCGTCCCGATGGGCTTCGTCCACGGTGTTCATCAGGTCATTGCCGATGGTTTCGTAGTCGGGAAGCGGAAGCTGTGGATGGGAGTCCTTGAAATCCACGAGCTGCACGAAGAGATTCGCCGTGGAAATCGAAAACGCCGTGTCCACGGAGGAATATCCGGAGTCGCGAAGATCAATGTAGGTACTTCGATACAGCCGCTTCTGTTCCGTGAAGTCGAGCATTCGAAGTCCGTGCATCGCCCCGCGAATGGCACCGTGACGGCTGACCTTCAGCACGTTTCCGCGCCGCTTGTCGATTACAAGCCCGCGAATGGCCAGATCGTAGTCGAAGGGAAGCTCCAAAATCTGGCGAGGGTATCCCTTTCGATCCACCAGCTTTTTCAATACCTCGTCGTGGGTAGTGGCCTCAAAGGCGCGAGAATCATAACGCACGAGCGTGTGATCCATGTCGAACCCGAGGTAACGGATTTTCCGGAGATTCAAAGTGCGATTGACATACACCCGCTTCTGCATTGAGGATCATTCTACCATGCGCCTGATCCCCTTGCTGTTGCTGCTTTCCGGATGCAGCTCCCTGCTCTACTACCCCGACCGAATGCTCCACCACGAACCGGCCAAACTCGGGCTGAAACCCGAGGAAGTGTTCTTCCCCAGCAAGGCCGGGCCCAAGCTCTTCGCCTGGTATTTCCGGAACCGTGTGAGCCCGAAGCCCAAAGGCGTGGTGGTGCAGTTCCACGGCAACGGTGAAAACCTCAGCTCCCACTACCTGAGCCTCGCCTGGGTGCTCGACCACGGCTACGATCTTCTCGCGTTCGACTACCAGGGCTACGGCCGAAGTGAGGGTTCGCCCTCTCCCGAAGGAACCGTGAAGGACGGAGAGGCAGCCCTGGAGCTCGCGCGAAGTCGTTCCAGTGCACCGCTCTTGGTCTATGGTCAGAGCCTGGGCGGCGCTATCGCGCTTCGAACTGTGATCGAAAGCAAGGGCCGAATTCCGGTGAAGGCGGTGGTGGTGGAGGGATCTTTTGCAAGCTACCAAGGGATGGCCCGCGACGTGATGAGTCGGGCCGTAGTGACCTGGCCCTTCCAGTGGATGGCGTGGATCGTGATGAGCGACGCCCACGCTCCTGATCCGGTCCTCTCTGAACTTTCTCCTGTGCCGCTCCTGGTGATGCACGGTACCCTCGACGCCACCGTACCCGTAAAGTTCGGGAAGGAACTTTTTGAGCGCGCTCCGGAGCCGAAGAGATTTGTGGAAGTTCCCGAAGGGAAGCACCTCGATCTTCACTTTCTGGAAAATGGTCGGTGGCATCAACCCGTGCTCCAATTTTGGAAGGAACATCTGTGATCATCCGCAACCAGAAAGAGAATGAGTTCTACGAGCTCGATCCCGGAATGGTGTTGGACGCCGTGGAAGACGCTCTCGAAGCCGAAAAGCCCGGCGTGCGGGCCACGGGCCGAACGCTCACGCTCAACAGTCTCGAGAACCGGGTTTATGAAATTGAACTCGAAGACGAATCGAGCGTGGTTGCGAAATTCTACAGACCGGGCCGCTGGACTCGTGAACAGATTCTGGAAGAACACCAGTTCCTTCTCGCTTTGAAAAATGCGGAAATCCCCGCGATCGCGCCTTTGTCGCTGGGGGCGTCGACGCTGGCCGAAACTGATCAGGGAATTCTGTTCACTGTCTTTCCGAAAGTGCGGGGGCGCCTTCGCGACGAACTTTCCCCCTCACAGATCGAGACGCTTGGCCGTTATCTCGCGCGAATTCATTCCGTGGGTTCGGCGCTCCGATTTCGCCACCGTCAACCGCTCACGGTGGATACCTTCGCCCGCACCCCACTCGACTTTTTATTGAAAAATGGGTTCATCGATCTCACCTACGAGCGACGGTATCGTGAAGTGGTCGAAAAAATCGTGACCGTGGTGGAGCCGGCGCTGAAGCGCGCTCCCCAACAAGTGGTGCACGGCGACTGCCATCTCGGAAACGTGCTCTGGGACGGCGAATCTCCGTTCTTCCTCGACTTCGACGACTCCACTGTGGCGCCTGCCGTGCAGGATGTGTGGATGGTGGTGAACGGACGCGGCGAGGGAGCGGACCAGGATCGCGAACGGCTCCTCGATGGTTACGACACGATGGGAAGGAAATTCGACCGCTCCTCTTTGCGATTGATCGAGGGGCTGCGGGCCCTTCGCATGATTCACTACTCCGCCTGGATCGCTCGTCGATGGAGCGACCCCACGTTTCAGAGAATGTTTCCCGACTTCACGGATCCCTCCTGGTGGGAAGATGAGGTCACGGCGCTGGAGGAGGTTCTCCGCCTGATTCGCGCCCCTTCTCCCAGGTGAGGAAGTTATCAAGGTCCACCCGGATCCGGTTGATCACCAGGGTGAGCACGGCGATATCATCGATAAAACCACCGGGGAGAATGTCGGGAATTGCATCGATGGGGTTCAGAAAATAGAGCAACGCCGCCACCACCCACACAATCGAACGCCAAGGGATGCTCCTGTATTCTCCCGATGTCCAAGCCTTCAACAAACGAAATAATGCCAGGAATTCAAACCAGATTTTTTTGAGAGAGTCCCGATTGAGGTTCGCCTTGTTGAGCCCATCGCCCACCAGGCGGCCCAGCTCACCGGGATTGCGTGCGATCCTTGCCGCAGCCACCAGGACTTTCCGCATCAATGGGTTTTCTTCACTTTCTTGGGCATTTCCTCTGAATGCACCTGACCGTCGGCTACCTTCACGGACTCACGATCGTTGGAAACATACCCCTTGGAGCCGACGTCCCAAAACTCCACGCGCCCTGTTTTAAGACTGTAAATCGCCTGAGCGATGATCAGTCCATGGCTTTCTATAGCCGTGCGCACCACCTCAGATCGCGATAGAAGATCCTTCACCACTGCCCTCACGTTGCTCTTAACGGGAGCTCGCAAAAGCTTCGGATCGCCCTGTACGTCTTTTACGTCGGCCACATTAGGCCGAATCTTTGCCAGGAGTTCGTCGAGATGGGGGGTTCCCGCGGTCTTTCCACTTGGTACTTCAATGGCCGCCTTCACAGCGCCGCAGCTTTCATGGCCCATCACCACGAGGAGCTTCGATCCAAGGTGTTCAATTGCGTATTCCACGGAGGCTATAGCTTCTGTGGTGGCCACGTTGCCGGCGAGACGTACGGAGAAAACATCGCCAAGTCCCTGATCGAAAATTTCTTCCGGAGGCACCCGCGAATCACTACAGGAAATCACAATCGTGTGCGGCTTCTGGCCATTCGCCAGCTCCTCACGTCGCTCCTTGTTCTGACGAGGATGTTTCGGCTCGCCGTCGTAGAAGCGCATGTTTCCGCTTTGAAGTTCCGAGTAGGCCTCCCAGCCCGACATGCCGGGAGCGCCATCGCTCTTTCCCCATCCCGTTGATGCCGCCATCATTGCCGCAAGAATTAGAATATTTTTCATGACGTTCCCCGTAGTTTATTGAATTCAGAATTTTCCCACTTATCGGAGGAACTCCCAAGGCACAAAAGTAGCGACGATCTCCACACGGGCCCGGCTAGCTTGCACCGTGGTCTTTGGCCTTGTTACAGTTCCGCGATGATCCAAATTCGCAAGAGCGAAGATCGAGGCCCCACTCAACTGCCCTGGCTTCAAAGCCGCCACACGTTTTCTTTTGGAAATTACTACGATCCCGAGCATATGGGCTTTTCCAAACTCCGAGTCCTCAACGACGACCGGGTAGCGCCCAGCGGCGGATTCTCCCCTCATGCTCATCGGAATATGGAAATCGTGAGCTACGTGGTGAACGGAGCCCTCGAACATAAAGATAGCATGGGAAACGGATCCATCATCCGAACCGGCGAGATGCAGAAGATGAGTGCCGGTACCGGAGTGACTCACAGCGAGTTCAATCCCAGCTCCACGGAGGAATGTCGTTTTATCCAAATCTGGATCGAACCGGCGCTACGAGGAGTGGATCCTTCGTATGATCAAAAAACTTTTTCGCAGAACGAGAAGCGCAATCGCTGGCGCCTCGCGGTTTCCTCCGATGGACGCGACGGCTCCATGCGAATTCATCAAGATGCCAGTATCTTTATCTCATTGATCGATGAGCCAATCGACCTCCTCTTAATTCCCACCCGCCGCTACTGGCTTCATGTGGTATCGGGAAACGCCACCGTGGCAGGACACAGCTTAGATCCGGGCGACGCATTGGGGTTCACCGGAGAGGGCCCCCATACAATCACTGGTAAAGCGGAACTTCTGTTGTTTGATCTGCCCTGAACTGGGGATGCATTTTAATTTTTTGAATAAGTGACTCCGCATCTTCCGCCATGGCTCCCAGCGGGATTCGGGCATCACTTCTCTCCCACCGCTGCAACCACTCCTGCCCCAACCACTGAGGCCTCCGCCTCACTGCCGCCTGCTCGGTGAGCGCGATGGTGGTCTCGCCCTTCGGTCCCGTGCCCGTGCCCGCGGCCACGTAGAACCCGGCCGAAAGCAAAGTGCTCCTCACCGCCGTGGAGGAAGAGTAGGTGAAAATTTCCACGTCATGAGCGCCCAGGAACTCGGCAAGCCCTTTCCATAGGGGCAACTGCCAAAGAGGTCCGTTTGTTTTGAAGGAAAACGGATCGAAAAATACGAAGTCAGGAACCGGAGTCCCTGGATAGAGATCCGCAAAGTCGCCGTGATGAAGCTTCCAGTCGAGCGGAAACTTTTTCGACTTCCATTCCCCACGATGAAGAATCCCGTAGGGCGCCGAATGACGAAGATAGGGAAAAAGATCGACCTCCTGAAGCGCGAGCCGAAGGGAGTCGAGATCATTTTCAAAACTCACGATCTCCAAGGCCGCAGCCCGAGGAAGGTCCTTCACGAGTTCCTCATAGGCCCGCACAAGCACCATCGCATTCGTGGCCGCACCCATTCCCACGTCCCAAACCGTGAGCTTTCCGCCTTTTCGCGCTCGTTCCAAAATTCCGCTTTGATCCAGATAGAGACGCCGAGCTTCTTCCTCGGGGCGCACCACGGAGTGCATGGTCTCTCCCGAACTCTTTTGCTGGATGCTGGCGAACCCTCCCTCGGAGATTTTCACCTGATAGTCGCCGAGCTCCGCGGATCGGGACAATGCCTTTGAAGCATACAACTTCTGGGGCACCGTGGGATTGTCCTCATCCCCCTGCTCCAGGATCGGTTTCATTCGTCGATAATACTCGAGGAAGCTGTCGCTGAGGATCGCCTCACGCATCCCCGCCATGAGCTGGTGGTAGAAATGAATGTTGTGCAACGATAGAAGGTGCCATCCGAGCTGTTCTTTCACCTTGGTGAGATGGTGAAGGTAAGACCGCGAGTAGTTACGGCACGTGACGCAGTCACAGGCCGGATCGAGAGCTTCGTCGGAGAATTTATAAACCGAGCGACGCAGAACAAGCTTCCCCTTCGACGTAAACGCCACGCCCTGCTGGGCTAGCGCCGTAGGCAGAATGCAGTCGAACATATCTACGCCGCGATGAACCGCCTCGAGGAGATCAATGGGAGTGCCTACGCCCATGAGATAACGAGGACGATCCTCCGGAAGAAGCGGCGTGGTGAGGGCCGTGGTTTCTTCCCGCTCTCCGCGCCCCTCCCCCACGGCCAAACCACCGATGGCGAAACCGTCGAAGGGAAGCTGGGTGAGAAAGTCGGCGCTCTCTTTACGAAGATTCTGGTAGCAAGCGCCCTGCACGATCCCGAACAGGCTCTGAGGGGAATCCCCCCGCGCATTTAGACTTCTTAGAGCCCAGCGATGGGTGAGCTCCATCGCCGCCCGTGCTTCGGGCTCGCTTACCGTGGAAGGCACGCACTGGTCGAGAACCATCATGATGTCGCTGCCGATGCTCCGTTGCATCGCGATCGAGCGCTCCGGAGTGAGGAGAACTTTCCGTCCGTCCACGTAGCTCAGAAACTCGGCGCCTTCCTCCGTCATCTTCCGATGGTTCTCCAGCTTGAAAATCTGGAATCCGCCGGAATCCGTGAGCACGCTTCTCTGCCAATTCATGAACTTGTGGATTCCGCCCACCTTTTCGAAAACCTCCGGTCCCGGCCGCAGGAGCAGGTGGTAGGTGTTGGCGAGAAGTATCTGGGAGCCACTGTCGAGAAGACTCTCGACCCGCTGGGTACGCACGGTGGCGTGGGTTCCCACGGGCATAAAGAGCGGAGTCTTTACATCGTTATGAAGCGTGCGAAAACGTCCCGCCCGGGCCATCGACCCGGTGGCTTTCGCCTCGATCTGAAAGTTCAGTCTGCTCATGGTACCCCGAAGGGACCTAGGCCTATCGCGGGTCCCGGCTTCGAGGCAAGGAGGGAATCCCGCCAAATACCTCGTCGGCGGGCAGTTTTCCCCGGGTCCAAAGCACCCTGTCCACCATGATGCGGAAAATCCGTTCCATCGGCTCCCGAACGGCCTCGCCCTCCAACACTTCGAGGGCCCTCTGAATGGCCTCGAAAGTGCCCATTCCGTCGGGGTGATGTTCGGTTCTCAGGCGATAGACCGAGGGGCGGCCTTCCGCCCGGAGCTTAACCTGTTTCACAGCGAGCTTTTTCGCCAACCGCGACCCCGTACTGGAGGCCTGGCTCCAGGTGCCATCGGGCACCAAAAGACGAACCGGCTTCGTAAGGCTCTTTGCGAATTCCGGGGTCAGCTCTTCGCTTTCCGGCGAGAGCCGCAGCAGCAGGGTTTCGAATTCCCCATCCACTAGGCCATCCATCGAAAGCGGCGCCCCCGGCGTTCCCCGCAAACGAATCTCACTGTTGGGCAAGCACAAATGAGCCAAACGTCCGGTATTGCTCGGCTTGGCCGCCTCCGAGGCATGCATCACCAGCACCACCCGGGTCTTCGCAGCGATCCGCGGAATCTCCGCGCAAAGGCACAGGTCCCTTCGCAAGTTGCATTCGCGACATCGTATTTTGGGTTGGGTGTTCATGGGATTGCACTTCTCTCTACCCGAAGCCGAGTGTTAAGAGAAGCCGATGCGGCTATTACGCTTTCTCCGCGAGTCGGTGTTTCTCCAGATCCGAGGCTCCCGCCTGGGAGAGTTCCTGCGGGTCATCCAGATTGCCATTGAATTTATCCGGGGATTTCGCACCCTTCACTTCGTTGGCCGCTGCATCACTGTTTTTGGCAGCGCCCGGTTTCCCGAGAACCACCCTTACTACGCCCTGGGACGCTCGATCGGCGGCGAAATCGCGCGTAACGGGTTCACCGTAATGACAGGGGGCGGGCCTGGGCTCATGGAGGCCGCCAACCGAGGCGCCAAGGAAGCGGGCGGACGCTCAATCGGCTGCAACATCGAACTCCCGTTCGAACAACATCCGAATCCATGGCTCGACGTTCATATTCTTTTTTCCTACTTTTTTGTTCGAAAGGTCATGCTCGTAAAATATTCCCACGCCTTTGTGATCCTGCCCGGCGGCTTCGGAACCCTCGACGAAATGACCGAGGCCCTCACTCTGGTGCAGACCGGGAAGGTAGAAAAATTCCCGATCGTGCTCATGGGCAAGGACTACTGGAAGGGGTTTCTGGATTGGTGTCGTTCCACGCTTTTGGAAGAAAAATCGATTTCCGTTGAAGACCTGAACCACCTTCTGGTGACCGATTCCGCCGAGGAGGCCATGACGCACATTCTCCGCAACGCCCCGGTGAAGTAGTCCCGAATCTCTGCTAAGCTCCGGGGCATGAAAACCAATCCATTTTTCGACAGGTCCTGGAGCTCCGAGCGCGGAGTGCCGCCCTTCCACCTCATTGAGTTCTCCCACTACCAGCCCGCTTTCGATGAGGGGATCCGCGCGGCGAAGGAAAATCTGGAAAAAATCGCCGCCGCATCCGGACCGGCTACTTTTCAAAACACCGTGGAAGCCATCGAATTCTACAAGGAAGACCTCGAGCGTGTGGGCAGCATCTTCTTCAACATGAACCTCGCCCACACGAGCGACGAAATTCAGGCCCTGGCCAAGGAAATCTCTCCGAAGCTCGCGGAACTTTCCAACGATCTCCTCCTCAACGACCGGATTTTCGCCCGCGTTAAGGCGGTATGGGAGTCGAAACCGAAGCTTTCGCCGGAGGAACATCGCCTCCTCGAGCAAACGTGGAAGGCCTTTAAGCGAAACGGAGCCCTGCTCGATGCTCACGGAAAAGAAAAACTCCGTGAAATCGATCGCAAAATGGCGCGGCTGACCCATGAGTTTTCGGAGAACGTATTGAAAGATACCAATGCGTTTCAGCTTCTCGTTACCGATCCAAACGACGTGAAAGGCCTACCGGCGAACGCGGTCGAAGATGCGGCCCACACGGCGGAGAAAAAGGGCCACAAAGGGGCCTGGCTCTTCACGCTTCAGTTTCCGAGCTACCAACCTTTCATGCAGTACTGCGAGAACTCCAGCCTTCGGGAAAAAATGTGGCGCGCCTACATGAGCCGAGGCACTTCCGCTCAGGCCAACAATCGCCCCGTGCTGCAGGAAATCGCCTCCCTCCGGCACCAGCGCGCCCAGCTTCTCGGCTATAAAACCCACGCCCACTTCGTGCTTGAAGAACGGATGGCACAAACTCCGGACACCGTGGAAAAGTTTCTTCGCGAGTTTATTTCCGCCGCCAAGCCCGCGGGCCAGCGGGATTTCGATGATCTCCGCGCCCTCAAGCGAGAGCTATACCCCAACGACGGCGAGCTCCAACCCTGGGACACGATGCTGCTGTCGGAAAAACTTCGTCAAAAAAAATACGACCTCTCCGACGAAGAGCTCCGCCCCTACCTTCCGATCGATAACGTAATCCGGGGCGTGTTCACCGTGGCTTCGAAGCTCTACGGGCTGGAATTCCGCCCTCGCGAGGACGTTCCGCTCTACCACCCCGACGTGCAGGTGTTCGACGTCTACGACGCGAAACGGGAGTTCCTGGGCCTTTTCTACTGCGACTTCTTCCCGCGCGAGTCGAAGAAGAGCGGCGCCTGGATGACGACCTTCCGCGAGCAGGGCGTCGTCTACGGAAAAAACGTGCGCCCCTGGGTCAGCATCGTATGCAATTTCACCAAGCCCACGGCGTCCCAGCCGTCGCTCCTTACGATGGACGAGGTGAACACTCTGTTCCACGAGTTCGGGCACGCGCTCCACGGACTTCTTTCCCGATGCCATTACGCAAGTCTCGGTGGCGCCAATGTGTACTGGGATTTCGTAGAGCTTCCGTCGCAGTTCATGGAAAATTTCACCAACGAAAAGGAATGCCTCGATCTTTTTGCCGGGCACTTCAAAACCGGCGAAAAAATGCCTGAGGAGCTGATTCGCAAGCTCAAGGCCTCGCGCACTTTCCAGGCGGGGCTCATGGGCGTGCGGCAAACCGCCTTCGGGCTCTTGGATATGGCCTGGCACAGCCACGACCCGTCCGGAATCGAAAATCAGGAGGCCTTCGAGGTGCAGGCGATTCGGGAGGCGAGTTTCTTCCCCCACATTCCCGGCACCAGCGTAAGCCCCGGATTCAGCCACATTTTCGCGGGCGGATATTCAGCCGGATACTACAGCTACAAGTGGGCGGAGGTGCTCGACGCTGACGCCTTCGAGTTTTTCCGAGACGAAGGACTTTTTAATCGCACGGTGGCGGATCGCTTCCGGGAAAATGTGCTCGAACGAGGCGGGACCGAACCTCCGATGGATCTCTACAAGCGGTTCCGGGGCCGGGAGCCCGATCCCAAGGCCCTCCTCCGTCGCGACGGACTGATCTGATGGATCTTCGGGCATTTGAGTTCCAAACCGAACACGCACTGGCGGCGATGGCTAGGAACTACGTGGTGGCCTCCAACGACCTGAACCCTTTTGTGGAGGCACAGATTCTCGATCTCGAACCCGCGGTAGCTGCCTATGCGGGAACCTTTTCCCCCATCCACGGAGTAATCGGGCTGGGCCTGGGGCATCCGGTGGTTCCGGAAGAAATTGAAGACATCGATCGTTTTTTTCAGAGAAAAGAGCGAGCGCCTTTTTGGGAAACCTCTCCGTCCACGGAGCCTTCGCTTTTAGAACACATCCGGTCCCACGGGTTCGGCGTATTCGAGGAGCAAACCGTTCTGGGACTCGAACTGAAAAATATCCCAGACGAAGCTTTCCCTCCCGGCATCACCGCGGAACCCGATCATGGCGTTTGGGCACAGACTCACACCCGGAGCCATCGTCCCGAAGCGTCGGGGCCCGATCTGTTCAGCACCGTGCTGATGCATATGCGGAGCACTCGTTATTACCTGCAATCCGAGCCGAAGCCCGATGCGGCCTTCACGGTGTTTCAGGACGGCCTGGCTCTTACCATGGCGCGCCCCCTTCTCCAGGACTCTTTGCTTCACGCCCAGCTACAGCACGCGGCCCGATTTAAGTGCCGTGCCCTTGCCCTGGTTGTTCGCCCCGGAACCGTTCGCCCGACCGAAGCAATGCCCGGATTTCCTTGGACTTTTTCCTACACCCGAAAGATCTGGAAGCCCTCCTGATTTCCTTGCGGAAGTGGCCGTTTTCTGGAAAAACAGTCCGTCTATGGCAGGGGGAATCATGAAGGTATTTTGCATCGCATTGGCGACGCTGGTTTTGACCTTACCGGCAAACGCCCAGGACGAAAACCGCGCGGTATTTGACGGAGTGGAAGTTTTTGCTCCGGTGGTACGAGAGAGATCTCATTCGGAAAAATTCCTCCTCAATCAAACGGATGCCGAATTCGTGATCCCGGAAAATGTGCGTGTGATGATTTTTCCCCATCATGGCCCCTATTCGTCCCCTCAGGGCCGGGAAAAAAACGTCGGTCAGGTTACGTTCGAGGCCGAAGGCGCCTGCTCTCTGCATCCGGCTTCCGACGCGTCGTTCTCCCAGCCGATCCGCACGGGCAAAACTTTCGTATTCGACGTTGCGAGCCACACCGAAACTCAGTGGCTCCGCTGCGACCGCCCGGTGAAGCTCCTGCGCGAGCAGGGGCTGGAGTCGATTCGCTATCAGGGTCTGTTTGAAATCAAGGCAGGCGCCACGCCTCAGGGAGTGCCCGCAATCCGGGTGATCCAACACATCTCGTTCGAAGAATACCTTAAGGGCGTCGTTCCCTCCGAGATGCCAGCTCTCTGGCCGATGGAGGCACTCAAAGCACAAGCCATTTCCGCCCGCACCTACGGACTTCACCAGATGGTGGCCGATGTGCTGGAAATTCAAGCCCGTGACTACGACATGGACGACACGATTTTCTTCCAGGCCTACCTCGGCCTTTCCCGCCGTATGAAAAGTACCGACACGGCCGTAGAAGAAACTCGCGGCCAGGTGATGACCTACGGCGGACGCCCCATCGAAGCCTTCTTCTCCGCCGACAGCGGCGGCTACACGGAGCTCGCGGAAAATGTTTGGGGGGAGGTGCATCCCTACTGCCCCTCGGTACCGGAGGCCTACGACCTGAAATGGATCGACTCCGACTGGACGCACTCGGCCCCGCTTTCGGAAGTCCAGGAGCGTCTGAAAAAGGCCCAACTGATCCCGGCCGACGCGGTTCTTAAGGACCTCAGTATTCCATCCGCTTCGGTCAACAAGAGCGGGCGCGCCATGCAGGTTTTCGTGAAGCTTTCCGACAACAGCACCAAACCCATAGCAGGAACCACGTTTCAACGGGCCATGCGACTACGCAGTAACCTGATCAAACTACAGGTAGCGTCGCCGTCTCGAAACGCTCCCCTTCATGTCACCATCACAGGCAAGGGCTTCGGTCACGGAGTGGGGATGAACCAGTGGGGCGCGCGAGTGCTCGCGAACCGCATGAACTGGACCCACCAACAAATTCTTAACTTCTACTTTCACTCGGTGGAGATTCGCTGATGTTTCGATGGCTCGTTCTTCTTTTAGTCAGCCCAATCACATGGGCTGCACCATCGTTCACCACGGTTTCCTACGACGGCGAGAAGTTGCTCTACTTGGGCATCAGAAACCAGAATGAACCTGGTTCCTGGATTGTGGAATATGATCATGCCGCGGGCTCTCACAAGGCCGTGAAAATTCCCGACGATCTTCCCCAGCGCGACGTAATCGGCATCATCCCCGAGGGCGACACCCTGTTCGTGCTCACCAACAATCCCGACTCCACGGAGAATCCGCGCCTCTGGACGTTTCAAAGAACGTCAGAATCCTGGAAAGAGTTGGCGAAGGCGCCTTGCCCCGGGTTCGCGAAAATAACCCTCGGAAAGAGCCATCTCGTATTTCACTGTGAGATGGGCCTCACCCGTAGGGGAAAAACGAAGTACCAACGGAAGCCGCTGTTTCTCAGCAAGGAGCGGATTCATCTTCGAGGATTTGTGCGAGTTCCGGACTTCCTTATTCGTCACAAAGGCTTGAGCGTTTTCCTCGAAGGAGCCGCCCCCTACTGGGAAAAAATGCGGATTCGCTTGGGCGAAGACGAAAAATTTGTAACCGCATCGTCGCTCATCCCGTGAGAGTCTAACGATGGAAAAGTGGCTGGTCCTGCAACATACCCGCGATGAGAACCCAGGCACCATCCTCGACTGGTTCCTTCGTAGCCAGATCCGTCACGAAATCCAGCACATCTATCTCGACGATCGCCTCCCCTCACCCGAAGAGTTTCACACCCTTGTGGTTTTAGGCGGCCCGATGAACGTGGACGAGGAGGATCGATATCCTTGGCTCCGCACGGAAAAGCGCCTCATCGAAAGCGCCTTGGAAGCGGGAAATCCGATTCTGGGACTTTGCTTAGGAGGCCAGCTCACAGCCCAAGTGCTCGGGGCACGCGTGAAGAAAAATACGCACCAGGAAATCGGTTGGCATGAAGTCCATAAGACCGAATCCAAGCATCCCGACTTCAAGCACTGGCCCGAGTCCCTTCCGGTGTTCCAGTGGCATGAGGACCATTTTACGTTGCCGATCGGCGCGGAAGGAATTTTCACGAACTCCATCACCGAACATCAAGGCTATTCCTTCGGCGACCGAGTGGTAGGCTTTCAGTTTCACCCTGAATCGTCGCGGGAATGGATCGAGCGCTCTTGCTCGGATCTTGATGAGCGTTTCTCCGGGCCTCACGTTCAGAAGCGTGCCCAGGTGCAGGTCGGAACAGTTGAAAACCTAGATACGATGACCGCGAATTTTCACCGTTTTTTAGACTCATTTCGTAACCGCACCCAGGAGCTAAACCGATGAAATGGCGAACCGAAGACGGAAGCACAGGCAGACTTCTCCAGTATTGCGCCGCCTATTTCGTGCTCTATGTGATTACGGGTGTGGCCGTGAAGTTCTTCCAGGGACCGGCCGACGCGGGTTACCCCGGCTTCACCAGTCTCCAGTATCTGATTTTCAGCACCCTCTCGAGCGCGCTCGTTTGCCTGAGCGTGATCGTAGCCCAGGGATGGTTCAAGGGGACCGTGCGGTCGGAAGTGCCGATGATCATGGTGTCGGGCCTTTGCACGGCGGTGGTGATCCCCACTACCACCCTGATGTATACGCTACCGATTTCCGTAATGGTGGCGATGGTGATCATGCGAGGAAGCGTGATCGTGATCAGCCGAGCCGTGGACTGGATTCTGAATCTTCAGGGAATTTCCCACAAGGAGGTTTACTGGCAGGAGAACGTGGCGGTTGTGGTGGCAATCGTGGCCGTAGGGCTTCATCTTGTGATGGCCGAGAGCACTGACTTCGACTTCATCCACAACACCGCAGCCGTGGGCATTCTCGGCAGCTACATCGTGGCTTACGCGATTCGCATCTATTTGATGAACCGATTCAAGTTCACCCGCAGTCCCACCTCCACGAGTAACAACCTCAGCTACTTTGCTGTGGAGCAGTTTACCGCCTCAGGCGTGATGTTTGGGCTTGTTGGATTGGCCATGCTTTTTCCAGCGCTCCTGCCGGAGCTTAAAGAAACGGTCGCTAATCCCCCGAAAGACTGGCCCTGGGCGGCGGTGAGTGGAATTGCGTTTGGAGCCTCGGCGTTTTTCTCCGTGTTTCTTTTCATGTTCAAGGGACGATCGTCGACCTTTGCGGGCCTTACCAATCGCTTGGCAAGTCTCGTGGCCGGGACCGTCGCCACAGTGATTTCCGCTACGTTCTTCTACGGCAAATATCCAAAAACCCTGGATTGGATTTCTTTGGCGTTGATTCTAGTGGCAGTGCAGTTCCTTGCCTCGGCAGAGGCGCGCCGCAAGAAGGAGCTTAGCCGGGCCGCCGGATGATCGTGCGACGGGCGGAAGAAGGCGCCGGTTTTTCGGGCTCTTCCACCTTTGGCTTAGCTTCCCGTGGGGGCCACTCTAGTTCGCCCGACTCCACTTTTGCCCAAAGCTCACGGCTCGGCGAAGTGCGCTCCTCGGCCCAGGTTTCCCGGTGACGAACCACCGCCAAGTGGGCATCCCAACAGTTCACAGAGCAAAACTGAAGGGCAGTGCGCTTCCGATTGCAGGTGCTTACGTTACACACCCAGTAAAGAACTTGAAATGGGATCGGCTTCTTACAAGAGCTGCAGCGCTTCCAGAATTCACTCATCCCGGCGCTATACTTTCACGATCCAGCCATGCGGATCTGGCCGCTGGCCATACTGAATCCCGGTGATCTCGTTGAACAAGCTGTGCGTGAGATCGCCCACGCCGCCGGAACCCACCTGGAAGCTCCAGCCGTCGCCAGCCAACTCGCCCACAGGGCTCACCACGGCCGCAGTGCCAGTGCCAAAAACTTCCTTCAGACGCTTCGACTTCACGCCGTCGCGCACTTCCTGAATGGTGATCTTCCGTTCCACCACATTCATTCCCCGCTGCCGGAGAAGCTGCAATACACAGTCGCGCGTGCATCCACCGAGCACAGTGCCGTCAAGCGGGGGGGTCACCACTTCTCCGTCGAAAACGAAGAAAATGTTCATCGTACCCACTTCTTCCACGTACTTGCGCTCCGTAGCGTCGAGCCAAAGTACCTGGGAAAAGCCCTTCTTTTTGGCCTTTTCCGCCGCCTTTAGGCTGGCCGCGTAATTGGCAGCGGCCTTCACCGCTCCCAGTCCGCCAGGACAGGCGCGCACATACTCTTCTTCTACCCAGATTTTTACGGGGCCAAACCCCTCGGAGTAGTAAGCGCCCACGGGACTGGTGATCACAAAAAATCGGTACGTCTGAGAAGGTCTCACGCCGAGAAACTCTTCCGTGGCGATCAAGGTCGGGCGAAGGTAGAGGGCGCAACCCTTGTCGGCCGGCACCCAGGTTTCATCCACCTTCACGATCTCGCGAAGGGCCTGAAGAAACTCCGCCTCGGAAATAAAAGGCATGCAGAGCCGGGCAGATCCGCTCTCCATGCGGCGGAAATGAAAATCGGGACGAAATAGCACAATCTGACCGTTCGACTGGCGAAAAGCCTTCATCCCCTCAAACATCGCCTGCCCGTAGTGAAGCACCGAGGCTCCCGGCGACATAGGGAATGGAGCCATCGGCTGAATCGACGCCTCTCCCCAACGCCCTTCCACATAATCCTGCACCAGCATGTGGTCAGAGAAATATTTCCCAAACCCCAGCTTATCCGCAGGAGGCTTTGGTTTGGGACTCTTCGTGCGCTGCACCGAAATCGGCCTGTTCATGGCCAACAAAATTGCATAGGAGCCACGTGAATTCAATGCGCATTTCCCGGCAATCTAACAGAATTCTGATTTGTGTCATGGGCCCCCAACACTAGAATCCAAAGTGAGCCAAAAACATTTCTCAACTTGGAGTAAACCGTGAAATTTTCTTTCCTTCTGCTCTCCCTCCTTCCTGCGATGGCTTTCGCCGAAGTGCCGGTAATTAAGATCGACGGCTCGAGCACCGTGTTCCCGATCACTGAAGCGGTGTCAGAGGAATTTCAAAAGGCCGAAAAGGGGAGCGTGCGTGTGACCGTGGGGATCTCCGGCACCGGCGGCGGATTCAAGAAATTCTGCCGTGGCGAGACCGACGTCCAAAATGCTTCGCGCCCCATCTCCACCAAGGAAATGGAAGATTGTCGGGCAACCGGAGTTCAGTACTTCGAGCTTCCCGTTGGATTCGACGCTATTGCGGTTGTGGTGAACCCGCGCAGCCCACTCAAGGAAATCTCCGTGGCGGAGCTGAAGAAAATCTGGCAGCCGGAATCCAAAGGCCAAGTGATGAAGTGGAGCGATGTGAACCCGAGCTGGCCACAGGATCCCCTCAAGCTCTACGGCGCCGGAGCCGACTCCGGAACGTTCGACTATTTCACCGAAGCGGTGGTCGGCAAGGCCAAAGCGAGCCGCGGCGACTACACCGCCAGCGAAGACGACAACACCCTCGTGCTCGGAGTGTCCAACGACAAGAATGCTCTCGGTTACCTACCCCTCAGCTACTACACCTCCAACAAGTCCAAGCTGAAGCTTCTGGGAGTAATCGGAGGCCCAGAGGCCCCTAAAAAGGTAGCCGTACTTCCGAGTGAGAAGACCGTAATCGACGGTTCCTACCACCCGCTCTCTCGCCCTGTGTTCATCTACGTGAATGCCAAAGCGTTCGACAGAAGCGAGATCAAAAAGTTTTCTCAGTTCTACATGGCCAAAGGATCCGATTTAGTAAAAGCTGTGGGCTATGTTCCGCTCCCGGCGAGCGCCTACTCCACGAACCTGAAACACCTCGAAAAGAAGAAGCTGGGAACCGTATTCGGCGGCCATGCGGCCGTGGGAGCCACCATCAAGGATATTCTGAAGAAGGAGGCATCTCACTAAGATGCCCCGTCAAGCCATGGCCCAGCGACGGGCCCAGAAGATTCGTGAAAACCTCATTGAGGCGGCCCTTTTCCTGGCCGCCTCTTCTGCCGTTTTGGCCACGGCTGCCATCGTGTTCATTCTGGTGTGGGAGTCGCTACCGTTTTTCCGTCAGGTGGGTTTGAAGGAGTTCCTCACCGCCACGGAGTGGAGCCCGCTCTTTTCGGATCCTCGCTACGGCATTCTTCCACTACTCGCCGGCACACTGGTAACCACCGGAGTAGCGCTCCTTCTCGCAGTGCCCGTGGGCCTTATCTCGGCAATCTGGCTGAGTGAATATGCTCCCCAGCGCGCGCGCGAAATTCTCAAACCCCTTTTGGAACTGCTCGCGGCAGTGCCAACGGTAGTCTACGGCTATTTCGCCCTGCTCTTCGTGTCGCCACTATTGCAGAAGCTGATTCCCGACCTTCCTGGATTCAACATGTTGGCAGCAGGTCTAGTGATCGGGATGATGATCGTGCCCTACATCAGCTCTCTCAGCGAAGATGCCATGCGTGCCGTGCCGATGCAGATGCGAGAAGGATCCTACGCCCTGGGCGCCACGAAGCTTCAGACCGCTCTCCGCGTGGTGATTCCCGGCGCACTTTCTGGAGTTACCTCGGCGGTGGTACTAGCCATCTCCCGCGCCGTGGGCGAGACCATGGTGGTGGCGATCGCCGCCGGTATGCAGCCCAACCTCACAGCAAACCCCTTGGAACCGGCCGCCACAATCACGGCCTTTATCGTGCAAGTAAGCCTGGGCGACCTCCCTCACGGCAGCATCGGTTACCAGTCAATTTTTGCGGCCGGCCTCACTTTGATGCTCCTCACTCTCGTCTTCAACATTCTCGGGTTCCATTTCCGCCGTAAGTTCCGGGAGATCTACTGAAATGTCTCTTTCCCCCGTGGTGGCAGCAGCAAAATTCCGTAACGCCCTTTTTGCAGGCCTTGGGCTGATCTGCCTCTTTGCTGCCGTGGTCACTCTTGCGCTCCTAATTCTCGATCTTTTCCGTGACGGGTTTTCTCGGATCGATGCGACGTTCCTCCTTTCTTTCCCGTCCCGGTTTCCGGCTGAGGCCGGCATTCTTTCGGCGTGGGTAGGGAGCACATTGGTAATGATGGTTACCGCAGCAGCAGCGGTTCCGCTCGGCGTGGCTGCCGGCGTGTACCTGGAGGAATACGCACCGAAGCACTGGTTCACCTCGCTCCTCGAAATCAACATTACGAACCTCGCCGGGGTGCCCTCCATCGTATTTGGACTCATGGCGCTCGGAATTTTTGTAAACAAGTTCGGACTCGGGCAGAGCGTTCTCACGGCAGGGCTGACTCTTTCCCTTCTGGTTCTTCCCATCGTGATCACCGCCACTCGGGAGTCGATCCGAGCGATTCCCCGCCACATCCGCGAAGCCTCGATGGCGGTGGGCGCCACGAAGTGGCAAACCGTGAAGTGGCACGTTCTGCCCTACTCTTCCGGCGGAATCATCACCGGCATGGTGATCGCGCTTTCCCGCGCCATCGGTGAAACCGCGCCGCTCATCACGATCGGCGCTCTGACTTTCATCGCCTTTCTCCCCCAAAGCCCGATTCAGCCGGATTTTCCCTGGATCAACTTCAAGTGGGTAATGGACCCGTTCACGGTGATGCCGATTCAGATGTTTAACTGGGTATCCAGGCCCCAGCCGGAGTTTCATGTGAACGCGGCGGCCGCGGGCGTAGTGTTGCTTGCAATGACGCTGATTATGAATGCACTCGCCATCTGGGTGCGCTGGCAGTTCCGGAAGAAAATCA
This sequence comes from uncultured Bdellovibrionales bacterium, assembly GCA_964551325.1. Lineage (GTDB taxonomy): Bacteria > Bdellovibrionota > UBA1018 > CAIPTA01 > CAIPTA01 > CAZKBU01. The sequence continues at coordinate 128,398 of CAZKBU010000007.1, forward strand.
AATGGTGAGGCAGTCCATGGCTAGTCAAAAAGACGTTTCTCCCGCAAAAGCCGAGGTGAAGGATTTTTCCTTCTTCTACGGGCCTAAGCAGGCTTTGAAGAACGTGAACATGAGCATTGCGGATCGCAAAGTCACCGCTTTGATCGGGCCATCCGGTTGCGGAAAGACCACGCTCCTTCGTTGCTTCAACCGTATGCATGATCTCTACCCGGGCAATCGCTACCAGGGCGAGCTGATTCTCCAGCCGGAGAACTGGAACATCGTGAGCCCCAAGGTGGACCCCATTGAAGTGAGAATGCGTATCGGCATGGTTTTCCAGAAGCCGAACCCGTTTCCCAAGTCGATCTACGAGAACGTCGCCTTTGGACTTCGAGTGCGCGGAGTTAAACGCAGGAGCGCCCTCGATGATAAGGTGGAGCAAAGCCTTCGCGACGCCGCCCTCTGGGATGAAGTGAAGGATCGGCTCAACGATCTCGCCTTCAATCTTTCGGGAGGCCAGTTGCAACGCCTGTGCATCGCCCGGGCCCTGGCGAATGATCCCGAAATGCTGCTTTTCGACGAGCCCACCTCCGCACTCGATCCCATCGCCACGGCGCGGGTGGAGGAGCTCGTTACGGAACTCAAGAACAGGGTAACGATTCTGATCGTGACCCATAACATGCAGCAGGCCGGTCGAATTTCAGACCACACGGCATTTATGTATATGGGAGAGCTCGTGGAGATGGACCGAACGGAAAAGATCTTCACCACCCCCGGCCAAAAGCTTACGGAAGAATACATTACGGGCCGATTTGGCTGAGAACCCGAGTCATATTGGCTCAAACCCAGACCACCGCTCCGCCCTCCCCCCTTTCACTTGCCGGACTTGGTCCGGACTAGGTTAAAACCCCCCTGGAAAAGAGGGAGCTTGTGCCATGAAGATCTTAGTCGCTGTTTTGGGTATCGTTTCGAGCATTAGCTGGGGATTTCCTTCCGCGGAAGACGTGAACCAGGAACTCCGCCAGGGGTTCTCCCCCGTGAACCTTTCCGAACTCGCCAAAAGAGCGCAGGCGGCGGAAGCCAAACGAGAGTGGCGAAAGAAAAGGTTCTTCTCCGACCACAGCGTCTCGAGCGCATGGGAAACGGAAGATTCGGCCCGGGTTTTCGTGGATACGTTTCAATACTCCACCTTGGAGGCCATTGAGGCTGCAGGACTGAGGAGTGCCGCCCTAGCGGAAAGCCCTTGGAGCGACCACTACTGGCCCCACTATCTCGGTAACCTTGGCTACCGTTATGCCGACGAAAATTTCCCAGAGTCGCTCGACTGGAAGAAAAACTCCGACTACCTCACCGAGACCATGGGGAAACTGGCCGTCGATAAGCTTTCTCCCGCGGAAAAATATGACCTTCTTCTCGGTACTCCAGACTTTACCCTTACCCGGGCCGGCCTGGCGGAAGGCAAATCCTACTACGACCGATTCCAGAAAGTAGAAACCTGGATGGGTCTCTGCCACGGCTGGGCTCCGGCGTCGTATATGGTTTCCCGCCCCACAAGAAAGATCGAAGTACTCGCTGCTGATGGAACCACGCGAGTTTCCTTTTATCCGAGCGACATTAAGGCACTCACCACTCTTCTTTGGGCGAACTCGCGATATCCTACCCGCTTCATCGGCGGGCGCTGCGAAGAGAAAAAGCCGGAAGCAGATGAGGCCGGTCGTCCGAAAGATCCGAACTGTCTCGACAACAATCCCGGCACTTGGCACCTCAGCGTGGTGAACCAGATCGGACACTCCAAGCGGAGCTTCGTGATGGATATGACCTACAGCTACGAGGTGTGGAACCAACCCGTGCTTGCCTATAGTTACATCTACTTCAATCCTCGCACGAAAAAAGCTGTGAAGACGCTGGAAGAGGGTCGAGTGGAACTCGCCGGATTCGATACCGACCGCTTCTCCAAGAGCCGCTCCCGCGATGCAACCGCAGTGGTGGGCGTGGCGATGGACGTGACTTACGTTTCGGAATCTGTGCCCGGGCATCACGCCACCGACTCGGAAAGCCGTGATCAAACGGTTACTCTGCGATATCTCTACGATCTGGAGATCAACGCCCAAGGCGAGATCATCGGTGGAGAGTGGTGGAAAAACGATCACCCCGACTTCCTCTGGAGCCCGGAAAAGGGCGCGCGCGTGACCACTGCCGCCGACGAATTCCTGCGCCGTATCGGTCGCGATCAATGGAACTCAGCTTCAGAGGCGGTTCCCGTGGAGTGGAGAAAAAATGCCGGGGCAAATGCCGCCCGCAACCTGCCTCTGGCTCTTGTGGTGGAAGAACTCGTGAGGGCGTCTCGGCAGTAAAGAGAGTTGGACCGGCAGTCACTCGTGCGATTGCAAGGAATGATGCCAGGCCGTGGACGGCTCCTTCGGCCACCTTTGGTAGGTAGGCCCGCGGAATCGCTGCCCGTCCGAGTGAGCGCCCACCGTATCGCCCTTCCACCCCAGCACTTGAATCCGAGACCGAGCCACATCCGGAGCTGGTTGAAAGTCGCCGCCTGAAAACACAGCACCCGCTGTTTTTTTCACTCCGGACCGATCATTCCTCCAGGCCATGTTGCTCCAGTTGCCTCGCAAGTTGATTTCCTCGTCCAGCGCTTCTTCACCCAGCCACTGAGCGCCGTCCACGAACTCCACCGCATTATTCCAAAGCCGAAGTCCCTTAAAATTTCCTCGGGCTAAAAACGGAGCCCGCTGAATCCAGCTGTTGTTAAACACCCACACTTCTCGACGGCGCCGGGTTTTTGCGTCGTCCGACTTCAGCACCGTTCCCCGGCAGTGATTCGTTTGGGAGTCGCAGGGCGTCTCCGTGTTCGTTCCTGTATTTCCGAAGATAAGAAAACGCGAAGCCTCCACACCGTCGAAAGAAAACCAGGCATGAACTTGATGAAAATGATTGCCGAAAACCCACCAATTCGTGGCAAAGCCCTCGGGCTCCACCGGATTATCGCGCACGAACTCAAAGAGATTGTCTCGGATCACCACGTTGCGGTTCTTGCTGGAGTCACCGGCAATCATGCGCACGCCGTTGAAGGCATGGCGGATCGTATTGCCACGAATCAAAATGTCGCCGGGAATATCGATCGATCCGAAAAACGCTCCGTTGAAGTGTGACTGCGAGCCGTGGTGAAGTGATTCCCAAGATTCATTTTTCCAAATGCCCAAATTTTGCGTCCAGGAACTTTCCAGCGCGGCGATGTGATGGGAATCGCCTTCGGCGAAAATCGCCTGCCGACCGCCGGTCACGGTCAATTTCCGCAGCACGAGGTAACGGCTGCTGGAAATCGCCACAAAGCGTGGCCAGCAATCGTTGGCTTCGATTCCCTCCAGATGCACCCAGCTCACACGCTCCAGCAAAAGACAGGGCGCACCGGTCTTCACGGGAGGACCGACTCCCGAGAACACCACACCGGGACCACTTGCCCGGATTCGGATCGGTCGGTGCTCGGTGCCGGAGCGTCTCAGCACAAAATGACCGGAATACTTTCCGGGAGCCAGCTCCAATTCTGCGCCAGGCTTCAGCGCGTCGAGTGCCTGCTGCAGATTACTCGGATTGGCAGCCCCTGGGTCGGCAAAACCATTGAAACTCAGCAGGACTGCAAGAAGACAAATCCCAGCACGCATGTCCACTCCATACTCCCGGAGCGCAGACATGAAAAGTGACTGAAAATTAGCGAGCAAAAATGGCCCGACTAATCAGGCCGCCCAGGACCGTGATGCGGAGTTGGAGTTGATTCGCTCCATCAAGTCACGAACGACCGGCCAGTCCCCTTGCACCAGAGCATTCGAGACCACTTCCCGAAACTCCTTCATTGAGTAGCCGGAGAGCTTCCCCATCAGCATCCACTCATCGGAGAGCCCGAGACTGATGTCTCGGTGAACCAACTCCCGCTCGAGAGAGTCGGTCTCGGCGGCACATTCGAGAAAGTCTTTCCCCTCCATCGAGAAGCTGAATGAGTTCATTAGCTGACGGGGCAGGAAAAACCGCATCGAGAGCTCCGCATAGTCGCGGTAGAACTGGTCCTCGTTGAGAATCCGGAAGCCGAACCGCTCCGGGGTCCTGAACCACTCCGACCTCGGAATAAGCACCGCCGGAAGGAGGAGCACGCTTCCCGCATCCTGACCACGGTCTGCATAGGCTTCGATGATGAAGTCGCGCACTTCGTCGCGAATCTCCTTCGTGGCCCCCGGCATGGGATAGATCCAGCTCGTGGTGGTATAGATTCCCGCGTCGAGAAATGCCTTGAGGATCTGCGAGATCTTTTCCTTGGTCTGGCCATGCTTACTGAACACGTTCTTGAGAATGTTTTGATCGGTGGTCTCCACGCCGATGAACACGCCCACGAGCCCGCTTTCCTTGAGCGGAGCCACCACAGACACATCGGTGGTGTTGATAGAAGAGAAGCAGGAGTATCGAATTTGTAGTCCTTCGCGCAGGATCGCTGCGGCGAATTCCCGTAAAAACTTCTTTGGGGTGTTTGATCCGGTAAGACGAAACGCCACTGCTCCGAATTGACTCTGTAGCTGCTTCACCTGATTGATGATCCGCTCTACCGGCATTACCCTCACCACTCGACCGTTCACGTTAGGGTGCACACAAAAATTACACTTATTCGGACATCCCCGGCTTTCGTCGATTTGAAACACCAGCGCCTTTTCCCCCGACTCCCAGAGCGCGGGATACACGTCTCGATCGTAGCAAGGGTCGGCCAGTTCGGAGAGATTCCGAATCACATCGGCCGGATTCGCGCGTATCTCCCCTCCCGGCTCACGCCAGATCAGTCCTGGCACAGCCAGGCGGCTTTCGCTTCCCTCCACGAACCGGGCGAACGACACGATAGCCCGGTCGGCTTCCCCGTCGATGAGAAAATCAAACTCAGAATAAAGCTCCATGTATTTGCGATCGATCACCCGAATCAAAGGGCCGCCCGCCAGCATGGGCACTTCGAGAATCTCTTTCAAACGTTTCGCCAGATGACGGGAAAGAGTCGACCCCTCCCCCGAGTAAATCTTTAGCCCCACCCAAGCCGGACGCGGATACCGGGCCACGATCTCCCGGGCAAGCTCATCCACCACGCTCTTCTGGTGTGCGGTGACCTGTTCGTCGAAAGCATTGATCAGTTGGAGATCCTGATCAGAAAGGGTTCCAGTCTGCGCCTTGGCCACGTGTTCCTGCGCGCGCTTTCCCCAGTCGGAAGGAAACAAGCGCTCGCACACGCTAACGGTTTGCAGGTCCACGATCAGCGGCTGATACCCGGCTGCTTTCAAGTTCCCCGCGAGCGCCGCAAGGGAATTATCCGGGTTAAACGCGCTCGGCGCACAGGGGTTGCCAAACAGATTCACCAGCCAAACTACTTTGTTCATTTAGTTTCCTCTTTGGAGGACCTATCGGCAAACTCGGGCAGTGCTGAAGGGAATACGAATCGCGCACAGCAGCAATTCCATGCAAACCAGAGCTACACGATTTTCGCATCCGCCTGAGGTAGGCTTTGGCTGTGAAAGACATTTTCTCCACCCTTTTGAAAAACTTTGGACCTGGCGTGGTTAAGGGAGACTCTGAAACGCTTTCCAATTGGGGACGTGACTGGACCCGAGTGGCAAAACCAGCTCCAGCCGCGGTTTGCTTTCCCCGGTCGACCGAGGAAGTTTCGAGAATTCTAAAGTTCTGCCACGACCATAGTGTGCCTGTTGTGCCTTCTGGCGGACGCACGGGACTTTCCGGCGGAGCGGTAGCGGCCCATGGCGAAGTGGTGCTCAGCCTCGATCGCCTCAACTCACTCGGACCCGTCAACCGGGAGGCAGGCACCGTTAGGGTCGGGGCCGGTGCGATTACGAAAAACGTGCACGCTCACTGCAAACCCTTCGGACTCACATGGCCGATTGATTTCGCCTCGTCGGGATCCAGCCAAATCGGCGGGAACATCGCCACCAACGCCGGCGGAATCCATGTGATCCGCTACGGCATGACCCGCCACTGGGTACAAAGCATCGAAGCGGTTACGGCTCAAGGACAGATTTTGGAGTTCGGCGCCGACCTCGAAAAAAACAACACCGGCTACGATCTCAAACAACTTCTGATCGGAAGCGAAGGCACCCTCGCGGTGATTACGGCCGCCACCCTTAAGCTCGCGCCCCTTCCCCGCCACGTGGAAACCTACCTGCTCGGATTCGCTCGAATAGAATCCGCGCTTAGTTCTCTGGCCCAGCTTCGCACGGGCGGGCTTCAGCTCCACGCCTTCGAGATTTTTTCCCGCCCCTGCATCGAGCTGGTATCAGAACGGCAGGGCCTCGCGTTTCCGATTCAGCCGCTACCTGTGTTTGGCGCGATCCTCGAGGTCGACAATGAGTCCTCCGCAGAGCTGGTGGGAAGCGCTCTACCGCTCGACACCGAGTGCCTGGCCGCCGCCAACTCCACCCAGCGCGATCTGTTTTGGAAATTTCGGGAGACCATTACTGAGTCTCTTTCGGCCACGGGCCGAATTCATAAGAACGACGTGTCTGCGCCGGTTCACCTTTCTTCTCTACTACTGGGTCGACTGGATTCGGAGGCGACACTCCCACTTGGAGCAGAGCGCTTTGTGTTCGGGCACCTCGGCGACGGGAACCTTCACCTCAACTCCCGATTTCCCCCCTCCACGGATGATGAATCCTTCAAACGCGCCACTGCTCTCATCGATCAAACCACCTACACCATCATCCAGGAACTCGGCGGGTCCATCTCGGCGGAACACGGCGTGGGCAGCTTGAAGCGTGAAGCTCTGCGCGCAGCAAAGCCGGACGCGGAGTGGGACCTTTTGTGTGGACTGAAGCGGACCTTCGACCCCAAAGGAATTTTAAATCCCGGGAAGATATTTTAGAGCGTGCGGGACTCACTCGGGGCTCCTGCCCCTCGCCCCTTGGGCTTCGCTACGCTCAGTGCAAAATGGCCTTCATGGCCATTTTGTCGAACCAGCTAGCTTCTCGCGCCCCCAGCACTCCCTCTAAAATAAAAAAGGCCGCCGTGAGGGCGACCTTTTTTATTTTAGTTGGCGGAGCGTGCGGGACTCGGCCAAGCGCTCGTCGAAACATCAGTTTCTCCTCCGCTCGGCCCTGGGTCCACGGCTTTCACTCGCTTCACGCTCGCTCACCGTCCTCAGGACGGCGCCGCGTCCCCTTCGAGTCCCTTCACCTACACCGATCCAAAATAAAAAAGGCCGCCGTGAGGGCGACCTTTTTTATTTTAGTTGGCGGAGCGT
>CAZKBU010000007.1:135761-158287 GCA_964551325.1 uncultured Bdellovibrionales bacterium
GCGGGACTCGAACCCGCGGCCTTCCGCGTGACAGGCGGACGTTATAACCAACTTAACTAACGCTCCGTTTTACGAACGAAACTTTCCAGACCGGAAAACTACTTAGACTTCTTTTTCGTGGCGCCAGCCTTGAGGGCCTTGATCTTGGCCTTTTTCTTGGCCTGATTGCGGCGATTGCGCATTTTCAAAGTTCTCTTCTTGCGACCGATCATCTTCAATAATCTCCGTATCTTGTAGGTTCTTTTTCTAACTAAACTGTTCGGGAAATGCAACCGGGTCAGCGGCGCTGCAACTTTTCATCCTCTGGAGTCTTGGCCCTGCGAAATACCCGCTGCCCATTTTCAAAGAACGGCTCGCCGTTGGTGGGCTGGATCTTACGGTACACACTCTCCAGCATCATGCCGGGGCTCACGCTCTCGATCTGAACCACCTCTTGAATCACCGTTGTTCCCTGACGCACTTCGCGCACAGACTCGATGGTGGCGCCATAGTTACGTCCAAGCCAACGATGGCGGGCCGTACCAGTCCAATCGCTTCCCTTAACTTTTCGCACCTTGTTGTCGGGAACGATGGTGTTCTTGAAAAGGGTCTGGCCCGAAGAGTTCACGGCCAAAAGCGTGAGCTTCGAGCAGTGCAGCTGGTCCATTACGTAGGAGTCCATGTTGTCGGCCACCCAAACACCCGTAAAATTGAAGCATGAAAGCGGAAAAGGATCCTCGTCACCCAGAGGACCGAATCCTCCTTGGGCACCCAACGCCCAAAACATTCCCACCAAAGCCACCCAGCTCAGATCAAAGATGCGTTTCATGCACCCCCCCTATTTCCACGGAAACCACAGGCTTCCGCATTCCCGCCAAACCCCCTCCGGCCTGGCGCGCCCGTCCCCTTACCTCTTCAAAGGCAATGGCAGGATTGAACGTGTAGCCGTCCCGCTCGTTGAGCACGTAGATGGGATGGCGGAAGTCTGGCTCGATCAGCTTTCTCAGGCGGCTGATCGAAGTGTAAACTTTGCTGTCGTGAACCATCGGATTGTAGTTTTCCCGCCAGATCTGATTCACCAGGTCTTCTTTTGAAAAAACTTTTCCGGGAGCACCCGCCAGAAGATAAAGGATTTCGAGAAGCACGAAGCGACGCTCGAAATGAACCTCACCGAGAGTCTTCTCCACCACCACTTTGCGTTCCCGGTCGATCTGCAGCTTGGGGCCGGACTCGTTTTCGGTATGGCTCACCCGGTCCATCAACCGCTTAAGGGCGTTGAGTTCCAGCTCACCCACCGCGTCGAGGATCAGGTCGAAGAAAAGCTTGGCTCGCTCAATGTTACCCATGGCCTGGTAGGCGCGGCCGAGACCAAAAAGCACGTAATAGTAAAAGCTCCAGTTGCGGTGCATTTTCAGCAGCGAGTGTGCCGCCCAGTACTTTTCGAGCGCTTCTCGCAGCTGGCGAGTCTCAAAGAAGATGTGGCCATGAAGCACGAGGGCACTGGCCTCGATATCGGTCTGAATCGAAGAATCGAGATCCTTGGATGTCGACTGCAACTCCTGAATCTGACGGTGTAGGGCCTCCACCATGGTGAGCGCTTCCGGAAAGCGGCGCTCATCCTTTAAAACCACGGCCTCGCCATAAAGGGCCTTGAGCACGTCCCGCTGAAACTCCGCCCGCTCCTTCACGGTCACAGACACGTCTTGAAGCAGCTCTTGGGCCACGCGACGGCTCTGCTGAAAGTAACCAAGGGCCGCGGAAAAATCCTTCTGATAGTTCGACGCGATTCCCTGGTTGTAGTGCAACTTCGGCAGGTATTTACGCCAAGACGCAAGCGTGCCCCCCACCTGCAGCACTTCCCTCATGAGCGTGCCGTGCTTATCGAAATCGAGACGCTCAGCGTGAATACGCAGGAGCATGGAAACGGCTTTGAAGTAATTATCGTAGAGATGGAACTGCAGGGCTTCGGTCTTCACCTTCTCGAAGCAGTCCGAAGAGTTCACGAAATCGCACTTCTCAAGATAGAGCATCCCGAGCTCTAGGAGGGCGTTGTTACGGAATACGAGGTCTTCCGCGCTGTCCGCGCTAACTTTCGAATATACGTGCTTGAGCACCGATGGGCTTCCCAAAGCCTTCCCCCTTCAACAACCATCCCGAAAACTCAGGTTCCTGCCGAGGCTCGGGATTCTAGCCTTTCAACCCAGAGATTAACGTGGGCCCCATTTCGCGACTTCAGGCTTCCGAATCCCGAAGGAACGGCATGCACACCATCGCGAGGGACAGGTCCCTGGATTGATGCTTGTAGGGTGAAAGACATTGAGTCCCCTACCCCCCAGCAGGAACGGGACGGACTATAGCAACCTTTCAACCTCTGACAAAGGGTAAAGTTTTGACAGAAAATGCCGGCGTGCTAGGCTCTGCTTAAATGGCGGTGAACCTTCTGCTCGCGGACGACAGTCCGACGATCGCAAAAATATTGGACCTGGCCCTCCAAATCGAGGACTACGCCATCCGTTCCGTAGCCACCGCCGATGCCGCGCACCAAGAGATCCTTAAAAACCCACCCGACCTATTTCTGGTAGACATTGCATTACCACAGAAAAATGGACGGGAATTCGTGAAGTTTATCCGCCACGCCCCGAAGCTTTCCCGCATCCGCGTGATTCTCCTGGCCAACGCCTTTGACCCGGTCGACGAAGCCGCTCTCCTCAAAGAGGGCGCCGATGGCGTGATCGTGAAGCCCTTCGACCCCGTAGCACTTCGCTCGAAATTGAAAGCCGTAATGGATGCTCCGCCGGCGGCTCCGGGAGCCGTGGCCCCAACCCAGGTGAGTCAGGCGCTTCCTCAGTCGCCCCCCATAACTCCGGCCGCCACGGCACCCGCTCCGGCAACGCCCAGCGCCTCCACCGCCGGGCTCAGCCCCTACGCGAAAGCTCTCGCCGATTTTTTCTCGGCGGAAGTGGACGCCAATAAGACACCTCCTCCGGCTCCCACACCGGAAGTGACCCTTCCTCCGCCGAATGTGGTGGGGGTCACCGCCACCCCTCCTCCCGCGGAACTCTCAGAGGCGGAATTGGACTTAGATGTGCCTCCAGCTCTTCCGGAGGATGTAATTGTGCCTTTGGAACGAGAAGGAAAAATTGAGTCTGGCGGGCTTGGTGGTCTTCAAACGCAGGACTGGACCGCCTCGGACATTCAACCCGTGGATGGCACCCAAAAAACCTATCTTGGTCTCCCCGTACAGAAACCGGCGGAGAACACAAAAACATTTCTCGGACTTCCGGTGCAAAAGCCGGCTGAAGTTCCGGAAGTTTCGCGCGTAAACCTGGAGGCCCCGGCGGGGGCGTCTCTGGATCCTGACTTCCACGGCTCGGCCCTGTTCGACACCGGTAACTCCAACTTCACTTTCAGCAACGACTATGTGAACCGGGTTCTTCACGCCTTTACCGGCAACACCGATGAGCCGGTGCCTCAGCGCTGGGACAAACATCCTCAGCTCGAAGAACCACAAGACGTGGCCGTTCAAGCAGCCGCTACGCCGCTCTTTCCTCAGTCGGCGAGCGACACCGCTCCTCGGTCCAGTGGATGGACGGGGATGGATGTTTCCCGCATGGAGCAGATGATTCGAGAGGAAGTGCGCGTGGCAGTGAGAGAGATCGTGGAGAGAGTCGTCCGCGACACGATTCCTTCTTTGGCCGAGCAGCTCATTCAGGCTGAAATCGCTCGCCTCACGAACGAGACGGAACAGTAAGACTAACCTCTTCGCTGTAGACCACGCTCTCGTTTCCTGCCTCATCCCGCACACGAAGGCCTCCGTCTGAAGCCAAGCCGAGGGCCAAGACTAATCTCCCGTTCTCTTTTCGTCCTGGATCGCAGATCAAAACAAAGCTTCCCAAGTGCCCGCAGCCCCGTTCCCATGCTCGAAAAATTTCTTCCCGGCGCCATCCCGCCACTACCGCGAGCTCACGGAGAATCTCCTTGCCCACGGCCTCGGGCTCGATCTCCAAATCTAGATCGGCCGTAGCCGCATCACTCAACTCTGGACTCCCGCGGAGATTCATACCCACTCCTACCACCACCCGAGACAGGGTGCCTTGCTGGCGGGCTTGCACCAGAATACCCGCTAACTTTCCTGCTCCCAGATAGAGATCGTTGGGCCACTTGAGCGAAACTGAGGCCTCGGGCTTGAGCACCCGCACCGCTCGCATCAGCGCCACGCCGAACCAAAACGGAAGCGCCGCGAGGTCGAACCCCTCGCCCTCCAAACCGAAGCTCACCGCCAAGCTACCAGAAGCAGAAATCCACGAACGCCCGCGCCGCCCTTGACCCGCGGTTTGCCGAAGCGAAAGGAGCGCGACCCCGTGAATCGGGCCATCTCGTTCGAGTAAAATCTGGTTTGTACTCGCGCATTCCGGAATAACTTCAAGCGCGAATCGAGGAATCATCCCTCGATCTCGAAAAGAAGCGACAGATCGGCGGCCACCACAGAGTGAGTGAGCGCTCCCACGCTCACGAGATCCACTCCGGTTGAGGCATATTCCGCCACGTTGCGGAGATCCACACCGCCACTAGCCTCAAGAAGCACTTTCGGCGCTCTCAAACGGAGCTCCTTCACAAGCGGCCCCAAATCCTTAGGCGAGAAATTATCAAGGAGTAGAGCTTCCGCCCCAGCGCCCAACGCCTCAAACGCTTCTTCCTTACAGGTGACTTCAACCTGAATTCGGAGACAATGGGGCACTGATTCCTGCAAAGCCACAACAGCCGCGCGAATTCCGCCGGCGGCACGAATGTGGTTCTCCTTCACAAGGATTCCACCGTCGAGTCCGAAGCGATGATTATAGAGGCCCCCGGCTCGTACGGCAGCCTTGTCGAGATAGCGAAAACCCGGCTGCGTTTTGCGCGTATCGGTTACCTTCACTCCTGTGCCCTCAACCGCCATGGCATAGCGACGACACATTCCTGCGATCCCAAAAGATCGCTGCAGAAAATTCAGCACCGTGCGCTCGATACCGAGGATATCGCGGGCCTTTCCCGAAAGCGTGAGCACGTGGGTGCCAGGCGAGAGCACCTGACCTTCCTTCACCGCCAGCTGCACCTGCACTTCGGTGCCCGCCTCCCTCGCCACATGCTCGGCGAGAAAGAGGTTCGCTGCCACGGACTCCGACTTGGCAACGAGCCGGGCCCGGGCGCGCTTCTCCGGAGGCACGGCAAGAGCTGTGAGATCGCCTCGCCCGAGGTCTTCTTCGAGAGCCAATCGCACCAATGCGGAAACAGCAGGGGGGTGAATCATAGCGGGCAACCTACCGCGCCTTTTCCCCTTGGCGCAAGCAGGCTAGAATCCGAGACCATGGAAAGGGCCAAAAAAGCTTTAGTGGTGATCACCTGGCGAATGTCGAAGGTGTTGCTTCTCCGGGTCACCCCCGAGCGGGGCGATTTCTGGCAATCGGTTACCGGAAAGGCAGAGGCGGGAGAGGATTTTGCGGAAGCAGCCCGTAGGGAGGCGGAAGAGGAAACTGGGTTTAAGTTCGCCTCCGCCCCGAAGCACTTGGGGCTTGAACAGAAATTCGAGGGGAAATGGGGGCCGGTGGTGGAGCAAGCGTTCCACCTGGATCTCGATACCGAGTCGCCGCCCGCCCCCCGGCTCGACCCTAGGGAGCATACTGCGTTTGAGTGGCTCTCGATTCCCGAGGCGATCCAGCGGGTGCACTTTCCCTTTAATCGCGAAGCGATTTTGCGCACATTTGTTCCGCCTCTCCGCCTTGATGGTCAGGGTCGTTTTCATCAAGACGGCGAAGAAATCACCCACACCCGCACCGTGGATCTTCTACACAACAGTCTCAAGCAAAATCCCGACGGCACATGGCGCGTGCAGGTGGGAGCCGAATCCCTTCCCGTGATTGTGGAGGACGCCGCGTATTTCGCCCGGTCATTCGAAACGGAAACCGGACTGCTTACGCTGCTCGGAGGTAAGCGGGAAAAGCTTCGTCCGGAAACGTTGGAGCTCCGTCCACCGGAAGGAGCCTATGCAGTTCTTCAGAACGGCGCCCGCGTGAAACTTCAGAGCCCCGCCTACTACTCGCTTATGAACTTGGTGAAGGAGTCCGTGGATCCCTCAGGACTGAAGAAGTACGTCCTTCACCTCTTCGGGCGGGACCACGAGCTTCGAGTTCCTGATTAGCGGAAACGCATGAATCGGTAACCCTTGACGCAGGAAAATTTTCTCAAACGGCGTGGGCGGAATCGACGCCCAGATTTTCTCTGCGCGATCGGCGGGCATCGGGTCGAAGCATCCGGCCGTGGCGAGCGCCTCCCGAATAAACTCCGCATAGCCCGGATGATCGGTCTTGATCAGAAGTTCTTTCCCTTCCGTTAGGAGGCAGCCCAAAGTGCGAAAAAAACCTTCGTGGAGCAAACGCCACTTCTGCTGAGAAAGCTTCGACCACGGGTCTGGGAAAAAAATCATCACGCGATCTACCTCCCCCGGAGCCACCATCCAGGGAAGGCGCGCAATGTTAGCCCGCAGGAAACAGAGGTTCGAAAGTTTGGCGTCGCGCGCTTTTTTGGCTCCCTTGAAACAAACCTTGAATTTCCACTCCACACCCAAAAACAGAGCGTCGGGACTTGATTTCGCAAGGTTGAGACAGGTTTCCCCATGGTACGCGCCCAACTCCAGCGTAAGGTGGGTGCCTTCGGGGCGCTGAAAATACTGGCGCCATTGCCCGCGATGCAGCTCGGTAGCTTGGTCGGCCAAGCCCGTTAGAGGACCGTCAACCCCCTGAAGTTCCTGGAATTTGTCTGCATAGGGGTTCTTCGACGGCCGGTAGTCTTTGAAGTTGCTGCGTGGATATTCCTTGGCCATTTGGATGGTGTTGTCGCACGGCGAAATATTCCTTGGCAAGCCCTTGGTATCCGGTTTGCTGTAGTGATAGTGAAAGTCTGCAATCGGGAGAACGCCATGAAACTCGTAACTCTGTTTTTCACTCTTCTAGCCCTGGGCCTGGCCGGCTCGGCGGGCGCTCTTCCCGTGAGCCGAGGGATGCTAGCCCGCGACATGCTCCACTCCGGAAGCCGCGAAAGCCTTTCCATTCGCGCGATTCCTTCTGGAGTAAAGAAGCACGTGTTCGAAGTAGAACACGAAGACGGATGCTTCATGGAAAGCGCCAGCTCCATCTTCCTCGGCCATCCGGCCAAGCTCACGGGCTATGAGGTGGTCATTCGCTGCAACGATGCGCCTTATTCCCACATGGCGATCTACTACGACGACATGGGGAACTATCTCGACACCCTCACACCTGGCGTAGACTAGATCTATCAGTGACAGATGGCGGCTCGTCCGTCGCAGAGCACGCGAGTGTTGGTGCCATCGGTAGGTCCGGGGACCGGAACACACTGGCGAATGTCAGCCGTGGATCTGTCGGGGGCGAGCGATAGCACGGTGCCTGCCTCAGTAATGAATTCCACCCGACCCGTTTGGATGTTTTTCGCAGGAGACGCGGGGATCGGCCCCATTTTTTTAAGCTCCCCGTTCACCGTCACTTTCGCCGCCAAGGAGAATTCCTTCTTGGCGTTCTGGCACACGAGCACCTGCTTTAGCGGAAATGAGTCACTGGTTTGAGCGTTCACCGTAACCGGCGAGCACCGGGCCACCCGGACCTCCTGCAAGGGACACATCATCGGCCCTTCTTCAGCCTGGGAAAGACGCATACCTTGGGTGAATTGCGCCGGATCGGGCACCACGGGAGTCGGTGCCAGGGCATGGGCCATAGAGCCCACGAAACTCCAGAAGATAACGACCGCCTTCATAAGCGATCCCCTTCCAGACGTGGATCCAGCAAGGAGCCGCCCAAGAGTCGGCAGCTCCAGCTTTCCTGGCGTCCATCATCGGCCCGGGAATAATGAAGCGCGGTCTCCACGAGATCGGCCCTAGGAACGAGGAACTCGTTATCGGAGGAAGGCTCAAAGAAACGAAGGTCCAACTCTCCCGGAGCGGAAGCCCTAAGGAAGCGCTCTTTCGATATAGCCGCGCTTTCCCAGCGGTGGACCCATGCCTCAGGCCAAGGGTAAAAATCGATCCTAGCGGGCTTTCCGGCGTTGTCGGTGCACTCCACGGAGGCAAGCAGTTGCCCGTGCGGGGCCGCGTTCTTGGGAACCGCAGCGTGAGAAGTCGATACAACAAGGATCAAAAATAAAACGGCGTTCTTCATGGATACCTCCTGAAAAACATTGCCCGGGTTGTACCATTGTTGATTTTTATAGTCAAGTATAATGGAAGACCATTGCGTGCCATGAATTCTTTTAATATTAAGCAGTTACAAGGAAATCCAATACCGACGCGTGAGTCCGCCGCCACCCTCTGAGGTAGGCCTTGGCACTCGGTCCTGAAGCACTCCCCCGTTGGACTCAATCGTACGTATCGACGGCAGATTGCCATCCGCACAGGTGAGCAACACCCGAGAGAGGTTCATCTTCTTGGCCTCCGCAAGGCACTGAGACAGAGCGCTCGTGGCGAATCCCCGCCTGCGAAAGCTGGGCCGCACCTCGTATCCAATGTGCCCACCGAAGACCTCTAGGCGCTCGTCGAGGCGGTGCCGGAGGCTGATCCTCCCCACGATCTCCTCCCCCTCCACCATCCACCAGGTGGTGTCGGGCACCCAGTGGGCCGGGAGCCCTTCGCCCCGGGCCCGCTGATGGTACTTCTCCACCAAAAGCGAGAAGGCGGCGTCGTTGGCCGCCAGACGCTCAAATTCGCCCAACACCCACTCAGGATCATGGGCCTCCAGCTCCCGCTGCCAACGAAGAAAGCTCTCTCGAAAGCGAACGTCCGGGAGCTCCAGCCGCATCAGTTTTTCACTCGTTGAATCGTAAACGTGAGCGCCTCCGGACCAATCAAAGAGCTCTTGATCTGCACTTTGGTTCGTTCGTTAAGCTGTTCCCAGGAAAGACCACGAAGGTTGATCTCCTGAAGAATCTCTTGATCCACCATAGGACATCTTAGGCGGCCCAGAAACACCCCTCGAGAAAGCTTCCAAGTGCCCTGGCAGGTGATCCCTTGGGTGTTGGTGTCGCGATAGAGGTAGGTACCGTTAGCCTTCGGAGTCACCTCGGCGGCGAAGAACACATCGATGGCCTTCACCATGTAGGTGCCCGGAAGGTTCTTAGCGGTGAGAGGCTGGGCCGAAGCCACGCCGGAGAAAACTAAGCCCGCGATCAAAAGAAGAAGTTTCATGATTAGGTCCCTTTCCCAAAAAGTTAATGCACTGCATCTAACTGGGCGCGGGCCAGGGATCAAGGAGTTTAAGTTGGACTAATCCAGACAAGAAAAAGGGCCGTGACCTTTCGGTCACAGCCCTGATTTGGTTTCCATCCGGCTCGGTGATGAAGGACGCGACTGACGCTCCTCCGCCACCAAAGGGGTCGGACACCATTTGGCTTACATCATGCCGCCCATACCGCCCATGCCGCCCATGTCGGGGGCAGGAGCAGCGGATTCTTTCTTCGGCTTCTCAGCGATGAGCGCCTCAGTGGTGAGGAGCAAGCTGGAAACAGAAGCGGCGTTCTGAAGAGCGCAGCGAACCACTTTCACGGGGTCGATCACACCGGCCTTCACGAGGTCGGTGTATTCTTCCGTGGCAGCGTTGAAGCCCCAGTTGGTTTCGTTCTTCGAGAGGATCTTATCCACTACCACGCTCGGCTCTTCACCGGCGTTGAAGGAGATCTGGCGTACGGGAGCCTGGCAAGCGCGACGAATGATGTCTACGCCGGCCTGACGGTCGTCGTTGTCGAGCTTCACAGAAGCAAGAGACTGGGCAGCTCGCAGGAGGGCGATACCGCCTCCAGGCACGATGCCTTCTTCCACAGCGGCGCGGGTAGCATTGAGGGCGTCTTCCACGCGCTGCTTCTTCTCTTTCATTTCCACTTCCGTAGCGGCACCCACGTGCACCACAGCCACACCGCCCGCAAGCTTAGCAAGACGCTCTTGGAGCTTCTCACGATCATAGTCGGAGGTGGTTTCAGCAACCTGCGCCTTGATCTGCTTCACGCGGCCTTCGATGTCGGCTTTCTTGCCAGCACCGTCCACGATCGTGGTGTTGTCCTTGTCGGCCACGATGCGCTTGGCGCGACCGAGGTCGGAGAGCTTCACGTTCTCGAGCTTGTTGCCGAGGTCTTCAGAGATCACGCGGCCACCGGTGAGGATAGCGATGTCCTGAAGCATTTCCTTGCGGCGATCGCCAAAGCCAGGGGCTTTAACGGCGCACACATGGATCGTGCCACGGAGCTTGTTCACCACAAGAGTGGCAAGAGCTTCGCCTTCCACTTCTTCTGCGATGATCATGAGAGGCTTCGAGGACTGAACTACCTGCTCCAGCACGGGAAGAAGGTCCTTCATCGAAGAGATCTTCTTGTCGTAGATGAGCACGAGAGCGTCTTCGAGAACGGCTTCCATGCGCTCCTGGTTGGTAATGAAGTACGGGCTCTGGTAGCCGCGATCGAACTGCATACCTTCCACGGTGTCGAGGGTGGTTTCAGCGGTCTTCGATTCCTCGATCGTGATCACGCCTTCCTTGCCCACTTTCGCCATGGCTTCAGAAAGCTTCTTGCCGATTTCTTCATCGCCGTTAGCGGAGATGGTGCCCACCTGGGCGATCTCGCCGTCGGTCTTGATCGGCTTAGCGATCTTCTTGAGCTCTTCCACCACTTTGGTGACGGCGAAATCGATTCCGCGCTTCACGTCCATGGGGTTGTAGCCAGCGGCCACCATCTTGGCGCCTTCGCGGTAGATGGCTTGAGCGAGTACGGTTGCGGTGGTCGTTCCGTCACCGGCGTCGTCGTTGGTCTTGGAAGCAACTTCCTTCACCATCTGGGCGCCCATGTTTTCGAAACGATCCGAAAGCTCGGTTTCCTTCGCTACGGTCACGCCGTCCTTGGTAACCATCGGAGCGCCGAAGCTCTTCTCGATCACCACGTTGCGGCCCTTAGGGCCGAGGGTCACCTTCACTGCATCAGCGAGGGTGTTCACGCCGTTCAAGATGGCGTTACGGGCACTTTCAGAAAAACGAAAATCTTTAGCAGACATTGTGTGTTCTCCTTAATTGAATCGTTGGAATTACTGGATGATGCCGAGAACGTCTTCCTCACGCATGATGAGGAGTTCTTCGCCGTTCAACTTCACTTCCGTGCCGGAATACTTTCCGAACAGGATCTTGTCGCCCTTCTTCACGGTCAGGGAATGCACTTTGCCGTCGTCGGCCAAGCGGCCATTGCCGGTCGCGATCACTTCACCCTGAATCGGCTTTTCCTTGGCCGAATCCGGAACGATGATGCCACCTTTGGTTTTTTCTTCTTCGTTGGAGCGACGAACGAGCAGACGATCATAAAGCGGAGTGATTTGCATTTTTGGATCTCCCAATCAGTAGTTAATTTGTTGAGCTGTTTAACGCGCAATCCCGCAGGATTCCAGCTTTTTGGGGGTTCCTGCACCCCCTCGGGTCTCACTGCACTGATTGCGCGTGCCCTAAGTTGGTGGCGGATCGTTCGGTGTCAAGGAACAGGAATCCAGATTTCTTCTGGCGCCCAGCATCAAACAATAGGATTCAATGGGTTAGGCTTGCTCTCGCAGGAGAGCCGCTCGCGCCGTATTGAGCTGCTCAGCCCGGCGCCGCGCTTGCTCCACATACTCGGGCCCGAGGTGGGTCACGCGGTCGGGATGGTATCGCTTCATCCAGTGGCGGAAGGCGGCGTTGATGGTAGCCGAGTCGGACTGGGAGGGAATCCCCAACACCTCATGGGGCTTGCCATGAAAATTGGGGCTTCGGAACTCAGGCTTCGATTCCTCCGCGCCGGGTTCTGGTCGATAGTCGAGGAGAATTTTCTGATCGATCTTTTGCTCAAGACGAAAGCCGGCTCCACCAGGCTTACTTCCGGGACGTTTCCCTCCTCGCAGCCAATGGTCGTCACGAAACCCGCTTTCTTCGCGATGAAAATACCACCGGAGGAAAAAGATCAGGCCCACTCCCACCACTGCGCCGTTTAGCAAAAGGAAGACATCGTCTTTCTTCATTTCCTACAAGGTTAAGGATGAAATCCGCACTCCGACAATCAAAATTTCCATGATCACCCCAATTCACGACAGAACGCGAGGGCACGGCACCTGCTCTCGGTCTCATCATGGAATCCCTTTCACGAGCCCTCCTGTTCGGCACACGGAACAGCGTTTCGGAGGAAACCGTCTTCCTCTTCGAACGCACCGGTCTCGTGCATCTTCTTTCCGTATCCGGCTGGCACATGGCAATCGCGGCTAGCGCGGGAGGCTTGGCTATAACCGTCTGGAAGCGCGGATTTCCTAAACACGCCCATCGCCCGTGGGCGATTGCCCTGCAGTTGATTCTCGTAACGGGACTGATGTTCTTCATCGCACACCGAAGTGGCTGGTCCAAGCCCGCCACCCGAGCCTTCTCCGCCGGGTTCGTACTCGTAATGGCGCGAGGATTGGGGCTTTCTCCGGGGCCGCTTTGGAAATTCTCGGTGAGTATCGCCGTGAGCTTTGCCCTGGGTCATGGCTCCTGGAGAAGTTTCCTGTTGAGCGCGCTCGGAACGGCGGCACTCCTCTGGGCCGTAGATCAAAAGCGCTATCGCTGGGCTTGGATTCTTGTTGCCCCTTGGGCCCTAACTCTTCCGCTCTCCACGGGAATGTTTCACTCGGCCGCCATCCTGTCGCCTCTCTATAATTTTCTGGCGACGATCTACTTCGGTCCTTTTGTTGCAGCTCCCGCGTTTGTAGCGCTTCTTTGGGAAAGCGCCGGAGGAAGTGCGAATTGGCTATGGGAAAGTGCCGATCAGGCTGGTTCATGGGGCGTCGTTTCCCTGAGTTGGATCGAACATCTTTTGAAGGGTGCGAAATGGGTCCCGTGGCCGGTGTTTATCTTAGCTCTCGGCCTGGCCGCTGCTTGGGCGATGTCGTGGCGGCGGGAAAAAAGATGGGGAGCAACAATCCTGATTCTCGCTGGATTCTTGATTCAGCAGGGCAACTCCGAGAAAGGAGCAGTGATCCTCAACGTGGGACAGGGCGAGTCGCTAGCGCTCTTCGATGGACCTTGGATGGTCGACACAGGCCCCCACGGGCGCACAGCCTCAAGCTGGGCCGGAATTTCGGGAAAGAAATTGGAAGGGCTCTTACTCACCCATCCCGACCAGGACCACACGGGAGGATTAGAGTCCATGCTTCTTCGGTTTGGTGCCGTTCAAGGAGTCTGGATATCCTCCCTCCACATCGATCTACCCAACGCCACGAGAATGCTCGAGGCCCTGGAACTGCACAACGCTCGGGTTCATCTTTGGGAAATGGTCGGTTTTCCCTTTCCCTGCGTAGCCGGCCCCGGACCGGGATCCAACAACTCTTCCCCTCTTTGCCGAGTCACACTTCCGAGCGGCCGACGACTTCTGCTCACCGGCGACATGGATGCCCGCGCCGAGCACTACCACCTGCGGAACAATCCTGATTTTCTTTCAGCAGAACTTCTGAAGGTGGCACACCACGGGAGCCGCCATTCCTCCACGGAGGAATTCCTCGAGGCGGTGAACCCTCAGATGGCGATCATCAGCGCGGGACGAAAACGAAAACATCACCCACATCCTGAAACCTTGGAGAGATTGGGCGGCACTACTGTTCGCATCACGGGAGACGAAGGAAACATCTACCTCGATTGAGGCTTTACGCTCGCGGGAGTGCGCCGTGAGGATCCCTTTTCGCCTAAAGACGCGAGGATCCTGGAGTGATCTTGCGCGATGGAATCGTAGGCGGAGGCGGCACCAATATACCAGGTGGCTTCGCCGGGAAGTTCGGAGGCAAACTTCAAGCTTTCATACCCCACATGCAGCACCTGATCCTGGGAAAGGCCGCTACCCTGCATCTCCTTCACGATCCGCGTGAGAGACTGAACGGCGACCATGCGAAACATCACGTGGGCGTCTTCGTCGAGGGCTACTTCCCCGAGAGCCTTTACAAAGTCCGCTTCTCTTGGAGTCACCGCCACTACTTCGCGCATCGATTTCACGGCTTCCGTAACCTGAAGAATCGGGTTCACCGACGCAACCGTGCGATTCACGGCCTCCCGATCTTCGGCGGTGATGGCCGCTGGCGAAGGCGATTCTGCCACCTTCACTTCGCGACGAAACCCGGTCGACCCCAGGGCAACCGCCAAGTCTTCCCTCACGAATAGATCGTCGCCACGGTCGCGCAAAACATTCAAGACCGCAAGTGAGGCTTCCGGATCGGCAAGATGGCGCTTCACCAAGCAAAAACCGTGGGTGCCGCGCACATCGGAATCGATCTTCCGGTTCTTAAGAATCGTGGCAGAACGGAAAACACTGGAAAACTCCGAGGCAAGACAAGGGTTCTCCTCAGCCTTGGCTCCTAGCGCAGCCAAGACGCCCCAAATGGCAATGATTCCGGTGAGCGTACGCATCCTAAGGGGCTTATCGGAAGGATCTGGGGGGAGCTTTAGCGGCCCGTAAGCCGAGCCCGACTCAAAACGGAGCCTGATCCAGGAGCTCTATCCCCATGGGCAAAGAAAAAAGAAGCACGAACATCATCGTGAACAGGAGCGAAAGCACAAAGAAGAGCATGAACTGCGGCATCAGCACGATAAGCGCTGCCCTACGGGAGGAAACATGAAAACTCTCCCGAGTGGCCACGGCGGCAAAGATCACGAATGCCAGATAAGCGAGAAGGCCTCCGAAAATCGGCACAACAAGAAACCAAGTTCCCAGAAGAGCAAACGCGAAGATACGGATACAGGCCAGATAATTCACGTGGGAAGAATCTTCCTGGCCACGGCCCGTGAGAAAACGGGCGAAAAAATAGAGCACAAGCGAGGCGAACAGCGCTGAAAACACCGTAAACACCGGGAGCAGCGTGAGCATTCCAGCGCGAAGGAGAAACCGCTGCGGCCCCTCGTGAAAGAGAGCGAAACTTTCGTCTTCAAAAAACACCGACTGCATCCAGCGCTCAAAAAACGCGCTAAGAAAAATGAAGTTCACGGAACTCCAAAGGAATGCCACCAAGCTAGCCAACCAGAAACTGACAACTCCGAAGGAAAGCGATTGTCCGAGAGTCCAGTGGGAAAAACGCTCACGGAAAAACTTGCCCGGCTCAAGCAAGGCCTGGCCGCAGGCCTCCAGGAAAGATTTGATCGGTCCTTTAGTGGGAATGTCCGTCGTGGTCGTCGTGTCCATTGTGGGGGGGCTTCTCCTCCTGCACTACCACCTTCTTATTCGACGAAACCAAAAGATCCGTCACCCGAATCGGAAGGAGAGCAAGGAAATCCCCGCCCATAATACGAGCTTCCCCGGAAAGCTCGCCGTTTACAAGCGCCCGAGAGCGCTGGTGCACCACGAACTTCAACGACTCCTTTTCGCCCCAGGAAAGTTCCAGATCGCCCACCCCCTTATACACGGAAAGCAGTGCGGGTTGACGCGTGAATCCTTCCACATCGGTGGCGGCCAGGCTGTCGAGGAAATTTTTAATCCGATCCTGACTTAGCGCCTCAGGGAGAGTTTCCCCTCCCGATCGCTCCCAGTCGCCCTGCGCGTTCTTCTTCAAATCCACCGATTTCTTCTCTCGCGGGAATCGGAGCGTGAGTTTCTCCATTCGATTCCGCACCGAGAAATCCAGAAGGCGGCGCTGACGAAATTCGTCGAACGGCTTGTTGAATCGGTCAAAAGGGGTGCCGTCGGTGCGATAGAGTAGCGGCTTTCCCTCTATTCTCACGAGCACATCATTGGCACCCTTCGGGCTCTTCGGAGCCTTCCACACGCGGAGATGGGTTTCGTTCTTGTTCTTACCCGTGACCCAGGCCTCAAAGGCGAGCATCGCTCCGGGAGGAACCGCACCCGTCTCGTTCTCCACCTCACGGGCATTGGCGTAAATCACGGAATTGAGAAGCCCCTCCACCATGATGGCGTTTCCAGGCGCACGAAGCGGCTTTTCAAGAGTCCAAATCGGACCATCCTTGCTTGCCTCCACCTGAGCTCCGTCCCGCTTCCATCGGAATGAAGTCACCTGTTCGGTTTCCCATCCCCGCAGAAGTCGCTTAGCGCGCCAGTGCCAGGCGTCTTTTTTTAGCTGATCGGCAAAAAACGAGGCCACGACCCAAACAGTGCGAGGGCTACTCGAGTGACGGAGGTACACGTTGCTGCCAATCGCAGAAGCCCCCCCCACCTCCACCCAAAATGGATCCTTTTTGTCGCGAAGTAGAATCTCCATGCGGGCCGCGGGTTTCTGTAGACCGTATTCCTCCAGCTCGCCGTCGGATTCCATTTCCACCTTACCGACTTGAGCTAAGTTCTTGAGGGAGGCCAATAAGGCACCCAAATTCGACGGGTCCCCTTCGTCAACAACGGGCGCAAGCATCTTCCAGTCGCCGGTGTAGTCGAGCGGGCAGCCCTCGGGCTTGGCGCACTCGAATCGAGCTTCCCTTCCGGACGAGATAAAGTGCAAGCGGGTGACGCGTTCATCTTTCCACGCAAACACCAACCCCTCCCGTTCCTTGACCTCGTTGCGCTCTTCCTTCAGCCAGAAGAAATCCCAAGCAGCCAAACTTCCGATAATCAGGGCCGCGAAGACGAGGGCTAAGGTCTTCTTTAAACTCACCGCCCCTTCCTCCTAATCCAAACAAAGACGCCAGTGCCGATTATCAAAGCCGGGAACACAAACACAACCAGCAGGAACACAACGTTTAGCCACTTCTGCTGCAGATCCAGAGACTCTTCCTTGGCGTCAGACTTCGGGCGAATCGATATCAAGCTTTCATCATTGGCCAGCCACGCCACTGAGTTCAAAAATAGGTCACGGTTCCCCGCCATGTTCACCACACTGTTTACGACGAAACTGGAACTGGCAAAAACAACAAGGCGAAATCCGTTTTCAGTTTTCTCTCCTTTTTCGATCGCGTAGGCGAGATCCATCTCTCCTTTGAAATCCGAATCAGCGCTGAAGTTCACCAATCCCTTGCGGATACTGCCCCAGTCACTTTCCGACCAGGCATTGGGACTGGATTTCACAAGGGTCGAAACACGCAAGCCCTCCTTCACGTCCTTCTGAAGACGGGTGGTGAGAGGAACAAGGAAATTGGCCACCAATCCCATCGTGGACGACGGAAAGTCTTTGGTGATGGCGTGATCGCGCGATCCTACGAATCCCATCAGCACCTGGGGTTCTACACCGGCCGCACGGCTCTGGGGATCAACAAGAATCTTCGAATCAACCCTTACGCCGTAGTGAGAGACAAGCTCCGCGAGTTGCCTTGATCCCTTTGAGAGCCCTCCTTCGGAGATATCGAGATCCAAAGCCAGAAGAAGCTTGCCGCCCTTCTCTACCCAGGCCTTGAGAATTTCGAGTTCCTTTGGAAAGAAAGCGCTTCGTGGCCCCGCAATCATGAGCAAAGCCGCGTCTTCCGGAATTTTCCCTTCAGAAAAGAGATTCAACTGCTTCGGCTGAAATCCCTGTTTCTCTAACTCCGAGCGAAGCGTAGTGAGCGACTCCGGCCGCTCCGCCGGATCATCCCAGAGTCTTTCGCCATGGCCAGTAGTGAAATAAACCACCTGAGTGCGGGTTTTGAGTAACTTGATGAGACCGTTGGTAAGTTTTTCCTCTGAACCGCCGTCGACCACCTGGCGGCGCTCAGACCCCTCCACGCTCAAAACCGAGGTATCCATCTTCTTGATGCCAAGGCTCTTTACAAGCGTGGGCCGACGATTCGGATCCACAATCTCATACTTAAATTTCCTGGAGGCATGAGCGAAAAGCTTGAGCACAAGCTCGGCCTTGTCCTTCTCCTGGGGAACATTGAAGTACTGCACCGTAACTTCGCGGTCGAGATCCTTCAGGATCTTCTGTGTCTGTGGGCTCAAGGTGTTCATGCCCGAGCGGGTTATGTCCTTGCGCCAGCTGCGGCTCTTTCCAAGCACGTTCACGGCGACCACGATAAGAAGCACCAAAAACACCACGAGAGCCATGTTGGCTCCGTAGCGAGTGTTCTTGTGGGTTAGAAACGCCCACACCCTGTCCCGGCTGAGCAAAATCCAAGCAGCAGCAAACACAAACGCCACCACCCAAACTCCTCCTGCGAGCCAGACCATATCGGGACGCACCATGAGGAGCACTACGCCGAGGCAAAGGGTAATAAAAAAACCCAAAACGGAAAGAATCTTCAGCATGGCATCAACTCCAGTTCTCAGCGTCGAGCGACACCTGAGTTAGAAAAAGCCCAAACCCGATGAAACTCAGATAGTAGATGATGTCGGATGTATCGATCACCCCTTGAGAGAAGTTTGCATAGTGCCCGATGATCGAGAGGTGTTCGAGGGTCTCCTTCCAAACTGGCCCGGCCTGGTGCGACGCCCAGCTGATCAACCAGAAAAAGAGCAAAGTCCCGAAAGTGAGAACGGCGGCCACGATCTGGTTTTCAGTGCGAGAGCTCCAGAAAAGCCCCACGGCCACATAAGTGGCTGCCACGAAAACCAACCCCGCATAGCAACCGAACAGAACTCCGGGGTCCGGGTTTCCGGCGGCAAATAGAATCGCCGGATACACCAAAGACAATCCCAGCATCACGAGAATCATCAAGAGAGCGGAAAGAAACTTTCCAGCGATGATCTGAAAGGTGGTCACAGGGGCCGTGAGGAGGAGCTCTATTGTGTGGTCCTTACGCTCTTCCGCCAACAACCGCATCGTGATGAACGGAGCCACAAACAGAAGAATTACGTTCATGTTTCCAAACAGGGGTCGAACCACGCTGTCGGAAAGAGTTGGCTTAGAGCCGAAGCTCAGCGCCGCAAACTGATTCACCTGCTGCTGAAAAAAGCTCAGGAGGTTGAAAAACATCCACCCCATTAACAGAAGAAAAACTGCAATCACGATGTAGGCGATCGGCGAAGTGAAGTAGTTTCGCAGGTCACGCCGGGCAATCAGAAGGATCGAGTTCATTTGTGGGCTCCCTACTGCTTCAGTTCCAAAGTTGTTTCATCATTCGTAATGAGACGCACGAACGCGTCTTCAAGACTGAGTTTTTCTTGGTGAAGACTGAGTAGGCCCAGCTTCACGCAGATTTCCGCCACTTGAGGGCGGATATCGTAGCCCTTCAGGGCCTCCACCGAAAGCTCATGATCACCACTCGAGACCACCCGCTGGCTCACACCGGCCACGCCAGCCAAGTTTCGAATTTGCGAAATGGTGGTCTTCGGATTCTGCCTCACCGCTACAGTGATTCTGGTGCTCGACTGCATACGGGAAGCGATACCGTCGAGAGTATCCTCGGCCACCACCTTACCGTGATCAATCACGACCACTCTGTTACAAGTGGCCTGAACCTCGGGAAGAATGTGCGTGGAAAGGATCACCGTTTGTTCTCCACCAAGATTCTTAATCAAGTTGCGGATTTCAATGATTTGCTTCGGGTCAAGGCCCACGGTGGGCTCGTCGAGAATGAGCACGGGCGGCTTGTGGGCAATTGCCTGCGCCAGTCCTACGCGTTGACGATAACCTTTGGAAAGATTTCCGATGATACGATGGCGCACGTCGTACACTCCGGTCTTCTCCATGGCGTCGGCCACCGCTGATTTCACCTTGTGCTTCGGAACACCGTGAATTCGAGCCGCAAAAAGAAGGTAATCCTCCACTTCCATTTGCATATACACAGGAGGAGTTTCCGGAAGGTAGCCAATGCTTGCCTTCGCATCGAGATCCTGCCTTACCACGTCGAACCCGTTTACCAATGCGGTGCCAGAAGTGGGGGGAATGAACCCACTCAAAATTTTCATGGTGGTGCTTTTGCCTGCACCGTTCGGCCCCAAAAAGCCGAGGATCTCACCTCGCTTCACGGAGAAAGAGATATCGTTCACGGCCTTCCGATTATTGTAGGCCTTCGACAAATTTTTTACTTCGATCATTTTTAAGGCCTCACCAGTTCAAAATCACGGTCTTGAATCATTTGCACTAAGGCGTTCACCGCCGCCGCTCGGTGGGAGAGTGCATTCTTCTCTTGCGGCTGCATCTGGGCAAAGGTGCGGCCGTCGCCGGAGTCGGGAACAAAAATAGAATCGAAGCCGAATCCGCCCGATCCGGTTTCCTGTTCCACGATCCTCCCTTCCACCACACCATCAGCCAAAACACTTACACCTTCCATCATGAAGGTGAGCACGCAGCGCATACGGGCTTTGCGGTTTTGCTTTCCTTTCATGGCCTCCAGAATTTTTTTGGGGCTGCTCTGAGCCGAGTGCACTCCTGGTGCTCCCTTTAGCGCTTCCACTTCCAAACCGGAGTCATCAGCCACCATAGGGACTTTTGCGGCAAAAAAAGCCGCCTGGCATTTCTTTCGGGAGTTCTCCTCATAGCTTGCCGAGGGAAGCTCGCTCTCCACTTTGGCCAAAAAGGCGGCATTTCGAACAAAGGCATCAAAGCCAGCAACCCGTAGGTTGTGCCGCCCAAAGAGCTCCTGGAACTCTTCTAATTTTCCTCGGTTCAGGCTAGCCAAGCCAATCACGTTCATTGCGCGCATCGTTGCACCTCCTGAAGGTAGTTGGGGAGATTGCAAAGACTGTAACCCCTCTTCTCCGGTTGTCAACCGTAAGCCCCGGATATCATTACTATTTCATGCGCCGCGTTAACGAATCGTTAAAGTGCCCCACCACGCCGCCGATAAGGAATATGCCTATGTCGAAGTTCTTCCAAAGTTTGGAAAAGCGATTCCCGCGCAAGCGGAAGAAGAAGAGCTTCTCGGTAAGAAAAAGTGACCCGCTGTTCATTATCTTTGAGCGCCACCTCTACGACTTCAACTACGAGAGCCGGGAACTATTCGTGAAGGGCGTAGTAGAGGCCTACGTAGCCCATCTCGTGAAGCAAAAGGTAGTTGTTCCGCCGGCCTGGAAGCAACATCTCGAACAGAGTATCGCCGAAGAAGTTTCCGACATGCTCGTGCGACGACTCTACGGCTGCCTCAACGTGGAGGAGCTGAAAAAGAAAGAAAAACAGGAAGCCACACTCCCCACCGCTCGACGTGAAGCCCGAAAGCGCTATCAGAAACTCGTAGGCTAAGCGTTGCCTTTTCATCTCTCCTAGTGCCTATTAAGCTCCATGAGAACCGTGCTGTTTCTTGGATGCGTGTGGCC
Source organism: uncultured Bdellovibrionales bacterium (assembly GCA_964551325.1). Classification (GTDB taxonomy): domain Bacteria; phylum Bdellovibrionota; class UBA1018; order CAIPTA01; family CAIPTA01; genus CAZKBU01. Next base: position 156,903 of record CAZKBU010000007.1, read on the forward strand.
CGAGCCCGTGAGCTCGGCCGCCGGAGTGCGCACGCTGAGCTTGGTAAACACGTTTCTTGCCGCGGGATGGGCGGTGCATTTTTCCGCCCCGAACCCCGAGAACGAGTTTTCGCGGCATCTCGATGCGCTCGGCGTGAAGACTCGGGTCCAGGGCCCCAACGACTCCTCGTTTGACGCCTGGATTTCATCTCTTTCGCCAACTGTGGCCATCTTTGATCGCTTCATGACGGAAGAGCAATTCGGCTGGCGCGTTCGGGAACACTCCCCCGCCACGCTTCGAGTGCTCGACACGATTGACCTTCACTTTCTCCGTCGCGCCCGAGAGGCTGCGCTCAAAGTCGGTGAACCGCTCGAGCGGATCTTCAAGGCTGATTTTCCGTTTTTCACCCCGGGAACCTTCGGGCACGACGATGCGATCCGCGAAGTGTCGGCAATCTACAGAAGCGACCTCACACTTCTCGTTTCCGATTTTGAACAGGACCTTCTGGAAAAGCGTTTTTTAACAGCCCCGGAACTCCTCTGTAGGGCGCCCTTTTTCTTTCCCGCTGCCGGACCAAGCCCTGGCTTTTCCGACCGGAAACACTTCGTCAGCATTGGAAACTTCCGCCATGCCCCTAATGCGGATTCGGTGCGTTGGTTGCGGGATGAAATCTGGCCTCTCGTTCGCTCGGCCCTGCCCGAAGCAGAAGTACACCTCTATGGCGCCTACCCGCCACGCTCGATCATGGAACTCTCCGGGCCGGGCTTCATCGTTAAGGGCCCCGCTAACGACGCCATATCGACCTTGCAAAACTACCGCGTAAGTCTCGCGCCCCTTCGCTTCGGAGCGGGAATTAAGGGGAAAATCGCTGACTCCTGGCGAGCCGGTCTTCCTACGGTGACCACGCCCATCGGCGCGGAAGGAATGCGCTTCCCCGACGGATCATTCGCCGGAGCGGTGACTGAAAATGTGAGAGATTTCGTGAGCGCGGCGGTATCGCTTTATTCCGACGAAGCCCGCTGGAACAGCTGCCACATCGACGGCACGCGAGCGCTTTCATCCCTGTTTGATGAACGCGGCAACTCGGCGATCTTTCTGAACGCCATTGAGACAGCAGTCAGGGAAATCAATCACCGAAGAAACAGAAACTTCACCGGATCGATGCTGAATTATCATCTGCACCGAAGCACGACATACATGTCGAGGTGGATTGAAGAGAAGAACCGGATTGTGCGGCCGAAGGTGTGATTTAGGGATCGCACATGGCGAATCCGAACTTCGGCCACAGGTCAGGGACAGGTCCTTAAAAGCAGGCGCTTAGGCGGCCCGAACCGAGCCCAATCCTTGCTCCTCCCTGGCCCATGTCCCATGAAACCTCCATTCGAAGGCAATTGCGCCGGGAACG
>CAZKBU010000008.1:0-82944 GCA_964551325.1 uncultured Bdellovibrionales bacterium
TTTTGACACGGGGAGACTGACCTTCAAAATGGTCCAGTTTTCTCAGGGAAGCGCGTAGCAAAGGACATTGCCGCCTTGCTCTAGGCCTAATAAATGAAAAAATCGTCAATTATATAAATTAATGAATAAAATAAGTGACCTTGGCCCCGAAAACTGGAGCAGTTGATTCCTCCCAACATACCGCGTAAAAGGCGGTAAGAGAGGGAGTAAAAATGAAAAAGGGAAGATTCAGCGATGAGCAGATCGCTGGGATTTTGGCGGAATCTAGGGCCGGAGCATCAACACAAGAGCTTTGCCGGAAACACGGAATTCCACGACGAGATAACTAAGCCGACTCTGTATCAACTCTGTGATGATAAAAGAGATATGAAATTTTCAACCCTCTTGGGCCTTAGCCGCGCTTTGGAGGTTTCCGTCTGCGACTTGCTGCGCTGGCTTTAGTGCGGGCAAACAGGCAACTGCGGCCAGCACGAAACATACGGCGGAAATTCCCCAAGCCGCCGAAACCGGAAGCCTGTCCAAAATCGGCGCCGAAACAAAATAACTCGCGGCGATCATGACTTCAGTGGAAAAGTTCATCACGGATAACCCCGTTGTCCGCACGTTTTCTGGAAATTCTTCATGTTGAATCGCCTGGACCGCCGGGAGAAACGCGCCTCGAGCTCCGGCCATTGTCCATACACCCAAAAGCGCCAGCCACACGTTTTGAGCGAACACACAAATAAGAGAGCCGAGTGCCATGCACGCCAGCGCATAGGTGACCCGTGGAATGTAATGGTGCGGCCTAGGTTTTCCCGAAAAGTAGTGGTTCACGACGTATCTAAGCAGATATGAGCCCGTAGCAAGAACGGAGAACCACCTGTCATCTCCACCACCAAGTTCACGAATCCACGGCAACCAGAGAATTCCGAGAATGGTTTCGACCTGGTGGAGCATCCTCACGGGAAGAAGAACTTTGAGCTGTAAGGATTGCCTGATTCCCGAAAAACCAATTACGACCCGCGAGAAAAATTCTTTTCGCAATGATTTGTGATTTCTTTCTGGGTGAAGTTCGCGCAATGAAAACGCAACAAAAATGGCAGCGAGAAGAAAGAATGCCCCAGCAAACAGAAAGGACTGTCGGCCAAACCACTCACTGAGAAATCCAACTGAGACGCTGCCAAGCACATAGCTTGCGACTGCCACTTTTTCGATCACCGAAAAATAACGGTTTGAGTTGAAAGCGTCGCCATCGTCGGCCTTAGCCGTGGCGAACATGAGCGCCGAAAGCGCCCCCGAGACGAAGCTGGAACCAAGTCCGTAAAGAGCGAAACCGAAAAGAATCTGATATGGCTCAGTTGTGCCATAACCAAGAACCACCATTGCTGAAAACTGCAAGATTCCGCCGAATACGGAAGATTTCTTTGAGCCGAAAATATCAGCCCAAACGCCGGTCGGGATTTCAGCCAGAGCAAGAATCGAGTAAAGTATCCCAAAGCCCAAGGAAATAGTCTGAAAGCTTACCCCTTGGGCGTGAAGAACTGGGGACGCTGCGATAGTAAACACCATCGCAGCAAATCCCCTAAGACCCGTTACTACTTGTGCTTTGAAAAGAGCCTTCACTCAGTCCTCTGAGACTGGAGTTCGATCACCATTCCTTCAATTTGGTAAAGAACAGCATTGCAGACTTCTTCACCAAGCGCATCGCAATCGCTCAAAAAGTCGATGAGCCGATGCAATTTACAAAGCCGTGGATTCTTGATTTCGATTAATCTGCCTTCGATCTTCAGAACGCAGGAGTTAGGTCCATTGCTATTGTTGTCGGCTGGATCATGTCCGCCACCGCCAGTTTGAGGACCACATTCACAAGGATCGTGTCCACCACCACCGCAGTTGATGGGGTCGAATCCGACATGGGAGCGAGCAGTAGTAGTCGGCTCATACGACATCATTCCCGTGGGATCATTGCCCCCACCCGAAAACCGAGCCATCGCAATCTCAGCGTTCCTGATAATCTGTGCCCGCATGGTTGGATCATTACCGCCTGCTCCAGCATATGAATTCTGCGAAATACCAAGACTCAACAGGATTGCCAGCATAAGACCGAATGTCATATCGAAAAACTTCATCCGGCGGAACCGGAGTCCCTTAATGGATTTCTTTTTCGCATTTTCGTTCGCGTATTCCTTCGCCTTTATTTTGATAGCCTTGAACATTTCAAGAAGCTCTTTGCTCTGCTCCTCTGAATAGAACGCGTCCATTGAAAAGTAAGTCTTGTCTCTCCAAAACTCGGATTTGCCAGTCTGCTCCTTCATCACTTGGAAAACCTTGGAGTCTTTTCTTGCTTCAAGGTCAGAGTCATATCTGTAGTGGGAATAGTTGATGTAGTTTTCGGGATAGTTGGAATAAAACTTTCCCTCGGGCGTGATATGAACAAGCCCCACTTTTATATAACGGTCCATGACCGATTGGACCTTCTTGGGTTCCGGCTCAGGAAATTGTCGCTTCATTTCCAGAAGACTTAACGGCTCCATGCGAGTCGCATAGAATAAAGTCAGCGAATACTCGTCCGTGTGAATTTCTTCAATCTGCTCAGGCGAGAGCCGGATACTCGGCACCTCCTGCTGGACTGCCTTCGGCGCGTCCGCGTTCTTGGAATTGAGTCTTCCCTCGCGAACAGAAATCTCTTTTTTAACTTCGTTCTTGCCACCCACCTTGGAGCGGGTACGATTTGTTTCCAGTTCCATATTATCCCCCTGTTCCTGTTTTTCTTGCCCGTTTCATATCCGCAACGCGACCACGAGGACGCCTGTCCGCCTGAGCGAGATTGGTCAGAGCCGCTACTAAATCCTGCAAGTGCGGTTTCAAGGGGGCCTCTGCATCTTTCGCGGCAAAATACACTTGGGCCTCAAGTGTCCGGAGAATCCTTTGATATTCTTCAAAAGGAATCTCGCGGAGAGCTTCAATCACCTTGATCTCTTCCAGATAGACAAATGCGTTGTCCCCGCTCACGAGCATATCAAGAGTCACGCCAAGAGCTTGCGCTATGCGAACAAGCTCACTGGCTGTGGCCTCTCTTTTTTCTAATTCGATCTTGGAAACAGAAGATCGCGGCAGTCCAGCCGCTTCATCCAATTCCGCCTGCCTCAGATTTTTTGCCATCCGCAGGGATCGAATTCTGTTTGCAATGTGAGCAGAGTCGCTTTGCATGGATGGTGATTAACCATTTCAGCGAATTAAAAGCAACCAAAAATCATTGACCATAACTTTTTGTTTAGTTAAAACCCCTCCCGAACGGGCTAATACACGTTTTAAGGGGGTCTTATATGAAAAATTGTGGATTCGCTAAATTAGCGAATTATTCTAACGATGGAAGTGAGGTGGCTAAGAATCGCCAGCTATCCAAGGCGCTGGACATGCTTTCCGAGATATTGGAGATCGAGTTCGGCAGCCTTACCGTTCGATTCTTTGACGGTACGTGGAGCCCGAAAATAGAAATCCAAAAAAACGTCGTGAAAAAGATTAAGGGATAAATTTTTTACAAAAGCTGACCCGATATCGGGAGGCAACTGAAAGCGTGGGATTGACCCTACCTCACACGAGGATGCTGTCCCGTGAAGCTGGCAAAAAAATCGGAATAGGAACCGATAGCGTGGCTTCCGAAAGGAGAACCCATCATGGGATCTCAAATCACAAACGTCCAGCAGGACAAGCAATGTACCATCAGTCAAGGAAATCACCCTTGGCTCGACGAGCGCGGATTCCCGCTCTCGGACGAACAACTGAGAAGCGTCTCCCGATCCTGGGACGAGGCTACATGGAACAAATATCTTGAGTGGCATGAAACTCCACGAGCCGAATCGCTGCTCCGTCCGCAGGAATATGACGAGGCTTGCGAAAAACTAGAGGAGTCTGTGTTCGTGGACGCCCAGTCAAGTGCCGATGATGAGCTGAAAACACGGATCGGAATGCTGCTCTCGTCTTTGACGGATCAGCAACGCCGCGTTCTGGAGCCCATTTTCTGGCAGGGGTGGAGCGAACGGCGTGTCGCCCAGGAATTGAAACTGAACCATAAGTCCGTCCATAGGCTGAAAGAACGCGCTCTCAATAAAATCAGCAAGTTGCTCAAGGGGGGCCCCAGTTCCCGTATTATGAGAGGGGAAATTTCTCCCCTCCATAAAGAAACGGGGGAAATGGATGGCAAAAAGGTTCTGGGCCTGGCTGATAGAAAAATTCAAAAGGCTGGGTAAGACCGAAGATAACATTGAAAGCTGGCAACGCCTGGAGTTCAAAGACCGAAAACGAATCTCTGCCCACCGGGAGAGTTCATGAAACGCGCGGTCGATAGCCAGGTAAGCCGGTTTCTACCCGCGAGAAGCGCTGAGAAAGAAAAAGACATTCAAACACTTCATGAGCTGCTGCCGAGCCTTGGCGATGAGGAGATCATCGCGGTCTACTTCCGATTTTGGGAGAGCCTGCTGATCGAGGACATCGCCAACATTCTCGGCTGCTCATGGCACTACACTGACCAACTGATCGAGCGATCCATCCGGAAACTGCGCCAGGGATTCATTGAACTCCCGGCAAAGCGGCAAGCAATCGCCGCCTAAGACACCAATAAGTTTAACGCGCAAAAACGCGAAGGAGTTTTTTCTATGGAAAAACAAGTGATCTCTCATGCCAAAAACGACGAATCGAAAAAATACTACCGCTTTCAAGTCTTCCAAGGCGAGGAGGACGGCCAAGGCAAAATCCAGAAAACCAAGAGCGTTGGCATGGCATATCTCAAAGACGGCCAGAACATTTTCACACTCAGGCTCTGGATGTTCTCGTGGGAGCGGTACTACATCCTGCCGAACAAGCAAGATTCCTCGAAGTATCTCGTGATGACGCGGGAACCGAACAAGAATCCCGGGGCCAAGAACAAATACTTCTGGAACATCGTTGGAAACGGAGTTGTGAAAACCGCCTTAGGTGTGATCCGTTTGGAGTTCGATCTTCTGAGCAATCCCGTTTACGTGAATACGCATCCTGAGTCGTCGGCCTTTTCGATGAGCCTGCCTGAGCCCGAGGTGCTGCCAGACGCGGCCTAAAGGCCAAATTACTTGCGCGTTCATTTGAGCTTCTTCGTCCCCATTGAAGGAGTGCAAATGAAGCACCAAAAAATCTTTCTTGTCCTAGGACTTTTCGTTCTGAGCCTGATGTTCGTCCCCGACCTCGCGCATGCGGGGCTGGAGTCGAGCCTCATGGGAATTAAGACGAAGCTGACAGGAGTGATCCTGCCGCTTCTCTCGGTGATCGGGATTGCCATTGCGGCGATCTCGTTCTTCACCGGGAATCCAAACGCGAAACAGCACATCGTTTACGCGGTGCTGGGCTGTATGTTTGGATTCGGAGCGCAAGCCATCGTCGATTTCATCGCGCAAACCGTTCGCTGACGGGAGGCGATGATGGAAGACGATGGACTCCTGACAAGCCGGGTTCCAAGAGCCCTGGAGATGAAGTCGAAGCTGTTCGGATACGAGTTGCCGGACCTTTTGCTCATCTTTATGAATCTTGCGATCACGAACCTTGTCTTCGGTGCAACGTCCTTCCGCTACCTCTTGGTATGGGGAACAACGCTATCGCTGGCGTTGTTCCTCTTTTTCGCCAAGCGCGGAAGGCCCGACAACTACCTGCAACACCTGATCGAGCATTTTGTCCATCCCGCGCACTTCGCTGCCGGGCGCGGCGACCGAATCTATCGGCGCTTTAAGAGGAACCATGAATAAGCAAAAAGACACCTCGCTTTGCGAGGAGCTTCCGTATTGGGATTTCATCGACGGCCCCAAGGCCCATGCCGTACTCCACGACGGCTCGCTCGTCGCGGGCCTGCGCGTTGGTCTGATCGACATTGAGTGTTTTGACGAGGCGGAAACGAACAACCTCACGATAGGGCTGCGCTCGGCGCTGAACTCCGTTGCGGAGGGCATCTCACTCCAGTTCGTGCTTCGGGTGCGTTCCGACTTCGCTGACGTGATTGATGCCCACGAGAAAGGCAAGACCGAGAACATTCACCCGCTAGTAAAAAGTATCGCTACTTATCGAGAGAACGCGCTTCGATCGGCAATTGAGGCCGGAACACTCTACCGTCCAGAACTCCTGATCTACGTTCGCACGCCTGCGGTCGAGACCAAGAAGGTTAGCATCTTAAAAAAAAAGGAGCTGTTCTCAGAGGAATCTGCGAAGGCGTACCAGGAAACTCTCGAAGTCTTGGGTCAGAACCTTGAAACGCTGGTTTCTTCGCTTCATGGCCTCGGGTTCTCCTGCAAAGAACTCACGCGGGAGGAGATGGTCGCGAACGTCTATGAGTTTCTAAACCCTCGGCGCTCGCGCACCGAGCCCGCGCCGATGGTGAAGACATTCAATGAACTCGACATTGAGAAGGATGTACTTCAGGAGGTGGAGTGGCTTGCGGCGCAATCCCCTCGGGAACAACTTGTCTTTGGTGATCTTATGATGGGATTCGAGCAGTTCACGCTCGACGGTTTCTATCACCGGGTTATCACGCTCAAGACTTTACCGGAAATGACTTTCGCGGGCCAGCTCGCGCATTTCCTGCGCCTGCCGTTCCACTATGACTTGATCCTTTCGCTCGACGTGCCTCCCCAGGCGTCGGAAATGTCGAAGCTCCAGCAAAAACGCAAGATGGCTCACTCGATGGCCGTAACCTCCGGCGGCAAGGCAAGCGATCTCGAAAGTGAAACGAAGCTCTCTTCCACGGAAGAACTGATCCGCGAGCTTTTGAACACCGGTCAGCGCATTTTCGCCGTCCAGATGAGCGTAATCCTGAAGGCCCCGGCAACTCCAGAGGGTACGAAGAAGCTCAACCGCGACGCCCGCGAAGTCCTGGCTCGCTTCCGCTCACTTCAGGGTGCGGAAGGCTTGGAAGAAAGCGTTGGCGCATGGAAGGTGCTGAAAGGCTCCCTTCCTGCGGCACCTCTGACTTTGGAGCGTGCCCGAAAGTTGAAGACGAACAACCTGGCCGACTTCCTCCCGGTCTACGGACCTCGGGAGGGTGACAAGAACCCGGTTGTTATCTTCCGAAACCGTTTGAATGGACTGGTGAGTTACGACGGCTTCGATGCGGGCCTTGGGAATTACAACATTCTCTGCACCGGTTCATCCGGCGCAGGAAAGAGCTTCTTGAACAATGCCATTTTGATGCAGGAACTCGCGCGGGGCTTGCGCGTCTTCATTATCGACATCGGCGGCTCCTACAAGAAACTCACTGAAACACTGGGAGGTCAGTACCTCGAGATCAATCTCTCCGACAATTATCGAATCAACCCGTTCGACATTCCCAATCCGAGAGAGGAACCGAGCAACCAAAAGCTGAAATCCCTACTTGCCTGCGTGGAGAGCATGGTGAGCGAGGACGAAAAAGCGAAGCTCCCAAAGCTCGACCGCGCCCTCCTGGAACGGGCAATCATCGAGCTTTACAAAAGCCGGAGAGCCAAAGGTGAGGTGCCCGTTCTGAGCGATCTCGCCCGGTATCTGTCGGCGTTCGAGGAGCCTTCGATGAAGGCCATCTCGAAAATGCTCTATTTGTGGACCGGCGAGCGCCCGTATGGACGACTCCTCGACGGCCCCGGAAGCCTTCGCACGGATGCACCGATCTGCACCTTCGACCTCAAGGGGCTTTCGGCCTACCCGGACCTTCAGAGCGTGATGATTTTGATTTTGACGGACTTCATTCTTACGCAGGTCGAAGGCGACCGCACAACGAGAAAGCGAATCATCCTTGATGAAGCCTGGGAGATGCTGAAATCGAATGCGGCGGCATCATTCATGGAGTATTGCGCGAGAACGCTTCGTAAAACTGGATCGGGGATCACGTTTATCACTCAAGGCGTGGAAGAAATCGTCGCAAGCCCGATCGGGCCAGCGATCCTCAACAACACCGCAACCAAGTTCGTGATGCTCCAGCGGGGCGACTCCGAGGTTCTGCGGGACACCCTGAAGCTCAACGACCAGGAAATCGCTCTCATCCATTCGCTCGGTCAGAAGAAAGGCGAATTTTCCGAGGGTTTTATGATCGAGGGCGATCATCGCCAAGTCGTGCGGATTTTCCCTAGCCCGTTTGAATACTGGCTGTCCACCTCGGACTCCCAGGACAACTTGTATCTCTCCGACCTGAGAAACCAGGGGCTGGACCTCGTAGCGGCCATCGAGAAAGCGGCCGGGGTCTATCCAAATGGCGTGGCTCATGGCCGTGCCGTGAAGGAGGTAGCATGAAACGATTCAAGAAATGGATTGTGATGGGAATGGTGGGTTTGTGCCTCACCATTCCTAAGCCCGCCAAGGCCGACTTGTTCGGCGGTGACGTGGTGATCCTGACTCAAATTCTTGCGAACGCCATTCAGCAGCTTGTTCAACTGAGACAAATTCTCTCGACTGGATCAGACACGCTCACTCTCATGCGCGACATCAATCGAGGGATCAGGGACGGACTCGCGGCCCTTCAGATAATTAACCCGAGATTCAATCCGGGAATTTACGGGAATCTCGAAACCGCGGATCGAGTCTTGAGCATTATCAATGACCTGTACGGGAGAATCCCCGAGACAACGGAAGCGAGGCTTCAACAGGCGCAGGACCAGTCGGCCTCTGAAAGCATCGCCATGAACGGACCGATGTTTCGCTTTGCTGACGAGGCGGATGAGGAGAGCCGGAGAATTTTCGCCCATTCACAGAATGTAAACCCGCAGGGGGCGGCGAAACTCACGGCGCAATCCTTGGCAATTTTGATCGGTGTCACAACTCAAGTGCTTCGATCCAATTCGATGATCTTAAAAGCAATGGGCGAAAACATGGCCCTCCAAAACAGAAAAGAAAAGCTCCAGTCGCTGCAATTCAAAACCCAATACGAAGGCATCTCCGGCGCGCTTGGCTCTCTCCCTAGGGACACAAAGCTGAACACGCTGAGATCGGGAGAGTGACCTATGCCGGACTTTGGACTTTTAGGTTCACTCATGGTGGACCTTCATCGGGAGTTCGTGCGGATTTTCTACTTGATGCTTCCCGTATTCTTCTGCTTGTCGATTGCGGTGACTTGGTTCCGCAATCCCGGAAATCTTGAGTTCTTGGATGTTTTGAAAAGAGCAGTGATTTCAACTCTTCTCCTTGCAGCATTTCCCGAGATCAGCCAGGCAATTATTTTCATTGCCGATGGTATTGCGGAAAGAGTCGATCAGATGCAGGGACTTGACGTATTCCTGCGAATGGCAAAAGAGAAGGCGCTAAGTTTCACCTTCGTGAAAAACACACTTCTTCTACAGTTTCCAGACCTCATCATCGCACTCCTTTCTTTCGTGAGTTACCTGATCCTCTATATCGCGCGATACCTCACCATTGCGATGTACCACTTTTATTGGATCTTCTACATGGTGTCCGCTCCACTCCTGCTGCTGTTCAACTTATTTCCGTCCACGAGCCAAATTACGGCGAATTTGTTTCGGGGAATGGTGGAAATTGCTAGCTGGAAGATCGTTTGGGCGATTCTTGGTGCGATGCTGACGGCGCTTTCGTTCGGGGACAGTTACCGCGCCCAAGATGACTACCTGATTCTGATGGTGATGAATTTCGTCATCGCCATTTCGATGTTGAAAACGCCTTCCGTCGTGTCCTCTTTGGTTGGAGCGGGACTCAACTCTATGGCTCCGAGTGTTGGCGCGGATGCAGCGATGACGATGGCGGCGGTTCCGGCGAAGGCCGCAATGGTCTACACCAAAGGGAAAGTAATTGCGGGTGGTGCCAAGAATTTCGCTGGAACCCGAATTGCGAATCATCGGGCTGAGAAAGAAAAACGCGCAGCTATGTATCGCTATTAAGGAACTAAAAAATGAACCAAACAATTCAGCTAAAGCTCAAGAAACTTCCCAAAGCACTTGGGGAACTCGCTCACTCGAATCAGTTTTTGAAAATGTCGGCATTTTCCTCCTATGGAATTTGCGTTCTTTTGATCGGAATTATTTTCTATCAGGCCGGAAAGCCTCCAATGGTCCTGCCGCTCGCTCCGGACGCTTCCCTCTATCAGAGCACGGAACAACCAAAGCCGGAAATTGAGGTACGGCAAGCAATCAGGGAGTATTTAGAAAGGCGTTACAAATGGGAGCCAAAAACCATTTTGAAGCAACTGGCGGCGGCGCAGGTATTTATTCTTCCAAGTACGAAAAGGACGTTTGAGGTTTCCACCGCTGGCGTGGCGAAATTTTCCCAGGAAAAACTTGTTTCCCAGCGGGTTTACGCGGACCAGATTCAAGTGGATACCACCAAAAAGCTCGTCATGATCCGAGGTGATCGCGTGACGGAAATCCAAGGAATGAAAGCAGCCGGTGATTTGCGGCTTGAATTATCTTTCGAGTACGGCCCAAGGACCGCGCAAAACCCCTGGGGAGTGTACGTCCTAAAAGAACGCGAAGAACTCTGAAAAACCAAATGAGCCACTAAAAAACCCTCTATCCAAAGGAGGGCCCATGAATCCTTTTCTCTGGATTCTGTTGCTCGCATTTTCCCTTCCCCATACTGCATGGGGAAGGGTCCGAAAAATTGAAGTTGGCCAAGATCAAATTGTCACCGTCAGAACCGCCATTGGAATCGCCACGATCATTCAGGTGCCGGATCGTCCGAATAGCATCGTGGTTGGCGACCAAGCCGGATTCAAGGTCGAATATCTCGACCAGGCGATCACGATAAAACCTCTTCACGGGGGCGCGAAGAGCAACCTGTATGTCTATACGGATTATCGGCGTTTCAATATCCAGCTTGTTACCGGCGGCGAAGCATCCGCCGATTATGTCGTCTATCTTGAAAACCCAAAAGAGAAACCACAGAAATCTTCTCTCGTCTGGACGACTTTCAAAAATCATCTGAACAACGACGGACTTAAATTTGAAGTGAAGCGCCTGGGCCGAACCAAAGATGGGCTGCTCATCGTCGAATTTGCAATTCTGTCGGAGAAAAAAGAGAAATTGAAACCGGATTGGATTTGGTTAACCCAAAGCGGAGTCACCCGTCCGATTCACAATCTGATTCTTTCGGGCCAAGAGCTGCGCCCGAACCAAGGCATCCAGGGAATGATGCAGATTCTGAAAGGCGATGTCTCCGACACCGATCCTTTGCAAATTGAATTGAGACGGCAAAAGACCTCCTATCTCACAATTCCAAAGGTAACAGCATGGAAGTAACTGAAAAAATGCCTTTTAAAGAAAGGCTTTCGGGCCTCTTTTTCAAAGAGAAAGCGTATTTCCTCGCTCGCAGGGAGATTAAATGGAAGAGCATTCAGAAATGCGCGATTGCGGCAGTCGCTGTAGGAGTCATAGTTGTACTTTTCCTTCCGAATCCTGAGCAACCGCAGGGATCATTTCACGAACGAGCTGAAGCAGGTTCAATTTCCCGGTCAAGGTCTATAGAAGGTGATCCCACTCAGGAAGCTATTGCACAAATGCAAGGCGGAGGATCAGGACGTTATGTCCCTGGATCGCTCGATCATCTATACGTCAACAATAGTGGTTCCGGCCCGAGTTCGGCTGCGCCCGATCGCAGTAGTTCGATGGTTCTCACGAGAGGCGGCGGCGACACAAAGACGCAAATTCCTCCTGGCTCCCGTTTAGCTGTTCGACTTTATGAAAAAGCTGTTGTGGCAAGCCAGGGAATGCCCATCATTGGCATGGTGACCCGCGACTATGTGCATGAAGATGCCGTAGCCGTCCCCCAGGGGTCAAAGCTATTTGGCGAGATTTCCTTTGATGATGGCGGTGACCGGGCACGAATTGATTGGCGTGTCATTCAGCTTCCCGATCGAAGAGAGCGTCCGATTTCCGCGCTGGGAATCGGGGCGGACGGCCAAGTGGGTGTGGCCGGAAAAGTTCATTCCGAGGCGCTAAAAAACACGATTGGACAGACTCTTACCCGATTCATCGGCGCTTACGCCGAGGGCTCCATGCAGCGCGGACCAATGGGATCAAACCAAGGTGGTAGCGACAACGGATTGAGAAACGCGGTGGCCGAAACCGCCAAGGACCGCGCCGAAGCGTGGGCCGATGATCTGAAAAAAGAAAACCGCTGGATTGAGGTTTCAAACGGCACGGAATTTTACGCCGTTCTCACGCAAAGCTTTGCATTCAGGGACCCAGGAGCAACTTATGGCAGATAAAAACGAAAAGGCCCAAGCTAGCGACCACACGCTGATTTGGGGAGCCGGAATATTTTTCGGCGTCATGATTCTGGATAAGCTGTGTAACCTTTTTTTGAAATGGATCAAATCACCTCAAAACCAGATGTTCTTTATCGGAGCGATCATCGCGGGGCTTACCGCCCTCTTTTATTGGGCGGCGAGAAAACGGGAAATCGCCCTTGCGAGGAGAAAGCAAGCAGCGGCGGTTCTTGGTCCCGCCGAAGGCTCCGTGTTTTGCGGGGTAACTGATAAGCGCAAGCCTGTTCACATCAAACCAAAACAGCGGGCCATGCACACCCAAGTCATTGGCACCACGAACGCTGGTAAAACGGAGTCTGTGATTCTTCCCTGGGCCATTCAGGATATTGAAAAAGGGCGCGGTCTTGTCTTAATTGATGGAAAAGCGGATCGAAGCTTACTTGATAAGCTCTGGGCGTATGCGGTGAAACACAAGCGCGAAAAGGATTTTCGCTTGTTTTCCCTGAGCCACATTGAGGAATCGCATCAGTTTAATCCTCTCGTGGGCGGAACTCCCGAAGAAGTTTCAGAGCGGGTCTTTAATTCTTTCGAGTTTGAAAATGCCTATTACCGAAGCGTCCAGTTTGAGATTTTCTCACAGGTTTTGCGAATCTTCGCGGCTGCCAATGAAATTCCAACTTTTTTGAAGATTCATCAGGCAATCACTGAACCCAATAAACTGGTGGCTCTCAGCCGGGAAACGGGAGACGACTCGCTCAAACAATGGGCGGCCTACTACCGGGATCTTCCGCCGAGTGAACGCACCCAGCGCATCAGCGGCTTGACCGCGGCCTTGAGCCATTTTGCCTTTGGAAAAACCGCGAGTCTCTTTAATACCGAAGCACCGACCATAACGCTTGACGAGACACTGGGAAAAAATCTGATCGTATATTTCCAGCTTCCGGTGCTTCTCTCCCCCTTTCTAGGAAAGGCATCGGGAAAAATGATTCTACAGTGCTTACAAAGCGCCGTAGCCAATCGCCACCGTGGAACTAACCGGCAGCACAAGTTTTTCTCCGTCTTTCTGGATGATTTTTCCGAGTACCTGTATCCGGGGTTCGTTTCGGTTCTGAACAAATCAAGAAGCGCCAATGTCGGCGTCGTGTTCGCGCACCAGGCTCTCGGGGATATTAAAACGATGGGCGATGCCATTGCCAATTCCATTCTGACAAACGCAAATTTGAAAGTTTTCATGCGCGGCAACGATCCTGAGTCGGCGGAATACTTCGCCAAGGTCATTGGAACGATGAAGGGGCAAAAATTCACTGAAAGAACAAAAAGAAGCCTTTGGAACAACCAAACGACGGGAGACGGGTCAATCCGCGAAGTCGAAGAGTTCATCATCCACCCGAATAAATTCAAAAGTGAACTTGGTGTCGGCGAGGCCGTCATGGTCATTCCCCACGAGGCCGGAAGTACCGCCATCAATATCAAATTCCAAAAATTCGACGATCTTGAGGCAAAAGAACTTGAGCTGATTCACAAAGAGGCACCGAAGGGTCTTGTCCTTCGGGAGCTGAAAGTTCCTGAGAACAAGGAACCAAAAATGGAGGCCGCATGAAAAAAGAAACGGCGAACTTCTATTGTTTTTCGATGATTCATTTGCTTGCTTTCGCTTTAGCGATGGCCGGATGCGCCACACAGAACAAAAGCGCGGGATTGGGTGGAATGATCGGCGTCGGAACGGGAGCCGCTTTGGGCGGAATCGCTGACCCTGGAAAAAATGGAGAGTATCGCACGAGGAATGTCATCGTGGGCGCAACTCTTGGCGGGATGACCGGGCTCGTTGCGGGATCAGTCATCCACGACGAGATGGAGTCACAAAAGAAGGAGGCATTTTTGAAAGGACGCGCATCGGCTTCCCCAGCCCAGGCGGGAGCCATGCCGTCCTTGAAAAATCCTAAAGTGGAATCACGGTGGATTGAGGGCCGGGTGGTTGGAAACCGATTTATCGAAGGGCATTTTGAATACGTCATCATTGAACCAGCAAAGTGGGACAACTGATGCGTCCCTTGAAAGTGCCCGAAGCGGAGATTCGCTATGCGGCTAAAACAGGATTTCTGACGAAAAGAATCTGGGAAGATTTTTTTGCGGGCGATATTCCGGGCTGGAAGCGGCGTCGCTTATGGAGATGCTTTGCAGTGAGAGGCTTCTTCCGGCCACACCCATCATCACTTGCGAAGCAAGTCCTAATACTAAACCGAAAATCGCCAATGGTTTTTAAACTTGTAGGCGATGAAATTTCCTCACCGCCATTCGTTTCGCAACTGGAACACGACGAGACTGTTGCGCGGATTCTTTTGGACCTGAAAAAGGCGGGAGTCATCCAGTCCTTTACAACCGAGATGGAACTGAAAAGGGAAATCAAAGAAAAACAGCGTTACGATGGGTCCGTTAAAATGAAATATCCAGACGCGATTATTGAAGTCAGCGGACCTATGACCAAAATAAAAGTTGCCCTGGAACTTGAACTGACCCGCAAAGACCCGAAGCGATACAGGCAATGCCTGAACACTTACGCTGCCCGAAGGGAAGTAAGCCAGGTTGTTTTCATTGCGAGAGCCAATGCCGTCTTCGATTCCCTTCGCAGGGCGATGCGGGAAACCTACTATCCTGATTGGGAGCGTCCTATCGGCTTTTCTCCTCTTGAGGAATGGAAGCGGAATCCCGCCGAAGCGGCAATCTGCTTTAGCGAAACGCAAACGTCATTGAGATCAATCCACAAAAAAATGAACTCTTGAGTTTCGGTTCTCAAAGTGTTCACTGCGGACTAAAACTCCGAAGCAGCTCATCATACCGACAATCCGGAATTGAATGAATTTCTAACAAGTTAGCCGCCGCCGCCTCACCAAGCCAGTCCCCTAATCGCAAAAGACCACTCCCCCCCAACATTAGTTGAGTGGAAGTGGTCTTTTGCTGGTGACTGACAAGGATCGGCGGCGGTGATGTATGTGAATGGGGAAATTATGGATAAGAATAATAATATTTTTAATACGGGAACGGGATCGGGTGCGGGAACAGAAGACGGGAACGAAAGCCATCGGTTGACGATTACGAAAGCGGCGGAGCAAGCTCTCGTATCGGCTGTTGACCGGATCAACGATGGCTTTCAAGGGGGAAAGGTCAATCGGAACCAAGTCGCAATCTGGGCGCTCTCGCGCTTTGGCGAAACCCTTGGTCCCGACGAAATCAGGGAAATCCGCGCGGAGTTCTTGGACGAGTTTTCGGCCTTGGATGCCATCCTGCGCCGAGCCAAGAACACCGGAAAAATGCCTCCTGAATTAAAAGCCTTTTTGCAAAGACAGATGGGGCTAGATGATTCACCGAAGAAAAAAAGCAAAAAGGGCTTGCAGGATAATGTAATCAATGATTACATTGAAGATAACAAGGTCTGAGTGAAAGTTGATGGAAGCGGAAGAGATCAAACGGATCAGAGACAAACTCGGCATGAGCAGGGACGGACTCGCGCAACTGATGTGTCTTGGCTATCGAAGCCTCATGCACATTGAGCTTGGAACGAGGAACCCGAGCAAACTGACTATCCGTCTCCTCCGCTATATCGACTCACTCCCTAAGACGAAAGCCCTGGCCTTTATTGAGGAACTGAAACGACATGAACCTAAATAAGTTCGTCAAAATACTTAGGAGCTTTATGGCTCGCAGAGAAAGTCGCAGCGGCAAAAGAGCCGCCATCGCCAATCTGCGCGTTCAGTTGATCCCGGTCCGCAAAGAAAATTTCGATGTCACGACTCACCGACAAGTGATCGGGCATTTATTAAGTATGATGGTCCTCAACCTGCACAAGCGGGGTCGGCCAAAGAAGAACGAGGAAGGAGAACTCAGCTATGCGATATAAGGTTGGAGTTTACGTCCGTGTCAGCACCGACGAACAAGCCCTCCGCTCGGAGGGCTCGCTTGAGACGCAAAAACACAGAATCCTGGCCGAAGTAGAGAACCGCAACAGGCGCGAGAGCGGATGGGGCAAGGTTTTTGATGTTTATGAAGATGACGGTTATTCGGCGGCTGGATACCGTCCCGCCTATGAGCGCCTGATGGCGGACATTCGCAAAGGGAAAGTGAATTTGATTTTCGTGGCCGACTATTTCCGGTTTTGCCGCCACTTGCTTGATTATCTGAGTCTTGCGGAGGATTTGAAAAAGATTGGCGCAAAGATTCTCTCCGTCAAAGACAACTTTGATACCGAGACCGCGATGGGCCAGTCCATGATCCGCAACTATATCAATATGGCGCAGACAGAGCGGGAACTGACGGCTGAAAGGGTTGCCACCAACTTCCATGCCCGTGCTCTTCGCGGACTTAGGAATGGCGGGCGCATCCTTTATGGATTTGACCGGAACGACAAGGACTTGGCCCGCCTAATGATCAATGAAAGCGAGGCACGGGAGATTCGGGAAGTTTTCCGCGTCTACTTGGAGGAAGGAACCTGCGGCAAGGCAACGGATCGTCTCAACCAGAAGGGCCTTCTCAGAAAGACCAAAAGCTACAAGGACGACAGCATCGTAAAGGCCGAGCCGTGGACCCGCTCTGCGGTTCACTACGTCTTAAGAAACCCGGCATACGCTGGCCTCCGTGAGATCAACAGGAAGAACAAGGACCAGGATCAGACGACCTTGAAGGAATCAGCGCAATACAAAGTTGTTCCCGCATCGTGGCCCGCCATTGTTGACCAAACGACCTGGAATACGACGCAGGAAAGTCTCAACTTCGCGCTGTCCAAGGCGCGCGAACGGATGAAAGGAAAAACGAAAAGAGATTTTCTCCTCTCGGGCATCCTCAAATGCGCGGAGTGCGGCGGCTCCCTTATGGGGGCAACGGGACACGGAACAAAGTCCGTCCACAGATACTACGTCCACCGCCATGTAAAAGGGAGAGCAATCGAATGCTCGATGGACTGGATTCCCGCCGACGACTTGGAGACGGCGATCCTTGAAAAATTGGACCTCGTTTTAACAGACGAAGGGTACCTCAACAATCTTGAGGTCACGATGGAAAAGATTGCAACAGACCGCCAATCCGATCTGCGACTGGAAAAGGAAACCCTGGAATCAGGGTACTCGAAAATCGAAGCGGAAATCCGAAAGACAATCCAAGTCCAGGCGCAATGCGCTGATGTGACAGTGGATGATGTTTTCCGGGATCAGCTCCGAACCCTTGGCGACGAGAAACGAATCATGAAAGTCCGACTGGACGAAATTGAGAACCAGCTTAGAGATTTCATCGCGCCGAAGGAAGCGCGGAACGCGATCAAAATTAACGTGACCGTCTTTAAGAAGGCATACACCAAAGCCAAAAACGTCGTTCGCAAGCGTCTGCTTGGAACCGTTTTTGATTCTCTCACTTTAGGCAACTGTGAACTGAATCTGTATTTCAATCAGACCGTCGGTTCAGCGGAAGCCGTCCACTATGCACAAAACAAAAAGTCCTCGGGGGTTTCCTCCGAGGACTCTCTTCTCGTTGCAAAAATCCTACAATTTAAAAGACCAGTTCGTGAGGCTTCCGCCCCCGGTCTGACCGGAGCCCTTTCCCGGGATGAAAGGGTCATTTTACGTGAAGTTGTTGGAATTGGTCGGGGTGGCGGGATTTGAACCCACGACCTCTTCGTCCCGAACGAAGCGCGCTAGCCAGGCTGCGCCACACCCCGACGACCAATGAAACGGGAAACCATCGGTTACCAAAAACCGCCCGAATTTTGAACGGATTTGAAAGAAACCGTAGTCGCTCGCACGATACGGAATTCAGTACTGAATACGGTATACGGTATTCAGTATACCGTATTCAGTCTTTGAATGGTCGGGGCGGCGGGATTTGAACCCACGACCCCCTGCTCCCAAAGCAGGTGCGCTAGCCAGGCTGCGCCACACCCCGACACTTCCCCCTTTAATAACCCTAACGGGGCGCGCTAAACTAGAGGCTCATGAAAGCTTTTCGCTCATTGATGGTGTTTTTGGCGGCTCTCGCTGGGTCAAACCCCTCCTTGGCCTCCGATACGGTCGACACTTGCCCGGGCGCACTTGATTTCGACATTCAGGCCACCCTGGAAAAGCAGGGCCTCACGAGCCTGGAAAAACGGGGCTGCCGCTTTCGGTTCGCGATCATCGGTGGAAAGGGTGAGCGCTGGCAGGTGGACGTGTGCGACCCCCTGGTGGGGATTCTCAATTTCGAAGGCATCGACGACGAAAAGCCGAAATTCATTCGGGCCGGCAGCGAAGGCTGCCCGGAACCACTCTTCGGTGCGGATATCGCCACCAGCTCTGATGCCTCGGCGAAATACATGGAGCTCCGTCGCAAGACGATGCGAAACATGGAAGAGATTCGCTTCTTCCACACGCCGCAAAAGGGCGACCCGTTTGCCAAGAAAGCGTCTACGTCGATTGAAAAAATGCGGTGCCTGGAGAGAGTTCTCCGCAGGTATCTCAGCGACTGCGAATCCTACGAAGCTCCGGCGAAAAAGCCCGAATAATTCTTAGAATTTCAGCCCGCGCTCCACGGCCTGCTGCTGCAGTTCCGTGAGACGTTTAATTCCGGTGGCGCCGAAGCCGAGCATCGCATCGAGGTCCTTCTGCTCGAAGGGATTCCGTTCAGCGGTGCCCTGCACTTCGATGAACTTGCCGGCGCCGGTCATCACCACGTTCATGTCGACCTCGCATTGGGAGTCTTCGTCGTAGTCGAGGTCGAGAAGGTGGATGCCTTTGTGCATGCCCACGCTCACGGCGGCCACGGAATCGAGGAGCGGGTTCTGGGAAAGATCGCCTTTCCCCAGCATCTTTCTCACGGCGATGGAGAGGGCCACATAGGCGCCGGTGATGGAGGCGGTGCGGGTGCCGCCGTCGGCCTGGAGCACATCGCAATCGAGCATGATCTGCTGCTCGCCGAGTTTTTTGAAATCCAAAGCGGCGCGAAGAGCGCGGCCGATCAAACGCTGGATCTCCATCGTGCGTCCACCGACCTTATCTCGCTCGCGGCGAGTGCGGTCGTGAGTGGCGCGAGGGAGCATCGAGTATTCAGCCGTGACCCAGCCCTCGCCCTTTCCCTTCAAGAAAGGAGGAACGCCTTTCTCCACGGAGGCCGTGCAGAGCACTTTCGTGTGGCCGAAGCTCACGAGGCAGCTTCCTTCCGCGTAGCGGTTCACGCCCACTTCGAAAGTAACGGGGCGAAGTTCGTTGGGAAGACGGTCAAATGATCTCTTGCTCACAAAATCTCCTTACTACCGTAGTCGCACACGCGCCGCAGGGCGCATTCCACGCACTTCGGGCGGCGCGCGATGCAGGTTCTTCTACCATGAAGAATCAGCCAATGCGCGAACTTCGTCCAAAACTCCCGGGGCAAAATTTCCATCAGCTCCTGCTCGATTTTTTCGGGGTTCTCCTGACGCGTAAGTCCCAGAAGGTTCGTGATTCGCTTGACGTGGGTGTCGACGACGACCCCGGCCTGCAGGCCGAAGGCATCACCCAAGACCACATTGGCGGTTTTTCGTCCCACCCCGGGCAGCTTCACGAGCTCTTCCATCGTGCCGGGAAGCACGCCACCGTGCTCGTTTTGGATTTTCTTCGACGCCTCGATCAGGCTCTTGGCTTTGTTCTTGTAGAAACCGGTGCTGAAAATGAGTTTCTCCACCTCTGGGGCGCGGG
This sequence comes from uncultured Bdellovibrionales bacterium, assembly GCA_964551325.1. Taxonomy (GTDB): domain Bacteria; phylum Bdellovibrionota; class UBA1018; order CAIPTA01; family CAIPTA01; genus CAZKBU01. The sequence goes on from CAZKBU010000008.1 coordinate 19,864, forward strand.
CCTTGGCCAGTTCCTTCGACGACGGATATCTTGCGAAGAGCGCCGGTGTGGTGGCGTTGACCCGCTCGTCGGTGCACTGGGCGGAGAGAATCGTGGCGAAGAGAAGCTGCTCGGGCGTGGAGTAGTGGAGGGCGCAGCGAGCGTCGGGGAATTCCTTCTCCAGAATCCGCGCCACGGACAGGGCCTTGGCGCGGAGAGAGTCTGTTACTTTCTGCTTTCGAGCCATGCCTTCATCTCGCGGGCGGTTTTGGTGTTGCTCACATCGGCCGGGCCCAAGCCCGCTTTACGCGCCATCATCACGCCCCACTTCACGTCGTGAAGACCGGCCACGCTGTGAGCGTCGGGAAAAACGCCCACGGGAATGCGGCGGCGGCGGACTTCGGGAAGCAGGCGCCAGTCTACGTCGAGCCGATAGGGATTGGAGTTGAGTTCAAGACCGGCACCGGTTTTTTCGGCGGTCCGGAGAATTTTTTCGAAATCCACCGGGTAGCTTGGGCGGCCGAGGAGAAGGCGTCCGGTCATGTGGCCGAGCCAGGTGGTGTGAGGGTTCTCGAGGGCGCGGCAGATTCGGTCGGTCATGGCGGCGCGATCCATTTTCATTTGGCCGTGCACGCTGGCGACCACGAAGTCGAACTCTCGAAGCACGGATTCCGGGTAGTCGAGAGAGCCGTCGGCGAGGATGTCGCTCTCGATGCCGTGGAAGATGGTGATGCCGGGAAATTTTTCCCGCAGGTCGTTGATCGTGGCTCTTTGCCGTTTGACGTCGGGGGCCTTGAGGCCGCCGGCATAGAAGGCGCTTTGGGAGTGATCCGACACGCCCACGTATTCCCAGCCGCGAGCCACGCAAGCGGCCACCATTTCCTCTAGGGAATTTTTTCCGTCGCTGGCGGTGGTGTGGAGGTGGAACACGCCGCGAATGTGTTTTTCTTCGAGGAGCGGGCCTTGGATGGGGCCGGTGGAGATCTCGCGGGCTTCCGGAGGAACCGGGTTGACGCCGAGGGCCCGAAAGATTTCCGCTTCCGAGGCGGCCTCGTGCCAGTTGCCGGACGGAAGGGCCTGGAGCCATTCCGGCGAACTTTCGAGGCGAAACTTGGCGGCGGCGAAGGTTTCCCCTTTCGCCGGTGTGTGGACGACGATGGGGAGCCCGCCGGAGGAGCGCGGAGGGGCGTGCAGGGGTTTCGGGGCGAGCAGCTCGATGCGGTCCACGGTTTCGAGGAAGCGCGCGAGATCGCCCACGATCACGGTGCCGGGGAGATCGAGAGCTTCGGCGTCTTGGAGGGCCCGCGGAAGGAGCGCGCGGCCGCGCACGCTCTTGAGGTGGTGGATGCTTTTGAGAATGTTTTCCTGCGTTTTTCCGCCGAAGCCTTTGAGTTCCACGAGTCGGTTTTCGTGGCAGGAGTATTCGAGCTCGGCGAGGCTGGAAATCTGGAGTTGTTCGTAGAGGGCTTTGATTTTCTTGGCGCCGAGTCCGCGCACTTCGCGTAGTTCGAGGATGCCGGGAGGAAAGGCGGCGCGAGCCTCTTCGAGTTCGGCGATCTTGCCTGTGTGGATGCGTTCTTCGATGAGCGCGCGGGAGCCTTTTCCGATGCCTTCGATGGATTCCAGGGTGCCGTTGGCTACGAGGGTTTCCACGGGGTCGGGGAGTTCGGCGAGTAGGCCAGCCACCTTCTGAAATGCGCGGATCTTGAACGGATTTTCGCCTTGGAGTTCGAGTAGAAACGCGAGTGTTTCGAGATCTTGGGCTATGGCCTCGTTTTGCATGGGCGCATCTAACCACAGGGCCCCCAACGACTTGGCGCATCAAACTCTATGACATTGACTTGGGTGTGGGATTCTGGTGTATTCCCCCAACGACGTTGACGCGGGGTGGAGCAGTCCGGTAGCTCGTCGGGCTCATAACCCGAAGGTCCTAGGTTCAAATCCTAGCCCCGCAACCATTTCAAACCCGACTCGCCTATCAGGCGGGCGGGTTTTGAAGTTTCTGGAGATAGGATTTGAAGGGGACGCGCCGCCATCCAGCGGATGGTGAGTGAGCGTGACGCGAACGAAAGGCGCGGACCCAGGGCCGAGCGGAGTCCGAGCCCGACGCGAGGACGAGCGCTTGGCCAAATCCTGAGCCCGCAGCTATTTCCTACTTCCCCTTTTTCAGCGCGGCCAAGGCGCCGAATGGATCGCAGCTGCACCCGTCCCTGGACTTACTTGCCGCGATGGAGCGTTCGTAATCCGCGATTGCTGGGTCGATCTGATTCAATTTTTGTTTTTCGTTCCCTCTCAAGCAGTAAGCATCGGCCAATCGCATTGCGCCTCGCTTAGGATCCAAGCGACTTTCCCGCTCAAAATCAACGATCGCCTTATCCAGGTCGCCAAGGCTGATAAACGTGAGGCCCCGGTAATCCAAGGCCATTACGTGATTTTCTTGTAACCCTAGCGCACGGTTAAAATCTTCGAGAGCAAGCACCCCGAAGGTCTTCTCGGGCGTCTTCATCGGATCTCCCATAAAAGCTCTGGCATAGTAGGTAAGACCGCGACTGTAGAACTGATCCGCGTCGAGGGGGGCAAGAGCAATACCTTGCTCGTGGTCCTTCAGTGCTCGCGCGAATACGTCTTCATACTCCTGGTCCAAGAGCATTCCGGAAAAGCGCCCATATCTTGCCTTCTCACTCAGTGCGTTCGCTCTCTCCATGAGGGCCGCTGCTTTTTCCTGTTCTGATTTCGCTGAGGAAAGAGCAGCTGTTCCTTTTTCTACCGCGCGTTCATACTGACGAAAGTTAAACCTCCTGGCATCGCAGGTGGGAATGCAACCAATGAGGCAGAAGGCGGCTAAACAGAGAAGAAGACGGCCCAAGAGCATAGGAAAAGTCTAACCCACAGGGAAACCTACTGGTAGGTCACAGGCCAATCGTTTAGGGGATAGACTTAAAGGGTACGCGCCGCCATCCAGCGGATGGTGAGTGAGCGTGACGCGAACGAAAGGCGCGGACCCAGGGCCGAGCGGAGTCCGAGCCCGACGCGAGGACGAGCGCTTGGCCAAATCCTAGTCTAATTCCGCTTTTTTAAAGCATATCGGAGAGGTTGATTAGCCGACGCGATCTTTCCTACCCATCACATCCATAAGAAGAGTTCCTTTAAAGCTCCCCCGCAACTTTCGCAGCTGGGTTTCTCGACGAGGGTAGTTTCCGAACGTTTGAAAGATCCAATCGTACCACTTGTGATAGCGATCGTGCTCGATGTCGCTCATAACACATAGGTTTTCAGGGCGGTTATCGTCTTCACGTCCGTTAATATGATGAACCACTTCTCCCCGCTTCAACGGTCGACCGAGAAACTGTTCAGCAACTAGTCTGTGCTCAAGTCGCTCACGCCCCAGAGAGTCTCGCGCCAATATGTATCCGTTTCCTGTATATCGCCGCCCTTCCAACTGCCTGCTTTCTGACCGACCGTGTTCGGACTGTCCGCCATCCCGTCTTCCTTCATCTGACCTTCTATGTCCCGATCGCCTGGCTAACAGAACGAACAGAGCAAGCACTAAGACAATTGGCACAACTATCGACGCGCTAGGATGGAAGGAAGCACTAAGCTCCTTAATATCGGGGGTGGTGCCTTGGATTTGATCGACTGTGGTCTTCTTTGCTCGCTTCACACTCGACTTATCGGTGGAGCAATTAGTCACAAAAGCCGGAAGCAGGTAGAACGTCCAGAACAATTTTTATTGCTTTGAGACTAAGCCAAATCCCCTCTCAACGCCTCCGCCCTTCGCACTTCCCCCGCTCGCACCGAACCTGCACGTCCTTAATGGAGCAAGCCTCACAGGCCGCATGAAAATTCGCGGCCGCGCGCAACTTTGCGTCGAGCGCTTCCACGTCTTTGAGATGCTTTTTATTCACCACGATGGGTGGGCCGCAGCTACGGCAACCGTCGCCCGCGGCGGCGCAGTCGGCGGCGACTTTACAGCTACGCCACGCAGGGGGCACTTCCAAAATCGGAAGGCCGAGAAGAACGATCAGAAGGACGAGGGTCGAACGGATCTTGGAAAGTGAGAGCGCCATGGGGAAATAGTACCACGGCGCGGGTTCCTCAAAAGATCTAATCCTTCTTCTGCAACCGCACGAGGATCATTTCCAGCGGGCAGAATCCGGTAAACGCCGACTGCAAAAGATTGGCGCCCACGAAGGCGGTGAATCCCAGCCAGAGGGGCGACACGTAGTAGGCCAGCGCGAGGCTGATAAGAATGAAGGTTCCGGCGAAGGCTCTGATTTGATTTTCAACTTTCATGTGTTTCTCCTTTAGTTTCGTTTGCGATTATGCGGGCTCGGGATTGCCCGACCATCCAGTAGTAGAACACGGGCACGGCGAAGCGGCTGAGCACGGTGGCGGCCACCTCTCCGAAGATCAGGCTTACGGCGAGGCCCTGGAAGATGGGGTCGAAGAGCATCACGGAACTTCCTACGACCACGGCGGCGGCGGTGAGGAGCATCGGACGAAACCGCAACACACCGGCACTGATCACGGCATCGCGCAGCGGCATCCCGGTGCGGAGCTGATGCTCCACGAAGTCCACGAGGATGATGGAGTTACGCACGATGATTCCCGCGCCGGCGATGAAGCCGATCATGGAGGTAGCGGTGAAGTAGGAGCCGAGGACGGCGTGACCGGGCAAAATACCGATCAAGCTGATGGGAATGGGCGCCATGATCACGAGCGGCACGCTGAAGCTGCGGAACCAGCCGAGCACGAGCACATAAATGAGCACCATCACCACCGCAAAAGCGCCGCCGAGGTCGCGGAAGACTTCGTAGGTAATGAACCACTCCCCGTCCCACTTTACCACCGGCTTGGACGTGTCGGACGGCACTTCGGCGGTGCGAATCTCGTAGGGAATCTTCGGTTCTAGTTTGAGGATTCCGTAAACCGGCGCCTCCTCCGCCCCGGAGAGCTCACTCATCACGTAGCTCACAGGCTTAAGGTTTTTACGATGAAGCACGTCGGTTTCTTCCACCTGGGCGGGCTTCAGAACCTTCGCGGCCTCCACGCTCCCCGACTCGAAGGAAGGAATCCGCAACCCGGAGAAAGGCTGGGCGTGGGAGCGAGCGGATTGCGCGAGCGACAGATCCACGCTGACGTCCTCGGGCGACGACACGTCGCTCAGAGATGTAAGCGGAGTTTCGGAGAACACGAGGCGGCCGAGCTGCATGACTTCGGAGGCGCGGGTGCCGAGGATGCCGCCGAGGGCTTGGTCGTATTGGTAAACGGCGCGGGGGCGTCCGGTGCGGAGGGTGGTATCGAGGTCCACTACGCTGGGTTCGGCGGCAAATACGGAGTGCACCTCGTTGGCCACGCGGCTGCGGGTGGCTTCGTCGGGTCCGTAAATTTCCGCGAGCATGGTGGCGAGCACGGGCGGGCCGGGCGGAATCTCGAGCACTTTGGTGATCGCTTTCTTTTCGTCGCCGAATTTTTTAACCGCGGGGCGAATCCGCTCGATGATTTCGTGGCTGGAATGCTTTCGCTTTCCTTTGTCCTTGAGCACCACCTGGAGGTCGCTCAGGTGGTCGCCCTGGCGAAGGAAAGTGTGCTTCACCATGCCGGAGAAGGAATACGGTGCGGCCTCACCGGAATAGACCTGCACGGTTTCCACTTCCTCGTCCTGAAGCAGGCGTTGGGCGAGTTCCCGGGTGAGAGCCTTATTCGCGGCCAGCGTGGTGGTGGGCGGATAGTCCACGAGCACTTGAAACTCTTGCTTATTGTCGAACGGAAGCATCTTCACCTTCACGGCCTTGAAGTAGACGAGGGAAGCGGCGGCGAAGAAGAGAGCGGTAATGAGGGCTACGAACTTAGCCGACTTACGCCAGTTGCCGAGCAAGCCTTCCATCACCTTTTGGTAAGCGATGTCGAGTTTGCCGTGACTCTCCTCGTGGGCGCTCTGGTGATTCTTGAGGAGTTTCACCGCAGCCCAGGGCGTAACGATGAAGGCAACGAAGAGCGACAGAATCATCGCAAAGCTCGCGCCTACGGGGATCGGCGCCATGTAGGGTCCCATGAGACCGCGCACGAAGGCCATCGGAAGAATCGCCGCGATCACGGTGAAGGTGGCAAGGATGGTGGGATTGCCGACCTCGGAAACGGCGCGAATGGTGGCTTTCAGGATCCCGTCGCCTTTCTTCATCTTCAGGTGACGTTCGATGTTTTCCACGACCACGATCGCATCGTCGACCAGGATTCCGATGGAAAAGATGAGAGCGAAGAGCGTGACTCGGTTGAGGGTGTAGCCGAGGAACCAGTAGATGGCGAGAGTGAGCGCCAGGGTTACGGGAATGGCGGTGGCCACCACGAGCGCCGACCGCACTCCCATCACGATCGCGATGAGTACGGACACTGAAAGCGTGGCGAGGATGAGGTGCTCGATCAGCTCCATGGACTTATCGGCGGCGGTGGTGCCGTAGTTCCGCACCACAGTCATTTTCACGTCGGACGGGAGCGGGAGAGCCTCGGCGCGGTTCATGATGTCTTTCGCTAGCTCTACTACGTTGGTGCCTTTCCGCTTGGCAAAAACGATGGAAACGGCCTCTTCGGGCCCGCGTTCTTTGGTTACGAGAACAGACGAGCGAACGAGTTCCTCGGGTCCGTCGGTCACTTGCGCTACGTCGCGCACTTGCACCACGCCGCCGCCGCGTTGGCCAACGGAGAGAGCCGCCACGTCGGCGGCGGATTTCAGTCGTCCACCGACCTCTACGTCGAACGCATTCGTTTCGCCCCAGTTTTTCCCGGAGGGGCCGTGGGCGTCGTTGGCGCGAATGGCTTCAGCGAGGGAGAGAAGCGACACTCCGCGGTTCGCCATGCGCACAGGATCCGCGATCACGCGCACGGCTCGCTTTTGCCCGCCGAGGAGATCGATGCGGGAAAGGTCGGGCGTGCTGGAAAGTTCCCGGGCGAGCGGCGCCACCAGGCTTCGGAGTTCGTATCCGGACTTCTGCGCCGAACTGAAGGAAACCACGAGGAAGGGCACGTCGTCGATCGAGAAGGCCTTTACGACCGAAGGCATCGATTCCCGCGGAAGCTCCTGCCGCACCAGCATGAGCTTGTGGTGAATTTTCACCAGGCTCGGCTCCATCGGCTCACCTACTTTGAACCGCACGGTCACAAGGCTGCCGTGGGCCTGGCTGCTGGAATACACGTATTCCACACCGTCGAGTCCCCAGACCGCGCGTTCGATCGGCTCCGTAACTTTGCGCTCCACTTCCCGAGCGGTAAAGCCCGGGGCGGCGGTGCGAATGTCGATCATCGGCACGGAGATCTGCGGCTCCTCTTCTTTCGGCGTCATCCACACGGCCATAAGACCGAGCAGAATGCTGGTGATCGCGATCACCGGAGTGAGCTTGGATTCGGCGAAGAGCGCCGCGAGTTTTCCTGCAAATCCTTGGTTTTTCATAGACGTTGTTCCTTCGTGATGCGGGCGGCCTCGGTTTCGAGGAGCGCGATGCGGGCTTCCGTAGCGGAGGTGATGAGGTCGGTGCGGCGGGCTAAGGCCTCCACCAGCTGGAGCGCATTGATCGATCCGTTGCGAAACAGCCCTTCCGCCACTTTGGTTTGTTCGGTGAGAAGTTCGAGGCTCTTGTCCATGAGCGCGATGTTTTTCTTAAGGGCGGCGGCGCCTTCACGCAGGCCTCTGCGCTCGGCGCGTTCTCGCTCGGCGCTGGAGAAGGCGAAATTTTCGGCGGACGAGGCCAGAAGACGAGCTTCCTTCACTGCTCCGAACTGGGCAGGATTGAAAAGGCTCCACGAGAGATACACTCCCACGGCCTGCGCCGTTTCCGTCTTTCGACTTCCGCTCACGAGTTGTTGTTCCGCGAAAAGTCCTACGCGCGGAAGGAATCGCGAGCGCTCCACGGCGACCATCCGCGCGGCAGCGTCGGCCTTGGCGCGCTCAGCAAGGAGGCCGGGAGACTCGGAGTCGGCGCCTTCGGGAAACACTTCGTTCGCAAATTCCAGAATGCCTTGGGTGGAGGGCTGCCACCCGTCGCGCTCCATCCCCATCTCCTCCAGAGCGGCGCGGTTGGCGGAGGCAAGGGCTTTGTTCTGGGCGATCAGTCCCTCCAAGCGATGCGAGAGAGTGCGCAACCCCAGTAGCCCGGAATATCCCACAGGGTTTTGCTTGTTTCCCACCTCATAGCGTTGCAGCAGACGAAGAACACTTTGGTGAAGATCGCTGAGTTCACGGCGCTCGCTTTCGAGCGCCAGTAGTGAACCGTAGCTCTTTGCGGTTTCGGAGAAATGTTTTGTTTCGGCAGCCCTCGCCTCCCACTCCGCCGCGGTTTGCAGGTGATCCGCGCCTTGAGCCATGGCCACCGGACCTCCTCCCTCAAAGAGCGGCAGGTCGATTCCCACGGCACCTCGGGTAAAGGTTTGGTGTCCAGGGTTGTTGAGTCGATCTGGAGCGAAGTCTTGGGCTTCCACGGCGCGTTGGCCGATGAGACCGAAGAGATTCTGACCGCCGTCGTTGGTGCGGTAGGTTTGCGCGCCGAGGTAAACGCGAGGAAGCCAGTGACGCGAGAAGCGCGAGGAAGCTGCGCCGGCAGCTTCCGCCTTTGCGTTGGCCGATTTTATTATTTTCGATCCCTCGCTCACGGTGCGCCAGACCTGAGGAAAGGTGACCTCACGGGCCTGAGCGGGAACGGCTGCTAGGGCCACATTTGCCGCGATCAAAATTAAAATTCTCATATCGATCCCTTCTTCAATTCTTTCTTGAGCGCCTGATTTTCACGCTCGATCAACTCCAAACGTTCCACCAGCAGGGACTGCACGAGATTGCAGGCGTCTTTGATGCGGGGAAGCGCCAGACTCAGCACTTGAAATGTTCCTTCGCGATGCCCTTTCACCAGACCGGCCTCACGGAGCACGGAAAGATGCTGGGAGAGATTCGCCTTCGGGATTTCGAGCTCCTCGAGCAGGTCCGTGCTCGTGAGCTCCTTTTGGGCGAGAAGATCGAGGATCTGGAGCCGAGTGGGATTGGCGAGCGCGCCGCAGATTTGGGCCTGCATTTCGTAAACCTGATGTGTCTTCGATTTCACGGCCATAACTCCATTACTCCGTTAGTTTATATTTTTATATACTAACACACAAAAGAACCAAGCGCCAGCCCGACTGGGGGATCTTTATATATCTATTTGATTTTATTCTGTTTTATTCGCGCTGGCCGGGTCGCCGAGCACCATCTCGCCCGTGCGCTTACAGGTTACATAGTCGTCGGCAAACACCCCGGCGCCCTCGGCCCGGGCGGTGGCGGAAATCGGCTTTTTGGCATCACTCTCCGGCGCCCAGCCGATGATTCGGTAAGAGATCTCAAACAACACGTCGCCGGAGCTCGTGGTGCGCGCTTCCACGATCGAAGCCATCGAGCCCGGTTTCCCGGGATAACTCCGGGTGCGAATCACGGAAACAAATTGCCCGGTGGCGGGGTCTTTCTTCATCTGCTGAGCGGTGGCGTCCTCGTAGTGGGAACGAAAACGATCCACGGACTCGGGAATCGACTGGTAGTGAAACTCCGTAGCCGTCACCTTGCGAGTCACGAAATCGTCGCTCTTAAACACGTGGCCTTTTTGCTTTTGGGTGCGGACGTCGCGGATCGCCCGTTCGTCTTGGTTGTTGTAGGTGATCGGCGCAAAGGTGGCCACTTCGCAGCGGAATCGCACGTGTTCCAGAGAGCCGGAAGCGGCGCCGAAGGGTTTTGCGGCTTGAAACTGCTCGCGGTAGTGGGTGATGGGCTCGGCCTTTCGCAAGGCACCGTCGGGGACAGAGTCGGCGAACGCGGGAATTGCAGCGAGAAGAACCAGAACGCGAATCATGCGTTCAGGCTATCAGAAAGGTGGAGGGACTTCTTGTCGATTTCCCACACCTATAGGTTGGGTCGCTTACAACAAACCGAGACGGGCGGCCGTGGAGAAAAATGATTCCACCCGGGCTGTAAGCCGAGCGCGTCCTGCGCTGGAGGCGGGGCTCGCGTCGATCGAAGCTTGAATGGCCGGGCGCCGGGCGTTCATCTCGCGGAGCAAACCGCTCACCAGATCTTTACCGTAGGCCCGGGCGATTTCTTCGAGACGCCAATCGTCGGACCAATCGTTGTCTTTGTTTTTGAAAAACTCCGGGTTCACCAGATTGGTGAGATCGAAGTCGTAGGCCACGTAAGCCACGAGCTCCTCTTTGGCATTCCGAAGCGCCCACACATTGTGTTCCATGGTGATATTTGCATCGGCGTTCTGCACGAAAAGCAGCGCCAGACGAATTTCCGCCATCACCAGATCGTAGGAACGGGCGGCGGTATCGGGCCCGACGCCGAGGCGACGAGCCGTGTCTTTCAGGTGCTCGGGAATCATGCCCGGTGCCTCGGTGAGGGAGCCGGAGTCGCTCGTGTAGCGGGCGTGAGTAAGTCGCACCATGGACGCGGGTAAGCCGCTTTCAAACAGCATGCGATAGACGGAGTATTCCAAATGCAGGCGCTCGATATACTCGGCAGAGTTTCGACAGTGGGTCACGTAGTGAATCGAGTTGTCGGCCCCGGCGAAAATCGTGCCCTCAAGCCCCGACTTCGGCAGCTTGATCTTAAAGGGCGGAACTTCCTCGCACATCTCCCGGCGTGCGTTGCCACGAGGCGACAGCTTCACGGAAATGGGACCAGTGTGGACATGCAAAGTGCCCTGGGTGTCTTGATTCACCTGAGGCAGGCCCGGCGCGCGGATCTCCCAGCGCAGCGGCTCCACAGAGGAATAAAGCGGAAGCGCGGAAGGGCGGTACCAGTCGGCGGCGGCCAGGAGGGGGGCTAAGGCCAGTAGCCAGATGTGTTTCATAGGGTCGGAATATAACCGACTTTAACGCTCCGCACAATCCTTGGTCTGGCGCCGCTCGCAGGATAAAAGTGATGTATGTCCGGTAGCTTACCCATTCTCGACTACCTCCGCAGTTCGCCCGAGAGCGAAGGCCTCTACGATTTAGAGGGGGACGGCGGCCATGTGTGGCGCTGGAGCGACGGACCAGAAACCACCCTCCACTTTCCGGCCGGCGAAGGGCAGTCTCTGAAGGCGAAACTCTATTCTCCCGTGACCGGCCTCCGCATCACTCTCTCTGCCAACGGGCAAACCCTCGATGAGTTCACTGTGGAGTCGGGCGGATCCGGATTCGAAACGCTGGTGAATCTTCCCGCCAGCGCCACTTCGTGTTCCTTCCGTTACTCGAAGTGGAACGCGGCCGGCACGGACATTCCCTCCGACCCTCGCGCCCTCGCCGTGAGCTTCAGCGTGCTGAAAATCGCGCCGAGGCGATTTTTCGAAACCAAGGTGTGCCCGTATCCGTTTTCCCAAATGGACATTCCTCCCTACGGCCCGTTCATCCCCTGCTGCTACACCTGGCTCACCGAGGAGTACTACGACTCCGAACCGCGGGAGTTCTACGAAACCACCCACGGACGGCACGACGCCTGGAACGGTCCCTGCGCCGTGGGCCTTCGCGACAAGATTCTCCAAGGCGACTACTCCTGGTGCCGCCGGGAAATCTGCAACGCCCGCCTCTATACTCTTGAGGAACTGGCACAGTATGCAGAGCGCCCCGAGCATCATGTGCCTCCCGTGAGTCCCGGCAATATCGCCGCCATGGCGCGCGGCGAGCACGTGCTCCCCGACGGCCCGGCCTACGCATCGATCACCGGAGATCCGCGCTGCAACCTCGCCTGCCCGAGCTGCCGGAAGGAAAAGATCGTTAAACTCGACGCCTACGGCGAAGAACTTCTCGGCCGCCTCGACGCCACTCTGAAAAAGCACGCCGCCACGATCCAGATCATGAAGCTCGCCGGCGACGGTGAGGTGTTCTTCAGCCCCTACCTGCGCGATCTTCTGCAAAGTGCCGGAGATCGCTCGCGGTTCCCCGCTCTCCGCCAGATCGACCTCATCACCAACGGCCTGCTTTGCACGCCAGACGCCTGGGAGCGTCTGCGGCCGGGCACCGATTTAATCAAGCGCATCTCCGTGAGCATCGACGCGGGCACCGCCGAAGTCTATCGCACCGTAAGAGGCGGTGACTGGGATCGGCTGGTGAAAAACCTCGAGTGGATGGGAGAAATGCGAAGGCAGGGAAAAATCGAAGACCTCACGCTTCGCTTCGTAGTGCGGAAGGAAAACTTCCGCACGATCCCTGATTTTGTGAAGCTCGCCGAACGCGTAGGCGCCGACAGCGTGGACCTCTCCCAGTTCGTGGAGTGGCGTACGTCGGGTCTTTCGTTCCGCGACGAAGCCGTTCACCTCCCCAGCCACCCGCTTCACAAGGAGCTCCTCGAGATCACTCACAAAGCGCGCGACGGAGCGAAGGTAGGAGTCTATGCGAATTTCTAAGCGGCATCTGGTGCTGGGCGGATCGGCCGCGCTCCTGGCCTGGGGCGCTGTGGCCGCGCTTCGCTTCTCCTCCCTCGCCCGCTTTTTTCCTACGGTCACGGCGATTTCTCCGCCGATGGTGCGGGTGCAGTTTCGGGTAGATGCTCCGGCTCGCGAGGGCGACCGTTATGCGGCCACACTTTTTGCACTCACATCGACAGGCCCAAAGGTATTTAAAGCAGGCGCATGGAATACCACCGAGGCCCGTCAGGGAGTGGAACTCACATTCTTTCCCGATGAATTGAAAAGCTTTGGAGCTAAACGTCTGGAGTTGAGCGTGTTTCGTTGCGCCAGCACTCACAATTGCAATGATCCGGCGAATCGAGTGCGGATGGAGATCGAGGCGAGCGAGATTCCCTCCGCTCGTGACCACACGATTCAGTTGGATCCGATTTCAATTCCCTGAGGTGAGTGCCGCCGCTCGGAAAAGAGACCGAATTGGACGAAAAGCCCCCTGAACAAAACTAGATTCCAGCTCGATTTGATGAATTCCCAAATCCGGTCCCACGAACCAAATCTTTTTGTTCCAAGCCACCGGATGGGACGCTAACCATCGACCGCTCATGGGAACAGAAGCGACAATACCCCCACCCGCGACATCGATTAAAAGCATTTCCGCCACGTCATTGCGCGGCTTTGTGATCTGAGCCCAGATGGCTTCATCTGACTCATCCGGCGGATACAATATGGATCCTGGCGAACCCCAGAGACGGCCGGGGTACTTATAGGAATGTTTATGAGCAAGATTCCCCTCAAGGTCACTCTTCAATAGATGGAACCGCCAATTTCCATCTGATTCGCCCGAAATCGCCACCAGCGCTCCCTCACCGTGCGCCCAGAGGCGTGGCGCACCAGAAAGGCTGCTGTTTAATTTCGTCCACCTGCGATCTTCAAGAACATCGTAGTGAAATTTCGGATCTAAATTATTTCCGCCACGAATCATTCCTCCCTGAGTAGCAAACATCAGTAACAAACGATCCGAGAGATGAAGCCCCCCGAGCCATTGAGCCACCGGCTTGCGAAATGAGTTCTCGCAAAAAAGATGGCGGTTCACTTCACCTTCAACCATAGGACGCAGAATCCAGCCCATCGGCTCCCATCGCCCGCCAACACGATCCATCCTTACATAAGAACAGCCAAAATTACGTTGGTCTGCTCCCATTGGCCCGGGACCACCAGCCGCCACAAGAAAATCGTTCTGCCCGTTGCTCGAAAGGAGAAACTCCGACACCTCAGCCGAGGACGCTTCAGCCCCCTCCGAGTTCAATCCCGCAATAGGCAAAGCACGAAGTATGGGCTTGTCTAGGTTCTCTATCAAGAGTATCCCGCCACGCGCACCGGGAGGCAGACTACCCAATCCATCGGGGGCGATTCTGGCCTCCGGGCCACAACCGATGGCGAGATAATCCCCTCGCTGCGACTTTGCAAACTGTACGCTCGTTCCGCAGCGACCCCACTCGTTTAAAAAATCTCTGCCGTGTTTTTGCCCAGAAAAAAGTGCACCAACTTCAAGGCGCATCCATTTCATTTTTCGAGTGGCCAGATCGATACGCCAGAGCCAGTTTGTGCTTTTTTCCCAACCGGTGTTCAATGCCCCCCAGATTGCTCCTCGCTCAAAGTCGAGCGCCATTCCTCCTGGACTCAGGTAGCTCGACGGATTTTTCCCATCGATAAATGGAAATTTTATATCGTGAAGGACCGAAAAATTCTCCCCGTCTAGCAGGATTAAACCCATCGTGGTTCGAACTGCCAGAATCGGAAGCTCACTCTTGCCATTTGGCTCGCGAAGAAAGCCTCGTGGGAATACGACTGGTGGTGTGGCCAAAACGCCACCCTCAGGATAGAGAACTTTCAGTTCCTTCACTCGAGACCACTTCCCTGAAGCACATGTCGGATACGATCCGGACCGAGGCCACACTCCCTCGCCCGAGGCAAGCGCCGGAATTTTCTCTGCCTTTGAACACGAAGATTGATGATCGAGATAGCCGGAACCCTGCCATCCGACCCATCCAATAAGCACTGCTACGAGGGTCATAAAAACTTTCATCGTTCGCCCCCCCACTTTACAGCAATTGTGCGATCCTCGATGCGACCGGATTCCCGAGAGGATCGACGCTTTAGGCGCCACATTCGCGCCAATTCCTTCACGATTTTCCGGCTCATGTGACGATACCCTGGACTATCTCCGTCCTCGGAAAAGATGCAATGGACTTGATCTGAATACACTTGTTCACGGATCCCGGAAAATACTTCAAGCAAGCTTGAGGTGTTTACGCCCCTCTTTTCCGCCCGGGCTCGGGCTTGTTCCAGCCCAAGAATTACTTCCTTGTCGACATTCGGAACCGCTTTCCGCTCTTCGCTTGTCATCTCCTTCCCGATGAACGGAACAGGCTGCAAAAAGTGCGCGTGGCGAATTCCGTGAGCGTCGGAAATTCCCTTCAAGTTATAGAGATACTGTTCATATCGCGCATAGTTCCAATCCCGCTTTCGATCCTTTGACCAGTTCGCAGGAAGATCAAAGTGCTGCATCAAGGGGGCCATCGCCTCGCGAAATAAGGAGCTTCTGTCGAACCATCCAAGCGCCGCGTGAAATGCAGAATAAAAAAACACTGAGTTCTTTCGCCACGAACTCGTAGTGATCCAAACGCGAGCACGAGCCAGCCCGGCCATTATCTCCGCCACAAGCCAGCTATGACGGGGGCGTGTGGTCATGAAGTAAGTGTTCAGATCGGGAGCGTATAGGGGGAATTCTGCAGTAATTCGATTTGCTTCATTATTGCCGTCCACAGCAACGACGGCATCCAAAGACGGACCATGTAGCGCCAAAAAATTGATTTGGGCGGGGTAGTTCCATCCTCCGAGCGCTCCGGCCACCACGCGAAAGGGCTTTCCATTTGGGCTTTCAAAATTCTGATTCAGTTCCTCTTCAATCCAGCTGAGTCCAGTATGGAGGTGCCCCATAGCCAACTGTCCCGCTACAGATCCCCCCAGCACCGCTACTGTAAAATAGCTTTTGCTAAGGTTCGATCCAAGCGCCCAGCGTCCCAGGGTTCCGAGGTCATTGATGTGTCCCTGCGAGCAAGGCGAGGCCGAGTCAAGAAGATAGCCAAGCCAAGGGTGAGCACTCAGTGTCAGTCCAAATACACACCCAGAATCTCGCCGGGAAACCTCCTTCGTGTAGTGATTGGCTGTATTTTCCCAAAGACGAGCCGCGCCCTCCCGCTTCATCTCCGGCGACGCCATGATCCGCGCGCCGATCTCCAAAGTGCCGATCAAAACAGTCACGGCCAACGCCGCCGCCATGGCCGGAAAGAGCACTTTTTTAATGGGAAGATTCACCACCACAATCTACGATTGGAACAGCTCACGCGCAAAGGAGCAGTGCATTGGGGAAGTGGTTTCGCAGGGGAGCTTGGCTCTTAGCTTGGACGGGGGTGTCCCTTTTGGGGGCTGAGACGGGTGTTCGCCTCGCCTTCGGCCCTCGACTTCAGATTATTGCACCTGATCCTATGCTGGGCTGGCGAATGAAGCGCAACGCCGATTTCCGGGGCAGTCTCCACACCAATTCCTCCGGATTCCACGACCGTGAGCACAACTCGTCCACCGCAAAGCCACGGGTGGTGGTGATCGGCGACTCCTACGTGGCCGGCCTGGCCATGAAACGAGAGGAGCTTCTCCACTCACGTCTGGAGTCGAACCTCGGTAACGCAGAGGTGATCGCGGCCGCATCCCCCGCCTGGAGCACAGGGCAACAGCTGATCTGGTGGGAAGAAGAAGGTGCTGGTCTCGGCGCGCGGGCGGTCGTTCTTCTGGTGGCTCCCAACGACATTCGAGAATCCTTTGCCAACGGCTTTCACCGTATCGACGAGCGAGGTGCACTGGCTCGGAATTCGCCCAGGTCGATTTCGTGGCTATCCCAGGTTCATTGGTTTCTCCTAAATCACTCCACAGTTGCCAATCACTTGAGCGACCTTTGGTCCACCAACAACGCGTTCGCCCTCGTGCGCCGCCATTGGCCATTTACCTTCACCACCGAATACGGCACCTGTCAGGATGAGGACCTGTTTCGTCGTCAACCGGCCAAAGAGGTGCTAGCGGCTCAGGAGTTTTTTGCCCAAGAGCTCTCGGCCTTTCAAGCGGCCGTGAAGTTGAGCGGCGCCCGTTTGCTCGTGGCGGTGCTACCCACGAAAACAGAGTGGGAAGACCCGGTGGCCCGAGGGTCCAATTACCGGCCGGGCCGAGTGGCGGAGTGGGTGAATCAAACGGCAAAGAACCTGGGCATCGAGGTGGTGGACCTCACGGGCCCCGCTTTGAAAACGTTGAAGAAGGAAAACCTCTTTCTCCACGACGACTATCATTTCAGCGCCGCGGGACACGATTGGGTAGCTCGAATGCTCACTCAGAGGGTAAACGCCCTGGTTCGCCCCTAACACCTTACCTGCTAAAAGCTGGCCTACTTGCGTGTTGTTGGCCAACAAGTTTTCCCGAGAAATCCGGCAACTTGCCGACCGTTGGTTCAGATTCTGTGCCGAACTTCTGTTTTCACTATTCATTTCAACACAATTGGAGGCCCCAACAACACGCAAGTAGGCCAGCTCATACCTGCTACCGGTGGCAACCCGGCCAACATCGGTGGCAGAATCTTTCGAATCGCGGATAATAAGAGAATGACGCAGCAGCCACTCAAGCAGTGGATCTACAACCTGATTCCCTATGCGATATTCCTTTTCTGCTCGCTATGGATCTGCAACACCTTTCTCACCTGGGTGGAAACGCGCCAGGGCGTGCAAATTGCCGATCCGCTCCTCCAAATGCTTCCCACGATCCGCACCGATGCGATTCTCTTTCTCTTCGTTTATTCCGCGGTGTTCGCAGCGATCTACGACAACTTCCGTCGCCCCGACTTCTGCCACGCCATGGAGAGCTACGCCTGGATGATTCTCTTGCGCACGCTGGCGATGTGGCTTCTTCCGCTCGATCCGCCCGCCGACATGATTGTGCTCCGTGATCCACTGGTGGAGTTTGTGGGCGATTCCCGAGTGCTTACCCGCGATCTCTTCTTCTCCGGACATACGGCCACGAGCTTTCTGATGTATCTACACACGAAGCACAAACACCTTAAGACAATGATCGGTGCCTTCGTGGTCATCATTGCCGTGGGAGTGCTTCTCCAGAAGGTACACTACGCGATCGACGTGCTGGCCGCGCCATTTTTTGCTTACGGTGCGTTTCGTTTTTCCGGCTGGCGCCGAAAATTCTTCCGAAACCTACGAATCATTTCCTAACGAAGCTGCTTTGCCGCGCGAGAATCCACTGTTGCTGATGTGGCGGAATACACGGCCAACATCGTGGGCAGAAGAAATCCTGCATACTCGAACTTCGCGTAGACGAATGCCCCCACAAATCCACCAACCGTGAAGCTCAGGATCGTGCCGATCCGGAGGAATGTGCCACGAGCCTCCGCGGCTTCGTCTTCCGCGTGCCGCTGATGCTTTCTCCACCAGCGCACGATCCCAAGACCGAGATCAGTGGTGATGCCCGTGAGGTGAGTAGTCCGCACTGTGGCTCCAGAAGCAGATGTAATGGCAGCGTTTTGCAGTCCACAGGCGCCGCAAAGCGCCGCAAGAAGAATGAAATCATGCTCCATTCTCGCCTCCCACCCAAAAGTCCCGAAATATCCCGTGTGCCCGGCCCAGCTCACGAACAAGAGCAGCCCCGCCACGAGAAGCATCACCGGACCGTAGCGATAGCCGCGAGCGTAACGATCACTCTCGGTGATCAGCGCCGCAGTCACCACGCCCGCAAGGAAAAAGAAAGGAATTGCCAGCGCCCCCCCCATCTCGATCCACGCCCGCTCTTCGGCCGCCACACCGGCAAGTGTGGCAAAGCCGGTTACGTGGCTCACGAACCGATGGCAAGCCATCCACCCGCCCACGTTCACGTTTCCGGCAAGAAAGGCCAGAAGGAACCACTCGAACCACGTCTTGCGGGATGGGTTGTCGGAGAGTCGATGCTCAAACATAAGGTGATTCTACCCCTCCGCCGCCCTCAGTGGTAGAAACTTCCCATGAAGATCCTTCGCACGGCCGATGAACTGATTGCCCATGTTCCTGCTACTGGAACTCTCTTTCTTCACGGAGCGGCGGCCACACCGCTTCCCCTTGTGAAGGAGTTGGTAAACCAAGCGGATCGCTTCAAAAATCTGGAAATCATTCACCTGCACACCTCGGGACCGGGGGAATATGCCGATGCCAAATTTGCCGGACATTTCAGAGTTACGAATCTTTTTGTGGGCGAAAATATGCGTCGCCATTTCGACTACGACCGGGTGGACTACCTCCCCTGCTTCCTCTCTGAAATGCCGTCGCTGTTCCGGAGGGGCTTAAAAAAACTCGACGTGGCGCTCGTGCAGGTTTCGCCACCCGACTCCCACGGCTTCTGCTCCCTGGGGACCAGCGTGGATGCGGCGCGCGCGGCGGTTGAGGCGGCGGATCTCGTGCTGGCACAGATCAATCCGCGCATGCCACGCACCCTGGGCGACGGTGTGGTTCCCGTGGACGCAATTCACTTCGCCGTTGAAATCACCCACGAGCTTCCAGAAAGCCGATGCGCCGCCGCTGATGCGGTGGAAAACAAAATCGCTCAGCAGGTGGCGGGCCTGATCGAAGACGGTTCTTGCCTGCAAATGGGAATCGGCGCCATTCCCGACGCGGTTTTGGCCGCGCTAAAAAATCACCGCCACCTAGGCGTGCATACGGAAATGTTTTCAGATGGCGTGCTTCCCCTGGTGGACTGCGGGGCTATCGATAACTCACGAAAAGTAAACCATCCGGGAAAGATCGTGGGAAGTTTTGTGACCGGGTCGAGGAAACTCTTCGACTTTGTGCACGATAATCCGGCCACTCTGCTCCTAGAGGCGGGTTATGTGAACAGTGTTCACAACATTGCCAGAAATCCACTTGCCGTGGCGATCAACTCGGCAGTGGAAGTGGACCTTACCGGCCAGGTTTGTGCCGATTCAATCGGGTCGCGCATCATCAGCGGCGTGGGCGGGCAAATGGACTTTATCCGCGGCGCAACGATCTCTGAAGGTGGCAAGGCAATCATCGCCCTCACAAGCCGAACCAAGAAAGGGTTCCCGCGCATCGTGCCGCAACTCAAGCTCGGTGCGGGGGTGGTCACAACCCGGGCCCACGTGCACTATGTGGTTACGGAACACGGAGTGGCCGATCTCTACGGAAAAACAATCGGCGAGCGCGCGAAGGCCTTGATCAGTATTGCTCATCCCGACGACAGAGCGTCGCTGGATCGCACCTGGCACGAGCTGATTAAAAAGGTTTAATCCCTCGAAAGCTCGCGGGAAATGATGATTCGCTGAATCTCGTTGGTGCCCTCATAGATCTGCAGCACTTTGGAATCGCGATAGAGCTTTTCTACGGAATACTCCGGCGAGTAGCCCATACCACCGTGGACCTGCACCGCCTCGTTGGCGCAAAACACAGCGGCGTCGGCGGCAAAGGTTTTTGCCATCGATGCCATCATCGTGTTCGGTAGGTCGTGATCTAGGAGACAGGCGCTCTTGTAGGTAAGAAGGCGAGCCGCCTCCGTGCGCATCGACATTTCGGCAATCTTCGCCGCCACAAGCTGATGGGAGACAATCGGCTTCCCTTTCGATTCGCGGGTCTTGGCATACTTCAACGATTCGTCCACGCACCGTTGGGAAATCCCCACTCCGAGGGCGGCCACCATCGGGCGCGACCGATCAAAAACTTTCATCGCAATCAGAAAGCCCTGCCCCTCAGCGCCCAATCTCTGAGAGTCCGGTACCTCAACATTTTCGAGAAAGATCTCGCAGGCGGGAAATGCCTTCTGCCCCATCTTTCCCAGCGGGTTTCCAATCTTCAATCCCGGGGTGTTCCGTTCCACCAGGAAAGCGGTGATGCCGCGATTGCCAGCATTCGCATCTGTTTTGGCAAAGATGATGAAAAACGTTCCGACCGTGGAATTCGAAATCCAAGTCTTGGCGCCGTTGATCGTCCAACGGTCACCCTTTTTTACGGCGGAGGTGGAAATCCCCCCCACATCACTCCCGGCTCCTGGTTCGGTGAGGCCGTAGCAACCCACCTCTCCCTTCACCAGACGACCAATATATTTTTTCTTCTGCTCCTCGGATCCGCCCACGAGCAAAACATCGGCGATCATCGAATTGAGACTCATGGCCCCGGCGATAGCCGAGCACGCCCAAGCCAACTTTTCCGTGACCATTACGAAATCAAGATAACCGAGGCCGGGCCCCCCGTAGGCTTCCGGAACGGGAAGGTTCATCAACCCGGCATCAATGGCCTTCTGATAAATGGCAGTGGGATACTCACCAGATTTTTCAAGCCTTTCCACATGGGGAAGGATTTCCTTGCGAGCAAATTCCGCGGCCAGCTGCTGAACCGCTTCTTGAGATTCCGTGAGTTGAGAAAAATTCATCAGTTCTCCTTGGCGAGGGAAAGCGTCTCCTTCACAAGGCTTTCAATGCCCTCGAAAACCTCGTGAAGTGCGGCGCCATCATACATGTAGGCCGGGGTCGAAACCACCTTGTGACGGCGGTCCACATGGCACTCACGGACCGTTTTCACCACGTGCCTCTGCCCGAGCTTTTCTATCTCTCCAGCCGCCTCACCGGCGGCCCCCAGGGTGAGCTCTACGCCTTTGCCGCGCAGCGCGAGGGCCACGATCGCGGGAGCGATGCACACCGCTCCCACAGGTTTACCGGAGTCGTGAAACTCATGGATTATCTTTTGCACAGCGGGATTTACACTTCCCTTCGACCCCTCAAAGGCAAAGGTGCAAAGATTCTTCGCCGCGCCGTATCCACCGGGAATCACCAAAGCCTGAAACCGGTCGGGACGTAGCTCGCTGAGTGGTGCCACCTTCCCTCGAGCGATACGGGCCGCCTCCACGATCTGGGAACGACTCTCTGTGGTGGCCTCTCCGGTGAGGCAATTTATTACGTCGTGCTGCTTTTCGTTGGGAGCAAAAATCTCCACCTCCGCTCCGTGCCGCGAAAGCGCCCAGAGCACCGCCACGCTTTCCCGAATTTCGCTTCCGTCTTTGAATCCAGACCCGCAAAGAATCACTGCAACCTTCATCGTTCCTCCTTCGGCTCGGTATCCTCGAAACAAAGGCCCTTCGGGCTGCCCGGAATCTGCCGCCATCCCTTGCCGCGCCGGCGACAATCTTCTGCGGTTTCACCCGGAGCCTTTGTTGCGGGCCCCAAGTCATTCAGTTCCAGATCCTGAAGAAAAGGCTTTCCGTCGTGAGGCAAAGGTCCCGAATCCGGCAATCCCGATTTTTTCTCCGAAGTGATCTCTCCCCACTCACGGGTTTTCACTTCCTTGTAGCTACCCTCCACAAAATCCGGGTCACGCCCAAACCAGGTGAGCCCTTCCAAAACATAAATCTTCGACGAGGAATCATTTTCCGCATGAGTGAAGATGAAATCGGTGCCCCGAACCGCCATGGCTGCGATCTTTGTTTTCACCTTCAATTTCGGATCAGAGCCTTGGGCCGCTTTTTCAATCACTCCATGAATAGCTCCCTTGGTAAGTCCCACCACCCAGGTGGCCTGCTGGGTTTTCTGCGGCACTCTCGCTTCGAGCTTGATGTGGGTGTTTGGGCCGAGCCGCAGGAGCGAGCCGTCGTATTGCATGAGATCCAATCTCATACGCGCGCCGGTGCGCACTTCGTCGCCCACGAACAACTCGTCGCCCAGCTGGGCTTTCTGTTCCACCCCAGGTTTACGATAGCTCACGAAGGCAACCTCGGAGGCTCCCTGAATCAATGATATCCGCATTCGATTGGAGGCCGCAGGCTTCAGCGAGGCAAGCGCGGAGGTACCAAGAACCAACGATAGGAGAATCCACTTAATCATGGATGAATTGTATGCCGAATCCCCTCAGCGGGTAAATCGATGGATCGCAAAGGTTGCCAGCCAATGCTCCCCGCCATAACCGGAATCAAACATCTTTTCGAGGCCAAGCGAAGTCATCCGGCGGGAGGCCTGCAGGAGTTGTTCGCGACGAGCGTCTCCGGTCGGAAGATTCTCCGCGATTCTTTCAAAATTTCCACTTTTGGAAAATAGAAGTCCGATGAGGTGTCCAAGATATGGGTCGTGAGGATCGGAGGGCATCACTGGCTCCAACGCTTTTTTCGTGAGGCGAGGCAGGAATGCTTGTAGCCACTTTCCATATTCCTTCGGCGGCATCACGTCGGCCATAAGCGCCGCCTCCATGAAGCACGGCGAGACAAAATCCATTGAACCAGGCTCGTAGTCGATCGGACAGTTTTTATCCCCCCCAAAGAGGCGACGAGCGTGTTTCACCACGAATGCGTCGAGTTCCGTGTGGCCCGTGGTGCGAGCCCAGGATAAAACGTGGGCCAGTGAGTAGGCGGTATTGAGGTGCATGGGTTCCCGATCGGGGCCCGTGAGCGTCGGAAGCCAAGCCTGAAGACGAGCAATGATCAGTTTTTCGAGAGGCTCTAACCCCTTCAGCCAATCCTTCGCCCCAGGTAAATCGCTCTGACGAAGCTCCGCCGTGAGGCGCAGAAACCAACCCCAGCCGTAGGGACTTTCAAAGTGCTTGAATTTTTCGAAGTGTGGAAGCTCTCCCTTCAAGGCATCGGCCTGAAGTTTCTTCGTCAATAGGTCGATCACCTTGGAACGGCTAGGGAGATCAGGAAACTCTCTCGCCACTCGGGCCATGGCCCAATGACCGTGGACGGCGGAATGCCAGTCGTAGCAGCCAAAAAAGACCGGATGGATTTCACGGGGGGTTTTGCTCGGATAGAACCGCTCCCAATGGTTGGGAAACTCCTTGTCGACGCAGGCGAGCGACATCTGCACGAGCTTCTCCGCCAGATCCCTGCCCCAAACGGGTGCGGCGGCGTTCGCGCCCGTCATCCATAGTATTCCTACACAAATGAACCATTGTTTCATGCCCTCCACGATACCTGGAAATTCTCTTGCGAGCACCGTGAACCCTTGGGAACATAGCCTCATGAGCAAAAATGAAGTGCCGCACTACGATTTTTCCGTTTTAGACACGATCAAGTCCGGATTTGAGCTTTTCGCAAAGAATCCCGGCATCTTTATCGCCTATCTGGTGATTGGATGGGTGGTGAGCTGGGTGGTGGGACACATTCCTTTTCTAGGCCCGCCGATGGGACTGCTTATTGGAATCATCCATGCTCTCGGATTCTATACCTTGATTCACCGGGCTCACGAGCGCGGAGTGGTGAAACTGGAAGAGTGTCTGGATGCGATGGAACTTTTTGGACAAGCGGCGCTGGCGAGCACCGTAAAGATCTGTTTGATTTTTCTCGGCTGCTTGGCTTTGCTCCTCCCGGGGCTCTACCTTTGGGTGGCGTATTCGTTCATGATGCCGGTGCTGGTGGTGGAGAAGTGGAAGTTCTGGGATGCCCTGGAACAGAGCCGCCGACTGGTTACGAAGCGGTGGTTCAAGGTGGCGCTCTTCTGGGTTGCGATTATCTGCTTCAATATGCTTGGATTTTTGGCGCTGGGGATCGGCCTCTTGATCACGGTGCCCACGAGCTATGCAGCGCTGTATCTCCTTTATAGGGACGTGCGCAGGCAGACATTGGCGCCTGCGGCGATTGAGCCGATTGTCCTTTAAATGCGCGACGGAGAGTAGGATCTGATGGCCGGTCTATTTCTAATGGCATTTTTTGTTGGTTCGCTCGGGGTCTTCCAAAACACCGTCAACAAGCTCATCTCCGACGATTGGGGCCTTCCCCTCGCCCTCGTGGCCAACGGCGTGGTGCTCCTGGCGGCAAGCCTCATCCTTTTCGTCGCCCTCAAGTTCGTGCCTGAGGAGTCGCTTCATCCCATTTTTCGCACCCGCACTCAGTTAACGGGACTCTCCTGGATTCACCTTCTCCCGGGCCTCTTCGGCCTCACCGTGATCACCCTCATCCCCTATTCCATCGACCGCATGGGTGCCACCCGCGTGTTCATCGCCCTCGTGGCGGCGCAAATCGTGGCGAGCATGGCTTGGGATAAGTTCACTACCGACGCCACCCTCTCGCCCATGCGAATTTTCGGAGCCGTGCTCACTTTTCTGGGAGCTCTTCTAGCTGCCCGATGAAGGTAGACGTAATGCTCCAAAACGGTGAGCTCGCGGCGTCCGACGGATCCACGATCCGTGATGATGCTTTTCTCCCCTGGAGGGATTCTTCCGTAGAGCTGCTGTGTTTTCCGGAAACTCTCGCTCAGGTACGGATGGATCAGCTCTACATGCTTTTGAGCGAAGCACGCAGAGTCGTAAAAAAAGACGGCGTTTTGCAAATCCGTGGACCAGCCCCCAGCCGAGTGCCTTGGAAAGGCGTGATCCATAGTCTCATTGGCTCGGCGTCACGACTCGTCTTTCCGGAACACTATCTATCGCCTGAGCACTGGGAAGAGATCTCCCGCACCGAAACGCCCAAAGGACTGATCACCCAACTGTCGGCGGACTACCGCAGAACTTCTTTTCCCGCTTAAGTAATCGACGCCACTGGCGAAGTTCTTCTCGATCCGCGCCTGTGGGTTCCCGTGAGCCAAACCGCAACTCCCAGTAGCGCGCCATCCAAGCAGAATCGCTCCCCACTTCACGCTCAAACGCCGTTCGTTCATCCGCTAACTGCGCGCGCACCGACCTTCCCATCCTTATCCATCCAATTCGAGCAAGCATCGCTCCCCACCAGAGAATCACAATCACCCCCCCAAGGATCATCACCAGCAGCACTGCGCGCCAGGCGAATTCCTTCGACGAGATTTCGCGCGGATGAAAGTCGAGTACCCACCGGTACCAAAGGCTATTGAGCTGATCCAAAAGATCCTCAAACTCACCGAACGGGGAGTCTTCCACGAGAATCACGGGAGTGGGGTCGAACTCCTTCCATTCCTTTCCGTTCCAAAACTCCAGCCAAGCGTGAGAGTCGCGTCCCTTCACCTCTAAGAGCCCCTCTTCCGGCGCCCGCAAGGGACGAAAGCCAACGACGAGGCGGGACGGCACGCCCATCTTTCGAAGTAAAACCGCGGCTGCCGTGGCGAACATTTCACAATGTCCCGCTCGCGACTGAAATAGAAAGTGATCGAGCGGATCGCGACCAAGCGGGGCCGTATCGGTGGCCCGAAGCTGCGCCGTGAATCCTCGCCGGAAAAATGAGGACACGGAAAGCACTTTCGCCTCCGCGGTTGTGGCACCTCGAGAAAGCTGCCGAGCAAGATCAATCTGCCTGCTGGAGGCTTCCGTCTCACGATGTACCTCTCGTGGCGGATCGCTCAACGGAGCTCGGTTCGACGAAAGCTGAAACCGATACTCTGCTCTACTGCGTCCGGGATTGAACTCCACCCACTCTCCCGTGGCTTGGCGCTTTGATCGCGCCCCCGCGAGTTCCACCTGAAAGGCACCGTAGGGAACGGGAAGAATGTCACTGCCGATAGATTCGCGGGTTGCCAACACAGGCACTCCGCCCTCATCGCTCGATTCATCTGAGAGCGCCGGATACTTCACGCCGGGACGCCAGCGGCTACCGTCGAATTTTTCCAGGACTTTTCCGCGAATCAGGCGCCACTGATCCGCGCTGAAATCGGCGCTCATCGGCCAGGAGAACCGCATGAGTACCCGTGGATTGTCCTGTAGCTGGGTGATATTCCAATCGGAAAATCGCACCTCTTCGGTATAGCCCACGTCGACTCGCCGCGAGTCCGCGAGAAAGCTCCAGTTTGTTCTCGGAAGAAATGGAAAAATAGCGGCGGCCACGAGAAGAGCTCCCAGCGAAAGAAATATTCCAGGGCTCACGGTTTCGGAAACCGGCGTGGTGTGGCCATGAGCGGCTGCGTCGCTCTCCCGCTGCAGACGAATGCCGAGCACTGAACCTACAAAAAGAAATACCAGCGCCAGTGCGAAGTGATGCACTCCTGGCGACAAAGACACTGCGATCAAAAGGTCGAGAAACGCCAATCCGATTCGCCAGTAGCGATAGTTCCAGGGTTGACTGCTGGCCCATAGGAGGCCGTGAAAACACGCCACCCCGTGGGCCGCAAGGAGCACGGGCGGAGTATCCTTCCGGAACCAAACGGTGGCCGCGCCCAGAACCACACATCCCAATGCTCCGAGCAGGATCCGTGGCGGCAACCGCCATAGCAGGGAAATGATCAAGGGAATGAAGAGGGCTGGGTAGAAAACTTTTACGTTCAGCTCACCGGAGGTAGTCAGTGCTGCGAGACCGAGAAGTTCGAGAATCAGAAGGAGCTTCACGGCCTCTCCAGTGCGAGCCAGTTCAGAGCTTTCACTCGCCCGTCTACTTCGTGCCTCCCGTTGGCCTGAATCACTACGAGACGCACGGCGGGTGACTCTCGCCGGTAAAATGCACCGGCAGCTCGCGCCACCTCGCGCTCCCATTCGTCGTGATCGGAACAACGGCGCAGCTCCACGGCCTCGCAGCTCAGGCCCTTTCCTCTCACCCGTCCCATCCATCTCTGAGAGCGTGCGGAAAGTGGCCCGTGCACGAGACGAAAATCATCGTCCCATCCGAGTTCCCTCACTTCGCCTTCCACAATTTCTCCGGAACCCGATCGCCCGATGGATTCGGCCGCCTCCTTTGGTGTCAAAGCCCGCGGCCACACCAAACGGGAACCTTCGCCTCCTAGAAATCTGATCTTTTTCCCGAGCCCGAAGGGAAATGAGGTGGCCACATACATTCGATCCCACTTCCATTCCCCGCGACGCGCAGCCACGAGAACTCCACGGCAGGCTAACTGGGTCCCTCCCTCCAGCACGGGCAGCCAACCGCCCGTCACCAGCGATCCAGCCCTCAGAACTCCCACCTCCAACCCGAACACGGGCAGGCGCGATTGGTTTTTCACGAGGAATACATCGGGCATCGTTTCTCCGGCGCGCGCCTGACCGCGCTGCCAGACCAATGAAATGTTTTTCACGATGTGCTCGGAGATCAATCCAGACACCACCATCACACCGAGCAGGAGACTTTCCATGAGGTAGATCACGTTGTTTCCGGAGCTAACGGCGGCGAGGCCCACGAGGATTGTGAAAGCTACGTACCACTTTCCGCCGGTGGACAACTCCAGCTTACGATCAGCGGGGCGGAACCACATGGCGAATCCAATCTTCCACCTGAGGACGGCCAAGCCCTCCCGAACTCACTCGGTGGAGAAAAACATCGGTAGCAAGGTCGCTGATGTCCTGAGGGATCACAAAATCCCGGCCCTGCAAATAAGCCCACGCTCGTGCCGCCTTCAACAGGTCCACGCCCGCACGCACCGAAGCTCCCGCCTGCACGCCGGCCGCAACCCGAGTGGCTTCCACGAGTGCGCGCACATAGCCGAGAATGGAACTCTCCACATGAACGCGCTCCACTTCCGCCTGCACCGCGCGAAGTTCTTCCAACGAAAGCACCGGCCTCGCCACGCTGGCCGCTGTGCCTCGCTCGAGATTTCTTCGATACACTTCTGTTTCCGCCTCGGCGCTCGGGTGCCCGAGTTTCACTTGAAGCATGAAACGATCGCGCTGAGCTTCTGTGAGAGGATACACACCGGAAAACTCCTCCGGGTTTTGCGTGGCCACCACGAAGAAAGGGCTCGGCAGAGGATGCGATACCCCGTCAACAGTGACCTGGCCTTCGGCCATTGCTTCCAGGAGCGCGGTTTGAGTTTTGGCGCTTGTGCGATTGAGTTCGTCGGCCAAGACCACGTGGGAAAAGATAGGGCCCTGGCGGAAGTCGAGCTCACTCGACCGAGGATTCAAGCGGAGTACTCCCAGAATATCGCTCGGAAGGAGGTCGCTCGTCATTTGCACGCGACGAAAGGTTCCGCCGAACGACCCGGCCAACGCCTCGGCTAACGTTGTTTTCCCCACACCGGGAGGCCCTTCAATGAGAAGGTGCCCTCCGCCGAGGAAACACGCCAGGGCGCGGTCCACTACGGCCGGTTGCCCGGTAAGCGCCTGATTGAGATGGTCTCGCAGCTTCTTTGCCGCTTCTCGGGCCTGGGTCACATTCGCCTCCGAACAGGCTTATCGGCAGGCGGAGTTAGTTCGAATACCTGCTGGCGTGTGCCTAAGAAGTCTGCTCCAAGATTCGCTTCGTGAGAGAGCGATGACCTTCGTCGGGATGGAGAAAACCGGCCAATCCGCGCGCAATCCAGCGACGCGCCCGCTCCCGGGCGAGGTCGGTGCCAAGATGCTGGGCGAACTCGAGAAAGAGCGACGCCGCATAAACACGGGCCACCGAGTAGGCAAACCGGCGGGCCGCCGCCTGTTGGAAGTCGCCGCCTCTTCCAGCGGAATCTTCAGCGAAAGATCGGAGTTCTCCCAAGGCGGATTTCACGCGCGCCACTTCCCCTGCGAGGGAAGGCTCCGTCACCAGCGAGAGGCGCTCCGTCACATCCTTTATAAACGGCGGAAACGCGCCCTCCTTTTCCATCGCCCGGAGCACATCGAGACTGAGCACGTTCGTGGTGCCCTCCCAAATCGAAAACACCTGGGCTTCACGAAGCAATCGGGGAATTCCCGTGTCTTCGCAGTAACCGGCACCGCCGAAAATCTCCACGCACTCACTCGTGATCGCCATGGCGCTCTTTCCCGTGTAGAGCTTGGCGATCGGCGTGAGCATACGAAGAAGAGCGCTCTCCTCGGGTGTGGCCGCGCCGGTTTCGTCGCGTCCGAGGAGCTCACCGAGACGGAAGGTGAGAAGGAAATTTCCCTCAAACTCCACCCAGAGATCAGCCAGTGTTTCTGCGTGAAGCGGAAGTTCCGTGAGCGCATGGCCGAAGGCACGGCGACGGTGTGAATAGTCGTGGGCCAGAGCCAGGGAGCGGCGAGCATTGGCCATCGCACAAACGGAGTTGTAAACGCGGGTGATATTAAAGAGCGACGAGATCTTTCTCACGCCGTGTCCCTCGCCGCCTACCAAGCGCGCCCGAGTGCCGTTCAAGGTGAGCTCCGCCGTGGGCAGCGCGCGGGTGCCGAGCTTATCCTTGAGGCGATGAACCTCCACACCGTTGAGACGCCCCTGGGAGTCGCGCAGCTCGAGATAAAACAAACTCAAGCCGCGCGAGCCTTCCGGCGCTCCTTCGATGCGAGCGAGCGTCATCGCCATCGGCGCCGTGGTGGCACTCGTAAACCATTTGCTGCCGTTGAGGGAGAAATTTCCGTCACTGAGCGATTTGGCCACGGTTGCGGTGCCGCTCACGTCTGATCCGCCGCTCTTCTCCGTCATCCACTGGCCCGACGTCCAAAACTCCTTCGGGTTTCGGCTCGTTAGGTGACGAAAGGCCCGCTGCTTAAGCTCTTCGTCGCCGTAGAGCTCGATCGCGCGGGCGGCACCGTCGGTCATTGCGAGCGGGCAGGAAAAAATCGCGCTCGACGGACTGTAGAGATAGAGCTTCGCAAACTGCACCAAACGCGACAGGGCGCCGAACTTCCGTTCATAACCGGTGGCCACGATGCCTTCCTCGGCGGCAATGTCTTGCAGGCGATTCCACGCAGAACTTACACTCACCTCGTCGATCCGTCGCCCCCAGGGATCAAAGCAGTTCAAAACCGGCGGCACTGTTTCACATTGATCGGCCAATGGAATCATTTCGCCTATAACTCGGGCACCAAAGCGCCGGAGATCCGGCTCCACTTCCGCGAGCGCTGGGCGCGGGAGCCGCCACGCAAGGAACTCTCGCAGCACCCGATCCGATTCATACTGATTGGAAAGACGAGGACCATCCTGAAAAAATTCGTGCGTTGCCATGGCTACAGTGTAACCCGACCTGGATTTCTCCGAGCGAGGCAATTTTTCTCGCTCTTTGCCATATCCGACGGTTACACTGCTTCCGTTACGCGTGGTTTCCCTGGTTTTGGTCCGAGGAAATGACCGTGTTCTTAAACAGGGAGACTGAACAATGGGAAAGAAGCTTTACGTAGGGAATCTCTCGTATTCCACCTCCGACTCGAGCCTCACGGAAGTATTCACGCAGGCCGGCCAAGTGGCATCCGCCCGCGTGATCATGGACCGAGAGAGCGGACGGAGCAAAGGTTTCGCGTTCGTGGAGATGGCCACTGATGAAGACGCCGCTAACGCACTAAAAATGTTCGACGGACAAGTGGTCGACGGTCGCCCGATCCGCGTGTCGGAAGCCAAGGATCAAGCTCCTGGCGGTGGTGGCGGCGGCGGACGCCGTGGCGGATTCGGCGGAGGCGGTGGTGGCGGCGGCTACAATCGCGGTCCGCGGTATTGATTTCTTCGGGGCCCGCAAGGGCCCTTTTCATTTGGGTTGATTTACCAGTTGCGGAAATAAGGCCATCAGTTCCGGATTCACTTTTTCCATAGCGGAGGCAGCTACATTTACCCGCTCCAAAAATTCTTGATCCGACTTGGCCTGTCGAATCCAAGCACGAGTGACGGCTCCCATTACGAGCGCCTCCTCCAACTGTTCCGGCTTTCCCATTAGGTCCAAGTCAAAAACCGGAAGGCTCACCCCACCTTTCGGACGAAGCTCGGAATACGGAAAATTCGCACGCGTCTCCAATACCTCAAAAAACAAGCGCCCCAGCCTTCCGTTTCCGTCTTGGAAGGGGTGATATTCCATGAATCCGACATAAGCATCGAGAAGCTGCTTGGTGGATCTGACATGATTCACCCCATCTTGTCGCAGGTACTCGCCGATATAATTTCGGTAAATTTGCTCGGCCACGGCCGCCACGTCGGGATGGCTGGGATCAACCGCGTCTCCTTCAATGCTGTTTCTCGCTCGCTCGTAGAGTTCCTGTGATACCAGACGTTTGTTTTCAGCCGCATCCTTCAAGTCCCAGGGAGAGGGGATATGGTAAGACACAACCACCCGCTTCAGCGCTGGATCGGAAGGCTGCGTTGGCGCCAAAAAAACCTTCAGCTGTGATCGTTTTTGGAGACGGTCGACCAACCACGCGGGCAAAATCTGTTCTGGATTCCCCTCGTTGGTCATCACTACACCCATCTTTCGAAACTCCATGTCGAATCCGTAGATTTGCTTATAGGCCGCGATGAGTTCGTCTACGGAGCTGATCTTGCTGAGATCTATTTTTTTCTTTTTAGTTAAATAAGATGCGGCATTGGCCTTCATTTCCCGGAGTGCCGCGATCGTATCACTGGAATCAAAGGCCTGAATTCTAGCCAGATCCTTAAGGTCGTAGTTGGCCAGCAAAGAGTCATAAACCTTCTCACGACGGGACGCCGATGGTGCCAGTGCCAAGTTCCGCCGCACCTGATCTAGTGAGGTAGGGAATGGTAAGGCTCCCTCTCTAACTTTGAGCAGTAATGCCGTTAGCTGTTTCTCGGTTCTTGCAGTCCCAACCCCTCGAGTAACGGTGAGGTACCGTCGATCACTCTTAAGAAGCCTTTCCCACTGGTCGAGGTAAACGGCTTTGACATTATGCCCAGCGGCGGACGAATTGGGCCCACCGATTTGCTTCAAAAATATCCACGAAAGCACATCTTCCGGCGTGTCGATTACTTCGCGAAGATTCGCGCCGCGGATCATGCTGATCCATTTGTCGTGATAGCCCTGGATCCGAAGCCCATCGATTCCCACACTAGCCAGTTCCTTTACAAACGAGGCATCACTGCCAAGTTGTGGAGACGACAGCTCTAAAACATAAAGTGGCTTTCTTACATTGAAGACGGTAACCAAAGATCCGAAATATTGACTATCGTAGGGATGGGTGGAAACGTAAAAACCCTTTCCCGCCAGCTGCGGCCCCTGTTCCAGAATATTCTCCATAAAACGACGATCCGCTCCGTGCGTGGCGAGATAGGAGTAGACATCGTCGTTAGCCCACTCGAACAGATGCTTTGTACGAATGGTCATGAGGGTTCCGACCGTGGACCACGAACCATCGGAGTTCAACTTCTCGAGACTCCGATTCTCTCCAATGCGAAATCCTTTCCTCGCCAGCAACGAGGGGGACAGACCGCGTTCATAGGCTTCAAGAACGGGGGGCCCGGGCCAGGGCCGCTCCCAAACCGTTGGCTCCCTCAAATGACTGAATTTCTCGCCGCAGTTCCCCTGCGCCCATACATGGGCCGAGACCGCCACCAGTGATACCAGTGCGACCTTTTGAGCGATAGAAATCAAAATTCTTCTACACGACATCCCCAACGTATCGGCTCATTCCGCCCCCTTCAAAACTGGCCTGATTCGGGCGGACATTTCACCGTTACACGGTCTCGCGTTGAACGTTTCTCCAAACACAACCGACAAGAATGGCTATGAACACCGTATTTTGGGTAGGTCAGGCGGCCTACCTTCTCACCTTTGTTTCCTTTCTCTTTCGCAATATCACCTGGCTTCGGGCGATGGCGATCCTGTCAAGCGCATTAGCCGTTGGGTATTGCCTTCGAGCAGCTGGAGAACCGCTCTGGATCCCGCTCGCGTGGAACGCGGCATTCATTGTGGTGAACATCGCTCAGCTCGGCCTCCAGCGCTGGCGCTCCCGAGCCGTACGCCTCGATCCGCTCGAGGACTTTCTCGGAAAAACAGTGCTCCACTGTTTCCCTCCCGCCGAAGTGAAAAGCTTTGCTGCCGTGGCAAAGGAAGGGAATCTCCCCGCTGGCCACCAGTTCATCGAAGCGGGCCAGGATCTGAAACATCTCTTCTGCATCGTCCGGGGCGAGGTGGATGTGATGGTGAAAGGCGAGAAGTGCGCGGAACTTTCGCCCGGATTCTTTGTGGGCGAAATGAGCTTGCTGACCAAGGCACGCGCGCGAGCCAACGTGGTGGCAAAGTCCGACATTCGTCTTCTCGTGTGGCCTCACGAAGAAATCGAGAAATGGGTGGATTCCGATGCCCAGCGTCTCACGATTCTTCAGCAGGCCCTCGGGTCTCAAGTGGTGAACCAGCTGCTGCGCCAAAACGACGCCCTCCTCGAAGAGCTCCGGGAGCGCGAATAGATGGCTCGATTTTCCCCTGCTGTGATGGCCTCGATTCGAAATCGCGAGGCATTGGCGAAGGCTCTCGACGAGCAGGAGCGCGACATCGCGTTTCGCAACATGCTCTACCGCGGACTCACCCTGGCAGCACCCATCGCGGCCACTTGGTATTTCGTGAAGTATCAGGAACACCCGCTGATCCGGGAACTCTCCGGATTGTTTTCGAAAAAAAATGTGGTGGCTCGGGCGGAAAAGCAGGGCCAAAACAGTCGCAACGTGATGGTAGCGAGTTCACCCACTCCCCCGCCGGCCGACGAAATCTCTGACGCCACCGAAGGGCTCGACGCGCGAAACGTCCAAATGCAAAAAATCGTGAACAGCGTACCGAAAGTGAATCTCACCGAAGCGCAGGTGATGGAGATGTCGCGGCGGGCGGAGCAAAACGGCGAGGCGAAGAACTCCACAGAACCGCAGCCCACCGTGACCCAGCAGCAGGAAGAGCGGAAGGATAAGCTCGACGAAGCCTCCGACGCCGACGTGCCAACCGAAAAGAAGTAGTTAGCCGGTAACCTTAAGGCGCTGTTCGCCAAGATCGATAGAACCGTCGGGACTCCGGATCGTGCTCTCGATCAAGTCGCCGTTCTTGAGGTAACGCGGGCTCCGCATCTGTTCCTCCAAGAAAATTTCCATCTTCTCGTGTTCTTCCAAAAATTTACCGCGGAGCTGGCTCCAAAATGTCTTCTCGATTCGCATGGCCACTCCCCCGGGCGTGCCGGTGAGAAGCAAGTCGCCGCGACGGAGGTCCATGATCGAGGAAAGCTCCGTGAGCGTTTCCTCTGGCTTGTGCATCAGCTGACGGGTGCTCGCCTTCTGGCGCACCTGGCCGTTCACGCGAAGCTCCAACTGCAAATCGTGGAGCTTCGCCGCCTCGCCGGGTGAGAAGAGCCAAAGCACCGGCCCCACAGGGCAAAAACCCCGGAAACTTTTCCCCTTGAACCACTGCCGCTCGGGCACTTGCACATCGCGCGCCGAAACATCGTTGGCCATCACCACGCCGGCCACGAACTCGTCGAGATTCCCGGCGTCGACTGGCCCGGTGATGTCCTTGGTGAGCACCACCCCGAGTTCAAGCTCGTAGTCGAGGAGACGCACCTTCGGCGGTCGCACCAGATCTCCCAGCGGCGGCGCGAGCGTGCTCGACGCCTTCGTGAAGATCAGATTGAATTCTTTGTTCTCCGGCTTCACGCCGGTTTCCTTCAAGTGGGCCAGGTAGTTTTTCCCTTGGCAAAAAATCTGCGCTTCCTGGGTCACGGGGCTCACAAACCGCACTTCCGCTTCCGGTATCGCATCCGCGCGATGATCGCGCACTCGGTCCAGAAGGCCACGCCAGTCTTCCGCCAGAAGATCGCGAAGCGAGTCGAAGTGTTTGGAGAGAGGAATTACTCCATGAGAGGTGCGAAGGCCCCAAAGTCCGGGCATGCCGCGAAAATCGAACCTAACCAGGGCGTATCCCATGCCCTGATTCTAGCAGACGTGGGAGTTACTTCGCGAATGGTCCGCGGAGATTGCTGCCGTTCACGGTGCAGCCGTTCTCAGGATAAATCATCCGCACATGCACGGTCTCCCCGTCCACATCGATGCTCATCGTAATGGCCCGCTCCACGTACTGCCCGGCCGGATTCTGGTTGATGATCCGCTCGCTCCACACGCCGAAGGGCGCCAGCTTTACGCCTTCATGGGTTTGCACGTCGTCGGTTCCGTAACACTCGAAGCGAAATCCGTCGTGAATCGTGCACTTGTTCTTGGGCCAGGAGAACGTGGTGGATTCTGGAATCTTCTTTAGTGCAGCCACTTTTTTAGGCAGATAGTTCACCACATCATTCGGCGTAATCATCCGCACGTCGAGAGGAGCGTACTCCATACCGTTCGCGTGGATCGTAGTTACCTCGAAACGTTCGTCCTTTTCCTCGATCACGAAGATCGTGGTCGCAAAGGGTTCGGTGCTGCAGGTGACTTTCAGCGGCAGGGCCAAGGCGGAGGTGGAGGAAAGGGTCAAAAGGGTCAAAAGAATGTGTTTCATGAGGCGTTTATAGAAGAAATAACGCGCAGCATCAATATCTTTCTCCTGAGCTTGCCTGACGGGTCGCCCCCGGCATATACCCCCTCCCATATGAAAACTTTCCTTTTCGTTCTCGGCCTCTTCACCACTTTCTCGGCCCACGCCCTCGTGTTTGAGGTGCGCGGCTGGAACGACGAAGCCCTGTTTCGCCAGTATTATCCCATGGCCGACGGGGTAAACGCGGGCCGCGCTACGGTGGATTTTCTAGAGCTGGCCAGAACCCGTGACGGAATCGCATGGGAAGGCAATGAAAGAGGAGTTCTCAGCATCGCCGGACTTGGCAATCAGGTGGTGCAGGAGGGCAACGAGATCCGTGCCTACGGCTGGTGCTATTCAGTGAACGGAGTGGAACCCGATCGCACCCCCGACCAAGTGATCATCCCCCACGACATGAGCCGCCTCGTTTGGTTCTACGCCTACGGCCGCATGGTCGATGGCGAGTGGCGCGAGCAGTGCGTGCCCGCCGCACGATAGCTCCCGTTACTCAAAGCAACTTTTTCGCCAATCCTGCCAGCCACTCCTCATCGGCGCCGAGGAAGTTAGGAATTTGAGCGTCGGCACCACTCAGATCGTGCCCGAAATGATTCGCGTGAGTTACCGCCACCACTTTAGCGCCGGCCGCCCGCCCGGAAGCAATCCCGGCCTCCGAGTCTTCGAACACGAGAGTTTCGCTCGCCGGCAATCCGAAGTTCGCGATCGCTTTCGCAAACCCGTCGGGAGCTGGTTTGCTTTTCGGGTAGTCTTCCGCTCCGAGTACCAGCTGAAAAAGTGGTCGCACTTTCAGGTGGTCCAAGGCCCAGAAAATCTCAGCCCGGTGGGACCCCGACACCAACGCAATCGGCCCCCGCTGGGCCATCCGACGCACCATTTCGGGGGCTCCAGGAATGATCTCGATCTCTTTTTCGAGCTTTTTTTTGTAGCGAGCCACCACAGTGTGGGTGAATTCTTCTTTGGTTACAGGTATTTGATAGCGATCAAAGAGAAGGTCCACGGCCACCTCCCACTTCTTGCCAGCCACCTGGGAGGCATCGGACTTGGCCACCGGCACCCCCCACTCCCCGCAACATTCCAATACCGCACGAAAAGCGACCGGTTCGGAGTCGATTAACGTACCGTCAAGGTCAAACAATACTAAGGAAAATCCTTTGTTTTTCATATGTTAAACCCTAAAACAACCCTGACCCGATCCTGACACGGTTCAGGGAGAGCCATGGAACAATGGTATTCAGGAGGACATCATATGCTGGCAGCCCTCAAAACCAAAAAGTTCCCACGGTCGGTCCGCAAGATTCGCCCGCGGGCTCGCGCTCGCGCCACACTCCGTCTTTTGAAGACCCTCCCCCCCTTCCGTCGCCACCCCCTCGTGGCCATCAAGGACTTCCAACCCAAGCAGCTGATCCGGGTGGAAACCGAGAATTTCATTTTGAAAACTGCAGAGACCCAGTTTGAGCTCCGCGAAGTGCTCAAACTGCGCCATGAGATTTTCTACGAAGAGCTCCAGGGCAAGAGTCACGAAAATCGCGTGGACGTGGACGAGTTCGACCAGCTCTGCGATCACCTCGTGATCATCGACAAAAAGAACTTCCGCGTGGTGGGCACCTACCGGGTGATCTCCTCGCTCTACTCGCAAAAATTCTACTCCGAGGGCGAATTTCAGATCGGTGAATTCCTCGCTCAGCCTGGAAACAAACTGGAGCTAGGCCGGGCCTGCATCCACAAGGATTTCCGCACGGGAGCCGTGATCCAGCTTCTTTGGAAAGGTATCTGCGAATACATCAAGCGCACCGACACGAAATTCCTCTTCGGCTGCGCAAGCGTGCAAACCGTGGACCCGTGGGTGGCCGGTTTGATCCTGCAATACCTGAAGCGCGAGGGTCTTTCGAAGGACGACTTCCACGTGAGCCCCACGGAAAAATACACCCTCGCTCTGCCGGAGCCTGAAATCACCACCAACGTGGAAGAACTGATTCCGCCGCTCGTGCACTCCTATGTGAAGGCCGGCGCGAAATTCCACGGCGCTCCCGCCTGGGACGCCGACTTCAACTGCTTCGACTATTTCATGGTGCTCAATGTGGACGAAATGAGCCGCCTCTTTAAGCGCCGCTTCGGACTCGGCTAAGCCGTCTCACTCTCCGAGCAGGAACGGGGCCAGGGTCGAGGAGACCTTGGCCCAATTTTTTTCCCCCACGCTGGCGGCATCGATGATCAGGTGATGATGACGGCCCTCCACGGAGATTTCCTCCACGCGCGCGCCGCGCGATCTCGCCAACGCCTTCACCCCCGGCCCATCCACCAATTCATCCTGGAGATCCACAAACACGAGCGTGGCCGGGGAAATCGATTCTTCGCTAAAACCACGCATCAAATCATCGAGGGCGAGCATCGGAGCGGGGCCGGTGCGATCGTTGGCCCGATAGCCATCCGGAACCACCGACGATAACCAGATCGAAGCGGGCAACCTCCGCGCCAGCCAGATCGCCGCCGGATACCACCAACGAGTGGCGAAGGCGGGAGCAAAAAGTGCAGCCCGCTCAAATGGCAAATCCAAAAACACCAGCGCCGAAAAGCTGTAGGCCACGAGCACGAGCGGCACTTTCAGTTTTTGCGCGCGCCTGGAGGCTTCTGTATGAAACGCTCGCGCGTCCGCACGGAATGCTTCCGCCGTGACAGAGAAAAACTCATCACCACCGCAATGTCCGGCGAGCCCCACTTGCATTACGGCCACGCCAGCCTTCTGTAAAAGGCGTGAGACCTCTCCCATCCGCTCCGGACGAAGATTCAGCCCGTGCGCAACAATCGCCACGGCCCGAGGCTTTCCAGAGGGCTCCAGCCATTCACGACAACGAGCTTCCGCCGGAAGCATCCAGAAAAACATCAACAGGATCAAACCCTTCAACAGGTAGACTCTTTCTCTCAGGTGACAGACTTGCTGCTCCATTCCAATTGATGCTAGCATTTTCATATGGTCCCTATACGGGATCGGGAAGGGGGTGGTCACCGACATGTGTAGTAGTAAATCACACAAATGCGTGACCATCCTCTGCTTGATCGCTTGATCAGGTAGAGGTTGGTCGCCCAAAACGTCGGGGAGCTGTAGGTACTTGTTGGTGTTCGCCACTCTCTGGTAAATACAGCTCCCTTTTAATTTTCTCATTTTGACCATGTTCCCTCCCCCACATCTGCGATAATTTTCTTCCATGGACAGACGAACGTTCCTCTCCTTCCTCGGCCGCGCCGCCATGGTCACGCCGTTTCTTTCCGCGTTTCCGCTGTTGCCCGGTTGCAGCTCCAAAACCGCGGCTCCGCAGCTGCCGCCGCCGCCCTTTCCTCCCCTGGGAGTTTCCCAGGCCGACGACTTTCTCCTCACGGAAGGCCTAAGCTACGCGATCGTGGCGGTTCAAGGTCAGCCGATCAACAAGAAGGGCGATCTCTTCGGCTGCGACAACGACTACCTAGCGTTTCTCCCCTTGGCTGGAAAAAAGAACGAAGCCCTCCTCTGGGTGAACCACGAAAACACTTCCGAGTTGTTCGTCTCCGGCTACACCGGAGGGGTGAAGACTAAGGAACAGGTCACACTCGAACAAAAGAGCGTGGGAGGCTCGATTCTCCATCTGCGCCACGAAGAAGGCGGTTGGAAATTCGTTCCGAACAGCACCTACAATCGCCGCCTCGACGCCACCACGCGAATGCCCTTTGTGACGGAACGTCCGATCATGGGCTCCGACCACGCCACCGGCACGCTGGCTAACTGCGCCGGCGGGGTCACTCCTTGGGGCACCGTGCTCACCTGCGAAGAAAACTACGACATGTATTACGGTGAGATGACCTACGACGAATCAGGCAAACGCACTTGGCGCCCAGGCCGCTATCGTGCCTTCGGATGGGAAAAGCACTTCGCGTATCCGCCGGAGCACTACGGCTGGGTGGTGGAGGTCGACCTTCGAATCGGCCGCGCCAAGAAGCTCACCGCCATGGGACGATTCGCTCACGAGGGCGCCACCGTGGTGAAAGCGAAAAACGGCCGCGCCGTGGCCTATATGGGCGACGACTCCAGCGACGAGTGTCTCTATAAGTTCATCGCCAGCGCTCCCGGCACGCTCGACTCTGGGACGCTCTACGTAGCTGATCTAGCCCGCGGAAAGTGGATCCCGCTGGTGCGCGACAAAAACCCCGCTCTCCGAAAAGCCTTCAAGGATCAAACGGAACTCCTTATCCGCACCCGCGAAGCAGCTACGATCGTGGGTGGTACCAAGCTTGATCGCCCGGAAGACATTGAAGTGGACCCCAACACAGGCGCCATTCTCGTGGCCCTCACCGGAAATCCCAAGAAGGGAAATTTCCACGGTTCGATCCTGCGCGTGATGGAAAAAGACGCCGACCCGCTCTCCATGGAATTCACTCACTCCACTTTTCTTACGGGAGGAGAAGAACTCGGATTTTCCCATCCCGACAATCTGGCCTTCGATATGCGGGGGAATCTCTGGTTCACCACCGACGTGCCGGATCTTCTTCTGGAGCGCGGTCCCTGGGAAAAGATGGGGCACAACAGTTTGTTCTACGTGCCGATGTCTGGGGAAAATGCGGGGCGCCCCTTCCGTGTGGCTTCGGCGCCAAAGGAAGCGGAACTCACTGGTCCCTATTTCTCACCAGACGGCGACACTCTCTTTCTCAGCGTGCAGCATCCGGGGCTCATGTCTTCGGACCTGGCGAACCCCACGAGTCGATGGCCCGAGAAAGGCCCTACGTCCACACCGAAGAGTGCCGTGGTGGCGATCACGGGACCGCTTCTCGACAAGCTGGTGAGAGGATAGAATCCCTTTATGTCACTCACCACCTCACAGATCGCACGTCATCTGGGAATCCCCGCCCCGCCCAAGGAAGCCTCCTTCTCTGCCGTCTGTTACGATACCCGGACGCTTCAACCGGGCGACCTCTTCGCCGCGATGAAAGGCGACGTCACCGACGGCCACGCCTACATCGAAGATGCGATAAAAAAGGGAGCCGGTGCGGTGATGCACGAGGCGGGACATCCGATTCCGTCGGGAGTAGTGAGCCTTCCGGTGAAGGATGCTCTTCACGGATACCGCGAAACCGCGCTTCTATGGCGCCGGCAATTTTCCTATCCCGTAGTGGCCGTGGGCGGCAGCGCGGGGAAAACCACGTCAAAAGAACTCATCGCCGCGCTCCTGCGAGGAAAATGGACCGATGCGGTCGCTACCGAAGGCAACAAAAACGGATTTCACGGAGTTCCTAACACTCTCATCCGCCTGCGACCGTCCAGTGGCGCGGGAGTGGTGGAAATCGGGATCGATGAAACCGGCGCCATGGAACAGCACGCACGAATCGTGGAGCCCTCGATCGCCATTCTCACGTCGATCGGGCCGGAACATCTGGAAAAGCTGGTCGACGTAGACACCGTGGAACGTGAAGAGGCCAAACTTTTTGAGCAGGTGGAACGTACCGGTGGAGTTGTTTGCGTGAACTGCGACGACGAGAGAATCTACCGCCGCGGCCTTCGCCTCTCCCATGCACGGCCTGTTTTCTACTCCCTCGGAAAAGTTCCCTCCGAGTTCGACGGTCTCGAGGGAAAGCTTCTTGATGATCGAATCGTAGTGAAGTTCCCCCAAGGTCCAGTGGAGTTCCCCCTCCCCCTCGAAGGGCGCCACAACGCTCTCAATCTGCTAGGGGCCATCACCGTGGCGTGGACCGCCGGAGTGACCCCCGAGGAAATGCGCGCGGGTCTCGCGAAGTTCACCCCTCCTCCGGGCCGCAGTGAGGTGCACGACTGGAACGGGGTGAAGGTCTTTGCCGACTTTTATAATGCAAACCCGGTGTCGGTCGGCGCGTCACTCGAAACGATCTGCAAGGGAGGCGGCGACCGGGTGTGGGCTTGCCTCGCCGACATGCTGGAGCTCGGAAAATTTGAAGAGGAGCTGCACCGGGGACTGTCTGATCCGATCCTCCACCACAAAGTGGGGCACGTACTCCTCTTCGGCCCCCGCATGAAACACCTGGAAGGCGAGCTTCGCAAACGAGGCTATTCCGGGGAGCTCCGACACTTCGAAAACAAACCCGACCTCACCTCCCACCTCCAAGCCCGGATAAAACCTGGCGACCGTGTAGTGATCAAAGGCTCCAAGAGTATGGCCATGGGTGAGGTGTGGGAAGCGCTGCGGCGCGGTTGACCATCCCCGGGGGGGATTTGGTAGTTTCCTCACCTATGGGTGCACAATGGAAAGCAGCAAGTAAGTCGGACGCGGCCGCCAAACGCGGAGCCGTTTTTTCAAAACTAGCGAAGGAAATCGCCGTGGCAGCGAAACTGGGCGATCCGAATCCGGAATCGAACCCGCGCCTTCGTGCTGCCGTGGAAGCGGCCAAGAAAGCCTCCATGCCTCGCGATACGATCGAGCGCAACATCAAGAAGGGCGCCGGCCTTCTCGACGAAGCGATGAACTTCGAGACCGTGCTCTACGAAGGATTCGCTCCCCACAAGGTGCCTGTGATCGTGGAGTGCCTCACCGAAAACAAGAATCGAACCGCCGCCGATGTGCGTGTGCTGTTCCGCAAAGCCCAGCTTGGATCGGCCGGATCCGTAGCCTGGATGTTTGACCGCTTGGCGGTAGTGGAAGCGAATGCTGCCGGCGCGAAGGACATCGAGGAGGCCGCGATCGAGGCGGGCGCGCAAAACGTGGAGCCCCTGGAAAAGGGAGACCATCCCGACGGCACCACGGGTGCGCGTTTCTTCGGCGACCCGACGGACCTTGCGTCGATGTCGAACTGGCTTTCAAAAAACGGGTGGAGCGTAACGGCCGCGGAGATCAGTTACCTCGCCAAAAACGGCGTGGATCTCACGCCCGATCAGCGTAAAGAGGTCGAAGAGTTTCTCGGATCCGTGGACGACCACGACGACGTTCACCGGATTTATACGGCAATTAAGTAGCCACGCCTCACAGTACGCCCAGCCATCATCTCGGTGCTACGGGCACTCCGAGGCCCTCTACCCCGCAACGTCCACTCTGGTCCCGAACGTTTGCGGATCCCGGGATATCGGCACATCCGTTCCCGTCCCAGTCGATCCGAGTTTGTACGTTCTTCTCGTTTAGCCCCTTGTTTTGGGCGGCCAGTGGATTCCGAAGGAGCCCCCCCGTGGCGCTGTCCATCGACCCCGGAAGGTCCACGATTCCACCCTTAGAGCGGAACGTGCACTCTGAAAATGATGCCCACACGTGAGGTTGCAACATTAACGACGCCTCCGGGTTCGTGTCGAACTCACTGCGAGAAAAATGGGCCACCGTCGGCGCGTCGGCAGCGCCGTTAAGAATAAGAGGCATCCATGCGAGTGGCGCCGAGAACAAGGAATCGTCAACGTTCAGCAACACGTTTTTGGGAATGATCGGCTGTGACACCGGCCCCTTCAGCAAGACCTTCACATTCTTGATTGTCGCCGTGGTGACACTGTCGAGAGAAATTCCCACACAACCCGCTGCGCAGGTCTTCTCTGCCCGAATCGTGGTGTTGGTGATGGAAACTTCCCCCGCAACTCTCTCGGCCAAGATACCCCAGGACGAAGATCCCGCCCCTTCTCCGGCATCAATCTCAACGCCATCCACGATCACGCTTCCGGAAAAATCAGAGACATGAATGTGAGAGCCAGCTCCAACGAGTTTCGCGTTTCGGACCTGAATCACGCCGGGCTCCGAAAGAGCCGGATTCAGAACCAACGAGTTGAGGCGATTCTCCTCACCCGTTCCTACGCGGAATCTGCTTGGACCGTCAAACGTGGTGCCAAAAACGCCAATCTGTACCTTTCCCAGATACTGGCTCTCCACCTCGTAGTTGGCCCCAACCTTTCCTCCAAACTGATTCCATGTAACCCCGGCAGAAACAGCGCCTCCGGCTACCGCGCCGCGAATCACGAAATTGCCCTTTGTCTCTAGGTTGTGAGCCTCACCGGTTAACTTGCCGCGATTGGTGACCATACCTTCGCCGTGCATCGTAACGCGGTTCAGCTTCACATCGGCCTCACCGCTGGCTTCAAAGCCGAACTTCTGCTTTACCTCAAACGCCTCGCCGTGGAGCTTCACGCGCACGTTGGCGTTTTTGTATTCCACATTGAGCTGACCAAACTCGGAGTTGAACGGGCTGATGGAAACATCGACGGCCAGATTTCCCGTGTCGAGAAGTTTCAGTGAATTGAAGCTTGCGCCGTCGAAATCGATGTTCAGCTTCGACGTGAGATTGCCGGCGCAACGCGCGGTATCTACCACGGCCCTGCCGAGCTTCCCGCCATCGAGCTTCATGGATCCGTCTTTGAGGGCGAAGTTGATCTTCGCATCCTTTGCGTGAATCTCGTTCAAAGAAAAAACTCCCGCCTCAGCGGCGCAAAGCACCGCGTCCAGCTTGTCGAGCACACTCTTATCGGCCGATACGTTGAGCTCCGTTGTGCCCTTGGGCAGGTCGAGCTTCAGACTTCGTAGGGACGACTCATCGAACTTGAAATTACCGGCAATCGGCGTCAGGGATTCGAGTGAGAGATCGCCAGTGGGGGCCGCCATCGGAGCGGCGGCCAACAGAGAGGAAACCCCGTGATTTCCGCGCGCATCCAGCTCCGCCGCACTCACACCGTTCAAAGAGATCTTCATGGTCTGCAATGAGTTTTCACTGATAACGAATTGAGCGCCTCCCCCCAGCACCACTGTGACCTTTTGGAAGGAGTTACCGGAAATCCGCGTGTCTCCCGTCGACTCGACCTGCGCCTCGCTTTCAAACACGGCGCCACTTACGCCCAATCCATGGCTTCCCGTGATCCGCACGGGCCCAGAGGCACTTCGGAACACGACGCCACCGCGTTTCGACGAGATCGAGGCGTCACAGGGATACTGAATCGAGGACGCATGCACGGGAGCGCTGGTGTCGATTAGCACACGCCTTACCTGTCCACTTTGGGTTTCCTGCTGACAAACCCAATCCAGGGCTGGTTGAATCTCGTGAAACACCCCATCCGAAAGCTTTTCAGTCGCGTCCACCACAAGAGCATCAACCGAGGCATTCGTGGCGAAAGACTCGGGAACGGCTGTGATGAGAAACAATACGGGAAGCGAAAAGCGACAAAACATACATACTCTCCATAAAAACGGGGTTACGTGTTTTGGCGCCGATACTGGGTTCAAGTCAAGAAAATCAAAATAGAATACCGATGGAAGGGACAAAAAAACCGTCCGGAGTCTATCCGGACGGTACAGATCGTTCAGAAAGATAGGATTAGGCCTTCTTCTTGGCCTTCGGCTTTCCGCAGGTTCCTTTGCAATCGCTCTTTCCAGCCACGCAGGTTTCCTTGCAGTCCGGGCATTCGGCGCAATCGTGTTCACAAGCGCAGTTCTTGTGATTCTTGTGGTCGGTGCCCTTGGGAGCAGCCTTACCATCAGCGGCAAAGGCAGGGGCGGCGAGCATCATGAGGGTCATCATCATAGTCAGGGT
This sequence comes from uncultured Bdellovibrionales bacterium, assembly GCA_964551325.1. GTDB lineage: Bacteria > Bdellovibrionota > UBA1018 > CAIPTA01 > CAIPTA01 > CAZKBU01. The sequence goes on from CAZKBU010000008.1 coordinate 64,834, forward strand.
CTTCATGGAAATCTCCTTATCGAGTGTCTTCGGTTCCTGGGGCCCCACGCCAAATGCGGAAGCTCAGAAAATCATGACATATCTCGTCCGTAAAAATTAGACCTGCCGAAAAAATCGGAAACCGTGTCAGAGACCAGCCGTCTTCTCGCGTTTCTTCGCCGACTTTTTCGTAGGCTTCGCCTTCTTGGGACAGGTTCCGTCCTTGCAGTCGTCCATGTCCTCTTTGCTCATTTGGTCGCCGGCCTCGCCCTGGGCGGCTTTTTTCTTCTCGTCGCAACAAGAGGCGTCGGCCACCAACGCTGGAAGACATCCGATCCAAACCGCCAAGGCCACGGCAAAAAATTTCGTCATATTCATCTCCTCAAATTTCAACCTGAATTCCCACCTCGATCACCTGATCCGGAGGGATCTGGAAGAACGCGGTGGCACGCTGTGCATTTCGGCTCATAAAAGCAAACACCCCTTCTCGCCAGATCGGCATTCCCGGCCGATCCGAAGGGAGCACCGTTTCCCTGCCGAGGAAGAAGGTGATCTCGTTGAAGTTCAGGTCTAATCCTTTCGACTTCGAGGCCGTGAGAATCTCGTAGATATTCGGAGTCTGCATGAATCCGTAATACGAGATCACCCGCCAGATCCCTGGGCTCTTCTCCACTAGCTCCACTCGATCGTCGGGATAAACGTAGGGCACATCTTTGGTCTGAATCGTGAGGATCACCACTTTTTCGTGAAGGATCTTGTTGTGCTTCACGTTGTGAAGAAGTGCCGCGGGCGCGCCTTCCGGATCACTTGTCATGAACACGGCCACACCAGGCACCCGAGCAAGCGGCTTAAGACGAATCCGCTCCACGAACTGGGAGATGGGCTGGGTCAGCTGGCGCATCCGCACGGCGAGAATCGCGCGGCCCTGCTGCCAAGTGCCCATCAGAAAATACATCACCGCGCCGATCACCAGAGGGAACCACCCCCCCTGGGGGATCTTCACCACGTTACCGGCAAAGAAAGCCATGTCGATCACCAGAAAGCCGCTCACAACGGCGACCCCCTTCAACCGGCTCCAGCCCCAAATCCGGCGAGCCACGAAATAGGCCAGGATCGTGGTGGTAACCATCGTGGCTGTAACCGCAAGACCGTAAGCCGCCGCAAGATTGGAGGAGGTTTGAAACTGCAGCACGAGCCACACGGTGGAGGCGAGGAGCATCCAGTTCACGAGCGGAATGTAAATCTGGCCGATCTCGTCCTTGGAGGTGTGCACGATCTGAATACGAGGCAGATAACCCAGCTGCACTGCCTGGCGAACCAAAGAGAATGTTCCGGAGATCAAGGCCTGGGAGGCGATTACCGTGGCGGCGGCCGACAGCACCACGAGCGGAAGCAGCGCCCACTGCGGCGCCATCTTAAAAAATGGGTTGTCGATGGCCGTGGAGTCCGAGAGCAACAAGGCCCCCTGCCCAAGGTAGTTCAACAAAAGCGCCGGCAAAACCAGGACGAACCAGGCCAGTTGAATCGGTTGTCGTCCGAAATGGCCCATGTCGGCATAGAGAGCCTCGCCACCCGTGACCACGAGGAAAACCGATCCCAACACAAAGAAACCCAGCCAACGATTCACAACAAAGAACTCCACCGCATGACGGGGATCCATCGACGTAAGCACCAAAGGATTCTGCGCGATCCAGTAAACTCCCATGGAACCCAAAACCAGAAACCAAATGAGCATGATCGGACCAAAAAACGCTCCGATTTTCGCGGTTCCGATTTTCTGTACCAAAAAGAGGGAAATCAGAATCACGATCGTGATCGGAATCACGTAGGGCCCAAAAAGCGGAGTGGCCACATTGAGTCCCTCCACCGCCGAAAGCACGGAAATCGCCGGCGTGATCATCCCATCGCCAAAAAGCAGCGCCGCACCGAACAGCCCCACGGGAATCACGAAACGGAGACGATCCCCTGCCCGACGCTGCCGATGCGGGGCAACTAAGGCAATCAGCGCCATGATTCCCCCCTCGCCGTTGTTGTCGGCCTTCATCACGAAAAGGATGTATTTTACGGAGATCACGATCACGAGGGACCAGAAAATCAGGGAAAGAATCCCAAGAATATTTACCGGCGTGAGCTCGAGATGGAAGTGATGAAAAGATTCTCGAATGGCGTAGAGGGGGCTCGTGCCGATGTCGCCGTAAACCACGCCCAACGCGCCTAAAACTAAGGCGTAATACTTTGAATTCACTTGGCGTGCCGCCATGGGATTCTCCCTCTGCTTCAACGTGAGGATTCGTATAGCACGGAAGGACTTCAATGAATTGACAATGCCCGCCAAGCGCCGTACCGATAGGCCCATGGGGAACCGCCGGAAAATACTGCTACTTTTTGTCGCACTTCTCCCGGCGCGCGCCGCAGCATTAGACGGAGACGGAGTAACCGTAACCGCCACACGGGCCCCCTGGCCCCGCGCCCTCAATCCTGTTTCTCAATCGGTCGTAGAGAACCCCGACGACGAGCTCCCTTGGCGCCTCGGATTCACTCCCGGCGCAAGCATCTCCCGTGCGGGGGGCGCCGGACAGGTGACCAGCCTTTCCCTCCGCGGAGCGTCTTCCGAGCACACCCTCGTACTTTGGGACGGAATCCGGTGGAACGATCCGCTCCACCCGAGCCGAGGCGCGGATCTATCGTTGGCGTCGGGATGGCTGGCCCGCCGGGTGGAAATCGCGCGCGGTCCCCATTCCGTGGTGCACGGAAGCGACGGTCTCGGCGGTGTGGTGCAGATTCTTCCCTGGGAGGCGGACTCGTCTCGTCGCACAGAAGTGCAGCAAGGATTCGGGTCCTATGGAACCACGGAAACTCGTGCACGCGCGGGAAGCTCCACGGATCGTGGATCGTGGCAGCTCGCATCGAGCTGGACGAAGAGCCGTGGTTTCAGCGCGGCCGACGAAGGAGAAGGTAACTCCGAGCGCGACGGGTTTTATCGTCTGCAAAACATGGCTCGGGTAACGAGAAAATTCGGTGACCGCCACAACGTCCGTGTCTCAGGACTTCTCACTTCGGCGAAAACAGACACCGACAGCAGAGGCGGACGCGGCGGCGACCGTGGCGGATCGCACAGTCGTAGCGCCCTAGGAGCTTGGCTCGCCGGTATGGAATCTCGGTGGACGCACGGATTCCGATCGGAGCTCCAGTTTTCCGAGCTTCGTCACAAACGAACCGACAACACCGCGGGCGATACTCGATTTCAGTCTCGGGCACGGCAAGGATCCGCTTTAATCCACCAAGGTGGTTCGGGAGTTTCGGCGACACTCGGGATCGACGCGACCGAAGAGGCGGGAAATTCGCCGGAGCTTCCGGGAAGAGTTCGCTCCCGAAGTCTGGGGATTTTCTCTCAGCTGAACGCGGCCCGAGGCATCTGGTTCGGATCCGTAGGCGCTCGCATGGATCGCCAGGATCGCTTCGGCCGAGTGGTCACGCTGCGAGCCGCGCCAGGAGCCTGGGTGGTCCCCGATCAGCTGCGGCTCAAATCCTCCCTGGGCACCTCGTTCAAGGCTCCGAGTCTCTACCAGCTGCACTCGTCCTACGGCACGCCTTCGCTGCGACCGGAGCGATCCCAAGCCTGGGACGCGGGCTTGGAGTGGACTGTCGAGGAGGCGCGTGTGGAGGTGGCCGCGTTCGAAAACCGATTTCGTGAATTGGTGGAGTACGACCTTGCCACGTCTCGCTACCAAAACACCGGGGCGGCCCGCACCTGGGGCTTGGAGGGGGCAGCGCGGTCGCCACGCTGGAAGGGAACCGTTGTGGACGTCTCCTGGACCTGGCTGCGCTCGCGCCGTCTGGCAGACTCCACGGAACTTCTGCGCCGCCCTCGACACCAGGCCTCCCTGGGAGCGGAGAGGGATCTCGACCGCTCCACCTGGGTTCGAGCGCAAGGGCTTTGGAAAGGAAGGCGATGGGACACTCATCCCACTTTGTTCACTCGCCAGAAAATGCCGGCCTGGATTACCTGGGGACTTCAGGCTCGATGGAAGTTTCGACCCGGCTTTTCCCTGATGGCGGAGTTAGAAAATATCTTTGATCGAAAATATCAAGACATGAGCGGCTACGGCACGGCCGGGAGATCCGGTATGCTGAGGCTATCAGCGGAATTATGAAACGACTTTTTCCCTATCTAGCCACGTCGCTCGGAATTCACCTCGCCACACTATTGGTGCTGCTCTTCGCCCTTACTTTCGCGCGCGACGAAGAGTCACGTCTATCGGTGGCCCAGCCGCGGCCGGGAGTGGTGATGGTGGACTTCTCTTCCCGCCCGGAAAACGCTCCTACCCGAGCGCGAACCGACGCCAGCGGAATGGCGAGATTGCGGCCCGCCCCGGTGCAGGCCGGAGGCGCCGGTGGTCTCGCTCAGGGGGCGTCGTCCGACGCGGAGGTTTCCGGCGACCTGCTGATCCTCTATCCGGAAATGTCCCGGCAGTTGGGCGAGGAGGGCCGGGTGGAGCTGCTGCTGCAGCTGTCGGCCACGGGAGCCGTCGTGGGGGCGGAGATAACCCGCACCTCAGGCTATAAACGCCTCGATCAGGCTGCACTGGAGGCCGTAAAGCGGGCTCGATTTAAGCCCGCCCGGAGCCTCTCGGGAGACCCGATTTCTTCCCGAAAGCCGTTTCACGTGGAGTTCAAACTGGAAGATTAGGGGGCCATCCCGACCCCGGGCTGCCGAAAACCTCGACGACTGTCTAAAACTTCGACAATTGTTAAATTTCAAAATCCAATAATATCAATAAGTTGAAGTGGCGCACCCCTTGCACCTCCTATCTCTATCCCCGCTCAGTCTGCCGCTCCCCGCTCGAATCCATGGCTATTTTGGAGGCTTTTCTATGAAGGTCACCGAATCCCTGATCCGAGAACATCTTCCTCTTGTGCGTAAGATGGCCCGCGCCCTCGCCGCTCGCCTTCCTTCGTCGGTTGACGTGGAAGACTTGGTGGCCGCCGGAATGATGGGGCTTTCCCAAGCCATCGAGCGCTTCGATCCCCGCAAGGCCGACAATTTTGTGAGCTTCGCCCGATTCCGCATTCGCGGAGCCATGATGGACGAACTCCGTGCCGAAGACTGGGTTCCCAAGAAGGTTCGCCACCAGGTGAATCGCCTCGAACAGCTCCTGTTCCGCAAAGACAGGGAGGGGGCTCGCAAAGAACTCGGGCTCACCCAAAAGAAATTCAAGGAACTGGAGAGTCACGCCTCCACATTGCGCGGCATGAATCAAGACACGGCGGTATTTGTGGATGAAGAACGCACCTCGATTCTGGAAAACCTGCCCGATACCCCTGAGCACGATCCTTTTGCGGAAGTCTGCCGCCACGACTTAGAGACGGCCATGACTCAGGCCCTGAGCCAACTATCCGAAAAGGAAGCCGCCGTGTTGCGACTCTCCTATTTCGAGGAGCTCAACCTTAAAGAAATCGGTGCTCGCCTCGAAATTTCCGAATCGCGAGTGTGTCAATTACGCACCCGGGCCCTCGACCACGTGAAAGACATTCTGCGCCAGTCCAATCCCCTCGACCTGGCCGCCTGAGCGTAGTAGCTCTTGGGAATGCACCACCATGTGTTCTCCACCGCACTCGGTCCCTTAGCTCTGGTTTGGAATCAAACCGGCCTACGGGCGATCTCTTGGGGAGAAGGAAAAAACTGGTCGAAAACCGTAGCGCAAAACTACGGCTCGGAAGAATCCGAACTGCCAACGGCACTTTCTCCGTGGCGCGATTCCTTGATTGCCTACTCTAAAACCGGAAAGGCCCGTTTTCCGCAAATCTCCTTTCAGGGAGTTTCGCCGTTCTTCAGTCGCGTTTATCGTGAACTGCAACGCACCCGTAGCGGTGAGACCGTCACCTACGGAGAACTGGCCAAACGTGCCGGGTCCCCTCGCGCCGCCAGAGCCGTGGGCGAAGCGATGCGAAAGAACCCTTGGGTGATCGCCGTGCCCTGCCACCGCGTAGTGCGCGCCGGATCGAGCCTCGGTCACTACAGCGGCCCCGGAGGTGAGAATGGAAAACGCCTCCTTCTCAAACTGGAAGGCGCGCGGACCCCAGAGTGAAAGAGACCAACCGACGCAATACAGTGGGCGCCTTGATCTTCTCCGTGTTCCTCACGGCCATGGAAGGTACGGTGGTGGCCACGGCAATGCCCACGATCGCCGGCACTCTGGGCGGCGTTGAATACTACTCCTGGATCTTCGCGGCCTTCATGATCTCCAGCTCAGTGATGATTCCGCTCTACGGGAAACTCGCCGACACTCTCGGACGCAAACCCGTGCTTCTCGGTGGACTCACGCTGTTTGTGATCGCGTCGCTCCTTTGCGGCCTGGCCCAGTCGCTTCCCATGCTCGTGATGTTTCGAGTTCTACAGGGACTTGGAGCAGGAGCACTGCAGCCGCTCGGGCTCACCATCACGGGTGATCTTTTCAAAGTGGAGGAGCGCGGAAGAATCGCCGCCATCTTCGGCGCGGTCTGGGCTACGGCGGGGGTAACGGGGCCCATGATCGGAAGCCTAATTGTGGAACACCTTTCCTGGCACTGGATCTTCTTCATTAATCTGCCGCTCGGTCTTCTTGCCGGCGGGATTCTCTGGGTGAACTACCACGAAGAGGTCGAGCGTCGCCCGGCAAACCTCGATCTAACCGGGGCGATGCTGCTCGCCGGAGCCGTGGTGCTCGCGCTTCTCGGTGCCGATCGAGTCGGTCGCGGCGGAGAAATTTGGTTCCTCGTGAGCGCGTTTTGTGTAGTGGGATTCTTGATACAGGAAAAACGGGCGCCGGAACCGGTGATCGCCCGAGAACTCTTTCACCGACCTCTCATTCTCTTCACGAACCTTTCTAATGTGATCGTAGGCGCCGTGCTTTTCACCATGATCTCTTTTCTTCCATTACACGTGGAGGGAGTTTTGCGGATGAATCCGATGATGGCGGGAGCTTGCCTACTGCCCATGGGAGTGTGTTGGCCGATCTCCAGCTCGTTCACCGGGCGGCTCCTCAAGCACTTCTCTCTGCGAACTTTGGCCGTTGGTGGAATGGCCCTGGTTGTTACCGCCACGATGGTGATCGCCGCCACTCAAGTGCTCGAGTGGAACTTCTGGTTCCTTCCGCTCGGAATGGCCTTCCTTGGAGCCGGGTTCGGTACCTTCACCACCCCGCTCCTCTTTGCGGTCCAAAACTCAGTGGAATGGAACGAACGCGGAGTGGCCACTTCTCTCGTCCTGTTCTTCCGAGGTGTATCCGGAGTTGTTGCAGTGGGACTCTTGGGCGCCGGGCTCGCCTGGCTTCTCCGTCACAGCCCGGGAATGAGCGTGTCGGTGGTGGAAGAAATGCTCGGGGCCACTCACGGCGCACATCTGCCGGCGGATGTTTCCCATCAGGCGATCCGTGCCCTCCACGCGAGCCTTCGGCATGTGTTCCTGTTTGCCTTCGCCGCCAGCGTGGTGGGATTTCTCTACACGCTGAGCATGCCCACAGCCCGCCTCCGTCCCGGGTCTAGCGCCCCGGATGCGAGTTCGGTACATTGATCTGGTGCTGACCCCATCGCAAATTTCTGAGTTTTTCGACGCCGGTTTTTTTGTCCTAAAGGGCGTGTTCCGTCCGGAAGAAGTGGGCGAGATCGGCGCGGCCCTGGATCGCATCACCAATGTGGCTCGCACCGTAACCTCCACCTCAGTGATTCAAGGCACTCAATTCGTGGTGGAAGGAAGCAGAATCGATCGAGTGGTGTGGGCCGGGGCGATCGAACCGGTGCTCCTCCGTTACAGTGAGGACTCCCGCGTGCTCACTCCTGTAAGTGAACTTCTCGGTACCGGGGAAATGGATCAGCTCATTTGTCAGTTCCACCCGAAGCTGCCAGGAGATCAGGTGAAGTTCGACTGGCACCAGGATGCCTCTCACCGTCGCTACGGAACTCCCGAATGGACCGACGTTAACGGCAAAGGAAGTTATGTACAAACCCTCACGGCGATCGACCGGGTTACTCTCGAGAACGGTCCCGTGTATTTCCTCCCAGGAAGCGGAAAAAATGGCTTCATTGACCTGGTAAAAACGCCCGCCGAAGGAATTTTTGATTTGTCGCAGGCCGTGCCCTGCCTGATGGAACCTGGTGATGTGGCCTTTTTCGGCCCCTATGTGGTTCATGGCAGCAAAGAGAACAACTCACCGCTGCCACGTAGGGTATTCATCAACGGCTATGCCTGCCCCGGCGCGAATCGTCGCATCTATCCCGGTGAAGGCTCCGGACGGGCATTGCGCCTTCATCGTTAGCTAAACGCTGCCGGGTAGCGCCCCGCATCGCTCCCGCTTATCCTGAAAGAACGGATGAAGGATGTAATCTGGTTTGGGAAACATCTCCTGCGCACCGCCCTGCTCTTTGCGAGCGCTTGGGGGCTGTGGTTGCATTTTCCGCTGGTCTATTCCGAATTTGCCGACGTTTGGCATTCGCCAAGAACCTGGCTCATGAGAAAAATCGATCTCATTCCTGATCGCCAGCTGCGCTATCGGATTTCTGATTATCTCCCTGGCGTCTATCGCCTCACTTGGATTTGCCAGCTCACCGACGGAGGAAAGCCCCTGGCCACACTTCTGCCCGGCGCCACGGTGGAAACAAAGCAAAAACCCTTCGACATTCGGTGCGGCGGCAGGGTTGTAGCTATTATCTATTCGTTTTCAAAAGTGGAGATCTCCCGAAACTCCTCGGGAGATCCCGTGGTGGTTCTTCAGCATGGCTCGGCCCTCACCAGTCATTATCCCGAGATGCCAGTTGAAGTTCGGCAGGGCGAATGGAGTTTAACGCCGGCTCGCACCAAGGACGCTCAGTACCTTTCTATCAGCCGAGCCCCATCGCGAAGAATCAATTCAGTGGGAAGTTCCTCGCCGGGTATGAAGCTTTTAGTAAGCGAGCCGCCTTTGGCCTCGCTGAAAGCAGAGGGATTTTTGTTCGACGGAATTTCCAAAGATCAGGTGGAGATAAAGGGAATCCCTGGCCTCGACCCTGAACGATTCGAAAGAGTCACTTTCTTGCCGAAGCGGAAGGGCGAATGAAGTTCCGAAGCGCAGTTTATCCAGTATTTCAGATTCTTCAGAGCCTAGGATGGATCGCGATACTATTGGCTCTAGCCTTTGGAGGCATGAAATACCCGGATCTTATTCGCACTGCCAAGATGGAACTTGCGCTAGCGCTGAGTAGCGTAAGCAAAGCTCCGCTCTCTTGTGTATCCGTGGCGCGCGCGGACCAAACCTTGGTGTTTCCGATAGGGCAGCCGACTGAACTATCTCGGCGAAATGGAGTTTACTCGTGCGGCGGCCTTGGGATCCAAGTCACCAGAGAATCGGTAAAGGTCGCCGTCTGGGGATCGCAGATTCCTCTGATCGAACCGATTTTCAGCGCGCGCCCAGATCAGCTCCGACTCATTTCGCCGGATCAAACAGCGGCTGAGGTAGCGGTTATTCTTCCGGTGGGCACGGCATGGATCGAGTTGCCCGCCGGCTCTCGGGTTGAGATTTCTCCCACCCATATGGATTTTTTGGTGTCGAAAGGCCAAATGGCCCACATGCTTCTTTTGAAAGACAAGGGTGTTGTAGCAGCCGACCGCCCGTTCGGAATCAATGTGACCAAAGGGACGGTTTCTGTAACGAATAGAAATCTTGGATCTACTGCCGTGCTGCTAGAAAAATCTTTTACTCCCGTTGCGCCTCCGGCACTGGCGTGGCTGCTTCAAGGCCTGGCAACCAAATAGTTCTCCATAACGAGGGCATCCATTTCCGTGCCTGCAAAGCATTCCCAAGCCTGCTCTGGCGAGCAAACGATCGGCTCGTCCTCGTTGAATGAGGTATTCAGAACCATAGGCACACCCGTGATCTTATTAAACTCACTGATAAGTTGATGGTAACGCCCGTCTTCCGCGCTTACCGCTTGAACCCGGGAGGTGTGGTTGACGTGAACGACGGCAGGAATCTTTGCTAACTTTTCCGGCCTCACTGTGCCCACCACCAACATGAATGGATTCAATGCAGGCAGATCGAACCACTCCCGTGCATTTTCTTGCAGTGCGCTCGCCGCAAACGGCCGAAAGTCCTCCCGCTTTTTGATGATCGCATTCAAACGCTGCTTCACATTAGGGTCGCGCGGATCCGCAAGAATGCTGCGATTTCCCAAAGCGCGGGGACCGAACTCCATTCTGCCTTGAAACCAACCAACCACTTTTCCCTCGGCCAAAAGGCGGGCCGCTCTCACCGCAGGATCGGAGACTTTTTCGAACTTTGCTCCTCGATTGCGGAGGAGCACTTCGATCTGGCGCTCACTGTAGGCTGGACCCAACGCAGCAGACTTCAACGCCGGCATTCGAGGTCCCTTTACGACCTCGTGATGAACATACTGTGCTGCTCCAAGCGCTGCGCCCGCGTCTCCCACGGCGGGCTGAATAAACACCTCGTCGAATCCCGCCTCAGCGATCAGTCGTGAATTCGCGGTGACATTGAGGAAGACCCCGCCTGCGAGGCACAACTTCCGCTCGCCCGTTTCTATTCTTACGTGCCGAGCCATTGCCAAAAGAATTTCTTCCGTAAATCGCTGTAAGCTGCAGGCGATATTGCGATGCCGGGCCTCGATTTGCGAATTTTCAGCACGCTCCGGCCCGAACAATTTCTCGAATTCAGGTCCGTGCATCTTGTCGCCCCGGTTAAACTGAAAGTAACGGGAGTCGAGAAAGAAGCTGCCGTCTGGGAGTAGCCGAAGGACCTTTCGAAACTGCGGCAAAAACTCGGGCTCTCCGAACTCGGCCAACGCCATTACCTTTCCCTCTCCGGAGAAAACTCGAAAACCCAAATAGGCGGTAACGATCGAATACAAAAGACCCAGAGAATGGGGGTAGCGGAGTTCTTTCCGGATTTGAATTCCTTGATCGCCAGCAACTCCCCAAGATGCGGTCGCCCATTCCCCCACGCCGTCCACCGTGAGCACCGCAGCCCGATCAAAGCCTGAGCTGTAGTAACTGCTTGCTGCATGAGAAAGATGATGTTTCACGTGGTAGATCGGTTTTCGAAACAGAATCTCCTCCTCGATCACGTAGGGAACCGCCAAGCGATCCTTTAGCCAGAGCGGCATCGTGTCGAGGAAATTTCGCAGCGTGAAGGGCCACCCGTTGAGGTGGCTCAGAATCGTTCGCTCGAATTTCAGATACATCTTCTCGTAGAAGGCGACGTGGTCGAGATCATAACTGGTGATGCCGCCCTCTTGGAGGCACCAGTTGATAGCCTGAATCGGAAACACGGGAGAATACTTGTCGCGGTTGAATCTCTCCTCCTGCGCGGCTGCCACGATCTTGCCGTCCCGAATGAGGACCGCGCAGGAGTCGTGGTAGTAGCAGGAGATTCCGAGAATGTTCACCGTCTACACCCCGGCATAGATAAATGTGATGATCACCGTGGGCCCCACATAAAACACGAGAATCGACAAAACCGCGATTGTGATCAGCACCGGCGCCAGAACCCATAGTTTATGGGCTTTCAAAAGATTGAACATTTCTCCCAAAACCATCCGAATCTTGCGCACCTAAACCTGCCTCTCGAGACGGCGAACGTCTGAATCATAGCCATCCGCGCTTTGCCAGTTCGTCTTTGCGTCAGCATCCATACGAAACAAACGCAAGTATCCGGGCACGACGAACGCAGCAAGCATCTTCGAAAACCCAAGGCCGAACACGTAAATGATCAGCAATGTTCCTGTCACCGCGAATGTTTGCAGGCCTCGACCGAAAGCCAGCGACCACTTCACAATTTTTTCTAAGAATCGTTCCATCCCTAGACCTTTGTGCGATCCAAATTCAGCTTGGCCAGAATCTCATCGAGAATCTTGGGATCAAAGTCCATCTTCAGAAGCTCAATCGCCTCCTCCCGAGTTACGATGCCTAGCCGAATCATATTACTCATCTCGATGGTGTAGTGAGAATATCCGAAGTTCTTCTCCGCCAAGGCCGAAGCGAGAAAATTCATCTCACAATTCGTGCTCTTCTTAGGGTAACTCTTCTCTGGGTACTTCCAGTCGAGTTTTTCCTGAATCACTTTTACATACTCATCGGCACCAACCGGCACAAACCAGTGCGGCGAAAGCACGGTGGCTCGGCTTTTGAACTTTTTCTTGGCGGTAGTGAGAACTTCCTCCATGCTTGCGGGAAAGTCGGCGTAGCGCGGATCGGTTTTAACATGTTTCTCCATGAACTCCCGCGTGGCGGAGCTCATCTGAGAGTATTCTTCAGGGTCCTGGTCGCAGGCGCACTTCGATAGAACGCTCTTCTTCGACCCAGTGGTCTGCCCCTTGGTCCAGCCGGAAATGATGATCGGGATGTCGAACATCGCCGCGATTTCGTATGTCTTCAGCATGTACCAAAGAGAACAAACACCGCAGACCACAACCTTCGACTTCGTCTCCACGATCTTGCGGAACATGTCCTTCATGAACGACGTCTCGAACCACAAAAAATCAACGCCCAGTTTTTCCACGGTGTGACGTGCGGAGTTGATGTGTTCATCGGGGACGAATCCGTGATTGAAGGTAAAAACCAATGGATTCAACTTGTACCGCTCTTTTATGTAGTAAAGCGCAGCCGTTGAATCCTTCCCGCCACTCAACATCGTGAGGCAGTCATATTTTTGCTTGCCCCTGTGCTTGTCGAGGATTTTTAAAAAATCCGTTTCGAGCAGCTCCCGATCTCCAGTCGCCGGAGGCGCAGAGCGCTCTGCCTCAAATTTCCAACACACATTGCACACCCCATCAGCATCGAGAAGGATGTCGGGGGGGCTATGAGGGAGCACACACCGAACGCAGATCTTTCGCTCGGTCATCGGATGTCCTCCACAGTGAGGCCGAGTTTGGCGAGAATTTCGCCCAAAAGCTGGTCGCTGAAATCGGTGCTGAGGTTTTTCAAGGCATCTTCTCGAGTCATCAAGCCTTCGCGAATCAACTTACTCATTTCCACGTGGTAATGAGTGTAGCCGTAGTCCCGCATCGAGTTGTGAACCGACACGAAGTTCATCATGCAGTTGGTGCTCTTACGAGGGTAACTTACCTCCGGATACTTCCATCCCACTTCTTTTTGAATAATTTCCACATACTCATCGGCGGTGTAGGGGAGGAACCAGTGAGGAGAATACACCATGGCTTTCGTTTTCTTCTTTGCCCGCTTCAGCATTTCGTCCATGGAGCGTGGAAAATCCTTAAACTGAGGGAGTTTCTGGATGGTGCCATCAAGAAATTTCACCGTTTCGTCGGACATTTCCCGATACTCCGGCGCGTGCACATTGCACCCGCAGCTCGACATCACTTCCTGCTTCGTGCTCTGGCCCTTCGTCCAGCCCGCGATGATGATTCCGGCGCCGATCCGTGCAGCCATGTCGAAGCCGAGTTGCATGTACCAAATGGAGCACGGATGACAAATCACCGCCTTCGACTTGGATTGAATCAGCTCTCGGAAGAGCGCTTTAACCTCATCGGTTCGATAGAGCATGAAGTCTACACCGAGCTTTTCCGCCGCTGTTCGGACATTTTGAATTGCTTCGCCCGTCTCAAATCCATGGTCAAACATGAACGCGAGGGGATTCATTTTGTAACGGGTCTTCATGAAATAGAGCGCCGCAGTGGAATCTTTTCCTCCGCTGCACATCACAAGGCAGTCATAACGACCTTTGCCACGGTGCTTGTCGAGAATTTTTATGAAGTCCGATTCCAGCAACTTCCCCGCGGAAGCCTCTTCCTTCTGTTGCTTTTCGTAGTCGCGACAAAGGTTACAAATCCCGTTTGCATCCAAGGCGATGTGAGGACGAACTTCGGGCAGCACACACTTTTTGCACATTACGACGGGCTTCATCGGGGATCCTTTACCACCACCACCAACCAAGCGGCACCTGGCCGCTCCTTGCGTACTAACCGAATCCCCTCCACTTCGAAGGAGTTCAACATGTTCTCCACGGGTTCGCCGTCGTCCACCAAAATTTCCAATTCCACACCGTCGTCAATCATTTCTAAACGAAGCAGTGCCTGCGCCGTGTTCTTCGGGCACGGCACTCCACGCAGATCGAGGTGTTCCCTTTCAGCGCCCACGAAGCTTCTCCACGCTGGCGACAAATGATGCCGCAAATCTCGCTATATCATCGGAACTTGTGTCGTAGCCCAAAGTAACCCGCACGGCCTCGTGACATCGGTCCGGCGCTAGGCCCATGGCCAAAAGCACATGACTCGGGGTCAGTGAGGTAGAGTGACATGCCGAGCTCGTGGAAATCTGAAAGCCACGAAGATCCATTTCTTGGAGCAGCGCTTTTCCAGAAAATCCCCCCACCGAAAAGTTCAAATTATTAGGAAGGCGCAACGAAAACTCGGGGCCGTTCAAAGAAATATTCGGTACCATCTCCGCCAGTTTTTCCCACAGCGCGTTTCGAAGCTCCGCCACACGGCTCCACACGTCGCCGCCAAGCTGGGCAACTGTTTCACCGAAGCCCACGATGCCAGGAGCGTTCAGCGTTCCGGAACGCATCCCTCCCTCATGTCCTCCGCCGATGATCAACGGCTCGAGCGACACTGCTTTTCGCTTCACCAAGGCGCCGATACCCTTGGGTCCGTGGCTCTTGTGTGCGTTGATGGTGAGAAGATCAACATCGCGCCAAATCGAAGGCAGCTTTAGAAAGCTCTGGCACGCGTCCACATGAAGAAGCGCACCTGCCTTTCTACAAATTTTTGAAATCTCGGCGATCGGCTGCACTGCCCCCACTTCGTTATTCGCGTGCATGACACTTACGAAATCTGCACCTTTTCGAATCAATTTCTCGGCCTCTTCAAGGCGAACGAGGCCCTTTTCATCGACAGGGATCACGGAAAGCTCGCAACCGTTTCGATCCCTCAACCATTCAGCCATCGCCAACACACTGGGGTGCTCTACCGCCGAGACCACGATGCGCATTTGGGGGCGAGTGATAGCTCCTCTAAGAGAAAAATTATTGGACTCGGAGCCGCCGGAAGTGAAGATCACCTCTTCCGCATCACACCCCACCGCCTCGGCGATGCGGGCTCTCGCCGACTCCACGCCCCGAGCTGCCCTCACTCCCGCGGAATGCACGGAGGCCGGATTTCCCGGATTGGATTGAGAAAAATCTGCCATCTTCTTCGCTACCGCAGGATGCAGCGATGACGAAGCGGCGTGATCGAAATATCCGCTCATTATGAGAATCAGGATATGCGGAATTCAGGGCTAAGTCACTGAAACTGCCCGAGAACTACGGGAACCAGCCGCTCAGCAAGAAGCTTCGCTCCGCGCGCGGTGTAATGTGAAAACACATAGGGCAAGCGCGGCTCGAACCACACGTCTCCAGGACGCTCTCCCGCAAAAATATTTTCGGTGTCCACAATCGGCACCTTCGCATCGGCCGGAAGCAATGCCCCCAAAAATTCCTTAGGATAGCCGGGATATTGAACCGCAACCACTGCTACGCCCCGGGCATGGGCCATCTCTATGAGCCGCCGCCAATTCCGCTCGGTTTTGGGAATGCGCTTCATCCCTTCTCGCACTACGGCCACCGCTTCTTTGCGGCCTCGCAAATTGTCGACTAATCGACCCAAAGCGAAGAGCTCGCCCACGCGATCCACTCTCCCCATTACCTGCTTCCGTGTGGATTCTTCTAGATCAGGGCGATTCATCGCCCCATAGATGCGTGCCAGATGCCAAAGATGCACGCTCGCATCGGGCGCCACTTCCACGGCGCGCTCCAAATGCTTGGCGGCATCTTCCCAACGACGGAGCCCCATAAAGGTTTCCCCCATCCCTATCTCCCACACGAGGCGAAGCGGCGGCATGTAACGGGAGAAGTGCTCCACAGGAAGCCCGGGATTCATGGATTCCAAATGACGTAGCGCCGCCGGAAAATTTCCGCGGGCCCGCTCAAGGCCCGCCATCGAAGCATGGAGATAACTCCTGATCACCAAGTCCTTCCAATAAGGGCCTTTCCGCTCGAGCGCACTTCGTAGGACTTTCTCCGCCGCCGAAAAATTTCCTGTCTCCACCAACAGATCGCCCAGCGTGCTCCGGTAGAGGCCTTCTTCCGGATTTCTCCGTATCGCCGCCTCCAGGGTTTGGATGGCATCTTTCGATCGACCCGCCATCAACTCCACTCTCGCCAGAAGAGCAGACCCCAAAGAGTGCTTGCTCTCAAGGCTCTTCAGAATGGAGACAGCTTCGTCTAACTGACCCACTCGCCAAAAATAAACGGCCAACAACAAACGATCTTCCCAATGACGCTTTTCGGGAAAGTCCTCAATCAAGCGGGTTTCACGGGTGTGAAAAAGCCAACGCTCAGCCCCTACGCGAAACTCAGGCGGAATCTCCGCCATGGATCTCGGGTGACTGTCGGTGCTCTCGAATCCTTTGGTGTAGAAGTTCTCCATCAGCAACCGGCCTAACTCAAACACTCGGATGCGGCCCAGCCATCTCTCGATCCAAGTTACTTTCACCCCCTGCGACGTATCCATCATGCCCATCATCACAAGAGCCACTTTGGGAGGGTTGTTCCTTAAGATCTCTTCGAATCGGTGGAGCACTGTATCGCTATCGCCACCCCAAACTCCGGCGTTTTCCACCTTCACCTTGGGAAGACTCTTGGCGAGAAGCTCGCCGAGCCGCGCGGGATAGCTGGTGTGAGGGATCAGAACTTTTCCCGAGGAATCTCCTGCTACGGTGGTGGTGCTCTCGCCCAATGCCACTACTCTTAAAGAATTCGAATCGCCGGCGCTTCTCTGAGCCCGTTCGGCGCCACGATGGAGCAACACCAACGCTCCCTCTAAAAAAACCAAAGCAAGCACTACACCGAAGGAAAAAAATCCCAGCTTTCTAATCATCCCTTTGAGGGTATCCTAGGGACATGAAAACTTCGATGCTGCTCATTGCCCTGTGGTGCATGGCCACGCCGCGCGCGGAGGCCGACTCCCGAACTGCCGTTCACATGTCGCCGAAGGACCGGGAGTTTGTATTAGAACGAATGCGAAATGGCCTTCATTCAATTCAGCTGATTCTCGAAGCCCGCGCCGATGGAAATCGAACCCGTATCGCCGAGATCGCTCAGCGGTTCTACAACGCCAACATGTCGAGGGATCGCCAGGAACTCGGAACGAAACTTCCCGACCAATGGCGGTCCCTAGGGACTCGGCAGCGAGAACAGTTCAAAACATTGGCCGATTTGGCCAAGAACTCGAAGACCGCATGGAAATCCATCGACGCTCACATGCCCTCCATCGTGGCCCAATGTGTGGCCTGTCATCAGCTCTTTCGCATTGAAGTGAGTCGGTGGGACGGGCTGAAGGATTGGGCGAAGGCGTTGTTTCGTGTGAATTAGCCCCCATGGGGACTCCAAACTAAAAAATTCGACCAGCCATAGGCCGATCGAATTTTTTAATGGGGTGGCTAAAGGGACTTGAACCCTCGACCCTCGGAATCACAATCCGATGCTCTAACCAACTGAGCTACAGCCACCACAGAAACACAGACAAGTCCCTGCTTTGTAGGCGATTTTCCCAGCCCCTGTCAATTGCCAACGCCCAGGGCGCCTGCTAGCGTTTTCTCATGAAAGCTCGCCATATTTCCCTGGGATTTCTGATGCTTCTAACCTGCCTAACGCTTGGCGCCACCCCGAGCAAGGCCGCACTTTTCGACGCGGCAGATTTCTCCCAGTCGTCGGGGGGGGCGGCCAGCGTTTTTGGCGACGTCGTCCTCAACGATCCGTCTGGAGAGGGCCTTGAGGCGCGCTACAAGTGGATTTCCTCGGTAGATTGGAATCTGGAGGGCGTCGTGGGCTGGGGCAGTAACTCCCGGCGCTCCAGGTTTGCTCTTCGCAGCAACTACAACCTGCTTCCCGACACCGGAGCACAGCCCGGCATCTCCCTCTCGGCGCAAGCCGGCTACTGGAAACGCTTCGGCAGCGGTGGCGTGCATCTCACGGCGGCCCCGATGATTCACAAGTCGTTTAACGGCATCAACGACCGCCCCATGAATCTTTATCTCGGAATTCCCTGGGGCCTCTACCTGGCTCATGGAAGTTATGTCTCTTCGTGGGAGCTCGCATTTGGCGT
>CAZKBU010000009.1:0-75357 GCA_964551325.1 uncultured Bdellovibrionales bacterium
CCTGACGCGGCGGGACTGACCCTAGAAGTGGCCAGATTTTTCAGGTAAGCGCGGCCCCGCTCTTTTTTTGAATTAAAACACACTCAATTGTGAGCATCTAAGTAAATTTTTTTAGAATCTTACGATTTCTAAGGGCTCCGTTTGAGCTGGAATTGCTTGTCCTGCGGATGGTATTTCAGCCTCTATCGGTATGGGAGGGATATCCTCATTTAGGATACTTGGATCAACAATACCTTCAGCCTTCTCCTTGGCCAGTAGCTTTATCTCACAGGCCACGGCACCTTGAGAACACCCTGCGATTCTTGCAATTTCTCTATACACAAGTCCTTTTGCATGCAGGCGTCTGATAAGCTCTGATGGCCTTGTTTTCTTACGGCCGATTTTGATTCCTTTGGCACGAGCATTGGCAAGTCCATTTCTAACTCTCTCTGCAAGAATATCTCTTTCGAGTTGGGCCACGGAGCCAAGAATAGTAAATAGTGCTCGACCAATGGGAGTAGAAGTATCAATTGCTTCAGATATTGAAATAAATTTTACTCCCAAGTCTTCAAACTCCTGAAGTGCTGTGAGCAAATGGGTAACTGATCTGGCAAATCGACTAAAGCTATAGACGATTACTTTTTCGCATTCACCAGCTCGTACTCTTTTCATCATATTATCTAGGGCCGGTCTTGATTTTTTTGTGCCAGATTGATTTTCATCTTCAAAGATAATGAAGTTGTTTATATTAAAACGATGGCAATATTCTCTTAAGGCCCGAACTTGAGATTCCAGACCTGTTTGCTGCATACCTGTACTTACACGACAATATAAAAATATTTTTTTATTCAAAATTAGCTCCAATTTGATTATTAAAAACCCTCCAGAGCTTTCCATTTTTTTTAATTACATAATGACCTCAGTTAAATTAGTATTTATTTGGTTAAGTTTTTTGTAAAAGAAGATATAGGAGCAATTCCACCATCAACTTTTTTAAGAGTTTCTTTTCTAAATTCTTGAATTGCCTTTGGGGCGATATAGCTTCCTGATAAAAGTAGAATTACCGCTGCTACTATTTCTGCTACTATTTTCATTTTTTCTTCTCCTGTTCACGTTTGTAAATTTCTTGGACGGTTGTTTTTGACCACTGGCCACCACGTTTTGAAGGAATGCCACTTTCTGTTAAGACTCTGGCAATCTCTCTGAATGAATGGCCCTTGGATTTTAATGACAGAATTTTTTGAATCACTTTTTGTTCCGCTTGATGAGGCACGCGAAAACCTGAGACTTCACGTTCACCGAAGCGTGGACTTGGCGACTTGAGCGAATCCTTATTGATTTTTTCTTTACGAAGATAATCGCTGATTGCTGTCCGCGACCATCCTGTTAAATTTGAAATTTGATAGCAAGAAAGGTCGAAATTTAGGTAGAGTTTCCGCAAAATTGCTTGATTTTTACTTGGATTTCCAATGAAATGCGGAATGAAAACAGACACATAACTTACGGTAGAGAGCGGTTCGTCCAGCATCTGGGCCCGACCACCAATTTACTAAACTCACATTGGTGAGTTTAGTAAATTGAATGGTGAGGAGAGGGAATCGAGGGGAAAGCCCCGCCGTCCAGCGGACGGTGAGCCGCCGTGAGGGCGGCGAAAGGGGATTTCCCAGGGCCGAGCGGAGCGTGAGCGGAGGCGAGCGTTTGGCCGATGATCCATCGCCTCCGCCATTTTTCTAAAAGAACCAATGGCCGAATCACATCAGTCATTGCAATTTTAAATGGGTTTAAGCTTAAAAAGCAGCGGTTCTCCTGTTGTTCTAATCGGTATTGAACGGCGGGAATCGAACCAAAATTTTAAGACAAATAGATCGATTTTCGAGGGCCATTCAAGTCATTTTGTATTGAATATCAATACGCATTGGCGCACAATTTCCATATCATGCAAAGAATGAATAAAAATGGACGTAAGCAGCCCAAACTCTTAATTACAAAAACAAAACGAGTTCCTCTCTCAACAAGAGTGAAGACAAACACTAAGCAGACACTAATGGTAGCAGCCAAGGAGGCCAAGACATCAGTTTCTGACCTTACTGCAGCGATAGTAGATGATTATTGCGAGTGGCTTATTTCTTTAAAATTGAAGCACACTAAATAGAAAGACACCACGGATGGCAAAGCAGAACAGAAAGTTATCTTTTGATCGGGACTGGAATGAGTTCAATACGTTCAGTAAGTTGATATATCCCTATCTCGAAAAAGAACTAAAATATCCGCCTCGTGAATCAAAACACTTCGATGAGCAGACATGGGTTAGAAAACTTGGCGATAAAAAAGGGCCGTATGATGGAGCCTTTAAAGATGAAAATGGCGGTGTTCTTGTACTTATCGAGGCCAAACGTGAAGGCAAAGACTTGTCGAAGCAAGACATCCAGCAAGCCTTTGATTACTGCTTTGGCGACACGTTCGTTGTTCCGCCGCCATACGTTCTAGTTTCAAATGGAAACGATCATAAATGGTTCAAGAGGTACAGAAACGAAGAGGACAACTACACCTATTCACCCATAGATGCCGTCAACTGGCAGAAGGCAAAGAAAGAGTTCGGTGCAGGTGAGCTAATCGAGCAACTGACTCTGAAGCGACTCATAAAAGTGCTCTCGATGACGAGGAGCATGCTTTTTAATGACCTTGCTTCAATATATTTCCCCTCATCATACAAACTGAAGGAGAGCAATCTTGGGGAAAAGAAGGAAGGGTTTGAAAAAATTCTCAGCACCCGAAAAACATTTGTCGATTCATCACTCGCTGATCTTGAAGAGCAGAAAGCTGTTCGGCACGTTCTATCGAGCATAGCTTTGTCACTGACACTTAAAGTTCTTTTCATCAAAATCCTCACCGAAAGAAAAGGTGAAATCTTTTCTGCTGATGTGCGGAAAGCAATCACAAAGTGGTCGACTAAGTTTCCGGGTATTTTAAAAGCAGAGCCATACGACGTGCTTGAGTTCTCTGATGAAGCTCAAGAGAAATTGTCGAACATGTTTGTGCCCATTGGGGCTTTGAACGCACTTGTTTTTCAGGCTTCAGATAATCCCATAGGCGATATTTGGGATGGATTGGTTGAATCTGAGTTTGATGACCTTCAGGTTGAGTCACTGGGTAACGTTTACACCCCAAAACCAATAGTAGATGCGATGGTCGATGCGAGTGAGCGTGCAATTGGCTCGTGGGTTGATAAAAAGATTTTGGAGCCAGCATGTGGTTCGGGTCATTTTGTGCGAGAAGTTTATAAGAGGGTGAGAGACTCGTATCTCAATGAACGCAAGACTGTTAAGGGTAACCCGGTTATCGCCCACAAAAAAGCACTCGATCACATTCGAGCTATCGACATCGACCCATTCGCTGTGCAGACCACACAGCTCGGAATGTTTTTAGAACTGTACCGTTCAACTGATGTGTGGAGGGCGGTAGCACCAAATGATAATTTTGATTTTTCAAGCGTAGTTGACAGAGCAGATTTTTTGGATAGCGGTTTGTTCGCAAAGTTTCGGAGTTTTCAGCCGGACTTGGTGATTGGAAATCCGCCCTATGGTGTAAAGGTCACCGATGAAACTTCTCAAAGATTTGCTCTTGGAAATGATGACTCCTACGGTTGTTTTATTGCACGTTCGCTTGATGTGTTGGCTCAGGAAGGAACCCTGCAGTTTGTTGTTAGCAACACATTCATGACAACTAAAACCCATCAACCTCTGAGAGCGAAGATTTTTAGTGATTCGCAGATTGAAAGTATTCTGCAACTCCATAGGTCAGCGTTCGCGGGAAGGGATGTGTTTTGCTGTATTGTCGTTCTAAAAAAAGTGAAGAAAACGAAGGAAGAAAATGAGCCGTATTTTTATAGATACTGTGATGCTTGGCCAATCAAGCCTAGTGACCCAGATTTTTTAGTGGCTCTTGACGTTTGGAACAAAAAGACTAACGCAGTTCTTCCTGGTGAAAAGTATTTTGAGTATGAAACCAATGCGGTTCTTGCAAAACACAGGTTTAATGCGCCGCACGCGAAAGACCTTGAAAACTTCCTTGATAGGAAAAGCTTTGTTGGCCAAAGGGATTTATTGAAAAAGCAGAAAAGGCCGCTGCCTATTCATGGTGGCAGCTCAAGTCTTTTCTTGTTGGTAACCGACGAGGCAACACCAGCACATTCTGCAGATAAAAGTTTTATGTTTCCGAATCTTGGCGAAATTGAAGGAGTTTCAATTCGTCGGGAGAACGGTGCGATAGTTAATACGATTAAGCTTTGGCAGATCGCCCGCGTATTCCAGGGTTTGTGTACCTCGGATGATGAAACCTTTCTTAGAAAGACACCCGGCGTCGTTCCCAATGCAAGGAGACGTTACATTAAAGATGTTGATGTAGATTTATGTGTGACGAATAGTGCCCTCAAAAAGCTGACCGATAATGACAAGGTGAACGGTATTAACGTATTGGACAAAAAAAAGACGAAGCATTTTGTTCCGTTTGATAAAGGTGGAGAACAAGACGTGGATGTTGGTGAGCTTCGATCTTACTGGTCGCCGGTTGACTACTGGATAGATTGGTCACAGGACGCTGTAACTGAGCTAAAAAGAAGAAACTCACTTCCGGTTGGTACGCCCCGAAAGCCACGTTATCAAAATAGCCAGTTTTATTTTGCCAGTGGAATACGGTTCTCGCCGGCAGGTTTATATGCGCCGATGTTTGAGATAAGCCACGGCGGTGTACCGGGACACAAAGGAAGCATTATTCTTCCTTGTGACGAGAGTCTGACTTATTTTTTACTGCCTGTATTATGCTCTCCAGTTAGCCGCTACCTAACAAAGAATTTTCTCCAGCATACTGTCATGACCGAAATTGATATTGTTAAGCAGATACCTATTCCTGTTCCCAGCAAAAAGCAGTTTGTTGAGATGAGCAATATCTGCATTGAAGTCATTGACAAGAAAAAGCAAAATATGTCTGCAACTATCGAGATCGAAAAAGCTAACGACTTAGTTCTTGAGCTTTATGGTTTTGATAAAAATGACGAGGATGAGCTGTCGCTATGGCTTAAGCGTCGATACCCAAATCTCGGTCGTGTGAAGGTTGAGGCGAAGGGCGAGTCTCCGAGTCCCACCAAGAAAGCAGCGAAACCAGCTTCTCCGAAGGCGAAATAAATTTAACCTGAAATGAGTAATCAGACTTTGAAACTACTTCTACACTGGCTTCCACGCGCTCACCGTTCTGCGGCATGGATAGTGTTGCCGGAAATGATTCAAAACGCGGCGAACCTTTCAGCTTCATTCCTTGTCGTGAAAACTCGATGCACTCAAGGACTCTATCCCCCTGTGGGTGCGTAGAACCTTGAGGTCGCTTCTCAAGAACAAGAAATTTAAATTTGTGTGTTTTAGTTTGCTCCATCATAACAGTTGGTTCTTTTAACAATTTGGTCGGGAACTGGCAAGAAAGGACCTTAATTCTAAAAAAAACATCCTCTAATGCTGTTAAATTCGACCTGAAGCGACGGTTTCAACTTTCAAGCTTCAGCCCAGTAAATACTGCAAGCATAGCCGCAAGCGTGATTAGTTTATTGTTTCCCATATTTCCTCCTATTTCTTTGTTTCATTTTTCAATTGTGTTTCACAACAGCGCTCGCCACACTGCGAGTCCATGCTTTGCCTATTCGTGATCAAATTTTTTGGCGATTGAGTATCTCGGTGATGGTGACCGCAGACCCGTTTTTCGAACAGTTCCAGCCTAAGTCGCCGGGTCGTTTGTTAGTAAACTGCGTGTAAGACTGAAAACCCCTCTCCGCGCGGCCCTGACAGAACGTGGTTGGCAAGTTTGATGGAGGAGAGCAAAGTAAGAGGGAGACATGAGCGGCATCAAATCATGCAGTTTTTGTAAGTGGGCGCTGGCCGCTTACCTTTTCATCGGCGGCCTTGTGCTTTTCGGCTTCTTGCGAGCCCCGCCCGACGGTCTCGCTAACGTAGGCATCGCTCTTTATGTTTTTCCGGTCACTTTGCTGGGAAAAGTATTGGGTTTCGAGTTTCCTCCTTTTGTCCCCAAGGGTCTGGGTTACTACGGAAGCCACGTGGCCTTCTTTATCCCGAGTCTTTTTGCCCAGGCTCTTTTTCTGAGATGGGCATGTCGAAAAATTTTCTGCCGCGCTCAAGGTCGCGCTTTGCTGCTGCTGGCTGGGCTCTTGTTTCCGCTCGGTCAGGCCGCACGAGCGGGACGCCCCGTTTTCCACGACGTGAATCTGCCTGAGCTGGTGGAAAGCAGCGGTTTGATTTTTTCAGGATGGCCGTCCACTCAGCCCCCCGTAAAACCCTGCGCGGCGGAGATGCGCCGTTGGCAGGTTCACCAGGTGTTACGTGGCGACCAGTCGTTGCAGGGTAAGGTCATTTCCGTGGCGGCTCATGGCTACGGTTTTCATCACGAGAAGCCTGTTCCCAGTTATTCCGCGTCCCGTTTTGGGGATGGAGCAATTTCCTTCGAACAGAGCACCTCAATTCTTTTTCTGAATCCTCGCAGCGACGGCTGCTTTGAATGGGCCGCCCAGGGTGCGCAGCTGCCGGAATCGCGCGCATCGGTGGTGAAAGCTCTTTTGAATAACTCTGCCAGCTGCGAAAGCCAGCTGGAGTCCTTAGAGGATGTTTTTCGATTTTTTCCGAGCGATTGCCAAACCGATCAAGACTGCAAGATATTTTACAGCCACCCTAATTCCTGTGCGGCCCCTATGCTTTGGAGCCAGCGGGTGGAGACGGAGTTAGCCAAGCCCGAGATGGCGTCCATAATCGGGAGCGTGAGAAGTCGGTGTGCGGCACAATGGGGAAAACAACCCGCTTGTGCCCCTCAAGTTTTTCCTTTTCGATGTAGGCAGAAGAGATGTGAGCGAGGGATCCCGGAGGGAACTTTGGTTTCCTTTTCAGAAGCGAAAGCGGTTTTAGGGTGTGCTCCTCACGATGCAGCTTCCGTAATCGTGCAGGTGTTGCCGAAAAAGGGCGAGTATCCGCAGCTCAGTGTGAACTGGTGGGGCGCCGATCGACCCCGCAAACCAACGGGCTCATACCGACTAGTGGACGGCAATGTGGGTAACGGCGAGAAACCTGGTTATTCAGCGAGTTTTTGTTCCTCCCGTGGAGGATGCGAGAGCTTGAAGAGCGTGGACCTGTCTTTGGATTGGCCAAAGGAAGGGAAGCCCGGAACTCTACGATTTACGGTCTTCACTCAGAGCGGCGATCGCTACACAGACACCGTTCCTTTGAACTGGGAAAAGGGAAGCGGGATGCCTTGCGGCTGACTTGTCGGACTTTGGGGGAAGTAGGGTATTGCCAGCGGTTTTGAAATCTAGCAACCTGAGGTGGTGCCAAGACTGATTTTTCTGCTGTTCAGTTTTCTGGCGGCCTGTGGGCCGTTAGAAAATGCTTTTCAGAGGAAGTCGGACCAGGAAACCCGGGTGGAGTTTCACCTGCAGTCGAGCGCGAGCCACGGCACTATGGTGGCACAGGATCTTTACGGGTCTTTGATGATCTATCTATGGGGCGTAGACGGTAATCCGAACGCCGCCAGCCTCAACTTAGATAACAAGTATCAGTCGGGCGGGTTAAGCCTACCGAATGGTCCATACCGAGCCTATGCAGTGGGTTGGGGGGGCGATAACTCCGGTCCTTGCAAC
Organism: uncultured Bdellovibrionales bacterium; assembly: GCA_964551325.1. GTDB lineage: Bacteria > Bdellovibrionota > UBA1018 > CAIPTA01 > CAIPTA01 > CAZKBU01. The sequence goes on from CAZKBU010000009.1 coordinate 7,664, forward strand.
TCGCCCAGTCCGTGCGAGCCCGTTCGCGGCCAGACCTTCTGCAGCGATCCTAACGGTGTGCCGATCAATCTGATCGGCGGCACCGTGCCGATGACGCTGGTGATGAGTTCAGCTAACTGTACTTACGGAAGTCCTTCGGTTTTTTCTCCCGGGCAGGCAGCGCCGGGCTTGTCGGAATTCAAGCCTTTGCAAATATATATCTGCGGGTCCGGGTCCACGTTGCCGGGAACTTGCGGGGTATCCGTGCCTAGAGACGTGAAAATGGAAGCGGTGGTGTATCGGAGAAATATGTCTGATCCGATCATCGACGAGTCGAAGACGAAGGAGTTCGGTTGCGCCCCGAATGCCGACGAAACCACCCCGGCGAGCACGTCGAAGAACTTCATGCCGGGAAATTCCAGCCACCCGATTCGTCCGTTTGTCTATCGATTCCGGGTTTATAACGGCGGATCAGGCTGCACCGGCGCCATGCTGGGGGAATTTCTTTTTAAAGGTGGCTTAGACACCGCCAATTCCTATGGGCCAAGCGTGGCGTCTTTCGATTACTACAACGGCGGCGCGAGCCATTCGTTGCTGAAACTCGCAAACCCCGCCTTCTAAAGCTCTGCAACCTGAAAATCTTCGTCCACGATTCTCGCGGGGGCCTTGCCGTCGAGAAATTTGAGAATTTCGTCCTGATAACGACGAGCTTGGTCGATGGACTGCCCCACCAGCGCGAATGCGATCACGGCGCGCTCCGGATTTTCCACCACTTGGTCCTCCACAAGGCATGCGGATACCAGGAAGTCTTTGCGCAGAAGCTTGATCAGGCGTTGCATCTCCGACTGCTTAAACGGCTCGTCGTTGTTTCCGAAAAACTCAAACACCACCTTGCCATGGATGCAAACGGGCTGGTGTGTGCCGCCTATCCTGCGCTTCGCCACGGGAAACCTCTACTTAACCGAGGTCGCAGAGGCCATTCGATGCCGAGACTCCACGATACGAAGAATTTCCGTGGCATTCTCTTCGAGGGCTTTTCCGGAAACGTCGAAAACGGGCCAGCGCTTATTCTTCTTATAGAGCTCCTGGGCGTATTCGATGTCTTGAACCACGTGCTCGAAGCTGGCGTAGTTTTCGTTGGCGTGTGCCCATGGCTCTTTCGCTAAACGCTCAAGGCGCGCCTTGCGAATAGCGTGCAGCACATCGGCCTGAATGGTGAGCGCCACGATTTTCTTCTGATCCACCTGGAAGAGCTGCTCCGGCACCGGAATTCCCCGCACGAGCGGGACGTTGGCTACTCGGTAGCCCTGCAGGGAAAGGTACATGGAAAGAGGGGTCTTGGATGTTCGAGAGATACCCACCAGGATCACGTCGGCGTCGCCGAGTCCTTCGAGATTCTTCCCGTCGTCGTGATGGATCGTGTATTCCATCGCGGCGATACGCTTGAAATAGTGTTCGTTCACGTTGTGAAACAAGCCGGGCTCGCTCTTCGGTTGCGACTCGAAAAATTCCGCCAAGGAATTGAGGAGCGGGCCGAGAAGATCGATCGTGGGGAGATTATGCTGCTTGCCGAGCTCCAGGGCCTGGCGACGAAGCTCCGGACTCACCAGCGTGTAGACGACCATGTGATGTTTATCGATCGCGTCTTCGAAAATCGCGTCGATCTGCACCTTGGTGCGGATGTTTTTGTAGCGGGTGAACACGATTTCGCTGTCGGAGAATTGTACTACGGCTGCCTTGGTCATCAACGATGCGGTTTCGCCGGTACCGTCGGAGATAATTACTATGCGGATTTCGTTCGTCATCGGAGGCCCTCGTGGGCCTCACTTTAGCTCAGATTCATTCGGCGTAACAGCTCGTCGACCGTAGGTGGGTCCAGCCTTTCCGCCATGGGCTCCCCTCGAAACCAGGTGCGCTGCGCTTTAGCGAGACGCATTGTTTCCTGGACGATCTCGGACCGCAGAACGTCGACCGGGGCCGGACGCATCAGATGCACCAAGGCTTCCTTGTACCCCACGCTTTGAAGCGGCTTCGCGTCGAGGGGAACTCCGCGGTCGAGCAACCCTTGCACCTCTTCCAGAAGGCCGTCTCGAAGCATGGCGTCTGTGCGGGCAGACACTCGCGACCGGAGCTCTTCGCGCTCCCGATCGATCCAGAACAGGCGCACATTCTTATAGCGAGGTTCTCGGGCCCGAGCCTCTTCGTTGAGCTCGCTCCAGCGTTTTCCTGTGGCCAGCATCACCTGTAGGGCGCGAATGATTCGGTAACGGTCGTTGGGATGGATCTGGAGGCTCGGGTCGAGAGCCAGCATTTCGCGATGCAGGGCCGGAAGACCTTCGGCGTCGGCCCGTCTCGCCAAAGTTTCCTTCAGCTCCGCGGCGCGCTCTGTTTCTTCCGGTGTTTCCTCGGTCATTCCCTGGAGGAGGGCGCGAAGGTAAAATCCAGTTCCGCCTACCAAGATCGGCAGAGCATCTCGCTCTCGGATCGAGGCGATCGCCGCGTCGGCCTCCCGGGCGAACTCCGCGGCGGTGAAGCTCTCCGTAGGATCGCGAATATCCAAAAGATGGTGAGGAAACTCGCTTTGTTCTCCGAGCGAGGGTTTAGCGGATCCGATGTCGAAGCCCCGGTATACGGTGATCGAATCGCAGCAGATGAGCTCCGGTTTTTGCCCGGCGGCACGAAGACGTCGGGCGAGTTCCATTGCGAGCGCGCTTTTCCCGCTTCCTGTGGGGCCGGCTACGGCAAGAATTAGGTCGGAGGCGAAGCGCATCACACCAGCCGCTTAAAGAGGCGCTCGATTTCGGGCCAGGACAGGCGGACGGTGGTGGGGCGTCCGTGAGGGCAGTGTCCGGCAAAGTCGGTTTCCTGCATTTGTGCGAGAAGTGCTTCGGCCTCCACGGCGGAAAGGCTTTGTCCCGCTCTCACGCTGCCATGGCAGCTTTGGGAGGCGAGCGTGTCGAGGATCACGTTTTTGACTACGTCGGGAAGCGCCTCCTCCGGTCGCTCCTCCTCTAAGTGAGAAGCAAGATTTTTCACCAGAGCGTGCAGCGGCACACGGGGAGCTCCGGCCGCGGTAGTGAGAAGGGCTGGCAAGGAGCGCACGGCCACGAGGTCCGGACCCGTGCGATCTAACTCAAGGCCGAGTGGTTCGAGGCGGGGAAAATGGGGTTCCAGAAGGTCCAAGCTGGAGCGGGGAAGCTCCACCACGATCGGGATAAGAAGGCGGTGAGCGGAGTTCGAGCCGAGGGATGCCGTCTTGAGGCGTTCATAGGTGACTCTTTCATGGGCCGCATGCTGGTCTACAAGAAGAAGGCCGTCGTCGGTTTGGCACACCAGATAGGTGTTACGAAGTGTGCCGAGAAACTGTGGGCCTCGTGACCGCGGAGGCATCAACGTGTCGGTGCCAAGGGCGGCGGTAGTCGATGGGTCCGCCTTCTGATGGAAATGGGTAGGGCCACGCGCGGTGAAGAGAAGCTCCGTCACTTGCTCCCGGGTGAGGTCCTGCGAATCGCTGGGGAGTTCAGTCGGATTGCCGGGGGAAGACTGCAGCGACGGAGGGGGCGCGAGGGCTCGCTCCAAGGTGGCGCGGATCAAGCCGAAGAGCTGCCCCTGGTTACGGAAGCGCACCTCGCTCTTCGTGGGATGCACGTTCACGTCTACGTTTTCGGCGGCCGTGTGAATGTGCAGTACCAGCTGAGGATAAAGACTCCCGAACAGCACCTCTTTTGCGGCGGTGGTGACGGCCTGCTGCAGAACGCGGTCTTTCACGTGTCTCTGATTTACGTAAGTGAAAATTCCTCGGCTCGACGGGATATGAAATCGCGCGGGAAGGAGCCAGCCTTCCACGGCCGCGTCGGGCTTCACGTTTTTGAACGGGATCAGTTCCTCTTTTTCCACTGGAACGCGGAGAGCGTCGCGAAACACCTGTACCACTCGGTCGGCCGGGTCGTCGCAAGCGGCGAAATGCAGGGTTCGGTCGCCGTCGACGAAAAGTTCGAAGGTCACCTTTGGCGCGGCCAGCGCCAGCCGCTGCACCACTTGGGCGCACCACGCGGTTTCGGCTGCTTGAGATTTGAGAAATTTCTTGCGGGCGGGAGTGTTGAAGAAGAGATCCCGCACGGTGACCGTGGTCCCCACGGGCCGGGCGATCTCCTGTTGCGCCACGAGCTGTGTGCCTTCCACGGTGATTTCTCGTCCCATGGGTTCGCCACGGCGCCGGGAGGTCATGCGAACCCGGCCCACGGAAGCGATCGACGCCAGCGCTTCTCCGCGGAATCCCCAGGTGCGGATCGCGAACAGGTCCTGAGACGACTGGATTTTGCTGGTGGCGTGTCGATCGAGCGAGAGAGCGAGGTCTTCGGGATGAATTCCGTGTCCGTCGTCGGCCACTTCGAGGAGAGTCACCCCTCCGTCGCGGATGGAAATGCGAACGTGGGTGGCGCCGGCATCCAGGCTGTTCTCCACCAGCTCCTTCAGGGCCGATCCAGGACGCTCCACCACCTCGCCGGCGGCGATCTGGTTGGCGAGGGTGTCCGACAAACGCTGAATGCGCGCTGATGTCGCTGGGGCGCTGATTTCAAGCTGCATGGAGGCGGTGTAACAAGGGGCTCCGCCATAGGGAAGAGAAAGGTCATGCGCCGCAGGGCGCTGGCACTATGCTTCCATGAAATTAGTTGTTTTCGCCGGCCCCGGAGCGGAAGAAATCGCCCACGGCGGCGTCACGGGTCTCGTGAATCGAGAAGTCGCCGTTGGCGTCGTAGGCACTGATGATTTTTCGGAACTCGCTGCGCACGTTACAGAAGCGGGGCGGGGTAGTGCCGGCTTCCTGAATTTCGTAGAGAGAGCGAATGAAGTGAGTGATTCCGCTCGAGCCCACGAAGCTGAGGCCCGCCATATCCACAACGACCTTGCGTCCCTCTTGCATCATCGTCACGATACTGTCCTTCAGCACGTCCTGGCTCTCGTAGTCGAGCTTGCCGTCGAGTGCGATCACAGTAACTTCGCCTTGCTGAGTAACGCTTGCGCGCAATGACATGGGATTCCCTCCTGGATTTGCGAACCGAGCGCTTCCTTTGCGCTCTTACGGAAAGTATAACGGCTCTATGCATAAAGACCAAACCGGTAGGGTACTTTGGGTGATCGCCACGCCGATCGGAAATCTGGAAGACCTGAGCCCTCGAGCCCGAAGAATCCTGAGCGAAGTGGATTGGATTGCCGCCGAAGATACGCGGCACACGCAGAAATTGTTGGCGTCGCAGGGAATTGAGAAACAGCTTCACTCTCTGCACGAGCATTCCACCGAGAACCGTGTGGCCAAGCTCGTGGAAAAATTAAACGGCGGTGAATCGGGCGCTTACGTGAGCGATGCGGGCACTCCGGGCATCTCGGATCCGGGAGCGGATTTGGTGAAAGCGGCGCGCGAAGCCGGAGTGAAAGTGTTGCCTGTGCCTGGACCTTCGGCACCGGTCACCCTGCTTTCCGTGTGCGGGTTTTCCGAAACGGGTTTTCGTTTCCACGGCTTTTTCCCTAGGGAAAAACGCGAGCGAGTGGCCGTCGCGGAGGAGATAAAAACAAGCGGCGGCGTGCATGTTTTTTTTGAGTCACCCCAGCGGATCGACGGAGCTCTCGAAGTGCTTTCCGAGGTGCTACCGGAGGCGGAGCTTGTGGTGGGGCGGGAGCTCACAAAAAAATTTGAAACGATCTACTCCGGGACACCGAAACAGGTGAAAGCAGCGATGCCGCCGGAGGAAGAGCGGGGAGAGTTTGTGGTAGCGCTTCGTTGGCCGAGAGCCCACGACAAAGACGCTCCCTCGGTCGATCCTGAGGAGGTCCTGAGGGCGGCGGCCGACAGCGGCGCCTCTCACAAAGTGCTCACGGCGGTGGGGCGAGCCCTGGGAATGTCCAAAAACGACGCCTACGACCGCGGTCTTTTGCTATTGGGAAAGTCGGGTAAATAGACCGCTACCGGATAGGGCCGTAAAACGCTTAAGTTCCGTTGGTTTTGTGGACTCTACGCACCGCCAAAACTACAATAGAAAAAGGAAGTTCCGTCCAGGAAGGACGGGAAAAGGCAGGGATGCTCGCAAAGATTTTCAAAATCACCGCCCCTAAGTTGGCCGCGATCGTGGTTCTGTTCTACGCAGGACTTTTCGGCCTGCAGTACGTGGCCGATCGTGTGTGGATTCCTCAGGGTGCCGCAAACGAATCACGTTTTCTCGGCATCCTTTATTCCATTCAGGAAACTGTTTTCCAACTCGAGCGCTACGACTACGACCGACGCATGCGTGCGGAAGCAGGAAACCGCCAACCGGACCCACGCGTGGTGGTTTTAACGATCGACGAACCCAGCATCCAAGCCTTTGGCCAGTTTCCTTTCGATCGCAAAGTGTATGCAGCTTTGATTCAAAAGCTTACGGAGCTGAAGGCCCGAGTGCTTGCGTTCGATATCGTTTTCGCCGAGGAGGAGCGCAACGAATTTCTCGCCGAGCTCCAGGAGATTCTGGCTGAGCTGAAGCAAAAGGGCGTGAAGGGGCCGGCCATTGACGTGATCCAAGGACGCGCTACGGAAAGCGACTCCACCACGGCTCTCCTGCAGGTGATGAATCCAGAGTTGCCGGTGGTGTGGGGGTTCCCTTTCCAGAGTCCTGTGCGTTATTCGTATCTGTATCACGATTGGGCGGCGGAAAATTACAGCGATAAGGGTCCCGTCGACGCGGCGTTTGCCACCACTGCGCTCCAGACGGCATTCGGCGGCTCGGGCGACAGCCGCTCGCTGGGCTACGGCCAGGAGCCGATTCTTCCGTATGCGGCCTTGCTTCAGGGAACCGTAAAAAAGGGCGGTGCTGCGGTAGGTTTTTTCAACGCCGACGCCGACAACGACAGCGTGATTCGTCGCGTGCCGGTGGTGATGCGACATCGCGGGCTCGTGTTTCCGGCTCTCTCCGTGGCGGCGGTGCAGAGTTATTTCCAAAAACCATTTCGCCTGGAGTTCTCCGGGGAGTTCGACTGGCGATTACGCATGGAGCCGACCCAGGAGGCGCCTAAGGGTCTAGTGGTTCCGATCGATGATCGCGGTGAATCGCTGGTGAATTACTACGGCACCACCGGAACGGTAAAAACCATCGAACTCGCCGATGTGATTGCGGGAAAACACGACGGCGGTGAGCTCGCTGGGAAAATCTTGTTTCTGGGTGTTTCGGCTGTGGGGCTCAAGGACCTGCGCGCTTCGCCCTTCACGAAGGATTTTCCCGGAGTGGAAGTGCACGCGCAGTTCGCGAGCAGCATTCTTCAGCAATCCTTTCTTCAAAAAGGCGCCGACTACTACGGCTTCGGATTTCTGATGATTTTCGCCATTTGCGTGGGCGTGGCGATTGTGGCGTTCCGTTTTCATCCTGGCTGGGCGATTTTGTCTGTGGTTGTGGCGTTGGCGGTTATGGACCGGGTGGCGGGAATGTTTTTCTCCAACGGCCTTTACGTGAGCTCGCTTGTCCCCTCCTTCGCGGCCCTCACGATGATGTTTGCCGGCGTGACGTTTCGCTACATCAGCGCCGAGAGCGAAAAGAAGTTCGTGCGGGAAGCATTCTCCCGGTATGTGTCCGGAGCGGTGGTGGACGAAATTCTCAAAGACCAGAGCAAGCTGCGGCTCGGCGGCGAAAAACGCGAACTCACCGTCCTCTTCAGCGACATGGTGGGATTCACGAAACTTTCCGAGGGCCTCGACGCAGGCCAGCTCACTCAGCTTCTCAACGAGTATTTCTCCCGGATGACGAAGATCATTCTCGACAACCAGGGGACCCTCGACAAGTACATCGGCGACGCGATCATGTGCTTCTGGGGCGCTCCCATGACCGACGCGGAACATGCCCGGCACGCCTGCCGCGCGGCTCTGCTGATGCGGACGGAAGTGGAAGCCATCAATCACGACTGGAAAGAGCGCCACGGGATCCGCATCGGCATTCGCTTCGGGATCAACACCGGAGAAATGGCCGTAGGGAATATGGGCTCGAATCAGGTGTTCTCCTACACGGTGCTCGGAGACAACGTGAACCTCGGATCTCGTCTCGAAGGCGTGAATAACATCTACGGTACGGCGATCATCGTGGGATCCCGCACCCGGGAGCTGGCCGGAGACTCTTTCGTGTTCCGGAAGCTCGACGTGGTTTCCGTGAAGGGCCGCGAGACTCCGGAAACAATCTACGAACTCGTGGCGGAGTCGAGCCAGAGGTCGAAGTTGGAGCCTTGGCTTCACGCCTTTGATCGCGGGCTGGCAGCCTATGCCGGAATGGATTGGAACGGTGCTGAGGCGGCATTTCGGGATTCGAAAAAGTTTCGGCCCGACGACAAAGCGGCCGATGTGTTTTTGGAACGAATCAGCCAGTTCCGGGAAAAATCCCCGGGAGAAGGCTGGCAGGGAGTTTGGAAACTGACGGAAAAGTGACCTCAGAAGCGAACAGGAGGTTCGTGATGATGCAAAAAGAGACCAGGCATTGGAGCCGAGACGAGAAGCTGGAAGCATTGATGGAGTTCAGTGCGATCCTGAACTCGTCGCTGGATACCAGCGAAGTTCGAGAGCGCTCGATGAGCGCCACCACCAAGCTCCTCGATTGCGACGGTGCCACCCTCTACCTATTCGATGAGGAAAAGAACGAACTTTGGTTCGACTCGGTCGTAAGCAGCGCGGGCGGCACGAGCGCGCTGAAAGCGATACGTCTCCCGGTAGGGGAGAATTCCCTCGCCGGATCCGTGGCACTCCATCGCAAGAGCGTGATCGTGAACGACGTGAAGGGCGACGCCCGCCATCACAAAAAAGCCGACGATACGTCGAAGTTTCAGACTCGCAACATGATCTGCGTGCCGCTCCTTTCTAAGGGTGATCGGCTCCTTGGAGTGCTGCAGGCACTCAATCGGCACCACGGCGATTTTTCGAAGAGCGACCTGAAAGTTTTAGAAACTTTGGCTCACCAGGTTTCAATCGCGGTGGAGAACGCCCAGCTCTACGAAAACATGAAGGGACTCTTCATGGAAACCGTGCTGGCGCTCGCGAGCGCCATCGACGCCAAGGATCGCTACACCGGGGGGCACACCAAGCGCGTGGCTCTTTTCAGTGAGCTGATCGCGAAGCACTTAGGCATGAGTAAAGACGATCTCGAATGGGTGCGGATGGCGAGCAACCTCCACGACATCGGCAAGATCGGCGTGGAAGACAAGGTGCTCAAGAAGGAGGCTCCGCTCGAGAAGGAAGAGTGGGAGCACATGAAGCAGCATCCGGAGTTCGGCTACAAGATCCTGGCTCACATCAAGGGCCTGAAGATCGTGACCGACGGGATGAGGTACCACCACGAGCGTCCCGACGGGCTTGGCTACCCCTTGGGCCTCAAAGGAGAGGAAATCCCGATGATCGCGAGGATCATCAGTGTGGCCGACACCTTCGATGCCATGACCTCGAGCCGTCCTTATCGGAAGGGGCTTTCATACGAAACCGCGTATGAGGAAATCGTGAAGCACCGAGGCACTCAATTCGACGAAAAAGTGGTTGACGCATTTGTTAAAGCTTTTACGATGGAACGGATGGGTAAGAAGCGTATCAAGGAATCGAAATGAAACTTCGCGTTCTCGGCGGCGACGGGGGAGTGGCGATCGGGTTTCAGACCACGAGCTTCCTGATCAACAAAGACATTCTGATCGACGCAGGGTCCTGCGCCACCGCTTTACCACTCAAAGAGCAGCGCCATATCGACTTCATTTTCGTGAGTCACACTCACCTCGATCACATCAAAGACATCTGTTTTTTGGCCGACAATGTGTTCACCCACAGAAGAAAGCCGATCGAGATCGTAAGCACGCCGGAGATCATCGAGATCCTCCAAACCCACTTTTTGAATAATAAAATCTGGCCCGACTTCACCAAGATTTCCAACGGAACCTGCCCGATCCTGGCCTACCGTCCAGTGGAAAAGAGCATGAAGATCGGGAACATCGAGATCTTTATTCATCCAGTAAATCACCCCGTGCCGGCGATCGGATTCATCCTTCGCGAGAAGGAGAAAAACTCGATCGTGATCACGGGCGACACCGGCCCCACGGACCTTCTCTGGATGGAAGCGAACAAGGAGAAGCATCTGAAGGGTGTGTTCACGGAGATCGCATTCCCGAATCGGCTGCAGCGCGTCGCCGACCTGGCGGGCCATTTCACGCCGCAGATGTTTAAGAGCGAGATGGTGAAGCTGCAAAAGGAAGTGCCGCTCTACATCTACCACCTCAAGCCCGAGTACTACTCTGAGCTCAAAAAAGAGATCAGTGCTTTGAAAGTGCGCGGTTTGAAGTTAATTAAAGCTAAACAGGAATTCCGGTTTTAGCGCACTATGTCAATAGACAAACTCAAGACTCCAGGAATCAAGGGCAAGCCCACTGAGGACCGCTCCAGCCGAGTGCCCGAGGGCATGTGGTTTAAGTGCACCGAGTGCGGCGAGGTGATGGAAACCCGCGTACTCCAGGACAACCACTACATTTGCGTGGAATGTAACCACCACTTCCGCATGAGCGCCCGGGAACGAATCCAGCACCTCACCCGCGGCGCGGATTTCGAAGAGTATGGAGAGGATCTCTGCTCCAGCGATCCTCTGAAATTCTACGACCTGAAGCCCTACCACAAGCGCCTGTCCGACACGATTGCGAAGATGAACATGAACGACGCCTTCGTGAGTGGACGCTCCAGCATCGGGGCGATCCCGGTGCAGATCGGTTCATTTGAGTTCAAGTTCATGGGCGGATCGATGGGCACTGTGGTGGGAGAGCGGATCGCGCTCCTTTTCGAGCACGCCTTAAAGGAAGAGACCCCCGTGGTCGTGGTGAGCGCCAGCGGCGGCGCCCGAATGCAGGAGTCCATCCTCAGTCTCATGCAGATGGCGAAAACCAGCGCCTTGGTTTTGGAAATGCGGAAGCAGGGGCTTCCGTTCATCAGTCTCCTCACGGATCCCACCACCGGCGGCGTGGCCGCAAGCTTCGCCATGCTCGGCGACGTAATCATCGCGGAGCCCAAGGCTTTGATCGGCTTTGCCGGTCCGCGCGTGATCGAGCAAACGATTCGTCAGAAGCTTCCGGAAGGGTTCCAGACCTCCGAGTTCCTGCTCCAAAAGGGATTCGTAGACAAGGTGGTGCCGCGGGAAAAACTTCCCGACACGATCGAAAGCATCCTCTCGATGCTGATGTGGAGCCGCAAGAAAGCCGCCGTTACCTCGGACGCGAAGGCCAAGAAGCGGAAATAATGAAACTCTTGCTGCCCCTCCTGGTGATGTTGCTTCCGGCCACCTCGCCCGGCGCTACCTCTTTCGAGGTAGATTTGGCGGAAGGCAAACAGCAGGTCACGGCCGATCGCACGGTCTATCACACGAAAGAAAAGATTTACGAAGCGTTTGACCATGTGGTGGTGAGCGGCAAGGGAATGCGCCTGTCGGCCGACTATGTGTGGATCGATTCCGCCACGCAGAACGTAAAGGCCCGGGGCAACGTGGTTTATGTGACGCCGAAAAGTACGGTAACGGCCGCGGAGATTCATTACAACGCCGACACCAACCTCGGCACGATTTTCTATGGTCGTGTGGTGAACGATAACTACACCTTGAAAGGCCAGCTGATTCGAAAGATCGGCGAGGACCGTTATCTCACCACCGAGGGGGAGTACTCCACCTGTCGCGATTGCGCTGAGAGCTGGAAGTTTACCGCCAAGAACGTGGACCTCACCTTCGAGGGCTACGCGTTCATGGATAACGTATACGTGAAGGTGAAAGACGTGCCCACGCTGTACCTCCCGTATCTCGTGGTGCCCGTGAAAACGAAGCGGCAATCCGGACTCCTCTTTCCGAAGCTGACCACGGGCTCTATTCACGGGTTCACTTATGTGCAGCCGCTGTTTTTGGCTCTCGGCGATCATCAAGACGCCACGATCGGGGTAGGGCGCTACTCCAGCCGAGGCGATCGCTACGAGCTCGAGCACCGCTACATGAGCTACACAGGAATTTCCGGACAGTTTAACGGATTCCTTACCAAGGACAGCACCTCGGCTGCTCCTGCCCGCGAACGCTGGGCGGTGAAGACCAATCACGACTGGGGATTCTTCAAGAACTTCGGCATGCGCTGGCGTGTGATGGAGGTCAGCGATCAGGAGTATCCTCGCACTTTTGTGAACGACATCATCGGAAACGACCTGGCCACCCTGGAATCGAACGCGGTGGCCAATGTGCCGCTCTCCGATATTTTTATGGCCGCCGAGGTGAGGCGTTACAGGAATCTTCTCTACGACCGCGCCAAGGGATTCGACGGCGGCACCGTGCAGGCGATGCCTACCGTGCATCTTGGGGTAAAGGAGCGAAGCCTCGCGGGACCGATTCACGCGAATTTCTACTCCCGTTTCGATAGCTACTCTCGGCGGAACGGCCCGTTTCAGGACGTGGACCGTGACCGCATTTTCGATCCAGGCGAGGATACCCTTCGCGAAACGCGCCGACTGATGCTGGCGCCGGAACTCGCGGCGCCGTTTCGGGTTTTCGACGTGGTGGCCGTGGCACCCTCAGTGCAGTTCAACGAGCTTCGCTATTTTTTCGGGTTGCCCACCCAGAGCCAATCGCTCGACAACACGTCCCAGCGTTATCTGCATACCAAGCTAGAGACCTCTGTGGTGGCGGAGCGAGTCTTTCAATACGACGGCAAGAAAGTGATTCGTTTCAAGCACCAGATGGCGCCGTTTGTGAACTACTCCTATATCCCTTGGATCGACGAGGATCCCACCCATCCGTTCCAGCAGCAGCTTCGCCGCGACGGCGGACTCTTCGACCAGTTCGACATTGTTCCGCTCACGAACTCCACGAACTTTCTCCGGCAGCCGCTCGGCAATTCTCTTACCTACGGGTTCACCAGCCGTTTGATTCGCAAGTTCCGAAGCCCCGAAGAAACCCCCAAGGTTTATCCCTACGACCGCTTCACTCCGAAACCGAAGGAATACGGAAAGCCGGAGAACCTCAAGCAGGAACTCGCCATCGACCGCGAGATGCGTTGGGATCAGTACGGCCCCCGCTACAACGACTATCAGGAAGTGTGGACCGTAACCGCTTCCCAGGCCTACGACTTCAAAGACGCCAAGAAGCAAAACGACAAAAAGCGCGCCTTCAGCTATTTGCTCGGGCGCTCCAGCCTGAACATCGACGACTTCTCCAACTCCATCGAATACAAGTTCTATCCGCGGATCGTACAGATCGCGACCACCACCAGTCCTGAGCAGGTGTTTTCCAACAAGCACTCCGTGAGCACCTCCACCACCTGGTACTGGAAGCGACTCACCAACGCCCGAGGCACCCGCAACTTCGAACGCTCCGTGAGCATGAGCTTTTCCTACACCGGCCAACCGAGCCCGGCTCGTACCGGCGGCGCGCTTCTCAACTGGAGCTTTAACGATTTCATGAGCGTCGGTCTCGAGCACCAGCGCGACTTCCTCGCCAAAAAGCGCCTCAAGAACATGATTCGCACCACCTACAGCTCTCCTTCCGAGTGCTGGCAGCTTGGCCTTCGCTATTCCCAAACCCACAACACCGGAACCGAGTGGGGATTGGATCTAGGAATTAATTTGATGGGGCAGGGCTACGTAGGCCTTAGTCAGTTCGGCTCCGCCTCGGGAGGATAAGATGCGCACATTGATTTCCAACGACGACGGCGTGCACGCCCCCGGCATTCACGCGCTTCATGGTTGGTTCACCAAAAAAAAATGGCACGCCACCATCGTGGCTCCTGAGCGCGAGCGCAGCGCCACCGGCCACTCGCTTACCCTTCACAAGCCGCTTCGCATTCATCGTTACGGTGCCACGGTATTTTCCGTAAGCGGCGGACCGGCCGACTGCATCTATCTCGGCGTGCGTGAAGTATTAAAAAAACGCCCCGACCTCGTGATCTCCGGCATCAATAAAGGCGCAAACCTCGGGCAAGACGTATTTTACTCCGGCACCGTAAGCGCCGCGCGCGAGGCCGCCATCGCCGGCATTCCCGCCGTATCGGTTTCCCTGGTTTACGGAATGAAACACAAGCCCGGTCAGCCCGAGCACTGGGACACCGCCGCCTGGGTAACCGAACAGGTGATCGACTCTTTTCTCGCGAGTCTCGCTCCGGGCAAGAGCCGTACCGCCGCTCTGAAAAAATGGCCGGCTGGCGTTCTGCTTAACATCAACGTGCCGAATCTTCCGCGCGCCAAGCTGAAAGGAATTCGATCAGGCGTTCAAGGACGCCAGCTCTATTCCGGCGACATCCTCCGCCGCAAAGATACCCGCGGCCGCAAGTATTATTGGATCGGTGGCACCTACCAAGGATTCCGTGATATCAAAGGCTCGGATTGCTGGCTGGCTCACCATGGATGGGCTGCTGTAACACCGCTAGACGTCGACACCACCGACGTTAAAGTGCTGGGCCAGCTCCAGCAGATTTTTTCCGACGACTGATTTTTGTCCCCATAGTTCAAATGGATAGAACGTGGCTTTCCTAAAGCTAAGATGGCGGTTCAATTCCGTCTGGGGGCACCAATTCCAAGGCGGAATACAGAATACTGTGTACGGTATACTGTATTCTGTGCGGGGTTCTGAGTGCAGTCTTCCGGATAGGAAAGCCGACGTCACCTCGTCTTCTTGCCGGGCTGCGGGTTCCGCCCAAAGAGCACGAGTGATGTTTGTGGTTGGCTTGAAAGAAGGCGACCCCCCGTGGCTTCCCGGGGCATATGTTTTAGGTGCGAGCAATAGTTGTGTTGTTTCTTGTGCGGTGGGCGGCGAGGAGATGAATGTTCGCGAGGCATTTCTCTTTCTCTACGAGATGCAAGAGCACATTAAAGTTTTAAATTAAAAGGGGAATCGAGGCGGTATCTTTTCAGATTAGGAATACGATTCATTCTGAGAAATAATTTGATCCATGAATCCCTCCAAGTATTCCTTTCAAGGTGAAGTTTGGCGTTATGGTTTGTCGGGTTGGCACTTCGTCACTCTTCCGAAGCCGCTGGCGCAGAAAATTCGTAAGCGTCACAGTGTGGCGGAGGAAGGGTGGGGGCGGCTGAAGGCGAGTGCGGCGATCGGCAAGGCGAAGTGGGATTCCGCGATTTGGTTCGACACAAAAGCCGGCAGCTACATTCTTCCGCTCAAGGCTTCTGTGCGGAAGGAAACGGGCCTTGGAGTCGGCGCAAAGGTAAAAGTCCAAATTTGCATCGCGCCCGTGAATCCGGTTTTAAAAAAGTTTCTGAAATCTAAACCTTAGTAATTTTGTGGTGACTTGGCCTTGCTCAGGGCACAGAAGCGCTAATGGTGCTGAGCTCGCACCTCTATGCCTACGGATATCCTCCAGGCGGGGTAGAGCCCCGAATTAAGGTCAAAAATAGTCGACTCCCCAGCTTGGGCATGCTACACCGCACTGCAATTTCATTTGGGGGCAACTGACTATGGTTCGGTTCGTAATTCTTCTTTTGTCGTTCATTTCCACCGCCTATGCGATTCCGCCCGATGTGGCTGGTCAGTGGTACTGGGAAGGCAAGCAGGATGCTACCAAGCTGATTCTGAACCAAAACAACATGCAGGTTCGTGGCCGTATCGCCATGAAAAACGGCGAAGGTTGGGACGTGGACGGAACAGTAGACGACCACGGCGTGGTTACCTTGAACCGTTGGATTCCCGTAACAGAGTATAAGACCACACGCCGCACGATCGTGGAGCAGCTGCTGGCGATCTACGGCGATCCGGCGCATCCGGAGATGTTTCGCGGAAAAATGAACCTCCGCTTTGATGCCGCCAAGCTGGAGCTGCGCGGCACCTACACGAGGATTGCTCACCGCAGTTATGGCGACTCTCTGATCTCCCACGAAGAAGTGGTGGAGAACATGTTCGTAACGAGAGGCACGATGCTCCCTGATTTGGTGGTGAATTTCTTCTCGATTGAGCCATTTGAAGGGAAAGACGTAAATGGAAATCCGATTCCTCAGTGGCACGTGCAGGCGGAAGTTAAGAACGTGGGCTTTGTTCCTTCCACGGAGCGGTTCCGTATCCAGCTCGTGAGGAAGAATACGTTTGGCCCGAATCCAAACCCTCCTGAATACGTGATCGCCCGTTCCGCCACTCATCTGCAACGGTTGGAGCCGGGCGAGTCGGCGATGATCGACTGGAAAACCGATCGTGAGACGGATCAAACGTCGCCTCCAAATATCACTCCTCGCGACAACGAGATTTCCGTGGACATCGATACGGAAAATCTGGTGCTGGAGGGTTTTGAAAACAACAATCGCAAAACTTTGGTGCGTTTGGATTGCGCGGATCCCGAGCAGGAATTCAATGCTCTCCATACCGTGTGGGTAGAGAACTCGAACCCTCCTCCGGGAAATCTGAAGTATATCTACGACGTGTTGCTTGGAAAGATCTCGGATCAGAAGCAGCAGGTCCTTTGCTACATTCGTCTGGAGGCTCAGCGCCGCGCCAAAGCGATGAAGGCCACGGCAGCGGGTTCGAACTTGCTTAGCAAGATCGATTCGCTTTTCCTTCGCGACTATTTCGCCAATCCGTCTCGCGAAGCGGGGCAGGCGGCGCTGGAAAAGCTGGGGGAAGGGCAAGGCTATCCCGGCGTGGGATTGGGAGCCTATATGTATGTCCCGGAAGGTTTGAGGGCGATTTACTCCAGCGATCCGGCATTTCGTGATCACTGGGAGTGGCTGTATCCCGCCACTCAGTTCTGGCGTTCGCCTGGAAACGGAAAATACATCTCCGAAATTCCGTTCCTCGACGTTCCATTTTTAGTGGGACGGCACAACTCCCAGCCTGGGGAAGAGGACGACGCAATCTACGGAGGAAAGAATCTTTCCAACGTTATGCATTGGGCAACGGGCGCGAAGTATCAGTATCTTCCAGACGATGCGATGAGGGACCTCTTCATCGGTTATGAGTATTGGCACATGGAAGGATTCGACGTGTTCGGCGAAGACTCTCTCAACGACCTGATCGGCGAAGAGGCCGGCCGCTTGATGGGTAAGCAAATTGCCCAGGCCCAGATAAGAAGTCGGTTGGATCTATTGAAAACGGTCGATCGAAGCTTTGAGGAGGCCCGCGCTTGGGTGGGCACAATGATTCGAATTCGACAGAAAGAACTCGACGCCGCAATTTTGAGCGACACGCCTCCACAGACCCATATGTGGATGAGCCGTTACGAAACACTCCAACCTTGGAGCGGTGAAACGATCGCGCAGCGACTGTCGAACGGAGCCTCCGTTGCGGAGGTGATGGAAACTGGATTTGTGAGTCAGCTGGCCGACATCTACGCGCTTCGGTATCACGCCGACCAATGGGACGCTCAAAACGGTCCGATTCAGTTGTCTCCCGTGACGCAGAAAGCGCTGCGTGGGGAGTACAATGATCAATTCAAAGCGGCGCCGAAGAAGTTTGGCGATAAGTGGGAGTGGCGTCCGTAAGGAATCCGCCGCTCACCTCTTCGGCATGCAGAGCTTTTCCACGCAGTGGGAGGCTTCGGGATTAGTGGGGCATGCGACCGATTCCGGCCGGCATTCCTCGTTTTGCGAGCAGTCGGTGGAGGTGTGGCACGGAGCTCGGTAGGTGGGCGAAAAGGCCAGCTCACATTGCTTCACGGCGTTGCCCGCGCACACGGCCCTGGTTTTTAGCTTGTCGGGTTGGCAAACTCCGATCACGGCGCATTTTTTCGGATCGTCGAACTTCTGCCACTCCGGATGTTTCTTGTATTCCGCCTCATGGGCCTTGTTGATCGCCCGCTTGGTAGAGCCGCAGCAATGGCTGTAGGAAACGATGAGGCAGTCGGCGTCGCGTTCGCAAAGAGAAAGGTCCGACTCCGACAGGGCGCTTGCCGATGAGGCAACCAAAAATCCACATAATCCGAGGAGAAGTTTCATAACGGTAGTGTGTGAGATCTGGCGGCCGAATGCAACGGTTACCATAGTGATTTCATGTGGTTATGCCGAACTTTCGACGTAGCGAGTGGCCGCCGATAAGAGATGTGATGAGGATTGCACTCTTCTACAAAAGCCCGGTCCTGCTTGGATTGATTTTAGTGCTCACGTTTTTCCCACGAGTGGGAAATGGGGCTTTGTGCGCCGAAAGTTTCCATGGATTGATGGATGCGCGGGCAAGAAAATACTCCCTAGAGGCCGGAGACGTTTTCAAATTCAACGACGGATCCGAGGCTTACTTTCTCGGCTTGAGCCGAGGGAACTACGTGTTTCTGAGTAAAGCCGACGGGACGGTGTTTAGCCGGTCTACTAGCAGCGGTTTGGCGGCGGGAGGGGGCGCGGCTCGGCCTTTGGGGCTTAAGGTGATGAGCGATCCGGTGGGGGACTCCTGCGCCGTGATTAGTACGATCGCCTGTTTGCGAGTCCTCGATGAGATGGAGGCTCTGGAACACGCGGAATTGAAAAAAATCATGAGGCCCGGGCTTTGGGGGCGATTGGCAAGTTTTGAGTCCCAGTTGTTTGAGCACATCAGTAACTCCGGAGTTCATTCCTGGGTTGGGGGCAGGAGTGACGTTCAAATTCGCGCCCGAACGGAGTTTTTCCGCGTTCACGGCATACGAAGCAAGGCGCATGTGTCGTTGGACGAGCTCCGCGAGCACGTCCAGAACGGTTACCCGGCGATTCTCGACGTGATGGTGAAGTTCACGGAAGACGGCATTCTTGCTCCAGCAGCCAAGGCGAGCGAAGTGTATGGGGGGCATTCGGTTGCGGCGATTCGATGGTTTACTCTCAGCAACGGACAAGAGCGAGTCTTGATTTACGACTCTCAGTCCGAAAGATTGGTGCTTTGGCCCGTGGCAGGCCTGAAAATGGGTCACGAGAAAAATCTGCTGACCGAGTACACGATCGTGTATCCCTCATGGGCGAACTGATCGCGCCCTACCGAGTGAGTTCCGCCCAGCGGGCGTAGAGCCTTTCGATTTCCTTTTCTATGGCGCTCATCTCTTCCGTAACGGCGAGAAGCTTGGTGGCGTTCGATGCCGCCTCTTCGCTCTCCCGCGTGAGGGCGGCCAAGCGCGCTTCCGCCGTTTCGATGGCGGCTTCCATGCCGTCGAGCTCGCGCTGGTCCTTAAAGCCAAGTTTCTTTTTTGCGGCGGGCTTCTCGCTCGCTGCCTTTGCGGGCGCAGGCTTTGCCTTCGGCCCCGTGTTTTGATCGTGCCAGGTCTGCCACTGATCCACGCCGGAAAACTTCACGAGTTCCGGATCGCCTCGGGTGTTGCGTCCGAAGCCGATGATTTCAGTCGTAACCTGGTCGAGAAAGTAGCGGTCGTGGCTCACGAGAATTACGGCGCCGTTGAACTCGTCCAACACGTCTTGAAGGAGGTCCAGGGTCGTCATGTCGAGGTCGTTGGTGGGTTCGTCGAGGACCAGAAGGTTTGCTTCCTGGAGCATGAGAAGGGCAAGAAGAATCCGGCTTTGTTCGCCGCCGGAGAGGCGCCCCACGGGCATGTCGGCCTGAGGGCCGGAGAATAGAAAGCGGTCGAGGTAGGAGCGAACGTGGATCGGCTTTCCTCCGAACTGCACGAAGTCTCCCTTCGGGCACACGGTGCGAAGCACGCTGAGTTGGGGATCGAGGGCGTCGCGATTTTGCTCGAAGTAAGAGATGCGAAGAGAGTCGGAGTGAAACACAGTGCCAGCATCGGGCGCCTCTTTTTTAAGAAGCAGCCGAAGGAGAGTCGACTTCCCGCAGCCGTTCGCACCAAGCAAACCGAGGCGAGTCTTCGGCGTCACAAGGAACGAAAACTCCGGGATCACGGTTCGGTCACCGTAGGATTTGCGGATCTTTTTCGCCTCCACCAGCTTTTGCGGGCTGCGGCCGAGATCCACGAATTCAAACTGCGCGCTGTGCGAGGAGTTGCGGTCACTCACTTCTTCGGTGAGGGTCGCGAGATCGTGAGCGCGCTGGATGCGTGCTTCTTGTTTGGTGGTTCGGGCCTTGGCGCCCCGGCGCAGCCACTCGGTTTCCCGGCGAAGGGTGTTGCGTAGTTTGAGTTCCGTGCTGGCCTGGGCGGTGAGAAGTGCCTCTTTCGCCTCGAGGAACGTGAGGTAGTTTCCGCGTACGCTGAAGAGTCCGTCGGGAAACCTTCGATTGAGTTCGATGATGCGGTTGGAAACTTTCTGGAGAAACACCCGGTCGTGGGTAATCGTTACGGTGGCAAAGGGGGCTCTCGCGAGAAAACCTTCCAGCCAAAGAATGCTTTCCACGTCGAGATGGTTGGTGGGCTCATCAAGAAGGAGGAGATCCGGCTGCCGCAAAAGCTCCCGCGCGAGCGCCACTCGCTTTTTCCAGCCTCCGGAAAGTTCTTCGATCGGGCGATCGGAGTATTCGTTGAGTTCCAGCTTCGCGATCAGCTCCTGGGCGCGCGCGATGGTTTCTCCGTCGTGAGCATCCACGGCGCCTTCCATCACGATTTGCTCAACCGTGGTTTCCGGAGTGAACTGCGGCACCTGTTCCAGAAATCCTGTGCGGATTCCTTTTCGCAACGAAAGGGTGCCCGTGTCGGGCGCTACCTGACCGGCCAGTAGGCGAAGGAGCGTGCTCTTTCCGGCTCCGTTCGGGCCGATGAGTCCGATGCGTTCTCCGTCGGAAACGGAGAAGGAAAGATTTTGAAAGAGAGGTCGGGGACCATAGGTTTTTCCGAGGCTCTGGGCTCCGATCAGGATCGTCATGGTCGCAATTTAGCTCAAACCTGGGCAAATCAACACAGGGCATGTGTTAGGGTGCCCGCATGAAGTGCAACACCATTCTTTTTGTGAAAGACCAGAAAAGATCCCGAGACTTCTGGGCGGCGGCCCTGGGGCTAGAGCCAACTCTTGATGTGCCGGGTATGACCGAATTCACGCTCTCAAAAGATCACGTGCTCGGCCTCATGCCGGAGTTAGGAATCAAAAAGCTTCTGGGCTTATCCGACCTCGCCTCCGGGAACGGGTTTCCTCGCGCCGAGATTTATCTCACGGTTGAGGATCCGGAGGTGCGTCACCAGGGGGCGCTCTCCTGTGGTGCCCGGGAGCTGAGTAAGTTGGAACCCCGAAACTGGGGCGACGAGGCGGCCTACAGCCTCGACCCCGACGGCCACATCCTTGTGTTTGCCCGGAAGCTTTAGTTCTTCCGGGTCCAGCGTATTTTTCGAGAGGAAGTGCGGTTCCAGTCGGAAAGATCGGCGTCGGTGAGGGTTTCTCCCCGCAGCACCTTCTCTAGATAGGGCTGAAACTTCCCGGACTGCAGGAGATCCGCCACGCTCACATGGCCCGCGTCGTCCACGAGAAGGAGCTGGGCTCGGCTTCGGGCCGTGTTTTGGTAGTGGTCCACGGCGTTGGGAGCGGGGGTGGCACCGTCGAGGATGCCGTTGAAGTAGGTCACGGGCACTTGGAGCGGGTGATCGGCGGAGTCATAGTGCCGCTGGGTGGCCACGTTGCGCGCGCCGCATTCGGGAAGTAATTCATTTTGGCCGCCAAACGGCAGGAATCGTCCTTCGCTGTTGATGGAAAAGAGCTGTGTGGCCTTCGGATCACTTCCCGAAAACTCGCCACAAACGAGATGAATCCACGCGAACTGGCCGAACTCAGGATCGTCGCTGTAATTCGCGAACGGCTTGCTCCACTCTTCCAAAACGCGAAGAATCCACTCGTCAGTATTATTGAAGAGCTCTTCGAGATTCCTTTCGATGAGCTGGAAAGGGGCGGCGTAATACATATAGGGCAACGACATCTGCGCGAACCACGTGGCCGCCACGCGAGGGTGCTGCGACCAGCGAATCACATCGTCGCGTAGTTTCTTGGGCGCCGATTTCAACCACCGTTCGAGCAGCTTGCGGCGGTGGGGATTCTGCCAGTTGTCGAGATCGCCTCTCACCACCACTCCCTCGAGCACGAGCATCACCACGCGTTCGGGAAAGAGATGGCCATAGATCGTGGCTGGCACTGTGCCGTAGGAGTGCCCCCACACGGTCCAGCGGCGCACTCCGAGAGTTTCGCGGATACGTTCGAGATCAAGCGCGGTGTTTCGGGAAGAGTAGTAGCGTGGGTCGTCGATTTCCGCCGCCGTATCGGGCCGGGAACATTTCACGCCGCGCTGATGAAAAACCACCACGTTGAAGTGGGAGGTCAGCGGTTCCAGGGTGTCGAAGGCGCCGTCGGGCGTTCCGCCTGGCCCGCCGTTCACAAAAGCCACGGTGGGGACCTCCGACCGGTAGGAGCCGCCGAGCAGGGCATAGTGGAGGGTGGTGGTGGGGCCTTCCGGGTTGTTCCAGTCGAAGGGAACGGTGACCCTTTCTCCCGTGGGACAGAGTGCACGCCCGGACCGATAGGGCTCCGCAGGCTTGAGCCGTGCCTCGGCAGACAGTCCCATTAAAAGCACCAGGAGAGAAATAAGATGGCTCATGCGGTGCGCAATTTACCCCGAATTCGGAATGGTTTCCAATCGAAGAACAGTCACAGAATCAATGGGTTGCGTTTTGGGGCCGATCAGGAGATCAACGGAGCATGTGGCACCTGATCCTTCTCCTCCTTCTCCCGGTCTCAGCTCTAGCTGGTTTTGCAGTTCCCCACGATGTGGCGCACTCGAAGATGCCCTACCGTTGGAGCCACGTTATTCCGGATCCTGAGGCGAGTGGACGGGAGTACCTTTCCTTGTTCGAGGAATCTGAATTTCGGCTTTCCGGTAAGCCCGGCAATTCGCTCGACGAAATTCTCGATGTGGGACGTCGCAATCACGAGTGGCTCAGCCATTTGAATTCGTTCCGTTCGGAGGACACTAAGCTTCGCATTTCGCGTCCGGGGCAGAGCAAGGGGTATCCAATGGACGCGCCCGCCAGATACGGGGAGTCCACGATTCTCGAAGACCGCGCGCGCCTGGAGGCGGGCCTTCCTCCGGCGATGTATGCCGTGCTCTTCAAAGGCGCTCCATTTTCCGACCAGCCGCCGGTGCCGGATGCGGAATATGTGGAGTGGGCGCGAAAAGTGGACCGCCTCTACCAATTCACGGCTCGGTGGATTCTTCTGCAGCCGTGGCTCGGAGCGCTGGAATTGCGAAGACGCAACGACGTGCGCGGGTATTGGCGTCTCCGGGATTTGCCCGATCGTGACGGATCACTCGCCGGATTTTCCACGCTTCCCGACGAGAAAAAGCGCGAGATTCGCGGTTGGCTGCTCGGGATGTGCATCAATAATTTCGGAGCGCTCGATGGCAAATGCCCTGATCGAATCTCCGCCGCCGAACGAGAGGGAAAGCTCGTGGGCTTCTACGCAAGCCTCGTTCCGAAGAGCGCCGCAGTGTGGGAAGAATTTTTTGAGCTGTGGACGGAACGGAAAGATGTCGCTTGGAAAACTCCGGAGCTCGCCACCGTGCCGTTCCAGCACCCGGGAAGCGACCGCGTAGTTTCTTTTCTTGGCCACATTGAGAATGAGTGGAAGTGGGGCGACTGGCGAATGCGCCTGGATTTCCGGAACGACGGACTCGATCATCCCCGGATCGTTTTCAAACCGGGCGTGACCCCGAACGTGAATGAGATCGGCGGAAACATCATTACGATGGATTCCAATGCCTCCCTCGACGAATGGGACGTGCAATGGACGATTCGCCACGAATGGGGACATGTGTTGGGGTTTCCCGACTGTTACCTGGAGTTTTACGTTCCCGAGGAAGAGGTCATCTATAATTACCAGATCGATCTCACGAACCTGATGTGTAGCCGCGCCGGACGACTTCAGGAGCAACATTTTCTTCGTCTCCGGGACGCACACTATAACCACTAGGAGAGTCCATGCTTTGCCCTTGCGGATCAGAAAAAGAATATTCCAACTGCTGTGAGCCCTATGTAACGGGAAAGGCGCCGGCTCCTTCGCCGGAAGCCCTCATGCGCTCCCGCTACACGGCGTATGTGAAAGTGATTCCGCCGTATTTGAAGGAGACACTCGCTCCCGAGAGTCGCGGCGACTACAGCGAAAAAGATGTGCTGGAGTGGGCGAAGACCTCGGAGTGGCTCGGGCTCAAGATTCTCAAGGCCGAAGGCAATCAGGTGGAGTTTTCTGCCCGATATAAAACTCGCGGCAAGGTGCTGGAGCACCACGAGGTGAGCACCTTTCGCAAGGAAGGCAACCGCTGGTATTTCGTAGACGGCGAGAGTCATGTGCACGAAGACGGTAAGGGCCACGAAGACCATGTTCATCACGAGCCGATCAAGCCGGTAGTGCGGGACGCTCCGAAAGTGGGACGCAACGACCCCTGCACCTGCGGGAGCGGAAAGAAATTCAAGAAGTGCTGTGGGGCTTAGGGCTTCCTTCATGCGATGGATAGGAATCTACCTCTTTCTCTCGATCTCCGCTTTTGGGGCGGAAAAGCGCATCGTGGTCCTCGGCGACTCCCTCACGGAAGGTTTCGGTGTGGCGAAAGAGCAGTCTTTCCCCGCGCTTTTGGAGGAGAAATTCCGCGGCACGAAGCTCGAGGGCTGGAAGGTGATCAATGCCGGCGTGAGCGGTTCCACCACGGCTTCGGCAACTCCCCGTTTGAAGTGGATTCTCAAGCAAAAACCTGAGGCAGTGATTCTGGCTCTTGGCGGCAACGATGGTTTGCGCGGGCTCGATCCGAAGGCAGCAAAAGAAAATCTGCGTTCGGCCATTCGACTGGCTCGCCGGGAAAAGGTGCGGGTGATTCTCGCGGGCATGGAAATGCCCCCCAACTACGGCAAGGAATACAGGGCCGAGTTTCGTACTGTTTTTCGCGACTTAGCGAAGGAAGAAAAAGTCGATTTTCTCCCGTTTCTTCTGGAAGGGGTGGGCGGGAATCCAAAGATGAATCTCGACGACGGGATTCACCCCAATGAAGCCGGCCATCGAGTTTTGGCCGATACTTTGTTTCGTTTTCTGCGAGAGAAGCTATGAGTCTTTTATTGCGCGACGTTTGTAAGTCTTTCCTTCAGGGGAAAACTCGGCTTTCGATTCTTCAGGGCGTGAGTGCGGAGGTGAAGACAGGAGAAATCGTGGCAGTGTTGGGAAAGTCGGGTAGTGGGAAGAGCACTCTTCTGGCGCTCCTGGCCGGACTAGACCTTCCCGATTCCGGCTCGATTGTGCTCAACGGTCAGCCCGTGGAGACTCTTTCTCCCGACGATCTCACCAGGTGGCGCGGCGGCAATGTGGGTGTCGTTTTTCAGCAGTACCATTTGATGCCTCACCTCACGGCTTGGGAGAATGTGGTGCTGCCCATGGAAGTTCGCGGCGATGTGGATGAGGGCTGGGCCCGCCGTTTGTTGTGCGACTTGGGACTGGAGCACCGTTTCCACCATTTCCCTTCGGAGCTTTCCGGCGGTGAATGCCAGCGCGTAGCCATCGCGAGAGCACTCGTAACCAAACCCGCTCTGCTACTCGCCGACGAGCCTAGCGGCAGCCTGGATGTAGCCACCGGCGAACAAGTGATGGCAGCCTTCTTTCAAGAGGTTCGGAAAACCGGCACCACCGCGATTTTAGTCACTCATAGTCCCGAGCTGGCGGCCCGCTGTGATCGACGCTTTTCTTTAGAAGGCGGGCGTCTAGTTCCAGCATGATGTTTTTGCTTCGCCATGCATGGAAAGAACTGCGCGCTCAGCCGAGATTTCTGGCGCTGCTTCTTCTCAACCTTGGTCTGGGATTGTCGGGCTTCGTCGCGATCGATGCCTTTCGTTTTTCCGTGGAGGCGAGTCTTGCGGCTAATGCACGGAATTCACTCGGCGCCGACATCGCCGTTTCCGTGCGACGTCCGTGGAGCGCGGAGGAACGAGCCCTAGCAGAAAAAACTCTGGGAATTCCCGAGGCCGAGGCGGTGGAGATGTTTTCCATGGTGAGAGCCGTCGGGAGATCGCGCCTCACGATGGTGAAGGCCGTGGACCCGGCATTTCCTTTGCGCGGGGAGATTCAGCTCGCTCGTGGCGGAAAGGTGGGGTCCGGCGCGGCCGCTCGCTTGGGAGTGAACCGTGTGTGGCTCCATGTGGATTCCGCTTCCCAGCTAGGGGCAGAGATTGGCGGCACGGTTTCGCTCGGAGGAAAGAGCTTCGTAGTAGACGATTTCGTGACGCAAGATCCCGGACAAACATTTCGGGCGTTTTCGGGCAAGGTCTACGTGGGGCGTGCGGGCCTCGACGCCACCGGACTTCTGCGTCCCGAGAGTGTGGCCACCTACATCATGTTGTGGCGTCTTCCGGAAGGTAAGGATCCGGAACAGGTTCGCCTGGAGTTCTCTGATCCGGGTGTGCGTCTCCTCACGCCTCAACGAGCGAGCGAAGACTCAGGCCGGCTCATACAAATCGTAACGGACTTTCTTGGTTTGGCTTCCTTGGTGGGCATGTTTCTTTCCGCGCTCGGAGCGGGTTTTCTTTTTCAGGCCTGGGTGGTGAAGCGGATGAAGATCTGGGGTCTGCAACAGATTCTCGGTCTTTCCCGCACACGAGCCCTAGGTGTGCTGGTGGTGCAGGCGGTTTTAGTATCCGTGCTTTCGGTTCCGCTAACTTTGTCGCTCTCATTTTTGCAGCTTCGACTCCTTCGTTTTCTCACGCACACAATTTCCCCGGTGGAGTTTGACGCCTATCTGCGACCGAGCGCCGTGGTTGCGTCCGGTGTGCTTTCCCTGGTTGTTTCCCTGTTTCTCCTGATTCCCGAACTCGTGGCGCTATCCCGCATTCCCCTTCGCAGCGTGATTCATGGGAATGCCTTGGGACGTCGTCCGATCTGGGCCTGGTTCCCCGCCGTGGCCGTTTTGTTTCTATTGGCGGTTTGGCAGTCGAACTCCTTCCGAAACGCGGGCATTTTTGTGGGGGCCATGGTGTTAGCACTCGGGCTAGTGGCCGCCGTGGGGTGGGCCTTGCAGCGCGTGGCAAATCAAGCGGCAGCCCATGTGCGGGTTTTTCCTTTGCGGCACGGTCTTTTGCATTTTGCGAGAGGGGGAGTCGCTTCCTTGGCGGCATTCGTGGCTCTTGGCTTGGGTGTGCTGCTTCTGAATCTTCTTCCCCAGCTCCGCACCGCGATTCAGAGTGAGTTGGAGAGCCCGGGAAAAACTCCGTCGCTGTTTCTGTTCGACATTCAAGACGAGCAATTGGCGGGAGTCACTTCGATAATTGAGAAGGCCGGGGCACGGTTATCCGATCTTTCGCCGATGGTTCGCGCACGGATTCTTCGGGTGAACGATCAGGGCTACGAGCGCTCTCCGGGAAAAAACGGCTTTCAGACCCGAGAGGAAGAGTTGGACGCGCGCTTTCGCAATCGGGGCATGAACCTTTCCTGGCGTTCCGAGCTTGGCGCTGCGGAGGAGATCGTGAAGGGGGCTGCGTTTTCCAAAGAACTTCAGAACCCGGGTGAAATTTCGTTGGAAAAGGGTTTTGCGGAGCGCATGGGCCTTCGCTTGGGCGATCAGTTGGTCTTCGACGTTCAAGGGGTAGAGATCGCCGGGAAAGTGATCAACCTGCGCCGGGTGAAATGGTCCTCGTTTCGCCCCAACTTCTTCGTTCTCTTTCAAGACGGGGTGCTGAACGACGCGCCGAAAATTTACCTCGCCTCCGTGGGAGGAGTGTCGGAATCCACCAAGGCTACGCTGCAGGATCGCATTTCTGAGCGGTTCCCTAACGTGTCGGTGATCGACATCCGCCTCACCGTAGAGCGAATCATGGAATTGGTAGACCGCATCCGCTGGACCCTGGTTTTGATGGCCGGGGTGGCCCTTTTGGCCAGCTTTACGGTGATTTTTTCGATCACCCAGATCCAAAGCCACCTTCGGCGAGGTCAGTTCAATCTTCTCCGGGTGGTAGGAGCCGGGGCGCCAGCTTTGCGCCGGATGGTGGTGGTGGAATTCGGCCTCCTGGCCCTGGTCGCCTGTTTTTGGGGGGCAGTTTTGAGCTGTGGCCTTGCGTGGGCGCTTTCGCGATGGGTTTTGGAGGCGTCCTACCGCCCAGCTTGGGGCGTTTTATCCGCTGCCGGGGGGGTTATTGTGGTTTTAGCCGTGGTGGTGGCTCTTCTGGGATTGGGGGGAGTGTGGCGAGGTTCCCCGGCCCGCATTCTCCAGGAATCCTGATAGGTTGAGCTTGGCAAAAAAAGATGGATTGGTTTTCAATCCTGGCATATTTTCTTAGCGATTGTGTCTGTGACATGCTAAACCGCAGGCCAAGTTGTTCAATGTATTTAGGAGTCCCATGGGTAAGAAATTGTATGTAGGTAACCTGTCTTTCAAAATGACTGACGATAGTTTGAGAGACGCATTTGCTTCGTTCGGTACGGTAGAATCGGCCAAGATCATCATGGACCGTGAATCCGGCCGCAGCAAAGGCTTCGGTTTTGTGGAAATGTCGTCTGATTCTGAGGCGGAGGCTGCCATCGAAAAGATGCACGGCCAAATGCTCGATGGCCGTCCTTTGACGGTTAACGAAGCTCGCCCCCAGGCTCCTCGCGAGAGCCGCGGTCCTCGTGGCGGCGGTGGCGGTGGTGGCTACGGCGGCGGTGGCGGTGGCTACGGCGGCGGTGGTCGCGGCGGTCGCTACTAAAGCGTTCGCACACCAGCGAAATGAAAAAGGCAGGCTCATGGAGCCTGCCTTTTTTTTGTCCTTTTGAGGAAGGGACGAGAAGGGCCCTTAGGCCCTAGTCTTGATGATGGCTTTTAGAGAAACTGCCCGGACGTCGACGGAATCCGCCTTCTGACCGAGAGGCGCCAAACGGCTTTTTCTTGAAAGGCTTTCGCTCGAAGGGCTTCCGCTCGCCGTCGAAAGAACGTCTGGGTTCGGACGCCTGCTTGCCTTCATCAAAGGGATGAGGGCTTCGTTCCCGGTTTGGCTTCTCAAAGTTTTCGCGCCAGTTGGTGCGAGGGCGTTCTTTGGTTTCTTCCTGAAAGCTTCGGTCTTGGAATCGGTCTCGGTCCCGGCCAAAGCCGCGCTTCTCGCCAAAGCTGCGTTTCTCGCCGAACTCACGCTTCTCACCAAAACCGCGCTTTTCGCCAAAGCTGCGTTTCTCGCCGAAGCCGCGCTTCTCGCCGAACTCGCGCTTCTCACCGAAGCTGCGCTTCTCACCGAACTCGCGCTTCTCACCGAAGCTGCGCTTTTCGCCAAAGCCGCGTTTCTCGCCGAACTCGCGCTTCTCACCGAAGCTGCGCTTTTCGCCAAAGCCACGTTTCTCGCCGAACTCGCGCTTCTCACCGAAGCCGCGCTTCTCGCCGAAGCCGCGCTTCTCACCGAACTCACGCTTCTCCTCACGAGGACGGTCTTGAGAGGCTTCCGGCGCATCAAAGTCCCGCTCGCGACGGAACTTGGCAGGCTTACCGCCGAACCGCTTGCCGCTCTGGAACTTGCTACTGCCGCTGGCGCCACGGCCACGGCCGTGCTGGCTGGGCTGACGATCCGACTCTTTGCCTTCGCCGGTCATATAGCGCCAGTGCCGTTCCTCATTGGAGGCCACAAAGCTCACGGCCACACCGGTGGCTCCGGCGCGACCGGTGCGTCCGATCCGGTGCACGTAGTCTTCCTTGGTTTCCGGGAGGTCGAAATTAATCACCAAGCCCACCTGAGGAATGTCGAGTCCGCGCGCAGCAATATCAGTAGCAACCAATACGCGAGCACGGCCCGTGCGGAAACTTTCAATCGCGCGGAGACGCTGGTGCTGGGAGCGGTCCCCGTGGATGCTCTCCACCTTTACGCCATATTCTTCTAAATAGCGTGCCACGTGGTCGGTGCGGCGGCGGGTACGGGCGAAAACAAGGATGCTTCCTTCGTGACCGTTAACGGCATCGAGGAGCGCACCTTTTTTATCGTCGCCCACAGAAACCTTTTGCTGCGTAACTTGCTGGCTCGCAGAGGTGGGGGGATCCACGAAAATGCTCTCCGGTTCGTTCATGAACTCCTTGGTCAGCGCCCGAATTTCCTTCGGGAGCGTGGCGGTGAACAAAAACGTCTGGCGATCGCGCGTGAGATCTTTGCACACGGCGCGCACCTGAGGGAGGAAGCCCATGTCGAGCATGCGGTCTGCTTCGTCGAGCACAAGAACCTTAACGAGATCGGTATTGATTCGTCCCGACTCCATATGGTCGAGGAGACGTCCCGGAGTGGCCACGATCACTCTGGGGCGAGCGCGCAGCGCCGCCATCTGAGGACCGAAGCTTACGCCGCCGATCAAGAGACAGGGGCGCGGCATCTTAAGAGTGCGAAGGAGCGGCTGAAGCACCGCTTCGATTTGAGCGGCGAGCTCGCGCGTGGGCGTGAGGATCACGGCCACGGTTTCGCGGTTATCGTCGTCGAGGAGGGTCGCCAGGGTGGGCAACGAGAAGGCAAAGGTTTTTCCGGTGCCCGTGCGGGCCGACCCGATGATGTCTTTTCCGCTCATGGCCAAAGGAATTGCCTTGGCTTGGATGGGGGTGGGGTTCGTGATCTGTGGGAGTGCCTTCTTCAGTGCATGAAGCACTTCTTCGGGCAAGCCAAGATCAGCAAACGAGGAGCCGGTCTCTTCAGTTGGCTCTGGTTCGTTTTCGCTGGGGTTCATTGAATTTTGTTTGGTCGCGTCAGTCATTGTTTTCTCCGGGGATAGCCACTCCGGAGGTCGAGCCTAAAACCCCCGATTGAAAACTTGGGGCCGTGCTCGGCTCAAAAGAAGCCGACAAGTGCGGTTGGTTATTAACACGATGGGTCAGAGAAGGGAAGCTCAATTCGAAATAAGACGAGGTTGGGGAGGGCGCGGAGGAGCGTTAACCGATCGGGATCGAGTGTGTGAAGAATTTAATTAAAATTCAATAGGTTAGAGTTCTTTCCGGGCCATTGTGAGGGGAAAAAGAAGCCCTCGCCCATGGCCCATTCTTCACTTGCCCCAATTAATGCAGCGCGGTAATTCCCCTTTAAATCAAGGGAGGTCATTATGATTTTGCGCACTTTGTCGGTTCTCGTTCTATTGGGTTCTGCGATCGCGTCGGCGGCCACGCCGGAGCTGAAAGCCGAGTTTGCGGGTTATGCGCTAGGCGCTCGTCGCGCCAAAACTTATGCGCTGCCGGAAGCTCCCGCTCGAGTGAGTGTGCAGGAGTTCGCGGAAGCCGTAGGGAGAGCCGTTCGCCATAGCTGGCACAAGCGTGGCTACTCCATCGAAGCAAAGTCTTTCTCTCGTTCGAATCTCACCGATGCGGAACGCGCCCTCTCTACGCCCACTGCGGAGTATCAGGTTTTGTCGAAGCGTGAACTCGGTGCGCTCGCATCCTGGATTGAAGACAAGAAAGTTCGCAGCGTAGTGGTGATGAATCTGGAGCTGGACTACCGCGGCGGCACGGGGTTGGTGGAGGAGTGGATCTTCATTCCGTCGGAACCCTACGATCCCGCTCTCGTGGTGACTCGCACCACTTACGCAGAATAACCTCAGTTGACGAAAGCTGATTTCCACGGGAGATTCCTCTCGTGGAATCTTTTTTCTCCTCCTTTCTTTTGGTGGTCGCCAGTGAAATGGGTGACAAGACCCAGCTTCTGGCTTTGATCCTGGCCGCTCGTTTTCGGAGGCCGTGGCCGATCATGGCCGGCATTCTCGTGGCCACGCTCGCTAATCATGGAATCGCCGCCGGGGCGGGGCAGTGGGTGTCGGGCCTTGTGAGTCCGGAAACGGGGCGCTGGATCCTAGCCGCCCTCTTTTTTGTTTTTGCGGGTTGGATTCTCATTCCCGACAAGGATGAAGACCTGAAGTCCGAAGGCGTTTGGGGTGCTTTTCTCACCACCACCGTGGCGTTTTTCTTGGCCGAGATGGGCGATAAAACTCAGTTGGCCACTGTGGCTCTAGGAGCTCGCTTTCAAAGCCTTTGGCTGGTTACGGGGGGCACAACCCTGGGCATGCTGGTGGCCGACGGCTTGGCCGTGTTCTGGGGCGATCGGCTGGTAAAAAGAATCTCGATGACCTGGGTGCGCCGAGCAGCGTCGCTTCTCTTCGTAATTTTCGGGGTCCTGATTCTTTTGGGGCGCTAACCGGTCTGCGCTAAGCGGCTCGATCGCGAAAAATAAAAAACACCGCTCCCAATAAGCACAGCGACGCCCAAAGAAAATTCCAAGTAGGCTTTACCCCCATATAGAAGAGAGCAAATCCCACGAACACCAGCAACGTGATCACCTCCTGAATGATCTTCAGCTGTGGCAGGGTGAAGTGCTGGGAGCCGATCCGGTTGCCCGGCACCTGAAAACAATACTCGAGTAGAGCGATGCCCCAGCTCACCAGAACCACGATCCAAAGCGGCTTGGTGCTCATGTTCTTGAGGTGCCCATACCAGGCGAACGTCATGAACACATTGGAGATGAGCAGAAGTCCGATCGCCTGTCCCATAGAATCACTTCACCCGCGTGAGCGTATTCTTGTCGATATGATGGAAGAGCGATGGCTGATTCTTGATCTGAATCACGGTGTCTTCTTCGTAGGAAAATGAGTCGCCGCTCAAGATTTCAAGTTTTCCTTCGTACCGCATTGTTTTGAACTCGCGGTCGAGAAACGGATTGGAAAGGATTCCAAAAGTGGGCGAACCGAGTTCCGCCTGAAACTTAAAAGACTTGGCCTTGGGCGGGGCTGCGCTTCCTGCGAGCACTCCAATTCCGCGAGGGACAAAAAAACTGTGCATCGCCGATTCGGTTTTCACGTCCCAGAGGAAGTAGCCTACCTGTTCGTGGAACGGATTGGGTTCGCCGATTCGCCACGCCACGCGCAGGTAGCGGAGGCCGTAGAGCATCTGCTCGTGGTTATCCACTCGACCGATGGGCTCAAAAACAAAGTCCTCGCGGAAGAGATTTGTTTCCGTGCCGCGGTCGTCGCCGGGTGCGGTGTCGTGGCCCTTGGTGCCGGTCCAGCGGCCGGCGAGTGGTGCGAGTGGTCCGAGATTTACGATGTTTTCATCCATGACGGAAGTATAGCGCGTGGGACGAGCGGTGCAATTCTAACGTTGCCGTGTGAAGAGTCTCGTGGCGCGGCGCTTCCCGGAGGGGTACTCTCTTAGGATGGGGGAATACATGAAGTATTTTTTGTTGTTATTGCCGATGATGGCGATCGCCGCTCCGAAGCGGCCGGTGCTGGCGCCTGTGGATGCGCTGAAGTGGGCGGGAGTGGCGCCCGTGGATGCGGCGGCTGGCGTGGGCCTGGCATGGGTGACCGACGCTGAGGAACAGAAGCTTTCGGATCGAAGCCATGATCTCGGAAAATGCGGTGGATATGAGCGGCTTCCCGAGGTTTCCGTTTCGGACGCCAGGAAGATCGTGCGCGATCTCGCCAAGCGGGTTCAAAAAGAGAATTCTGTTTTAGGGAAGAAGGGCATCGGCGTGGGGCGGCCCCGGCAGGAGCGGATCGCCAAAGCTGTGGAGAAGTTGAGCGAGCAGAACCTTCGGTCTCACGTCGAGTGGCTTTCGAGCTACCCCGATCGGTACAACAAGTCGGCAGAGCCGAATCGACACGTGGCGGCCTTGGAGGGGAAGTTACGGGAGCTTCTAAAGAATTACGTCGGCCCTTGGACCATCGAGCAAGTGGCCCATCAGAGTACGCGCCAGAAGTCGTTGCGGCTTCGGCTGGAGGGAGCGAGTCGTCCCCAGGAGATTGTGGTGTTGGGTGGGCATCTGGATTCGATCGCCTCTCGCTGGGGTGGTGGAGGGGGGCGCGCGCCCGGTGCCGACGACAACGCGTCGGGAAGCTCGAACGTGATCGAAGCCCTGCGCGTGATTGCGGGGGAGGGGCGCCCAGAGCGTACGATCGAGTTTTACTGGTACGCTGGGGAGGAGTCGGGCTTGCTCGGCTCCGCTGAAATTGCGGAAGCCTATCGCGCGGCGGGGAAAGACGTGGTGGCGGTGCTCCAGCTCGACATGACTTTGCAGCCCGGGGCGGGCGAGCTCGTGATTGGAAACGTTACGGACTTCACGAGTGCTTGGCTGAGGAGTTGGTTGGAGGATGCGAATTCGAAGTATGTGGGCGCTCGGCTCATTGCCGACGAATGCGGGTATGGATGCAGCGATCATGCGTCTTGGTTTCGTCGAGGTTACCCGACGCTTCTTCCGTTTGAGAGCGACACGAGTCGGATGAACCGAAATATTCATACGGACCGGGACGTGATCGACGGTGTTTCGAATTTCCGGCATTCGTTGGCGTTTTCAAAAATTGCGGTGGCGTTTGCGTTGGATCTCGGAAATTCGGAGGAGCGCGCGCCACAATAATGCGGAGCGTTAGTTATTTTTTCTCTTCCTTTGGTGCGAATCGGCACCGACGGAAGAGAGTTTGGGGTTCAATTCAAATAGAGCTGGCTTTCATGCGGCATGTTTTTTGCTCAACCATTTGAAAGCCAAAATCAATTTTGTATCCACCTGGGAGGGTGACTTTCATGCAGGCACGTAAACTTTGGGCTCTAATGGCGATCAGCACCGCGGCACTTTCCGGCTGCGACAACGAAAATAAAATCACGGGTCAGTTCACGGCTCTCGAAAAATTGACCATTCAAACCACCGATGGCGCTACCGAGACGCTCGACGGCAGTGAGCGCTACAAGGCCACGCTTTCGATGGCGGAAAAAGGCAGCCAGATCGAGATTCGTGACGGTGTGTTCAAGACGGTCTCTTTCGTGTTCCCTGGGCTCACCAAGGATCAAATGGGCGCGGTGAATGTGCCTGCGTCGGACATCAAGCAGAGCTTTGGAATTCAGGGCGAGGTGAGCGAAGCGAAAAATCTGCGCGCAGTGCGTACGATTTATCGTTCCTGCCTCTGGGGTTATGAGCCTGTGACCCGTTGCCATACCGACAATCTCGGCAAGACTCATTGCCACACGGAGATGATGCGCGTGGATGGTTCGGAGCCGGTGGAGCAGGAGATTGAGTGGGACGAGAAGCGCGTTCACCTTGCGTTCCAAGACGCGGCCTCGGGGCGTGAAGTGGCCCATTTCCGAGGAGCCTATGACCTCCGCGTGAACATTCTTTGGGAGCGCGTAGTGGGAATGTGTCGCCGATAATTTCCGACTAAAATCGTTTGAATGGCTGGATCCCCTTGAGGTTCCAGCCATTTTTTTTGCTCAAAATATGGTTTGACGCAGAGTGTTCATCGGCCTAGAACCACCCCGGGGAATAGGGGGGATCTATGAAGGGGTGGCTTTTCGTTCTTTTCTTTGGTGTTTGCGGTGCGGGAGACGTGTTCGCAAATCCTGGTATGTCCTTGGCGGAGTCGTTTCACCGCGAGGTGGTGGCGCTCGATTGGACCAGGTTCCTGCAGACTTCTGAGCGCGTTAGGCTTGCGCTCCCGAGTCACCTCGAAGATTGGGGGGTGATCAATCAAGAGGCCGCGGCGAGCTACAACGGCTGGATCAACACCATCATCCTTAAGCCCGAAGCCATGGGCCGCGATGAGCAGGGTCGATTTCGACTGCCTACCGTGAGCGAAGTGCGCGCCAAAAACAACGGCAATCTCATTCCCATGCTTCCCACGATCGTGCATGAGATGGCTCATGCGGAATTTGATTTCTTCGTGGAAGAAAAATCCACACCTCAAGACGCTTGGCTTTGGGACTCATTGAGAAATGAGATTGCCCCGGCGATTCAGGCGCTGAATCCTCATCGGTTTAGCGTGTCAGTGGCACTTTCGGAGCTCTTCGCTTATTTCCGCGGCGACTTTCTCTCGCTTCTCCTTGAAGATTGGGACGAGCAATTGTTTTTGAACGGTTTCAACCGACACCAGAATCGATGCGTGCACACGGTGGCGCTCAAGAAGCTAGCGGCCGAAGTGTCGCTTGAGGAGTTCCTCACTGTGGTCCCCATGGGAGGAAATCTCGACGCTCCTTACCGCGAAAAGGCTCGCCTCACGGATATCTGGGTGAAGGGGAAAGATGTTTCCGTGAAGGGATTGGCGCCCCACCTCTGGGACAAGCTCTGGGCTCACCTTCAGCATTTCCAAAGACCGCCTCGTTCCAAGCGCGAACTCGCCGAGCGAATGGCGAAGACACCGTGGATCGCGTCGCGAGTGGCCGACTGCCGTCGCGAGCTATGGCAAACCATCAATCGGTAGTTAGGTCCGCACTTCCATGTGAGAGGTGCGCTTGCGCTCGAGCTTCGTGAGCATCTGATAAATTCCGGGCACTACGAAGAGCGTAAACGCCGTGGACACAATCGTGCCGCCGATAATGGTGAGGCCCATGGGAGTTCTGGTTTCCTGACCGATACCGGAACCGAGCACGAGGGGTAGCGCCGCGGCCACGGTGGCCGCACTCGTCATCAGAATGGGGCGCAACCGTACGGGGCACGCCTCTAGAATCGCTGTTTTAACATCCGTAGTGCCACGGGCCCGAATTTGATTCGTAAACTCCACCAGAAGAATGGAGTTTTTCTTCGCGATTCCCATGAGCACGATGATCCCGATGAAGCTGAATAGGTTCAGGGAAACGCCAAATATCCAGAGCGAGAACAGCGCTCCTGTCACGCTGAACGGTAGCGCCACCAGCACGGAAATCGGATGCACGAAGGAGTTGAATTGAACTGCGAGGATCATATAGGCCACGAGGAGGCCGAGCACGAGCGCCACGGTGAGGTTTCGAAAACTATCGTTGAGCCCGGCGGCAGAACCCTCGAGCGACAGAGTGTAGCCGGAGGGCAGTACTTCTTTGGCAATCGCTTCCGCACGGGCAAGTACCTGACCCTGACCTTTTCCTTTGGCCAAGTTTCCAAACACACCCACGGTTCGCTGGCGGTTCACGCGGTTGATGCTTTGATAGGTGGGCTTCTCTTGAAACGTCACCAATGACGCCAGTGGCACGCGAATTCCGTAATTGTTGCGCACATCAATGTTGCGGATATCGGCCGGAGATCGCACATGGTCCTGGGGTAACTTCACGCGGATGTCGTAGCGGTGGCCACCGGAGGTGAATCTGCTCTGTCTCACTCCTGCCACGGTGGCATTGAGTGTGCGGGAAACTGTGGCCACGGCCACTCCACGCGCGGCCATGGCTTCACGGTCGGGTTGCACCAGAAGCTCGGGGATGCCGACCTTGAAATCGGTATCCATGTCGATCGCAAGTCCTTCGTCGGTGAGTCGCTTGGATATTTCCTCCGCTTTCGTGCGCAAAACTTCCAGGTCCGGACCCTTGAGGTTGAAGCTCAGAGGGTACATTCTTCCGGCCGTAAGTCCGCGGGAGCTCATGTCGCGCATGGTAACGCGCACGCCACTCACTGCTTTCAGCTCTTTTCGGAGCACATCCATGATCTCCGTGTGAGACAAGGTCCGCTCCTTCTTGGGATGGAGGTAGACCGGGAGGGTGAACTGGTTAACTTCGGAGTTCGGGCCGCCGGCACCCACGGAGAAAAACAGACTTTTGACGTGAGGGCTCTTTCGTACCAGCTCCTCCACCTCTACGGCCTTCTCGAAGGTGGCCTGAAGGGAAGTTCCGGGCGGTGTTTGGCCCGACATCATAATTACGTCTTGATCCTGGGCCGGAACAAATTCGTTCTTAACGGCCTTGGCCAAAAAGATAGAAGCCACGAACAGGGCCAGCGACCCGAACACCACTTGCTTAGAGTTTTGCAAAGCCCGTTCGAGCCACGAGCGGTATCGGGCGGCCCAGCCTTCGAGAGTGTGATCGATTCGTTGCTCTAAGGGACTGATCTTCGCCTCTTGGGAGAGTAGGGCGGCCGCACGCATCGGAGTAATCGTGACCGCTTCGAGGAGAGACAAAAGCACGGCGGCCGACATGGTGACGCCGAACTGGAAGAAGAATTTTCCCGTAACGCCTTCCATGAAGATAACAGGAAGAAACACGGCCACAACGGCCATGGTGGCTGCCGTGGCCGCCGGAAGGATTTCCATCGCGCCGTCGTAGGCGGCTTGTGCGGCAGGCTTTCCCATCCGGTGATGCCGCACGATGTTTTCAAGAAGCATGATCGCGTCGTCGACCACGATGGAGACGGCCAAAGTCAGGGCGAGCAGGGAAAAGAGATTCAACGTAAAGCCGGAAAAATAGACAATGATGAACGTCCCGATGATGGACGTGGGGATCGAAAACAGAATATTGAGAGCAGCCTGCCAGCTTCCAAGAAACAGAAAACAAATCACGATGGTTACGATCGCGGCAATCCAGAGTTTTTCCTTCGTAGTGCTGACTACGGCTTCGGTGGACCGTGTGAAGTCGATATTGGTCTGGACCTCGTAGCCCTCAGGAATTTTTCCTTTAAGCGATTCGATCGTTTTACGGACCGCTTGGGCGAGCAAAACCTCATTGCCGCCGCGTTGCTTCTTCACGAGAATCGAGATGGCTTCTTTTCCGTTTACGCGGGCCATTCTGCGGACGTCGCTGAGTCCGTCTTCCACGGCGGCCACGTCGCGGATCCGATACGGCGAGTTGTGAATTACCTGTCCGCCTCGGCGGAGGATGCGAACGTTCCCCATTTCCTCGGGGGAGGCTACTTCGCCGAGCCAGCGCACTCGAAGCTCTCTGCGTTCCGAGGTGAACTGGCCGGCCGCGGTCTCCTGATGCTGACTGTCGATGGCGTCGAGGATGTCGGTGACGGTGAGGTCCGCTTCCTTCAGCTTTTCAAGTTTGGGCCAAATGCGGAGATTTCTTTGACTGAATCCCCCCACGGACACTTCCCCGGCGCCGGGGAGAAACCGGAACTGATCAAGCAGTTCATTTTCCACCCAGGAGATGGTTTCCCGCATTGGACGGCTCGTGGAAACTCCTAGAAACATGATGGGCTGTTCTTCTGGATTCCTTTTGTTAACCACCGGGGGGTCCACTCCGTCGGGCATGCGCATCTGGCTGAGTGCGCTTTGCACTTCTTGGAGCTTCACGTTCACGTCGCGATTGATGTCGAATTCAAGGGTTACAGACCCGCTTCCCTGGCGCACGCTGGAGCGCATCTCTTTAATGCCCTCCACGGAGAGGAGCTGCTGCTCAATGGGGTCGATCAACTCCGACTCCACCACCTCAGGCGAAGCGCCTTCATAGTTCACGCTCACCGTGAGCACGGGGAAGTCCACGTCGGGCATCTGGCTCACTCCCAGCCGATTGAAGAAGATGCTGCCGAAGATGATGAGAGAAGCCATCAGCACCCAGGCAAACACCGGGCGACGAATGGAGAGCGCAATCAAATTCATGCTCACAAGGCTAGGTTCAATTTATGATTCGCGCAAGACTTTCAATGCGCCTTGGGCGGCCTTCGCACCAGTGCTGGCGCATGCGGTGAGGAGAAAGCCCCCGGTGGGGGCATCCCAGTCGATCATTTCGCCTGCGAAAAAAAGTCCCGGTGTGGCTTTTGCTTCGAGATTCCCGTTCAAGGAGTCCCAGCTCACGCCGCCACGGGAGGAAATACTTTCACTCAAGGGGCGCGACTCTGTGAGCTCCAGGGGGAAGCGTTTCAGCAGAGAGGCCGCCGACTCAATCGTGCCGAGAGACTCGGTCGGAGACAGATGTTTCAATAGCATCAAGGCGCCGGGCGAAAGGCGCGCTCCTCGCTCGATCCGATTCCACACCGTTCCACGGCATCCACGGAGCCTTTCCAGCAAACGATCTTCGGTGAGGTCTGGTTTCAAGTCGAGCAGGGCTATTCCGGGGCATCCGAGGGTATATACGGGCGTTCCTTCGAGGCCGTATCGGGTGATCATGAGTTCTCCGGTGCGGGTGCCCCTTTTCGTGGAAAGAGTTACTCCTTTGATGGGCTTCCCCTCAGCCGCCTGGAAAAAGGCTTCAGCGGCCTTGATGTGCCAGCCAGCATTGGCAGGGGCAAAGGGGGAAATCTCAATACCGAGTTTTTCGAGAATGCTGGTCCATTCAGGGAGCTTCGGCTCCCAGCTTGCGCCGCCGAGGGCGAGAATCACGGCAGGCGCGCCGACTTCGCGATTTGTGTCGAATCGAATCCTAAGACCGCTCGCCTCTCGCACGATCATGGTCAGCGTTTCCTGAAAGTGAAATTCCACGCCCAGGCTCTGAAGGTATTTCATCCAAGCCTGCAGAAGGGATGCCGCAGTCATTTCCCGCAAAAACCATCGGCGACTGGTGCCGAGAAAGATTTCCTGTCCGAGCGACTCCAACATTTCCAGCCACTGCCTGACGCCGAACTCACGGAAGCACGCACTCAATTCTTCTCCGCGAACCGGATAGTGAGAGGCGAGTTCGCTCTCGGGGCAGTCCCAAGCCACGTTGAGGCCGGAGCTTCCCGCCACCAGAAGCTTCCAACCTGGCGCCGCACGGCGCTCGAAAATCACCGGTGGGTGTCCGGCTCGAGCGAGCTGAGTGGCTGCCACTAAGGCGGCAGGGCCGGTACCAACAACTACAATTCGACTCATCTCAGTCCCAGTCTTTCACGCGGCGGCGAGAGGCTTTGTGGCCGGACCTGGTTCGCTTCGCGTTCACACGACGTTCCCGAGAGCCCCGTGTGGGACGGGTGGCGATGCGTTTCTTGGGAGCCTGGGCAACGGTCAACAGGAGGTTCCGGAGTTTTTCCAAACAAGTGCTTTGATTTCGGAGGCGATCCCGGTGCTCTTGGCTAGCAATCACCACGTATCCATCCTGGGTCACAGAATACCGTTCTAAAAATCGCTCTCGCACATCCGCCGGTAGTGCGGGGCTCGACAACAAATTCCAGTGAAGAACCGCCTTTGAGTTCACCTTGTTCACCGCCTGGCCGCCGGGCCCCGAGCTTCTGGCCCAGGAGAACTCGAACTCCGAAAGCGGAATCCGAATCCGATGGTTCACTTCAAGAAAATCAGAAGTCATAAATGTTCAGCTGAAGCCCGTAGATCGTTTCTTTTTGGGCCACGGAGTAGGAGGCAACGTTTCGAGTCCGTGCGTCAAGACTGGTGGTCCACCACCTGGTGCCGAGACCGAGAAACGGGCCTGCAGCCACAGAGGAGTTGAAGTGCCAAAGAGTGCCGAACCAGGTCCAGCTGCCGGAGACATTTCGTTCGCCCCAGTCGATCGGTAGCTCGAGCTCGTGGGTTACCGACAATGTTAACCGAGGGGCGCCGTGCTTTGTGAGTGTGTGAAAAATTCCCGGTCGAACGAACGCAGTTTGTTCCTTTTGGGTGAGATTCGACTGCCACCTCGACCGGAGCTCCACAAAAGTGTTTCCCACAAAATCAAACGGGATCAGAGCCCGAGCGGTGGCTTCGCCAATGAGGGAATGTTCCGAGCGGTTTCGAGAATCCTGCCAAAACCACTGAGGGTTGCGAATCCAGTCGTTGTTGTTTCGCGTGCCTAGACCGATTTCCCAGTAGGCCGCAAGATTCAGCCATCGCAGTACTCTCCAACGAGGCCCCGCCATCAGGCGCGCCTCACGCTCTTGGGCGTTCTGAGCGGTGTAGCTGGATTCCACCACCGCTCGGAGATTTTCGTTAACGGAATGAAACACCCGCACCACTCCTGTCACGGCCCGGTTGTCGATAGCGGGCGGTGCTTGTGCTGCGGCTAAAGCGGGGAGGAGCATAAGGAGGAGAACTTTAATCATAGTCCACCCCCAACGGATCGGCGTAGAACTCCTTCATTTTCACGGATGGAGAGATATCGCCTTCCGCGGGAGTCATGGTCCAGTTGAGGCGCTTAGTCCAAAGCACCGGCTCCGGTTTCGAGGTCGAAAACCCTTTTGCGGTCACCACGCCTTCACCTGCGTTCACAATCGTGATGTTTCGCTCGGTCCGTGATCGTAGCGCGACCTGTCCTTCGTTTACGCAGGTCCACACATCGCCGTCCCTGCCGTAGGCCACGTAGAACTCCGTGCCTCTTACGGCGAGAGCGGTTGTGCGGGTGCGAAGAAAAACTTTGGCTCCCTTTTCGCCTCGAAGCAATTTCTCCACTCGCACCATCACGGACCCGTGATTCAAATTGCCCTCATGACGAGGCTGGGTGGAGAGACGAACGGATGAATTCTCCTCGATTTTGAAAATCGATCGCCCGCCCCATTTCACGACCGCCACGGAGCTTGGCCCGGTTTCCACGGTATCGCCTTCTTTGAGCACCACGGGGGCCTGGGCCGGCACCTTGTTGATCCAAGCACGACCACGAAGAGCGATCATTTCTCCCGAGGCGAACGCGTGCAACGGAAGGAGGAAAAAAATTAAAAAGCGAGTCATCGCTCTATGGTAGCGAAAGTTGCGGCTTCAGCGCCACTCGAACATGCGTGAGGGGGCGGGAAGGCCGAATTTTTCCTTGCTGAGGCGTAGGATTTCCTGGCCGTCGAGACTATTGGTGCGAATCACGCGAGGAATGCAGCCGCGGCGGATCGCGATCCAGCGTGCATCTTTCTCACGCACGCGCGCGAGAATCGATTGGGTGTGGACGGAAGAAATGGAAGGGCGCTCTAGCACGGCGATTCGCTCGCCCCACACATCGGAGAGGACGATCATGCCGTCGGCCTGAAGGCGGGTGTTGTCGAAGTCCGTTCCCTGCATGGAGCCCACGTATTCACCGAAGTAAAAATC
Source organism: uncultured Bdellovibrionales bacterium (assembly GCA_964551325.1). GTDB lineage: Bacteria > Bdellovibrionota > UBA1018 > CAIPTA01 > CAIPTA01 > CAZKBU01. The sequence goes on from CAZKBU010000009.1 coordinate 50,049, forward strand.
AGACTGGTTCAGATAGTCGGTCACGTTGCGGAACTCGTTGTAGTCGGAGGCCTGAACTATGCAGTTGTCGACGTGAACATTGGGAGAAATGGCATCGACCTCTTCCGACGCCATGGCGCCGAAGGCAAAGAGCATGGATGCTGCGAGGAAAAGTGCTTTCACGGGGATGGAGGTATCTCAGACCGATCTGGTCCGTCAATTTAGGGTTTTGTTAGCGCGGCGCAAAAAAAGTTTTTCCGCGTCTTGCGCGCTGTGCTAGAACCCGCCCCATGAACTACCTTATGCGCTGGAATTTCCTGGTTTTTATCCTAATGGTCGCTGTGGCGGCAGGTGCCGATTGGTCGAAGGTCACGCCCGCTCGGTTTCGCGTGGATCCTCCGCCACGAGCCGGCTCTGCAGCTTTCAAGAAGGATTTTGAGGAGTTACATGCTCTGCAGCGAAGCCGAACGAAGGCCGACTGCGCCGAGGCCAGCGCCCAGGTCTTTCCGAAATTTGAGAGCCTTTTTTCCGGGGAAAATGGCGGTCTCTCCGACACGGAAGTGGCGAGTCTTGAGCCGATCATGAGCAAGGCGTTCCGAGCGGCCGACAAGGTGGCCGGAAAGTTCAAAGAGGAGTTTCGTCGGCCTCGTCCCTACGATACGGACACCGCTCTTCGCCCCTGCGTGAAGAAGCCCGGCGGCGACAAAGCCTATCCCAGCTTTCATGCCACGGCGGGAGTTTTGGGTGGTTGCCTCTTGGCTCATGTCTATCCAGCCCGAAAGACGCTGCTTCTCTCTCGGGGTAAGCGCGTTGGCGACCTTAGGGTAATTGCGGGCGTGCACCATCCCTCGGATGTGGCTGCCGGACAGGACCTCGGGCAGCAGATTTGCGAATACCTCTTGAGAGACCCTGATTTCCTTCAGGATCTGGAAGACGCAATCTAGTATTGTGCGGCCGACGGTGTGAACGGACGCCATCAACTGCTTGCTTTTATTGACTAATGCTTTGTTTTGTTTGCACTTGCAAAGTCACGAGTGTCCTAGTCTTGTGCGCAAAACTAACCAGTGACCTTTATTGATGTTGTGCCCAATGGAATAGAATCGGTTCACACCGTCGGCCGCACAGCACATTTTCGTCCCACAGGTGAGGCGCTATTACCCGCACTTTCTCCAGCTCACTCTCCGTTCCATTTTGATACCCCCTCCTTCCGGGAACGGCGCTACACTGGCGGCAAGAGGAGGGCACCATGCCAAAGCTCAACGACAACATGACTAAGTCTCTAATCTCGGTGCGATGGAAGTTTCCGGTGGCCGATGCCTGGAAGCTGATGCAGGAGAGGAATATTCGTCACCTACCCGTGATGGACGCAGAAGGGGCGGTGGTGGGGATTCTTTCAGATCGCGACGTGAAGCGCGCGATGGATCCTAAGCATCCGACCTTTGCCGCCGGATCGATCGTGGGCGACTTTATGAGTTGGCCTGCGATTTCGGTGGAAAGCACCACGCCCCTCGAAAAGGTGGTGAAAATCATGATCGAGGGGAAGATTTCCGCCCTGCTAGTGACTCGAAAGAATGCAGTGGTCGGAATCACCACCACGGAAGACATGCTGATGCTTTTGCACGGAATGCTTCTGAGCGCGGAACATCCGGAGAAGCTCACTTTAGCGGATCTCAAATACGAACCCATCTGGAGGGAGGCGATGCGGGAAGCCGGGGCTGTGGGCATTTAGGCCCATCACCCCAATAGGCAAAAGCCCTTGGATCGTTAGATCCAAGGGCTTTTTTCATTCTCGGAAGCGTGGAGTTAGCGGGCGCTCATCTTCAGCCAGGAAGCTGGGCGGAGGAGGAGGCGCTGCGGTTCGGCGATCTCAACCGAACCAGGGCCGCTTCCGGCTTGTTCGTGGCAGCGCACGCAGGAGGCAGGAAGCATCAGGGCTCGCTCAAACACGGAAGGATCCCGCTGAGCGGCCAGGTTGGCGATTTCCTGAGCCGTAGCTTCGGCGTCGGCTCGGAAACGCTCCGGGAGGTGGAGCACTTTGCGGCGCTTCAGCTCACGAAGCACGCGGGCCACTTCGTCGGCCGAGTACTTCACCATTTCGAAATCGCGTACGCCTGCGGCCCAAGACGTCTGGAGAGCGCCGAACGTGGTGAGCATCGCGTTCATCGACTTGCAGAGGTAAGGATTGCGGCCGGATTCGTTGCAGCGCTGGGCAATCTGGTTCCAGTCTACGGCGAAAACGTCGCCCCACTTGATGCCCGAGGCGGGATTTCCAGCGGGAGCATGGCAGGTCACGCAGGCGTTTCGCACTTGGTTGGCGATCACGAGGGCATGTCCGTCGTCGTCGGAGGCGTAGCCAAGAAGGGCATCGCCCATCTCTGCAACCTTCTCGAGTCCGATCTTGTGCTCGGGGAGGTCCACTTTGTTCATTACAGACTCAGCAGAGGTCTTCAGTCCGTAACCCAAGGTGGCTAGGTAGCCGTAGTTCACTTCCATGAGTTCTCTTTGCGCGTCGAGGGCGTTCACCTGGGCGCGGAGGTACTGCATCTTGTAGCAGACTTCCTGATTGCGCAGCGGGTCACTGCAGGGGGTGGTGCCAGCGAGGGCGGTGGTGCTCACAAGAGCGAGCAGGACTACAAAAAACTTCATGGGACCTCCGAGATTGTTGCTGAGTAGGGGAATCCCATAGGGAAAGGTAGGGCGCAAGTTTGGAAAAAAGTTCTTTTGGACCGCCGCAAAACTGGAGGACATTTCGTCTCAAAACCTGCGCTCGGTACCCCAATTCATGCTAGCTTTCGGCCCATGGCAGACTTCGAATTTGAACGATTGGCCGATGAGATGATGGGACGATGGCGGGAGGAAGCTCCTCTGGTGGACGCTGAGGCGTTCCGTCGGCTGGTGGAGAGCCGCAGGAGTGTGCGGAAATTCAAGCCCGAAGCGATTCCGGACCAAACCATGCGCGAGTGCTTCCGCCTGGCCCTCCTCGCGCCTAATTCCTCTAATCTTCAGCCCTGGGAGCTTCACTGGGTTCGATCTCCGGAAAAGAAGGCGAAGCTCGTGAACTACTGTTTTGGTCAAAGCGCGGCGCGCACGGCGCCGGAGTTGGTGGTGGCGGTGGCACGCACGAAAACTTGGCGCGCGCATGCTCGCCAGATGGTCGAGATATTTGATCACACGAGTCCGAAGCCTCCCAAAATGGCCTACGACTACTATCGGCGTCTTGTTCCGTTTGCCTATGGCGTGGGTCCATGGGGTCTGTTTGCGCCGTTCAAAATGGCCTTGGTTTGGCTCGTGGGCTGGTTTCGTCCCGTTCCGCGTGAGCCTGCTACACCGAACGATGTGAAAATTTGGGCCGTGAAAACCACCGCACTGGCCTGTGAGAATTTCATGCTCGCACTTCGTGCCCACGGGTATGATTCCTGCCCGATGGAGGGCTTGGACTCCAAGAGAGTGGCGCAGTTGTTGGGTTTGCCGGGGGATGCGTTGGTGGTAATGGCGTTCGGATGCGGACTGCGCGAGCCCGAGGGCGTTTATGGGCCCCAGATTCGCTTCCCTCTTCAGCAATTTGTGCGGGAACACTGATGCAGCGTTGGCAGCCTGGAGAGATTTTTCTCGGTCTAGTGGCTTGTTGCTTGGTCGCGCTTCGATTTTTTCATTTGGATGTGGTGCCGTTTGTGGTCGACGAACCGGCCACCCTGATTCGGGTTGATGAGTTTTTCTCCACGGGTGAATTTCGTTGGACGTTAGCCCGGGGAAGCCAGATTCATTTTCCCTACGGGGCTGGTGCTCTTTGGTTCTACATTCTCCCGAAGCTGATTTCGTGGAACCCCATGGTGAGCGTCTGGTTTCATACCCTGTTTTACTGCACCGGATTTTTCTTTCTCTACGAAGGCGTTCGGCTCAACTGGGGGCGCTGGCCCGCATTGCTCGCACTCGTGTTTGCCGCATCGTCGCCATTTCTTTTCTTTGGATCGCGACACCCATGGGACAACACGCTCTTCATTCCGATCAGCGGCGCTGTGTTTTGGCTGATTTCTCTCCTCGATCGGGAACGAAGAGAGTGGGGCGCTCGGGCGGGCTTGGTGTTAGCCGGGATAGCAGCCGTGCTGGCCTGGGGTGTGAATATTCACCTCATGAGTCTGCCCCTCGTGGCAGCGGCAGGAGTCGCAGTGGCGGTGCATCTTCTTCGCAGTGAATGGTCATGGCGCGATCGCTGGAAAGGTGGGGCACTTTGCCTGGGCCTACTTGTGGCGCTGGTTACTCCCTATGCCATCGCCGCCGTAGATCGATTTCTCCATGAGCCATTCGAGAGCAATGTGAAACGGAACGCGCCATGGGGCGACGGGAGAAACCTCTGGTGGGTCACCCTGAGAAGCACCCTTTATGGGTCGGTTTACGGAGCGAAGGGGTATCTGGATCCACACCTCTCCGCCTTCTACGACGCCACCGGCCCGATTTCCTTCTTCTTTCGCAAAGATATTTTCGGATGGATCCCGAAGTGTTCAGCCTATTTCTTCGCTACACTTCCAGTTTTTGGATGGAAGCGGTGGAGGGAATTGAAGCTTGCGGAGATTTTCGGTTCCGCGCTGCTATTCCTTTTCCTCCTGAATCAGCAGTGGGCGAACATTCCCACCGACCCGCATCACTATGTGGTGGTGTGGTGGGTGGTGTTTGTGGGCGCTGCTGTGACCGCCTTCAGCGCGGGGCCGCGGATTCGCATGATGCTTCTGGCATTTATGACGGGCACGATCCTGATCAACACCGCTTGGAATCTGTCTTTTCTTAGCTGGGTGGGGGAGAAGCGTGGGACCCGGAGCTTCTCGCTGTATCTCGGCGCCGGCGATCAGGTGAAATTAGTGGGCGACATCTGTTCGCGTCTTCGCGGGCGAGGATTGGACGTAGCGCAGGTGGATATACGTGAGGCTCGGGGTTTAATGCATGGAATGCGCTACCTTTTCCCGAACCATCCGGAGTGTGCCGGGATGCGGGTGGCGCCCACCGATAGCGGCCCCGGTCACTTGAAGATTGTTCCGGTTAGGGACGATCCTCATAGTGCGAGAATGGAGATTCAGCCGTAGCCCCGGTCGTCGAGTTCCTCTTCCGTGAATCCGAAATGATGAGCGATCTCGTGAAGGAGGGTAATCTCGATTTGTTCCCGCAGGTCGAGATTTTCTTCCTCCACCATACGCAGAATAGGGCCCCGAAAAATCAGAATCACGGAAGGTAAAGTTACTGCATCGGATGCTGGAGCACGATCAGGAAGCGGAATTCCTTGGTGCACGCCGCAAAGGTCGGAGGGGCGGTCGTTGGGGTCGAGATCCATGTCGCGCAGCACTTCGTGGGATGGCTCATCTTCCACCACAACGGGAACCTCATCGAGTTGCTTGCGGATTTCCGGCGGAAGAGAGTTGATTACCTCTTCCAGCAGAGAATCAAATTTCACTCTACTCGGCATTGCATCAGGTAACTTTTTTCTTTCAGGGTAATTCGGGAGCTTGAGCTCTTATCTGAGTCGTTCGTGTCGAGGATAATGTCGGCCTGGTGTTCGCCCACTTGGGCCGTGGCAAGATGGAACTTTTCCCCTTCGAAAAGAAAGAAGGGCCCCGCGATTTCGGCCTCGCTCTCCCAGACCCATCCCCGCTCCTTCGTCCAGAGACGAAAACGCATGGAGCCCGATGCTTCAGTGGGATTTTCGTCGAGATTCTGGAGCGTGATCTGGGCGGTGGCTTCGGCCTTATGGGAATGATCCCCGGGAGCGGGAATACAGTGAAAATTGAGGATCGTCGACAGGAGGAGAATGTTCATGCGGAAAGCATAGCAGGGCTGGTAGAAGAGAGGCCATGGGTTTTCAATATCGCACAAAAACGGAACGGGTCGACCTCGGACCCGTTGCTCTCGAAGTGGAGTGTCTGGAGAGTCTCGACGCCACGATCGACGATCTCTTCCAAGAGTATGAGCGCACGGGCCGGGAAGATCTCTTCGAAGAGATGTGTCCTTATTTCGGCAATATCTGGCCGGCTGGCGTCGCGTTGGCGCGTAAGGCGCTGGACCGGAGCGGCGATTGGACGGGAGCCCGCGTGCTGGAGATTGGCTGTGGGCTCGCACTACCGAGCTTGGCTTTAGGGAAGCTGGGCTGTTCGGTTACATCCAGCGATGTGCATCCGGATGTTCCGGAGTTTTTTCGGCGAAACACGGCGCGAAACGCGGTTGGTTCGGTGGAGTTTGTCCTCGCGGACTGGAAGGTTCCCGGCGTGCTGCCTGGACCTTGGGATGTGATTCTCGCGAGCGATGTGCTCTATGATCGTCGGCAAATGACGGAGTTGGCTGATTTCCTCCATGAGAGGATGGGGCGGGAAGCGATTCTTGCCGACCCTGGTCGTCCCTACTGGGACAGTTTCCTGGCGATCGTGCGGGAGCGCGGAATTCAGGTGACGGAATCCCTCGAGAACTCGATATTCTTCGCCCATCTTCGTAGGCCGTAGCGTCGAGGTGGCCGCTCCGGTTACAATACTCCAATGCGGAGTGTTTTCCTCTTCCTCCTGATTCTTCCTCGGCTCGCCCTTTCCAACTGCGTGGCGAAAGAGGAGTGGTCTGCCCCGCACATGCCCGCCGAACGCAATCAGCAGGAAACCTCTTTTTGCTACGCGTTTTCTGCAACTGCCGTGATCCAGCAGGCGTGGTGCGCCTCAAAAGGGGGCTGTGTGGCAGGAGAGGACCTCTCGGTTTTTGATGTGCTTGCCATCGGCAACTATGGTCGCGGCACTCTCGTGGCAGGAGGAAACGAGCGTGAAGTGATGGAGGCGGTCTTGCGCACGGGCGGTGTGGCCCCGGAAAGCTGCGCCTCATTCGACGATGTGATGCGGCAGTCGAAAACATGGGCCGCGAGACGTCTGCCCAAGGGGGCCCGAATCCCGCTTTTTGCACCGTTTCGAAGGGTACACGAAGCGTTCTACGAAGCGCGTGACCGAGGTCTCCCCTGCAAGAGCCATGACTTTGCGAAGGCGCTCACGGAGATGGTGCCGCTCGCAGTCACCATCGACGAAGTGGAGAGGGCTCTCACCTACCGCAACTTTCAATTTTTCCTTCGCGAGGTGGTTTTGCCGAGGAAATGCGAATCGCAACGGAAGGTGCTTCCTCCTTTAAAGGTGGAGCGGCGCCTGAGCACCCAAGTGGGAAAAGCGGAGGATGAAGTTTGGGATCTTCTGCGCGGGAAACAGAGGCCGCTCGCGCTTTCTCTCTGTGCCTATGGCGAAGGGGAGTGCGGCCCTCACGCGCTTGTGGCATGGGGACGGCGGGAGCTTTGCTGCGGCTCTGTGTGTAAGCGGCAGATTCGAATCTGGGATTCTTCGAACGCCTTTCAGGGGCGACGTTCGAGCGACGGCTGGGTTGATGCGGGCGAAGTGGGCAGGAGGATGGAGCGATTCCAGGGGTTCCTGCAAAAGGGCGGCGGGGCCGCTACGGATATCATTTCCTGGCTCGAACCGCGTAGGCCTTGATTAGCGAACGCTGGCGGGCATACGGGATTTTTGCGAGCCATGCCACGCTTCGAAGGCATTCAGGTGCCGTTCTACTCGTGGGTTGTTTCCAGCGAGGACACGCTTTTCCGCGATGGATTTCACTTTTTCTACCACTGCATCGATGCGGGCCACGTTACAGCCAAACACTTCGAGCTCAGGCACATCAACCGCCACAGACTCGCCTTCCCATCCCTTCATGCGGTTGCGTTCCCATTGAAGTCGCTTCTGGTAACGGGTGCGGTCGCTGGGATCTATGGAACTCACGAGGACGCGCACCTGAAGGCGGCGGCCGTAATTCTCGTCGTTCACGACGGCGACAGGACGGTCTTGATACTGATTCAGCCACACGCTGCTGTAGATCGACTGGGCGCCAGGGGACCACTGAAATTCGCGATCGCCAACGTCGGAGCGCCCGAGATAGGTGGTGACTTCCACGCTGCGCAGATCCAGCGAGCGCATCAAGGGAACAAGGCGGGGGAGCGAAGCTCGGATTTCCGCGACCTGTTTCTGCAGGCAGAGATGACCGGGGCTGCCGGCCTCCACGATCTGATGTTTTTCAAAAACCGTGCGACCTGCTTCCGCGGACTCGCCACTGAAAGCGGTTACGAAAACGGGGAAGGGGTTGTCGGTGGTGCCAAGGTCGGCGGTGAGATCGCTCACCTCTACGTCGCCAATCGAACGGTAGAGGGACTGGGGAAAGTCCCAGGTTTTTTCACCTCCGGCCCAGGCCGATGCGCTAAGGAAAACTAAGAAAACAGAAAGGGCAGACCAAACCACAGATACCTCCCGCAAGGTAATGACTGATCGGAATTGTCAGATAAAACTTTAGCCTGTATTGTGCGGCCTAAAGTGTTGGTCGATGGGCGGATTGGCAGGTGTTTCAAGCACTTAGGGGGGGCGGGGCGAAAACTCTCGGCGTATGAATGTAACTTATTGAATTCATGTATGTATTTTCTAGAAGTCAACACTATCGGACGCACGATTCCGTTCCATTCATCCGTCCCGAGTCATTAATTTGACCAAAATAGTCAACAAATGATACACCGAGGCCCGGTTTGGCAGATTTTTCAAAGAAAGGCCCCCGCATGAAGATCCCATCCTGGCGAAAAACCCTAAGTGTTCTGCTTCTGAGCGTAATGAGCCTCCAAATTCTGGCAGCCTGCCAGGGAGGCGCTGATCCAATGGAGAGCGGGCTCCGGTCGACTGTGGAAGCCCTGGAAGCCGAGGCCGGCACGAGCCCCGAGGCGGAAGAGCGTGCTCGTTGGGCTCGCGTATTGGAGCATTCTCTGCGGGAACAGAAACAACGACTCCGGGAAATTCCAGCTCTTGAGGGCCAACTCAACACCGACGATCCGGAGGCGGCACGGGCATTTGTTAAATCCAATCAAGGCGCGATTCTTGGATGGCTCGGGAAGCTGGAAACCAGCGCCGCCGAAACGCGTGGCGTGATTTGGAAAATCTCTAAGGATTCGTTTGAAGCGAAAAACCACGACACGGTTACCCGGAATTCGGCGCTCTTGGCGTTTGGTCTCTCGATGCAACGGAAAATTTCTGAGGAAGTCGTGCGGCAGGCCACTCCTTTGATGCTCGCGCTTCACGCTGAAAAAATCCGCGATGATGCCGACGTAGTGGCGCTTCGTGATGCGGCGATGAAAAACTTTTTAGGTCATGTGGGCGCCACCGTGGTGGCGGAGAATGACGTAAAAACCCTTCTCAGCACGTTGTCGGCCTATCGCTCGGAAGGAAAGATTCCTGCCCCGATTGCGGATGCTCTCGATACCGCTGCTCGCACGCAAAAGGCCGGGCTCGCCCATGCGGCCAAAAACAACGCGCTTTCTCAGCTGAATCGTGAGGAGAAGTCGAAACTCGATTCTGAGCTTTCTTCGTTCCGGAAGAGTTTGTCTGGCGCGAGTTACCTCTACCGTCCCGGACAAAATCGATACGCAGTGCTAAATTTTCTGATCATCATCGGAAACCTCACTTGGGGATCCGTGAACACCCTGATCGGCGCCGGCATTGTGGTTGCGGCCATGGTGGCCTCGCCGTTTACCCCCTATGTGAGATTCCCTGGGTTTGCGCTGGCCGGAAACGGTAAGCAGATCTATGTGGACGTTTCGGGTATGAGTCCGATCGCTGGAAAAATGAGCCTCGGTTTATTCGAGCTCGACAACCGGGCTGGTTGGACATTCGCCACTCATCACGAAGGTGTGCATGCCTTGCAGAGTGCACTCATGGGCCCATTTTATATCCCTGTAGTTCTCGCTTCCTACTTGGTGGCCGGCTTCGACGAGGGTTTCATGGAAGACTGGGCTGACGCCTGGGCTCCCTACATCTAAGGAGTAGATGTGCTGAAGGTTCTTGCAAGCCTCTTGTTCGCGGCGCTGGCTCTCCAGCCCGTAAGTGGCTTTGCCTTTCAATGGAAGAAAGGACCAAGAACCTATCTCAAGATCGAAGACACCGATCATGATGGTGTTCCCAATCATCTGGATTGGGATGCCGATGGGGATGGGGTCGCGAACTTGATCGATAGTCATCCGCTTGATTCGTCCCGTATCGGGGATGATGAAGATGCCGATGGGATTCCTGATCATGTGGATCTGCGCGTGGGCGCGGTATTGAGAGGGCCGTCGCTTGCGGCCGTGGCCCAAGAGGAGATTTGGAAAGAGTTCGGAGTGGTGTGGGCCTCTTCTGCGCCCGACTCAAACGACGGGCACACCGTGTTGAGAGCGCTCCGAGCGATCTATCGCGAGAAGATCCCCGTGCATCTCAAGGTAGTCCTGATGGATGCGGCGGCGGGTGTTCGGGATTATCGCAAGGGAGTGTATCAAGAGGAAAACCGAGCTGTAGCGGTGTTCTTGAAACAAACGCCAAACCCCGACGATCGCAGATTCACGATCGTGCACGAGGTCTTTCATGCGTTCCAAAAGGACGACCCGGCACAATATGAGGAATTTCTCAGGATTTCCGGTTGGGAAGTGAAAAAAGGCTTCGGGCAAAAGTCCTGGAGTTTTCGCGAGCAGGGCCAGACCCGCTACTGGCTGATAACGGAAGAAATGATTTTTCAAACTCCGGAGCGAGTGATTCGCCTTCTCGATTCGCCCGTATTTGTGAGCGACTACGCGAAGCTGGGCCCTGAGGAGATGTATGCGGAAACTGGGGCGGCCGTTTATGACTCCCTACGCGGGCACATAAGCCCGGCTGGAGTATCCATTCACTCCTTAACGGCGCCTTCGATAGCTTTCTTTTTCGTTCTGTTCGGTCGGTCAATATAAGAGCCTGGTCGGCTGCTTTTCTTTGACGATCTACGAGATATTTTACGCCACGTTTTTCAGCTTGGTTTTGTAGCCGGGGTTTTCCGCCGGACGGTAGGCGTTCGGGTAGAGGATATCGGTCTTCGTGTCGAACACCACTCGCTTGAGAAGCCGGAAAACTTCGTAGCAGTCACGGATCGCAAGAAAGCGATTTAGAACCTGGCGTACTCGTCCGTTGGAGTCCACTTCCGTTTCCCCGGTGCTCAGTTTGATGGACCCTGTGGAAAAGAGGTGGTCGATGGGATTTACGTTAACTTCCAAGTTCGCCACTTTGTCGTGATCGATGCTCTTGAAGTCTGTTCCGAAAAATCCGGACCGCAGAAACACTCGCTTATTCGAAACTCCGTACCAGGTGTTGGGGTGAATCAAATGCAGGCGGAGCATGTTGATGACGCCTATCCAAAACGGAAACGCATGGACAAATAGGAAGGCCCGCGCTTCCTGAGGCGCTTTCTTTCCCATCGATTTCCACATGAAGAGATCGAAACCGCCCCATAGGACCCCGATCAAAAGGAGCGGAAGTCCGGAGACCATGAACGGCAGATACTCCGGCTGACCCACCCAGAGGAATTCCTCATCGGCGTCTCGCACGGCCTCGAACTGTGGCGGCACTCCGCCGGGGGATTTTTGCCCCGTAATCTCTGAAACAGATATTTCCTTCACCGAAGAAGGCTTCGGTGGTTCCAGGCATTTTTGTACCACTTCCTGAAGTTCACCCTTATCGAGCCAAATGCTTTTACAGCCGTGGCAGTGCTCCACGGTGGTGCCTAGTTTCGGAATTTTTCCACTGAACATCACCATCTGGCAGCGCGGGCAGTGGTGTGAGGTTTTGCGAGCGTCGAGGAGCCCGTCTTTGGCGAAGTCCCAAAGGTGGGCCTTCTGTGGCACGAGTTGCATCAGGTCTTTGTCGTGAATCAAGAGTCCTGTGCAGCTCGGGCAGCTAGCCACCTGAGCTTTGGTTTCTTTTACGGTCACTTTGCTGAGGGCATGCTGGCACTTAGGGCATTTCATGCCGGACTTATCGGGTTTCCTGAGGCAAAAGTTTATAAAATCGAGAAGAGGAAACCTCTGCCAATTCCAATGGTTGCGCGTCAGCGCGCCTTCTTTTTCGGAGGCTTCTTGGGTTTCGGCACGGCACCGAGCAATGGGTCCTGTTTCCGTATTCGTTCGGCAATGGCCGCTGCCGTGGATTCGAAGTCAGGCGAAGTTTCGGCAATCCAAAGCCATTTTCCCAGCACCGGATGAGGCCGGAGTTCTGGCCAGCGCTTCATGAGCCCTTCATGGTGTGCTCTTTCCGTGGGAACGAGAAAGCCGTTCCACGGGCTCTTTCCATCGGCGAGCACGGCTACGATTTTCCCGCGAAGCCAGGCGGCACGGCAGCCGAACATGGGCTTTTCCACCAATCCAGGATCTTTCCTGAGAATGGCCAAGATCCAATCGTGACGAAAGCTGGGTTTCATGTGTTTTCGGTATAGGCATGAGGCGGGGAAAGGTCAAACTTTGAGGGTTAGGGATGAAATAGTTTAAGATTCCGAGCAAGGAGGAGCCTTCCATGAAAATGATCGCAGTCATTACTGGTGCCAACCGAGGCCTCGGAGCAGAAACTTCCCGGGAGCTTGCCCGGCGCGGATTCACGGTGCTTCTTTTGGGGCGTAATCTTCCTCAGCTCGAGCGGGTGGCGGGCGAAATTCGGCGGGAGAAAGGTGAGGCCCATGTTTTCTCCTTAGACGTTACTTCTTCCGACCAGGTGGAAAAACTGGCGCACGAGATTCGGGAAAAATTTGGACGTCTCCATGTGCTCGTGAACAACGCCGGTCAGTTTTTGGAGGGAAAACAGGACGGTTCCGGCGCCCTCACCTCTTCTCCTGACCTGGTTCGAGCAACGTTTGAAGTGAACGCGCTTGGGCCGCTTCGACTCTGTCAGGCACTCGCGCCCCTCATGGCCGAAGGAGGGAACATAGTGAACGTATCGAGCGGCATGGGCCAGCTCTCTGAGATGAGTGGCGGTTGGCCCGGATATCGAATGTCGAAAACGGCATTGAACGCCTTCACGCGCATTCTTGCCGATGAGCTAAAAGGTTCGCGAGTGAAGGTGAATGCTGTTTGCCCGGGATGGGTGCGCACCGAAATGGGAGGGGCGCAAGCGGAGCGTTCCGTGGAAGAGGGCGTGCGTGGAATCGTTTGGGCCGCCACGTTGGGAAAAGACGGACCGAGCGGCGGTTTTTTTCGCGACGGCAAGCCGATCGACTGGTAGCGCGCTACTTTTTTGTCACTACGTAGAAAGTCGCCGAAGCCAGCGCCACAAGCTCTCCTCGCTTTCCTCCTCTACGAACTTCTCCGCTCAGCACACAGAGTCGTTTTCCGCGAAACTTCACCACTCCTAAGGCGTGAAGACGGTCCTTTAACTCGATCGGGCGGAGATAATTTACTTTCAGCTCCACCGTGGAACAGAAATCTTCGGGCTCTAGGGTGGTGAAAGCAGCGGCACCGAACAGGCAGTCGAAAAAAGCCGATAGCACACCGCCGTGTACCCGGCCGGCGGGGGAAAGGTGGTCTTCTCGCAGAGTGAGGGCCATTTCGACCTCCTTTTTCTTCCCGTCGAAGCGAGTCACCTTGTAGCCGAGCCATTGGCCGAACTTGTCGGGTTGTGTGTAGTTCCGGAGTGGCAGGGGGAATTTTTTCTTCATTGCCGTTCCGTATCGGACAAATGACGGCTCGCCACTACCGGATTCCGTGTGATTGAAGAATCTTACAAAAACGCTTAGATTCGCCGATAATTGTTTTGTGATCCTCTCTCAAGCCCTCAGTGTTGCTGCGATGAAAAATCCTTCCAATTCCGCCATCTGGGATTTGGGGAAGGGGATTACGTATGCGGAATTCAAGAAGAACGTAGGGCAGCTCAGTTATCTTCACGCGGCGGAGCTCGGCTACGGCCAGCGCATCGCATTTTTCGCTAACAATCATCCTGCGGTGGCGAAAAATTTTCTCGCATTGTCGAACATTGGCTCATTGATGATGTTTCTGGATCCCGCGCGCAATCCGGAAGAAAACGCCAAAATTCTCAAGACGCACGAGTTCACGCATCTTGCGGTGACCGAAGACGTTAAGTCGAAGGCCAATGAAATGATTCGCGCCTTCAATCTTTCTTTGAACATCGTGGAAATCGAAAAGAAGAAGGGTGGAGAATACGATCCCACCTACAGCCCGCCGCCCGACAAACCGCTCAAGGAAACGGATCAGGTGCTTCTCGTGCCGAGTCAAGGGACCACCCGGGACGCGCACTTTATGGTTTTCACGCATAAGCAGATCTGGCAGGCGGCCTCGCTTCCGCGGAAGTGGTATCACCTCGGGCCTAACGACCGGATCATGAGCACGATGAACTGGGCGCATCCGTTTTCGCTCGTTCACGGCATGCTGCTGCCGCTATTCAATGGAGCCACTTGTGCCGTGGATCCCCAGCATCGAAACCAAGAGTTCATCGACTACATAGCCCAGCAACGGATCAATCGCCTGGTGGGAACGCCGCAGTTCTTTTTTCAGCTGCTGGTTCTTTGCCAGAGCGCGAAGTATCTCCTGCCGGGGATGAAATCGATCACGGTGGGGCTCGGTATGCTTTCGCCCACGCTCCGGAAAACTTACAGCCGGATCAAGGTTCCTCAGATGCATTGCTATGGCATGGCGGAAAATCTCTGGACGATCGGCATTGAAGACTCCGAGCAGCCGGAGCTCACTCCGGAGATCGAGATGCGTCCGCTGCCGGGCGTGAAATACAAGGTGCTCGACGATCGCGGCGACGAAATCACCGGGGAAGGCGTGAAGGAAGGCCCCCTGGCCGTGATGGCGGAGAGTGTTTTCGAGAAATATGTGGGCCCGGAAAAGGACAAGAAGGAGCTTGAAAAGGACACCAAGCACATGAAGCGCGGCACCTGGCTCTATACGGGCGATGTGGTGCGACTTTCCGGGGAAGACGAGGAATTGAAAATCAAGTTCCTGGGGCGCCAGACCGACGTGATCCGGAACGGGAAAATGTTCCTCGCCGCGGATCCGATCGACAACGCGGTGAAGGCGATTCCGGGAGTGGAAGATGCGGCGGGATTTTTCAAGCAGAACATGGCGGGCGAAGAACAGGTTGCCGTGGCAGTGGTGAAGACCGGAAAAGGTCTCGGTGAAAAAGAAGTCCTGGATGCCTGCGCGGCCACGCTGAAGTCGGAGCTCCAGCCCCGGTATGTGTATTTTGTGGAATCGATCCCGAAAGACGCCGGAGGGAACGTGAATCGGTTCTCCTTGCGTCGACAGTTCACGGGGATGGATTAGGCCATTGCGGCGTAATGGCGCGCCGCGTTTTCTTTGACATTTCACTGCCTTCCGCGGTTTAACTAACCATGCTCACTTCCGCATCGGTTGCCGCTTTTCAAAAACATTCCGTGCCTTTTTTTCATGTGGTTCTTGGATCCGGCTTTGGGGCCGCTTTGCACATCCGCGACGATTGGCATGGCTGGCGAAAGTCTTCCGAGTTGTCCTTTGCCGATGTGCCGGGACTTGCTCCGTCCACGGTGCCCGATCACGCCGGAAAATTTGCCTTCTATCGGCATGCGGCTTCGGGACGCGTGGCGGTGATGCAGATGGGGCGACTTCATGGTTATGAAGGTCACGACGCCTCCCAGGTGGTGGGGCCCGTGATGGTGAGTCGTCTTGCGGGGTGTAAGAACTTCCTGCTCACGAACGCTGCCGGTGGCCTGCGCCGGGAGTATCACTCAGGCGACGTGATGCTGCTGACCGACCACGTAAATCTCACGGGCAGAAATCCCTTGGTCGGGAAAAATCCGGCGGGCCCTGATGGTAAAGAATTGGGCGAGCGATTCCCCGACCTGTCGGGCCTCTACGATTCCGAGTGGCGGGGAAAGCTGAAAGAGGTCTTCTCCAAAAACCTCCGGGTTCACGAGGGGATTTATCTCGGTCTTCTGGGGCCCAGCTTTGAAACGCCGACAGAAGTGCAACTCTTCGGACGCTGGGGCCTCGATGCCGTGGGAATGAGCACGGTCTGGGAGGCGATTGCTCTTCGCCATGCGGGGGGCAAGGTGGGTGGCCTGTCGCTGATTTCCAATCCTGGGGCCGGTCTCGATCCTTCTCTCACGCTCGATCACATTCAAATTCTTGAAACCTGCCGGGCATCCGCCGCTAAGATCGTGGATGGCGTGTTCGAGTTCTTAAACGGTGTGAAGGCGTGAAATTCGATCTAGGAATCCGCTGCGACTGGTTCTTGGGGATGGCCGGTGGCGATCCCCAGGTGGACCGCGATTGGTTTCTGGGCATAACCGACGGTGCGGTGGCTTGGGTGGGACCCTGGAAGAGTTCACTCCGAAAGAGCTGCCGTAAGTTTATCTACCAATCCGGCCAGGTGGTGATGCCCGGATTGGTCAATGGCCACACGCACCTGCCGATGACTCTTTTTCGCGGCATCGAGGATGATGCTCCTCTGCAGAAGTGGCTGTTTCAGCGCATTTTTCCATTGGAAGCGAAGTTCGTGGATCGTGGGTTCGTGCGTCTTGGTGCGGAGCTTGCCGCCTTGGAGTGTATCCGCTTTGGCGTGACCACCGTGAACGACATGTATTACTACGTGGACGAAATCGCTCGCGTGATCGATCGCGCAGGGATTCGCGCCACGTTAGGTCAGCCGGTCCTCGATTTTCCTACCCCGGAAGATAAAGATCTCGGTTCCGATAAATCCGTGGTGTTTGAAAGAAACTGGAAAAAGTGGCATCGCCATCCCCGGATTCGCATGGGGCTCGCACCTCATGCTCCCTACACCGTGGGTGATGAAAAGTTTCGGGAAGTGGTCCGTCTTTCGGAGAAGTTCTCCGCGCCCATTCACGTGCACTTGAATGAAACCGAATCCGAGGTGAAAGAGCACCTCTCGAAACACGGTGTCGGCCCCGTGGAGAGATTGCATAAGCTCGGCGTTTTGGGTTCGCGCACGGTTTGCGCCCACAGCGTGCACATGACCGATCGCGACCATGAGATGATTCGCGCCACCGGCACCGCGGTGGTGTTTAACCCAGACTCCAACATGAAACTTTCCTCCGGAGTGGCTCCCGTGCCGCGCTATCTGAAAGAGGGAGTGCAGGTGGCGATCGGCACCGACGGTTCGGCGTCTAAGAACGATTTGAGCCTCTTTTCCGCCATGAACGTGGGGGCTAAGCTGCAGAAGCTCGCCAATCACGACAACACGGCGATGACCGCCGTGGACGCTCTTCGTTTGGGCACCTGGCTGGGCGCTCGCGCCCTCGGGCTCGGGCACGTGTGCGGGAGCTTGGAACCGGGAAAGCGCGCGGATGTGATTCTTGTGGATTTTCAGCACCCCCATTTGCAGCCGGTCAACAGCGTGGTCAGTCACCTGGTGTATGCGGTGAACGGAATGGAAGTGTCCACCGTGATCTGTGATGGAAAATTTTTAATGAAGGACCGTAAAGTTCTCACCTTGAATCAAAAAGAAATTTTTAAAAAAGCGCAAGGTGTTGCCAAGCGCCTCGCTAAAGAACTGGCGGAGATGCCATGAGCAAGCGCTCGGAAATCGTAGAAATTTGCCGGCGGCTCCACGGGCGCAATATGTTGGCTGCCGCCGATGGCAACGTGAGCGTTCGCGTGAGCGACGAAGAGATTCTTTTCACTCCCACCGGGCTCAACAAGGGATTCATTTCGGAAAGTGACATGGCGGTGGTTACCCTCCAGAATCGGGTGATTTCGGGAAATCCTTCCGGCGAACGCCTCATGCATCTCGAAGTGTATCGCCGCTGCCCGGAAGCTCGTGCCGTGGTTCACGCCCATCCGCCCACGGCGGTAGCTTGGAGCGTGGCTCGGCCCGATCTTTCGGAGCTTCCGTCGGAGAGTTTGTCGGAAATCATTTTGGCTGCCGGGCGGATTCCTTTTGTGCCTTATGCGCGCCCAGGCACGCAGGCGATGGGGGATGTGTTGGTTCCTTTTCTGCCCGATTGCCGCTTGATGGTGCTGTCGCGGCACGGGGCCCTGAGCTGGGGCGAATCACTCGAAGAGGCCTATAACGGCATGGAGCGTTTGGAGCACAGCGCCCTGATCCTGAAGGCGGCCGTGGAGCTGGGAGGTCTCACCGTTCTGCCGAAGGAAGAAGTAGCGGTGCTGCGGGAGATGCGGAAAAAAATGGGGCCACGCACGCTATGAGAGATCTTGAGTCGCTCGGCCTTAGGCGCCGATCCGGAAAATTAGAGATTCTCGACCAAACTCTGCTCCCGCACGAGGAGAGGTGGATTGTGGTTTCCTCTCCTCAAGAGATGATTCATGAGATTCAGCGCCTGGCCGTGCGAGGAGCTCCGCTGATCGGTGTGGCGGCCGCATTGAGCTTGGCGGCCTATCGCGGCAGCGACTGGGCGCAAAAGGCCCAGGCCCTTCGTGAGGCAAGGCCCACGGCCGTGAACTTAATGAATGCCATCGACCGAATGCTGGCCGGAGGACAGGCGAAAGCCGACGCCACGGCCGATGATTTGTTTCACGAGGACGTGGAACTTTGTCGCCGGATGGCGGAGCGCGGGGCTGCACTCGTTCGCGAAGGTGATCA
This sequence comes from uncultured Bdellovibrionales bacterium, assembly GCA_964551325.1. GTDB lineage: Bacteria > Bdellovibrionota > UBA1018 > CAIPTA01 > CAIPTA01 > CAZKBU01. Next base: position 68,441 of record CAZKBU010000009.1, read on the forward strand.
GATCCTCACCCATTGCAACACCGGAGGCCTAGCCACCGTGGGCGTGGGCACGGCGCTCGGAGTGATTCGTGTGGCCCATGAGCAGGGGAAGAAGATTCATGTTTGGGTCGACGAAACACGCCCCTTGCTTCAGGGCGCTCGCCTTACGGCTTGGGAACTGGGGCGACTCGGAATCCCTCACACTTTGATCTGCGACAACATGGCCGCGTTTCTGATGGCCCAGGGGAAGGTGAACCGGGTTTTTGTCGGGGCCGACCGCATCGCTGTCAACGGCGACTTCGCCAACAAGATCGGCACCTACAGCTTAGCCGTCAACGCTCGTCACCACGGCGTGCCCTTTCACGTGGTGGCTCCGGAAACCACCCGAGATCCAAAGTGTCCCTCGGGACGGGAGATCCCTGTGGAGCAGCGCGATCCCGAAGAGGTGCGAGCTGGAAAATCCCCTCGCGGGGTGAAGGTGTGGAACCCCGCCTTCGACGTGACTCCGCGCACACTCATCACCTCCATTATTCTCGACTCCGGAGAGATTTAAATCGTGACCACCTTATGCCTTGCGGCTGAAGGCTTTTCCGATGAGCTGGAGCGGGAGCTTCAATTTCTTGGAGCCGAGATTGTGCGCCGAGAGGGCGATCTGTTTCTCGTTGAGGGCGAGGTGAGTCCGGCCTGGACCTCCGTAGTGGGATTCGATGCGGAGATTTTGCCGATGAAGTCGATCGGTGAGGGGGCGAAACTGCTCCGGTCACGCGGTCGCGATTGGGTTTTGATTCCCGGAACCCATCACCGAAGGGCCGCGCTTGTGGCGGGAAAGGTTTCGTCACCAAGAGACTCTACGGTGAATTTTCCGGAACGGCCCTCCCGGCGTCCGTATGGGGTGTTTACCCTTTTGGCGGAGGATCAGCTTCTTCTTGCTCCCCGAACCGATCGCCTGGAGCCCTGTGGCCGAGTGGATTTCATGGAAAACAAAGAAGCCCCCAGCCGCGCCTACCTGAAACTCTGGGAGGCGCTCACGGTTACGGGCAAGTGGCCCGCGCCGGGTGATCGGTGCGTTGATCTGGGCTCGTGCCCGGGGGGATGGACCTGGGTGTTGGCTCGCCTTGGCGCTCAGGTAACGAGCGTAGACGGAGCGCCGCTCGACCCGCGAGTGGCGAGGATGCCGGGAGTGGAGTTTCGCAAGGGCGATGCCTTTGCGATTCAACCGCAGGAATTCGGGAAGGTGGACTGGCTCTTTTCCGACGTGATTTGCTATCCCGAAAAACTGCTGGGTTTGGTGGAAGCGTGGAGTGATTGGGCAGAGCACATGGTGGTGACGATCAAGTTCCAGGGGCCTTGCGACTTCGCCGTGCTCGAGCGTTTTCTGAAAATACCGGGCTCGAGTGTCCGGCACCTTTGGCACAATAAACACGAGCTCACGTTTTTTCGCGTTTAATTTAGCGCTGGTTCGCGCTCTTCTTCATCAGCTGGCAGATGGCGTAGACGGTGCGGGCGCCCACGTTGGCGTCCCACTCATCACCCTCCGGGCCCGGAGCAACTTCCACAAGGTCAGCGCCAACGAGCTCACGGCCGCTCTCCACGATTCGGTTCAATAGGTAGAGAACTTCGTAGTGTTCGAGGCCGCCGGGAACGGGAGTGCCGGTGTGGGGGCAAAAACGCGGATCCAGGCCATCGATGTCGAAGCTGAGATAGACCTTGGGGCCAAGCTTCTCGAGAATTCGATCGCACTGCTGGTGCCAGGTCACGCCGAGAGCCTTGCCGTTCTTCAGGTCCCAGTCGAAAAACGTAGAGATCTTTCCATTGGATTCACGGATCGTGGTTTCTTCGTCAGGAGCGTAGTCCCTGATTCCTACCTGCACGATGTTTTCAACCCCTGGCAGGTCCTTCACGTTGAACATGATGCTCGCGTGAGAATGGGGAAAACCTTCGTAGGCATCACGTAGGTCGGCGTGGGCGTCGATATGCAGAACGCTCACGGGTGTACGCGAGGCCAACGCCTTGATGGCGCCATAGCTGGTGGAGTGATCGCCGCCCAGGGCCAACACTTTTTTCCCCGCCTTTATCCACCGGGCGCATTCGTTTTCCACCCAGGCGTGAAATTTTTCCCCTTCGGCGTTGATTTCCGCGAGTACCTTACGCATTTCCTGATTCGCTTCAGGGTCGCCTCCCTCTTCGAGAAAGGCGATATAGCGACTCGATTTTTGGCGAAGAACTCGGTTTTTCTCCAGCCACTCCAGAGAGGGGGGTAGAGTGGCCAGGCGGGTTTCCCAGCCGCGCTCCACGAAGGGGTTCGAGAAGTCGAGCTGGTAGGATGCGTTGATCACTGCCTCGGGGCCATTTGATGTGCCGTCGCGATAACTGGTGGTTACGTCCCACGGAAGACCGATGATCACGATCTCCGCCTCGTGGGGCTGATAGCTCAGCCCCAGAAAGTTTCCGTTGTGGACTGCAATTCCGCTCGGATCAAACGCCACAGGAACTCGTTACTCCTGAAGCATCTGGCGCACGAATCCAGGAAGCTGGAATGCGGCCTGATGCATGCCTTCGTTGTAGTAGTGCAGGCGGTGTTCCTTGGCAAAAGTGGCGATCCTCTTCGCGTCCGTGTCATTTAGCGGATGCGGCGCTCCTTTTCGGGCCATTTGGAAGCTCCACATTCCAGAAGGATAGGTGGGAATGAAGAAGAGATAGGTGTGCACCTGTTCATTGCCGAAGATTTCCTTCAGGCAGCCGTTGAGCTGCTGGAAAGCTTTCTGCATGAACAAGGGGCTCTCCCCTTGCGCTACCACGATGCCGCCTTTTTTAAGCGCCTTGTGGCAGTTTCGGTAGAAATCCACCGTAAACAATCCCTCAGCTGGACCCACGGGGTCCGAACCGTCCACCACAATGAGGTCGTAGGAATCAGGCTTGGACTTGGCAACAAATTCGATTCCGTCGCCAATGATGAGTTCAAGTTTCGGGTTATCAAACTCGCTGGCGAGTTTCGGGAGGAATTGCTTCGAGGCACGCACCACGGCGTCGTCGATTTCCACCATGGTGACCTTCTCCACCGAGGAGTAGCGAAGGAGCTCGCGCACGGTTCCGCCGTCGCCTCCGCCGATCACGAGAATTCTCTGGGGATTCTTGAGAGTCTGCATTGCGGGGTGGGCGATCATTTCATGGTAATGCATTTCGTCGCGCTCGGTACACATCACCATGTTGTTGATGGCGAGCATTTTTCCGAAGGCCAAAGTATCCATCACGCGCACTTGTTGGAACTTAGAGCGTTCATGAAAGATGGCGTCGCCGGAATACTTAAGAGAGAGTGCCTGAGCTTCATCGCGGTCCGTGAACCAAACGTTGCGCTTGAACTTGGCCTTTCCCTTGGCGTCTGGAGATTGATTGGAACGGGTGTCGTCGTTGGCCTTGAAAGACACTCGGTTGAGGAGCGACAACGATCCCCGGTGCATTTCGAGCGCCGAATGATTCTGGCTCTTGAAGACTTTCTTCAAGTGGTCGAAGGCAATCCAGGGGTCCACGGATTCGCCGCAGGTGAAAAGGTCCACGGCGGCGTATTGATATTCGGGCCAAGTGTGGATGGCCAGGTGACTTTCCTGAATCACCACTACGCCCGACACGCCGAAGGGTGAAAAATGATGGAAGTTACTTTCAATCACGGTGGCGCCAGCTGTGGTGGCGGCCTCTAGCATGCCTTTTTCGATCTTCGTTACGTCGTTCATGACGTCCGAGTCGCATCCGATAAATTCAACTAAGATATGACGGCCCAAAGCGTTCATAATTTCCCCCACATCCCGGATTGCTGCCGGGCCAGAAGTAAAACCCAAATGCTTGCGAAGATCGCTGCGTTTTTGCGTGAAGCGGGAATCTAAAGCCTGGGGGGGTGAGGGGCAAGAAGATTTTTAAGTCTGAGAAACGGTTGCCATTATTTTCTCGAGATGGATGCGCCGAGTCAAAATGCGGGTGCTTTGAATATTCCTGGTCTGTTTCGCGAGCGCGCGAGTTGGCATTCGATGTTCACAGGATTTTGCGGCCCTGCTAGCCTCTTACTATGAACCAATCGGATTCTTCTGCGTTGAGCATGTCTCGTGTTTGGGCCGTTTCGGGACTCCTGGGGGTTACCTTTCTGTGGTTCCATGGCTTCGGGCTTCCATTTTTCACTGCCAAATGGATTTGGTTTTATGTCCTAGGAGTTTTTGCAGCAGCGGGATTTCTCATTCGGCCGGGGACCTTGGCATTTCCTCAGGGCGCGATTGTTTGGGCCATCGCCGCTGTGCTTTTCTACGTTAACTTCCTTCTGAACACGGTTCGTCTCGTGCCCGCCGGGGCGGAGAGTTTCCTCGCCGATCGGATGGGGTTCGCCTTTGTGGCACTGTTTTCCTTCAGCGCCTTTGCCCGGCACCGTCTTCGTTGGGACGATCTCTGGCCGGCCGCGCTCATTGGAATTTGGGGGGTTTCGGCGCTGGGATTGATGCAGTTTTTCTCACTCGGCTTCAGCGGGCAGGACATGCCTTACTACCAGGCGTCTTCTACTCTAGGGCACACAAACAATGCGGGCCAGTGGCTCGGTGTGCTCATGCTGATGGTGATCGCCGGAATGCCGCATGCGGGAAAGGCGAAAATGATTGGATGGGGAGGGCTTCTCCTGGCCCTCGTGTATTTGATTCTCGCTCGGAGTAGGAGCGTGTGGATCGGTATGGCGCTCTCGGGCGGGTGGCTTGTCTACCTTCGTTACCGGCCTGTGCCGTGGAAGAAGGTAGCGTTAACGCTCGGTATTGTTTACGTCTTAGTGGTGGGCGTGCAGGTTTCCCGCGGCATTCCTTGGAGTGGCGCCGCCACTTTGCAGTTACTCGAGCAGAAGTCCAGCATGGTGCTTTGGCGGTGGAACGTCTGGAAAGCGACCATGGACATGATTCAAGCTCATCCTACGGGAGTGGGAACGGATCAGTTTGAGTTCAAGGCCCAGCCCTTTATTCGAGAGTTTGGGATGCAGAATCCGGATTTTCTCGCTTTTTCACCCCACAACGAGTGGCTTCGATTCCCTGCAGAAGAAGGAGTGGGAGGCGCGTTGATTCTTCTCGTGGCCGTGATTGCCTGGTGTTGGCCTTACTTTCGGCGGCACCGGAATGATCCAAATTTCGCGTTGATCTCCGCTACAGGAATTTTGCTCCTTACCGAGTCGGTGTTTCAGTTTCCCTTCCAGAATGCACCCGTGACTTTCTTTTGGGCGCTTTGGCTGGGCTATGTGGGCGCCAAAGGGATGTCTCACCAGTTTGTGCCGAAGGGACTGGCCTGGATCGTGGTGGTGCCGCTTTTCCTCGGATTGATCTGGAACGGATCGAGAGTGGCCTATTCCCGCTTTGTGGAAGGTTCCGGAAACTACGAGTTGCTGGTGCGAGCTTGTGACTGGTTCCCCGCCAACTGGCGGGCCTGCAATACTAAGGGGAAGATCGAGTATGAGCGTAAGGACTATGCAGCCGCTCGTGAAACTTTGAAAAAAATGTTGGAGATAGCTCCTTTGAACTATCAGGCGCTTCAAAACATGGGCGCCGTGGCAATCGCCGAGGGGAATAAGCTCGAGGGATGTTTTTATTGGTGGCGCTATAAGGATCTGTTTCGCGAACGCACGCCGAAAGAGCACATGGATCGATATGAAGGGATTTGTGAAGAGAAGTGGCGGCGGTATTTTGAGTTCCGGCGTCCGGAAAAATTTCTCGGGCGTCAGCTTTGAGTTCTTGTGGACTATGCGGAGGAGAGTCTTCTCCGTTTCAGGGGACGAGCTGCTTTCAGTGCGACCAGTGTGGCCTGGTCTATCTTCCTGAGCGGGAGCACCCTACTCGCAAAACGGAGATCGAGCGGTATCAGCTTCACGAGAACTCGCTTTCCGATTCTCGCTATTTGGATTGGCTTTCAGAAGCGGTGGAAGCTCTCAGGCCCTACATAAAAACCGGGCAGCGAGGCCTGGACTATGGCTCAGGATCCGTGGCAGCGATGGCGCATCTGTTGAAAGGATTTTCCGTAGCCACCTACGATCCGATCTTCTTTCCCGACCAAGGGGTGTTTCGCGAGCAGTTTGACTTCGTGATCGCTCATGAAGTGGTGGAGCATTTTCGAGCGCCGGGAGAAGAATGGGCAAGGATGTCGACCCTGCTTAGGCCGGGTGGAGTGTTACTCGTGCGTACAGAGATGCTCACGTCCGAAACGGACTTTTCCAACTGGCACTACCGGCGCGATCCCACGCACCTGTGTTTCTATGGGAAGACCACGATGGATTGGATCGGTCGACGTTTCGGGTGGCAGGTGTTGTATCGGGTGGGGTGTGTGACGGTGTTTAGAAGTTAATTGTGCGGCCGAAGGTGTGATTTAGGAACTGTCCATGGCGGGCCCGGTCTTCGGCCACAGATCAGGGAAAGTGTCTTAAAAGCAGGCGCTTAGGCGGCCCGATCCGAGCCCATTCCTTGCTCCTTCGTGGGGCATGCCCCATGAAACCTCCATCCAAAGGCAATTGCGCCGGGAACGGGCCTTTCAGCCCCCGTTCTGCCCCAATTCAAAGTGCGGCCTCCATCTGCCTGGCCACGAAGCGGTCTTCCGCATTCATGGCTTTAAGGTGCTGAAGAGGTTTCCCTATCTATCCGTGCGATTTCGTTGCCCGACGTGTCGCCACACATTTTCCCAGTCCCGATTTACACTCCACTATCAGAACAAAGTCTGGGGGAAGGACGAGGAGATTTTCAAACTCCATGTCGTGGGCGTGTCGAAGCGGGAGATCGGGCGCATGGTCGGACACTCGGAAAAACTAGTGCGTCTGAGACTTGTTCGCATGGCCCGCTGGGGCCTCCTGAAGCATGCCCTTCGCACGGAGCATCTCCCGATCCGGGAGCCGATCGTCTACGACGGCTTAGAGAATTTCTCCTTCAGTCAGTATGATCCCA
>CAZKBU010000010.1:0-47971 GCA_964551325.1 uncultured Bdellovibrionales bacterium
GGCTTTCGCCCATTGCGCAATATTCCCTACTGCTGCCTCCCGTAGGAGTCTGGACCGTGTTTCAGTTCCAGTGTGGCTGATCATCCTCTCAGACCAGCTACCCATCGTTGCCTTGGTAAGCAATTACCTTACCAACTAGCTAATGGGACGCAGGCTCATCCTTCGGCGGTAGCTTGCGCCACCTTTCCTCACTCGAACTTTATGATCGAGGGAGCTTACTTGGCATTAGCCCGTCTTTCGACAGGTTATTCCAATCCAAAGGGTAGATTACCCACGCGTTTCTCACCCGTGCGCCGCTTTACTCATCCTTGCGGACTTTCGCGCTCGACTTGCATGTATGAGGCACGCCGCCAGCGTTCGTTCTGAGCCAGGATCAAACTCTCAAGTTAAACTGTTTTTGAGAACCGACTTTCGTCGGGATCCCGGGGACTGAAATCATTTGCATGAATTTCAGACCCACTTAAATGCTCATTAGAATTGACGTTAATTATTTGTCGCTCTTTTCCCAAAAAAGGGAAAAAGCGACCTGAGTCTCCTATTCAGTTGTCAAAGAACAGATTTTTGAGGGAACTCAAAATTCGTGTTTTGTGTTTATAGAAAAAGGACCTCACTCCGTCAAGGCCCATTTTGAGAATCTCGACCCACCAACAACCGGACCGGAATTTGTGTTAAATACATGATTTTATTGATTTTTTAATCTTATCCCCAGGCGCGTGGGGATAAGAATTTCAATTAATGCGATGAGCTGCCGCGTTGCGCAAGCGACTCAAAGCCCCGTAATTTCAAGCATTAGCCCTCGATGGAGGACTGTAGCGCACACCGCGAATTGCGCGACCGTCATCCGTGGCCCATAAATTTTATTTTATACCGATTAACGCATGGAAATATTTTTGATTGACGACACTACCCCTGCGCCTACGTCGACAATTACTTCGATTTCCCCCCACAAAGGCGCGGGAATCTTTCCTCGATAGACATGGATTGGGCGAAGGCCATCGGCAGCAACAGAGTAGCCGCGATTTAGCTCCAGCGAAATCCCGTCGGAGGAAACACCTCGATGAGATAGCCAAGATGAAAATGCAGCGGACGCGATTCGACCCGCCTCCTCAGAACTAACTGTTCCAGTAATTACGGGATGCCCCTCAGGCGGAGTATCGAGCAGAGCAAATACGAGCTCTCCGTAAGCATCGAAGAATAGAGATATCCGCGAATTTACAACCGGCATGCCGTTAACCGCCCACTTGTAATGAGCGGATCGCAGCGGCGCAATTCCATCTCGAAGAGATTCTCCCGTTAGCTGGCTCTGACTGAGGCCCAAAGTGGCAACCGAGTCTCCAGAGGACCAAAAATTATTGAGAAGGTCAGTAAGCGAAAGCGACGCCCCATAGCGAATTCCCGGATGTTCAATACGCCGAACAGACGAGGCACTTGGCAGCACTCCCGCTTCGTCTTTTTTTGTCTTCAATTTGGTGGCAGGCCCCCTAAGAGCAGAAACACTTTGAGGCAGATTATTCTTTGACTGCGACACAAATGAACTCGCGGTATCGCCGCGATGCTCTCGAGAGAGCTCCAAAGCATTCAGCCAGTAGGCAAGCCCCACTAAAGCCAATACGGAAATTACGACTCTGTACCTCATGGCCAGAGAGCCTCGTTACTACAAGAAGTGGCTGGAGCAGTTGTGCCGACGCTAAGGGTAATGGTGATCTCGTGATCAAGATTGACACCGATAGGCTGAGACAAACCCGTGTTCACGGGTCGAAGATTGACGGCGAAGGCCTTAGGACCAGCCGTTGTTGCCTTTATAAGAAATGATGCCCCAAGAGTAGCGTCGTCTCGCGCTGAACCACTGGTGGAAGCCAAGGAAGCCAAAAAGTTGCTCTGAGGATAGAACTTAAAGAATTCGCCCCAACCACCGTAGCTCGGCACCTCCACACCCGCGGGGTACGGCGCCTTTAAGGTCGCCACCACTACGCCCATGCTTGCGTGCTGGGGATTTTCCAGATTCAAGAGAACTAAAGCCGTTTCACCCACATCCAATTGCCCGTTGCAGTTGCCTCCGCTTTGAACGGAAACCGAGTGGTCATCAATGATTCGAACCGGAACAGTCCCATCCAGGCGCAGGGATGATACGGAATCGGTGCGGTGGATCCCCTTAGCGGAAAAGACATCGCGAATGTGTGCAAGCGCAGTCGGCGACAGCCCCATAAATGTGGAGCTCGCAGCGGTTTCGAGCGCAAGATAGAATTCCTGGTATCGAATCGTAGATGGCATGAGTTCCATCGTCTGACGAACGAGGCCGTCGGTAGTGACCTTGCCTAAGCGAGTGGACTTGCGTAGCTCCCATAGAGCCTCAGTGAGGACGCGACTGTCGTCGTGAACTTCATAGACCATGTCGCCTGGGTATATGTGACTGGCGCTTGCGTCACGGACCAAACTTGAGCCGATGGAGCCAAGGAACCACTCTCCTATTTTGGAGTTGCCAAAGTAGGTAAGTGCCCAATAGTCGGCCACCGCCTCATCGATTGCGCCCGCTTCGCCGCTGGAGTTGAGGGCATCGGTTCCCGAGAGCTCGTGGTTGAGGGCGTGACCCGTCTCGTGAACTACGACATCCCCGTCTTCCGCTGCCCATACATATTTCCCCCCACCAAGGGATTTGTAGCCAAGGCAAATCTCTCTATACGTGGGCGAGAAGTAAGCATTCGAAGAAACAGCACAATGGGCAATGATATCTACCATCGCAAACGATGACAGGTTGGCCCCCGCCTGAGCGCCCAAGTCTCGAGTAGAGGTGGCCCACCAGATGGAGGAAAGTTGCCGAAACTCCGGCCGATCGGGGGTGTAAGCAAGATTTGTCGAGTTGGCTACGGCGATGCTGGAGGGATAAAAGTCGTCGGCCACTACCCGAAATGCGCCATTATCAACGAGACAGTTGCCACGCAGCCCAGCAAGAGTTGCTCCCACTGTCCAAGCAGACGAAAGAGAAGAGCCAAACGGCAGAGTGGAGTTCCCCGAGGCAGTCCGGGGGTTTTCCTGAAAGAGCAGAACCGAAGCCGAGGTGGGGCCGCCTGAGCAACTCCCTGTGACGGCGGGCGACGCCGGAGTGCCTTCCAAAGTAGTGATCGACGGACCACAGCCAAGGAACCCCAGCACCAGAATTAAGGGCATCCTGCCCCAATAATTGGCCATGCTCGATACCCCCTCCCCTGGAGGCCTATTAGTGCATTTTACCAGGTGCGTCATTTTCGGCAAGCCCATCCTGACTTAATCTATCGGTTTTTAAGGGTTTTTCCTTTAATTTGACTTAAATTATCAGGTAATTTAGAATAAATCTTAACAGTTAGAAGAGACCTTTATGAAGAACAGGAAGTTTTTCAAAATCAGATACTTAGCCATCCTATTGGGAGGGCTGGTTCTACACGGATGTGGTCCCCAGGCGACCAACTTCTCCATTCTTCCGGATGGAACGGCCGTCTACCAGGGTAACGTCGCCAGCAACAAAGTGGACGTTCTTTGGGTGATCGATAACTCGGGAAGTATGCTCACCAAGCAACAAAATCTGGCTACCAGCTTCGACTCATTCACGAACATTTTCGTGACCAAGAATTTCGACTTCAATTTCGCCATCGTAACCACAGACACCCGGGCCACGCCTGTGGGACAAAATGGTGAGTTCCAGGGCGCCCCCACGGTGATCTCTGCTGCTACCCCTGCATTTTCAGCGACATTTAAAGCCAATGTGGTGGTGGGGTCATTTGGTGACCCATCAGCCAAAGCCTTGGACGCCATTCTCTTGAGCCTAAGTCCTGCAAAACTTGCCGGAGCGAACACTGGCTTTCTGAGGTCTGATGCACACCTGGCCGTGGTGGTGCTGAGCGATGCCGACGACAACGACTCGGCGGCATCAGTGGCAAACGTAGTGACCTTTCTCGACAGCTTGAAACCCCAAGTCTTCGATGTGGTGAACCGCACGTATAAAAGGAACTACACGGCCAATGCCGTGGTGGTTGATACTTCGAACGCCGCAAACTCGGCATGTCCTCTTCCCTGGGAGGACGGCGTGAAATTCAAACAGCTTGCCGCTGCCACGGAGGGCAGCATTACTTCCATTTGCGAGGCTGATTTTTCGTCGGGACTCACGAATATCAGTAAATCAATTGCCCAGGCTATCACCCAGATCCCGCTTCGTCGCGTACCCCTCGTGGAAACGATCGTAGTGAAATTCAATGGGTCAACGGTGGCTCGCGATTCCAGTAACGGATGGACCTATCTCAGCTCGGGCAACAAGATCGTGTTCAATGGCACTGCAATTCCCAACAACGGAACCACCATCAACGTGGATTACATCCCTGCCGACATCATTCGGTAGGGCCAGCAAGGAGGCCCTGATATGCTTCTCCACTTACTCCCCCTCATTATAGTCGGCGCCGTTAGTTTGGCGATCATCGTTGACCGCACTTGGGCGCTCTATCGAAAGTACCCAGTGAACAATCATGGATTTCTTGCGGAAGTGAAGCAGAAGATCCTCAACAATGACGTAGCCGGAGCCATTCAATTTTGCTCAAACCAGGAGGGGGCCCTCAGCGCCCGAGTGATGAAAGCCGCCCTTCTGCGCGCGTCCAGAGACAATCGACAGATTCAGGCCGCCGTGGAACTGACCGCTCACGACGCGATAGCGAACGCCCGAAAGCGAGTAGCTTACCTGGCGATGCTGGCTAACGTGGCCACCCTATTTGGACTGCTCGGTACTATCATGGGTCTGATTCAGGCGTTTGCCGCAGTAGCCAATGTGGACGCCGCCACAAAGAGCGTGCTTCTTGCCGAAGGTATTTCTACCTCAATGAACGCCACGGCCACGGGGCTCCTCGTTGCAATTCCCACGATGATTGCCTTTAGCGTACTTCAGTCGAAAGCCAACAGAATCACAGAGGAAGTGGAAGCCAGTGCCATGACGGCACTCGATCTGCTCGGCGCAAGACTGTATCGAGAGGAGTGGGACGAAAGCGGCCAACCGAAGGATCGAAAGCCGGCGCTTCATGTGGTGCAAGGGGACAAAGAGCAAAAGTCTGCCTAACCCATCACCGCTAGATACGAAAGGAGGAGGTCATGCTGAAGTTTGCCGAAAGAGAAGAACATGTGGACGTGGAACTGAACATCGTTCCGATCATCGACTGCTTTGTGATGCTGATCTGCTTCCTTCTATTCACGGCCGCCTTCACCCAGCTCGTCTTTTTGGAGGCTAAGTTAGCTAGCAATACGGCCGCCGCGGCAGATAAAAGTCGCGCGGAACTCGATCAGTTTAGACTGATCGTGAAGCTTGAAGACGCAGGAATTCGCCTGACGGCCTCGGGAAACCGAAGCGCCAGAGAAAATATATTCATTCCGAACCTGGGCGATACCTTCGATTACAAGTCGCTTCACCGCCACGTAACCCAATTGAAGACGAAATACCCGGACCGATATTCCGTCGATATTGAGGTGAAAACCAAGCGCCAGGAAACTGTCAATTACGAAAAGATCCTAAAGACGATCGACGCCGTAAGACACCTCACCGACGAGGAATATGCCAGCCTACGAGTGGCGCAGAAAAAGGTGAAGAAAATGCCGCTCACGGAGAAGGAAGCCGAGAAGCCCGTAGACGAAGTAGTGGACCTGCTGGGAGCCAGCTTACTTGGAAATGATGTGTCGGCGCAGGCCGACCAAAAACTTCTCTTCCCTGACGTGGCCCTATTAGGAGTGGACTGACATGCAAGGAACACTTCGAAAACGAAAGCCGCTCGAGTCGAACTTCGAGCTCCAGATCACAGCCCTGATCGACACTCTCGTGATCATCCTTCTTTTCATGCTCAAAAGCATTTCCATGGAGTCCCTGGAGGTGGAGACAGGAAAGGGAATTACGATGCCCACCGTGCAAAACGGGATGACTGCAGGAAATGGCGCTCGGCTTTATGTGGCCACAGACGGAGTGAGCTGGAATAGCCAGAAGTTAGTAAACTGGGACACCTATGCAAATGCACAGAAAGCGCCTTCTCAGGAATGGACCTCCCTTAGCCAAGCCATGGCGGAGCAGGTAAAGAAAGAAAAGGAAGACAAGGTCTTCGAAGGAAAGCTCCTCCTGCAGGCCGACAAGGATGTGCCCTACCCTGTTCTACAGCAGGCTCTGCGAACAGCAAGAAACCAAGGATACAAAGATATCCGGCTCGTGGGAGCGAAATTGAACTGAGGAAGCCATGCGTTTGATTGTGTTATCAGCGATGCTCCTGTCGTTGAGCGCCGAGGGCGCGAGCGATGACTTGAGTCCCTCCGAGCGAAGGGAGCGATTCCAAGAATCAGGGATGGGCTACGCCGCAGATCTCTGGCAAGGCTTAGACGGCTCGCCGGAAGATGAAATGAAGACCCGCGCCGGAGACGCTCTTAACTATAAAATCAGGGATCGGGCAATCCGCGAGACAGAAGCAGTGATCGCAAAAAGGAAGGATCCTTCGGTAAGAAAGGACCTTCTCAAAAGACTGGCCTCTCTACATGAGCAACAGAGCGCAGTGGCGGCGCGGCGTTCAGATCTTCTCAACAAGGAATTGGTTGTGAAGAATCATCTCCATGCGGCCATTCGGAATCTTGAGACACTGAAACGAGAGTTTCCTCATTGGAAGGCTGATGTGGTGCTCTTCGGAATTGCAGAAAACTGGGCGGCCCTAGGAAATCTAAGTACCGCCGAGCGCTACTACCAAGAAGTTATCGCCCGCTTTTCCACAAGCCCCATTCTCGCAGACACTCTCCTATCCATGGGAAACCTCCAGTTTGAGAAACAGCGTTTTTCTCTGGCAAGGGCAAATTACAAAAAGATCTTTCTCACACCCGAACGCAACCTGCATCCGTTTGCACATTATAAAATTGCGTGGGCGTTCTTCAATGAACAAGACATCAATTCAGCCGTAGCATCGCTGGAATCTGCAGTTTTGGATTCACGCCGTCTTCAGGCAGCGACCGCCAACCGAAAACTCGGCGTGGAAGACGAAGCTCTCACGGACATGGTGCTATTTTTTGCCGAGGCAGGTCGCACAAAAGACGCAGAAGAGACTTTTAACCGTTTAGTAGATGGAAACCGCGCCAGGGAGTTGCGTTTTTCACTTGCGCGACGTCTCTACGACCACGGAAAACACGCCCTCTCTAAACAGGTGGCTCAAGATCTTTTGGGAGACCAGCCTCTCCCAGACCAAGTGAACAAGCTTTACCTGATTGTAATGAATTCGGCCGAACGAATGAATGATCGAGACGAAAGTCTTCAGACGGCAAAAAAGCTGACTTCGTGGATTAAGGAGCAGAAACTTGCAAGAGAAGATACAGGACGAATCGAAACTGAAGAGTATCTGCGACATTACAGTCAAAAGCTTCACTACGAGGCCGAAACCCTGAAAAAGAAGGAACTGTGGGGCCAAGCGGAGCGATCCTACGAGATCTATCTGGATACCTTTCAAGAAGACACCGAAGCAGGAGAAGTTAAGTTTCGCTATGCCGTGCTCTTGATGCACCAGAAAAACCACGCAAAAGCCTGGAGTACGATTACAGCCGCACTCAGCTTGATGGACGCCAAACATAAGCGCCATTACGAGGCCATGAAACTGAGAATTCAAAGCATCGAGTTCGCAACGAAAACAGAGCGTGAAAAGATCGGCGACGCCAATCTGATTCTCGCCTATGATCAATTCGCCCTGGCCTATCCAACCGATAAACTGGCGGTTGAAGCCGAGTTCAAAGCCGCCAACATCGCGCGCTCGGTTGAAGGTCCAGAAAAGGCAAGCAATCGTTTTCGAATCTTGGCCGAACGAAATTCCAAACATGACTTGGCAAAGGAAGCAGTGGCTGAAGGACTTTCCATTCTTGTAAAGGCCGAGAAGTGGGAATCGCTTCGCGATGAAACGAAAGCGCTCCGGAAGTCTGAACAACTCACGGTCGACCTGTTTTCCAAGAACAGTGATTTGAGTGAGAAATTGAAAAGCGCGGAAGAACTGGCGCTCGTAAAAATTGCGGAAACACAGGAAAAGGCCGGGCAATGGGAGTCCGCCGCAAAAATCTACGACGAATATGCTTCAGCCATTGAAATACCAGAAAAAATCCGCCTTCATTCCCTAATTAGACTGGCCGACATTCAAGAGCAAAAAATCGGGAACTTTGATGCCTCAATCACGAACCTTCGAAAAATACAGGAGCTATTCCCGCTTTCGAAGGAAGGCCAGGGAGCAAATCTTGAAGTGGCTCGGATCTACGAGAAGACAGGCCGCCCCCGCTTAGCCGCAGAGTATTATCTTCGGTTTGGAGGAGAGGGAAAAGGCAAGAAAGAATTGCAAGCTCTGATCAATGCAGTGTCGATTCAGGAGGGCCTCGGGCTTGCGGCGGACGCGGCTGATCTATTTTTCCGAATCAGTAGTTTGCAGCCAAACTCCAAAGACGCCCTAGACTACTATCAAGCCGGGTGCACCAACACCCTAATTGCCACAGCAGGAAAGCGTGAGACAAAGCATCTGGAACGAATCCTGGAATGTTCTGAGAGACTAAAACGCGGGCCTGACGCCCTGGCTTGGACCGCCAGAAAAGCATGGGCACTTGAGCAACTGAAGCGTAACGATGAGGGACGAGCCGCATGGATCGCAATCGCAAACTCGAAGTTTAAGTCTGCGGGAGAGATCGAGAGAATTTACATCGCCCAGGCAGGCTTGAGAGCTCTAGAGGAAGAATTTAATCGATTTGCCAAAATTCGATTTGCGGAAAAAAATGAAAAGCCGGCCGCTAACCTTCAGAAAAAGACTCAGGCACTGGATGGTATCGAGAGAAGCGTGAAACGTCTTCTTGGAGCAGGCTCGAAACGACAGGTGGTGGAAGCGCAAAAATACGTAAAACTTGCCTACCTCGACTTCGCTGAAACCATGGAATCCGCGGCGACGCCATCGAAACTCAGCGACCAGGAACAGGCCGAGCTGAAAAAGACCTTCCAGGGATTTGCTCAAGATTTTCGAGCTAAAGCTGAAGCCCTGGAGGTAGCGGTGGATTCTGCTCTTGATCGTGCGCCAGCCTCGGAAATGACGGGAGAAAAGAAAGAACTTTTAGCCGGACTCCCCAAGCTGGATACCGAGGCCTTAAAAAAGGTTCTCGATCTGATTTCTAAGAAAACAGATAGCCCGGAGGCGTGGGCACAATATGCAGCCTACCGATTCGATGAAGGTGACTACGCGGAGGCTCGTTACTACCTAAATGTTTGGAAGAAGCTTGCCTCAGGAAAGAAGAGCCCTCTTGAACCGGCAATGGAAAACCTTCAGAGCATGTTGGAAGAAAAAGTTCCAACCCATGATCCTGTGGTCCAGGATTTGATCTAATAATATGACTTAATTAGAACGCCGCAGCCGCTGAAGGAGCAGAAACTTCCACGGGAACCGTGGGAATTGTGATCTTCGGGCGTGGGGCTGCCGTCTTCTTGGGCACCCCCATAAGTTGAGACCACATCTTAGTCTGAAACCAGGCAAGGTCGGCCGCTTGAAATGGCTGAATCTGAATTGGCAAAGGATCTTCAAAGAGCGGACTTCTCATTCCATAGCCGCCACGGGCGGTTTGAAGCCCCGAAAGCCACTGCTGGCTGGCCCCCAGGAAGTGGGCGTAGAAACTTTGGTAAGTGGGACCTAGGTCTGAATCGAGAGCCTGCGGTACCTGGATCGAGGCGGGGCCACGAGAGGCCTCCTCGCGAAAGGCCAAAGGACTCACAAGGACCGTAAGGGCCGAAACGACTACTGCAAATTTGGTATAGACACACTTCATCAGTGTCTAATAAGCAAGGCCCGCACCAATTATAACCATTTGATTTTTAAGGATTAAGTACCGGTAATGCAGCCCGAAAGGTCGTCACATGCCTAAAAGATCCGCACCCTCAATGACCTCGATTTGAATGTCTTGCCGGATGTTTTTCACCGCCTGACGAAGCTCCGTTAGAAGGTCCGGAGCCCAATGAATCTGGATATCGCGCCAGGGAAAATTCTTCTCCGTGGGAAGCGTTGAAAAACCAGCCACTCCCTCATAGCTCTCCAGAAGCCGGTAAAGGTGGGCTGACTCATCTTTTGGCACGCGAAGTATCACCATTAAACCCTCGGATTGCTTGACCATCCGTTTCCGTGATCCTTATCATAAAGGCAAAGGGGAAAAGCCTGATGTTTGTACGAATTTTGCTGGCCCTAGTTTGCGTACTCGCCCTCAATGGATGCTCCCTCTTCAAACGGTCTTTTGGCGAGCCGGAGGGTGAAGAAGTCGCCCCCCCCCCCACTGCCGCAGGAGTTGCCGGCGAAGAAGCAATGGCCCTTACTTCCGGAAATAATTTGGAAGTTGAGGTGGCCAAGCTAAATGCCAAAATTGAAGCCCTCGAAACCAAAATCGAAGTTATCCAGCACTCGGTGGAAAAGAGCGCGATTAAAGCTGCGCAACCGGAAATTAAGGCCGAACCACTCCGTGAGGAACCGGCTCCATCACTCGCCTCAACCGTCAATGAAGATGACGGGGTAAAGAGTAACGCAGGCGCAGTAGAATCCCCCAAGCTCCGCCAACAACACGGGCATGGACGAAAGGCTGAAATGGAATTCCAGTCGGCGATGGAGACCTTTCAGAAGGGCTCGTGGACGGAAGCTGCGGCCAAGTTTTCCCGGGTGGCCCGCGAGAATCAAGGCCACTTGCTAGCCGCCCATTCACTTTACTGGGCCGGTGAAGCCAGCGCCCGAGCCAAGCAATGGTCCACAGCGGCGGAAAAATGGCAGGAACTGGAGCAAACCTATCCCACCAGTACCTACATGCCGGAGGCATTGGCCGGCCTGTCTCGTGCATTCGATCAGCAGGGCAATACGCAAAAGGCCAACGCCTACCGAACCACTCTGATGCGGGCCTTCCCGAGTGCTCCGGTAGCACTCCATGCAGTGGCTGAAGATCAAACGGAAGCGCAGCAACCCCCAAAAAAGAGCAGCAAATCTCTCGCAGTGGAAGATCCGGAAGAGCCCGAAGCCCCAGTTGAGGAGCAGCAGTGAGGGCCCTTGGCCGAACGTTAGCGATTCTCGCTTTCTCGAGCACTGTTGCGCTATCCGCTCCCGAAAAGCCTAAAATCGGCGGGGTAAGAGATTACGAGGAAGAAGACGTTCTCTACGGAATCACTGACAAGGACGCCAAAGAGAAGGCCGCCGAACGACTCAAGAAAGTCCGTGAGATGAAATCACGTCTCAACCTAGAGATGAAAGTGGAGGGAGGAATTCTTAAAGGCTACTCCATGGCAGCCAAAAAGACGCGACCTCCTGGATTCATCTCTGCACGAGAAGTTCCCTCCATGGCTCGCCTTGTGGGCCCGACCGATAACATGAGTGGGCTCCGGCTGCACTCAAAGGTTTTTTTGCGATGGAATTCCCCATCGCCCCCGAAGGTGGGCGATGAATACGATACATTTTATCCCGCTCTAGTGATGCAAAGTATTGCCGACTCCACTCAGTTTGATATTGGGGCAGTGACAGATCTTAATCATATGCCGAGCAGTATGCGTCCAGCAGGTTTTTTGTATGAGGTTTCTGGAAGAGTACGGATTACGGAGATCGATAAAGGGCTTGTTGGGGCTGATGTGATTCAAGTTCGCTCCAACTTGAACATTGGAGATCGCGTAATGCCATCCATGCCTACCTACGCATCAGTAGAGCCGGTGTATTCCCCCTCGGAACTGAATGCGGTAGTAGTCGCGGGCTTACCGGTAGATCGACTTTCTACAACGGTAGGTTCGTTCATTTTCTTAAATCGCGGACGGCGGGATGGAGTTCAGCTCGGCCAGGTTTTTGAGTCGGTTGAAAATCTTCGTACCAACGACGGAACGATCTCCAATAAAACCCTCACTCATGGAATCGTGAAAGTGATCTATGTGTCCGATGCTTACAGCACCGGAGTAATTACCGAACAATTCGACGTCATCCGCATGGGATCCGTGCTGCGTGGCGCCCAGAATCCAACAGGTGAATTTACGGATCCGACCGAACTTCCAACGGCGGCGTCGGATCCAGTTGTCCCCCCGGAACCCGCTCAGCCCCTAGCACTTGATCCCGAAATGAGCGAGCTGGACAAGGTGGAGAAACAGTTTCAGGCAAAAAATCTTTCCACGGAAGAGCGGGAGCGGCTCCGCAAGCTTGAACAGCAGAAGCTTCGTAATAAGTCATCGAACCCTGTCTCAATCATTCCGGATGAGAATAATGCAAAAGAAGATGGCGCAGATGTAACGAACCCTTTTGAGAATCAGCCTCCAACTCAAGCGGAGTCTAAAAAGAAAGACTCAAAAAAGAAGGACGCAAAAAAAACCAAAGATCGGCGAGATGAAGAACAGCTCAACGAGCTGATTCAAATGAACTGACCGAATTCCGACGGGAGTTGAGCGTAATTCCTACGCCAGCGGCAACTTTTCACTGACAATTCGTGCGTTCAGGCCCTCCCTTTTGGGCCGATTCCTTGCCTCCTTGCGAGGGATGAACCGCGAACTACTTACCAAACTCTACCGAACGTATGACTTCAACCTAGCCCAGTGGAAGGAGGCTGAAGAGTCTGGTCGGTTTGATTTCGCCAGGCGACCCGGTGAGCCCAAGCCTCTTCCATCAGGAGTGCGCGAGGTCGTAGACGGCGACTCTGAATACCCAGAGGCTTTGAAGGGATGGGGAGACAAGAGATTTCCCCTTCTTTACGTTAAAGGGGCGCCCATTCCACCGTTTTCCTCGCTGATCGCAGTGGTGGGTACTCGAAATCCCACACCCTTCGGCAGACGACACGCAGAAATGTTTGCCCGAACAATATCTAACGCGGGAATTGGAGTAGTGAGTGGTCTCGCACGCGGAATCGACAGCCTGGCTCATTCCCATGCCCTTCCCACCTACACTCTCGCGGTGCTCGGTTCGGCAATCGATGAAATCTACCCGCCCGAACATGCCGCATTGGCGGACCTGATTTTGGAAAGAGGAGGAACCATTGTTTCCCCCTTCCCTCCAGGCCATGAAACTCGTCCTTCAAATTTCATTCGCCGCAATAAAGTGATTGCAGGGCTTGCGGCCGGAACCATCGTGATCGAAGGGGATCAAAAGAGTGGCGCGAATACCACAGGAAAGTACTCGCTGGATCTGGATCGCCCTTGCTTCACTTTACTGCGTGATTTCGACACTCCGGCCGGACAAGGATGCATCCGATTGCTCGAGGCGGGAGCGCACTGGACGGCGTCTGCCGAACAAGCCATTGCCGGAATCGCCCTACAGTTTGGCGGCCGCATGCAGACTCTCGCCGAAGCACGAAACCTGCCTACCGTAGAGGAGTTCCAGCTCGACGAATGGCTGACCCGTTTTGACGACGTAAGCACCGCCCTTCAGGAGCTGGAGCGACAGATTCTACTAGGTAATGTGGAGGCCCTGGGAATGGCCCGCTACCGGCGTTGCGCACAGCAAGAGACGCGCCGCCAAGAAACTCTGTCATTCTGTTAAAACCCCCTAGGGACTGCTAGAGTTTGCGCCTGTTCCCAGGAGGTAAATCCCATGGCCGTGCTTCAGTCGAAGGCAAACGCCCAGAGCGCCGAGTTTATCAAAAACCAACAGCACCACGAGGGCCTTTGGAATGAGTTTCTGAAAGCTACGGAGAAGGTCCACGAAGGTGGCGGAGCCGAGTCCAGAGCCAAGCACGAACAGCGAGGAAAGTTGTTTGTGCGGGACCGTGTAGCCAAGTTGATCGATTCCGGCACTCCCTTTCTCGAGCTTTCTCCGTTGGCCGCTCACGAAATGTATGAAGGTGCAGCGCCAGGTGCGGGGCTTCTTACTGGAATCGGGCGAGTAAGCGGCCGGGAGGTGATGATCGTGGCCAACGACGCCACGGTGAAGGGCGGCACCTACTTCCCTATGACTGTGAAAAAACACCTCCGGGCCCAAGAAGTGGCTCTCGAAAATCATCTTCCGTGTATTTACCTGGTAGATTCAGGGGGCGCTTTCCTGCCGATGCAAGACGAAGTCTTTCCGGATCGTGAACACTTTGGACGTATCTTTTTCAACCAAGCCCAGATGAGCGCCAAAGGTATCCCACAGATCGCAGCCGTTATGGGGAGTTGCACC
The DNA here is from genome assembly GCA_964551325.1 of uncultured Bdellovibrionales bacterium. Taxonomy (GTDB): domain Bacteria; phylum Bdellovibrionota; class UBA1018; order CAIPTA01; family CAIPTA01; genus CAZKBU01. Next base: position 14,127 of record CAZKBU010000010.1, read on the forward strand.
GCCGGTGGAGCTTACGTTCCAGCGATGAGCGACGAAACTGTGATGGTGAAGAACCAGGCCACTATTTTTCTTGCCGGCCCTCCTCTGGTGAAGGCGGCGATAGGCGAAGAGGTAACGGCGGAGGAGCTGGGCGGTGCCGACACCCACTGCCGAAAAAGCGGTGTGGCCGATCACTACGCGCAAAACGACGAGCATGCCCTCGAAATCGTGAGAGACATCGTGGCCAACCTCGGTCCCAGACGGCGAGCGCGCTTCGATCGTGTTCCTCCGGAGCCACCACTTTATGATCCGAAGGAAATCTCGGGAGTAGTCCCTACCGACCTGCGGAAGCCCTACGATATTCGTGAAGTGATCGCCCGCATCGTGGACGGCTCTCGCTTCCACGAATTCAAGCCTCTTTATGGCACCACCATGATTTGCGGGTTCGCCCATATCGAAGGGTACCCAGTGGGAATTGTGGGCAACAATGGCGTGCTCTTTTCGGAAAGCGCACTTAAGGCCACCCATTTCATCGAGCTTTGCAACCAAAGAGGAACACCGCTAGTGTTTCTGCAAAACATCACCGGGTTCATGGTGGGACGTGCTGCCGAAGAACGAGGGATTGCAAAGGACGGGGCCAAAATGGTCACCGCCGTGAGCAACGCCCAGGTTCCGAAATTTACGGTGATCGTGGGTGGATCTTTCGGGGCCGGAAACTACGGAATGTGTGGTCGAGCCTATTCGCCGCGCCTCCTCTGGATGTGGCCCAATGCGAGAATTTCCGTTATGGGCGGCGAGCAGGCGGCCGATGTCCTGGCCACGGTGAAGAGCGCCGGAGAAAAAGAAAAGGCCGCATACCGGGAAAAAATAATTTCCGAATATGACCGAAACGGTAGCCCCTGGTACAGCACGGCGAGAGTCTGGGACGATGGCGTGATCGCTCCGTCGGAAACCAGACGCATACTTGCCCTCGCCCTGGCCGCAGCCCTCGAAAATTCTCCCAGCAAAGAAACCCGCTACGGCATTTTCCGAATGTGAGGAAAAATATGGAACCGAAACACTTAAAGCTATCTCGCGAACACTCTGGAAAAGTTCTCAGAGTGTCCATCAATCGACCAGAAGTGCGGAACGCGTTTAATCAAGATCTGATTCAAGACCTGCACGACGTTTTTGCCGAACTCGCCGACGAACGCAGTGAAAAATTTGAGGGAGTGAGAGCTGTAATCCTGCAAGGTGAAGGCCCCGCCTTCTGCGGCGGAGGCGACCTAAACTGGATGAAACGCAGCTTGAGCCTTTCTCCTGCCGACAATTTTGATGACTGCCGGAAGCTTACTCATATGTTTCTCACCATGGATCGTGTGCCTCTCCCGGTAATCGGAATAGTGCACGGCTTTGCCATCGGCGGTGGAGTTGGCCTGGTAAGTGTTTGCGATCACGTAATCGCTGCTGAGAACACAGTGTTTTCACTTTCGGAGGTAAAGCTTGGGCTGATACCCGCTTGTATCGGGCCATTCGTTATTGGGAAAATTGGTCCTAGCCACGCTCGGTCTCTCTTCCTCAGCGGTGAGCGCTTCGAGGGGGAAAAAGCCAAATTTGTTGGTCTCGTGCATGAAGTGGCCCCCGAGAAAGATCTCGAATCCCGGGCCCAAGCGGTAGTGAAACGGGTTCTTGAGGGTGGGCCAGACGCAATCGAGGCGGCAAAGTTGCTTATTCACACACTGTCGAGGGATTTAGTGCGTGAGCCATTCGACGCGTCACTGGATTTTGCCGCAAGCGAACTGGCGAATCTTCGGGTTCTTCCCGAAGCGCAGGAAGGCGTTCGCGCCTTCTTAGAGAAACGAGCACCGTCTTGGAGGCAGTGAGTGGAGCTTCGTAAATTTCGGACAGTAATGATTCTCAATCGAGGCGAGATCGCCTGTCGGCTGATTCAGGCGTGTCAGGAGATGGGGCTCCGAACAGTGGCGGTGTATTCAGACGCCGACCGAGGCGCACGTCATACGGAATTGGCTGATGTGGCGGTGGGCATTGGCGGCACTAGCCCCCAAGAAAGCTACTTGAACCTCGATAAACTTCTTCGCGTAGCGAAGGAGCAAAATGTGGACGCCGTTCATCCCGGATACGGATTTCTGTCGGAGCGAGCCCCCGCCGCGGAGGCTTTTCTTAAAGCAGGGGTACAATGGATCGGCCCGCGCCCAGAGAGCATTCTCCTTCTCGGCGACAAGCTCGAGGCCAAAAAGGTTCTCAAGAAACACGATGTGCCCACAGCTCCTTGGGGCGAAGTAAATCTCGACGATACCAAAGCACTGAAAAAACTAGCCCACGAGATCGGATTTCCTGTTTTATTGAAGGCTGCGAGTGGTGGCGGCGGAAAGGGAATGCGCCTCGTACACAATGACTCAGAACTCGAAGAAGCTGCCCATGCGGCAGCGAGGGAGGCCGCGTCGGCATTTGGGGACGCTACCCTACTTCTGGAGAAATACCTCTCTGAGCCTCGGCATGTGGAAGTGCAGATTCTCGGAGATCGCAGCGGCCGGGTGATTCACTTTGGCGAGAGGGAGTGCTCCCTGCAACGACGTCATCAGAAAGTAATTGAAGAGGCTCCCGCCCACTGGCTTTCGGAAGACACACGCAGTGCGATGTGCGAGGCGGCCACTCGTTTGGCGGCAGCCGTGGGTTATGAGAACGCCGGTACAGTGGAGTTTTTGGTCGACAAACACGAAAATTATTATTTTCTAGAAGTTAACTCTCGTCTGCAGGTGGAGCATTCCGTAACTGAGGCCGTTTGGGGAATTGATCTCGTAAAGTCCCAAATCTTGATTGCGGAAGGATTCACTCTTAAAGAACTCTTTCCCCATTGGAACACGATGAAACCACGGGGACACGCTATTCAAGCCCGTATCTACGCCGAAGACTCCGCAAAGGGATTTTCTCCGTGCCCCGGACCTTTGGCCCTGGTGGAGTGGCCGGTAGCGGTGGGCGTAAGAGTGGACACCGGGGTTCGATCAGGCAGCGTGATCACTCTCGACTACGACCCAATGGTGGCGAAGATGACGGTGCACGCGGATTCCCGCTCCCGCGCGATGGATCGCCTCCTGTGGAGTTTGCGGCAAACCGTGCTCCTTGGGACAACCACGAATCTGAACTACCTGCAGGACATCCTACAGCGCCAGGAAGTGCGTGACGGAAAAACCTGGGTGAAGTTCCTTGAGCAGAAGATGGGAGATTGGAAAGATCCAGTGCCCGAGGATCTTCTGAAAATGCATTCGAATTTACTGGCTCAAGCGACATCGGGCTCCGTTTCGTCTGGGAGGACCAAGATCGCCTCTCCATGGGAGACAAGATGAAACTGAATGTTCTGCGAATCAAAGACAAACTCTGGGCTCATTATCAGGGCCGAACCTACTGCCTTCCCGTCTCCCTGAGCAAAGGAAGATCCACTGAAGAGTCTGCGCAAGACCTTGTGGCGCCTTTTACATGCAAAGTTTTGAAGGTATTTGTGAAGCCAGGCCAAACGGTGAAGAAGAATGAAACTGTGGTGACTGTGGAAGCCATGAAGATGGAATACGCCTATACCAGCCCAAGAGACGGCGTTATTTCCCGAGTTCTTGTGGAAGCCGGAAAGATTGTGCAAGAAGGCACGCCCTTCGTGGAGTGGAAGTCGTGAAACTCCGTGTGGTCGAGGTGGGCCCGCGAGACGGACTCCAAAACGAACCGCGGATCAAGAGTCTTAGTGTGGACGAGCTGGTGGAGGCGCGCTTTCGCTTCGTGACAGCACTGGCCGATGCTGGATTAAAGGACGTGGAAGCGGGCGCATTCGTTAGATCGGATCGAGTGCCTCAGATGGCTGGTACTGATCGAGTGCTGAAGCTGATTCAAACTCGCCGACCTGACCTTTGGAAAAGTGGGCGCTTCTGGGTGTTAGTGCCCAATGCCAAAGGCCTGGAGCTCGCCTCCTTGGCAGGGGCGCGGCACGTGAGTGTTTTCACCGCAACCAGTGACGCCTTCAACGAGCGCAACATCGGCATGACGGTGAAGGACTCCCTGAAGGTCCTGGAACCCGTGGTTAAGCAAGCCGTGAAAAATAAAATGAAAGTTCGCGGTTACGTTTCTACGGTATGGGGATGTCCATATTCGGGTAAAGTCACCGCCCAAAAGGCTCGATCCGTTGCCGGCACCCTTCTCGATTTCGGCGTAGAGGAAGTCTCCCTGGGGGACACGATCGGAGTGGCCACGCCCAACAAAGTTCGAGACGTACTTCGCCTTTTCCACGGAAAAAAGAAGCTGGCAGTGCATTTTCACGATACTCGGGGCACTGCGATCGCCAATTGCCTTGAAGCCGTTCAACACGGAATTTCAGTTGTGGATTCCTCGGCGGGCGGCCTTGGCGGCTGCCCCTATGCATTGGGGGCATCGGGAAATTTAGCCACCGAAGATCTTCTCTATATGGCCCACGGTATGGGGTTCCGAACAGGCGTGGAGCTCGAAAAAGTATGCCTCGCTTCGGAGCAGCTCGCCACAGACCTAGAGGTCACGCTACCCTCGCGCTACCACAAAGCGTGGAAAGGACAGAAATGAGGCTCTTGTTTTGGCTCGGATTGCTAGCGGCTATTCCTGCAAACGCCGATATGGCGGATTTTTTTGGAGAGTTTTTTTCGCGCCCAGCAAAGTTTAAACAAAACGCGACTTATCGGGTTGGCGATCTCAACGAGAAGTCCGTGAATCAACAACCGTTTGATCATCGTTGGCACGAGTTTACGTTCGGCTTTCCGGTAAGCGAAGGAGACGATGGGTCCGTGTGGCGGCTCTCTCATCACTCTCATGTGGAGGAGCTGAAAACGAATGCGACTTTTCCCGTAAGTCAGCGCCCGGTTCCCACCACTCTTTGGAACACCGGAATGACGGGAATGTACTCAAAGGACCTTTCAGAGAACCGACGGGTAACCACCTCCGTAACGGTGGGATCCTCGGCGGATCGCCCGTTCTATAGCGCTCGAGAAGTTACCTTCGGCGCGCGCGCGATGTATCGACAGCCGGCCGGCGAGAAAAGTCAGTTCCTCCTGATGTTGGATTTTTCCAATACACGAAACTTTTCAAATTGGGTGCCTCTACCTGGCGTGGCCTGGCTAATCGACCTTGGCCCGGACTACAAGTTTGTGGCGGGCCTGCCGTTTCTTGGTTTTTTTGGAATGCCTTTAGACAAACTCATGGTGACTTGGTTCTACCTGCCGCCAACAAACACGATGTTTCGTGTGGGGTACCGTTTGTTCGGACCGGCGCAAGTGTTTTCCCACTTCAAATGGAACTTGCGTAACTGGTTCCTCCACGACAGGTCGGACGAATTCGATGAACGAATCTATTCCCAGGAAAAGGAAGTATTAATGGGAATCACCATGCCCGTCGCCGGCGGATTACTCGCAGAAGCATCGGGCGGCATGTGGTTTGACCGCCGCTGGTGGACGGGAAGAGACTACAAACATCGCCACAAGGGCCGAATGTTCAACGTGGATGATGCGGCTTTCGCCCAGATGAAAGTCAGCTACGGTTGGTAAACGAGCAAGGGGCCGCTCGATGGCGGCCCCTGCGCAAAATTACATTCGAATCAATGGCCCGATGGCTGATTCTCGGCCTGGATATCGGCGATGAATCCCCTCACCAAACGCTCTACTGACTCTCGGCTTTCACCGAAGACATCGGCCATGCGATCGATCGATTCCGTCGACGGCATCGTGAGCGACGCAAGAGACTTCACGTCCTCCACCTTCAACCCAAAGAGCTGAAGGTCCTCTTCTTTAGCCTCCCCCGAGGCGAGCCATTCAACAGCCTCCGCCGTAGTGACCTTGATCTGGTACTGGCGCGCTAAGGCTGCTGTGCTCTCGGCAACTTCGATGATTTCAGAGCCGACTGCCCAATGACAGTGACGACCATGACAACGGCGCGGTGGAGGGGGCGGCGGCGGGCGATGCCCGTGATCGTGTCCTGGACCGTGACGCCAGCGTCCGTGTTCGTGATGATATTCCACTCGGCAGCCCGAAGTGACCAGGAGCACTGCGGCACCCAGCCCCCAAAGGCTGATTTTTTTCGTAAGGGTCATTGAACGTTTCCTCCCATGTTTCATTAAATTCCAGGAAGGCGAGCGCAAGTTTCGGACCAACCTCAGGTCTAATGGAGGCTGGGAGGGAATGAGTAGAAACAGAAATGGAGCCAGTGCGGCCCCATTTCAAACGGTAAAAATTTCTATGAGTAATTCTGTCGGACGTTAGTTCTTCGCGACTACGTGGGAGCGAATGTAGTCCACAATGGAGTCAACAGACGTTCCGGGGGTAAACACCATGCTCACGCCGGCCTTCTGAAGAACTTGGAAGTCCGTATCTGGAATGATGCCCCCCACTAAAACGTGAACATCCTTGCCTACTTTCACGCCTTTTTTCTCCAACCCCTTCACTACCTCTGGAACGAGATAGTTGTGGGCGCCGGATAGAATCGAGAGGCCCACTACATCTACGTCCTCTTGAATCGCCGTGTTGACGATCATTTCCGGAGTTTGATGCAGACCCGTATAAACCACTTCGAATCCCGCATCGCGACAGGCACGAGCAATGATTTTTGCGCCGCGATCATGCCCATCAAGTCCGGCCTTTCCTACCAGCACACGAATCTGGCCCCCGTCCTTGCGAATAACGGGAGACTTGCGAAATACGTCTGCCACTTCAAGTTTCTTCGACTTACCAGCAGGCTTTGCCTGCTTCTTCACTTTGGAAGAACTTTTCTTTTTAGCGGCGACCTTCTTCTTGGGTTTACTTTTTTTTGCTGCTCTCTTTGCCATAACTGCTCCTTAGAAATTTGCAGGGTCGCGATAGACTCCCCACACCTCACGGAAAACATCAGAAATCTCACCCACACTCGCGTAGCACTTAACCGCATCGAGAACGGCTGGGAAAATATTGCGATCTTCCTGACAGTCTTTCTTCAATCGACTCATGGCGGCCGCAAGCTTGGCCTTATCGCGGCTCTTCTTGACCTTCTTCACGGATGCAACCTGTCCGTCTTCACTGGCCTGATCAATTTTCAGGATCGGGATTGGCGTATCTTCACCATCGACGAACTTGTTCACGCCTACAATAACCTTTTCCTTCCGATCAAGTTGCTGCTGGAAACGATAGGCGGCAGAAGCAATCTCCTTTTGCGGATATCCTTCTTCAATGGCTGCGATCATACCGCCGAAATCATAGATCTTGCTAATGTAGCCCAGAGCCTCTGCCTCGATCTTCGAAGTGAGGTGCTCCACAAAATAGGAGCCCCCAAGGGGGTCTACCGTGTTGGTAACACCACTTTCTTCAGCAATGATCTGCTGAGTTCGGAGGGCAACCTTAACGGCTTCTTCTGTGGGAAGTGCCAAGGTTTCGTCCATAGAGTTGGTGTGGAGCGATTGAGTACCGCCCAGGATCGCTGCCAAGGCCTGAATAGTGACGCGAGCCACATTGTTCACCGGCTGCTGGGCCGTGAGACTCACTCCAGCGGTTTGTGCATGAGTACGCAGCATCCAGCTCTTCGGGCTCTTTGCTTTGTAGCGCTCTTTCATCTGCCGAGCCCAAATCCGTCGGGCGGCACGAAATTTAGCGATTTCTTCAAAGAAGTCGTTGTGGACGTCGAAGAAAAAGCTGAGGCGAGGGGCAAATTCATCCACGTCGATACCACGACGGATGCCCTCTTCCACATAAGCCATTCCATCCGCCAAGGTAAAGGCCAGCTCTTGAGCCGCCGTGGCTCCGGCCTCCCGGATGTGGTAGCCGGAAATCGATATGGAATTCCAGCGCGGCAGCTCCTTGGTGCAGAACTCCACCATGTCGGTAAGAATCTTCACGCTCGGACGAGGCGGGCAAATCCATTCTTTCTGAGCGATAAACTCTTTCAGCATGTCGGCCTGAATGGTTCCACCAAGTTTCTTACGATCGATCCCGCGCTTGTCGGCCAAAGCCACATACATGGCGAGAAGCACGATGGCCGGAGCATTGATCGTCATCGAGGTCGTCACTTCATCCAGAGGAATACCGTCGAAGAGAATTTCCATGTCGGCCAGGGTTGTAACGTTAACACCCTCGCGCCCCACCTCACCGCGGGCCAGCGCATGGTCGGCGTCGTAGCCCATCAAAGTAGGCATATCGAAAGCCGTGGAAAGTCCCATCATCCCCTGCTGGAGAAGAAACTTGAATCGGTTGTTGGTGTCTTTCGGGGTACCGAACCCAGCGAATTGGCGCATGGTCCAAACGCGGCCACGATACATGTCGGGCTGAACCCCGCGAGTGAACGGGAACTGCCCCGGAAATCCAATGTCGGCCACCGCATCGATGCCCTCAAGGTGCGACGGCCCCGCAACCAAGGGGACTTCCATGTCGGAGATCGTGGTGAAGCTTCGGCCTGCGTAGCGAGCGGCATTGGCCTTCACATGGGGATCCAACTGCCTCTTTCGCCACTCGGCCTCGGCCACAACTTCCTTCTTCCGGTTCTCGGTCATTACTTCCTCGCAATTAACGGGGGTTAAGTTCCGCAGCGGCGATCACCAGGCGCTGGATCTCGCTTGTGCCTTCATAAATTTCGGTAATGCGCTGGTCGCGATAGTGGCGCTCCACGGGATACTCGTTCACATAGCCATAACCGCCGTGAATCTGAAGAGCCTTGTCGCAAATAAAATTGGCCGCTTCAGAGGCGAATAGTTTCGCCATAGCCGCCTCGCGGGTAAATTTCATGCCCTTATCTTGCATCATGGCTGCTCGCCAAACGAGCAATCGAGCCGCATCGAGCCGCATCGCCATGTCGGCGATCATGAACTGAATTCCCTGGTGCTGGGCGATCGGCTTTCCGAATGTTTCCCGCTCATGAGCAAACTTCTTCGCGGCCTCCAACGCAGCACGAGCGATTCCGATTGCTTGGGCGGCGATCCCTACACGACCGGCGTCGAGAGTGGTCATGGCGATCTTGAAGCCGTCACCCGGTTTTCCTAAAAGCTGATCGTCACTCACTTTCACGTTCTCGAAAATCAACTGAGATGTGCCGGAACCCTTAATTCCTAGTTTGTGCTCCACTTTCCCAACGCTGACGCCGGGGGTGTTTTTGTCGATCACAAACGCGCAAACACCCTTGTGCTTCATGGCCGTGTCCATAGTGGTGAGAACAACCATCGTGTCGCTCTCCGGTCCGTTGGTGATCCAGTTTTTAGTTCCGTTGATCACCCAGTCGTTACCCTGCTTGACCGATTTACAGAGAAGAGCGCCCGCATCCGATCCGGAGCCCGGCTCAGAAAGAGCGAAACATCCGATTTTTTTTCCGCTCGCCATTGGCTCAAGCCACTTCTTTTTCTGAGCATCGTTGCCCCATTTGTTCACGGGGCCACAAGCGAGCGAGTTGTGAGCGGAAAAGATCACTCCTGTGGAAGCACAAGCAGCATTTAACTCTTCACCCACTAGAGCGTAAGTGAGGTAGTCGAGGCCGGCGCCGCCGAAAGCCGGATCAACATTGAGCCCGAGGAGCCCCATTTCCCCCATCTGCTTCACGATTTCTTGGGGAAATTCTCCCGTTTGATCGATATGAGCGGCTCGGGGAGCGATCTCCTTCTGAGCGAAGTCGCGCACCTGATCTACGATCATTTTCTGTTCTTCGGTAAGAGTGATAATTCCGAGATCCATGAGAGTTCCTTTCAAGGGTTACAGGGCGCGGGACGGAGGAGAAAATGATGAGCTTCGTCGAACTCCGAAGGATTCACCAAATTCACCCAGGAAATTTCTAAATCGCCGTCGTCGCGCCAAATCAGCATCGTCTTTTGAGCGAAAACCTCGAGATTTATTTCAGTGTTTCCATCTCGCCGGAGTAGAGGCCCCTCCATGAAAGAGGTGCGGAGGCGAGAGAAGTGCGGCTCAGGCCGAACCACCCGATCCAAAAAAATGTCGACCCCAACACCACGGTCATCGGCGACAGGTATTTCAACAGAAAGAACGGAAAGATTCTCTCCGTCGGCGGAGATCCACCGATCAGAACGAGTTGGAGGGGAAATAACCGCCAGGCGCGGCTCTAACTCCATCTCACCGGACTCTGTCATTTCCGTCACGGTTTGATAACAGCCCACAAAGTCCACCGGGCGTACGCCTCGAAATTCGTCGGAATTTGCTGTGAGGGGGAAGTGAGCTGCCAGTAAAAAGAACGTCAAAAACCGAATCATCACTCACCTCGAAAGGATGGCTTGCGCTTTTCCGCAAAGGCCCCCATCCCTTCCCTTTGGTCGTGGCTGCCGAATAGACCTGAAAACTGGAGCGCCTCTTCTCTTAACCCGGCATCGATGGGCAAAGCTTCAACCTGATTGAGTAGTTTCTTCGAGCGAGCCACAGCCAGCGGCGAGTTTTTTCGAATGTCCTGAGCGATCGCGTGCGCACGCTCGAGGAGCTGAGGCAACGAAGTTATCTCGTTCACCAGTCCGATTCTAAGAGCCTCGTCGGCCTTAATTTTTCTGCCCGTGTAGATGAGCTCGCGTGCTCGCGGAAGCCCCACGAACCTACTCAGCCTCACCGTGCCACCAAATCCAGGAATAATGCCTAGGGCAACTTCGGGTTGTCCAAAAACGGCGTTCTCGGAGGCGATCAGGAAATCACAGGCCATGGCAAATTCACATCCACCACCCAAAGCGAAACCGTTGACGGCGGCAATCACTGGTTGGGGAAGCAGCTCAAGGGCGCGAGTCACGGCTTGCCCCATGCGAGCAAACTCCTCACCCTGCTGGGAGTTCTTGTCCTTCATTTCCAGAATGTCGGCTCCGGCAACGAAGGCCTTTTCACCCGCTCCGGTGAGAATCACCACATCGATGGTAGGCGAACCTTCCCGACCCGCCGCGTGGTGTTCGATCCATAGGATCGCGGCTCGCAACTCCTTAAGAGTAGATTCGTTCAGGGCGTTTAGGGCCTTTGGTCGGTTGAACGAAACCACGGCCACGCCATCTTTCACGTCTAAAAGTAGATTCTCGAAAGTGGGCAACATCAGAATGCCCCCGGGCGTGTGGCCTTCGGGACATCGGACCGATAATCGTAGAAACCGATTCCTGTCTTACGGCCGTAAAGTCCAGCATCCACATACTGCTTTAGGAGCGGACACGGTCGATACTTCGAGTCGCCGAGACCGTCGTAGAGGACATTCATGATCGCCAAGCAGGTGTCGAGACCGATGAAGTCGGCCAAGGTAAGCGGCCCCATGGGTTGGTTCGTACCAAGTTTCATCGCCGTATCGATATCTTCGATCGAGGCCACACCTTCAAAGAGGGTGTAAACCGCCTCATTAATCATCGGCATCAAAATTCGATTAACCGCGAATCCAGGAAAATCTCGGGCTTCCACAACTGTTTTGCCCATCTTTTCAGAAAGGGTTTTCATGGTGGCGAAAGTCTCATCCGAAGTGCGAAGTCCGCGGATACCTTCCACGAGCTTCATTACCGGAACAGGATTCATGAAGTGCATGCCCACCACGAGCTGCGGACGATTCGTCTTTGCGGCAATCGTGGTGATGGAAATAGAGGAAGTGTTGGTGGCAAGGATCACACCGGGACGTGCCACCTCGTCGAGCTTCTTGAAAATTTCGAACTTGAGTTCCGGGCGCTCGGTAGCGGCTTCCACGATGAAATCCGCAGCCTTCAGATCCTGCAGGGATCCAACCGGCTTGATCCGAGAGAGAAGCGCAGTGGCATCGGCTGCCTGCAGCTTCCCTTTTTCCACCTGCTTTTCGATGGACTTCTTTCCTGCCTCAGCCCGCTCCTGGGTGACATCGTTGAGAAGCACTTCGAGTCCAGAACTGGCCGCCACTTGAGCAATGCCGTTCCCCATCTGACCCGCACCAACAACCGCGAAAATCTTGACCATTTTCCCTCCTTCGGCAGAGTTCGCAATATAGGAGAAGGAGGGCATTTAAGCAAAAAATTCTGGTCAATCAAAACGTGAAATTTCACGAGACCACGCAACGCATTATTGATGGTAGAATCGATAAATGGGTCGCTTCTTTTTACTTCTGTTTCTCCTTCCCGCAGTAGCCTCCGGCAGTAGCACTGAGTTCTACCGGGAAGATATTATCCGGCACTCCCAGGCATCAAACTCCCTCACGGTAGGTGGTGCTCTCGCGCTGGAGCGAGCGGGCGTCGGCCGAGGAACTTCGTTATTTATGGCGTCATTGGCCTGCGCTTTGGTGGGACTTGGCAAAGAAACCATTCACGACCGGCGCTACTCCCGCAGCGACATGTGGGGAAATGCCATGGGGATCTCCACGGGAATTCTAGCGTTGCAGACCATCGAGTTCTGAGACTATGAAAGCGAGGCCATGAATCCCTGCAACACATGCGGCGCCTGCTGCTCCACATTTCGAGTGAGTTTTTACTGGGCCGAAGCCGACGATGCGGCCGGCGGACAGGTACCCGCCGCTCTCACCACATCGATAAGCCCCCATCTCCGAGCCATGCGTGGCACGGATCAGAAAAATCCTCGTTGTGTGGCCCTAACGGGAGAGGTGGGAAGCGCTGTGAGCTGTGAAATCTATGAAAAACGCCCGTCGACTTGCCGTGAGTTTGAGTGCCATACCGCAGGGAAAAGTACCCGGTGCAACGAGGCCCGCCTTGTTTTCGGCCTGCCGCCACTTATTAGCTCGTAAGAATTAGCGAAGCGCGGGCATTTTCTGCTCCACCCGCCCGCGAACCCATTGCTCCAGAATCAACGCCGCTTGGGATCGGTTTTGAAAGTCCCGCGGTCCTGCCGAAAGATTCTGAATCCGGCGAATTACCACCGACCGCCCCCGCCACCAGGCGTGAAAATCTCCGGTGGGTTGGTCGTGAACCCGAGATAACTGATACGATTCCCACGGACCGTCGATGGAAAGATCCACAGCTACCCGTAGGATTTTCAGGTCGTCTGAACTCAAATGGATCGATGGACCGTCACGATCCATCAACGGGCAGCAGGTCGTCTCCAAAACATCCACTGTACCGTCGCTGAAAAGGGTGAGACGGCTACGAGCGTGGTGGGTACCGTAGGTGTATTCCAGCAAAACCGACGCATCCGACGCGTCAGCAACACCAGCAATAAAAATGAATAAAATAACCCAGCGAAACACAGGAAACCTCCAGTGCACTTCAGCCCCCAGTTCTAGCGCCCCGCGCCATTCGGGTCAATTGGCGGCACCCCCACCCGAACGCTGAGCGCGGGGGTGGGACATTTCGTACTCCCGGAGGAGATTTTCGAGTTGGATATGGGTGTATTTCTGCGTGGTCGAAAGACTCGAATGCCCGAGGAGCTCCTGGATCGCCCGAAGATCCGCCCCGTTGGCCAGTAGATGGCTGGCGAAAGAATGCCGAAGCGTGTGGGGGGTCACCCGACCAGGAAGGCCGACCACCCGGCGAAAATGCTCCACCATCCGCTCCACACTGCGGGGAGTGAGACGCCCCCCTAGACGATTTAAAAACACCGGTGATTCCTGGGGAATACGCCCCGGAGCCACCACGGAGGCGCGCGCGAGCAGCCACGCCTCCAGGGCCTTTTGGGCCGCGTCGCCAAAAACCACGAGGCGCTCCTTGTTGCCCTTTCCAATCACTCGAAAAGTGCCTCCCCCATCGCGGGAGAAGCGAAGCTGATCAAGGTTCAACGCTGTTAGCTCCGACACGCGCACTCCCGATGAGTAAAGTAGCTCCATGATCGCCCGATCACGGATCCCATCGGGTGTGTCGGCCGCCGGAGCCGCCAGCAAGCGGTCGACTTCCGCCACGGAAAGAAAGGTTGGGAGTTTTTTTTCTTTTTTGGGAAGCGGAACCAGCGCCGCCACATCGGTGTCTACGATGCCTTCGCGTTGCAGCCAGCGGAAAAAGCTTCTGACTGCAGACAGCTTTCGTGAAAGGGAATTGCGGGAGTTTTCCTGGTCGCCCGCCAGATAGGCTAGCCAGGCGCGGAGGCTCTCCGGCGACAGGCGGGTGAGATCACTGGACCCGTAGTGTTGAACCAGGCTTTTAAGATCCATTCGGTAATTACGAATCGTGTGAGGGGATGCACCCTTAGAGGCCGAGAGCCAGGTGAAATACCGCTCCAGCACTGAACTCGTCATCGCTTCTTTTCCTCATCCTTGATCGACCGGCGGATCAAACCCACCGCCAGAAAAACAATCAGAAAGGTGAGCGCAGCGCCGCCTAGTAAAATCAGGAATCCACCGGCGTGATCAAAAAAAGACCCCATGCTCAGAATTCTAAGCCAAACCCCCTCAAGAATCATCTTGTTGCTGTTGGCACCGGCACCTGTTTCAATAGGGGAATCGAGGGGCCAAAATGGAACAAGACTCCAGCGAAATCAGAATGAACATCATCGCCACCTGCTTGCTCGCCATCACGTTGATGGCACTGGCGGTTGCTCTCTCCTTTACAAAAGGGATCATGATCCCTTTTGTGGTGGCGCTGTTTCTCTCCTATTTCGTGACACCGATCGTGGATTACCTCCAGAGAAAGTGGGGCATCCCACATGTCTTGGCAGTGCTCGGTGGACTCGGAACATTTACGCTCGTTTTGGCCGGCCTCGTGGCGGTATTCAGCGACTCGATCGACCGACTGATCGATTTCACCCAGGTGTATGAGGCAAAACTCTCCCTCGCGTCCGACTCGATTCAAGATCTGGCGAGAAAATTTCGAATCCGGACCGACGCTGCCTCTCTCGCCCAGCGGTTCTTTGACTTTCCGGTAATCGGTTTCTTGCAAAGCGCTGCGGGACGAGCCGCCACCCTCGCCCTGGATTTCTCGCTCGTAGCGGTTTTTCTGATTTTTCTAGTAAGCGGACACAACGGCAACAAGGCCCGATCTCGCCTCCGCACGGAGATCGACGGAAAAATTCGAACCTACATCATGACGAAAGTGGGAACCTCCCTCCTGACGGGCATCATGGTTTGGATCTTGCTCGCAGCACTCGGCGTGGATCTGTCTCTGATGTTTGGAGTGTTGGCAGTTTTTCTGAATTTTATTCCCACGCTGGGCTCTATTGTGGCCACCATTCTGCCCCTTCCCGTGGTGCTTCTGGAATACGGAAGTGGCTGGCGTCTGGCAGCGGTATTGCTTGTGCCCGGTCTTCTCCAACTTGCAATCGGTAACGTGGTGGAACCGAAGCTTCTCGGAAAAGGACTCGACCTTCATCCCATTACGGTTCTGATCAGCTTGATGTTCTGGGGTCTCATCTGGGGAATTGCGGGAATGTTCCTTGCCGTGCCCATAACGGCTGCCCTGAAGATCGTTTTCCATAAGTTTGATCTCACCCGCGGCCTTTCGGAGTTAATGGCCGGGCGCTTGGTTTAAGTCCATGCCCTCCCCATTCGATCAAAAGAGTGGTTCCTGGGACACACCGGAGAAAGTGCTCCAGGCCAAGAATTTGGCTCTGAAAATTCGATCCCACCTGAGCACCACTTCCTTCACCCGCATCATGGAAATCGGATGCGGTACCGGGCTCCTCGGCACTCTTTTTCTCGGGCCCGAGTCGGAGTATCTCGGCCTCGACGGTTCGGAAGGGATGCTGCAGGTTTTGCAGCAAAAGGCGATTCCAGGCGTCGCCACCCGCTTGATCGACCTGGATCATACTCCGCTCCCCAAAGGGCCGTGGAACCTGGTAATTTCTTCCATGGCCTTTCATCACCTGATCGATCCAGTTCACGTGCTGAAAGGCCTCGATTTAGCGCCGAATGGAAACCTGGTGATCGTGGATCTGAATCAGGAAGATGGAACCTTCCACCCCGACCCGAAGGCCATGGGCGTGCACCACTTCGGATTTTCCCAAGAAACCGTGGCATCCTGGGCCATGAACGGTCTCGCTCTGCAGCATTGGGGCATCGTTCAGCAAATTGAAAAGAACGGACGATCCTACGGTCAGTTTCTCGCCATCTTCCAAAAGAAGTGACGATTCTGATGCTATAAGGCCCCCATGGCGGAAAAACGGGTGATTGTAATCGGCGGCGGTTTGGCCGGGTGTGAAGCTGCTCATTGGCTGGCGTGCCACGGCGTGCGAGTGGACCTCCATGAAATGCGCCCGGAGAAAAAGACCGAGGCCCATCAAACCGGCGATCTCGCTGAGTTGGTCTGTAGTAACTCCTTCAAAAGCCTGAGCCTTTCCACGGCTCCTGGGATTCTAAAGCGCGAGCTCGAGATCGTGGGTTCATTAGCCATTGAGTCGGCCCGGAAAGCCGCCATTGGCGCGGGAGAAGCCCTTGCGGTAGACCGTGACGTTTTCGCGGCCGCGATGACGGAATCAATTTCTGCTCACCCGTTGATCAGCATTCACCGAGGAGAAATGGTTTCTCTCCCGATGGATCCGGAAATTCCGGTGATCCTCGCAACCGGCCCCCTGACCAGCCCTCTTTTGACGGAAAGTTTACGGAACCTCACGGGCGACGCTGGTTTCTATTTCTACGATGCCATTAGCCCGATCGTGGAGGCCGGTTCGATCCAGATGAACAAGGCATGGATCGCCAACCGCTACGGAAAACCCACTCGGAGCGTAGAAGGCACTACCGATCAAGGAGAGGGCGACTACATCAACTGCCCGCTCACAAAAGAGGAGTACGAAAAATTTGTAAATGAACTCCTTCGCGCTGAACGGGTACCCACTAAGGATTTTGAGCGGGTGAAGCACTTCGAAGGCTGTATGCCAATTGAAGAGATGGCTGATCGAGGAATCGATACGCTTCGGCACGGGCCAATGAAGCCGGTTGGCCTTGTGGATCCACGCACCGGACAGGAGCCGTGGGCGGCCGTGCAGTTGCGCCCCGAAAACATTTCGCGCTCGGCCTACAACATCGTGGGCTTCCAAACGAAGCTGAAGTATGGCGAGCAACAACGGCTGTTCCGCACGATTCCCGGCCTTGGGGAGGCCGAATTTCTGCGCCTCGGCAGCATGCACCGCAACTCCTACGTGGACGGCCCTCGGGCGTTGAGCCCCGATCTTTCCCTTCGACGTGCCCGGCATATTCACCTGGCCGGACAAATTACGGGCGTGGAGGGTTACATGGAAAGCGCCGCCTGCGGGTTGTTGGCGGGGATTTTTGTGCAGGCACGGCTCGAGAACAGACCCATTCCGGCCCCTCCGGCCGGTTCAGCCCTGGGATCACTCCTGGCACACGTGACCAACGGCCGAAACACCGACTATCAGCCCTCCAGCATCAATTTCAGCCTATTCGAAGACCATCACTTCCCAGAAGCACTCGAGGAACTGCGGAAAATGTTCCCCACGAAGAAGAAATTTCCTAAGCCGGAGAAGCGGGAGGCCCTAGGAAGAGTGGCGCTCCGAAATGTGGCCCAGTGGAGGCTGCGCTTAGACGGGAACGTGCTCTAACGCTCCGCCATATTCCCCTTCCTTTGCTAAGCTGGGGTTCCTCCTACTAGATGCAAAGGAACACCTATGCCGAAAATCTCCCTAGTCCATGCTCGTGAAGTGATCGACTCCCGCGGTAATCCCACTCTGGAGGCAGAGGTCACCCTCGACGACGGCAGTTTTGGTCGCGCCTCCGTGCCGAGCGGCGCCTCCACAGGATCCCGAGAAGCCCTTGAGCTTCGCGACGGAGACAAGAACCGTTATGTGGGAAAAGGAGTGATGAAGGCTGTTGAGAACGTGACTCGAGTTATCGCGCCGGCCCTTCGAGGAAAAGACGGTCTCGATATTCATGCGCTGGACCGCACTATGCTGGAACTCGACGGTACGGAGATGAAAACGAAGCTCGGTGCCAATGCAATTCTTGGAGTGAGCATGGCCGCTTGCCGGGCTGCCGCTGAAAGCAAGGGAGAAACACTCCATAAGTTCCTAGAAAACCTCTACTACGATCGCCATGTGAAGTCGGAAAAGACACTTCCGTTCCGTGGAGTAACTCTTCCCACTCCGCTCATGAACATCCTGAACGGCGGAAAGCATGCCGACAACAATCTCTCGATTCAGGAATTCATGATCATTCCTGCCCTTGGCCGCAGCTACAAAGAAAGCCTCCGGGCCGGGGTAGAAGTATTTCACAACCTCAAGAAAGTCCTTCACGACAACAAACTCTCCACGAACGTGGGCGACGAGGGCGGTTTCGCCCCGATGTGTAACTCCAATGCTGAAGCCCTGGAAATGATCCTGGAAGCCATCGCACGAGCCGGATATCGCCCCGGACAGGATGTGTTCCTTGCCCTGGATTGTGCCGCGAGCGAGTTCCGCGACGGTAACGGCTACCTCATGCAAGGCGCACCAAAGCCCAAGATGACCTCGCAGGAGCTCGTGAACTACTACGCCGAATTGTGCATGAAGTATCCGATCGTGAGCATTGAAGACGGGCTCTCGGAAGACGACTGGGACGGTTGGGCGCTCCTCACCAAAGAGCTTGGAAAAAAAGTAATGCTAGTGGGCGACGATTTGTTCGTTACGAACGCGAAGATTCTAGCACGCGGAATCGAAATGAAAGTAGCCAATGCCGTGCTCGTAAAAATCAATCAAATCGGTTCAATTTCAGAAACACTCGACACGGTGGCCCTCGCCAGGAAGAACCACTACAACACCATCATCTCCCATCGTTCGGGAGAAACAGGCGACACCTTCCTTGCGGACCTCGCGGTGGCCACGGATTCCGGTCTTGTAAAAACTGGATCCGCGTCCCGAGGCGAGCGCATGGAGAAATACAACCAGCTCCTGCGAGTGGAAGAAGAACTGGGTGATGCGGCCCGATTCAACGGCCTGCAAAGTTTAGGGATGAAGTTCTGAAATGAAACTGGGGTATGTGATCCTGGGAGCATTCCTGGTGAGTTTCGCCCTCGTATTGTTCGGCGAGGCAGGTCTTCTTTCGGCCTACAAGCTCAGCCAGGAAAATGCGCGACTGGAAGCACGTATCGATCAACTTCAGGAAGAAAAACAAAAGCTCCTTCAGGAGATCGAGAAGATTCAAACCAACTCGGCTCACCTGGAGCACGTGATTCGCAAGAATCTAACGCTCGTAGCACCTGATGAAATCGTCTACGAGTTTGAGGGAAAATGAAGAAGATACTTGTAACCGGCGCGGCGGGATTTATCGGCAGTAATTTCGTGCGGCTCGCACTTTCCAAGGGCTACGCGGTGGTAGCTCTGGACGCTCTCACCTACGCGGGTCACCGGGAGAATCTCGACAACCTTCCCCATTCCGACCGTTTCGAGCTTGTGGTTGGAAACATTTGCGATCCTCGCCTGGTAGCGGAGCTTCTCGAACGACATCAGTTTAGCGCCGTTTTGAATTTCGCAGCCGAAAGTCATGTGGATCGTTCGATCGAAAATCCGCTGGTGTTCGTGGAAACCAATGTGATGGGCACCGCAAATCTACTGAATCAGTGCCTGGCCCACTGGAAATCACTGCCCGACCCTGGCTCCTTTCGCTATGTGCAAATTTCCACCGACGAAGTGTTCGGTGCCCTGGAATTGGATGATGGGAAGAAATTTTCCGAGTCTACCCCACTCGATCCACGCTCCCCCTATTCCTCCTCGAAGGCCGGAGCGGATCATCTCGTAAGCGCTTGGTTTCATACCTACGGACTCCCGGCGATCACCACCCGTTGCACGAATAATTACGGACCCTATCAGTATCCGGAGAAATTGATCCCCCACATGATTCACTGCGCGCTCTCCGGGAAGGGCCTCCCGATCTATGGCGACGGAAAGAATGTCCGTGACTGGATTCACGTAGAGGACCATTGCGGAGGAATTCTTCTTGCGATGGAAAAGGGGGCGCCGGGTACCGCCTACTGTTTCGGAGGAAATGCGGAAATGCCCAACATCGAGGTAGTGAGAACGATCTGTTCTGAACTCGACAAGGCCGCCCCACGAAAAGACGGCAAGAGCTATTCCGCTCAAATTACTTTCGTGAAAGACCGTCTCGGCCATGACCGGAGATATGCCATCGATGATTCCTTCGCTGCCCGCAGCCTCGGGTACACCCGAAAGCACGGCTTTGAAACTGGCATTCGCGCCACCATTCGCTGGTATTTGGAAAATCAGAGCTGGTGTGAAGCCGTGATGAAAGGACAACACTGATGAAAGGGATTCTTCTTGCAGGAGGAAGCGGCACGCGGCTCTATCCGCTCACCAAGGGGGTAAGCAAACAGCTACTTCCCGTCTACAATAAGCCCACCATCTACTATCCTCTTTCTGTGCTGATGCTCGCGGGAATCCGCGATGTATTGGTGATCTCAACGCCTCACGACCTCCCTTTGATCGAGCGCCTTCTGGGTGACGGATCAAAAATAGGTATGCGATTTGAGTATGCCGTTCAACCAGAGCCAAAAGGCATTGCCCAGGCGTTTGTGATCGGAGAAAAGTTTGTAGGGAATGACTCTGTTTGCCTGATTCTTGGCGATAATATTTTCTACGGTCATGAGCTCTCTCATCTTGTGCAGAAGAGCGCACAAATTCAGAAGGGCGCCGAAGTTTTCGCCTATCATGTGCACGATCCGGAGCGCTACGGAGTGGTGGAATTCGACAACCATAAAAAAGCCATCTCGGTGGAAGAGAAGCCCAAAAAGCCGAAGAGCAATTGGGCGATTACGGGGCTCTACTTCTACGACAATGAAGTGGTTCGCATCGCCAAGAACCTGAAGCCTTCGCCTCGCGGAGAACTCGAGATCACCGACATTAATCGAGCCTATCTTGAGAAGGGCCTTCTCCGAGTGATCCCCTTCAGCCGTGGTGTGGCGTGGCTCGATACGGGAACTTTTGATTCGCTCCTACAGAGCTCCCACTTTGTGCAAACGATCGAACAGCGCCAAGGCCTGATGGTGGCTTGTCCGGAAGAGATCGCATGGCTGATGGGCTACATCGGCGATGAACAACTCGATCGTCTTGGCACCGAACTCGAAAAGAGCGGCTATGGATTGTATCTGAAGCGCCTTTTGATCGAAAAGCGGGAGCACTCTTAATGAAGGTGGAGAAAGTTGGGCCCGCGGGCCTCCTTTTGATCGAAATGCCCGTATATCGTGATGCTCGCGGTTTCTTTATGGAGCGATTTCGGGCCGACCGGCTTGCCGAACACGGGGTAACTGCCCCTTTCGTTCAGGACAACCACTCCCGCTCCGAACCCGGCGTTTTACGAGGACTTCACTACCAGAACGATCCCGCACAAGGAAAACTCGTGGGAGCCGTGCGCGGCCGTATCTGGGACGTTGCCGTGGACATTCGCAAGGGATCACCCACTTTCGGAAAGTGGTATGGAACCGAGCTCTCGGATGAGAACGGTCGTCTCCTTTGGATTCCCCATGGATTTGCCCATGGATTTTGCGTGTTGGGTAATTCCTCCGCAGACCTGCTCTATAAGGTCACCGGAGCTTACAATCCAAAAACAGAGGGCGGTATTCGTTGGGACGATCCCGACGTGGCGATTCAATGGCCGATTCGCGAACCGTCGCTCTCCCCGCGTGACGAAAAACTCCCCTTCTTGAGAGATCTATGAAGCCGATCTCCGTGGTGATTCCTACGTGGAATGCTGCCGGAGCAGTGGCGCGGTCCCTACCTTCTGTTCTCCAGCAAGAAGGCGTGGAGCTGGAAGTACTCGTGGTGGACAATGGGGTGGTAAACGACGAAACGGAACGCGTCGTGAGAGGGCTTAACGATTCGCGCGTCCGCTACCTCCGCTTTCCGGAGCAACTCGGCTACGCCGGTGCCGTGAACGCGGGAGTGCGGGAGGCCCGGAACCCATGGATCGCGGTCTGTAATAACGACAACATGCCGGAACGCACCTGGCTCAGAAGATTAGCCGAGGTGATGAGCCAAGCGACGTGGCCCGAGTCGGGACGAAAAATAGCGGTGGTCGGAGCAAGAGTAGATAGGGACACATGGTCCGACGATCGCATGGGGGGAATGAACATCTTCGGGCGCATCGTGCGCACACCCCACCCCCGCGGTGAAAGTGTGCAGCCGGTTTTCATGCCCGACGGAAGCTCGTTTCTTTTCAACCGGGATCTCCTCGGCGAACCCTACGAGAGCGAATATTTCATCTATCATGAGGATGCCGCCCTGGGTTGGCGGGCGCGCCTCAACGGGCTGGAAGTTTTGTTGAACCCGAAAAGCGTGGCGCGCACCTTCGATGAAGGCAGCACACGGCGCATCCCCTACCGAACCGCGTTCTATACTGAAAGGAATCGGTGGCTCAACCGTTTGGTTTTCCCCTCCTGGTGGACGCGCGCCATACTGATGGACTGGTGGGGCCTAGACTGGCTGGCAGGAATCATCGGCGGCCAGAATCGAAGAGCGCGGGTCCATGCTTGGTGGTGGGTCACATCGCACCCTCTTTTCGTTTGGCGACTCAGAAAAAAAATTCAGGCTCAGAGGCAAGTTCCTGACTCCATAGTCCTCAGCCATATCTACTCCGACTGGTTTTCCGGAAAGCCGAGCGGGTGGCGAGGACGCGCAAATCGATTTCTCCATGGATACTTTTCCTTTTTTGGGCTGAAATTCAAAACATGAGTATGTGGAACCGTTTTGCCCTTTCTCTCTGGCTTCTGGGATTCGGGCTCATTTCCTGTGACCGGGTGCTCAACGTGGAGCTGGCCGGATTTTCATTCAAAGCATCCTACTTTCTCTTCGGCGGAGCTTTTGCCGTACTGTTCCTTGATGCATGGAAGAGCCGTTCCTTAGGCACCGAGTTGAAGGCCCTTCAGCGCAGTCTTTGGCGCCAGCCTTGGAAATTCCCCTTGTTGATGGTGGCTTGGGCCTTTGGCTGGTCCGCATTCACCTTGGTTCCCGTGAAGAGCTTCGCCTATTCCACCTGGTTGCTTTTCGATCTCGTGGTGGTGGCTGGAGTTCCTCTTTGGCTCGCGCGCAGAGACGCATGGAACTGGCGAATGTTTTACTGGACGTTGGCGACAGCTATCGTGTTCCACGGAGGAGTGGTGCTCGTGGATCAGGTGGCCTACCAATTTGGCTACAGCTCGGGATTGATCGGCTTCAACCAAGATGCGGACCTGAAGTGGGGGATTTCCCGCCCCGCCGCCTTCTCCTTCGAACCCTCTTACATCGCAATGTTCCTGTGCATATCCACAACACTTCTCTTGAAGGAAGTGCTCCTCAAGCGCGCGCTCCTTCCCGTCTGGGTAGCCAGGGGAGCGGCCCTCGTGGGAGTGGCGGCACTGATTACCACCACGGCGCGCTCGGGTTGGCTCGCGTTCGGCCTTCAAATGCTGCTTTTGGGGGTAGCGGTGGTGCTCCATTTTCCGGAACGGCGGCGTCAGTTTCTCGCAATCCTCGCCGGCGCGGTGATGGTAACCGTGGTTTTTGCGATCGCCCTCCCGTCTGCTCAGCGAAAAATTCTTCACAACAATCTTGTGCGCCCGCTCTACGATACCCGCGAGGGCGGAAGTGGCGCCGCAAGAGTAAGATCAATGGGATTCGGCTGGAAGATGGCCGTTGACACCAAATTCCTGGGAACGGGAATGGGAGCGTCTCACGCCTATTGGAAAAAAATGACGGCTCCCGATCAATTCTCCGGTCTTAAGCCGGAGGAGTACGGCGCCGAAACCGTGATGAGTGCGTGGGCCCAAATCGTGGCCGAGCTGGGCGCACCCGGGGTGCTTTTATACCTGGCTTTTGGGATCTCTTTGATAGGAGGCATTCTCCGAAGCCTGCTACGTACTGGTCAGGGACTGGCAGCTTCAGCTCTGGTGACCTGTGTGGTCTATTTTGTGTTCTACGCACACTGGATGAGCAATGTCAGCCGCACCGACGTTTGGATTTGGTATGCGATCTGGGGGCTCGTGCCCGTTAGTCTTTTGAATAGATCGCCGTCAGCTCCTGAACAACCCGTGTGAGCGAAAATCTCTTTTCCGCAAAGGCGCGAGCCGCCAGTCCCATCCTTCGCCATTCCTCGGGGTGATCGGCCAGCCAACGAATCCGATCCGCCATCTCCGCTGTATCACGCGCCAAAAATCCGCCGTCTTCCACAAGCTCACGCATTCCCCCCACAGCGGTTCCCACGCACGGAACCCCACTGAGTGCGGCTTCAATCACGACCGTGGGGAGCGGATCTTCGCGACTCGGAACTAGGATTACATCTGCCTCCTGAAGCAAGGCGGGCACATCGTTCCTTCGCCCGAGAAAACGCATCTGCCCGGATGCAACCATTTCTTGGGACTCCGACTTCACGCGCTCCGCAAACTCCGGATCGGAAAGCCCCTCGCCCACTACTTGCGTCTCGAAACCAGGTCCCAAGAGTTTGCTGATGACAGGGAGGAGATCCGCGCCCTTCCGTTGGGAAATCTCTCCCACAAAAATCACGCGAAATGGACTTCCGCTTCTCTCTAAGGACCGAATCCGCCAACGCTCCAAAGGAAATCCATTCCACACCACTCGAATCTTTTGCGCCGGCAGTCCGGCCGCTTCAAGACCAAGCCGAGCGGCGTGGGACGGAACCACTATCTGTTGAGCCCCCAGCGCCAACACTCGCAGCCAGAGTGAATTTGCAAAGGTAAGCGGCATAATGTCGTGGTGATGCCAAATTACTTTTGCCGCCTTCGCGATTCCTAGCCACCAGCAAAACACATGGGCCTTTAGACTTTGGGCATGCAAGTGAGTGAAACCCTGTTCTGTCACAAGTGCTCTCAACTCGCCTGCTGTAAGCCACAAAGATCGAAGGATCGCACCGAGCTGCAGAAATCTACGACTAAACTCGACGGACGAGATTCGATGAGTGGGAGCTACATCACTCATGTAGTCCTGGTAGGGACCGGGCGGCGACGCAAACTCCACCTTCGCTCCAGACTGGCGCAGTCCGCGAATCATTTCCCGCGTCACAACCTCGCCACCGAAGATGAACTTCGCCTGGTGGGAAACGAAAAGCACTTTCACGCAGGCTCTCCCTTCTTCACTGCGGTAAGGGCAAAACTCGTCCACAATGCATACCAAGCCCACACATAGGCGCCGTAAGGATTTTCCACTTGGAAAGCCAAGAGGGCGATAAACAATCCCGCACTAACAAACGCCACGTTAGACACCACAATGCGAGGTGAACGTCTCACATGATAGAGATTCCACAGGAGACTCAGGAAAAACAGGCAGTAGAGGAACAGTCCCGGCACTCCTGCCTCCGCCAAAACACGCACCCAAACTCCGCGAAGGTCAGCGAGACCCAAGCCGGTCCCCAACCATCTAGTCTCCGACAACACCATCCACGCGAGCTTGATTTGAGAAGTAAGTCGATCCTCGTAGTAGGAGCTGAGCGAAACCATCTCTCGAATCACCGCTTCCCGATGCTCACCCACCGGAACAATCCATTTCGAAGCCCAGGCCACTCCCCCTCCCACTGCCGCCAAAATGGAAAGCGCCAACACGGAGCGAAGGCGCGCCCGCTTATAGAGGGCTACAGCCGCATAAACGAAAATAGTGCCTGCAAGCGCAAGCAGGAAAAAACGGCGCTCCGAATAAAATAGAGTGGCGCATCCGGTGGCGATCACCGCGCCGGAAATCCAGCGAGGGAGAAGTGTCCGACGTCTGTAGGTAAAGTCCCAGAGCAGAAACGGCAGGCCCATAAGAAAATAGAGGTGAAAGCTAACCGGATCGGAATGGAGAAGCGGAACTCCCGGAAATATCGGATGAACCAGATAGTTTATCTGGAGCGACAGGAGACCGATCGAATAGGCGAAGAACGGAACCGGAAGTCGAGAAACCATCAACACTGGTCCACTGATGTCTTTCTCGTAAAATAAAAGAGTACCCCCAAGCCCCACCGCAATTAGGGAGAACCACCCGGTGGCAGCATAGATCAGGCTCTTTGCAGGGTCGAACGTGAACGCGGCAAAGAGACTGATCCAGAGAAAATAGAGCACCAAATACTTCCACGGAGAAAACATCAGAAGATCGTGAACGCGGTAAAGGGCAAAACGAAGCGTATGCTGTTTCTTTTCAGCCCAAAACGCCATCGCGGCGGCCAGGAAAAAAAACAGATAACTCAATGGAGCCCGCATTCCGCCGATCGGGAATGCCAGCAAATCGAACATCGCAGCAGTCATCCCACCGCTCCAGAGAATGAGTGCCCATTGCTTGAGACGACTTGAATCGATCAAGTAGCCCTCCGGAATCGAGCGGTGATCCCACGCCAAAGCTCCTGTTCCGCAGGAGAAAAGGCAGCAAAAAAACTAAAACGAGGCGGCAATGCTCCCGCTCTCACCGCAGCCAGATGACCAGCCGCTAAGAGCGCGAGGCAGAATATATTGAAGCCCCAAACCGCCCCTGGCATCCCCCAGAAACGGGGCAAGAGTAGAATGGAGGGAATAAACACGCTCAACGCCAAAAGGTGAACCATCACCACCAGGCGGTAGCGCCGAATTCCAAATAGCGAGTTCATGAGAAAGCTTTGGAGCCAGTAGGCCCAGACTCCCGGCACAAACCAAGGCAGCACCGCCATCGCGGTCTCATACTTGGGAAGAACATGAGAAATCACCCAGCCGGCACACAAAAGCACCAATGCGGCCAGCAAAATGCCGATGCGATAGAGAAGCTTCATGATCATTCCAAGGAACACGGTGATTTTTTCAGGAGCATCGCGCCCCACTCTTTGCAGGTCGGGGAACAATGCTCCGGAGACGGAGGCCGAGAGAAGGATGGGAATTGCGACGATTCGCACGGCCAATCCGTAATTGCCCGCCGCTTCCAAACCCAAGACCCGCTCCACGGTGATCTGATCGAGTCGCTGCCAGAGCGTGAGGCAAGCAAATACGGTGGCATAGGGCCAGCTATCCCGAAAAATCGCACGCCATGCCTCCACTCTCCATGGCCCTCGGGGCGTTTTCTCCACGCGACGGGTGCCCTCGTGAAAAATGCGATTTTTAGTTTGAAGAGCGAAAAACCCAAGAATCAGAACAGCGGAAAGAAACCCACCCCAGCTTTGCGCGAGGAGAAGCCAACCCACGGGCGCTCCGTTGAGCGCAAGAAGAATGGAAAGCGCCACCGTGGCGAACACACCTGTAGAAATGGAGATCACGGCTACGTCTTGCCGTTCCCGAAACCCGGCGTAAGAGGAGGCTGTCTGCTGGAGCCCAATCGCAAAAAGATGCGGCGTGAAGGCCATGTGTTGCCAAAACGAAACGTCGTTCCAAGAAAGCGCGGCAACAGCGGCGGCTCCGAGCGATGCCCCCGCCATCCGCACCCAAAACACTCGCACCACCAAGTCTCGGGCGCGAAACTCCTGGCGATCCTGCTCCATCTTTCGGCCATCCGCTGCCGTGAGCGCGCCGATCAATCCGTGATAGAGACCGAGATCGACCAGGACCATCCACACCAGCACCTGAGCCTGCGACGTAACAAGAGACCCGAACCCTTCGGGACCCAAAACGCGGGCGTAGACCAGCATGAGAAGAAAGTTTAATCCGGTAACGGATAACGCACCGAACGTTTGAAACGCCGAGTTCTTCAGAACTTTTCCAAAGGATTTGGCCACGGAATCAATGTAGCATGGAAGGAAACTAAAACCCTCCAAGGAGCTTTCAAGATGAAACTCGCGCGCAAAATTATTGCATTGGCCCTCGTGGTCCTTGCCTCCCCGGCCGCACTGGCCGCCACCCCTAAATTCGACGCCATCACCGCCGACGATTACGGCGCGATCGTGAAAGACATTTCAGCAAACTTTCGCTACACCACGGTAAGCGGAGCATCCACCCTTGGAAAGATCCTGGGCTTCGAGTTCGGTGTTGTGGCCGGACGAACCGACATCCCCCAGATTTATCGAATCGTGAAGCGCACGGATCCGAACCTCGCCATCGACGACTACTTCTACCATGGCAACCTCTTGGCCCGAATCACGGTGCCCTACGGCCTTACCCTGGAAGCGGCCGCCGTGCCCACCATCACCGCAGGTGACGTGAAGTTCAGCCAATACGGCGGCGGTGTGCTCTGGACGTTCAGCGATGTTCTCTTCGACGACTCCCCGGTGGATGTGGCCGTGCGCGGTTTCTATAAAACCACGAAGTTCGCCTTCAGCCAGACCATTCAAAACACCTCCACGGCGAACATTCCCGTGACGGCGAACATCAGCCTCACCGACGATCTCTACGGGGGGCAGCTGGTGGTGTCGAAGCGTTTCCTCGGTATGATCGAGCCTTACGCTCTTGTGGGCTACAATAAGGCCACGGGCAAACTCGGCCTCACCTCCTCGGTGGCAGCCGCTACGATCTTCGCTTCGAGCTTCACCACGGGCAGCACGGCCCAAGCGTCGTTCAATTCCGACGAACTCCGCGCTGGGGTGGACCTTCAGCTCGCCTTCATCAGCCTAGGTGCTGAATATGCAAGGATTTTTGATACCGACTCCTACACAGGACGTCTCAGCTTCCGTTTCTGACGCGGGCAGCATATAAACCGTCCCCGGAGGTGCTTCATGGCAATCCGGGGATTTTTTTTGGCCCTTCTTTGGGCGGCGAACAGCTGGGCATCTCCCTTCTGCGTACAGACCTTCAATGCCTACGGACCCGCTTATGCGAAAGACGTGGGAGGTCGCACCCAGCGTCTTGCCGAAATCATCAGTTCCGAAAATCCTGCCTGTGACCTCATTCAGTTCCAGGAGTTATGGACCGACGGTCAGCTGAAGATCCTGGAACGAGGACTTCAGGGCCGCCAGGTTCTCCCGGCTCGCATTCTGGCCCCCAAAAAAGAAAAGGTAGGACTCGTAAGCGTTTCACCAGGAGCTTGGGGGCTCTCTCAGCCGTCCTCGCTTCACTTATATGAAGTGAACAACGAAGGCGGGATTCTCGACCGCATCCGTCGCACGTTCAAGGTGGAGAAGGGCTTTCACCAAAACAACTTTTCCACTCCCGAAGGATTTTCGATTCAAACGCTGAACACCCACACCCACCCTACCGACCAAGCCGTGCGTCTGGCCCAGGTTTTGGAACTTGTGGAATGGGGCTGGGAAAACTTCGACTTTCACCGCCCCCTGCTCGTGACGGGCGACTTCAACGCCACCCCTGATTCCCTGGAAATTCGTCTCCTCACGAAATTGTTGGGGCTCACGGACTCCTATGGAGAAATGAACGGCGGTTACCGCGACAATGAATGCACGATTTGCCGAAGGAACCCGATCGGCTGGACCTTTGATGACCGTGTGGTGGACTACGTATTTTACCGTCCGGGAGCGGATCTCGCGCTCCGACCGGTGCGCTCCGAAATGAACTGGGACCTGGCGGACCCCCTCTCCGACCACAAAGGAATCCGTACTTGGTTTGAGTGGGACTTGATTACCAGGCGCCAGCCGGTGAAGCCCTCGTCGGAGGAAGCGCTAGCTCTACTCAACGAGGCAGAACGGCGGCTCCTCCAAGACAACGACGATTTTCTGGCGAGCACGTTTCAGCGGATCGAGAGAATGCGGGAGATTTTTCGGCGGTAGGAGAATTATCTTCTCTTCAAAATATCCTGAAAAGCCCGATGCAAGTTCCACACGTCAACGCCTAAGCTTCCGAGTCGATCTGTCTTCAGTCCCGCCGTTAGCGGACGGCGCGCGGCCTGAGAAAGCTCGCCGGTCTTCTTGTAGTCAAAGGCGGAGTCCACCAACTCGGGGGGAAAGCCAAACGTTTTGGCGATCCTCTCCACGAACTCCCGACGCGACAGCAAATCAGATCCCGCCACGTTCACGATTCCTTCCACACCCTTTTCCATCAGGTCTGCCGTTGCCCGAGAAAGGGCCGGCGCGTAGGTGGGCGTGGAAATCTGATCCACAGGAACGGCGAATCGCTTTTCCATTTTTCCACTCGCTGCACTCTCCAGATGTCGAAAGAGCTGCATGAAGAAATTCATGCCTTGGGGGGCCCAGGAAAAAACCATCGTGGTTCGAATCACGAGAGGACGAAAGGAAGGAGAGATGCCAAGCAACAGGCGCTCCGCCTCCAGCTTGCTTCTGCCATATTCCGAAGTAGGGCTTGGCGGATCCAACTCAGAAAAGGGCCCCACCGCACCGCCCTCATACTCGGCCCCGCCGAAAACATATTCCGTGGAGAAGAACGCCAGCTTCCACGCGCGGCGCGCGCACTCCTCGGCAATGGCCACGGGGCCGTCGGTGTTGATTTTCCGACACTTCGCGGGATCCGCCTCGCATCCGTCGACCCAGGTCCAGGCTCCAGGAAGATAAACTTCCGCTCCCTTTCCCGGATAAAGACGTTCAAACTCCTGAAACACAGATCGAATCGAATCGGGCTCCGCGAGATCGAGATGCTTCACGTTTGCATCTCCGGAAGGCTTCGACGAGGTAGACCAATGGGGAATGCCCCTGCGGCGAAATTCTTCCTTTAGTCCCCCCGCCACCTGGCCGGACGACCCTATGATCAACTTGGGCTTCGCCATTTCCTCTCCTATTGACCGTCAGTGTAAAAGCTCCGCTTTGGCGGTGGCAAGGAGATAGCATATGCTGGGGCCCATGAAACTCCTTCTTGCTCTATTCCTTTTACCCTCCCTTTCCTTCGCCGCCGACTGCCAGCTGATTTCTCAAAGACCGGGAATGGAACTTCGGAAATGCGACAGGGTGCACGTGCTCTATCTGGAGGGTGCCCCCAAGGATCGGGCGCGTCTCCACGGCGAATTGATCGGCAAAGAATTGAGCGCCGACGTTCTTCAGTATTTTTCGAATAAGATCTTTGACCCCGTAAAGGGGGCTCCGCTCAGCGTTCAGTGGGCGATCGAAAAGGCCTACAATGTTTGGGCAAGGATATTGTTCCGTGGCGCACCCAAAACGTTTCACGAGGAAGTGGCTGCCATGGCGATGGGGGCCGGACTTGATCCGATCTACATCAAACGTGCCGTAGCGCTTCCCGACACCGCCCATTTCTTAAACCGGCTGGCGAGCCACCCCTGGTTGCGATGGATGCCCACGGCCGGCTGCACGAGCGTGGCCGTTCGTGGTCCGAACGGGGATTATGTGTATGGGCGGAATCTCGACTTCGCGGGCGCCTTGATCTGGGACAAACACCCTCTTGTAACGGTCCATCTGCCTCCTCCCGGAAGCGGCGAATTGAAGCATGCCTCGTTTGGGGCCGATGGCGCGCATTTTTCCGGAATTACGGGCATGAACGAAGAGGGAATTGTGTTTGCCGTTCATCAAAACTACTCCCGCGATATGCGCACGGGCGGAGTGCCGATGTTTTTCATCGGCGAACAGGTGCTCAGAACGGCACGCAACCTCGACGACGCCGTGGAGATTCTTCGGCAGAACCGCCCTTCCCCGCTTTGGACTTTCGTGGTCAACGATTTGAAAACCGGCCAGGCTATCGCCGTGGAAACCTCCCGGAAGCATTTTGAAGTGCGCCGAATGCAGGGATCGGTTTTCGTACAGACAAATCATCTGCAGAACGCACCGCTCCTGCCCTGGGAACGGATCAGTTTCGGAACCAAGTGGAATTCCGTGTTCCGCTTTGAAACCGCCACGCAGCGGGCGCAGAGCGGAGGAGCGCAACTGCGCACGGTGGCAGGCATTCTCTCCCACCAGAGCGACTCCTCCGGGCAGCTCTCCTCTTACTGGGATGTGTTGAAGGCTCACACCATTCAAACTCTCCTGATCGAAAAGAAGGGGGCCTCCGTGCGTGTCTTGGCATCCGCCGACGACGCCCCCACTTCGGGAGGAAAATTCGTGGCCCTCTCCGCGAGCCAGCTCTGGAACAAGGGAGCCCTGAGCTACACCTTGGAAACACCTACTCTTGTGCCACCTAAAGCTCGGGAAAATCAGAAAGCCATCTCTCGGGCCTTTTCCCGCTACTTCGACCACCACGATTTCGGTGGTGCAATCGCGCAACTAGCCAGTCACCGCACCCTCGATGCGGCTCTCTTCCGGGCCACCGCGGAACTACAGGCCAAGAACCCGGAGGCCTCCCTGGAGGAGGCCCGATTAGCGCTCGAAAATCCTAGGTTCCGAAGCGCCCCCGCTCACATTCTTCAAAGCCTCGAAAGAGTGCAGCTTTTGGCACTCTGGAGCTCGGGCAAACAACAAGAGGCCCGTGATTTGGCGCAAAAAATCGTGGACCGAGGCTATGCCCGCCCCTCACTCCTGGAAGTAGCGAAAGCTATTCGGGAAAACAGGGATCCCCCTCGTGGGGTTCGTCGCCCTGTGTTTGAATTCTTCTCAGGCGATCTCGGAGGTTTCGAAGGACCTTAGAAGGTGGTAGAACCCGCCCCATGATCACAGCCAGTTTGGCCGCCGCCGCTCTATTTGCCACTATTTTCATCACGGGACTGGCGCCGCTTTTTTTCCGCTGGAAAAGCCACCATCTCGACGTGTTCCTGAGTTTTGGAGCCGGCGTGCTTCTTTCCGCAGCATTCCTGCATATGTTTCCGGATGCCACGGAACATTTAGGCAGCAAGGCGGGGCTCTGGGTGCTTTTGGGCTTCCTGGCGTTGTTCTCGGTGGAGAAATTCACCATGGCCCATGCCTGCGGCGAAGAAGCCTGTCCCAATCATAAAGTGGGCCTCTCTGCATTGATCGGGCTTTCGGTTCATAGCGTGCTGTCGGGCGTGGCTCTTGGTGCCGCAGTATTCGATACGAACAGCCCCACCATGGCCGCCGCCATGCTTTTTGCGGTCCTTGTTCACAAAGTACCGGAGACTCTTGCATTAGCGGCTCTGTTTCTCAGCTCCCACTGGAGCCGTGGTAAGTCACTCGCCGGTCTCACTGGATTTGCGCTCATGGGACCACTGGGAATTCTTTTAAGCCAGCTTGGGTTGCAAGGTTCTGCGGAAATGCCGGCGATACTCCTAGCCCTTTCCACGGGTACGTTTCTCTACATCGCGTCTAGCGACCTGCTGCCTCACCTGCACAGGAAGGAAGCCCACCGCTGGCTCGACTTCCTCGTGTTTGTGGTAGGCCTATTTCTCCTCGCCCTTCCCACTTTCCAGCACTGACCGAAACTCCACACTACGGGCTCCCGCCTGGAGCAACACGACCTGTGCTTGAAGCACTGTGGTGCCCGTGGTGGCCACATCGTCGACCACCAGAAGGTCGAGGCCATTGATGTTGGCCCCCGGTTTCAAACTCAGGAACATTGACGTATCGAGGCGGGCGCCTCCGGAGAGCCCGTGCTGAGCTCGTGGTTTTGATTTTTTCAGAACGGATAGGACCCGGCCGGGCGCCCACTCATGGGCTAGTAACTCCACCCTGCTTCCCTTCGCACTCGGCACAGGAACAACCCAACGCTCGCCGGGAGGAGTCCCCAACTTCCGTTTCAAGATCTCCAGCGTGAATGGATGAATACTTGTGCGAAACTCCTTGAGTACGGCACCTGCAGCTCTGCCTCCCTTTCGCCAGGGCCCTGCCAAGTCTCTTAGGCAAGCGCGGCAAAAGCGAAGCTTGCCTCGAACTAAAGCGACCCCGCACCCCAAGCATCGTGGCTGAAGAAGAAAATGAATCAGCACTGTTCCCATTCGCTTGGTGACACGAACCATGCGAACGCTCATGCAGAACCGGGGCCTCACTCAAGGCTCTAAACCCACTGAATTCAGAAGAGTTTTTCCGACGATGCGCGCCAGGCAACACCGACAATCGAAAGATGGACATCTCACAAAAATCCGGGCAAAAATGCCCGCGAACCATGAATCAAGACACCCAAACCACACCCGTTTCCTGGCGACAGCGGTTCGTGCCTCAACCTCTCCGCGAGGTGGTGGGAGAGTTTCGTCGCGGCGGCTTTCGCGCGGTAATTCAACGATTCGGCTGGAAAATTTGCGCGGGCTTTGTGGTCTATTATTTGGTCCGAGACTCGGTGTTGTATTTGTTGATTCCTTATTTGATCGCCCGGGGCTTTTTGTTTTGATTGTGCGGCCCATAGTGTTGGCAGGTAATAGGTCATGGCGTGATCGAAGTGCGTACGCCGCGGGAGAAATCGCCCCTAATCCCCT
>CAZKBU010000011.1:0-40100 GCA_964551325.1 uncultured Bdellovibrionales bacterium
GCCTCTACCTGGCTCATGGAAGTTATGTCTCTTCGTGGGAGCTCGCATTTGGCGTAATCAACGACATTTCCGACGACTCCACCTGGTTCGTAGGAAGCGAGGCCGGGATTTCCCTCAACAAAGGGGAAAGCTCCGTGCTGATTGGCGTGGGCGCCAGATTCGGAGGGGGCTCTGGAAGAGGCTCTTCGTCTCCCGCGAAATCATCGCGCTCTTCTTCTCCACGAAAGGGCTCCAATGAAGAGTTCCGCACCGAAGACTTCGCGCAATAAAAGTCCACTCCCCCTGTCGCGCCTACCCAAAAGTGCGGCCAGGAAAGTGCGTTATCTTTTTTTCGACATCGACGACACCGTGACTCTTCACGGAAAACTTCCTCACGAGGCCCTCAAAGCCCTGTGGCAGGCAAAAAGGGCCGGCTGGGTTGTGGTGCCAGTGACCGGACGCCCGGCCGGCTGGGTCGACCACATCGCCCGCATGTGGCCCGTAGACGCGGTGGTGGGGGAAAACGGCGGATTCTATTTCCACCTTGTGGAGGGGGGACGAGACGGGCGCCTCCAGCGGCGCTTTCTTCAGCCGGAGGAAGAGCGAGCCGCCAACTCGAGAAAATTGGAGCAGATTTTCACGGGATTAAAGAAACAAATGCCTCACCTTCGCTTAGCCGGCGACCAAGGCTATCGGGCCATCGACCTCGCCATCGACATTTGCGAAGAGGTGAACGCCCTCTCCCCGGCGGAGGTGGAAAAAATTGTAACCACCTTCAGAAATGCGGGCGCCCAGTCGAAGGTCAGTTCGATTCACGTCAACTCGTGGTTTGGGGACCACGACAAACTGACAACCTGCAAACTCTTCCTGCAAGAGGTTCTCGGCGCTGATTTCGAAACGGTGCGCCCACAGATGGTGTACCTCGGCGACTCCCCCAACGACGAACCCATGTTCGCCGCCATCCCGTTGTCTATCGGGGTAGCTAACGTGGTGAATTTTTTACCCCAAATGAAACATCCGCCGCAGTATCTATGCCGTCGTTCCGGGGGGCAGGGATTCGCGGAGGCGGTTCAGCGTTTGGTTGCGACCAATTAGCTAATTTGTTACGGTCGAAGGGGCCAGTTACGCAGAGCCCCAAATAGGAGTTTAGTAATAGTATGAAAAAGATTTTTTTTGGAGTTGTCAGCTTAGCGGTTCTTGGTTTGGGAGGATGGGTTCTGTTTCTTCGAACACCAGCCCCCCGCACCCAAGGATCCGAAACATTTGTTGGCGATGCTTCCTTAGAGAATCGCACCTACAAGCCTTTTGTAATCGAAGTTGTGCCTCCTCCTGCGGAACTGGCGAAGCTTCCAGGAACCCTGACTGGAACATTTGTCGCCAGTGAGGTTGGGACCAACATTGCCGGTATCGACACCCCCTCTCTTACCAGAGACTTCGCCAATTCATTTACCGGGCAAAAAAAGGGGAAATCTTACGTCTTTAATGTTGAGTTGGCTCAACCAGCAACCAAGAAAGCGATGATCTTTCTGAATATTCCCAATGCATTACTCTACCCGACGCTGATTGATGCGACTCAAATAGAAAAGGGACGGGCAGAGATCCCGTTGCTGGCCTTTCGCCCGAACACAAAACAAATTCAGTGTTCGGGAAAGTCCGATGTTGTAAAGTTTAATTTGAAAATCCCACAAAAGAATCGCTCTTCAATTTCTTCTAATCTTCGATACGTAGTTGGGATTTTCACATCTCCTACGCCACCTGAAGGGAAACTTCCTAGAGTAAAGATCCTGGAAACGCACCAAATTTTTAAAGGAAGCGAGCTTGCGGGCGGTAAAGAAGGCGCAGTGGCCAAGCTAGATCTTAGTTCTCCAAAAATCTCGGCGCCGTTTTTCCGCGCGTTCAACTGCCCTGGCAATTTTTCCATAGATGACTGCTTTTCCATCTTTCGAGGGTTTGGATTCGAGTTTGATCGCAAGAGCCAACCACTGCTGATGCCGGTGGAGTTCGGAGGCTCGATTCCTTCTCACGTTTGCGGTGGCGACACTCTCGATTTCAAATTGGTTTTCTGGAACTCCGAACGCGATCCAGCCAGCAAGGTTTTTGAAGACTAAGCCTCGTAAATCCCTGGCCTTTTGATGAAGTGGCCAGGGATTTGACCTAACCCGCCGCCAATGATACCGTGCGTCGCACTCCGGTATTTCCGGAGTCGCATAAACGCATGGAATCATTGAATAAAACACCCATCACTGGCCTTGCCTTTGAGCAGCTCACCGCCGCTCTGGCCGAGCTCGGCAAAGAAAAGTACCGCGCAGAGCAGATTTTCTATTGGCTCTATCGTCGAGGGGTCACCTCCTTCTCCGAAATGACCAATCTCTCCAAAGAGGCTCGCGCGTTTCTTGAGGACCGCTTTTCGATCCCCTCCATGCCCCAGATCTCCGAGCAAGTTTCCAAAGAAGATCAGGCGCGGAAGTATCTGTTCCAACTCCCGGATTCAAAAACCGTGGAAACCGTCCTCATGCCCATCAAGGACCGCCTCACTCAGTGCGTGTCCAGTCAGGTGGGCTGCGCCATGAGCTGCGCGTTTTGCAACACCGGCGACATGGGCATCGTTCGAAACCTAAAAACCCACGAGATCGTGGATCAGGTACTCATGGTGATGCGGCAGTTTCCGGCGGAAATCCGCGCCCAGTACGGCGACCGGATCACGAACGTAGTGTTCATGGGCATGGGCGAGCCCATGAACAACCTTGAGGCGGTCCTCGACACGATCGACATCCTGACCAATCGCTTCGGCCTGAACCTGTCTCACCGCAAGATCACCGTGAGCACGAGCGGCGTCGTGCCTCAGATGCTTGAGCTCGGAAAGCGTTCAAAAGTCAATCTCGCCGTCTCCCTCAACGCCACCACGGACGAAATTCGAGATCGGATCATGCCGGTAAACAAGCGCTGGAACTTGCAGGCCCTCCTCGATGGATGCCGCGAATATCCTCTCGCGCCCGGCCGACGAATTACTTTTGAGTACGTGCTCTTTCAGGGACTGAACGATTCCCGCCAAGACGCCGAGCGCATCCTAAAACTTCTCCGCGGAATCCCGTCGAAAGTGAATCTCATTCCCTTCAACCCGCACCCGGCGAGCGAATTCCTTCGCCCCAAAATCGAGGAAGCCCTCGCATTTCAGAAGTTTCTCCTCGATCGCGGCATGACCACGACGATTCGAATCTCTAAGGGACAAGACATCCTCGGCGCCTGCGGTCAGCTTCGCTCAAAGGAAGCTCTCCGCAGCAAGTATGCCGAGCGCAGGGCTCAGAGCTGATCGCCCTGACGCCAGCCTCTTTCGATCATCATTTGCTTTAACCTCTCATGGGGACGCGCACGCCACTTCGTCCATTCGGGCCCCACAAGCTCATCAAAATGGGGGGCCGTTCCATGCACGCGATGAATCGCGATTTTCGGACTCAGATGACGGAGAAACACCGCCACCCGTTCCAAGTACGGCTCCATATCCAACAGGGTGAACTCGCCCTTGGCGAAACGCTTTTCCAGCTTCGTCCGCCTCAACACATGAAGGTGGTGAAGCTTTACGCCGTGAACTCCCAGCCGATTGAGAATGCGGGCGGTTTCCACCAGGTCGACCTCGGTTTCTTGAGGAGCGCCAAAGATCAGGTGAGCACTTACGTCGAGAACGTGCTTCGATCCAGAAGCTTCGAGCTCGCGCGACAGCTTCACGGCACGCTCCAGGGCCTCCACGGCGCAGGCGGCATCGTGGCCTCGATCATACCAGTCCAGCACAGAGTCATTAAAGCTCTGCACGCCGAGTTCAAGCTGTACGTCGACCCGGTCGAGGTAGGAACAAAGCAAATCCAAAACCTCAGGAGGAAGACAGTCGGGTCGGGTGCCGACGGCCAACCGCACCACTCCGGGAAAGGCCAGTGCCTCATCGTAACGATGCCGGTACTCCTCTATCTCCTGGTGCGTGGTGGTGTAGCTTTGAAAATAGGCGATAAACTTCTCGGCGCCGAATTTCTCTCGCACCTTCACGGACGCGCGACTCATCTGATCGGTCACGGAAAGGTCTCTGTGCTCGTTGGCGAAAAAACTGGCGCTCCCGTGGACATCACAGAAGGTACATCCGCCCCACCCCTTCTTGGGTCCGTAGGTGCCGTCCCGAGTAGGACAGGTTCGCCCGCCGGAAAGCGTCAGCTTGTAGGTGCGGGCGCCGTAGCGGCTTTTAAGGGCGTCGGCAATGGTGAGGAAGGGGTTCATTCGTCCCCAGCTCTTAGCTCACTCACCGGAGGATCGGCCAGCCCTTTTCACATCTTTTACCCCCAGGACCTCCACTTCCAGCTCGAGCGGCTTGGACCCGATCTCCCCGGAAGCGTCGCCCGTGGGACCGTAAGCGAGAGCCGGGGGCACCGTTATCTTCCGCACTCCCCCTTCCCGCATGCCCACCACCCCTTTGTCCAGACCAGGAATCACGGGAGGATCCTTCTGTCCCACTAGAAATCCGAATGGAATTCCCGGGTCCGTGCGAGACGAGAAGATCACACCGCCACCGTCGGCCCGGGCCACATAGTGAATCAAAACACCGCGCCCTTTTTCCACCACCCGGCCCGTACCAATTTTAATGTCGACGGTCTTAAAGTCGCCGGCGGCGCTCGATAACGGAATCAATAAGAACAACCATGCTCGCTTCACTTTGCTGCCTCCTCAAGAACACTGTGGTCGATGAATTTTTCCAGATCGCGGGACTCGCGCAAAACCCCGTGCTTAACCAGGAGCGCCTGCATCGCTCGAAGATTGTCGGCTCTTACCTGGGGCGGATCTTTCACCTCGGGGAGCTGCATTCCGTCGACGTCCACCATCTCAATCTCTACGCCCTTCTTTCCCCGGTCGCGAAGAACTCTACGCTCCTGGGCCGACATCGCGGCCTCTCTTCGAACCTGGCGCACTACTCCGCGCAGATACTCAACGGCACGGGACCGATTCCGATCCAACCAGTCGGCCCGGAAAACCAAAACCGAGGAACTGAGCCCCGCGTCTACCCAATCCAACTTTCTCACCACCCGGCAGTGGCGCGGGATGTGGGGAAGCGACATCACACGATAATAGGCTCCGTCCAAGTCGCCTTTTTCGAGAAGATGGTCCATCTTGTCGTCGGGTAGATTGGCGAGGAGCTCATAATCCCGCCCCACCTCCAGCCCCTGTTGAGAGAACCACTCTTTGAAAAATACCTCGTCGCCGCCTGCGCTTCTCCGCGATCCAAAACGTAAGCCCTTCAGATCCTGCGGTCCGCGATAAGGACGGTTGTTACAAAGAATTACCGCGTGACCTGGCTGGTCCTTGCGGTCCGCGCCCAGCTCCGCCACGGCCACGATCTTCTCTCCCCGCGAGACGGCTTTAAGAAACGCGGTTTCACCGATGGTCGCCGCAACCGCCTCTCCCTCTTTCATGAAATCCAACAGCTCGTCGCCAGTAGCCTTGAATGGCTGATGCCCACCCTTTACCGGCACCCATTCCTCCGGAATACGATAAAAGTTCCTGTGCTCCAGATAGCCGCCGCCGCTCCGGTCATAGAGACTCTTCGACCAAAGCTCCGACCCGGGCAACTCCCCCGCCAGCCAGGCCCGGTATAGAATTGCCGTGCGGCCGCCAAGAAAGAAGCCCACGCGAATCGGCGCTCCAGGATCCAGGGCGCTGGTTCTTTCTATCAGCGAACGACCTCGCTTGCCGGACGGAAGGCCGAGGTAATCGAGCACGGTAGCCGAAACATCGTCCCCGGTTCCCTCGGTGCGCAGTCCCGCTCGATTGCTCCACAAGACGTTTCCACCCTGCACCACAAAGAACAAGGTTCGGCCGTGAATCCCGGCGTCTTTCAACTGAGACCACACCCGCAGCGGGTCGGCAGACCAACGTCCGAAGATTCTTGTTCTGGGAAGCTTCTTTAGCTCCCGGGAAAATTCCTCTCCGCTCATCACACGGGTAAAGCCGGGCACTTCAGGCAGCGGGCCGGGTACGGATTTCAAGTTCACCTTTCCTTTGAACGGAATTCCTTTGGGTTCCCCATCGGCGTCGATCCACACGAAGTGATCGAAGTACTCGCTGGTGTGATACCTGGCCTCCCGACGCCCTGATACGAGCATCGCGCTCACCACCACCAATAAAATCATTCCAAGAAGCAGTGATCTCTTCATTAATCGGCCTCCTGGTCGCATCCACCCAACCAACGGTTCCCGCCTTGCCCATCCCAGGCGAGTAAGTCCTCTTCCAGCTGCGCCGCCATGTTCGGCCACTTTTCGAGGACGTTCCGCTGCTCTCGGGGATCGTCTCGGAGATCGAATAACGCCCGACTATTAGTGGAGGTATCGATCACGAGCTTCCACCGATTCGCCTTTCTCACGGCTCTTACCGATCCGGAACAGTTGCGGCTGAAAACCGTATCGCTGGGTTTATTGGAAAGAAATCGGGAGAGGTCGACCTGACCATCCTCCATGATCGTTTTCACGAGATCCAAAATTCTCCCTTGATAGAACTGAGAAGAATGCACCGCTTTCTCCAGCTGACCCGGCGTTTTTATAAACAGCGGAAATCTCAATGCCACGTCCTTCACACTATCGCCGTGCAGGAATCCTCCGGACTCAAAAAATTCTTCGCCGTGATCCCCGGTCACAATCAGCAACGTGTTACGCCGAAGCAGGGGCTCGTTATAAAGTTTCAAAATGGGACCGGTCGCCCAGTCGTGCCAGTGCATGCGCGAGTCATAGAGGTCTTTCAGGAGCTGGAGATCGTCGACAAATCCCGGCGATCTCTTCCATTCGCCAACAAGATCGGGGTTCATGGCCCAACCAATCCAATTTGTTCCGGGAGAATCTGTTTTGTAGGCTCCCGTACGAACCGCCTCGCTCACCGCTGGATGCGCCAAAACCTGCTTCATCTGGGATTCATATCGTCCGAGAGAAAGCCAGAGGGACGTCTTCCCCGGATAGTTCTCCGGATGCTGAAAGTACTCGTTGAAGAGAGTTAGGCTCTTTTTGCCCAGAAAGCGGAACGGAGGTATGCCGCTGCCCCCCACTCCACCTACACGTGCGTCTTGGTGGTAGAGCGGAGGGTTGTAGGGAAGATGCAGGAACTTCGAGTGAATCTCCAACAGGAAGGGCTGCCGGCGCGGCGCCCTTATTCGCCGCTCAACGGTCTGCAAGTCGTCGACGAAATTCTGATCCCGTGTGTGCCTCGACGACTGCGGGAGCCGGAAGTAATAGGGCGGCAGATCACCGATCTTTTGCTTCCATCGGTCATACTCTGTCCACTGCCCGATGGGCTCGTAGCCCACCCGCTCCAGATATTCGGGGGTCAGCTCTCGCAAAAATCCGGATACGTTGGACCAGGACTTATCGTTGAGCGCGTTGGAAAACACGTGGGCCGCCTGCGCCCAACGGCTCAGCTCCGGTGTAGCGTCCCGCGAATAGCCGAACTCAGCGAGATGCGAGTGCTTCCAGGAACAAATGCTGAGAATCAAAATGTTCGGCTTACCGAGCTGAAACAAGTCGGATGCGTTTCCGGCGGCCAGGGCATAAGCCACGTCAGGAGGAAGGTCGCCCAACGCCTTTCGGGCGGCTTTCACAGACTTTGGATAGGAATCCCAGCGACTCTCAAGATGCGCATCGGTGGCAAACAGCATTCTGCGCGGGTAATCGAGAATCAACTTCCGCCACTCGGGAAGGAACCGGCCGTCTGACCCGACAATCGAATGACCGATCAGCGCGTTGATGGACGGATCCCGAAACACATCGTACCGCTCCAAGCGTTTGGAAAACGTGAACACAACGTTAGCGTTTTCTTCCAAAACCTTCCGAACCTGGCCCGCGTCGCCAAAACCGAAGTGGGGAATCACGAAAATCTGATCCGGATAGGTTCGGAACAGATTTTTGTAACGAGGAAAGTCTTCATCGAATCGATGAAACTCCCAGTGCAAAATCAGGGGAAGTCTCGACTTCAGCCCGGTAAGCATTCGACGCAACACCGGGGAGTCCGGTGAAAGAAGCCGCTCGGGCGCCTCTCGTTGCGGCCAGTAATTCGTTTTTTCCGCATGGCGGGAAAGAATCTCCCCGACGAACCGATACCTACCAGTTCGGACCTGTGCGATCGTTAGGTCCACTTCCCGCGCACCCGCCTTCTCCGGATCGAAGAAATACTTCGGAGTACCGGCCACGAGAAAAGGGGCGTTCCGGTTCTCCAGCTCCGCGACCGCGCCCGGATCTTCCAGCGGCCGCCTTACAAATAGGGCGAGCCTGCTCACGCCGGCATCTTTAGCGATCTGAATCGTTCGATCCAGGCTGATTCGACCGTGCTGCCACTGGGCCATGGCATCGATGAGATCTCCCCGATAGATTCCTCTTTCCCGAAGCCCCCACCATAGGGCACCAGAGGCCCCGACGAGGATCAGTACTGTGGCCCAACGCTTCATCGCACGAGGGACCTTCCGGTAACTTTGAAGCCGGTGTCCAAAATCTTTGCTCCAAAGAGATCCAGCAGCGTGGGCGCCACGTCGCGCCTATCACCGGGCCGCTTCAGGACGTTCCGATTCGCCGCCAAAAATACGTGCGGCGCCTGGCGATGCGTGAAGGGCGCCAGATCGTCGAAGCCGTGATCAGAGGTAACCAGCACAACGGTGTCCTTTTCAATCCCTCTTTCACGAATCACCTGCATCAACTCCCCGAGCGAACGATCCATCAACAGAATCGCCTTCTTTTGTTCCACGGAATGCCAGCCGTGCATGTGGCTCGTGTCGTCGGTTTCCTCGAAGTGGACCAAAGCGAACAACCGCTTTCCGCCCAAGGTTTTCAGTGACTGGCGAAAACTGTCGACCACCAACGGAGCCTTTCGGAGCCCGGTCTGAAACCAGTCCGCCACTTGCGCGAGATGGAAAAAGGGCTCGCCATCACGATACTCCAGCTTTTTCGGGCCACCAT
This sequence comes from uncultured Bdellovibrionales bacterium, assembly GCA_964551325.1. Lineage (GTDB taxonomy): Bacteria > Bdellovibrionota > UBA1018 > CAIPTA01 > CAIPTA01 > CAZKBU01. The sequence goes on from CAZKBU010000011.1 coordinate 8,943, forward strand.
CGACGGTTGGAACCTTCGTGAACTCGTTATGCCAGTCGGCTTCTTCCTTGGTAACCGGGTCACGCAGTACGCAATTGCCGCACACCCGGTGAGGACCCCGGCCGCTCAGGTTCTGAGGCTTGGCTGCGATGTGCACGACGTGAACCTTCGCTCCAAACTGCTCTCGCAGCATCTCGCCCACGGTCGTTCCCTTGGGAAGCGCCCGGTAGTTCTTGTTGGAAATCACGCCCACTGGATTGATGTCGAGCCCTGTCAAAATCTGGGCCCAGCCCGGTTTTGTTTCCGTCTTTCCCTCCCGGATCTCTACCCGCACAAGCGATCCGGTCTTTAGCACGGCGGCCAAGTTGGGCAACTCACCCTGGGCCAGGAGCCGCTCCACGCTTTCGATTCTTACGCCGTCCCAGCCCACGAGCACTACATGCCGGGCCCGGGAGCCCTTTAGAAAAATCACCGCCGCAACAGCGACCACCAACAAGGGTAAAACGAACTTCTTCACGCAATCACTCCCTCAAGAGCCCACAGCTCTCGCCCATCGGATTCGGCTCCTGCCGCGGTTCCGTAAGCATCATCTCTCTCATTCGCGAAAAAACCTCAGGATATCGGTCTGCGACATCCACCAACTCGGAATTCTCTCCGCTCAAACTAAAGAGCTTCCAGGTGCCCTCGGCCTCGTTATGAACCAGCTTCCACTCGTTCTTCCACCTCAGGGCGGCCTTTACGCCGCTGCAGTCCCGCACAAAAACCAAGTCGTCGCCCGCCCGGGCTTCCAAAAACTTCTTCACATCATGCGGTCCCACCTGGCCGCTCATAATTCCCTTGGCGAGATCCCGAACCACTGCCTGATAGATTTGCCGGTCTACTGATCCCACTACTTTGCCGCCCGGAAATTTCACCATCAACGGAAAACGAATCAGCTCCTCCGAGACTTCCTCTCCGTGAGCCAATCCGGCCCTCTCTCCGAAGCTCTCCCCGTGATCACCGGTGAAGATCACGACCGTGTTTTCCTGGAGGTCGCGATTACCCCAAAGGTTCAGCACGGGACCGATGAGGGCGTCGTAGGCCTTAAGCCTCCTCACGTACATCTCCCGCAGCAAAGCGACGTCGGCCTCCCAATCCGGCTGGCGGCGCCACTCGTCGAACACTCGGGGGTCCTGGAGCCAGCCGATCCAGTTCACGATCGGATCGTCCGGATGGAAAGTCTTCGCTCGAATGGCGGATGCCACCAGCGGATGGCGCCGAGCCTCTAAAAAAATTCTTCCCGGAGGACTCAATAGAATCAGCATCGGTAGGCGCTTCAAATAGCTCCCGGGGGCCTTAGTGTACTGGAGCCAAAGGTTCCGCGAACGCTCCGTCAGTCCGTCGGCCGACTTACCGACGTCGCCGGAAAGCCCCCAAGGCAAGTGCATGAACTTCGAATGGACTTCCAGGAAAAATGGGCGGTCTCGGAGGGAGTTCATTTTTGCCTCCAGCGCCGCGAGATCGGAGTGAAAGTTACTGTCTCGGTTCGGAAGCTCTCGACGAGGCAGCTTCTGATAAAAGAGAGGCGGGAGGCTGCTCGGATCGAGCGCCATCGGCTTTACGAGAAAGTCGTCCCACGGCTCCCCGGCAAGGCTGTAGCCCCAGCTTGCAAATTCTTCCTTGGAGATCGACTTGATGAAGCCGGCCACGTTACTCCAACTCCGATCGCTAACGGCGTTCTTCACCACCAACGCGTCCTGCGCGAACCGATGGATGTTGGGAGCCCATTCCGGATTCCCTCCCCATGGAGAAAGAAAATCCCAGCGCAACGAACAGTGGGAGAATATCAGCACGTTTGGCTTTAAGTCCGTGCCCTTGCGCCGAATCGACCACGCCAGCGCCACGGCCAATGAGATCGCAGCGATGAAGGCTATCTTCTTCAATTCGACTCCAAATCTCCGAGCAAATCAAAGAGCGCTTCTCGCGTGGAAGCCTTCAGGGGACGAAAAATTCTAACCTGTAACGAGGCCTCCTTATGGAATAGCTGGGTCACCAGCCCCACCTGGCGAATCGTTGATTCGTCACAGGCCCCGAAGGCAAACCGATCCGACGCATGGGCCGCCAAAGCGGAAACTTTCCCGAGGCCCTTGAGCTCGATCTCCTTCTGAATGGGTTTAGATTGCGCTCCACATCGGGACATATTGGTAAGCTCCCCGGGATAGGGGGTCTTTCTCTCTCCGTACTGGGAACTAATCACCGCCAGGAGGCGCTTACTACGTTCTTTCGTTTCGGTAGCGGTAGCCGGCGTGATCCATTCCAACTCCACCCGAAGGTCCTTTTCCTGCGCGATCACATTCAGGAAACGAACCTTCCCGCCCTTCCTCTCCTGGGACGTAACGACCGGAAGTTTCTCCAATTTGCTCCAACGAAAACCTTCCGCCGACAAAACATCTCCCAGCTGACCGGCGCCCGCCGCGGGAGCCGCCAACAGCGCCGCTAGAGTGAAATTTCTAACGATTGAAAATTTCATCGAGAACCTTTCCTTCCACGGTTTCAGGAATGTCCTGACCCATTGCGCGAAGAATCGTAGGGTACTGGTCGAGATGACTGATGGGCTTTTCCAGTCGGTGTCCCGGGCGAATTCCCGGACCGACAATCACAAAAGGAGTCCACATACCCTGCACATCCTCGCCCAGAACGGCTTGCTTGTAGCCCCCCTTCAGGGACTCCTTGAAGACACCCAGATCGTTACTCACCTCTTCGACCCAACTGTAGCCAGGAGAGTTGGCGATCACGAGATCGCCGACTCGCTCTCCCGGTAACTTCCATCGGTGCACGTCGCTTCTCCGCAGAAAGTGATGCAAGGGAGCTTTTCCGTCCGCATCCTTTAACTCCTGCAGCAGCCGCGTAACCTTCGACAGCAGCGCCTCATACTCGGGTCCCTTCGCCGGGTAGTAAGCACCATGAAGGCCTTTCGGGTTTACGTAAATGTGGTTCATCTGCAGAAACACCGCTTTCGTATTTTTCCAGTCGATCGCGCTTTCGCCCGTGGCGGGGTCGATTCGGAATTTCAGAAGGCCTTCGCGCGCGAAGAGATTGTTAAGTCTAACTTCCCGGTGCAATGGAATCGCTCCGTGGTCGCTGCTCAAAACAATTACGGATTCCGGACCCGCGTGATCCAACGCATCTCCGATCATGGTGTCGATCCGCTTCAGCATCGCCTTCTCCTCCTGCCAAAGCTGCGCACGCTCCGACTCGTCGACCTTTCCAAAACTGGGGCTGGCGGGATCCAGGAACGGCATCCACCAGCGACTCGTGTGCATCTGGTTGGGAGTGTAAATACTGTGAATGATCGCGTCGGTAAAAAGGTTGCTGAGAAAATAGCGGCCAAGCGCGATGTGAGACCGCCACGACATCTCGGCCTCTTCCAGAAATACTTTCTTGTCCTCTGGAAAATAAACCAGCTGAGGCGGGTAGTTGTCGACAAAATCAACCACGGGGCCTACGGCTTCGCTGATCTGTTTTTGGAGATCCTGGGGCTGCACCAGAAATTCGTTTAACGAATCGTAAAGAACCCTTACCCGAAAGGAATCTTTTTCGCCCAAACGAATTACCCTGATTTTGGCGCGGGTATCTACTTTGAGCGCCGAGAGGTCGCGCTCCCACTGCATCGACTTCGGAGAGTTGATGTTGTAGTCGTTCTTGGTTTCCCACGCCAACTGCAAGGGTAACCATTCGCTCCAGTCTCCCACCCCGAGCTCCGCCAGCTTCGATTTCTTATCCAAAGAAAACAGTACTCGGTCGATACTCGCCTTCCCGTCGTCGGTAGAGTCCCAAGCATAGGCCCAAAGGACCTGGCCCCAGTTTTCCAGGCGATACTCCTGCGCGGAAGAAAACGACTTCGGCAACGGAAGATCCCATTTGGAGCTTTCACCTGGTTTTACGAACTTTGTGAGCTCCGGCCCGAACGTAAAGGCCCGCTTCTCCATCCCCTGAACATACTTCAGCGCCGAGTCGGACTGAAAAACGACGGCGGGAAACTCCAATCCCCAGCCGCCCCATCGCCCCATCACGGTGATTCCGGACGAGATCTCCGGCGGGGTGGAGCCCGGCACCGAAAGAAGCGTCGAGGAAATTCCTTTTTGTTCGAGGTCGAACCAAATCGGCGGAATCTTCTTGGCCGACGAGCTGAAACCGGACCGGGAAACCATCTTGAGCGGGAAACCCTCGAAGCGCATCGCTCCGTCGGCAACTCCGTTAGTCATCGGGGAGGCTCCCGTAAACAGCGCCGCCATGTTCACCGGCGTATGTCCGGGAAACACGGGGATCGAGTATCCCCAGGCCCCACGCTTCATCATTCTGCGCAAGTTGGGAAGCTCGCCCTTATCGGCCCACTCGAAAAGGCGAAACACGGAAGGATCCGCCCGGAGTCCGTCGGGAACGAACCAGTGTAAGCGCACCGTTTTCTGGGCGCCCTCGCGCCGGGTTACTCCTCCCGAAAACCAAACCCCGGCTCCGGCAAGCAAACCGACGAGAACCAAAAAGAAAGAAAATCTGGAGATTCGATTTTGCATGCGTGTTGGACCTCAATTCTACTGCCTGGTGCTCGGGAAATGAAGGAGCTATCCTGTTAGCCGATGAGACCAGAGATTGGATTCGGACTACCTCTCATAGCGGCATTGGCTGCCGGAGTGGCATTCCCTTGGCTGGCCCTTGAGTTCGCCTCGATCAGCTTTCTACCCTTGATCGCGCTGATGTTCGTGGCCGGCGCCGGAATCGACACGGAATCGCTTCGCAGGTGGCGATCCTACGGCACGGCCCTCCTCGCGGGCCTCATCGGCCTGTTTTTCACGATTCCCTTGGTGCAACTTCTCGTCGGCCGCCTCTTGTTCCAGGACACCCACTTGGTGTTCGGAACGATATTCTCAGCCATGATGCCGGCGGCCATCGTCGCACCCTATTTCACCCGACTCGTGGATGGCGACGAAACTTACTCCTTCCTCCTGATGGCGATTTCTCATCTCTTTCTTCCTCTAGCACTCCCGTTGGTCAGCTTGGCCATCCCGGAAGCGGGGATCCCGTTCAGCATCGGGCCCATGTTCCGGCAAACCCTGGCGCTTGTGGTTACGCCGCTCGTGATCGCGCTCGCACTATCCTTTCGCTTCCCCCGGCCCATGAGCGTAATCAGACGGCAGGCCTGGTGGATCAATATGCTCTGTCTTTCACTTTTGGTGTTTCCACTCTTTGGCACGGCTGCCTACCGAATCAGTGAAAGCTCTCAGCAATTAAAGTACGTGGTTCCTTTGATTGTAGCGGCACTCACCCAGGACTTCGGGGCCCTCCTCATCATCGCGCTTCTCGCCCGCCGTTTCCTTGAGCCGCGTCTCGCGCGCTCGGTAGTAATCACACTTGCGATGAAAAATACGGCGGTAGCCGCCGCAATTCTCCTCTTTCATTCTCCGTCCGCGAGCGTTCCCGCGGCGTTCACCTTTGTGGCCCACGCCGTTCTCTTCAGCGCGATTCCGCTGGCTCCCGGGTTCTTTTCCGGCCTGTGCGGTGGTGTAAGTAGAGTTAAAACCGCCTGAATGAAAGCAAACCTGAGCGAACGCTCAGGGCTCTTTTTGGGCCTCGTCGCGCGCGGCCTCGAGCTTACGTTGCAGATCTTTCAAAACATCCTGCCGAGAAGACGAAAGGTCCTTGTTCTCCGCCGGATCGTTCTTGAGATCCACCAGCTTCCACTCTTCCAAGCCCGGACCGGGGGGCCACGGCCCACGTCTCATGAGCTTCCAATCCCGATTTTGCATCGACTCAAATTGAAACAAGCCAGCGTTGTCTCTTCCACGTACGCCGCCCGAGTAGGCCCAGGCGTCGACGGGCTCCCGGCCTGCCATCCAGGGAACCAGACTTTTGCCTTGGAACTCCGCCACACCTGGATGACGAACACCCAGGATGTGAAGAAGGGTCGGAGCAATATCGACAGACGGAAACGGCGAATGGATGACCCGCGGACCGTCGGCCCCTGGAACTCTCATCAACAACGGAAAACCGAGATTTTCGTTATGAAGATTTCCCTCCAACGTCAGTGACGACTTCATGAAATATCCGTTTTCTCCCAGGTAGTCCCCATGTTCCGACATGAAAACCACCACCGTGTTTTCGAGGAGACGTTTCTCCTCTAGGAACTGAAAAAATTTTTTCAACGTATCGTCAGCCTCGGCAAGCTCCCCGTCGTACATCCTCCTCAAGTGCTCTAAGTCCCGATCGGCCAGATAAATAGTGCGCGGCTTTCTCTCCAGCAACGCCCACCAACTTCCCAGTGCCCAACGCCGCCCCTTACCTTCTCCGACCGCGCGCATGGGTTCGGTGGTCATGTAGCAGTCTGTAGGATCAACGGCGCCGCGATATCCGGGGTCGAATTTTTCACGAAACGAGTCAGACGGCGACCAAGGACAGTGAAGGTCGTAACCCTGGAAAAAAAGGAAGAACGGTCTGGTACGATTTTTTTCCAACCAAGCCAGAGCAGGCTCCACCAGCACTTTGGATTTGATGTTGTATCGCCAGGAGTGAAACTCGATGCCGTGTTGTGGGTAATGTCCACGGTCGAAATACAGATCAAACTGAGGGCCGAGCCCGTAATTGAAATTGTAGTCTTCGTCACTGACGAACGCCGCCGTGGTCCAGCCCCGCTGTTGAAGAATCTTCGGGAACGACCACCGATCCGCCAGCATTTTTTTGCTCTTCTCTATGATGTCGGGCGCTCGCCCGTGAAGTCCGTGAAGATAGGGGGATCGCGACCAAAATAGTGAAAACGAGTCGGTATAAGTCAGCGATGCGGGCGCAAAGCCGCGCTCGAATCGATACGCCTTCTCAAAGAACCGATCGACATTCGGCGTGGTGGACTTTTTATATCCGTAAAGCCCCACATGACTGCGCCGCAAATTCGTGAGCGAAATCACCACAAGATTGCATCCCCGGCACTCGGGAAATCCTGGAGCGGATTCCCACTCCGGACCGGAGTTTCGCCGATGCACCAATGCGACCCCACCCAGAGTAAGGAGAAGGAGCGTGGCGACGGTGAGCCATTTACTGCTGTATTTTTGCATTCGGCATCCTCAACAGTAACTGCGAAGGGGCTTGATCGATGAAAATGGCCATCTTTTCGTCTTCCTCGTCGGACCAAAGAGAAAAGTATTCCAATTTGAGAAGCTGGGTGCCCGCCCTGAAGAAGGCCATGTGGCCACGATATTGCACCGATTCCTTCGTGCAAGCGCCGGAGGCCAGCCGATCATTGGCGCCATAGGACAGCCACAATACGCCGCCGCGAATCCGTTCCTTAGGGCGAAACCGATCGTCACAGCCCACCTTGTTCGACACCACAGCGGCGTACGGAGAGGGCACCGTGGCGAAGGAGGACTCAAGAATTCTACGGTGGTACTTTACCTTCTCCGGCACTTCGGATTCATTCGCGATCGGTAAAAATAGAATTCGAACACGGTCGTCGCCCTTTACGCCCTGGAGGACTCGGGCGCCGGGCACCGAGGTCTCTCTCGCTTCCGTTTTAAATCCGGCGAGACCCTCCCAACGAACTCCCGTCTCGGCCTGGAACTGGAACGCAAGATTCCCCGGGCTTTCACACCCGACGAAAATCAACGGGACCATAAGACCGATGATTCGGAAAAATTTCATGGATTTCAGGATATTAGGTGTGCCCGGAAACAGCAACCAATGCGCCGCGTTGATGACGAATATCAACTTGGCTCCTCTGGCACAGATTGCTGAAATAACGGGAAACCAACTTGAGGAGATCTCGCATGATTCGTTTGGCGCTCTTGGCTTTGTTGTTCCCACTCATTTCGTTTGCCGAAGGAAATACAAAAATCCGAGTCGGGTGGCAGATACCCTGGGCGGTGCAAGGGCAACTCGTCCAAGTGCTGAAGCACACCGACATCCTGGCCAAAAACGGCCTGGAAGCGGAGTTCATCGGAAAAACATTCGGTCCCCAACTGAACGAGATCGCTCTCGGGGGAGCAGTGGATGTGATTCTCACGGCCGATCAACCCGCAGCCGCACTGTTTTCCAAAGACAAAGGTTGGAAGGGAATCGGACGCATGATGTACAACCGCACCTCGACCTACGTTCCTCCCAAGAGCCCCATCCGCTCGATGAAAGATCTGAAAGGAAAGACGATCGGAATTCCCATGGGGGCGGCCGCCGAGCGAATCACCGTGGCGGCACTGAAGAAGGCCGGCCTTGACCCACAAAAGGACGTAAAGCTCGTCAACATCGACATTAAGGAACAAGGCCCACTGGTAACCAGTGGCGGAAAAGACGCCGTAAAGTGGGGAGACTTCGACGCACTGGCCGGATTTGACCCGCTTCCGGCCATCTTCGAGTCGAAGGGTCTAGTTAAGACTCTCAACGTGGGAAAAGTGGTGTCGATGGCCGTGATGAGCGAAGAGTTCATGGCGAAAAATCCCGACGTTGCATCGAAGTTCATGGCTGCTCTCGGCGATGCCTGGGACCACTATCGCAGCAACGTGAAGCAGGCCGACGCCTGGTTTATGGAAGAGGCAAAGCTGGACAATGCCGACGACAAGGCCCTCGCCATCGCAGCCTCCCTTGAGCCGAACTTCAAGGCCAAGAGCCGGAAGGCCATTCGAGTTTCATTCAACGAGGATGACTTCCAAGTAATGCAGCAGGGCGCCGATTTCATGGAGCCCAAAGTGGGTAAGAAAGTCGACATGAAAAAGTACGTGTCGAATGAGTTCGTGACCCAAAAGAAATAAGCTATTCTAGTTCCAGCCCATGATGAGTTCTTTGGACTGGAACTGGATTCTCACTAACTGCGCCGCCAGCCTGCAACGGGTGGCGGCCGGTGTGGCTGCGGCTGCCGTGGTTGGCACGGCGGCGGGCCTTTCGCGATCCATGTTGCCCGCCTGGCTCAAACGAAATCCTCTCTTCAACTTCCTTATCGAGGCACCGAAGTTCCCCCCTCCCATCGCCTGGATCCCGTTCGTGATCCTGGCGTTCGGGATCGGCGAGCTGCCAGCGATCATAATCGTATTTATCGGCGCGGTTTCTCCCATTTTTATTTCCACCTGGGAGGCTGCCGAGTCGCTGCCCGCCCCCATGGTTTGTTCGGCTCGATCGATGGAACTCAAAGGCGCCTCCTGGTTGATACGCTTTCTATTGCCCGCCTCTCTTCCAGGAATCCTCACCGGCTTACGCGCAGGAATTTCGATGGGATGGATGAGCGTGATCGCAGCGGAGCTGGTGAGCGGACAGTCGGGCCTCGGATACTCCATTCAACTTCACCGCCTCAACCTCCAATACGACAAAATGGTCGTGGATATGTTTTTCATCGGACTCATCGGCTGGCTCTTATTTTCCCTTATGAACAAGCTCGAGCGATGGCTCGTGCCGTGGCACCCGAAATTTCACTCCCGAGGAGAACTGCGATGATCGCCCTACAGTCGGTGAGCCATCGCTGGTCAAATGGGAAGACGTCGCTTCGAAATGTTACCCTCACGCTAAAAAAGGGGGGGTTCGCCACGCTCCGAGGACCGTCGGGCTGCGGCAAGAGCACCCTGGCAAAAATTTTGACCGGGCACCTCCGCCCGTCGGAAGGGAACGTCACGGTCGACGGACGCGACATCACGGGGCGCCCCAATCGCGAAACTTTTTTAGTGCATCAGGAAGACGACCTTTTCCCCTGGCTCCGAGTGACAGACCAAATTCAATTCGCACTGGAGTTCGGGAGAGGCCAGCAATCGGCGGAGGAACTTATCAATCTCCTTCGCCTAGGCGGAGCGGAGCGGCTATTTCCTTCACAACTATCCGGCGGTATGAAAAAGCGGCTGGCCCTGGCGCGAGCCCTGGCACTCAGTCCCTCGCTCCTCGTGATCGACGAAGCTTTTTCTTCCCTCGATCCGGAGATGCGCGAAGAGCTACTACGTGATCTTCAATTGATCTGGAAAACGTTGCACACCACGATTCTCCTCGTGACCCACACCAGCGAGGGCTCGCAGATTCAAGGGCTGCGGCAGCTCACGATGAACCTCACGGGAGAGCTCACTTAAGCTGTTTTTTAACTATCGGCGCAATTCGCCGCGCCAGCTCCTCGGCGCCCTGCGGGGTGGTGTGCACGAAATCCACAAAGTAATCAGACTGCCCCCACATTCCCGACGAATCCCATGCCACAGAGTTCGTGCCCTTCACCCACAGAGGTAATTCTTTTCCGACTAGGTGGTAGACCTCAATAATCCTCTCTCTTCGAAGAGGAAGATTCGACCACGATCGCTCCACCTCTTCCGGAGAGTTACTGGCGGAAAGCAGTGTAGGCTCCAGCAGAAATACCGCCTTACGCCCCTCCAAGACTCCACGAAAGGCGCGAATCGTGAACTCCAACTGCGTCCGCGCCTCCGGCTTCTCTACGGCTACAGAGCCCGGAGTTTCGGAAAACACTTCTTCCGGCCAGCGATACACGTGGAGTGGATAGCGCTTGTTCACCGCCTTCAACACCTCCCGGTGTTTGTGAAGGAGCCAGCGGTTACGAATCGGCAAATATATCCGTAGGTTTTCCGCCAAAAATCCGTCGAGCGAATTCAGGGGATAGAGGAAGTGGTTGTCGGCAGGGGCATAAGGGCGGCGGCTTCTGAGAAGCGGCTCCTCGCGATGAAAATACTTAAGGTCGTTCCAGCCGAAAGAAATGATCACCAGATCCGGGTCGAGCAAGTGGCCTTCCGTGAGGTAGTGCCCGAGCATGTCTTGCGAGCGTGCCCCACTCACCCCCACGTTGATGACCTCTACTCCTGAGCCCAATTGTTGCTCCAGGCGGGCCGGCCAAGTTTGGTCGCCCGACAATCCGAGCCCAAACACCGTGGACCCCCCATACACAAGGATCCTGGTTTTGCTCTTCTTCCAGGAAAACTCTTTTCCTCGATACCCGTGAGAATTGATTTCGTAGAGCCCCCCAGGACCGGCCTTTCTCGCCTTACGCGGAAAAACGGAATGCGCGTAGACGGCGGGCACATACTCCATGGAAAGGCTCTGCAAGCGCGACAGAGGCAACACCTCGCCCTGAATGCGAAGAACCACCTCTGCAAAAAGCACAGCCAGGAGGACCGCTCCAACGATCTTTCGCTTCATCATCCCTCCCCGGATCAAAACATCGTCTTCTTATTGGCGATGTTTGTAAGCAGAGCAATCGCGAGCATGCAGGAAATCATGAACGAGCCTCCGTAGCTCATAAAGGGCAGCGGCACGCCCACGATCGGCATGATCCCCGTGGTCATGCCCATGTTGATGAAAAGATGCCAGAAGAACAAAAACGACAGGCCAAGGCCGAACAACATTCCGAACTTGTCGTTGCTGCCGTAGGCGATCTTCACTGCTCCCAAAAGCATCGAAGCGTAAAGAGACAAAAGGATTACAAAGCCCACAAAGCCGTGCTCTTCACTGAAAACGGAGAAGATAAAATCCGTGTGGTGCTCGGGAAGAAAGTTGAGCTGGCTCTGAGTTCCCTTCTTGTAGCCTTTCCCTAGGAACTGACCGCTTCCGACGGCGATCATCGACTGAATGGAGTTATAACCAGCCCCGCGCGGATCACTCTGCGGATCGATGAAAGTGATGATGCGCTGGCGCTGGTAGTCCTTCAAAACGAACTTGTAGGCCACCGGAAGTAGCACGAGAATGCCGACCCCGATGATCACCAAAAGTCGCGTTCGAATCTTCACGAAAAGCATCATGCTCGTGCTGATCGCCAGAAGAATCATCGCCGTCCCTAAATCAGGCTGGGCCATCACGAGCAACACAGGCACCAACACCAGCAAAACGGGAATCAGTAGCGACTTCAAATCATAGGATTCCCGCTGTTGATCGTCGTGAAAATACTTGGCCAGGGTGAGCGCCATCGTGAGTTTCATAAATTCAGAGGGCTGAATAGAGAATGATCCGATGGCGATCCAGCGCCTCGCTCCTAAAACACTCTTTCCGACCACGAGCACCGCTACCAGCAGGAGCAGATTGAGCACATAAGCTACATAAGCAAATCGCTCCAAAACCCGATAATGAACAAAATAGGAAATACCTGCGGCAATACTACCGACGCCTACCCACATCAATTGGTACTTCCAAAACTGTCGCTCGGCCTCGGACCCCGACGAAAACGTGGCGCTGTGCAAATTCACAACTCCGATCCCAATCAGGATCAGCGCAACCCAAAGCACGTTGAGATCGTGTTTTCCTGTTTGCACTTCTTCGTTCACAAGCATCGCTTAGTCTCCCCCGCCGCCGCCGTTGCTTTGCGCCGCTGCTGCCTTCCAAGCATTCTTCCGCGCTTCGGCCAACGCTTCGTCGGAATACTTCTCAGGGGCGATCTTCTGAAGATAACGCTTGATCACCTTCATCGCGATCGGCGCGGCCCCTCCTGATCCGGAGCAAGCATGCTCCGCCACCACCGCTACGGCAATCTTTGGATCTTCCACCGGCGCATAGGCCACGAATAATCCGTGGTGCCGAAACCGTCGTTCGAGACGATTACAGTCCTTAAACACGGTGTCGGCGGTAAACCGAATCACTTGCGCTGTTCCCGTTTTTCCTGCCACTCGAATCCCTGGAATCCAGGCACCGTGGGCCGTTCCCATGGAGTGCCCCACCACGTCCTCGATCCCCTTCCGAACCAACCGGAGACCCTCTTCGCTGTATTTCACCTGACGCACGACCTGCGGCTCGAACTTTTCGAGAATGCTTCCGTCTTGAGCCTCCACGGTTTTCACGAGTCGCGGACGATAAATCGTGCCTCCGTTGGCAATGGCGGAAATCATGGAGGCGAGTTGAATCGGAGTCGCGGTAAGCGAACCCTGTCCGATGATCACCGACAATGTCTCACCAGGGTACCACTCTGTGCCGAGGACGCGCTTTTTCCACTCAGAACTAGGCACCAAGCCGGGAATCTCCCCAGGAAGCCTGACTCCCGTGCGCTCGCCAAGACCAAGATTCTTCGCGTAACGAGCCAAGACGTCGATGTCCATTCTGGTAGCCAGCTTGTAGTAAAAAACGTCGACCGATCGATAGAGACTCTTCACCACATCGGTGGGACCGTGTCCTTCCTTCTTCCAGTCGTGAAAGTTACGCCCCCCGAAACGAAAACTGCCGCCGGCGTTGATCACGGTCTGACCGTTGATCAGTCCTTCTTCAAGCCCCGCCAGTGCGCTGATGATCTTGAAGGTCGATCCGGGACTGTAGTGATCGTAAATGGTCTTGTCGCGAAGGGGCTTGCGTTCATCGGTGGAGAGTTGCTTCCAATATTCGGGGCTAACCCCCACGGAAAATTCCGTGCTGTCGAAGCTGGGCCACGACAGCATGGCGAGCACTTCTCCGTTGCCCGGATCCAACGCCACCAGAGCCCCCGTTTTTTCACTTCCAAAGGCCTCCGCTGCGGCAAGCTGCAGGTCTTCATCCACCGTGAGCATCAGGTTCTTCCCCGGCACGAATGGCTTGGGAGGAATGGCCTGAACCACCTCGCCCCTTTTCTTTCCTACTGGCACCTTCTTGCGGCCGTAGGCATCCACTTCGATGTATTCAATTCCGTTTTCGCCGCGGAGGGTCTTCTCCCACTGTTGCTCCAGGCCCATCTTCCCCACGGCGTCGCCTTGCACGTAGGGGTTATCGGTTTCCTTCGCGTTGATCTTGGGAAGCTCATCGGAGTCGATCTCGGCGATATAGCCCAGCATCTGCGCCCCCACCATTCCATGCACATTCGTGCGCCGAATCCCGACCGCAACTTCTATTCCCGGCAAAAGAAGGCGGTCCATCTCGATCAGCGCCACTTCGTCCATGGAAAGGTTCTTTTTCACCACAACCGGCTGAAATTTCGCCTGCTTTCGCGCCTTCCGCAAAAGGTCATCAATCGCCTCGGGGGGCATGCGAATGATTCGACCCAGTTTCTCCAGGGCGGCTGCCTGCTCATCTTTCGTGGCGGCCTGAAAATACTGAGGAGTGATCGACACGGTGAACGTGGGTTGATTGTCGAGGAGCAGCTTCCGGTTACGGTCGAACACCATTCCTCGGGGAGCATCGATTTTTATTTTCTTGAGGCGGTTTTCCTCGGCGAACTGCTTAAACTCGGCACCCTTGAAAAGCTGAAGATACCAGAGGCGAAGAAAAAGCAGCGAGAGCGCTATCGCCACCGCCACATAGAGATAGCGGAACCGATCCTGATACTGTTGAAGTTGTTCGTTCTGACCAAGCATCAGAAATCATCTCCCGCGAGACTACGGCTGTCGGCCTCGCGATCAAACTTGGTGATCTCGTCGAGCCTCCGGAGAATTGAGAAAACGGGGCGAGTGAAAAGACCCACACCCAGCAATGAAGGAACGGCGAACACGAGCATCGCCCTCCACTGATTCGGCAACATGTCGAGGTGCCAGGAAGTGAGCATAAAAACAAACTTCCAAATCAGTCCCGCCGACAAGGTGATGAGCAACGAAGAAAATCCGCCCGACACCAACAGAATCTCGCGCCCCACATGTATCAACAGGAAGGTGCCGAGATAGGCGGCCAGAAGCACGCCCGAGGGTGCAGCGGAGTGCACCTCCATCATCCTCGATAAAATCACCACCAGCGCAGTGCCCTCGAGCAATGACCTGGTGCCTGAGATATAGGCCACAAGAATGAGCAACAGATCCAATTCAAGCCATGACAGCGCGGAAACTTTCAGGAAAACCGACTGCAATGTAGCAAGCACCAACCCGATCAAGATCACCCCAAGGAAATTTAGGGCTCGGTAGAGTTCGTAGATCATGGGCGCTTCGGATCCTTAGGCTTTTCCTTTTTTTCACCGATGGGCTTAGGCGGGATCGCAGGAAGCGGCGTAACCGGAATCTTCGGCGGATCCACCACAATTACTTCTTCCAGCCTGCTGAATTCCACGGCGGGCACCAGCTCCACTTCCTGAGAAATTCCGAAACTCTTCTTTTTCACGCTGGCCACACGGCCCACCAGCAAACCCTTCGGAAAAATTCCACCGATCCCGGAACTCACCACGATATCGCCGTCCTGCACGTCGTCGGTGCGACGCAAATATTTCAGAGCGAGATTGGACTCACCCAATCCCTCGGCAATTCCCCTTACTCGAGTGCGCTGCACCAGAGCATCCACGGCACTTGAACTATCGAGAAGCGTGAGAACGTCAGAATAATTTTCGACGGCGCGGAACACCCGCCCCACGACCCCCTCTAGCGCCACCACGCTCATGCCGGCTTCCACTCCATGGAGAGTTCCTTTGTCGAGTCGAATCATTCGAAACTCGGTGCTCACGTCTTGCGCCACCACGCGCGCCACGACCCTTCGCCCCTCCACCGCAGCATTGAACTCCACAACTTTTCGGAGCCGGTCGTTCTCCTTCATCATTTCCTGATAGCCGGCAATTTCGTTGAGAAGACGCCGATTCTCATGGGAGAGCTCCGCATTGATCTCGTTGGCGTCGAGCACAAAAAGATAATCTTCCACTAGATCCCACGAGTAATCGATGACTCCACGAATCGCGCCCTGCACCGGCTGACTCACCGCGAGCACGCCTCGGTCATACCAATGCAGATCCGCAGGCTGCTTGCCGCCCGTATTGAGTGCGATGATCGGTATTAGTGCTAATACGAGTGTCACCACATAGTGGCGATACTCTTTGATAATGCTCCACATCCGTGTTACGGATTTTATTGGACTTAAAGCACTGAATGCAAAGGAAAATTTGGCTTTATGCTGGAATTGATTCGCACCGTTTTTGGCAAGTGGTTTCTCCTCGTGATCGTGGGCCTGATCTCGATCGTGTTCGTGGTTTGGGGGATCTTTCCGAGTGGGCCTTCAGGCGGCGGCAGCGCCGAGGTGGCGTCCGTAGGCGGACAGCCGATCCTCTTGGGAGACCTTCAGAACGCGGTGAAGCGCGAACTGGATGCCTATCGGGAAATGGGGGGAGAACTTCCCGATGCGATGATTCAATCCGTGCGCCAGCAGGCTCTTTCCGGGCTCGTGCAGCAAAAACTCATGTTCATCGAGGCTAAACGCCTGGGACTGGCAGCCAGTGACGCGGAAGTGAAGGCGGAAATTCAGAAAATCCCCTACTTTCTCGATAAAACAACCAAGCAGTTCGACTCGAAACTCTATCGAGACATTCTCAGCAGAAACAAGCTGTCCCCAGCCCAGTTCGAAGACTCCATCCGTGAACAAGTGACCAACCAGCGCATGGTGAAGTTCCTGGAGGCAAGAATTCGAATCACCGAAGGCGAACTGGAGCGGGAATACAAGGTAAGCAGCGATCAGCGCGAGCTCAGCTTCGTGCGCGTGACCCGAGAGGCGGCCGTGAAGAAGCTGTCCGTGGATCCGGCGGAGGTGAAAAAGTTTCTGGCCGATTCGTCGAAAGAAGAGGCAATTCGCACTTTCTACGCTCAAAACAATCACCGGTTCAATAAAGAGGAAACGGTCTGTGTTCGTCACATCCTGAAGCGCGCTCCGGCCGCTGCTCCCGGTCAGCCCGACAACCCACCCAAAGAGTTCCTTTCCATTAAACCGAACGCCGGCAACTTCGCCGCTCTCGCCGCCAAACACACCGACGATCCGGGCACAAAAAAGACCCAGGGTGATCTCGGCTGCTTCCCCCATGGCGTGATGGACAAGAACTTCGAGAAGATCGCCTTTGAGATCCCCTCGGGCCAGGTTTCTGCCCCGGTGCGAACCCCTTACGGATGGCACTGGATCCTCAAGTACAAGATGAACCCGGCTTTGAAGATTTCCCTGGAAAGTGCCCGCCCAGAGATCGCCGCTGACTTAATCCGTCGTGATCGTGTGGCAGAGGTTCGTGAAATTCTCCAAAGCGAAGGCAAAAAGATTGCCGCGCAGTGGCCACCGAAAGATTACGTGGTGGAAAAAACCGGACTGTTCAATCTCGTGGAAGGTTACATTCCGAAGATCGGCCGAGCAGAGGAAATCCTCCTAGCTTCCTTTGATGCGAAGGCACCGATCCAAAGCAAGCCCCAGATGTTTGAGTCGCAGGGAGGCGTGATTGTGGCGCTCGTCTCGGGCCGAAAGAACGCCGACATGGGCGAGTTCACCAAGAACCGCTCCATGCATAAAGACACGCTTCGCCTCCGAAAGCTCCGCGCCTTCATCCCTGCCTGGATGGAAGACGTGAAGAGCCGCACCAAGGTGAGCTTCAATCAGCGACTTCTCGAGCAGTAACCGCCATTTGGTGTCCGACCTCCTTTGGCGGAGGCGCGTCAAACGCAGTCTCGTAGAGATGTGAATCGGTAGAGCCATTGTTGATTTTTTAAGCAGCGCTCAACAGGTTCTCCCCCGTAAATTCAACGACTTACGCCTGGCACGGGCCCTGCAATTCCCTGAGCGCTTATGAAGAAGTTGCTGTTGTTGCCGCTGTTGCTGATGTCGCTGACCACTCAGGCCCGCCCTCATCACCCCCAGGAGGGCCGGGTGCCTGAGCCGCTTTCGTTCACCCTTCCCGAAATCGGGCACAAGGCTAAGCTGCGGGAACGACTCCCGGTGCAGCTCACTGAGCCCATGGCGAAGCTCGCCCGAGCCAAGTATTCACCGAAGCAAAAGCCGGGACGCCGCTAAGTCGGGCTTTCCACTGGCCAGGCGAGGCATTTGCGCCACCCATACCCACCGCGACGGGAGAAAGTCTCTCGAAAAACGCTCTCGTAGAATCGAGGACCACTCCTTTGGCTCCTCACCCTCGATCACCAGGCCCACGCGCTCACCGTAGAGCGGATCACTCACCGGAAGGGCCACACAGGCTTTCACTCCGGGCAACGCCAAGGCGATTTCCTCCACGAGTCGAGGCGGAATTTTTCTTCCCGCTACGTTGATCATCTGGCGCTTCCGAGCGAGCCAGCGAAGCCCATCGCCTTCACGCTCGAACAAGTCGCCGGTGGGGAAGGGTTGCGGAAGAAATGGACTGAGCTGTGCGCCAGACAAGAGAAGCTCCCCTTCGCCACCCAACTCACAGCGAGCGCCCAATGATTTCCCGTTCCAGAGCACGGGGCCGGCCGCCTCCGTCGCCCCGAAAATCTCCTCCACCCCTCGCTCCCGCCAAACGGGGGGAAGCGATCCGGTGAGGCTCACAATTCTTCGCGTGCGCGGGTGCCCGCCGTGAAAGACCAGGTCTAAATGCCAGGGATTGGTAAAGAGTATGTCGACATCCAAATTCGCCGCTTCTGCTACCGCCACTCCGCCAGACCGAAGCCCCGACTCCGCCCAAGGAAGCACGCAGCCCAGGAGCAATCCTGCCATACCCCACGGAGCCAAGGTGGTGGCCACCGAAGAAGCGCCCTCCAGCTTCGCCGCAACTTGCCGGGCCGAAACGCGAAGGTTCTCTTCTGTATGAACAACAAGCTTGGGCTCACCGGTGGAGCCGGAGGTAAAAACCGCCACGCGCGCTCCCGGGGGAGGCGCATCTGACACGAGCACACGATAGCGATCCCGTTCGGCGCCCGAAAGCGGAGGGAAAAGCACAAGTGGGCCCTCGGAGTTCCAGGCTGACTGAAGCTCGGTAAAGTTGCGGGGCTCCGCAAATGTCCACCGGAAGTTCACGCCCTACGACTCTCCACCAATGCTTCGATAGCGGAAACAGAACCGAGATGGGTTCGCGAAATCCAGAAAGGTCCGATCTTTACGCCGAATTCCTTTTCCAAGGCGTGTACGAGAGACACACAGGCCAGAGAGTCGAGAAATCCATCACGAAAAAGATCGCTACTTGAGAGAATCATAGCTCGGTCAGCGGCCTTACCGTTGCGAGCAAGAATCAGCTCCGCGATCCGCTCCCGCATCAGGCCCTGCCGCTCTCCGGCACATACACGCGCACGATCTTCCGTGCTTCAGCATATTTCGAGAAAAGATCGGTGTAGCGCTCCAGGGGAATGTGCTTCACGTCGTTCATGCGATCGCTGGCCGCTACAAAAATCGTATTGGCCGATTCTTCGGGCACAGAACCCCCGAGATTGGGCCGGAAATACTTCGATAGCGCGCCGGAAGATGGGATCAGGAAATAATCGGTCCCCGACTTTTTGCATCGGTCTACGATGGTCTTAACGCGCGGGTCTTGGGCCGGATCCTTGTGAGACGAATCATTGGAACTCACCTCAAGAGCGAGCTTGAAGATCTTTCGGTCGAGAATACGGCGGGCCCATTCGTTTTTCCGGTCCTTGCGGAGGTGTTCGTAGAAAACCGCGTCGTCGAGCTCCACGTACTTCTCCACATCGCCGGGAACGCGGAACGAACAGTCTGGGCTTTGGATGTAGCGACTCATCGTCTCCTCGTAGCCCACGCTCTTGTGATGCAGATACACCATCAGGAACATGTGATACCGGGACAGGAGAAAATCTTCAAACGTATAGATCGCCCGATCCGAAAGCGCGAGATGGGCTTCTTTCTTCACCACGTGGAATCCCAGGTTGGTGAGCAGCCAATTGAAGTCGAACTTTCCGTAGCTAACGCCGCTGAAATACGAGTCGCGCTGGAGATAGTCCATGCGATCCACGTCGATCTCACTGGAGACGATCTGGTGCAGAATGCGGCGCCAGTTTACTCCCTGATCACGGAACAAATCGTCGCGCTCCTCCAGAGCGGGGTTCATCACGCAGGCGACATGATGAGGCGTGATTCCGAAAGCTCCGAGGCCCTTTTCCAAAACAGGAGTAAGCGAACTATCGAGCACGATCTTGAGGGTGTAATCTTCGTGGGTAGCCTGGCGCTTTTTCTTTTTCCCTACGATCTCGTCGGATAGTCCAAGCGCGCCCACTTCGGGCATCGCGAACTCCACCGCATGGGAAAACGGGCCGTGGCCGATGTCGTGGAGAAGGGCGGTGATCCTCACGAGGTAGAGAAACCGATGATACACCTCTACTCCGGAAAAAAAGTGCTCACGAAAAATACTCTGGAATACCCGTCCTGCCAGATGGCAGGCGCCAAGACTGTGCACATAGCGATTGTGAACGGCACACGGATAGGCGAACTCTGAAAAACCGAGTTGCTTGATGTTGCGGAGGCGTTGAAATGCACGCGAGTCGACCACCGCGAGCTCCCATGGGAACAATCCCACCGACCCGTGAATTACATCCCTGACTTCCGTGACCTTGTGGAGTTTTTTCATTTCCAGGCGATCTCCTGCTTGCCCTGCTTTTCGTTTACCCACCGGGCCAGCACGAACAGTGCGTCGTTCAGACGATTCAAGTATTGAACGGCAACCTCGGGAACCACCTCGCCCGAATCGCGCAAGTCCACCACTTCCCGCTCGGCGCGACGGCAGACGGTGCGAGCAAAGTGCGTGACAGAGCCCAGCTCTCCGCCGCCGGGAAGGATAAAGCTCGTCATCGGCGGAAGCTCCGCCTCCCAGCGATCGATCTGCGCTTCCAGTTCTTCCACGCGAGCGGGACCGAGCGAGGCTCGCTCTCCGCGCCCGCCCGTAAATGCCGCCTCACCGGCCGCCACCTTGCCGCTCGCCTCCGGACTTGCGAGCCACGACCCTACGGCAAATAAATCCGCCTGTACCTCATGAATCCACTGCTCCACGGAACCGAGAGTGAGCTCGTCGCGAGCGCAGTGGGCCGCCACCACTCCGAGCAGTGAGTTCAGTTCGTCCAAGGTTCCATAAGTCGACACCCGAGGATGCGCCTTACTCACCCGCTCTCCGCCAAACAGGGAGGTTTGCCCTTTGTCGCCCGTACGCGTATAAATTTTCATACTCTCGTTCTACCGCACTCCTTAAGGAAGGGTAAAGCAATGCGCCGATTCTGGATTCTCTTCTTCCTGGTTTTTACCGCCTGTTCTCACCAGCAATCCGATACCAGCCGCTACCTGCAGCTGGTGGTCGTGGGAACCAACGATGTTCATGGCTTTGTTCGCACCTCGGAATTTTCCTGGAACGGGCAAACCGTGCTTTCCGGAGGCGCCGAGTGGTTCGCCGGGTACGTGAGGAATCTGGAGAAAAAACACGGCAATCGCCTGGTGCTCCTCGACGGCGGCGACATTTTCCAGGGCACGCTTGAGTCGAACCCTGTGCAGGGAGAAAGCCTGATCAAGTTCTACAACCTTCTCCCCTATCGCGCAGCAGCGATCGGAAATCACGAGTTTGACTTCGGGCCGGTGGAGCGGGGCAACAAAGACCGGCTCGGCGCCATCAAAGCGAGGATGCGGGAGGCGAAGTTTCCCTTCCTCACCGCCAACACCTACCTTCGCGGCACGGGCAAAGTATGGAACGAAGCCAACCTCCATCCCCACACTTTGTTTGAAGTGGAGGGCGTGAAGGTGGGCGTGATCGGGCTCACGACCGAGACCACTCGCGTGAAGACAAACCCCCTCTACGTGCAAGGTCTCGAGTGGGGCAGCCTCGCCGATGCCACTCTGCGGGAGGTTCAAGCCGTTCGCGCCAAAGGAGCTACCGTGGTTTTGATCGCCATGCACGAAGGCGACGGGCACGGATCGAATCCCCTCACGGAAATGCTCGACCGTCTGCCGCCCGGCACGATCGACGGGATCGTATCGGGACACACCCATCTTAAGGTGAACGAGTTCGTTCGCGGGGTGCCGGTGATTCAGGCCGGGGCCCGGGGCTTCCACTTCGCAAGGTTCGATCTCTTTGTGGATCGCTCCACGGGACGGGTGGTTCCGGATCTCACGCGGATCCACCCGATCGCCAATATCTGTGGCACTTGGTTCGCCAATGGCGACGAGTGTTTTGCCAAGGGTGCCCAGGAACAGGTGGAAAAAGGCCACGCGAAAGACACTGATTTTTTCCCACTGCGAAAGCCTCAATATGAAGGAGAACTCGTGAGTCCGGATCTCAAGGTTCGCGCGGTGCTGGCGCCCTACCTGGCAAAAGCGGATCGCGTGCGCGGAGAAGTTCTTGGACACGCCCACACGAACTTCGAGCGCCATCCCTCCGGAGAAAATGATGTGGGGCAGCTCTTCATGAAGGCATATTCGGAAACCTATCCCGACGCGAAAATCGTCTACTTCAACGGTGGCGGATTCCGCCGAATGCTCAACAAGGGCGCCATCACCTACGGCGATCTTTTTGAGGTGAATCCTTTTGATAATTTTGTGGTGAAGGTGAAGCTCACGGGCCGGGACCTGCGAAAGCTTCTCGAGGTGGGTTTCTCGGGCATGCATTCCGTGCCGCAAATTCACGGTGTGAAGGTGACTTATCACGACCGTTCCGACGCTGAATTTGACCGCGACACAAACGGAGACGGAAAAAAGGAAAAGTGGGAGCGCAATCGCATCGCGAAACTCACTTGGGAAAACGGAAAATCGGTGCTCGATCAGGAAACATTTTGGCTCGTAACAAACGATTACCTCGTGATGGGAGGCGACAACATGGATGTGGTGTTTCACCCTCTTGCCGATTCCAAGAAGGCGTTTCAAGACGCCAATCAGCGTGATGTGGTTGCTAACTGGCTCCGCAGACACCCAAAAGCGAGTCTTCCCCTGCCCGTTCAGAACAGAATCTTCACGGCACCGTGAGTTTGCTTACCGCTCTCCGTGTAGAGATCGCGGAGCAGCGGGTTTGAGCAATCGACACCCCCTCCGGTCCTGATAAAATAGGCCAAAGGCCCCTTCGGGCCTCAAGCGGGGACGGCGATGACAAAGAAACCTGTGAGCGGCACCGTGGCCGGCTGGATGGACCAGATCCACTCCTCCGTGCAGAAAGAGTACAGCGACCAGAATCGCATTCTCTCCTTCGACGAGTATCTGGAACTCGTGAAGGAAATGCCCACGCGCCAGCTGCGCTCCTCGGCCCAGTATCTCCTCGACACCATGAACCACTTCGGCAAGGAGGGCAGTCATTGGAAGCTCTTCGACCAGGAGTTTGCCGACGAACGTTTTCGCCTGATCGATCAGGAGTTCGTGCAGGAACGCATCCATCAGATTCTCCGCAGCTTCGTGCGTGAGGGCGCCAATAATAAACTCATTCTGCTGCACGGCCCGAACGGATCTGCCAAGAGCTCGATTATAAATTGCCTGATCCGCGGTATGGAACATTTCTCGGAATCGCCCGACGGCGCCCTCTATCGCTTCCACTGGGTTTTTCCAGCCGACCGGTTCGGCAAGAGCGGCCTCGGGCTTGGCGGCGGATCAAAAGAAGAGGATTCACACACGTCGTTCGCCAAGCTGCCCGATGCCGACATCGCCGCTCGCATCACTTGCGAACTCCGAGACCACCCGATTTTTCTGGTCCCGCTCCACCAGCGGAGCGACTTTCTCGCGGAGCTGAATCTGCCTGATTCGTTCACCGTGAGCGAGTATGTGCGTAAGGGGGATCTCTCCCACAAGTCGAAGCAAATTTTCGAGGCCTTGCTACGGGCCTACAAGGGCGACTACCGAAAAGTATTGCGACACATTCAGGTGGAACGTTTCTACGTTTCGAAACGCTATCATCAGGCGGCCACGGCCGTGGAACCGCAGATGCATGTGGATGCGCAAGCGCGCCAGATCACCATGGATCGTTCAGCCACGATGCTGCCCTCTTCGCTCCAATTTTTGTCGCTCTTCGACCTCCAGGGCGAGCTCGTGGACGGAAACCGCGGCATCATCGAATACAACGATCTCCTCAAGCGCCCAATCGATGCGTTCAAGTACCTGCTCACCACAACGGAGACCGGCATCGTGAGCGTGGGCGGCACAGTGGCGTTCCTCGACACTGTATTGATCGGCACGTGCAATGAGTCGCAGCTCGATGCCTTCAAGGAATACCCCGACTTCCCGAGCTTCAAAGCGCGCATCGAACTGGTGCGGGTGCCGTACCTCCTCAACTACAAACGCGAGGAAGAGATCTACTCCACGCAGATCGCGCGCGTGGCGGGTGACCGCCATGTTACCCCCCGGGCTCTCTCCGTGGCCGCGCGCTGGGCCGTGCTCTGCCGGCTGAAGAAACCGAATCCAAGTCACTACCCTTCCAGCTTTTCCTATCTAGTGAACTCTCTCACTCCCTGGGAAAAGGCGCGCTTTCTCTCGGAGGGGGCGGTGCCGCCGCGTCTCAACTCCGACGAACGAAAGATGCTGAAAAGCCACAGCGACGATATTCGCCAGGAATACTCGAACGTTCCCTACTATGAGGGCCGCATGGGCCCCTCACCACGGGAAATGAAGATCATTCTTTTTAACGCCCTGGAAAGAAATCCCCGCAATATTCTTTCCCCTCTTAGCTTGTTCCAGGAGCTGGAAGAGTTCGTGAAGCGAACGTCGGAATACGACTACCTCCGAGAGGACGTGGTAGAGGGTTATCACGACTGCAAGAATTTCATCTCCGTAGTGCGCGACGCCTACCTCGACGAGTTGGACTCCGAAGTGCGGAGCTGCCTCGGCATCCACGACGATGTTCAATACGAAGGATTCCTCAGGAAATACGTGCAAAACGTAACGGCAACGATCAAGAAGGAAAAGATCAAGAACGCGGTCACCGGACGAGCCGAAGATCCGGATAAGTTTTTAATGGAAGAGTTCGAAAAAACCGTGGGCGTGGCGGAGGACCGGGAAACGTTTCGGCAGAACCTGCTCACTCAGGTGGGCGTCTATGCCCTCGAACACCAAACCAGCGGCGGCCAGGTTGACTACGCACAGGTGTTTCCAGATCTGATCAAGAAAATCCGCGATCACTACATCGACGAACACAAGTCGCTGCTGAAGCGAATCTACGACATGATCACGCTCTTCGAGCGCCCGCAGGATGGTGGAAAGCACTCCCAGGCGCCGGAGCAGATCGAGGCGGAGAAGCTCGCGCGCTCGATGCTCCAGCGAATGGAGCAGAAATACGGCTACAACGAACTCTCCGCCCGGGAGACGTTCCTCTATCTGGTGCAGAAGAGATACTGACGGCGCTAGTCGCCCAACCGTGTGCGATCATCGGGAAGAACTCCCGTTTCCAATAGTGCCTTCGCCGTCCGCCTCCAGCCGTCGGAAAGAAGCGGATTGCTCACCATCCTTTGGAGCGCATCCGGGTTTGGACGAAGGAGAAGCGCATCGGCACAGGACCGCAAGGAGAGACCGGGAAACGGGCGGTCGATGAGTTCCAGAGAGTCGCCCACGCGAATCGTTCCTGGTTCCAGGATTCGATAAAACCAGCCCAAGAGAAGATTCTCCTGCACCACACGGGCGAGACCGGTCGTGGCCCAGCGCAAATTGATCGTGGCGCACGGCTTTCGTGGCTCGGTAACAACGCCCTTCACCTCGCCGATTTGAAACACGTCGCCCACGCAAACGTTAGCCTCCGTGAGGCCATCGGTGGAAAGATTTTCTCCGATCATTCCTGGAGCGAACCGAAGATCCGGACGCAGCCGCGAAAGAGTGTTGTAATGTTCCGCGGGAAAGTGGTGCAAAACCCGATTGGGGCCGCCATGGTGTTTGGTGTTCGCCACGCGATCGCCTTGAATACTGTCTGCGTAGACATGCATTAGCTCCACCGATTCGCGCTGAATAGAAGTGGGGGTACCGGAAATGGACCGCGGCTCACCGATGAAGAGTGCTTTTGCTTGGATAAACAAACGAATCCCCGAGAGCTATTTATAACAGTCGAAATGGGTCCATGGGAACCCGAATTGCGGGGCACGCCTTCCATGCCACATGGCGACGCCCTTGGTCCCACCAACGCAATTCGTGTATTTCGTGAGTGGTGTCGTCCCACAAGAGAAAGATATCGCCGATCTTTTCAGAAGTACGCACGTCGTCCCAAAGAGATTCCCACAAAGTTACACCAGTTGATGCGTCAATATAGGTGCGATCCTCTAGTTTCACGTAGTACTGAAGATCACGCTCAAATCCCTTAAACGCCAGCCATGCCTCGTAGTTGAACTTTCCGTGCATTCGGAATCCGACGGCAGAAAGATCCTTTATACTTCCACACTCCCCGTGGGCCGATTCCACAGCCCCTATCGCAAGAAAAACGGCAAAAAATAATATCTTCATCTCACCTTCTCCAAAAACTCCGCCAGATCGTCTGGCAATTCCGACCGATACTCCACTCGCTCTCCTGAGCCCGGATGCTCAAAGCTCAACCGATGGGCGTGCAGGCCGTGACGAGCAAGCCAAACGCCGGGCTCTACCTCAATGCTCACGTTCTTCGTGATGTTCTTCAGAAAGAGATCCTGGGTGGTTCCGTAGAGTTTGTCGCCCACGAGCGGATACCCGGCGGCCCAGAGATGTACGCGAATCTGATGCTGGCGCCCGGTGTGCGGCCTGCAGCGCACCACTGTGTAATTCTTCAGTCGCTCCACCACGTCCACATGAGTGAGCGCCTGGAGCACCTCGCTCTTCGGCACCCAGAGTGGCTCGCCGTCGGCCCCCATTTCCACCACATTCATCTTGAGCTTCACTTCGCTCTTCGGATCGCGGGAAAGGGGCTGATCACAGTCGAAGGCGTCCTTTTCCACGACTCCCTTCACGATCGCAAGATACTCTTTACTGGTCCGCCGACTTTCAAATTGCTTCACCAAGGAATTGGCGGCAGCCGGAGTCTTTGCGATCACGAGCACGCCACTTGTCTCGCGATCCACTCGATGCACCACGTAGAACTGCTTACGCTGATCCACTTCATTACGATTCACCACTCGTAGCTGGGTAAGAAGTGTGTTGAAGAAATAGCGGCCCGACGGGTGCACGGGCAGGTTGCCGGGTTTATCCACCACTAGAATGAATTCGTCTTCGTGAATCACCCGGTAGTTGAAATCCACCTCGGGCTCGCCACCGCGCACGCTCATCACGAAAACCTGATCTCCGGCGCGCAAAAGCCGACTCGACTTCACGGGCTCGTGGTTCAAAAGAACCCGGCCTTCTTTAATGGATCGCTGGATCTGCCCGCGCGTGAGGCGGCGATATTTTGATTTAAGATACACGTCGACACGCTGGTCCTGCTCACCGGGTTCTACGGTCCAGGTCACTAGGTAGGTGTCGTCCGACGTATGGGCTTGCTCTCGAGCCATGGACGGCAGGTTTATCCGTTCGTCAGGAGTTCCGTCAACGTTCTTAGATAGGGCCCAGTTTCGAGTTCCAGTGGAGGCTGGCCTTTAGCGGCCAGGATTCCGGCTCCACCCTCACCTCGGGCTCAGCGTCGCGCAGGGACTTGGCCTTCAGGAGGTGCTTCCAAGCGGCGCCAATCCCCTTTTCCCGCTGAATCGACCGGCACTCTTCCCAAGTCTTTCGGGTAACAAAAAATGCGTAGGTCGGGAGCAGGTACCGGTTCTCGCACCAAAGCACGAAGCGGGATGTGGTTTCGGGGAAGAAGAAGTCCACATGCTGGGTCTGCCAGTCAAATCCGGACCAGTCGGGTTCGGTGAAGTTGCGGAGATCTTTTCCGTGAAACTCGAGAACCATCGCATCGAGCTGACCGGGACCGTCGACCACGCCGAGAAGAAGTAGTTTCCGCTCAGGGAGAAGCTCCGTAAAAAACGAATCGAATGTGGAGAGGAGAAAACAATTCTGCGGCCAGGCCTGTGCTATGGGTTTGTCGCCCGTGTGCTGTGCGAGGCGGGTTTTTTCACCCGACGACACACGGAGAGCCGATCGAATTTCTTCCAACTGCGTGTGATAGCAATCCCAGGCCGGCTTGCCCTGTTTCGGCGATCCCACCTGCGCCAGAACGCCGGCCAACTCCTTACGATCCACTACCGTGCCAGACGCTGCCCCGTATTTGTGGGCCAGCTGCTCCCAGGCGTTATCGATGTCGTCGAACGGAAGACCCGCATCTTGAAAATCGGGAGCTACGGCCGCCTGACCTTCCCGAATCACGGCTCCCGCCACGACTCTACGTTCGTCTGCGACCGCAATCAGTCCGCGACGCTTGGGAGCGGTTGCGCCCGCCAGTTTCCGAAATCTATGCCAGCTCCGCCGTGCTTCCATCGTGATCCACCTGATTCGTTGCCAAAGGAGCGTCCATCGTGATCGCCACCGGCACCACCGAAAACGGTGGCAGCGTGGTGTTAAACGAAGTTCCGCGTGACTCTCGCTCGTCGTCGCGCGCGCCGGAGTGAATCCCCTGAACGCTCGCCGGCCTCAAGAAGTCGAGCCGTAGCGCCAACGGTTCGCGCCCGGGATTGAGCAGAAACATCGTTCGCGTCTGCTCGTTGAGATGGGGGTTCGTGCGCCACTCGTAGCTCACCGTGGCCAACTCATGACTTTCCCGGTCAAATTTGCACCAAGGCTCCACTTGCGCCACGGCGAGAAGATTTTCACCCAGAGCTTCGATCGAGGCTCCCGGGCCGCCGCCCTCCACCACGATCACGTTTCCACCGGAGGAGAATACATGGAGGTCGAAGTTCCAGCCGTGGGAAAGTTTCAATCCCTTCATTTCGGAAAGCATGCGAAGAGTACGGCCCGCCAGTGAAGACCGGAAGAACACGACAGTGCACGAGTGTTCGCGCGCGAGCTTAACCAGGCTGTCGCCTTCTTCCGCGTTGAGAGCGAGGCCCTCTTCCACCACCAGGAGCTTGGCCGACGCTTTTTCCGCGACTTCCGCCAAGGACACCACGAACTTTACCGAAGCTCCGAGACGGGCCCGGAAAAATTCCGCGATTCGCGCCGGGGCAAACCGATTGCCCACCACAGTGTAGACTTGGCGACCGGGGGATACGTCGTCGGTGGTGAAGTTCTCTGTAAGCCCCTTCATCTTGCGAAGGAATCCGTCGGAGCTAGCGAAGAAATCCTCCGCCGCCACCCACACATCGCCGTAATAAACGAGCGCCGCCGAGATGAAGAAGTTTCGTTCACGATCCGATAACGAAGAAAGATCGTCGAGCCAAAGAAACTCGGCGCTGGCCCGCTGTCGCTGGAGATCCGCAAACCACTGGCCGCGATTGATCTGTCCGCCGGCCAGCTCCTCCACGAGACGATCCATCGCCACGCTTCGCGCGCCGAGATTCCGGCGCACCACGGAGATCTGCGCGAACCGCGCCAAGCGCGACCGCAGAAAATCAAAAGCACGATTCAAAAACACCTGTTCGGCGGCAACCGGCGTCCACTGTTCGCCGCGCTGCTGGGCCTGAGAGTGGCGACGGGAGTAATCGCCGAAATCTTCCGGCGCGAGTCCCGTGTTGCGATAGTGCTTGAAGAGCGAGTCGCTCACCACGAGCTCGATCTCCACAGGAAATCCTTCCTGCGCCACATCGGTGAGAACCTGCACGAGCTTCAGAAGGAAATGACCGTAGCGCTGGAAAACCGCGGGCGCCACGAGACTCACGAGCGGGTGAATATTCGGAGGCGCACACGCGTGAATCAGCTGGCCCATGCGGTCCTGCGCGAGATTCTGCGGATCGCGAAGAAGATCGTCGGGCACGCCTCCGCTCGGGTAACCAATGGAGAGCTCGGGTGTTACTCCGAGGCGCACCTTCAATCCGCAGGTGTGCGCTTGTTTCAAGAATTTTTGTAGAAGATGATGTCGATCGCTCTCGAGATGACTCCACGGCACCCAGGCGGCTACAGTTTTGTAACCTTTCTCCTGGATTCGGGTGAGCTGGGAAAGAATATCCTTCGACCCCAACTCCCAATAGCGCACTGCGGGAGACAACTCGAACTTCATTGGTTGGATATAGGCTAACACGAAGTGCCAAAGGCTGAAAAATGTCAGTTTTTGGGGAGTTAGAGTATAACAAGAAACCGTGTAGAACTTTGGAGATCTCTTTGTGAGCCCCACGAGCCGCATGCCCCTCACCCTTAGCGATAACTCGCTCAAAATTCCGTTCGCGCCCACCTCGGAGCAGGAGCGCGTGGCCCAATCCCGCTACGCGGAGTGGACGAAGTCGGATTATGCCGGATTCCGACGAGTGCTGACCGCGGGCTCACCGGAAGAGCCGGACCTTTCACTTCTTACGAAAACAGCAGCCGCATACCGAACGGGAGCCTCTGGACGCAAACTTTCTCACTTCGTGGTGCTCGGCACGGGCGGCTCCAGCTTGGGCGGCGAAGCCTTGATTCGTGCGCTCCTTCCGGCCGGCGACCAACAGCGGTTCCTTTTTCTCGACAACAACGAGCCCGATTACTTCTACCAACACCTCCGCGCCCTGCCCCTCGAAGAAACGCTCTGGTATGTGGTTTCGAAAAGCGGGAAAACTCCTGAGACGCTGTCTCAACTCCTGGCCGTACTGGAAGCCTACGCACCGCTCGGTCCGGACGCATGGAAGAAGCACGTTGTGCTCTGCTCGGATCCGAAGTCGGGAGATCTTCGGGAGTTCGCTCGACGCCATGGGGCCACCTGCCTCGATGTGCCGAGCGCGGTGGGCGGAAGATTTTCGGTGCTCACGCCGGTGGGACTCTTCCCCGCTGTCTGGGCCGGGGTTTCTGCCAATGATCTTCTGCTCGGAGCACGAGCTCTCGTGGACGCCTGGGAAGGAAGCCCCTTGCAGGAGAACCCTTCCTTTCAACTGGCGTGGCAGCTGGTCAGCGACGCTCAACGCCCGATCACGATTCTGATGCCTTACTCCACCCGACTGGCGCCGTTCAGTCGGTGGTTTTGCCAGCTCTGGGCCGAAAGCCTCGGAAAAAACGGAAAAGGACTCACACCCTATCCGGCGATCGGCACCACGGATCAGCATTCGCAGATGCAGCTGTATATGGAGGGCCCGCGCGATAAGTCGGTGGTTCTTCTGAAGCTCCGCCATTTCGACGAAAACCCACGCCTCTCCGCTCACGGAATCGCTCAAGGACTGCCGGCCTTTCAGGAGCTCGAAGGCAAGTCGATGCGAGAGCTTTTCGATGCAGAGTTCGCGGCAACCCGCGACGCGATGACAAAGCAAGGCGTGGCCGTGGTCTCGATGGAAATCGACCGTCTCGACGCCTACTCGCTCGGAGCTCTGTTCTTTTTCTGGGAATGGGCCACGCTTTGGGCCGGAGCAATTCTCGGCGTCAACCCGTTTGACCAGCCGGGCGTGGAGGCGGCCAAGGTTCTCACGAAGAAGTATCTCGCCGAGAGCCGGGGTTAGATTACTTCCTGACGTGGCAGCTCCAAGTGAATTTGGTTCTGGCCCTCGCCGCCGAAACCGAACCAAAGGCGACCGCCCGCCTCTTCCACAATCATCCGACTCACCGTCCAAGCCACTGAGCTCTGCACCTCATATTGGTGCACGATTGAATCGCCACGATCTTCCAAAACCAAATGCAGGTGCGACGGTGTTTCAGAAACATTGCAACTCACCACCCAGTCGCGCTTCT
>CAZKBU010000012.1:0-37516 GCA_964551325.1 uncultured Bdellovibrionales bacterium
CGAAGTTCTGGGGCACGCATCGCTCCGATCCGGAGTGCTCGAAGAGGTCGCCAGGAATGGAGGTGGGAGTGACGGATAGGATCGAGACGTTTAAGGAATTTTTCTCCGGCTGGGTCCCGGCTACACACGTGAAGCTGCATGACGACTGGAAACTTCTCTGCGAGAGGCGAGATCCTCTCTCTAGGCGCCCGATCAGGGCGGCAAGCTAAAGAAACCGCGGACCACCATCGAGACATCCGCATAGCTGGTACAAACTATTACGCCGAACGGCCGATAGTGACTCCGATGATTCAGAGCCCAAAATCACACTATCGGCCGCACAATCTAAGAATTCCTACGGTCAAAGCGCTCTACGTTGATCTTTGCCGGCAAGGCCGTTCCGCTCCATGACGTGGATTCAAAGGCGTGGTTTCGCATTTTCTTGGGTTCAAGTTTTACTTCGATGATCGAGTTCCACCCGCCTAAGCGAGCTAGGTAGGCCAGGTGAAGAATCGCTTCATCCTTATCGGCGTGGTCGCGTACTTCCACCACACGGGGGCTCTTCTGAATTACAGGAATTTGCCCTCGGTAGGTGCTGACGATTACCGTAACTTCCTTGGCTTCTTCCACCACCGCATCATAAGCCGCGAGCTCGGGAGCGATCTTCGAGTCAAAACACGTTACGCAGTACTGCGCATGGTTCATGAAGTTGGGCGGCTTGGGAAGGAAAGGAAAACGCTGTCGCGAAAGGTACTGCACGCAGTCTTTGCACACAGCTCCTTTGCATAGAGCGCACGTCTTGATCACCTTTTCAGCTCGGCACACAACGCAGCTCATGGCAGATCCACGCTGGCCTGGGTTTCATTCGGGCAGGTGTAGCGCAGCACCGCGCGGCGCCGCCCTAGGGCATTGGCCGGCATTCGAGTGATTGACGAGGGCTGACGTTTTGAGCGCACCCGCGTGGCACTGATGATTTGACCGTCGAGGTCCACGATGCCCACATGGCCTCTGAAAACCATGAGATCCCCCGGGCGTGCGGCAAATTCAGGAACTACCTGGAACTCAGGGGCTGACTTCAAGTCTCGAGTGGCGCGGAAGTTATAGGGAAGGCCAGCGCGCTTATAGATCTCATGCACAAAACTCGAGCAGTCGGTTTCCTTTTCGATGGCAGCGCGGTCACGCGGGCCTTTGCGGTATCTTACGCCGGGAAAGTTGGCGGGATCGGCGAGGGAAAGAACTTCCTGGCGTTTGTCCCATGTCATCCGGAAACAGGTAAGCTCCTCGGCTTGCTTCATGGCCTCGGCCGGGCGGCGGGAGTATTGAATTGGTTGGCCGGCGCAGCCTACTAGGAACAAAAAGAGCGCGCCCCATATACGACACATCAATTCCATTCTTCCAGTAAATCGAACGGGCTACAATAGTAGTTGATGGAAAGGTTTGCGCAGGAAGGTGTTCGCAGTTTTGGGCCCGGTGAGGTGGTGTTTCGCGAAGGCGATAACACTCACGAAATGTATGTGGTTTGCGATGGAGAAGTGGAAGTCGTAAAGCAGGCTGAAAAGGGCGAGATGGTACTTGCGGTTCTTCGCAAGGGCGACTTTCTAGGGGAAATGTCATTGCTGGATTCCCTGCCTCGCAGCGCCACTGCGAGGACTCGCGGAGTCACAAAGCTCCTTTGCATCCAGCCGGGAGGGTTTCTATTAAAGATCCGCCGCGATCCCACGTTTGCCTTTGAGTTGATGCAGGCGCTCTCGCGCAGAATTCGAAATGTGAACGAACGCCTCGCCAGTCAGTTGTCCGATGATCGAGTGGCCCTCGAAAAAGTAAGAAAGATCCTCAACGAGCAGGTGCCATGATTACTCGAATTGCTTCGGAGCGGATGGTAATCGTTTCCGACATGCATCTTGGTAACCCCTTCTGCACGGCGAAGGGGCAGACGATTCGGTTTCTCGAGTGGGCGTCTCGGGAAGGCTGGGATATTTGCATCAACGGAGATGGATTCGAAGTGGCTCAGGTGAGCTTTTCACGTCTGGCTCGCGACATTCCGGAGGTGCTTCATGCCTTGAAGGAGGCCACGGGGCGTGGATCGAGAGTTTTCTACGTGGTGGGAAATCACGATATCGTTTTCGAGCATTTTTTGAACGATTGGGGCGGCTTCACTGTGGCGCCATTTTTGAACGTGGAGAGCGGCGGCAAGCGCGTGCGCGTGGAGCATGGCCACCTCTACGATCCGTTCTTTGTGAGCTCGCCGAGGCTCTACGAGTTTCTTACCTGGCTCGGAGGATTTTTTTTGATGGCCACACCTCGAGTTTATAAGGCCTGGATTCTCTTTGAGCGCCTGCGTTCCCGGCTGAGACGCGGGAAGGGTATCGTGGGTGAGCATCCCGGATTCCTTATGGCGGCCGAAGAGTTGGTGGCTCGCGGTATCGATTCCGTGGTGTTCGGGCATACCCATCATGTGGGAGCCGTAAAACTTCACGGTGGAGTGTATCTGAATCCTGGTTCTTGGATGCTGGAGCCAACCTATGTAAAACTGGAAGCAGGGAACTTGGAGCTGGCGCGATTCATCTGATGGAAAACAAGAAAGTCTTTCTCATCGTCCATAGTGACTCCGAGGTGGCGAAGGCCGTGTCTGAGATCCTTTCCCGTCACTACGATCAGTGTCAGGTGTATCACTCGAGTAACGGTTCCGATGCGCTTCTCAAAGCCCGAAACACGCCCCCTCATGTGATCATCACGGATCTTGAGCTAGAGAAGGTTTCCGGGTCTGAATTGATCCGAATTGTGGTGAAAGAAAAGGGCTTTGCCCAAACGGCGGTGGTGGTTCTTTCGGATATTCCCGATCAAGAGGCGTTTATCGACGATGTGGTGAACGGACGAATTCAGTTTTTAGCCATGCCCGCCAAAGAGAGCCAGCTTTGTGAATGCGTTAACAAAGCACTTACGTTTTCGATGAACCGTAAGGAGCCCGAGTTTCGTCTGAAGTTTGTGGGTCCCGGGCAACTGCTCTTCAAGCAAGGGGAAAAGGCAGAGGCCGCCTATCTGGTGAAGAAGGGCAAGCTTCGTGCCTTTGTGACCTCCGGAGGCCGCGCCGTTACGTTGGGAGAGGTTCAGGCCGGGGAATTTGTGGGAGAAATGGCCCACATCAACGGTGAGCCCAGATCTGCCGACGTGGAGGCTCTCGAAGACTGTGAGCTCATCGAGATTCCTTTGGGCACCCTGGATACTCTTCTTTTCACGAAACCCGCATGGTCGAAGGCATTGATGCGCACTTTATCGAAGCGTCTCAAGAGCGCCAACGTGAAGAAAAGTCAGGACTGATCTTTCGGGACTCTTCCAGAAACTCATCTAGAGTTTTTACTCTTTTCAAGACATGGAAATGGTCGATGGTTGCTCGGGCTGAGGCATGGCGGGTCCATTGCTTCAGCCGATTCAGGGTATAGCCTTCCGACTCTTCGCGGGTCTCGTGAGCGAAACGAACAAAGAGTTCGTGCCAGGTCGTGGGAAAATTCTGGGACTGTGATTTAACCCCCAAAGCCTCCGAGACTCGGTAGGAGAGGCGCGGGTCCGCAAGCGCGCTCCGTCCCAGCATGAAGTGATGGCAGCCCGTTTCTTCTCGGCAGCGATGGAAGTCCTCCATCGTCCAGATATCTCCGTTGGCGATCACCGGGATAGGGGAGATTCTGCGTAGCTCTCCGATAGGGCGCCACAGGGCCGGGGGAGCGTAGCCCTGGGCTTTGGTTCGTCCATGGACGGCGATCCACGCGGCACCTCCTTCGATGGCGGCCGCAGCGTTGCGTGGGAGGACCGAGGGGTCGTCCCAGCCAAGCCGCATTTTCACGCTCACGGGGATTTCTTTCGGCAGGGCCGCTCGAATCTCACTCACGATTTCACGGATTCGGTGGGGGAACTGGAGGAGGGTGGCGCCGCCGTCGTGTCGGTTCACGGTGGGGGCGGGGCACCCAAAATTCAGGTCGATCGACAGAGCGCCCGCTTCCACGGCGTTACTCGCTGTTTCCGCGAGGCGTCCCGGGTGACCGCCCAGGAGTTGGAGCGCCACAGGGGTGTCGGTTCGGGTGCGACTCTTTTGAGTGGCTTCGGCCATGTGACGGCGGATCACCTTTGCTGGTAACGCCATCTGGCTCACCCGAAGGAATTCCGTGACCATGTGGGAAAAGCCACCGAGTTCGCTCATGAGCTCCCGCATCGGGCGATCAGTTACGCCTTCCATAGGGGCCAGCACCACGGCCGGGGCTTCATTTTTGATCCAAAAATCGTTCATAGGCTTTCAAAAGAAGAGGACGAACTTTCGCGCGTAACCCAGG
This sequence comes from uncultured Bdellovibrionales bacterium, assembly GCA_964551325.1. Classification (GTDB taxonomy): domain Bacteria; phylum Bdellovibrionota; class UBA1018; order CAIPTA01; family CAIPTA01; genus CAZKBU01. Next base: position 4,302 of record CAZKBU010000012.1, read on the forward strand.
AATTTTCAATGGATTTGGGATAAATCATGTCTTGTGAAGATTCGAATCGTTTATCGATCGAAAGATTTTGTGGTGGTCCATAAGCCGGCCGGTGCGGTGGTGTATGCGGATCGTCCGGAAGACCAGGGCAAGAGCGTGGCGGATCATTTAGCCAAGCAATCGGGAAAAAAGGTGTTCCCCGTGCATCGCCTGGATAAGCCCACCTGTGGACTTCTGGCGGTAGCGTTGTCGCCCCAGGCCGCGCATCGTTGGACGGAGATCTTTCGAGGCAGGGCCGTGAGGAAGATGTACCTGGCGGTTGTCCATGGTGTGCCGCCGGTGGATGGCGTGGTGGACGTGCCGCTCCCCAGAAACAAGGACAAGGTGATGGAGGCGGCAAAAACCCATTTCAAGCGTCTGGCGACCTGCGAGATCGAGGTAGCCGGTGAGCGTAGGTCTTATTCTCTCGTGCGATGTGAGCCGCGAACGGGTCGGTATCATCAGATTCGCAGGCACCTGAAGGCCTGGGGGCATCCGATTCTGGGCGACGAAGACTATGGAAACTCTTGGGACAATCGGGAGATGGGGAAGGCTTTCGGCGTGAAACGGTGTCTTTTGTCGGCCACGAACCTGTGGTTCCGTGATCCGTTCTCCGGTGAAGCCGTGGCGCTCAAAGACGACCCGGATCGGGACTTTCAGTCGCTGGCAAACGCGCTGGGTTGGAAACTTCCTTGAATCCCGTTACTTTGGGGGTGAGGTGGGTATGAAGCGTTTTTTTGTTGTGATGATGCTGTTCTCGGCCGTGAGTGCTTGGGCGGAAACATATGTGGCGGAGGACGAGGACTATCGTCTGGAAGTTACGATCGATAAGAACGACAAGGAAGCCGAAGTGGCAGTGGTGAAGGCTAAAAAGGATCTGCCGAAGACTTTGGATCTGGTGCTCTATCGGGGGAAGAACAAACCACACATCGTGAGCCTAAAGGCCGTGGACTTGCCCACCAATGAGAACGGACCCCTGAAGCGTTATCAGGGATCCGTTGATTTCGGAAACGCCTCCTACGCAGGAGTGGCGCTCCAATGGAATTTCGATTTCGGTACGAAGAAACTGAAAGCTAAGAAGCAGTAGTTTCTAGTGTTTGTGCGCGCCGTCGTGTGCGCAGCAGCTGGCGTCCTTGCAGGTGCTGATCCCGAAGGGCACATAAGCGGGGCAGAAGCCAACGGCTGCCGTAAACATCGGCACAAGTCCCACCAGTCCCCAGGGCGACTTATAGTAAAAACCCACGCCGAGGATCACGAGTCCCACGACTGCCCGAATTGCTCTTTCCACTCCGCCAACGTTCTTCTTCATATGGTCTCCTTTACCTATTGTTTTGCGGGTTCCCGTTGCACAAGACTGAACAACGGAATTTCCACTTCAAAAATTTCTCCATTATCGCGCATCATTCGATAAAAGCCGCGCATGCTCCCAAATGGCGTGGGGAGCGGGCAAAAGCTTTGGTACTCGAAACTTTGGCCGGGCATGAGGCGAGGCTGTTTGCCGACCACTCCAGGTCCTTTTACGTCTTCTGTGCGGCCCAGTGCGTCTGTAATGATCCAGTGGCGATGAAGTAGCTGCACGGGTTCCGGATTTTCGTTCGAAATCCGAATCGCATAGCCGAAGAGATATTGGTTCTGGGCCGGCACACTCTTTTCGTGGATGTAGTCCGTGGCGACTTCGATTTTTACGCCATTTGTGGTTTTTGCCGGCATGGGCAAACTATAGCGAATCGACTCTCAAGGCTCAAGAAGGCAGGGAGCGTGAAGGGGAGTAAGCTGTTCAACCCGGGAAAATCAAAAAGGATCACTTGCGGGCGATCTGATAAGTTTTTCCGCAATATTCGCACTTCACTTCGGCAGCGTCGGTACCGGTGCCTTCATGGGCATCGAGCATCGTGAGGGCTCGGGTGGCGCGTTCCGCGTTGCAGTGGCAGCTAAAGCGCACGCGCTGCTGAAGCACGATGTTCGGCGACTCCTCTAGGGAGATCAATCGCAGCATGTCGGCGAGGATTTGGTCCGACCTCAGGGTCCATCGGGAAATGGATCCGAGGGAGCGCATCTGTCTATCCCATCTCAGCAGGGCCTCTTCGGCTCGTTTTCCGTCGGACTGGGGAAGCACATGAACCAAATAGCCGAGAGCATGGGCCACGCGGAACTTAGTCTGAGCGGAATCTTCCCACTCGATCTTTACGGATAAATTGATTCCACAGGCCCGCTGTTCGCTTCGTTCTAGATACTCCACCACATCCAACGAAACGTCGCCCACCGATGGAACCAAGCCGGTGGTGGAGACGTGCTTCGCGCGCCGTACCTGGAGGACTCCTTCGCCGAGCTTGGTTTCGTAGTCGGCCACGTTGGGGCGTGGGTTCTGTATGGTTCCTCGTAGCTCGCCGAAGTTTCGTGCCTCCGCATAGAGGTGTCCAAATGGGCCGTCGGTCATCCATTGGAGGCTAACCGTTTCATTTTCCTTTCCTTCGGAAAGGGCCTGTAGGAGTGCGGCTGCCATCATGGCTTGCCCGAGGTGAACCGTTGCGGGTGGCCAGGTTTCCACTCGTACCATCGACTCCTGCACGAGGTCGGTGGCGTTTAACACATAGACCACCGCCTCCGCGCTTTCGGTAAGCGCTTTGGCAAGACCATCCTGTCCGGAAAAAACCATAACTAATCTCCTGTCCCGCGAAGCGCGCGGGAAATCATCCCGGGGGCTACGGTCGTGGCCGGGACAGGGAGAGAAAACCATTCTTTTACGTCGGCCTCAAGTCCGATTCCATGCATGTAGTTGTAGAGAGCGTGCCGTAAGCCTTCTCCCAGCTCTTCATGGGGGGTGGGGGTGGGGTCGTGAAACGGAACGTCGTTTTTTGCGAATACGCCGTGGGCGCTGGGGCGGGGGGGCAGTAGTTTTACTCCGAAGCGGTCGGGCTCTCGCGAGATCGGGCTATGAACAGTTACCGAAAGGCGGTGCCAAAAGGCGCTCTTCAAGCATCCCTCGTGAAAGAGCTGGCGGAGCACTTCCAGAGAATCCACGGTTTCCTGGACGGTTTGAGTGGGAAAGCCATACATCAAATAGGCGTGCACAAAGATACCGGCGTTGGCGAAGGCTTTCGTAACCCGGGCCACCTGGGGAATCGTAACTCCCTTCTGGATGAGTTCGAGAAGGCGCGGACTTGCTACCTCAAGGCCCCCTGTGACGGCGATGCACCCGGCTTTTGCCATGAGCTCCGTGAGTTCAGGGGTGAAGTTTTTGTCGAACCGAATATTCCCCCACCAGCGAAATTGAAGCCCCCGTGAAATCAGTCTCTCACTGAGGGCGCGGAGGATGGCGGGTGGAGCAGCTTCGTCTACGAAGTGAAAACCGTCGAAGCCGGTTTCCTGATGAATCTTCACCATTTTGTCCACGATACGATCGGCCACTTCAGGTTCGAAGCGCCCAATATAGTCGAGGGTCACGTCGCAGAAAGAACAGCGCTTCCAATAACAGCCGTGAGCGAGGGTGAGTTTGTTCCAGCGCCATCCCGTCCAGAGGCGGTTCACGGGATTCAACATCTCGAACATGGAGACATAGCTTTGCCACGGAAGTCCTTCATAGGTGGGGATTCCGGCATTTCGAAATGGGATGTCGTGGAGGGCGGGATCGGAAACCAATCGAACCTTACCCTTTTCCCTAACAAAAGTTCGTAGCAACCGATCAGCGCTGCCAGCGCCTTCGTAGTGTTCGAGGAGAGAAAGGAGGGGGCGTTCTCCATCGTCGAGAGTGATGGCATGAAAGTAGTCGAACACACGTGGATCGGAGAGTTCTCTGAGTTCGGTGTTCACCCAGCCGCCGCCGAGGAGAACTTTAATCTTAGGCTGTGAGTGGCGAATCGTTCGTGCCATGCGGAAAGCGCCGTAGGCGGTGCCAGAAAAAGGGGCGGATATCCCCACCACATCCGGCTTCAATTCCCGGATATACTCCTCCGTGATCTCCTCCAGCATCAGATCCACGAGGGAGCACTCGGCCTCGAGATTTTTTCGCATGGGTTCAAACGACCCTTCTGATGCGGCCAGGCGCTCGCCGTATCGAGCAAACTCGAATTTCTCGTCTACACCGAAGCGAATCACGTCGGCGATGTCGTCGAGGAACAGACTCGCGATGTGCCGTGCGCGATCGATCTCCGATAACTTTCGGAATTCCTCCAGGAGTTGAGGGGTGGATCTTAGTGGCTCAAACCGCGGTCCTTCCGGAAGCGCGCGCCGGGAGGCAATTCGTGCCGCTTGGGTGATGTCGCGGTCTTGCAGAAATGCCACGGCCCCTTCCACTTCCTGGAGGTAGGTGGGAAAGGCATACCAAAAGAGATCGAGTGTGGAGTGATGGAAACCGTTTCGGGGGCGCACCATTTCCAAAACTTCCCGAATGCGGGAGAGACCGCTTTTACTAAATAGCCGGAGCACAAGATCGATCGCAGGGTCCCGTTGCAGTACCTCTAGGTCGGGGCGCGCTTGGCGAAGGAACCCGGTGAGGTAGGCGGTGGCGGGGTAGGGAGTGTTGATTTGCACCATCGGAGCAGTGCAAAGCAGGATTCGCATTACAGGCCCTTCTCCACGGCCTCCACGAGCCGAGCTGCGTCCTTTTCAGTGAGGCCATGGAACCATTTCCCTTCGGGATACAAAACAGCAGCAATCCCTTTTTCACAATGCCCCAGGCATCCGGCGCGGTTGATCCGCACTCGTCCTTTCCACTCGGGCCGATTGTTGCAAGCTTCTTTCACGGCAGCATGCAAAGAGGCGGCTCCTTTGGGGGCGCAGCACTCCACGCCGTCCTTCTGGTTGGTGCAGATGAAAAGATGGGCTTCGAGCTTACTCACCGCTTACTCCTGTTTGGGGTTCCAGGGAGCGACACGGAACAAAAGAAGCATTCCGGGAATTGCCGCAACGGTGCACACGAGAAAGAACTGAACCCATCCCAGATTCTCCGCCAAATAACCGGTGGGGGCGGAAATAAGAGTGCGAGGAATAGCCATCATGCTCGTGAGAAGAGCGTATTGGGTGGCGGTGAAACGCTTATTCGTTTGCGAAGCCATGAAGGCGGTGAAGGCGGCAGTGCCCATTCCACCGCTCAGGTCTTCGAAGGCAATCACAAGGGTCAACGCCCGGGGATCGTTGCCTACTACCGCAAGCCAGGCGAAGCAGGCCGTGGATAGTGCTTGGAGTGATCCAAATACCCAGAGACATTTGCCGATGCCGAGGCGAAGAATCAGGATTCCGCCCAGGAAAAGGCCGCCCAGTGTGGAGAACAGACCAAAGGTTTTCGCAATGGCGGCGATCTCGGTCTTGGAAAAACCGATCTTGAGGTAGAAGGGAGTGGCCATGTTTCCGGCCATGGAGTCGCCCACCTTATAGAGAAGAATAAAGATGAGAATCTCCACGGCGCCTCTTCGCTGGAGAAATTCGAGAAGGGGATCAATGACTGTTTCCTTCAATGACTTCGGGGGGGCGCCTTCGATGGAGGGCTCGTCGGCGTAGATGGTCACCAGCACGCCGGCGGTCATTGTGGCAGCCATGATCAGGTATACCTGCTTCCATTCCATGTGGTCGGCCAGGAAAAGAGCCAGTGCTCCGGAAACATACATCGCAATCCGATAGCCATAGATAAAATAGGCAGAGCCCATGCCGAGTTCGTCGTCGTGAAGAGTTTCTCTTCGATAGGCGTCCACCACGATGTCCTGACTTGCGCTGAAAAAACTTACCAGCACGGCAAGGAGAGCGACGGACCAGGTGGATTCTTCAGGGCTGCTGAAGGCAAGGAATCCGATGGAGATGGCAAGACAGATTTGACTCACGGTGAGCCAGCCCCGGCGACGTCCGAGAAACGGTGGCACAAAACGATCAAAGAGAGGTGCCCACACGAACTTAAAGCTGTAGGGGAGTCCTGCGAGGGCGAAGAGTCCGATGGTTTTCAGGTCGACCCCTACGGTGGTCATCCACGCCTGCAGAGTTTTCCCGGCGAGAAGGAGGGGGAGGCCCGAGCAGATGCCCATCAACAGGGCTACAAACATGTTCTTCTTGGCGAGTGAGCGGAGGATCTTCATGCCTCCAGTTTGGCCTGAGATTTAGGCTTTTGCCAGCACCGTGGCTTCTCCGGTGGCTAAGGGCTCTCCATTCAGACGTCGGGCCAGGGTTTCGATGGTAAGGATGCCTTTTTCTTCCTTGACCTGAGTGATGCGTAGGTGAATCTCGATCTCTTCGTCCACATAGACCGGAGCCACAAAGCGGAGGCTCTGCCCGAGGTAAATGGCGCCGGGGCCCGGGAGTTCCGTGGCGAGGGCCCGGGAAATTAGCGCTCCGGTAATCATCCCGTGAGCGATGCGGCGGCCGAATCGGGTGGTTTTTGCGAACTCATCGTCGAGGTGTACGGGATTACGGTCTCCCGAAATTTCCGCAAATCCGCGGATCATGGCATCGGTAACTTGAACCTTTACTTTAGCGGATTGCCCCATTTCGAATTTTCTCATGGCCCACGGGTAACCTGCCGGGGGATGGGTGGTCAAGCGATCGGGTGATTAGAGCTTGATCTGCGAGGCCGCGGCAGTTGGGGTGCGGGCCGAGTCTTTGACGTCTCTGGCACGTTTCTCCCGGGCGGCCTTTCGCATGAACACGGAGATATCGACCAGGTTGGGCTCATTCTTCCGGTATTGGGAGCTGACCATGTCGAAAATAGTGCGGTCGAAAGGGCTTTTTCGCTTATTGGCCCCATCTGACGCTAGATCGCGCCCATCTTTATCGGTTCCATCTTTAGAAGCCAGCTTACCGAACGGATCATCCTTCCCGTTCTCGGCCGACGGGTCTTTTCCCAAGAGTCCACCAAGGAAGTCTCCTTCGGAACCGGCCTTCGTAGCTACGTTATTTGCGCCGCTTCCATACTCACCGTCATTAAGATCGTCGTCATCGAGATCGGCTAAGCTGCCGTCATCAGGTTCTGTGAGGTCTTTCTGCCACTCCGCGAGCTCTCCCGGAGTTAAGGACTTTCCGAATGGGGAGTTGGCCAATATATCGGCCTCCGATTTTCCTGCAAGAAACTGCTTGGCGTAATCGTTTGGATCCAAGCCAAAAATATCGTCGTCACCCATGGATACTCCGGACCCTTGCACCATCGAATCTACGATCGAGGCGGCTACTCCTGTGGCGCCTGCGCAGTTTTCCTGATCATCCAGTGGACAAAAGGCGTTCCATTCAGTTCTAGCGTTTGGATTATAGATATCAGTGCAAGTACCGTTCTTTGTTCTTTTTCCTGAACCGATGTCTCCGATAGCGTCCCGGAAAGGGTCAGCAAATTGATTCTTGAATTTTTTCGCTTTGCTCTTACAAAGGCCAACGAGCTTCTTTAGTCCGCTGCACTTCGATTTTTTCTGTTTGTACTTTGCTAGGTTGGCCAGATACCCGGCGCAAACAGGGGAGCTTCGATTGGAGGCACAGGCTCCATCTGTTCTACCGTAGAGATTTTCTTTTACGCAGTGATTGAAGTTGTTGCTTTGTGATTGATGGGCGTTCTTTTGAACGTTGTTGGGAAAATTGGCGTCCTCATTGATCGCCTTCTTATGCACTTCAGACTTAAGTGTATTCCCGCTAAGATCAATAGAGGTGCCCACTGTGCCGGAAGCGAACAAACGTTCAGACGCAAAGATTGCGATTGCGCCGGTTATGCTGGACCAAAGCAACAGCTTCAGCGCGGCTCTTACGGGCGACTGCGGCTCTAAATTTTCCGATTTGTAGGAGCGGAGCATTAGTCGAGGATTCCTTTGTCTGTGCCTTCCAGCGCTACAGCAGCGGGCTCACGCTTTGTGGCGGCGGGGTTGGAGAACGGGTCGTTCACATCGATGGTTTTCTTCTGGTCTACACCAAACATTCCAGGGGTTCGCGCTCGATAGCGAGAGTGCACCATTTGGAAAATTGATTTGTCCGTGAGGCCGGCGCGTCCAAGGGCCTGCTCAACATCTGCGCTCAGACCCACTGAATCGGCTATGCTGCCGCCGGCGCCAGGTCCGTTGGCCTCGTCTTTTTTGGCAAAGAGGTCGTCGAGAGCGGAATCGCTTCCGCTTTTCGATTTCGATTTGAACCCACCGCCGCCGCCGCTGCCACCCGCCATGTTTTCACCAACTCCAGCGAGCTTAGCGAGCTCAGCATCCGTCATGCCGAGCTTGTCGAGTATGTTGGCGGCTTCCGCGTCGGGGTTTGAAGATAGAGCTTTATTTACGTCGGACTCGCTGGCGCCGAGGCGCTTGAGTAAGTCTTTCATAGAGGCGCCATTATTGAGTCCATTCGCTAAATCTTCAGGGCTGAGTCCCGTTTTGGCTTCGAACTGATCGAATAGGGCACCAGCCTTACTTCCCTTAATGGCTGAAGAGTCGATGCTAAATGCCGCATTTCCCTTGTCGAGTTCTGTTCCAAAAGTGGTGGAGGCGGAAACGCTACCCATATCGGCCCCGCGGATGCCGGCCTGGTTGGCCATTTGGCCAAGTTTTTTGGATCCTTCCATCCCTTGGAATCCCTGCATCATCGTGAGAGCGCCCATGGCGATTAGAGGGGCATTGCAGCCAGCAGGAGTCCCACATGGTGCCATCCCCTGTTGAATCATCATCCCACCGCCCGCAATAGACATCATCCCGGCGAGACCAGCTTTCTGTGACCCATCTCCCGCCGCTTGCTGAGTGTTCTGCTGAGCGCCGGTTTGGCCGGTACGGTTTCCCGACGGCACCCGATATTGGGAAGTTGGCCCGGTTTGGCGATTGGAGGGAGGCGCGGCCCAAGCCGAAACTCCAGCCAGTAAGCCCATGGCCAAGGTGAGATAAACCAGTGGTTTTAAGGTCTTGGATCGATTCATAAAAACCCAGCCCCTCTAATGCGCTCCATAAAAGGGAGCGGCATCTTATATTATACCAATATTATCGGGTATTCGGGAAAAATCTTGAGACTCTATCTAACGCCTCGAAACCTATGGTAAAACTGGCGACTCTGGAATTAGTTTAGTAATTTCAATGGGTTATAGTTTGCCGACGTAGCTCAGTTGGTAGAGCAGCGCTTTCGTAAAGCGCAGGTCGCAGGTTCGAGTCCCGTCGTCGGCTCCAATTAGTGCCTTGCCCGAAATGGCACCCCGTTTTGAACCAGGATTATGGTCTCAGCCGTTCCTTTGCGTTTGCGTGGCGCGCTTGGTAAATTAAACTAAATATATTTACAATGTGACTCGTGCCGGGGGTTTGACAGAGGCCTTCCTGAGGGCTACATTTCCGAGATTCGAATCCGGAGAGGTGTCCGAGTGGCCGAAGGAGCTTGATTCGAAATCAAGTATACGTTTAAAGCGTATCGTGGGTTCGAATCCCACCCTCTCCGCCAAAATAAAAAGCCCGCCCGGAAGGCGGGTTTTTTATTTTGTGGGTGATGTGGACGAAATCACTGGGTTCGGGCCAGGAGGGCGGCGAGCGAAGGGAGCCAATCCCACCCTCTCCGCCAAAATAAAAAGCCCGCCCGGAAGGCGGGTTTTTTATTTTGTGGGTGATGTGGACGAAGCTATTTGGTGTCCGACCCCTTTGGTGGGGTAGGAGCATCAATCCCCGGTTACTCCGGCCTCACATGGGAAACTAAAAACAAAAAACCGAGAAGCGGGGGCAATGCTTGGAGCAGGGCCCACTTGCGCAGGCGAGGCGCCGTAACAAAAAGCACTACCCCGGCTACGATCATGGTGATGCCGCAAAAACTGGTTAGTAGCCCAGCCAGCATCACCTGCTTCTGGCGAACGAGCCACAAACCGAGAAAAGTGCCAAGTGCCAGCATTAGATTGTAGAAGCCTTGATTGATGGCCCAAATCTTCACTTGAGCATGCGCATCATCGGTAAGTCCCAGGCGGCGAGCTGTTTCAGTTCGCCGAATCAGCACGGCTTCGAAAAAAAAGAAACCGATGTGCACTAGGCCTGCAAAGAAAAAGAAATAGTAACTGATCCACTTGGTGTCCATGGCCCAAGTTCAACACAGTTTACGAAAACTGCAAGATAACTACCGGGCCGACTTACGGGCCAGCTCAATGAGGGCGGCTCTCACTTCTGGAGAAACGGGCTTATTCGCAATCCAGTCGCTCATCAGGCGGGCCGCAAACTCTGTCTTACAGACAGCGTTCCCTTTACACTCGGAGGAAGCCCTACGAATGTAGGCCAACACTACGGTTTGCTCGAACTGGGAGTTTTCCTGTGAGATTTTCTGAAACCAGCGTTCTTTTAGATCATCGGAAGAACCGAACTTAACGCTTTTACTGTCCGCATATCGAAGTGATTCGTCGCGGCAGCCGGGAAATGGCTCATTCGAGCCGGACGGAGATGAAAATGTACGAAGCTCGAAGAGGTTTGTGCCGCCGCCATTTTGGGACCGATGCATAATGCAACGAGAGTAGGCGTCGGAAGGAGGCGCCTTCGCTTCCAGGACTCGAAGTGCCTCTAGTGTGGGTTTGCCGGCTTTTCCGGTTACGCGCTCGCCCAAGATGTTGAAGAGGGATCCGAGGTTATCGCTCGCAGCTCCGGTGCGGCTCACAGGGACCGACGTGACCAACGATTTAAGGCCGGCTGCAACGCACTCCGGAGAGTGGTCGCCCATTCCCACGCAAGCGTCGCGTACCTTCGAAAGTGCGCCAGATTCCATGACGGATTCCACGGCGTTCACTTCTGGCATCACCTTTAGAGAGAGATAGTGGAGAATCTCATCGCCGTTAAGCTGTGCGCAGAGAAAAGGATTCTCCTCCACAAGGCTCCGTGCAAATGGAGTGAGGCAGAGGGGGAGGAGATTTCCCGGCGAGTCAGGATAGAAAAAATAGGAGCCATCTTTCTTTTCACTGGCCCAATTCACCTGCGTGCCGTCTCTTTTGATGTCGAGGGAATGGGGGGCCCGCATGCACGATTGGAGTGCGGCCTGCCAGCCTCCGGCCATAACCACAGTGGCGTCAAGCTCGGGCCACTTTGTGCCCTTGAATTCCTGCCCACCTAGCACGCGATCTTTGAACCAGGCGTATTTGTCGGGGTCAATTCTCTGCAGAGAGTCCGGGGCCAGGATGTAGTGCGCGCCCGACTCGGCGAAATCTTCGGTGGGCGACGACTTTGCGTAGTCCCTCACGAAGGAGTGTCCTTCGCGTGTTTCATAGGCTCGCACCCGCTGTTGGCGACCGTCTTGCCCCACCTCGGTGCGATCAACGGATCGCCATCCGCTAAGGCCTTGGAATTCTCGCTTGTCGCCGAACTCCGATCCGGAGCGGTTCCTTTCAGAGAAATCGCGGTGATGAAATACTTCGTGAATGAAGTAGAGTTGGCTCTTCACTGCGTTGGCGGTTTGCAGGGAGCTGTCAAACATCACAACCCGGCCCGGGCGACTTGCCCCGTTCACCCAAGTGGAACTTTGTGCCATAGCGGCGGCATTCTCAGTGAAACGTCCGGTTCGATAACCGTCGGGATATCGTTGGATTGTCCTCAGGGTGGGGAGGCGCCGAAACGAGTCGGGCAGTTTCGCCATTCCCTGCTCAATGATGCGAATGTCTTTGTCGGACCAAAGCTGCTCCACGAGCGGAGTGTTACGGTCGCCGATCGTTTGATTGGGGTTGCCAGCCTGATCAAACGACATGATGTAGCCGTCTCGCTTGCCCACAATCAGGGTGCGATAAGCTCCGTCTTTCGATCCTGTCATTTTTTCGAGGGCACAAACCACATGGGTGCAGCCAGCGGCCAATTGCTTCCATTTTGAGGGGGGGCGGGATCCGAGCGCCTCACCGAAGATGCTGAGCTCTTCTGCCGTGCCTCGAAGCGGCATTCCGTCGATCACCCGGCTGGTTTCGGGGCCGGTGAAAAGCTGTTTGTAGATCGGCTCCGAATAGTATTCATAGGAGCCCTTCGCCTTGTCGCAAACATCTTCCTTGCGGTCACCCCAATGAAATCCGCTCACGAATGCTTCGAAGGAACGAAGGTTCTCCGGGAGAAAGTCGGGATGGTCGTTGCAGGCTTCCGTAAGGTGGCTCGGGTGATGGCAGTTTTCATGGGCCGAGGCTGTGGTGATCCAAAGAGCGGCTACAAGTAAGGGTAAAATTTTCATCGCTTCACCTTCACCGGCCGCATCGACGGACTTTCCTCGGCGAGCACTTTGCGCCAGGTTCGAAGAGGGTTGGAGGACTTCCAAGCCGGAGTGACCTCGAGGGCGATGAGCTTTCCCTCGCCGCTGACGGTCCAAACTTGTCCGGCGGAGGGGCGCCCCAGGTAACGCCATCCTGGATCGAAGTCGCCTTCCAAGGGTTTTTCCACTTCCACTACATCCACCGTGTCGAGCGTGCTCAGCGCAAGGGGAGGATTGAGGCGAACGTCCACACGGGCTAATGAGCCCTTTTCAAACCGGATGTCCCGAGAGGGCAGGTTTTGCAGAATCTTGCGGGCCTCGGCTTCCTTTTGGCCGTGCCGGAGATCGAGTAGACGATTCGTGTCGGCCGAAGCGCCAACCGCAAGAAACAAAAGACAAAATGCGAGCCTAGGGGTCACAGGAATTCCTCCGGCATCCTATCGGCCATGCAGGTGAAATTCTTGAATTTTCCTCTCCAGAGTGGAAAAAGACTCCTATGGAACGAGTGGATATTGATCGTCCGTCCACCTGGGTGAGGTGGCGGGAAGAGTTGTGCGGAACCTGCCACGGAGGCTGCTGCATGATGCCCGTGGAGGTGCATTTCAGTGACCTGGAGCGCCTTGGGCTAGCCGAAGAAACACCGAAGAAAACGTTTCAGCGCCTTATGAAAGAAGGAGTGGTCAAAACATTTCGTGCGGCTACGGGTTTATTCCAACTGGAGCAACAGTCGGACCGCTCCTGCATTTTCCTTCATCCCACGAAACGAAACTGCACGGTATATGAGAAGAGACCCGAGGTGTGCAGAAAATTTCCTCGGGAAATGGGGCCGCGGATCGGCTACTGCCCGAGTTTTGGAAAAAGAGTATCTTTTTCCCGGAATCGATCTACGAGCCAAGCGGCCTGCTCGGACTCCTTGGATGGCAAAAGCTCTCTTGGCCAACGCTTTACGTGCACCCAAATCTCAGGTCTTGGGCCGAAGAAAAACCGATAGAGACCGGGAGGCGATCCGCGGAATTTCAACGTGAGGTCGTAGACAGCCGTGAGATCTGAGCCAAGCCCTTCCAAGGTGGCGGTGAATCCTTTCGTGCGAGGTACCATCACGTGCTCAAGAACCGGCAGCCCCTTTTGGCGGGCGAAACCGCGGCTTCTTTCTTTCTTTTCCGGCGTGGCTCGGGTCCCTTCCACGAATGAGATACAGATAAAACGAGCTCCGTAACGGCGAATACGGTCAAAGGTGAGCGCCACGGAGGCGGAATCTCGGTTCCAATTGCGCTTGAGAAAAATCGAATCCAGGAACCACATGGCCCAGCCGAACCCAGGCACCCACTTCAAGATGTCCTTCACGAACCATTTGAGAAAATCGAGCATCTCCATTCGGGCCACATAGGTCACGATCACAGGAATGTCGGCCATACACTGATGGTTGGCGATAAAGAACGCGCTTTCGCCTTTTACCGGTGCGTCGCCCGAAAAATGAATTTTTGCGCCGGTGATGTGAAGCACCGTGAACGCCAAGAGCCGATTCCACAGGCCGCAGATTCGTTCGTTACTGCGTCGAAACAGCCGCTTGGAGACCGGAAGGAGCGCCAGTGTGAGCACCTGAATCGAGTTTGCAAGAAAAAGGGATCCCCCTAAAATGATCGTCGCCAGGATTCCACGGAAGAAGCGCATTCCCTACTATCCTAGTTGGCTCTATACTGGGGATCAACCATGCGTGTGGCAGTAATTGATCTTGGCACTAACTCCGTTCGTTTCGACGTTCACGATCTGCGTCCGGGACGGAAGCCCGACCTCCTTCATCGAGAGAAGCTCATGATCCGCCTGGGTCAGGGGGTATTTCTCAAGGGAAGCCTCGACGAAGATGCCTCGGCCAGAGCCATCCACGCCTTGGGGCATTTCAAGCGGGTGGCTGATGATCTCGGCGTAGGGCGCATGATCGCCTTCGGCACCAGTGCTTTGAGAGAGGCTCGAAATGCCGCTGAATTTCTCGACGCCGTGAAATCCGAAAGTGGCGTTGACGTGAAGGTGATCTCCGGTGCTGAGGAGGCCAAGCTCATCGCTCGGGGGATTCTGCAAAATGATCGGCGGGCCAAGGGGCGTTTCCTCCTGATCGACATCGGCGGTGGAAGCACCGAGGTGAGCTTTTGTCGCGGCAAAAAAGTGGCGGCGAGTGTGAGTCTTCGGTTGGGCACGGCACGCTTGCAGCAGGTGTTTCTCCGCGGGAGCCCGCCTAAAAAGAAGGCGGTCGAGCAGGTGCGCGCCTACATCCGCAATATTCTTCAGCAACAAATGGGAAGCGGCGAGTGGCCGTCGAAGGTCGGAACCGTGATCGGTTCGAGCGGTACGGTGAAGGCGCTCGTAAAGATATTAAAAAAAGGCGGTCAGGGAGGCGATAAAATCCGATTTGATCAGATCGCCGAGCTCAACGGGCGCATGGCGAAAATGAGCACCAGTGAATTACTCGACATGCCAGGCATGGAAAGCAAGCGAGTAGACATGATCCTCGCCGGCACAGTTCTGCTCGAAGAATTGTTACGTTATTTTGGCGTGAAGGACCTCGTTCCTACCGACTTCTCCCTTCGTGATGGGATCCTGGCCGAGGAGGTGGCGCTGGCGAAGAGTCAAAAGACGTCACTCATGGAACTTCATCTCGATGATCTCGTAGCCCGCGCGATTCGCTTCGGCGCCGAGGAGACTCATCTTCGCCATATGATGGCCTTGGGGGAGGCGCTCTTTCGCAGGCTTCGCCCCGTGCATCGGTTGCCCGAGTCCTGGAAGGTCTATTTGAACGCCGCCCTTATTCTCCGCAACACCGGAGAGGCGATAGGAATCGCTAACCATGAAAAGCACTCCTACTATGTGGCAAAAAATATCGACCTTCCCTCCGTTCAAGGGTGGGAGGGAGAGTTCGTGGCGCGGCTCTGTCTGCACCACGCCGATGGAAAAGTGGGCCCCAAGGAGTTGGAGTCTATAGGCCGGGACCCCAGAAGGAGAGATGCCTTCAGAAAGCTCTGTGCGATTCTTCGGGTAGTGGACTCCTTCGATCTCGGGCCGAAAACCACGCTGCATCTGGCCCGCACCGTGATCAGCCGCCGCGAAGTAGTTCTGCATCTCCAGGGAAGAGCGACTGCGGGAGTGGAAAATCTTCTTTTGGATCGGAAAAAGAAGCTTTTTGAAGAAGTATTCCGCAGGGAGCTTCGTGTGGTGCGACGTAAGTAGTCGCTAATCGGGTGAACCGAAAAATTTGTGCTCGAAGAGCGGTGTGCCTCGGTATTTCTCGATGGCAAGGTTTTCGAAATATTTCTGAGCTCGGTGTTCCTTAATACCTTTTGGCACCTTTTCCCAAACCCCTGACGACGTGAGCCTCCGGGCCTTCACGTTGTCGTTCAGATATCCGGGAATCACCACATCTACGATGTAGCGGTGAATCCGCTGATCGAGCACCGGGAAGGCGATCTCGAGGCGGGAAAAAAAGTTGCGAGGCATCCAGTCGGCACTCGAGAGATAGATCGAGCCTGAATTTTCGAAATAGTATAGTCGGGAGTGTTCAAGGAGACGGTCCACGATACTGATGACCCGAATTCTTTCACTCAATCCCTTAACCCCCGGGATCAAAGAGCAAGCTCCTCTCACGATTAGATCCACGTCTACTCCCGATTGAGAGGCCTGATAGAGTGCGTCGATTACTTTTTCGTCCACTAGGGCGTTCACCTTGGCCACAATCCGAGCGCGTTTTCCTTGGGCCGCAGCCTCGGTCTCGATCTTGATCAAGCTCATGATTCGCGAGTGCAGCTTGTGGGGGGCGGCCACAAGCCGTTTGAATGTGCTGGGCGCGTGGCCTCGGAGCACGGAATCGAGAAAATGTCGGGCGTCCTCTCCCACTTCAGGGTTGGCGGTGAGGATCGAGATGTCGGTGTAGGTTCGAGCGGTCTTTGCGTTGTAGTTTCCCGTGGAAAGGTGGGTATAACGCACGAGTTGCGATCCCTCTCTTCGCGTAACGAGAGCGATCTTGGCGTGTAGTTTCAGGTTTCCGAATCCGAAGGAAACCTCCACGCCAGCCTTTTTGAGGTCTTCGGCGATCAGAAGATTGTTCGCTTCGTCGAATCGGGCTCGCAGCTCCAAGATCACCCGTACCTTCTTGCCTGTAGAAGCCGCTGTTTTGAAATGATCCAGGAGGCCGCTCACGGTGTCGGTGCGATAGATCGTTTGCTCGATGCTTTCCACCTGCGGGTCGTGGCAGCACTTCTTCATGAAAGAAACGAATGCGTCGAATGAGTCGTAGGGTTGGTGGAGCACAAAGTCACAGGCCTTGAGTGACTGGAAGGTGTCGCCCTGGAACCCTTCTTGAAAGGGTAACGGGGTCATGGACTGAAGGGGCGGATTGTCTAAGTGGGAAACTCCAGGGGCGTTGGATGAAAACGAGAAAAGGCCGTGAAGACAAAGCGACAGAGGTGCCGGCATCAATTGGCCCGGATCGATCCGGAGGGCTGCGGGCATTTCCTCCAGGAAGCTTTTGGGGAATTTCCCCGCCCACTGCACCCTCACGAGGCGGCCTCGCTCACGGGACCCAATGGTTTTTCGCATCACATCGGGAATTGATTCCGGATCCTCGTGGGTGAGATCCACCGAGTAGTCGGCGTCGCGAGTGATACGCAGCACGCCCGGGCGTTCCTTCAACGGAAGCATGTCGGTGAGGTGAGTGATCAAAAGGTCGTCGAGAAAAAATGCGTCCACATCGGCACCGTTTTGGCGAAAGTGCACCGGGGGAATTGCTTTCGGCACTTCAAAGACCAAATCCGGGCGGAGGTAGACCAGCATCTCGAGATTTCCCATTTGGGCGAGGTCCTGAACCTTGAAGCTGGCCTTCTGAACAAGATGGGGAAGCACATCGGAATCGAAAACCGCCCGACCGAGGGTGTGTCCGGTTGTGCCGGGAGGCGCACGGAAGTGAATATTGATCGGGGTATTCTCGGTACTCGAGCGCAGATCCTTCAGCGTTCTTACCTGTTTGAAACCGAACCGAAGGGTTTCCTGAAGAATCGTTTTTTGGATACGAAGAAGGGCCGCCCGCTTTTCCTCTTCCTTCGTGGCGGAGATCGATCGAAGCAGGCTCGAATAACGAATCATGAAAAATTCGTCGAGATTGGAGGCGGTAATTGCAAGAAAACGGAGGCGCATGAGCAGGGGATTGGTGCGCGAGCGAGCCTCAAGGAGCACCCGTTCGTTAAACTGAATCCAACTCAGATCACGATGGAGAAACGGAAGGCCGGGGCGGGCGAGTAGCTCCGGATTGGTAGGTAACTCCTTCGGGTATTCCATGATTTTATCCTGAAACTTCCTTGACGATATCGCAAGCATTCGAATCGAATCCTGAAATAATCCTGATCACATCTCCATGCGCGGATGCCGCTGAACGTTCATTCTAGTCTCATGTTTTTGGCTGACTTCCACATCCACACGATTTACAGCGACGGGCGTCTCACCATGCGAGAGGTGGTGGATCTATACGGCAGCCGAGGATTCGGTGCGATTGCAATCACGGACCATGTTTGCGACGACCAGAGTTTTCTGGGCCACGCATCGAGGTTTCTAGAGTGCAGCATTCGTAGGACCAAGTGGAGCGACTACATGGCCCATCTGGAGGAAGAATCCTGGCGTGCCTGGAAAATGTATAAAATGCTGGTGATTCCGGGCGTGGAGATCACGAGAAACTCTGTCTCCAATCATCGCTCCCACCACATTCTTGCGCTGGGTGTAAGAGACTGGATCGACCCCAATGGAGATGCCCGTGACATTTGCCGTGGGATTCGTGCCGCGGGAGGGCTCGCGGTGGCGGCTCATCCCGTGCACACCCGAAGGGCGGAAAAACAGACATTTCATCTCTGGGACAGGCGTCACGAGTTGGCCGAGGAGTTCGATGCCTGGGAGGTAGCGAGTGGCCCGCATCTCTTCGATGAGGTGTTGTCGAGTGGTCTCCCGCTTTTAGCCAACAGCGATCTTCATCATCCGCGGCAAATGCAAAGCTGGAAAACCGTTTTTCAATGCGCCAAAGAGGAAGCCGCCGTATTGGATGCGATTCGGACTCAGAATCTCTCCTTCAGCTTCTATCAGGAGGAACAAGCCTCTGGCTTCGCCATGGAATCCTTTGCTCGCCCCTTGGGATAACGCGCTGCGATGTTACTCGTTGGATGCGCTTCGTTACAATTTCTTGGCTAACTCATTCACGGAGGATTTGTATGAAGTATTTGATCGTTGTTTCGTTGCTTCTCGCTGCAGGTATGGCCGAGGCAAACCCCAACAAGCGTAAGAGCACTATGGGAGCCGGTGGCGGCTATTCGGCGCCCCGCGCTGCGGCCAAAGCTGATCTCGGCATGGCAGGCTGCGGACTTGGCTCGATGGTCATCGAAGACCAGGGAAAGTGGGCCCAGGTGGGAGCTGCGTTTCTGAACGGAACAGGATTCCAGACGTTTGCGATTTCCTTCGGCACCTCTAACTGCACCGAAGACGGTGTGGCGATGGCTTCCCGTGAGACCGAAGCGTTTGTGGAGTTCAATCTCGTTGATCTTCGTCGCGACCTTGCCGTGGGAGACGGTGAGTATCTTGCTTCGCTTTCCCAGCTCTACGGATGCTCTGGCGAAAAGGCCGACGGTTTCAAGAAAGCGCTCGTGAACGATCGTGAAGTCCTCTTTGTGGACGAAGCCTCGATTCCTGCGTCCTTGAAGAAGGCGGGCGAAGCCGCACAAGGCTGCCAAGGTTAGGAAACCTGGAACCTGAATCAGGAGTCTGCTAGCCTTCGGGCGATGCGGCTCCTGATTTTTTTGTGCCTTTTTTCTAGCTGCGCATTCGCAGGCGATTGGGATCGGGCGCTTCACGTTAGCTCCGGAGCATGGGGCGATGGCTTTTTTCTTTCCTCCGAGCGCACCTCCGAGTCGGAACGTCGAGAAATGGAGCGGCGCTTAGGGGAGGCCCAGGATCCCACCGATCCCGACTCTCATGTGGCTTGTAGATTTCCCTGGAGAGCACGAATTCTCGGAGTGAAGCGGGCGTTCAACTGTCCGAGGCTCGAGAATTGGCGGCGGGCATTTCGGGCCGAGTCCGTGGAACTCCTCTTTGCGTCCGCCTTCCTCAACAGCCCTAGTAGTTTGTATGGGCACACTCTTTTAAAGTTCAAACGACCGGGACAAGATCTTCTGCACTACACTCTTAGTTTTGGTGCGGACACCGGAACAACCGGAGGCCTCGCCTACGTTTGGAAGGGGTTAACGGGTTCGTTTCCCGGTTTTTTTTCGTCAGCACCGTTTTACCTCAAGGTGAAGGAATACAACCATGTGGAGAATCGGGATTTCTGGACTTACTCCCTGCATTTCACCAGGGAGGAAACCGAGAATCTTGTGGATCACGCCTGGGAGCTGCGAGAGGCCAGGTTCGACTACTACTTTTTGTCTCGGAATTGTTCCTGGTACCTTCTCGATTTCCTTGAGGCCGTAAGGCCGGGATTAAAATTAACGGATCGGTTTCCCGCCTGGGCCATCCCGGCCGACACGATCCGTGTTTTGGAGGAAGCGGGAGTATTGGGGAAAAGTGAGCTTCGTCCATCCCGGGCATTTTTCGTGGAGAAACGTCGTGGGTTTCTTGATGCCGCAGAAAGAGGGCTTGCCGAGGGATGGGCTCTTGGTAGCAATCCCAGTTTGGCGGCACTCCCTAACGAACGAAAGGCATTAGTGCTCGATGCGGCCTGGGAGCTGTTTCGCTTTCGCGAAGGAAGAGGTCTGGCCCTGCCTGGAGGTGACGGCGAGTTGTTGCGGCAGCGAAACACGGTGACCGAACCAACACAGACAGTGACCCCGCAGGGTGTTCCTCCGGAGAAAGCTCATCAAACGGAGCGCCTAGGAATTCGCGCAGGGCGTGAGCATAACGTTCCTTTTCTCCAAATCGATTACCGCGGGGCGCTTCACGACCTCACTGATGATCCTGCCGGATATGAGCCCCACAGCGAACTTGTGATGGGGGATCTGCGCGCCCGGTGGAAAAAAAGAAAGTTCGCGTTTGAGCGGGCCGACGTGCTTCGTATTCTTTCCATCGCTCCTCGCGACTCCTGGATGCCGCGGGTGGCTTGGAACTTCATGCTGGGGGCTCGTGCAGCCAAATGGCGTGAGGGTGCAATCGAGTATCCGATCGATGCCGGTGTGGGCCAGGCCGTGAGTGCTGGTTCTTTGAAGGCGTTCTTGTTTCTCCAAACGGCGGCTCGGCTGGGTCCGGCCCACCGCCCCAGGCATTTTCAGATGGATTTTGGTCCGCGAGGGGGGCTTCTTTGGATGCCGTATTCGAGTCTAAGGCTTTTTGCCGACGCCACTCACCGTTGGGTGTGGTGGGGCGCTCCCGAGGGGGAGCAGTCGCTTCATTCCGCTGCCATATGGAATTTAAGCCGAGATCTGGCTATCCGCGGCGATTCCGTCCTTTCCCGGCGGTTCCGGGAATGGAGCTTGGGAGTATTCCGCCATTTCTGAATTCAAATTGCCAGTGGGCTGCTTTACACTGATTCTGCGATGCCTGAAAAATACCTCACCCTTCAACAGCAGCTTGCGCTTCTTCCCGTGGCGATTCCGGATTCAATCCTCGATTTTTTGGAAGACTTCGGAGCGCCCGTGGTGTTGCAAACCGAAGGAGCGCGGAACGCCATCGATGCTGAATATCTCGGAACACACGGCGAGGCTCTGAAGGCTCAGCTTGAAGAGTTACGTAAGGACGCCGGGCGCGTGGTCAGGGTGGAAGTGGAAAGCGCTCCCAAGGAAATTCCCAACGCCTATATCTGTAAGCTTTCCTTTGAGCAGAAAGGCGCAAGGGGAGTCGGCCTTATCCTGAGAGCTAAGGAAAAGACCATCTTTCGTGCCGTTGTTTCCCATGCTGATTACAGCGAAGAAGAAATCAAAAATCTTCTGAAGAATCCCGGGTAACGCCATGTTTGTCAACATGGTGCGCCTGGCTGCGCCGATCGTTTTTCTTCAATGCGCGCTATTCTCGTTCGGTGTTGTCGACATCCTTTTTATTTCTCGTGTAGGTAATCTTGAGCTTTCCGGCATGGGGCTGGCGCATGCGATTTTTTTCGGAGTTTTCGTTTTCGGGATGGGACTCGTGGCCGCGGTGGATTCCGTGGCCTCTCAGGCCCGTGGCGCCGGAGACGCCCGCAAGGCGGCGAGTGCAGGTTTCCAAGCGGTGCTCTTGGCTATTGCTGCCGGTTTTCCTCTCGTTCTGATTCTCGATCAAGCGCCCCTCCTTTTTTCCTCCCTGGGAGTGGAGGCGGCGGTAGCCCACGAGGCGGAAAAATTTCTCTCCCTCGGCAAGTGGACCGTTATTCCCGGGCTCGTTTTTTGCGCAAATCGCTTTTATCTCCAGTCATTGGAGAAGCTTCGCACTTTGGTGATCGTGATTCTTGTAGCGAACCTCCTTAATGCATTTTTGAATTGGTGCATCGTTTGGGGGGCATGGGGGGCACCTGCCTTAGGGATTCGGGGGAGTGCCCTGGCCACTTTTGTTTCCAACATCGCCTTGGCCTCAGGAAGCTGGGTGGCGGCCCGTAAGGAGTTTGGTGGGAATTGGCGATTTAACCGCCCTGTGTTTTTGGAGCTCTTCCGACTCGGACTTCCCGTGGGGCTTCACTACCTGGTGGAGGTTTCGGTTTTCAGCTTGGTTACGGCCCTGATTTCCAGGAGCGACACCACTCAGGCGGCCGCCCATCAAATCACACTCAACATCTGCTCCGCTTCTTTTATGGTTCCGATCGGCGTGTCGTTCGCAGGCGCGGTAAAAGTGGGGGAGGCGGTGGGGCAGAAAAACCATCGCGCGGCGGAGGCGGCAAGTTTGGCCGCTCTAGCACTAGGGGTGGGATTTATGTGCTCCACTGCGCTGCTCTTCTGGTTTGCGCCCGGAGTTCCCCTGGGAATTTATACCAACGATGCAGAGGTGGCGGTTCTCGCCGCTGCCTTGTTGTCGGTGGGGGCGGTGTTTCAAGTTTTCGACGGCACGCAAGTAGTGCTCGGTGGACTGTTGCGAGGTCTGGGAGATACGAGGAGTCCATTCTTTGCCAATATCTTCGGACATTGGTGCGTGGGTTTTCCCATCGGTTTTTGGCTCGCCGAGAGCCACGGTAAAGGAGCGCTTGGTTTTTGGCAGGGGCTTTGTGTGGGGCTGATGGTAACCTCCACGCTCCTACTTTGGCGCTGGCGAAGAGCGATACTTAGAATCCGGAAAACAGGCCAGGGAGCTTCGGAGAATCACTCCAGAGGCTGATCAGGAATCCCCCATGACCGCTTCCGGTTGGCTTCACGGCAAGGGCGCCAGCGCGAAGTAGATCGTCGCGAAGGGATCGTGACTGAGAGTCGAGAAGGCCCCACTCCTCGAAGCAACTAGCTGCAGTGTTCATGGACTCCGCCAGAATCGGAGTGCCTCGCTCTACGTCGAGTCCCAGGGCCCGCTCGGCACTATCCACTGCCGACGACATTCTCGCGTCCAGGTCGAGTCGCTTCAAATTTTCCACACGAATCACGCAGTCTTTTGTCGACGACCTAACCCCCGTGTCGGCCAGAAAAATTCGTGGAATCCAGTTTAGTGGAATCGGCTTCCAAGGCGATCCCTTTTGAAATCGAATCGGCAAGCCTTCCATTACCGACGCAATATCGAGACCGCTGGACTTACCGTGAAAACGATCCTCGATTGCCTTGGAAAGCGGGAAAATCTCTTCCTCCGAAATCCACTTTCGTTTGGCGAGATATCTTGCAAATGCCACGCTGAGAGCCGCGGAGCTACCGAGTCCCGAGCTCACCGGAATGTCGCTCTCAATGGACAGTCGATCGCACTCCGAGGGAATTTTTTTCCCGGGTTGATATTTTTCTGCTGCCTCGATCATGGCTCCGAGCGCGGCGCGAAGCTGAGGTGTGGTTTCCTTCCAGGTGGTGGAAAGCGTAAGCGATCGGCTGGGAAGGGGAAAGACCAGAGCCGGACCACCTCGCACCACGGAGTGTTCACCGGCCAGGATCCACTTTCCATGAGTGAGTATCGAGCTCATCGGCTCTCCAGAATCTCCACGCCATCCGGTAAGCGCGACATAAGCTCTTCGCGCAGCCGAGGGGATTCTTCCTGAGGAATCAACAGGTGCACATTCGGACCGGCATCAATCGTGGCGATTGGGCCGAGGTCGTTTCGCTCCCAAAGGGATTCCACCACGCGGAGAACTTCCAGAGTGATAGGTGCAAAATAAAAGAATGGGGGCTGGCTTGTGTGAAACAGGGAGTGCATATCCCAAAGCTCCTCCCAGGCGATTTCTGCCGTGCGCTTAAAGTCGCCCGAGGCAATGGCGGCGAGTGTGTTGGTCCAACGATCTCGCGCCCGTTCGATTCGGCCTTGAAAGAGAGGCGAAGTTTGCACTCGCAAGTGAGCCTCTGAGCTGGACACTTTTTTGAAATCACCGGCAGCCACTACAACCAAATCAACGAGCTTCGGCATTCGGCTCGGCACGGGGCGGATATCCGTGCCGTCCCAGGAGCACCAGGGACCGAAGAATGAACGGCAGCTGGATCCGGAACCAGTGCGGCTGATGTTGGCGAGTTTTTCAGGTGGAGGAAGCGGGGTTCCTTTAAGGTCGGAAAAAGCGTCCCAGGCGGTGCGCGTGAGGGCAGCGAAACTCGAGGCGGAACTGGCGAGGCCGGCGTCACTCGGAAAATTGTTTCCGCTGCGAAGGAGAAAACCGTCGGAAATACCGGCTTCCTCTTTGAGTTTTCCGAAGAAGCGCAGAAACCGATCCGTGGAACCAGGCTTGAGCGATGGAGTGCCGGGAAGAGGTTCCCAGCGATCTTTCTGGTGCGGGCCAGACCATTCGATTTCCACGTAGGTGCGAAAATCGTCGAGCGTCATGGAGACAGAGGGATTCGTGGCCACATTTCCCGATTCCTTGCCCATGTATTTTACGAGCGCGATGTTGGAGGGCGCCGAGTTTTTCCAAATCTTCATTAAACCTCCCAGCGGGCGGCCGCCGTTGGATGGCCGCTGCCTTTTCGGCTGACAACAAACACCACGTCACTGCCCATCGCTCCACAGCCCTTGGCGGCGAGAACGCCGTCGCGAGCCAGAAATTCATCGATCAAGCGCTTCGTGTGCGGCGCTTCCCTTTCTGTTCTCCGGAGGAGATCACGGTAAGCTTTCACCGCATTCACAAAACCAGAAGTATCCCCGGCTTCCAGAGCTGCCGACGCCAGGCTCACCAGGCGATTCGCCTCTTGGGCAGGGAAGGCAGGCAGAGTTTCGGCTAGGTGTTCGTGAGTAGGAAGTTTTTCACCCGTGTGCACGAGTTCGAAAGTGAGGCCCAGGGTCGGCCTCATCGGGTCGATCCTTTTTCCCGTGAGATCGATCGCCACAATGGTGGGGCTCGAAATTTTCTCTGCAGTTCCCCATGCCTGGGCCAGCACGTCGGCACCGCTAGGAGGAGTTTTCATCTTCGCCGTCATCAGACGAAATATTTTCCAAGCGTTCCAGGCGATTTCCTCGGAACTTTCCATTGTGGACTCATGAGCCAAAAACATTCCCACGAATTCGGCGCTCGATGCTCCGAATCCGCCTTGATCCTTCCAAGGATTGGTCCAGCGAATGTTTTGGCGTTTTTGGCCTGGCATAACCTGGAAAAGTTTTCCCGCCGGTGAGGCGGGGTGGAAGGGAAGCGCTTGCTCTTCGCCGCCCGCCTCCAGCACGAACGCGGGGCTGGTGAGCGCGACAAGTGCCTTTCCTCCGTCGAGCACAGCGTACTCGCCGAGGAGAAACGTTTTTGCCGGGATCTCAAACCTCTTCACGGGAGAATCGGATGACCGCCAGCAGTTCCTTTGCTCGGGTGAGGGTGATGCGTTTTTCTGCCGTGATTGCAGCAGCGAGTAGGCGTTTCAGTTCACTCATCTCGCTGGGCGCGGCTCCTGCGGCGATGGCGAGATTGGCTGCGTGGAGACTCATATGGCCCTTCACGATTCCAACGGTGGAGAGCGCGCGGAGTGCGCCGAGATTCTGCACAAGTCCCACGGCGGCGATGATCCGGGAAAGTTCGTCGGCGTGTTTCACTCCGAGAATGCGGAGGCACACTTGGGCCGTAGGGTGAAGTTTCGTGACTCCGCCCACGCTTCCCACCACTAGGGGCGCTTCAAATCGCCCCACGAGTGTGTCGCTTTCCATGCGCCACGTGGTTACAGGCAGGTACTTCCCGTCGCGGTTGCAGTAGGCATGGACGCCGGCTTCCACGGCGCGCCAGTCGTTGCCCGTGGCGATTACCACGGGATCGATGCCGTTCAGAACGCCCTTGTTGTGAGTGGCGGCTCGATAGTGGTCGGTTTCCGCGAAAATAGAAGCCTCTTCGATCCCGCGTCCCACCGCAGGATCGATTCCGGGAATGCGCACTTCGGCGCGGGTGAGTTTCGAGTCCACAAGGTTCGAGAGAATGCAAAGTCCCACGCTCTCGCCGGTCCACTCCTCAAGGCTCGGCTTCAGGGCTTCACAGACCTGGTTGATTAGATTCGCGCCCATCGCGTCGCAAGGATCGCAATAGACATGGAGCACGGCCATGGTGCCGCCGTCGGGTCTTGGAAGAGAGCGCAAGGCAATTTCTCTCACGCCGCCGCCTCTTTGTACGAGGCCGGGAACCGCTCTATTCGCGAGAGCGAGAATCTCTTCCTCTTTGTCGGCGATCGCGTCGCGAAGGGCACTCTCATTTTTTACGGTGGGGAACTGCACCTGACCGATGATGAAACGGCCCGCCGTTGACGTGGTGATTTCTGCGCCCTCATGGGAGCGAATCCACTTCGCTGTGCCGCTGCATGCGGCCACCACGGAAGTTTCCTCGATGGCCATCGGAATCGGTACATCGCGTCCGTCGATACGAAAGTAGGCGGCGATGCCCAAGGGAAGCGGGAAATAGCCCACCACGTTTTCGATAAAATTTTCGGCGAGGTCGAGGTTGAATCCCTGCTTGCCTTCAAGAACGTCAAGGTCCGCGTCGCTCAGATTGGCCATGCTCTTCAGCCGGGCCAAGCGCTCGTCGCGGGAGATTTTCGCAAAACCGTGGAATAGGTGGTCTAGACTTTCCGCCATTTCTTACCTTCCTTGAGGGCCTTCGTGTTGGCGCTGCCAGTGCAAAACAGGGCCAGCCTCAGTTCAAACTCTGTCTTCTCCATCCAGGCATCGAGAGCCTTAGGGCCTTTTTGCGCTGCAATAAGAGCGGGCTGGGCAAATCCTACCTTATCCGCTCCCATGGCGATAGCCTTGGCCGCATCGAGACCGGTGCGAATTCCACCGCTGGCCCAGATTTCCAATCGCTCTCGGCCGGGAAGCGCGGTTGCTGCCTCCAGGGAGTCGAGAGTGGACTCGCCCCAGTTGGCAAATGTTTCGGCGGCGAGAGCATGTTTCGATCGAGCCGGCGCTCGGCTTCCCTCTATTCTGCCCCAGTGGGTACCGCCTTTTCCGGCAACGTCGATCACTCGCACTCCCAGACGGGAGAGGCGGGCCAGCGTGGTAGGGGAGAATCCACATCCGGTCTCCTTCACGATCACCGGAACATTGCTTTTCTTCACAAGCGCTTCCAGCGCGGAAAATCCGCCCTGAAACTCCGGAGTGCCTTCTGGCTGGATCGCTTCCTGGAGAGCGTTCAGGTGAACGATCAGTGCCACGGCGCCGAGATTCTCCGTTAGCTTTAGAAGTTTATCCGGGGAGTGGGTGATCACTTGGGCTAGTCCCACGTTTCCAAAAAAAACCGCATGAGGAGCGCGTTTTCGAAGGCGCTTCCACTCCTGACCTGCTCCAGAATCGGAGAGTTCCCGTCGCTGTGATCCCACGCCCATGGGCCAGCGTCTTTGGCTGGCAGCTTCGGCGAGAACGGCGTTAACTCCTTCCCCGCTTTTATGTCCCGCCGTCATCGAGCTAATGAAAAGAGGAGTTGCCGAGGCCTGGCCAAAGAACTCAGAGGAAACGTCCACGTTTACGAAATCCATTTCCGGGAGCGCCTCGTGGATGAGGTGCACGGTGTCGAAGCCACTCTGCCCCGATGCCTGGTGGCGAGGGTCGAGGGCGAGACGCAGGTGATCTCGTTTGCGCGACTCAAAGTTGCGGGTGTTCATGGGCGCCCGCAACATACTGCAAATCCCATAGGATTGCGAGGGGAGGAAGTTCCCTAAATGCTTGAAATCGAATAAATTTTCCGAATGGTTCTAGTGGATTCCATCGCCGCTTTTGAGGCCTCCGGGATGTGGGTGTTCCCGCGGGGGTTTGGGATCTTGCCGGCATGGATCGGGGTTACTCTGCTTTGGCTCATTATGGGAGAGCGACGGCGGGCCTACGCTACGGTTTTCGGTTTTTTGTTTCTAGCCTGGATCGGTGGTCACCCGCTTTGGGGTCCCATGGGGCTTGGGTTGGTTGTCGGAATGCATTTTTTGTTTCTCGCTTCTCGGTGGCGCCTCGGCGTGATTTTCTCTTTGGCGCTAGCGGCCGTGGCGCTTGGCCATCTTCCTGTCTTGTTGGTTTCCTTGCCGCGAGAAACGGTGCTCGAGGGCCGGATGGCGGCCCACGTTTTAGTTCTCTTCTTCGGTTTTCGTGCCATGAGCTACGCACTTGCGGTGATGTTTCGCGGCGATCGCCCCACGTTCGCGCTTACCCTCGAGTATTTCCTTTCGCCTCCGTTTCTCCTGGAACCGGGAAAAGGCGTGCAGATGACCTATGCCACCTATTCCGCCCCAGGCTCTCCGCTCCGATGGAAAGGGGCCCTGTGGGTGGGGCGAGGACTTCTGCATGCGTGGCTGTTTTGGCTGGTTGGCTCGCAGTGCATGGAGCTTCTTCAGGAGCGTTATTCACTACCGCAACCAACAGGACTGTTATGGTGGGCCGAGGTGGGCGGGTTGGCGTTTGTGCTCGGTTATTTGGAGAAATCGCGGATGAGCTATCTTCTGGCCGGGCTCCTTTGTTTGAGCGGTCGGGCGGTTGAACCCGATTTTCGAGCGCCGTGGCTCGCCAAGAGCCTGCTCGAATACTGGCGGCGGTTTCATTCTTGGGTCCTGGATTATTGGCTTGAGTTGATCTGGCAGCCGATTGCCTACTTTGGGTGGCGATGGGCCACGGCGGTGGCCCTGTTTTTCACCTTTTCCGTGGGCACATCGGTGAGTCACTGGATTCATTATCCGGCTGAGGCCACTGTAGCAGTAGGGATTGGACTTTTGTTTGCGCTTGCCACTTTGCTTCATTACGGTGCGGTGCGGACCGTGCGAGCCTGGCCTTATCTATGGAAGTTTTCTTGGATCGGAGTGGGATTTACGTGGATCACCGTGATGTTTCTCTATTCTCTGGCCTATCCCGCATTTGGCCTGGGCTGGAGCGCTGAAAAGATGATGCATTTTTTTGGAGGTTCTCCCTGATGGAGTTTCAATTGCTCGAGGTGACTGGAAGAGATGCCAAAGACTTTCTTCACCGGCTCACCACAGTGAATCTTAAAAAACTGACACCGGGCCTCGCATCCCTCGGACTTCTCCTTAAGGGGAATTCCAAAGTTGTGGGGCAGTTTGTTTTGGCTGAAACCGCACCGATGACGTTTGCCCTGATCGGGGAGCGCGAAGTGATGGGGCGTGTTTTAATAGAACTCGAATCGCTGCATTTTTCCGAGGACTTGGAGATGAAGCTTTCTGATTCCCCGGTAACGGTTGTGCCGGATCGTTTGGAGGCGGCTCCATTTGCATGGGATGGAGACGTGAAGAAAGGGCGGGTGCCGACCGGAATTCCCGGCTTTGCTTTTTGCGTAGGAATGAGTGTGCCTGTCTCGGACCGCTTTGAGTTTGCGAGGATCGAGGCCGGAGTGCCGTGGGCGGGGAAAGAGTGGGATTCCACAACGAATGCCCTCGATGCGGGGCTAGAGCCATGGATCGCTCGCCAAAAGGGTTGTTACCCGGGGCAGGAAGTGGTGGAGCGGTCTTTAAACGTTGGGCATCCCGCAAAAGCCCTTGTGAAGCTTGAGGCTGATGCGTCGATCCCGGAGGGGGCAGAGTTACACGTGGCCGGGAAGGCGGTGGGTAGAATCACCTCTTCCGTGGGAAATATCGCTCTTGCGATAGTACAATGGAACTTCCGGAACGAACCGGAGTTTCAGTGGGAAAAAGGAGTAGCTCGATGCCGCAAGTGAAGGTGACGCGTAAGTTGGATGGAAAAAAATCGGCGGTGTTCGAGGCGGTAAAAACCTATCTTGAGGGGCGCGACACTTTGAAGAAACTCGGTGCCGACGTGGATTGGAATTCCAAAACCTGTGAAGCCGAGATTGAGGGCGGGAACTTCAAGGGATCCATTCAGGTGGTAGAGCAAAAGGGAAGCTGCGTGGTGGAGATCGTGGTGGATTTGCCGCTACTCCTCACTCCGTTTAAGGGCAAAGTGGAAGAAGAGCTGAAGAAGCACCTGTCGCGCGTGGAAGTTTGACCACTTGGTGAAGAACTGTCCCAATTCCTGATCGCATCGTAATTTTTTTTCAAAGTACCGAAAAAAAGGATTGCATTCACGTGGACCCCGAATAGCATTTCGTTTGTAAGGTGGAGTAAGACATTCTCAGTGGACCTAAGGAGGGGAAGCTCGTGGGGAATGAGTTGTTTGAACAGGTAGCGGCGCTCACGGGATTGCCGCTCGAAATGATTGGCCCAGAGTTTCGTGACCTCCTGGAGCGGAAGGGCGTGGCCCCGGATTCGCTCACCATGGACAGTTTGCGAGAGGCTTTGGCGGAATACTTGAAAGAAGTGAATGCCGAGATGGAGGCCGAGGGCGACGACGGCGAAAAACTCGTTTGATTATGTAAACCCTCGAAACCACGGGGGTTTTAATTTTCCCTAATAATTGACTAAAAAGATCAATTAAGAGAGAATCTCCCGGTCATTTCCAAGGAGTAGTGATGAAGCGAGTTTCCCTTGTGCTCCTTCTTTTAGCGTCCCCAGCCTATGCCCTGGATTTGGGGTCCGCTTGGGATTGGCTAAAAAGAAAATCCGATGAAGCGGCGGAATCGCGAGTCGAACTCCCTAAGGCTACAGAGCGCGCGGCCTTTTCTGTGGTGGGCGCTCCTGAAGGAATCGTGTCCCAGAGCTGCTTTCAACTGGCTGGAACGCTTCCCGCTGATGCGCGCACGGCGGTAGTTTATGTTCGTGGTTCCCGCCCGGAAGTCGAGAGCCAGTTTCTTCGTCATAGTAACCAGCACTTTACGCATCGTCTTTGTCTGAAGGACGGCCCCGGTGAATATGCGATTCGGATTTGGACCTCCTCTCAAGAAATGCGTCCCGGGCAGTCGATTTCCATGGAGCGAAACTGGGGGGAGATCTTAGTCAGAAATCGCGACGTCCGTCCCTTCGACGCCTTTCTTTCCCCGTCGAACGATGTGCAAAGCGATGATTCCCGCATTCAGGATCTGGCGCGCTCCCTCGCCGAGGGGAAGAGCCGCGAACTCGCCATCGGTGCGATCCACGATTGGGTAGCCTCCCAAGTGGCCTACGATGTGGACGGGTATCGTGCGTTTCTCGCTGGCGACGAGTTACGGAGCTACCGAAATAAATCCCTCGACGCACTCTCGATTTTGGAAGCGCGGGTGTCGGTATGCCATGGGTACTCCACCCTCGGGGCGGCGCTCTTTCGAGCGGCTGGAATTCGCGCGCGAGTGGTGGAGGGGCTTGCGATCTCCGAAAACTCTCGCGCAACCATGGCCGAAGTGCTTGCGAGTCCTCAGCGCGACGGATGGGCTCACGCCTGGCTCGAAGTAGAACTCTCGCCCGGCGACTGGCGGATGATGGATATCACCTGGAACTCTGGTTATGTGAATGCCGATAACACCCGCTTCACGCCGAGCCCGAAGCGAGGGATCTATCTTCAAACTCGCGGTGAGGCAGCGTCGCACCATCTGGTAACTCGTGTTTGGGATATTTGAGTTACTCGGCCGTGACCGCGAAGTGATCCTCTTTTGCTTCGGCTAGGAACGATACTGGCCAATATTCCTTGAAGAACGAACGAAGACTCTTCATGTCTTCGAAGTGAAAGATTCGCGCTCTCGCGGAGTTTCCGCCCTTCGTGCCCACGGTATACCAAGCGAGATGTTTTTTTGCCTGCACGAGGGCGAAGCGCTCCGGCATGTGCGCTTCGATCAAATCCAGGTGCCGTTCGATGACTCGAAACTTAAACGCGTGCTGGTCCCGTCTCGACAGAGTGGGGAACTCGGAGGAAAACACCCAGGGCTTTCCGAGCGCGCCGCGGCCGATCATGACCGACTGGCAGCCCGTCTCCTGAATCATTCTTTCGGCGTCGGCGAAGCACTTTACGTCGCCGTTTCCGGTTACCGGGATTTTCACGGTTTCCACCACCATGCGGATGATTTCCCAGGGGGCGCGTCCGGTATACTGCTGAGAACGAGTGCGAGGATGCACGGCGATCGCATTCACGCCTTCGAGCTCTGCGATCCGGGCGATCTCGGGAGCGTTCACGGTGTTGTCGTCCCAGCCGCCGCGGATCTTGATCGTGAACGGCACGCGAATCGCGCCTCGAATGGCGCGAAACACGTCGGCCGCTACCTTGGGGTCGCGCATTAGCGCCGAACCAGCTCCCGTTTTGGTGATCTTTGGAACCGGGCACCCCATGTTGAGGTCAATGATGTGGGCGCCGCGGGATTCGAGAATCCGGGCCGACTCGGCAAGCACCTCCGGTTCGCTCCCAAAGAGCTGCATGGCGATGGGGGCTTCCTCGGGAAGGTAGTCGGCCATGGCGAGAGTTCTCTCGTTACCGTGTACGAGCGCTTTCGCCGAGATTTCTTCGCTCGTGGTGAGGGAGCTGCCGAGCTCCTTGCACACTAAACGGAAGGGGGTATTCGACACCCCGGCCATCGGAGCCAGGCGACAGGGGCCATATAGGGGGATGTCCCCGATTTTCATCCAGATTTTCTGCATGAGGACGGTCAACTAATCAATTAATGTGCCCGGTGTCAAATTTAAGGAAAATCGGCCTGTTCGCGTCTCCAAACCGACACTCTCCGGTAGAATGAAAGAAACTCAAAATCTTCGGAAAAATTCCGATAGATTCCATAGTTACCTTTCTTCGCAGGAGAGACCCGAGTGAGCGACCGAATTCAAGCCTATATCCCGAACCCCATCGTGATCGAGCAGACTCCCCGAGGCGAGCGCCAGTACGACATCTACAGCCGTCTCCTACTCGACCGGATCATCTTCCTGGGCACCGAAGTGAACGACACTGTGGCGAACCTCATCATCGCCCAGATGTTGTTTTTGGAAAGTAACGATCCGGAGCGCCCGATTCATTTCTACATCAACTCCCCGGGCGGCAGCGTTTCGGCGGGACTCGGAATTTACGATTTAATGAAATACGTGAAGTGCGACGTGGCTACTTATTGCGTGGGCATGGCCGCCTCCATGGGTGCCTTTCTTCTTTCCGCAGGAACCAAGGGGTTGCGCCATTCGCTTCCCAACGCCCGTATCATGATTCACCAGCCTCTGGGCGGTGCGCGGGGGCAGGCCTCGGATATTGAGATTCAGGCTAATGAAATCATTTATCTCAAGAAGCGCTTGAACGGACTTTTGGCCGATCATACCGGGCAATCGATGGAGCGGATCGTGGAAGACACGGATCGCGATCGTTATATGAGCGCCGAAGATGCGGTGAAGTACGGATTGATCGATAAAGTGGTAAAGCGTCACGAGTAAGGTTTTTCAGAGGAAGACGACATGAGCGACAACAAGAATAAAGGCAACACAAGCACCCTCTTTTGTTCTTTCTGCGGCAAGAGCCAGCGGGAAGTGAAGAAGCTGATTGCGGGTCCGAGCGTCTACATCTGCGACGAGTGTATCGACCTCTGCAACGACATCATCCATGAAGACCAGTCGAAGGACGGTGCTCCGGGCGCGGCCAAGAAGACCGGTGCTCTGGATGCCCTGCCCACTCCTGAGGAGATTAAGAAGCATCTGGATGAATATGTGATCGGCCAGGAGCGAGCGAAAAAGGTCCTCTCCGTAGCGGTTTACAACCACTATAAGCGCATCGGTCACTCGGGCGCTAAGGGC
>CAZKBU010000013.1:0-29974 GCA_964551325.1 uncultured Bdellovibrionales bacterium
GAACGTCGTGAGACAGTTCGGTCCCTATCTGCCGTGGGCGTAAGAGAATTGAGAGAGGCTGTCCCTAGTACGAGAGGACCGGGATGGACGAACCTCTGGTGCACCAGTCGTCACGCCAGTGGCGCAGCTGGGTAGCTATGTTCGGACAAGATAAACACTGAATGCATCTAAGTGTGAAACTTTTCTCAAGATTAGTTCTCTCAGGAAGCAATTCCTTAAGAATCGTGGAAGACTACCACGTTGATAGGTCAGGAGTGTAAGGGCAGTAATGCCTTAAGCGGACTGATACTAATAATTCGTATGGCTTGATATTTTTTTTGCATCACAAAAATTTCTTCAATTTCTAGTGAGTTTCAATCTTCCGCTGTTCATTTGGTTCAGCTGAGCACATGAACAGGGTCCTATCTTAAATAAGAACGACGTCCACTTTGGGTGTCTATAGCGGCTTGGTCACACCTGATCCCATTCCGAACTCAGCAGTTAAGCAAGCCTGCGGTGAAAATACTGCAAGGGAAGCCTTGTGGGAACATAGCACGATGCCCATTTATAAGGCTCCAGAGGAGAAATTCTCTGGGGCCTTTTCTTTTGTATTTGGATCCCCTTTAAGTGGTCAGGGAAATCCAATTGAACAAATCTGGAATTTTTTCAAACGAGTTTGTAATAATACGAGTCATGGCTAACAAAGCGAATAAATACGGCGACAATGTAGCGGGAAAGTTTTACGTGGATGACCAGTGTATTGCTTGTGATGCCTGCGTGAATGAAGCCCCCAAGAATTTCAAAATGAATGATTCTGAGGGGCACTCGAAAGTGACCAAGCAGCCTGCTAGTCCCGAAGAGGAAGAGGCTTGCAAAGCGGCAAAGGCCGCGTGTCCAGTAGAGGCTATCGGTGACGATGGGGAGTAGTGCCCTTTATTGCAGAGTTGTAGATTTTAGTGCCACGATCGCTTCTCGGGAAATCTGATATGAATAGCTGGCATCTGATACCCTGATCCCGCGCTCAACAAATTGCTTTGATCTTTCAATAAATGTGGCAGCAAACTGTTCTGGTTCACTTCGTGCTTGGGCTAATGCTGATCTTAGAACAGAGGAATCTAGTCTCGCTCCATTCGGCTTGAAGTTCTCCTGTCGCATTACTCGTCTTACGAGTTCAATTATTTGAGCGGCATCGAAGACAACGCTTGGTCCTCCCGTTCGTTCGACGAGGTATTGGAGAACATTCTGAGTGAAGACGGGAGCATTGTTTACTTTGAGGCCTTCAGCGTCCTTGGATCTGAATTCGATGAGCGCGGCCATCGTGATGTCGCGCAGGAATTCCCTCTGCCGATAACCCTGGGCCAAGGCGAGTTGCACGGTAAAGGCTGAGATCTCATTTAGATAACTTATCGAGAGTCGACGCGCGACCTCTTCCGAGGCGGCCCTGAGTTCTGGGTCGCCACTCAAAAGTTGCTCATATCCAGACCTTGCCTCTTCTTCTGAATCGGCGAGGATACGTTTGAGACTTTCTGGCTGATCATCTGAGTCAGTAGGTGCCAGCGCTCTCGTCAAGCGAGTGACTCGCATCTCCTCTTTAGGGTTTGCTTCGGTCACGATTCTTACAAGATTCTTGTCGTCAATCAGTGCTTCTGTTTTTCCTATCCCGGTTTTAATTTTGTCAACCTGATCGGCCAAAGCCATTACCTTCTCTAGCCCCGTAGATCCTTCTCGAATTGCATCAACGATCTCTTCCTTTAAAAAATCGATATTCAGCTCAACGCGTAGCTTGCCATCGAGCTTGCCTCCAGACCGAACTTGCTCCAGAGCCGAGGAAAGCGTTTCTAGTTTGTTTAAAATTCTCTCACGGTAACGCGCATTCACTTGTTGATCTTCAGCGGAGACGGAGTTTGATTCCTTTTCTCTTTCCTTAAGTGACTCCAGCTGCATCCCCATTACTAACATTTTCTTTCCAATTTCATTCGCAGATATCGCCCCCTCAATCAGCAGGTCAACTTCCGGGTCGATGTTTGCAAGATTCAAGACAATGTCGTTTTCTTTTCCATTGAGCTTTCCGTGAATGAACGACTCCTTCAGCTTACCGATTGCGTCGTCGAGCTCTGTGGTGGAGGATAGAAACGGCAGCCTTTCGCTGGCGCCCTCTTTCACTCTAATGATTTCCTGGTCTATAGGAGAATCTGCACTGAATCGACTTTCAGACTTATCGGTTGCTTCATCGGCCCCTCCTACGGTTTGGGCGTCTTCTGATGACTTCGAGCCACTGAGAGCTGTTTCAGATTCAAGTGATCGGCTAACTCCAAAGCTTAAGCGATCAAGCGCAGTGTCCGCATCTCGGTCGAGGCGAGCCTCTTCCTCGAGCGCAGCTCTTTCTGCACGAATTCTCTCACTATTCTTGGCCCTCTCCTCGATCGCACGAATTCGCTTTTCTTCTCTTTGGGCCTTCTCTTTTTCCTGGAGCGCGCGGACCTTCTCCATTTTTTCAGCAAGATATTTTTTCTTCTTTTCACGTTCCTGCTCGGCACGATCTCGGGATGCATTGGCTTCTCTAATTCGATTTTCGAGAGGAGCGGGGGCCGTTGAATCATCTTCAGTGTCGTCATCGAGAAATGCAAAGCGTCGCCGCCCCGGCTTTCCGGTTGGCGAGGGCTCGACTTCACCTTGCTCGACCTCTTCTTGGGAGTCTTGAACTTGGTCAGCAGGGGCCTCTTTTGCTTCAAGACTTTCTTGTGGGTGAGCAGGATCGGCTGGGGGCTCCTCAGCTATCGGTGAAAGGTCAGAGGCTACGCTATCATCGTTCTGACCTTTGCTTGCATTTGTGAATTTATCCTGGAGTTCTGAAGCGGCTGCAATATTAGCAGTATTCTCTTCGTTGAGATTGGCTGTAGATGTTTCAGAGTCATCATTCTCTGTTGAAGCGAGCCCCGCCTTTGTTGCGGGCTCATTTTCGGACGCAGCATAATCACTGGAAGGGGCCGAGCTGGATAGTTTCGGTGCCGTTTCGGATGATTCGTCGTTAGTGGGCCTTTCAAATGGGATTACGGTTCCCTCTGAAACCGATTTAGGCGGACTGGATGTCACAGTTCCAGCAGTGAAAGGTACAACATTATTCTCCCCGACATAGCCCTCTTCAAAAAGAACAATTGTTGCCGGATCGGGGTTTGCTAATTCCTCTGCGTCTACGAAAAACTCTGTGTGGCCTTTGGCTACGTAGTTTTGAAGGATGTGTTCTTCGAAATGCTGACCTTTTTGCCGAAGTCTGACATGACGATTGTTTCGCGGAAGAAAGACAAAAATTTCCCGAATTAGTCTGCGGTCTGCTTCAATTCGGCCGGCTGGAATGCGTAAAAGCTTCATCGCTTATGCCGCCTTTGTGGCCTTCTTTAGAAGGGCGGTAAGTTCTTCGACTTTTTTGAGAAGCTCAATTTCTTTGGCCTTCGCTGCCTCCAGTTTGCGCTCCAGTAACTTTGCCTTTTCGGCAGACTCGGTCTGGATCACTTTTAGGTTTTTCTCGGAGGTGTCTATTTTCAATGTGAGCTTTTTAACTTCTTGTTTTAGCGCGACTTCCCGTGCCTCAGCATCTTTGAGTTTTGCCTCGGCGCCATTGGATTGGCTCTTTGCTGCCTCCATGGCAGCCTCAACAGATCCCTTTTTCTGGTCGGGCTTTGCTATTGGTTCTCTGGCTGCTGCGGATGCGGCGACTTCTGCTCTATGAACCGCTTCCTTTAGCTGCTGAATCTCTTTGTCTCGTTCGCCGAGATCGCGATACAGGCTTGCGCTCTTCTTCTCAAGGAGGAGAATCTTTTTTTGTTCTTGGTTTGCTTTTTCAGTAAGAACGGCTTTTTCGTGTTCAAGAGTTTTTACAAGGCCTTCGAGATGTTTGGAGTTGGCGTCGCCCGTGGCTGCCGCTCTCGCCCCAGATTTCAGTGTGGCGATTTCTTTTACGTGATATTCAATTCGTTTTTCTAAATCAGAAATTCTGTGCCGATACTTAGATGCCGCCCCCTCGCCTTCTTTCATCAAGCGAAGGATCTCATTTCGCTTTTGAGAAACGTCTTGGCGAAACTTGTTAAGCTCGCTCTGGCTTTCTCGCATTTGCGTTTCCCGAGACTGCACAAGATCCTGCAGGTTAGCTCGATCCTGCTCGATTTGTTGAATGCGCAATTTCAATTTTTCCGGTAGTTGCGCATCAGCCATGTCTTTTTCTAGCTCTTTGACGGAAGTGGTTACTGAGTATTTGTTTGCGTCTAAGCGCCTGTGAGCAAGTTCGGAAACCAGTGAAAACTTATAGTTTTTGGGAGCAGATAGAAGGTTTTCCGTGGGAGTTCTTCCACTTCTCGTGGAGGCAAGTAGGGACGCTTCGCTGTTGGCGGAGGTATGATTTTGAACAAACAGAAGAGTTGCGACTTCAATTTCTTTGAATTCAGGATATTCCACCAGCAACATGGCAGATGAATGCCGTCTCGCGGTGAACCATGAAAAATTCGCCTCATCAGAGGTGGCAGCTATTTGGTTGACGAGATCTTTATTGGGCAATGGAATTCTGAGCGTAAAAGCGATTTTTTCCCGTGTGGCTGACGTTTGGAAGTCGACAGTTGGATATGGAGCGTTTTGTTTTAGAGCTTGCTCGAACGCCTCTTGAATTAGGCTCAGAGCCATCAGGCGGAACGAAGAGTGCAATGGTACCGTTTCTGGCAGTTGTTCTGAAAAAAACTGTGTGGTGCGATCTAGAATTTCACCCACGGTGTCTAGGGACTGAACCTTCTCCCCAAGGATCACGGCGCCCTTTTCCATTAAGGATGTGATTCCCGATTGACGTTTGGGCAGCAGGGTAAAGTGAAGAATGCGGAGTAAGTCTGGAGTGGGAAGACTTAGAATCTCAAGAACGGGAAGGTTTCGACTGCGAATTCGCAGACTTTCCGACTGATCATTGAATCGATCAAAAAGAACCGTAATGCCGGTGATTTCGTTCAACTCTCCATCTGTTAGTGTCTGAAGTAACTGGTGATCAACAAAGGTTCCCAGCCGCTGAGGGGACATCTCTAGGGCTTCTCTAAGTTCAGAAAATGAAGAGCACTCCACCTCTTTGGGTGCGGAAAATGCCTGAACTGCCTTCAGCAGGCGAGCGCGAGCTTCCTCACTAGAGCCTCCGCTCTTCCAGAGAATCAAAATTTCGGGCTTATGGTCTTCTGCCATATTTCCCCAAATAAAAGGTTCCTCGCTGAATTCATCGGGAGAAACGGGCTAATTCTTTAAAAAAACAAAGGATTTGATAGAGGGCAGGGCTAATTGTTAAGCTTTTCACCGATGCATCCGAAACGTTTACGTCAGGCCGGTATGACCCTAATTGAACTGCTGGTCGGTTTGGCGCTGTTTTCGGTAGTTTCTTTGGCGGTGGGCACGGTTTTTAGTACTGGCCTTAATTTATCGGGTTTATTTTTTCGGAACGCGGCCACAATGGAAGCCGTTAGCGACGGGATGTTCCAGCTTACGGCCATTATGCCTCAGGTCGTAAAATTGAATTCGTGCGCTTGTAGTGGCACCGGTGGCACAGCAGCAGATTGCACATGGACCTCGGGAGCTGCGTGGTTTGATCCGGTTTTCGATGGTGGGGTGGCGACGGGATCCCAGATTTTTGAGGGTGAGTTCGAGGCTGGGTTCGGTGGGCTGGGCGCAATGGCTGATACAACACTTACCTCTTATCTAAATACCAACTTTCCGCTGGCCCGCGGGTGTGCCAATAATCCTTATTTCAATGATGCCACCGAGGACCGTGGTTGCAGGCAGTTGGTTCGCCTGACCTATACTAGCCCCACTCTCGAAAACGTTGGATCAGGAACAAGATCGGAACCGGGGTCATTGCAGATTTCGATTCATGATGTGGCAGCTCCTGGGCAGCAAACTGTATTTCGGATTGGAGATGAGGGCACTGCGGGAGCTAAAGCGGGGGTAATGACACGCAGTGGACTCGTTCGGTTGAGTTGTGGGTTAGATTCTCCCGGTGGGGGGCAAGTGGGAGCGAACTTTGTCCTTAATCTTCGCACCAAGGTGAAGCAGCAGTCTTCTGAGAACGTGAATAGTGACACATATGAGAGCTGGCACCCTAGCGGATTGAACTACTCAAAGGGGTATTTGCGAGAAGCGCGGATGAAATTTAATCTTCAGAACCTTTCTGTGCGCGGTGCGTATCACTGGAGAATGCAAAGCTTGCGATCCTGTAGATATAATGGAGATTCTCTTGGCTCGGTTTCTGTGGGGTCGGAAGCCTGTTGTAGTGGGGCAAAATCGGGAACCACCTGTTTGGGGACTTGTAAGCGAGCGGGCTTGGCCGCTTCCGAAGATGCGGAATGTTGCTCGGAAAAGATTTCTGGCGGTTTTTGCATATGAAGCATCAAGGTGGACAAGGCGGCCTGATGTTTGTGCTCATCACGGGAGTTATTTTAGCCGTTATCGTGATGTTTGGCTGGTCGAAGCAGCAAGTGGTGGCTAGTGTTGCTGATCGCGTAGAAAACGCAATGATTGCGCAGGAAGTGACTTCAGCAGCTGCTCAGCGCGTTCAGAAAATGTATGCCGAAGAGGCTGGATGTGATCCAGATGTTTTGGACAGACGTCTATCGAATTTGCCTGAGTTGGGCGCCTCGCCGCCGGCTGGACTTTTCTACGCTATTGCAGCCACTCGAAAGATGCCGGCACTTCCCGTGTCCGAGAGGTATGGGCTTTGTTCGGGAGGCACCGGGTGCCGCCAGATTCCTGCTGATGTAGAAGGGCGGCGCTACATTGCAACGATCGGAAAAGTCTCTGCGTTGGCCGCCCCCGTTGCTCCGGTGGGGCCGAATTGTCCCCGGGACGCAACCGTAAAAATACGCACTACTATAGAGAACGCGGTGTATTTTAGAAGAATCACTCTAATTAACACGTGCTCCTTCAAGTCGTGTGCGGGAGGGCCGACTTATGCATCTTTTGATGCAGTTACTTCGGATGTTACCGCCAACACTCTTACTACTACCGCTTGCGCCTCAATTGCCGCCCGCCGATTTGGTGCCCTTACGCAGGCTACTCATACCCAAGTTGACGTCAATGACCTTCGTTTTGCGCGTCGATACCTCTCTACGGGGGCCGGTGACTCCGGTGACACCACTTTTCTCCTTGGGGCGGCCAATACCGCGCCCTGTGCGGCCGGTACGGGCGGTTGTCTCAACAAGTCATGCATTCCGGGGCTCGACCTGAACCGAGATGGGGCCAATAACGAGGCCGATCTTGCGATTTTGGAGTACTACCTAAGGGGATTTATTCCTCAACTTCCTGTTCGTTCCTTCTGATCTTCGGGCTAGAATTTTCTCATGGAAGCATCGGGCGGTCTTAGAAGACGTCTTTGGCGCGGTTTTCTTTTATCTGGGATTCTGGGGGTCACCGCTTGTGGCCTGGGTTTGGTTCGATTTACTCAGCTCGAACAAATCATCGCCTCCATCAATCAGGATCAAATGCCCTATTTGAAGCAGCTGAGTCAGGCCGAGGGCGCCTTCTCTCTTCTCGAATTTGAATTGGATCGAGTGTTTCTAGAGGAGTCGTTGCGTCCAAGGGACCAACTATTTTCGGAGTGGGAGCAGCGGTGGCAGGGAATTCAGGATGCGAAGGTGCCTGGGCTTTCCCAAGAGGTCGAGAGCTTAAATCAGCATTTGCAGAAACTTAAGATCACCGTAGACGCTATCTATGCCGATTGGCCGAGACGCGGTGATTATGAAGCGAAGCTTTCTCAGGAGCGAGCGGATGCCAGGGCTCAATTGAAGCGCCTGGCGCGATCAGCGGAGACAGCGGTGCGGGATGCGTCGCGGGAAGTTCAGGCCCATGCCGCTCGTTCCGGTCTTTTGGTTGCGGGAATCATGGCCGGGTCTTTTGTGGTTCTGGTTTGGCTTGCCTACTTTCTGATTCGCACCGTGCGCCCCCTGGAGCGACTAGCGGCAGTGGCGAGAAGGGTTTCCTCCCACGGCCTTACGGATGCGGATGTTTCGGATCTTTCCGGGCTGTCTCACGGAAAGGATGAAGTGGGGGTTTTGAGTACAGAGTTGGCGCGAATGGCCAGCTCGCTTCGAGATCGCACCACAGCTCTTCAGAATCAGCAGCGTGTTTTGGAAAAGGCCCATCAAGAGATGGCAAAGCAGAACGATGAGCTGAGAAGTGCGCAAGACAAAATCGCTCATCAAGAGAAGTTGGCCATTGCGGGGCGATTGGCGGCGCAAATGGCACATGAGGTTCGGAACCCGCTGAATGCGCTTGGTCTGCATCTAGAAGTTTTGGAACATGAACTTAAGGAGCGCGGCGTGAGTTCGCCGCTGTTGGCTCCCGTGAAGCGAGAGGTGGAGCGCTTGGCCCAGGTTACGGACGCTCATTTGGAAATGGCGCGCGCGCCTAAGTTCCGACGCGATGTTGTAGATACTGAGGCAGTATTGACTTCCGTGGCCGACACCTGGGCCCCCTTGTTTCAGGAGCGTGGTGTGAGGCTTTTGATGGAGAAAAATGAGCTCCCAGCCGTTGCGATGGATCAAGGGAGTTTAGGACAAGTTTTAGGAAACTTGCTTAAAAATGCCCTCGAAGCTTTCGATGAAAAGTCCGGGCCCTTGAAGTTTGTGAGGGTGACCGGGCAGCGCTCTGGTCGAGAGCTTGTTTTGAATGTGATGGATAATGGTGCCGGGATTCCACAGGAACTGGGAGATAAGCTTTTTGAGCCTTTTTTTACGACTAAGGCGCAAGGAACTGGTCTTGGCTTAGCGCATAGCAGGCAGCTTTTGCAGCAGCAGGGCGGGGAAATCGAATTTGAAAGTCACAAGGGGCAAGGAACAAAGTTTACCCTTCGGCTTCCTTTGGTAGAATCCAATCGAGGGGACTCTTGAATATGGCCGCATTGCAGCAATTTCGTGCCAGGCTTCTGGTCGTCGATGATGAGGAAAGTAATCTCACCGCACTCAAGCGCCTTCTGGAAATTGAAGGGTACCAGGTGATGGCGGCCTCGAGTGCGGCCGCAGCTCTTCAGTTGATCAAACGGAATGGCGTTGACCTCGTGATCTCAGACCTTCGGATGCCCGGAGTTAGCGGGCTTGAAATGCTCCGTGCCATTCGGAAAGGGCATTCGGGAGTGCCCGTGGTGTTGATGACCGCCTATGGCACCGTGGACGATGCGGTGGAAGCGATGAAACTTGGAGCCGTGGACTTCCTCTCCAAGCCTGTGAGGAAGGATCCGCTGCTGCGATTGATTCAGGACGCGTTGGGAAGTCAGCGAGGCTCAGATAATCCGGAGCTGATCGGGTCTTCTGAGGTGATGCTCGAGATTCGTCGCACGATTAAGCTGATCGGACAAACCGGAGCCACGATTCTCCTGGAAGGCGAAAGCGGAACGGGCAAGGAATTGTTGGCCAGATTAGTGCACAAGGAAAGCGGTCGATCCGGTCGATTGATTTGCGTGAATTGCGCGGCCATACCCGAGAGTCTTTTAGAGAGTGAGCTCTTTGGTTATGAGCGTGGGGCGTTTACCGGTGCCGATTTGGCAAAGGAAGGCCTTTTTGGTGCCGCAGATAAGGGGACGCTCTTTCTCGATGAGATCGGCGAAACACCGCTGGCGTTCCAAGCCAAATTACTGCGAGTTTTGCAGGACGGAGAGTTTACCCCGCTTGGTTCTACGCGCTCCAAAAAAGTGGATGCTCGCGTGGTTGCAGCGACTAACGCCGATCTGCAAGCAAGGGTGAAGGAAGGCCTGTTTAGAGGCGATCTCCTCTATCGGCTGAACATGATTCATCTTCGAGTGCCGCCGCTTCGGGAGCGCAATGAGGACATTCCCGTGCTTGCCCAGGATTTTTTTGAGTCCGCTAAGAAGCGGTATGGGCGGGAGTCGCTCGGAGTAGAGCCGGGCACGTTTGAGGCGCTAACGGAATTGCCGTGGCCGGGCAATGTGCGGGAACTTCGGAATGCGATCGAGCGTGCTGTGGTTACCTCGCGGAGTGATAAGTTGTCGTCGTCGGATTTTGGAGTCTCTGGAGCGCGAAAGCCCGTTAAATCGGAAGATTTCCTGAGATTTCCTTTTGGGACTCCGCTAGAGGAAATGGAGCGACAGGCAATCCTGCGCACTCTGGAAGCCGTGGGCGGAGATAAGAACGAGGCGGCCAGAATTCTGGGCATTAATGCGCGAACGATTTATCGTCGTTTGGCCGAAGTTCAGAGCTAAAGTTTTTCTGTTTTCGCCTTCACGTGAGGCACATGTTTTAAATGTCGATTGGCCAGCCTTTTCAGGGCGGAAGCGGCATTTTTTTCGTCGATAGGGCGTAGGCGAAAGAGTGCCGTCATTTTAGGGCCCAGTGAATTATCGTTCTTAGAGGCCAGAAACAACCGATCTCCCAATACAAATCCGATCAGTCGAGAGGCTTCAAGCATAAGCGCAACCGACTCGTTGCCCCGGAGCCGCGGCCGATGTTTGGTTTGTCCAAATAGCCACCGAAGCCACTTGCGGGCGAGGTGAAATGCGTGGCGTTTTAACTTTGGCTCGGATTTTCGAAAGGGCGAAGTCAGGACTGACTCGATATCGGAAAGTTCGCTGCACTTTCGCTTGGGGTTGAGAAGCTTTGCGCCAAAGTAGGAAATCATTTGTCGGTAAATGAGAGAATAGAGCATTGGCTTTCCCTGCGCGGGTGGAAAACCAAGAAGTGTTTCGTGGAGGAGTTGAGCGGCGGCCTCCGAGGCAAAGTTCATCCCGGGGCCGGGAAGCCACACGACTCTGGAAATTACGGCAGGTCTCCGGAAAAGCATGGAATGCATAAGCAATCGGCGATCGGAGCGGGACAGGTCGCCATCTCGGAGAAGACGCTTTAGAGAATGCCCGTCGCTCGACAGGAACAGATCAACGGACGGGAACTCAGGCGCGGGAATTCCCAGAAGGTTAGATAGATCGTTGAAGTTGCGAGCCAACAGGTCCGCGCCGGGCTCGTCGACCTCGGAATCACCGCCCTCTAGCCAGTCGAGGTGTGACTGGAGTTTTACCCATGGAACGGAATTCATTAATACGAATTCCCAAGAGCCGAGGCGAAAAACCTCGGTTTGCCCAGTGTCGATCTTATCTCGATGGGCCCAATATAGGCGCGGCTCATTCTGATAGATCACCGTCGCGGGGCCGCATTTTAAGGTCTTCAAGTGGCGAGGAATTCCGGTTCTGGCCAAGTGAAGATCACCATAGAGAACTGCTACTTTGAATTTCGGATGAGATTCCAGAAACTGCGAAATCGCTTCTGCCGCAGCCCTGTCGCGTCGTTGGAGATTATTGGGGGTATCGGGCCGATTGTCGACGTTAAGGGCGAGTATCGGAATTTTTTTTGAAAGGCAGATCGAAAAAAGTTCTTCGTAGTTCGCCCAAGGAAATGGCCAAAAGAAATCAAAGTC
This sequence comes from uncultured Bdellovibrionales bacterium, assembly GCA_964551325.1. Taxonomy (GTDB): domain Bacteria; phylum Bdellovibrionota; class UBA1018; order CAIPTA01; family CAIPTA01; genus CAZKBU01. The sequence goes on from CAZKBU010000013.1 coordinate 11,410, forward strand.
CAGCACTGAGCGCAAATTTTCGAGAGAGAGATTTCCGGCGATAAAAGAATCGAGACTGGCTTGGTGTTTCTGGTGCACGCACTCAAGTGCGAGAGCAACTGGAGCTTCGATCCTTTCCAGAATCTTCAGTGCTGCCTTTTGCGACTGACGGAGGGTGTGGAAGTCTCCAATTAAAACGATGCGGCTTCGCTGAATGGATTTAGCAAGAGAGGTCCAATCGCTGGGGGCAGCTGGGCGAGATAGCAATCGCTTATACGATGCTTCGTAACGGGAGATCTCTCGGCTCTTTCCTCGCTCGAGAAGGGAGAGTTCATTTAGAAGACTGCGGTAAAGGTGCCGTTGGTGCCGAAAAAGATCATTCTGCATGGGGGCGAATGCGAAATTCTTCGAGCCCGTAGGGTGCGCCGTCTTCCAGGTACTTGGTTTGACGGTAATCTACTTCATCACCCACAACGTCTAAGATTCCCTGAATCCAAAAATTTTTAATCTTTGCCATCAGGAGCGGAGGGGCACCTCCCTCTATCCAAGAATCCAGGTGAGGAGAGCGCACGAAGTGAAGTGTGGCATCGGAAAGGGGTCGTATAGACAGAAATACGCTTTTCTCAGACTCAAGCCCGGACCAGGTGAGTGACGTTACAACCTGAATCACCTCCGCAAGGAATACGGGGCGGTTCACGGAAACCGTGCGGGATCCTTCCAACGTAAAGCGTGCGGCTTCCTGGCCTGCCAACCGCGATCCGAAGAAAATCTGCTCTTCCACATGGTCTCGCCATTCGCTGACCTTCGTTAAAAGGGAGGCAACAGTTCGTGATTCGAGAACTTCCAGGCGATGAGCAAGGGAGCGGATGCATTCCTCGGGAGTGAAATCCATCATCAGGTCGTCGAACTCCAGATGGTCGGGAAGCGCTTGTCGGCGGTCCTCTGGCGGTAGGGCTGCACGAATACGATCTCGCCCGAAGTGAGCCGATACACAGTCGATAACAGACTGACGACGGCGCTCCAGCCAGCGTAACTGTTCGAAAGCTAGGCGGATTTCGTGAGAGGTGTGAAACAGCATCCTTCCATAATCCTACGGCGCTTGAGAGGAGTGGTCAAACTTCCGATAGGATCTCTATGGACGTCTGGTTTCCCTGGTTGGTGCTGTTTTGCGGAGCGTGGCTCCGGGTGTCCCTTCTCTTTCCTCAGGTGAGGGAGCGAATGGATCATCTGAATCCGATTCCCGGTGCGGTGAAGAGGTGTGAAGTAGCTTCTACGGTTTTTCTTATTGGAGGAGCGCTGTGGGGGATGCAGCATCTTTGGCTGGGCTGAGCCAGTTCTGAACCGGACGCACCAAATCCACGACTCGGATTTCCTCCGGCTCCAAATGACGCCGGATCATTTCTAAGTCAGATTTTAAATCCAGTCCGAAGAGCCCGCAAAATAGCTCGTCGAGGACCCCCAGATGCTCTCGGAGGCGGGAAATTTCCTGCAGGGTAATTCGCTCGAACTCAGATAGCTGGTTCAAAACCGGCCCGATGTCGGTGGGAAGCAGGAGTTTGGAGCCGATATCGAGCCAAGGGCGTCCTGAGCGGCGGCCGCATTCCGTGGCGACGGCTTTGGTTAGGAATGTGGGACCGGAGATCCGCAATTGAGCTTCCAGACCGGAATAGAGAACAACCTCAGACATTCCGCTCAGCTGTGGTCGCTCCTCTGCCCTGGTCACCTTAAAATCAGAAACCGCTTTGAGGCGCGTGGTGTGGAGCAAAGGATGAGCCAGTACTGGGGCCCGAGAGTGGTGCTGGAGCAGATTGAGAGCGTGAACGGGATCCACCGTAGGCAGTTTTCGTGGGATCGACCAGCGCTCCAGCCTTAGCTGGGGGTGGAGGTGCGATAGGCAGCTGCGAGCGGTATCGAGTTGATGCTGCGAGGTGACCTCCATTTGGACCGCAAAGTCGTGGAGCCACACTCTGTCGGCTGTAGACCACTCCCCCGGGGCGCTAAGAAGCCGAAGGAATTTGGTTCGTGCCTCGCCGATTGTTTGGAGGGAGAGCTTTCGGGGCGTTTCTGCCGGAAGTGGTACGCCGCGTGGGAGCACCCGAACTACCGGAATCAGCTTGAAGAGTTGCTCAAGTTGCCTCTTTTGGGACCGGCTTCTTCCGAGCGATATTTCCGCTTCTTGCTCAAGGCGGAACCAGAACTGCACGGGACTCGAGTTGAAAAGAGCCGAAAGATAAAGGGGGCTTTCGGGCAATGAGGCATCGGGGACGAAAAGGTATTCAACTTTTTCTGGGCGATCCTTGGCGGATTCTGCCAGGAAGCGACTCCCTTCCACTTTCTTCAGAGCAAGGCTCTTGGCCGGGGTAAACGTGGGATCGGCTACCTGCTTTCTTGCGAGAACGTGGCCGCAAAGATAGGCCCGTTCCGGGCTCCTTTTTAGAACGCCTACCGCGTGGAAAAATTCCGGTTCTGCCAAAGAAGTCCAAGCCACTCCTCTAAGCTGCGATTGATTGGCTGCTGCAGCCATTACTTCAATGCGTAGCTGGGTTCCTGGAATGGATAGTTGCTGGACTTCTCCGGGGAGTGTTTCGACGCTGCAGATCCTGGAGAGAAACTGCCAAAGGCTTTCCAATTCGGCAGCAGTCCTTACGGAACCTCTAACTCGTAGAAGAACAGGGCGATGAGAGTCGCGAATTTCTTTGCTGGAACACTTCTCGAGGAGGGAGAGGCTTTTCGGAGTCTCAAGGTTTGCACCGTGAAGGTTGCGCAAATCGATCAGCATTCGAATGCGGCATTCGCGGAGAATGGTGTCGCGCAAAATCTGGGATCGCTCGTCGGTTTCTGTGGGCCAGTAGGACTTCCCGGACCAAAGCAGTAGACCGCCCTCTAGGGTGACGCCAAGGATTTTATCTAAACAATCCAAAGACAGCGGTCGAGTGGGGGAGGGGGAGCAAAACACGAGCTGGCAACGCTCATCAGGCGTCAGCGCCGACTGGAAAAGGGCAGAGGGGGCGGCCGACTTCCAGCAGATCGGTGAGATGGTTCGCACTGGAGGAAGTTGTCCCGGCGCCGTCCACAGCAAAGTGATTTCTGCGAGAAACTGTTCTAGTTCCGACGAAGGAGCCAGCCAAAGAGGGGTGTTCGGAGACACCATTTTTAAGCCAAGGGCTGCCCTTGCAGCTCCGGTACCGAAAGCGAGCACCGGCTCCTGAGAAATCACGGACTCGCCGGTATCGTGACATCGGGCGCGAATCAAAATTTCCCAAGCGGAGTTCAACGGGAGGCTGTCGCCGTTTTCGCACGCAATGCCTATAGGGCTGGAGTCTTCGATCGCCTCCAGAATAGAAAGAGGAGTCTCCTCAAGGGGAAGGTTGCCGAGCGCTAAACGGATTCTTTCCCATGTGTCGGATGACGGGCTGAACCAGCTGAAAAGGTTCTGTTTCAGAAATGCCCACTCCGATCGGCCTTGGATCGGTCGGCTTGTGCGAGATTTTATGTAGTGGGTGAGCAACCAGTTGGGAGTGGCCTGAGAAGAACCCGCAGATTTCAGAAGCTTGAGGTCCGATAGACGTTTTACGAGCAAAATCTGGAGTAGATGGAAAAACGCCAGTTCGTGGGAAAAGCGAAGAAGGGCCAGGTTCTCACTTGTACCGACCTTACTCTCCAAAAATTGGGCGAGGGGAACATTGGAGGTGCCTTGGAGTTCTCGCTCGATTCGTTCCCTCCGGCCTTTATCTAGTCGGGATACTTCGTGTTTTCTCACGAGAAAATCCTGAACCAAGATCTCGAGGAGATGCTTCCAGCGGGTATCTTTGCTGTTTTCGGTAGGGGCCGAGATATTTGGGGTGAGTCCGATCAATTCTTTGATGTCTTCACGGGCCTGGACGGAGGGAAGCGAATCGCCCGGCGTGGCGCCTAAAGCATGGGGGCAAAGTAGTGCCTCCAACCCAGATTTTTTGGGAAACTCGCGGGATGCCACCCTTATCCTCCGAACCGAGATTTATATCAGACTTTCGAGAACCCTAGGAGCGAAAAACTTACTCGGAAAAATATTCAACATGTTGAAATTAAAGAGAAAAAACATGATTCGGTGGGCCTAAAGTTTTTACGCCATTTGTCGAAACGTGAAGGAGATCACACAAGGAGTGAGCTATGGCCAACGACGAATCGAAAAAAGCGGCGGAACAGGAAGACGTAAGCGAAGACGAACTCGATGCGTTGATTGAGGATCTTGCTCAATCGGAGTCTCTGGAAGCGAAACGAGACACATCCACCGAAGAGGAGACAAAGCCAATGGCTGAAGTAGTTCCCATGAAGACGGCCGAAACGGCTGAGCAAAGCCTGAAGCTCGAGCTCCGGGGATCCATTAATCTTAAGCTGATCTTTTCCAGTGGTGAGCGCTCCATTGAAGTCTTCTGCACCGAAGATGCGTTGATTTGCCGGATGGCCGATGGAACCGAGTTTAAGATTCCTACTGGAATTCACTCGGCCCGTAAGCGCGCCGCCTAAATCGTGCTTCAGATCATGGGGGGAAAGTGGGGAGGGAGAAAGCTTCAGGCTCCTTCTAGCGATGCCCTTCGTCCTACGGCCGGACGTGTAAAACAGGCCATTTTCTCCATCATAGAAAGTCACCGGATGAAAACGGGGGAGGCCCCTGAGTTTTCCGGTGTGCGCTGTTTGGATCTTTTTGCGGGCGTGGGGGGGCTTGGTTTGGAGGCCATGAGTCGTGGGGCCGATTTCGTGGTTTTTGTGGAGAAAAACCGGCGGCATGCGTCGAGCCTGAAATCCAATTTGAAGATCCTCGGGGCTGAGTCGCTCGCCGAAGTGATTTCCTTCGGCGTGGAAAATTTCGATGAGTGGCACAAGCGTGGGCCCTATCAACTTGTTTTTTGTGACCCGCCCTATGCATTGGGCGTGGAACCTAAGGTTTTGGACTGGCTGTCGAGGCCAGGTGTATTGAGTGAAGGGGCTGTGGTGGTTATGGAGCATGACCCCAAAACCGAACTTTCCACTCCTGCCGGTTGGGAGCTTCATTCGCGGAGAAAATTGGGGCCAGCGGGGCTCACTGTTTTTGTTCGCGCCGCTTGAGTGCTATTCTCAGGGCTATGAAGCGCCGCGCGATTTATCCCGGATCTTTCGATCCCATCACTAACGGTCACATCGACATCATCGAGCGTAGTCTCCAAGTTTTTGATGAGGTGATCGTGGTAATCGCGATGAACCTCAGAAAAACCTCCTCAAAGTCGCAGTGGTTCTCACCGGAGGAGCGCGCCGAACTTGTGAGGAAAGTTTTCAAGGGGCAACGCAGAGTGAAGGTGGATCTCTGTGAGGGGCTCATCATGGACTATGCTCGAATGAACAAGGTTAGCGCCGTATTGAGGGGGCTTAGAGCGGCCAGTGACTTCGAGGCGGAGTTCATGATGGCCGCCATCAACCGCGAGCTCAACGAGGACGTAGAAACTGTCTTCATGGTAACGGGGAAAAATCTTTTCTTTGTAAGTTCCACGGTGCTCAAAGAGGTGGCTGCATTTGGCGGTAGTATTCGTCCCTATGTGCCGAAGGTTGTGGATGATGCTGTAGCAAAGAAGTTGCGTTCGGAGGGGTTGGTTTGAGCCTTTACAAGATCGCATCCCGTTTGGATGGAGTGGAGAGTTCTCCCACGTTGCGCTTGAATGCTCTTGCACAGGAGATGATTAAGCAGGGCAAGGATGTGGTGAATCTCACGGCCGGGGAAACGGATTTTGAGACACCGATTGAGATTTGTGATGCGGCGGTTGAGGCTCTTCGAAACGGGCGAACGCGGTATACAAACCCGCATGGGGCGCCTGAACTTAGGTCTGCGGCAGCGGATTGGTTTTCTCGTGAGTTCGGTCTTGGTTATAAGCGCGAGGAAATCACAGTTACTTGCGGAGTGAAGCAGGGATTGTTTCACCTGCTTCTGGCTACTGTGGGTCCCGGTGATGAAGTGATCGTGCCGGCGCCTTATTGGGTTTCCTATCCGGAAATGACCCGTTTAGCGGGCGGCACTCCAGTGATCGTTGCATCGGGAAAGAATTTTTCTTTGGATGTGGACGCCGTGCTTAAAGCGGTTACGCCTCGGACCAGGTTGCTCATTTTGAATTCTCCGTCGAATCCCACGGGAGCGATTGTTGCTCGGGAGCAAATGGAGAAGCTCGCCCATGGTTTGCGGGGTACCGATGTGCTCGTGGCTGCCGATGAGATCTACAATTATCTTGTTTATGAGGGGGCGGAGGCCTTCTCTTTTGCGGGAATTTCTTCCGATGCGTTTTCACGCACGATCACGTTCAACGGGCTTTCAAAGTCTCATGCCATGACGGGATGGAGAGTGGGCTTTGCGGCGGGACCTCGACCCGTGATCGAGGCCATGGGAATCCTACAGGCACAGTCGGCCACAAATGTGACCACCTTTGTTCAGGACGCGGCCCAAACAGCGCTTCGCCAGACTCGAAACGATTTCGAGGCGCGTCGGAAGGATTTAGAATTGCGCCGGAACTTTTGTATGAAATTATTGGCGACGGAGCCGAAGATTCGTCTCTCGAGCCCCCCCGGCGCTTTTTACCTGTTTCCTGATGTGAGTCAATTTTTTGGCGGTCGGATTAACGGTAGTGAAGCCATGGCTGAGTTTCTTTTGAATCAGGCCGGAGTGGCGGTGGTTCCGGGGCGTCCTTTTGGCGATGATCGGTGCATTCGACTCAGTTTTTCAAAGGACAAGACTACTCTGGAAATGGGAATACAGAGAATGATCGCTGCTATGAATTCCCTCTGACGCGGGGTATTCTGATTGGAGTGGAGGAAGACATGGATGTTCACCTCTGGCTTGCCCGTTTATCTATTCTGGCTATAGCCTTCAGTTCTTTATCTTGCGGTAATCGCTTCGATCTCAGTACCGAACGCGGGCGTCAGGCCCGTATCGACGAAGCGAATTTCTTTTTATCCAATGCTGAGTGCAGTCGAGCCCATGAGGCCATTGATCCGCTATACAATGCGCTGGAGCATCGTACGGAAGAGGTGGTGCTGATTAAAGCCTCCGCCTATGCATGTGCCGGTGGCTACAAACTTCTCACCATCGCGGGAAATTTGGGCGGCGCTCCCAATGTGTATAGTGCTCTAGCGAAGTCGATGCCGAATTCCTTGGGTGACGGAAAGATTACGGCGCTTTATCAGGCGCTCGATGTACTGACGAATTCGAATACCGTTCTCAATGCGTCGAATCGGAGTAAGAGCAGAAACGACTATATGGTATTTCTACAGCTCGGGGTGATCGGCGCAGTTCTGAGTGCCTACGGTTCGCCAAGCTCTACTGGCGCTCAAGGAGCCAACCTTGCGTATGCCAACCCCCGTGTTGGCACGGATATGTCTAATGTGGATGCCTGTTCTCTTGCGGTGGCGATGAGCGCCATTTCGGATAGTTACTCCAACTCTAATCTTTCGGATGCGGACTCTACTGCTGCCAAGAATTCGCTGAATGCCGCTTGTGTGGCTGCGGGCCTTGGATCCTGTTTGGTGATCAGCCGCGATCGAACTTCTTGCGATGGCACGGGCGGTGATCCAGAGAGCGTGACCGCGGCGGCCATTGTGACGGCGGTGAATAATGCGTGGTAGGTGGGCCACACTACTCTTTCTGCTCCTCCCGATGTGCGCTGGAGCTGCTGAGCTATACGGACCAAGCGCTGGAGTGGTTCCGTTCGGCATGGGCAGGGCCTACACAGCCGTAGCCGACGATTGGCTTGCGTTACATTACAATCCGGCAGGATTGGCCCTTGTGAACGGCGCTGAAATTCAGGCGTTCGACTTGAAAATGGCCGCCAATGAAGACGTGTATGAGAGCTACGACAATGTGAAGACTTTTAGCGAGAACAACAACAATCTCGCCAATAGTCTTAATAGGTTCATTGGAAAACATATCCAAGCCAATATCGACAATATCACGCAGATCACAATGCCTCATTTCGCGTTGGCAGCTCGCTACGATGTGAATATTGAGGTGGATTTGCAGAACATGGCTATGCCGAAGACGATGGCACGGTACTCGCGCGACTTCACCATCATGACGGGGCTGGCGGGCGCACTAGGAAAGAAAAAGGATCTTCGGTTTGGAATGCGCTTGGGTCGAATGGTGCGAAAGGGCGGAGTGAAATATCTTTCCACGAGCGAGATTATTGGGAATCGAGCCTCACTTGTTGATCAGTTTCAGGATGAAGACGCGGGTTGGGGTCTTGGTTTGGGGGCACAGTATAAACTTCCTACCGGTGGGCGTACGGAAGTTGTTCTCGGCTGGGCCTGGCACGACGTGGGTAAAACAAGTTTCGGTTCCTATAGTGACACGCGACGTCCCACTCGAATTGAAGACGTAATGAATGCGGGTATCGCGGTGAGATTTCCGATTGGAGGGCGAGCGAACCGCCGGGTTGAGCGTCGTTACGGGCCGCAACGCTCATCCAATCACCTCACCCTTGCTGCTGATTACTCCCATATCAACCAGAGTCTAGACAAAGAACATCTTCCTAAGCATCTTCACTTAGGAATGAATCTTGATCTGCCTCTGTTGGCGTTGCAAGCCGGTTGGAACCAGACGTCTCTTACCTATGGATTTTCTTTCGATCTCGGTGTGGTTCGCGTAAACGCGGCCAGTTACGCGGAGGAAATTGGAAGCTACGGGGGGCAGAGGAAAGATCGCCGCTACATGCTATCCCTCGGAAGCACCTTCGGATTCAAGGGCGGGCGCCGCTGATTTCCCTTCTTGTGCGGGGGGACGGGGAGGCTCCGGCGCCTCCGGAGTAGAGGCTGTAAAGCGATTGGCGCATTCCCCGTCGCCACGAACTTTCAGGAAATCCATTTCATCTTCCCAAACTTCTTGGTGGTACGGCCATAACATTCGCCCTCGTTTTTCTGGAGCTATCGATTCCGAGGCTACGGGGAAGTTCAGTGCCGACTGCAGATCAAAGTCGTGCGCTGCTCTGCTGGCAACATCTAGATGGATTAAGTCGAATCTCGTAAACACATCCAAAAGTTTTGCGTATTGGTATGATGCCTCCTGCTTCCAGCGGGTTTCCATGCGTTCTTTGAGCGGGATGATTCTCTTTGCAAAGTGCGACTCATGGAGTGAGAGGAATTGCTCCCAGTCTTGAGGGATCGGAGGGGCATGTTTCTCAGAGGCCAAAGACCGGAGCAAAGAGAGTTCTTTGCCCGCCCCTAGAATGAATTCCTGGCCGGCGATTGTTTCAGGTAGGGATAACAGGAGTCGCTCGATTCGGCGGGGCTCTTGGGATTGGAAGGAAGAAAGGATCTCAGAATAGAGCGTGCCGTTTGTTTTTTTCGTTTGAGCCACGTAGCGGGCAAACTCCAGTTCTGCGCTGTACTCTTCCTGGAATCTGCGAAGAGCTGCTTGCGCGCCCCCGAAGTCGCAAAGAGACTTTCTGCCGAGTGTTTCTAGCACGAACGACTCGGGCGCCCATCCGTAACGGAAGTAAGGGCTTTGAAGAGCTACGGCCTTTCCCAGGCTTCCTTGAATTTCGCCGGATTTAAATTCAGCCCAGGAAGTTTCGAGCAATAGGTTTAGGCGATTTTGCCCGTTCTTTTCCACCTGTCCGTAGGTGAGGAGCGCTTCAGAGGCGCGACCTTCTTTGAGATGAAGGCGAGCCAGATTGATGGCCGCCTCGGAGCGTACTTGCCCGGAGCTGGAAATTAGGAGCTGTTCCAGTCGTATGCGCGCTTCCGGTATCTTTCCCTTGGCCATACTACTTAGGGCCTGCTCAAGTTTCAGTTGCTCGAGGTGTCTTGGTTCGTGCACTTGCGCCGCGAAGGCCTCATTTTCCCGGGAGAGCAGAAAGTAAATGAGATCGCCGGCGGCTGGTGCTGGATCTCCTGGTTTCAGTTTCAGGAGTTTTGCAAAATACAGCACTTCCAAATGGCTCGGGAGCTGCTGGATGGCGGACCATAAGAAACTCCAATGCCGATCAGTAACTTTTAAGCTCACCGCACGTTCCAGCGCCATCGACGCCGTGTAGTTCCACGAAGCCCGTTGGGCGCCGATTCCGGCAAAGAGTGCGTCTCTAGCTTGGTACTCTTGAGGATTCTCTTTTTGGAAGCTCAAATTCCAAAGGCGCACTACGGCAGTGGGAAACTTCGCATCGAGAATCTCGAAGAGCGAATCAAGTCGGGCGGTCCAGATTTCGAAAGTGATGGGAGGGGGCGGATCCGACACATCGGCGACCTTGAGGAGACCGCGGTCGGGAGTTGTTCTTATGGGCGTGTGCTTTACGATTTTCAGCGCATCGGCGTATTTTTCCACAGTCTCTCGGGCGCGGACTTCGAGGGAGTATTCCCGTTCCGGCAGTGGCATGAATCTGGCCTTTTCGGCAAAGGCCCTAATCTTCGCAGGGTCCTGTCCCTTCAAGTTCCATGTGGGAGGTGGGGGGAGTTTTCTGAACTCCGTTCGTTCAAATTCCTTCTTTCGGCGGGATTCTACTCTTTGGTAGGCAAGGTCCGGTCGGCCCATGGGGCGGTAATTGGAGCGAGGGCTCGGTGGATTTTGTGTTGGTCGCACAAGTGGTGTGGCGGCATCGGGATCCTGAAACTGAGGGCGAAAGCCGGCACTGGCATCCATGCTGACAAGCCCAACCAATGCGATGAATAGAATTCTCATTAGAACAACCATCCCAAGCCAAAGATGAAATTGTGGCGCGTTACTTGTTGATTGAAAAAGCCCGGACCCCCGTTGGAGGTGCTGTAGGCGCCCTGGGTTGCGCGAACCTTGTCGGTGTATTGGTAGATCTTCCAGTCGATCATGAAGAGGAGATTTTTAGTGATAAAAAAACGCTGCCCTACCGTGAAGAGTTTAGTGAAGTGATTGTCGGCCGTTTTTGTAATCCCCACGCCAGGACCTAGGTGCATTTCAAAGTGGCTGATGGAGTTACCGAGAAACGCGAACTTCGCATAGATCGGAATCCAAAGCATGGATGCGGAATACTGTGCGGTTTCATTGTTAAAATCGGGGGTAAATCCGTATTGGCGTTTAACGGACTGCAGAAAATCGGAGTCGGTGTTGCTCATTCGTTGGGCCATCACTTCAGTGGCCCATTCCTCGTTCCAATAGTAGGCGGCTGATGCTCCGAAGGATCGGGTGATGGAGTATTCCCTTCCTTGGTAGACGCCGTAGAGAATTCCCACGGCTACGCGCCCCTTCTTTTCAAAGCGCCGAGCTTGTAGCACTTCGAGCTCGTCCTTGTTGGGGCGCCAGTAGTTTTCTTCCAGTTCGGAGATATCGATGTCCTCCGGTTTCTTGGGGGTGTCCTCCGAGAAGACTGGACCGGCGGGGAGAAGGAGAAGCAGGCAGATCAGGATGCGCTTCATAGTTGCTCCGTTAGTTCATGGGTTTAAAGAGGAAAGGATAGCTCACCAGCACGTTGCCGCCGCCCTTCGGGTTAGGGAATTTCCAGGTCTTGATCTTGCCGGCGATGCAGTTTTCCACCGTCGCGCTGTTCATCGTCGTCTTTTTTACCGATGATGCGCTCACGGTTCCGTCTTTGGTGATTGTCCATTGGGCTACGATTTTTCCGGCAAGATTTGGGTCAACAATGAGATGTTTCTCGTAGCAGTGTTTGATTTGCCCGAGGTTTTGTTGAACCACGGCAGCGATCAGTGACTTATCAAGGCCGCCTTCGGACTCGGCTTCGTCGCCACCGAGGCGGAGATCGAACCCTTTGCCGCCAAAACCGTTGCCCGCTCCCACGCCTTTTCCGACCCCGCCTTTTCCGAAGCCGTTGAGTCCGGCACCTTTTCCGGAACCCCCGCCCTGAAGGCCTGCCGACATTGCGCCCGAATCTACGCCTCCGCCTTGAAGCCCGCCGCCTATAGCAGCGGTTTTAACATTGGAGTTGGGGAGATTGGCGAGGCGGGAGGTTGCCTTTCCGGTTTGTCCGATGGCCTGCTGGATGCTCTCCGCCGTTACGGATTCAGTCTTTTTCCCAAGGATCTTTGAAAGAGAGTTAGAGATGGACTGGGCGGCGTTCGGGGCTGCTTCCGAGGAGTCAGACGAACCAGCCTCAGGCGAACCAGAGGGGGCGGAGTCCATACTCATTCGGAAGTAGCCGGTTTTGGGGATGGCTGTCTCTGCGACTTCCACGGTTTTCTCTGTGCGAAGTCCTTGAAAAAGAGCGATTAGCATCATGACGCCCAACGAAGCGGCTAAACTCCGCTTCATGACTTGGTTTTCTGCCTCAGGAATCGAACGGGCCAGGCGTTGGCCGTTTGCGCGCCAATAGAGCAGAACCTCTGAGTTTCCGGAGACAATGCGACACTTCTCTCCGGGAATTAAAGAAAAATTCGAGCTTCCATGCTCGATCAGCCGGGCCAATGTGTTGGCCTTGTCATACACCTCGGCGCTGGAGTTGGGGGGGAGGGTGCCGTGCACCGATCCATCGCTGTCGCGTCGAAGAAATTCTGAGTTGAGTCCGTGGAGGGGAATCTGTTCTTCCCGAAACCCGCTCATTAGGCGCCCACCTTTTGAGAGGCAGTATTCGCCGGTAACAAGGCCACCTTCCAAATGAAGCACCTCTAGAGTCTGATTGCTCGTGGGCTCCTGGCTCCAGAAGAGCGCCTTTCTGGGGTCGAGGGCGTCGGGGGTTTCATCGCGAATGAGGCGCACGCGAATTTGGTGGCCGTCGATTTCAAAGAAGTCGTCGTGGTGCAGGATCTCCTCCACGATTCGTCGCTTCTTCACCCAGGTGCCTACTTCCGAACCAAGGTCGAGCACGCGAATTTTCCCTTCGCTTGAGAAGCGAAGCATGGCGTGAATCGGCGAAGTGTGATCGGAGCGAAGCACTACGTCGGCGCTCTTGGAGGTTCCAATGACGAGCTGGTCATTGGGTTCGGCGATAAATGAGCCGAGGCTCTTTCCGTTACGAAGGAGTTCGGCTTGTAAGATCAGGTTCATTTAATCCTCATCAGGGATTTCGTGGAGGATTGGACCCGTTTGTCTAAGTCGAGTTCCCACGAAAAGAGGTCCTGGAATTCATCTTTCTTTTGTTTAGAGAGGTAGGCCGAATAGGGCTTACGACTTTTCCCCTCGATGAGCGCGTCCTCAAAGTCCACGACCGTTTGCTTTTTGAACCGCTTGGGGGCGGAATCAGTGGCGTCGGCGTGGACCGGTTGGAGGAGAGCCATCATGGCCATGCCCATCACCAGTGTGGGGCGGATCCATCCTGTGGAACCTTTGTTAAGCATAATTAACAATTTTAATAAAATAGACCAGAACAGTCAAATGATGAAATTTTACCAGTAAAATCAAACGGTTATGTCAATTTCCGAGAGGCAATCAGGAGAAAGGTTTGGAAAATCGAGGACTTGGCTTCGAAATTGGCGGGAGGCGGCGCACAATATAGGACGGGACAAGCCAAATGAAGCAGGAAACGAAACGAGGGTTCTACGGGGCCGCCGCCATTATTGCGGGGGCTACATTTCTTTCCCGTATTTTGGGCTTGGTGCGAGAGCAAGTTTTTGCCTATCTCTTCGGCGCCGGTTTCTACACCGACGCGTTTCAGATCGCGTTTCGGATTCCCAATCTATTGAGGGACCTTTTCGCTGAGGGCGCCATGAGTTCCGCTTTGGTGCCTGTTTACACAAAAAATCGGATGGGTCGGGGCGAAGCCGATGGGTGGCATCTCGTTAGAAACGTGGTGACGTCTCTCGCCGTTGTGCTCGGAGTGGTGGCTGCCATCGGTATAGTTTGGGCGAGACCGCTCGTGAGCCTCTATGCTCCCGGTTTTTCAGAAGTGCCGGGGAAGCTCGACCTCGCCGTGGATCTCACTCGAATCATGTGGCCCTTTTTGCCCATGGTGGTTCTCGCCGCGGTGTGGATGGGGGTGCTCAACGCGAGGGAGAAGTATGGGACTCCGGCTCTAGCTCCCACGGTTTTCAACATCGCGAGCATTGCCGCTGCATTTCTCCTCTGTCCCTTTACGGAAGAGTGGTTTGGCCTTCATCCGATTTACGGAATGGCTTTTGGTGTGCTGTTGGGGGGGCTGGGGCAGTGGCTGATTCAGGTTCCCGCTCTGCGCAGAGAAGGGTTTCGCTACTTTCCGGTGCTCGAGTGGAAGGATCGAGAGCTGGGACGGATAGCAGTCCTGATGGGGGCTGGCACTTTTGGGCTGGCGGCTACTCAGATTAATATTTTTGTAAATTCCGTGATGGCCTCCGGCGAGGGTGACGGGGCAGTGAGTTGGCTGAATTATGCATTTCGACTGATGCAGTTCCCAATCGGAGTTTTCGGAGTGGCGATTTCCACCGCGACCCTCACGCGAGTGTCACGAGAGGCGGCGACCGCCGACATGGTGGCGATTCGGAAGTCGGTGTCTGCGGCTCTCCGCATGGTGATGACGTTGACGATTCCGAGTGCCGTGGGGCTTGCCGTTTTTGGCACCCCGATCATTGCTGTGATTTATGAGCACGGACAGTTCACTGCTCGGGATACCCATATGACGGCGTTAGCTCTTGCCTGTTATGCTCTGGGTTTGGCGGCTTACTCGGCGATCAAAGTGCTGGTTCCGATTTTTTATAGTTTGGGGAAAAGTCGGGTGGCAGTTTGGTCGAGTGGTTTGAGTGTGGTTCTCAATGTAACTTTTTGTGTGATTCTCGTGAAAAGCATGGGCTTTTATGGTCTGGCGCTCGCTACTTCAATTGCTGCTTTAGGGAATTGCGCCGTTTTACTCTGGCTGCTTGAGCGACATGTGCGAGAAATAGATTTTGGCGATTTAGTGCGGTGCTTGGTGAGTGTCTTGGGTGCTTCCGCGGTTATGGCCGCGGTTTTGGCGGCGGGCTTGTGGTGGGTGGGGCTCTCCATATTTGGCTCGCCGCAGCATGACGGGCACTGGATCGAGATGACTTTCCTCCAGAGAGGCGGTTTTCTTTTGATTGGATTGATTCTCGGCGTTGCCACGTTTGGGGGTTGTGCTAGAGTGACGGGCGTAAACGAAGTTACTCGATTGTTAAACTTGGTAATGGAGCGGCTATGGAAGTCCAGGGAGCTACGATGAAAACTGCGGGCGGCGGCGGACGTACAAATTTTGAAAGCATTAAACTGCTCTGCCAAAGCGTGGCTCGTAGGCTCGAGCAGAACGGTATGATCGCTGTGGATCGTGAGAAGCGAAATGATCTCGTGGACACCTTTGCTCAGGCCATGGCCAAGCATATTCTTACCCAAGAGGACATGGAGTCGACCGTACTTTCCTCGATCGGTGAGAAAAACGAGGAGCTGGATGACCTCCGGCTTTCGGGCGGCGAGGCATATCGCACGTTGAAGCAGTCTTGGATGTCGAAGTACGGCGAGAACGAGGTGGATGGCCTCTACTTCCAGGAGCCGATCAAGTACATTGCGGCGAGAATGATCGCTTGGCTGATGAAGTCGCCTTTCGTAGAAGAGGTTTTTGAGGAGGACGCTGTTTTGGAGAAGTCCATCGTGCAGACGATCGGATCCTTTCGTCGCTCCAAACTTCACTAATTAGCGGATGGATAAAAAAAGAAAGGGTGTGTCCGTGGACACACCCTTTTGCCGTTTAGGGATCTGAGGCTCAGATTCCAACGGCGGTGAAAGTCTTTGCGACCGCAGCGCACTCACTGCTGCCGGTGCCCCACATCGACGCGCATGCGGCTTCGGTTTGGGCGCGGGCTTCGGCGAAGTTAGAGTTTTCGCGAAGCATCTGGGTGAGCACTACGTAGTAGAGTTTGCCAACTTTTTCGAGACCGATTTCCTTGGCCAGCATCACGGCGGCTCGGTTCGGGATGCCCGAGTTGGTGTGTACTCCGCACCAGTCGTTGAACTGACTGCATTGTTCGCCCTTGTAGCGGAAATCGTCGTAGTGGCCGATCAGCGGATTTTCCATGTCGCGGATCGAGCCCTTTCCGTCCTTGAAGAGTTCCTTGCCCAACTTCCAATCGGAAGACTTGTTGTTGTGGAACGCTACGAGTTTACCGAAAACGTCGGAGTAACTTTCGTTGAGCGCGCCGCTCTCGCTGACATATTCAAGATTTGCGGTGCGGCTCGTGACTCCGTGGGTGAGTTCGTGGCCGGCCACGTCGAGGGCAGCAGCGAAATCGTTGAAACGCTGGCTGTCGCCCATGCCGTAGATCATGAGGCCTTTGTCGTCTACCCAGGCGGCATTGTTGAATTTGCTTCCGAAGTTCACAACCGACTTCAAGGTCATTCCCTGGTTGTCGATCGAGTTGCGGTTGTGTTTGGCCTGGAAGTAATCGAAAACGAGGCCGGAGTTGGTCCACGCAGAGCGGGCTGACTTGAGCACGTTGCCTGGAAGCAGTTTGCAGCCGCGGCTTAGAATTCGATTTTCGGGCTTACAGCCTGCCTCTTCGTATACGGCGGTGTAGCGGTTTTCGTCGAGAGAGAAGTCGGCCTGAGAGCCCACGCCCGCCAGAATCTTGCGCTGTTTGATGGTGTGCACGTTGGTGGTGGCTCTCACGAGGGATCCATCTTGGGCGTCAATGTAGTGAATGTCGCTTCCCACGCCATCGCGGTCACGAATTGTAACGGCGTGGGTGAGGCGAGGCTCTTTGCGGCCTTCACGATCAAGGAGGATTACCTTCATTTCGTTCTTCACTACTTCAGATGCTTGTCCTGGGTAGGCGGCGAAGGCGAGGGAGGCGGCCTCATCTTTACTGATTCGATTGACTGGACTCAGAGAGCTGAGGTCCGTGTCGTCGCCGCTCGCAAAGCGAACGCCGTTGCCAGCTACGTGCACCACCATGGTGCCGCCCCGGACTTCGATGTTGTTCCAGGTTTTCTTGAGGCGGACCGTCTTGAGTCCGGCGCCTTCGAGCTCTTGGGTGACGTTCATTCGGATCGCGCCACGAAGATTCAGCATTCCCACGTTGCTGCGAACGAAGTCTTTGGCAATGGCTTGGGCGTCTTTCGCGAATCCCACGCTGTTGGCGAAGGGAAGGGTGAGGGCTGTGGCTGCCTCTTCCTTTGCAGTATTAGCGGAGTTTTCCCATCGGCCATTCAGGAAAATTTTTCCTTGTTCCCAGGCCGATGCGTCTACGCCGACAAGCAGCGTTGCAGTCAAAATCCCCTTGAGTGCAGTTGTTCCCCTCATAAATCCCATCCCCTCTTCAAATGACGGACCGCATTACTTCAGTGTTTGCGTCCCCCGGGAACGTTTAAGCAGGTGCTGTGCCAATTTTGTAACGTGCAGAATTTATGGCTTAAAGAAAATTGGTCGGATAATGACCGCCGCTTGATCGTGCAAATTATTCTTGGTTTCTATTGTTTGGATAGTGAAAAAAATCGTTACACGGTGCGCGTTAAGATCGGAAAAAAAGATAAGAATTTCGGTCGTTTTCTTGTGGTGCGGCACGGTTCTTTTTACAATTTAGGAGGGAGGGCCTCATGGATCGAGACCCGGTGTTTCCGAAGTTTTCTTGCCGGTGTCTAAAGTTTTTCCATGAAATTGCCGTTGGTCCTACGAACCGCCTCCATGAAGGGAGGCTTGGGAGTACGTGCTTATGAAAAAACTGATCGCAACTGTAATGGGTTTCTCTCTCCTGGTGCCGCCGGCTTTGATGCCGAATCTGGCGCTCGCGAAACTAACCGAGGTGGAGAAGGAGCGTAAGGTCGAAGACCAACGCGCAGAAATTTCAGAGCGCTCACGCGACAAGCGCACGATCGAGGAAAATATCACCGGTATTAAGCGTGACAAGGACAAGGCCGCCAGGGATCGCACCGCCACAGAGCGAGAGTTCAATAATTTTAAGCGCAAAATTGGGCGCGACAAAGTGAACGCTCCCGAGAAGATGACTCCTGAAGAGAAGGAGCAGTTTGCAAAGCTTGAAAAGGCATCTCAGGATGCACGCGACAAAGAAGCGGATCTCGCGAACGAGCTGCGCGCCGAGCAAGACAAGAAGCGCGCGATCGATGATGAAATTACGAAGCGTGAGAAAGTAATCGCGAAAATCGAAGGAACGGAAGAATCGGGCGGTAAGGACGACGAAGACTGTCCGGAAGGAAATTGCGGCGGCAAGGGTGGTCGATCTGGTCAAGAGGGAAAGAGCACTTGGACGGGCGTTGCTGAGGTTCTGAAGGCTGGAACACCACTCGCTCTCGGTTTGTTTGGCGCCTACTACGGCGCCAAGAGCCAGCGCGCTGACTATCAACTTTATATGAATAACTGCACTTCGGTGGGGGTGCCTTGCGCGCCTCCTAACGGGTACGGCGGTATCATCGGCTCCGCGCTGGGCGCGGCGGTTTGGGGCATGGGCCTCATGAACGGCGGTGGCTACGGCGGTGGCGGTATGTGGGGTTATCCCGGAGGCGGCTACTACGGTGGCGGCTATGGTGGCTATCCCGGCGGCGGATGGGGATACGGATTCCCCGGTTTCGGAGGGGGAATCGGCATCGGAATTGGCGGTGGATTCGGTGGACCCTTTGGGGGCGGATTTGGAATTGGCGGCGTGTTCGGCGGCGGCTTCGGTGGTCCCTACGGCGGTGGATTCGGTGGTCCCTACGGCGGCGGCTTCGGTGGTCCCTACGGCGGTGGATTCGGTGGTCCGTTTGGTGGCGGCT
>CAZKBU010000014.1:0-29075 GCA_964551325.1 uncultured Bdellovibrionales bacterium
AGGCCGAGAGTTTCCTCCCGGCCCAACAAAAAACCAACACTCTCGGCCGCACAATAAGCGATTCACATAGCCAAGACGCGCGCCAATTCTTCCCACTCCCGTTTAAGTTTGGAGCGATATTTCACCGCATCGGTTAATGCCACCGCCACAGGCTCTTCTCCCTTTACGCCCACCATGAAATCCGAAAATCCATCCGCT
Organism: uncultured Bdellovibrionales bacterium; assembly: GCA_964551325.1. Lineage (GTDB taxonomy): Bacteria > Bdellovibrionota > UBA1018 > CAIPTA01 > CAIPTA01 > CAZKBU01. The sequence goes on from CAZKBU010000014.1 coordinate 199, forward strand.
AATAAACGCACGGCCTCGATCCCCATCAAGCTCGCGATCTTGCGGTCTCGCACGGTGGGGGCGCCTCCGCGCTGCACATGGCCCAGCACCGCCACCTTGGCGTCGATGCCGTAGCGCTTTTTGAGCTGCTCAGCGAGAGCAAACGAACCTCCGGGTTCCTCTCCCTCCGCCATCACGATGATCGAACTTGTCTTTCCTCGGTCCATACCAGCCTTCACCCGACGCGCCACCTCCGTGACGGAGGTTTTCCACTCGGGCACCACCACGGCTTCCGCACCGCCGCCGATGCCCACATCGAGAGCGATGTAGCCCGTGTTGCGTCCCATGACCTCCACCACGAAAGTGCGCTCATGAGAACTCGCGGTGTCGCGGATACGGTCGATGGCGAGCATCGCCGTATTCACCGCAGTGTCGAAACCGATCGTAAAGTCGGTGCCGGTCAAATCATTGTCGATGGTTCCGGGAACACCCGCCACTGGCAGACCCTCCTCCTTCCACAGCGCGTGGGCGCCACGAAAGGAGCCGTCGCCACCGATCACTACTAATGCGTCGATTCCATGGGAACGCAGGAGTTTTGCGGCTTCCCGGCGCACCTTTCGCTCGTGAAATTCTACACAGCGGTCGGTCTTGAGCACGGTGCCGCCACGCTGAATCACATTGGCCACGCTCTTCCGGTCGAGTTCCTTGAAAAGTCCTTCCACAAGGCCGCGATATCCGTGCAGCACACCGAAAACTCGAATTCCTCGAGAAAGTCCGTAGCGCACCACGGCTCGAATCGCGGCGTTCATCCCCGGAGCATCGCCTCCGCTCGTGAGAACCGCTATCGATTGAATCTTCTTTTTGTGACGTGGAATTTTTTTCATCAATCGTGATGATACTTGCCGCCCTGCCGAATTTGAAGGGCACGGTAGATTTGCTCGAGAATCACGGCTCGGGCGAAGTCGTGGGGAAATGTCATTCGGGACAGGCATAGCAGGTGCTTTCCTTCACGCCTCAGCCGCTCGTGCAGTCCGAATGCGCCGCCAATCACGAAAACCAGGCGAGACACACCCGCCGTTTCCCTGGCGCCGATCCAATCGGCAAATGCGCGGGATGTGAATTCCTTGCCCTTCTCGTCGAGAAGCACGATTTCGGTTTGGCCCTCGCCCAGCCACTTGCGACGCTCCAGAAGCTTCACCACCGATTCTGCCTCGCGAGCCGGGTCGCTGCCGCAATCTTTCAATACTTCGAGTTCCAGCTCCGAAGAGTGGCGAATCGCCTCCGCGTAGTGGGCTACGGCGTCATCGACAAAGGGCAGCTTCGAGCGCCCCACCGTGATCAGAACGAATCTCAGAACTTCTCCAAAAGCATCTGAATGGCACCCTCAGGCGTGGACCCCCAGGGCGACGCCCACTCGCTCACAAAAGAAAAATTCGGAAGCACGGGGTGCCAATCGCCTTTTTTCTTCGCAAGGGGCCACACCGACACGTCGTGAACCACCACACGGTCGAAGAGAATATGTCCCTCAAATCCAGTGAACGCCTTTTCCAGAAGTCTCCGAGCCGCGCGAATCTTCTTCATGGTTTCGTGATTATCGCCCCACTCCGCCTCGGTGAGAGGAAGAATCCACGACGAGAGCTGTTTGCCCTGAGGCGCAAGGCCTGGGTCCCGATTCGAGGTGAACGCCCCAGCCAACCACCGACGCTCTTCCTTTTCACCGGCCTGGAACGGAAGCAAAAGGGTTTCTGTGAATTCCGCTACGCTGTGCCCGTGGGCGAACTCTAGAGCCACCGCGGGCTGGAAGTCTGTTTTCACAAATTTCTTCAGAAACGCCACTCGCTCCGGGCCGGGCTCCGGCGCCCCCGGGCCCTGCAGCAGCTCGAGCAAGGGCCGATAAGGGCCCGCCCAATAAAGGGCTTCGGGCTCTACGTCTAACGATGCACCGAGGCCCACACGAGTCACGCGGCCGCCCTCGAGATAAATGCTGGTAACGGGAGAGGCCGGCACGAAACGAAATTCGGAGTGCGAATTGCAGAAGGCCATTACGGCGCTCAAAAAGCCCGACAGACCGCCCAACGGGAACTCTTTGCACTCCCGGGCATACCAAGCCTCCCAGGCCGGCAGATCTCCCGCCGGGGTCCACCCCTTGGAACTGTGCTGAAGAGCGGCGCCGTTTTCAATCGATCTCGTCTCGAGGGGTATTCCCAGACGATCCGCTACGGCGCGATAGGCCAGGCCATCACCGAACGAAAAACCCGATCCAAGACGAAAGCCTTGGCGCGTCTCCTGCGAATGGTGCCCCCCGGAATGCTCTTTGGCATCCACAAGAACTACGTGTTTTCCTTGTTTCAACAGAAGGGCTGCGGCCACAACGCCAGCCAAGCCCGCTCCCACCACATGGGTAGCGTTAGATGTTTTCGTCATTCCTTACGTATAACTTAATCCGCGAACCGGGACGTAGTTTTTTGCCGCCTCGAAGCGCATCACGCACCTCGTCCACGGAGACAGAGTAGCGCTCGGATAGCGAAGTAATAGTGTCGCCACGGCGCACCACATGAGTGACTCGCTTACGCGACGACTTTGCTGGCTGCTGCGCCATTTTCTTCCCGCGAGCGGAAGCGATCTTACGGCCCGGATCGAGCGCGGAACCACCCGACGGAATCAGGATCTCAGCCCCCGGCTTAAGCGCCCGGTGATTCACTTCGTTGAGCGAAAGAATCGCCTGCACGGGAACGCCATGGCTTCGCGCGATGCGGAACAAGGAGTCGCCTCGCCGGATCTTGTAGCGTCGGAAATCCGCATAACGACCCACTTCGCCAGCCTTCACGGCGGCAGCCAAAGCCTCTGCCCCCTCCCCCTTCGGTACCCGAAGAGAATAAGAGCCCGACACAGGCGGCGTGCAACAACGGAGAATCTCGGGGTTGAGCTCCATCAAGGTGTCTTTTTCGATTCCGCTCACCCGAGCGATGTTCTTCAAGCTCTCCACCCGAGGAATCTCCACATACGTGGTGTTGAGCCAGAAACGATCAGGCTCCGGAGTGCGAAATCCGAACTGCTCGGCGTTTTTGCTGATAATCGCGGCCGCCATGATTCGCGGCACATAGTCTTTTGTTTCCTTGCGAAGCGCCTTGCGGTCACGGGCGATCCGCCAGAAATCTTTAGTGCCGATCTTACGAACCGCATTCTCGATTCGCCCGGGTCCGCCATTGTAGGCGGCCATGGCGAGCTCCCACTCCCCGAACTGACCATAGAGCTGACTGAGAAACTTGATGGCAGAATCGGTGCTCTTCTTGGGATCGCGGCGCTCGTCGTGCCACCAGTCGGAATCAAGCCCATACATTCGCCCGGTAGAACGCATGAACTGCCAAGTCCCCATGGCTCCCACCCAACTTTTGGCATACGGACTGAAACCGCTCTCGACCATGGCCAGATAAATCAGATCACGAGGCGCTCCGGCCGCATCGAGCCGGGGCTGAATCACGGGAATCAGCTTCTCCATTCGTTCCAGATAAATCTTGAAATGCTTCCGGCCCGGCCCTGTGAAGTGCTCTACCCAACGCTCAACTTCGCGGTTATAGGCCACGGGAATGTCGAAATCCGTATTGGTCAGTTCCACGCCGGCGATTTCTACGTCGCCAGACGAAGGACTTCGACTCGCTCCACCGATGGTGCGCGCGCCCAGCAACCCTCCGGAAGACGAAGCCCCCGCTAACCCGCCACCGGATTCAACTCGCTGAGAGAGCGTTCCACAACCGTGCAAGGAAACTAAGAGAAGCGCGCTGATCGCGAAGGAAAGAAACGAAACTGCGTGCTGCCTTCGTGGCAGCGATCGGATATTCGGCACCAGAGTTTCATTTTACGGAGGCTGGTTTTCGAGTGTCAAGGACGGAGGGATTTTCATTTGGCTCCTCCGTGATCTGGAATTTAATCGCATTCTGAAGCGACGCATTCCCCTCGGAGATACTCTTCACCAGCGCCTGAGAGTGGCGTATCTGTTGCACCTGACCAGACTGATCGAGCACGAATTGCTCCCCCATCCAGTCACCTCCGGTAACCTCAACTTTTACACGGTAGCCTGTTTCATCCACTTCGATGGGCAAGAGTCGAAGATTCGTAGCCTCTTGCTCCAGGCGAGCGAGCCCAAACTGAGCCACAGAATCCAGCTCCTGCCATCGACGCGCGTATCGGCCTCGCTCTCGTCGGTGAATGTGTTGCGCAAGTTGCACCGTGCGCATCCACTGCGTGAGTTCCGCGGCGGAATACTCCCGGGATGGTGAGTTCATCGCCAACACACGAAGCTTACTGGAGACACCTGCAAACAAGGAGGCGGGTTCTCTTCCCTCGGCAACGGGTTCCAGCCAGGCCCGACGCTCACCCATCACGGGCTCACGGACTCCCACGGCCACCCCTCCGCGCTCCAGCTTCCAGTAACGGGCATACACTCCGCCTTCCGAGGCGCGCCCCTGGAACGAGGCCCGGATCTGTCGGTCGGCTTCGTCGAACAGGAAAAATCGATTGGGGGCCGGCAAGAGGAAATTTGCTCTAAGGCGGTAGCCTTCATCGATCACCACTCGATCGGCACCGTTCTTTGCCTCCACCACAAAGCGATGGGAACCTATCGCCTTCACTCCGATTTCGAATCGCGCACGCACTTCGTCTACCGATCCCGAGGGGGTGAACCGGGGAAGTCCTAGGCGCGCCAGGTCGGGGGTAAAGCGTCCGTGAATTTCGCGGTAGTAGTGTTCATAGCGCACGATCGTGTCGAGAGATTCGATGAGCGCGCGGCGGGAATCGATGATCTCCGTAATCGACATCGCCGACTGCACGGCCGCCGGACGACGCTCGCTGGGCATCCAGACTCCTGCGAGCACCACCGCCATTACGAGGGACGAGAGATGAAAAACACCCCCCCAATGCTTCCACTGGCGCAATCGATCGCGGCTGGAAAATGGCAGCTGATCCAAAAGCGGAATCCCCCTGATTCAGGAGATGCAATAGTTGAGCCAAATTGTTTGGAAATATTATGATTTTTCGCTAAGTAACTTATTGAAATTAAACAGAAAAATAATAGTAAGTCCGCGAAGTGCTCGCAACCATTAAGAATTCTGCAGAAGTTTTAGACACTGAATAGGCCTTGGGCAGAGGAAGAAGCCTTCGACCTAAACAAAAAAAATCGGCCCCAGAGAAATCTGGAGCCGATTCTGTTTCTAAAACTCACTTGATGCACCTCCCCCACCCAAGGGGTCGGACACCTAATGGCTTAGCGCGCCTTCTTAGTGGTCGCTTTTTTCTTGGTCGTCTTACGAGCAGCAGCCGGGGCCTTCTTCGCCTTGCCTGCCTCGTTCATCGTCTTCACCAAACGATCGCCGAGCTTCTTCAGCTCCGAGCGCTGGCTCACGATGTAGGAACGAACCATCTGCACTTCCTTCGGAAGTACCTTGGCCATTCTCTCCACCTGCTTCTTGCGAGCTTCCACCACGTTGATGGCACGCTTCAGGTCCTGGCTATTTTCCACCTTGGCGCGAAGGGCCTTGGCCTGCGCCTTGGTGAAGGACTTCACCTGCTTCTGAAGCTCTCCGCTCTCGATGCGAGCCTTGAGATCTTTTTCAACCTTCTGGATGCGGGTTACCACGTCCTTCAGGTTCACCTTTTTACCGTTAATTTTTACCTGCATAATCAAACCTCTGAGTTAGCGAAACATTCCCCGAGCAACCCCTTCTAACACTGTGCGGCAGTTTAGAAAAGCCCCGTAATGGGATAACGGCGACCACTGCCGAAAGCTTTAGCACTCACCTTGATTACCGGGGCAGACTGCCGCCGCTTATACTCGGCCAAACGATACCGGTGCTGCAGATCCGCGATCAGGTCTTTCTCCACGGGACGCTCAGTCTGCGCCAAAACATCGAATGTTTCCTCCACCCCAAGCTCCCTCTCGATCAGGCAGAGGAGTACGGAGTCGAGGGTTTCGTAAGGCGGAAGCGAATCCTGGTCGGTCTGGTTCGGCCGAAGCTCCGCCGAGGGCGCCTTTCGAATCGAGCTTTCGGGGATCAACTCCTTACGGCCGTTGAGATGACGGGAAAGGGCCCATACCTCGGTTTTGTAGAGATCACCGATCGGCATCAGAGCGCCGCACATGTCGCCGTAGAGGGTGGAATAGCCCATAGCGAGCTCACTCTTGTTCCCCGTAGCCAAGGCCAGGGCATTGAACTTGTTGGCAAAAGCCATCACGGCCAGCCCCCGAAGGCGCGCCTGGAGGTTTTCCTCCGTCACGTCGTCCTTCATCCCCTCGAAAAACGGCTTCAGAGCCATACGGAAGGTGCTGTCGAGGAATTTTATGGGAAAGCTGTGAAGCCGAAGGCCGAGGTTACGGGCCAGTGCCTCCGCGTCTTCAATGCTATGGCCGGACGAGAACTTCCCTGGCATGGAAAGACCCATCACGTTTTCCGGACCCACAGCCTCCACGGCGAGAGCCGCCACGAGCGCGGAGTCGATGCCGCCCGACAAACCCAAAACGAACTTTTTGAACCCGTTTTTCCTGGCATAGTCGCGAATTCCGAGCACCAGGGCGCGACGAAGGGTTTCCAAAGAGTCGTACTCCTCAGCGGGCCTCGCTCCCCCCGCCTCCGCCACAAGCGGTTCTTCGATCCAAAGCGGCTTCTCGTGGAGTAGACCGCCCGGCCCCATGAGGAACGCATCCCCGTCGAACACGATCTCGTCGTGAGCCCCCAGGTGATTCACGTAGTAAATCGGGCAGCCGAGGCTTTTGGCTTGAGCCGCAATCGTAGCCCTTCGCGCCTGGAACTTCCCTTGCTCAAAGGGAGAGGCGGAGATGTTGACGAGCACCTCGGCTCCGGCTTCCACGAGGGCCTTCGCCGGATTTGTGTGGTGGACCCGCCGGGCTCGGTGCTCCTGCTGGTCCCACGAATCCTCACACACGAGGAGGCCGAGCTTTCCACCGTTCCACTCCACGGGCCCGCGATAGCTCTCGGGCAGCAAGGAGGCGGAGTCGAAGTAGCGACCTTCGTGGAAAACGTCGTAGTAGGGAATCAAAGTCTTGGCGCGCACTTCTCGGCGGCCTTTCGCCAAGAACACAGCGGCGTTAACCACGCCGCGAGAAGAGGGGCCCGCCACACTGCCCTCCACCCGAAGAGCCGTGCCCACCACAACGGCCACGCCTGCGAAATCCGAGCGTTCGTTGAGCGCCTTCTCCAGGCTCGCAAGTTGCGCCTCGGCTCGGTCGAGAAAATCATTTCGATGCAAAAGATCCTGGGGCGGATACCCGATGAGGGAGAGCTCCGGAAACACCACGAGCTCAGCGCCGGCTCGAACCGATTGCTCCAGAAACGCCAACGTCCGCCGAAGATTTTCTTCAAAATCTCCGATGCGGACGTTGATGGGAACTAGGGCTGTCTTCACCCAGGCCTCAGCTCAGCTACGAGCAACGATCTCTGATTTTTCAAAAAAGTAGGCCAGCTCGCGCTCGGCCGAACCCACAGAGTCGGAGCCGTGCACGGCATTGGCCTCGATGCTGTCGGCGAAATCCTTGCGGATCGTGCCGGGAGCGGCCTTCGAAGGATCGGTGGCACCCATGATTTCGCGATTTCGAATCACGGCGCTTTCACCACGAAGCGCCATCAGAAGAATCGGTCCGCTCGTCATGAATCCAACGAGGCTACCGAAGAACGGGCGATCCTTGTGCTCGATGTAAAAGCCCTCGGCCTTTTCCTTGGAAAGGCGGGTCATGCGAGCAGCCACCACTTCGAGGCCTGCATCTTCAAAACGAGAAACGATCTTGCCGATCACGTTCTTCTTCACGGCATTGGGTTTGATGATCGAGAAAGTGGTTTCGATGGCCATTCGGCGAGTCTCCTGTGTTGGTTGAAATCTGAAACTTATATGGCATCCCGCGCAGGGAAACTCAAGGTAAGCTCGGATATGTGCGGTGCGTAACTTCAGGAATCTTAACCGCTTCCTGACCGTCCCTAAACGGCACCGGATAGACAACCGCGCCCCCCACTTTCACCATGGAACTATGAGGAACGCCCACTGCCTAACCCTCGGGTTACTACTGATCTCCCTTCCTGGTTACTCCGCCCCCCTAAAACCCCGGATGATCTACGGTCCCGACGACCGACGGGAAATCCATGAAATCACGGCGCGACCTGCCCTAGACACGGCCGCCGCTACGGTTGCGCTACTCCAGAGATCGTCCCTCCACCGACGAAAGGACGGCCTGATCGCCGTCGGTGGCTCCACCTACGGCGAAGACCAAGGACTGTGTCGTGATGAGCGCTTCTATTCCCAGCCCGCTGCGGCCTTTTGCTCCGGCGCGGTGGTAGGCCCGGATCTGGTGCTCACGGCAGGACACTGCCTGGAAGATGTGAAATGCGAGGACATTCGGATCGCTTTTGGATATGCGAACTTATCGGAGGACCATGAGCCCCGACTCCTTCTCCAGGAAGACATTGCCGAATGCCGGGAAATCATCCGGGGAAAGTCCGACTTTGCACTGATTCGCACTCACAAGCGCCTAACGAACCTCCCGCTGACGATCTCCTACGACGAACCCAAACCGCGAGACCCGGTAGTGCTGGCGGGCCACCCCTCCGGACTCCCTCTCAAAATCGTGGAAGGATCCACGCTCACTCGGGTGAAAGGGAAGCACTTAAGCACCCAGGTAGACGCCTTTGGCGGAAATTCTGGCTCCCCCATCACTCATGCTGAATCAGGGGAGCTGCTCGGAATTCTCGTGGAAGGCGAGGAAGATTTCGTGGACGACAAAGCAGCCGGCTGCAAAAGAGCCCGGAAGTGCCACACGGGTGCGAGCTGCGGATCGGAGAAGGTCCTTCGAATTTCCGCCATCCTCAAAGAGCTCGGTGGCGAACTCCCTCACTGACCAAGACTACTGGCGAAGGCGCGAAAAGTTCCCCTCGCAGCGACGCGGATCTTTCACCACAATCACCGCCATCTCCTTGCCATTCGAGCTGAGATTCACCTTGCCGTCGCCTTGGGCCGAGATTCCGCGGGCCCAGAAGGTTTCCGTCACGAGCGCGCCCTCGCGGTCGATCACGGATAGTCCGCGCATGTCACCGATCGTGCCGCCGATGCGCGAAAGCGCGGTGTACTCCTGCACGATATAAACACTGGGGTTGGCTTTTATTTTTTCCGCTACGGCCCGGAACTCTCGGGGGGAAATCTTAGCGCCCACCCAAACGGCGTCGCCACCGCGTCCGTCCACGGCCTTGATCACGTATTTTTTCGGATCCTTCATCACACGCCGGAGGAGCGCTTCATCGAGAACCACTCCCTCCCGGGAATAGGTCGCGAAACGCTCCGTGGGAATGTTGCGAAGGATCGGCTCTTCCTTCAGGTAGTGCCGCACGAAATTTTCCACATAGAGATAGAACTCCTTGTCGCCGATGAACTCAATTCCCGGTGAGAAGTTCGTGGCCACTGTGCCGTCGGCCATGGCCTTCAGCAAACCCGGCACCACTCCGCCCATATAGCTCTGGAATTTCTGCTCCTGGCCGGCCATTTCGAACGCCATTCGCACGAGATTCGCGTCGATCTTGCCAGTCTTCTTGTTCAACTTCACAGCATCTTCCAAAACGTAACGAAGGCCCGCATCGAGGTTCGGATCTTTCAACATTCCTCTCACCACTTCAAGGCGGGCCACGAGATCCCCTTCGGTGCCCTTCGGGTGGAGCCACTTGTGTTCGTCGTTCAGATGAATGTAGCCCACACGTTGACGGCGCTTTCCCTCTTCTGCGAGCCAAACTCCTTCGCGATCGACCTCGAGCTTTTTCTGCGTGTGCGGGGTAACGATCTCCACTCCCTGCTCGGCCATCAGTTTTTTGAGGCGGGAGTCTTCGTTGTCGGGATAGGGCGGAATCGAAAACATCACGATCTTCCCGCCTTTCGGATTCGCCATGCGCCGGTATCGATCTACGAGATCTTTGTAAAATTTTTCCGGATCGGTTTGCGCCTCGAGCAGCGTGGCGTATTCGGGCATCCGTCGATAAAGGGATTCCCGCGCGCGCACGAGGTCTCCCATGCCGCCGATATAGCCGTGATTGTCCTCCACCACTCGCCACGAGCCGTCCGGAGCGCGAATAATGTCGGGGCCGTAGGGAAACGTGATGCTTCCAGAAGCCACGCCACCCCGCCAGTTCGATTCTCCGTGCCGGGCCACGATCCGGTCCAACACCTCTTTGGGAATCAGTCGATGAATGACCCGGTTGTTTCCGGCGTTGTAGTCTTCGAGAAAGGCGCGAATCGCGCGACCACGCTGTGAAACACCGGCGATGAGAGTGGCATTTTCCTCTTCCGTAACGATTCGCGGAAGAAGGTCCAGGGAGTTATCGCCCTGAAAATCAAATTTAGTGAGAACCTCCCGCTGCGCGCGCTCACGAGGGGAAAGTTTTTCATAAACAGGCACCACTTGGTCGTAGCCCGGTCGCAGACGCCCCTTCGAGTCCCGCATTTCATCGTAAAAATCGGGCGCGGCACCACCAAAGGCAACAAGCGGCAAGAGTGCAAAGAGAAATAGCTTTCTCATCATCCACCTATCGGCAGATTCACTTCACTATTTATTGAGCACTTTTATCGGAAATGAGCAGCCATTCGGCACACCCGCTGGCAGGTACTTGGCCATTCTAAAGATGAAGGAAGTGCCCCATCACGCGCTGCTTGGCTACGGCGCGCTCCAGGCCCAGCAATTTCTCGCGATCCGCCTCGGGCACACCATACTGCTGAAAGATTCTCTGAATTTCGTTGTTCACGGCCTCAACTAGGTGACCATATTCCAAGGCGGCGCCCACGGCGTCGAGAATCTTCCCGGGCGATGCTGGCTTCTCAAGAATTCCGAACACACCCCACTGGTGAGCGCGAAGAAGTTGCTCTTTTCCGATCATGCCTGAAAACAGAACAAAGGGAGTTTCAAGTCCCAGCTCTCGCGATTCCTGCAAAAAAGTGAGCCCGTCTTTTTCCGGCATGGAAAGATCGGAGAGCACCACGGCGAACTTCCCCGATTTTAGCTTCGCCAAAGCCTCCCGGCCGTTGGAGGCCGAATCCACGATATAACCGGCCCCCTCGAGGATCTCCATCACAAGGCTCGCCAGCTCGGCCTCGTCGTCTACCACCAACACGGAATCAATCATTCTTCTAGAGTGAACCAAATAGCGATTGAGGAGAAATAAAAAAGTCCCGACTCAAGCAAAACAGCATCAGGCCGCGATCAAAACCGGAAATCTCAACCGGAAGCAGGTGTGCGGTCGGGTTTCATCGAGAGAAAGATCTCCGCCGTGAGCCCTCATGATTGAACTCGAAATGCTGAGACCCAGACCCGTGCCCTTTCCCGGCGCCTTCGTGGTGAAAAATGGCTCAAAAATCTTCTGGCGCACCTCTGCGGGAATTTTAGCACCGCTGTTTTCCACAAAAACATCCAAATGGGGGCCGTTCACTTCAACCGAAATCTTCACCCACGCCTCAGAATCACCGGAAATGGCATCGTAGGCGTTGTTGAGCAGGTTCAACAACACCTGAGAAAGCTCCACCAAGCGCCCCTCCACTCTCAGACCGGGAGCGCCCTGATGCACCGTAAGAGACACACCCTTTGACTTAAATTTTTCACTACAGAGGCTCAGAACATCTTCTAAAAGCGCCGCGATGCCCACCGGCTCCATCGAATCGAAGGCGGCGCTGCGGGAGACGGATTTCATTCCCCGAATGATCTTCGCGATTCGATCGGTGGTAGCGAGCATAGCATCCACATGGGCCATGCACTTCACTGGATCTACGACACCTCTCCGGAACAACTCTCGCAGAAGTTCACCCTTCCCGATCAAGATCATCAGCGGATTATTGATCTCATGGGCAATGCCTCCCGCCATCTCGCCAAGAGCAGCCAGCTTAGCGGTGGAGGCCAGCTTCGCTTCGGCCTGAATCACTTCTCGTGCCTTTTCGTTTACCCTGGCCTCCAACTTTTCGTTCATTTCGTGTAACTCATCTTCGAGGGCCTTCCGGCGAGTGATGTCGAGCCGCAGGGCTACATATTCCTCAATTTTTCCTGTTTGATCTCTTACAGGAACGATCCGCGTGTCGAGCCAATGAAGGGAGCCATTCTTAGCCTTGTTGCAAACTTCGCCGCGCCAAACTTCGCCCCGTTTCAGGGTAGACCAAAGATCCTGGAATAAGTCCTGAGAATGAACGCCGGACTTCATCATTCGATGATTCTGCCCCAATAGCTCTTCGCGGGAGAATCCACTCAACTCTTCAAAATTCCTGTTCACATCAGTTATTTTTCCTTCGGGATCCGTAGTGGTCACGATCGCCACGTGATCAAGCGCAGTTCGCATCTTCTCGGCCAAACGAAGATTGCGCTCCGAATTGTAGAGTGCCTCCCTTAAAGCCAACTGATCTTCCACGCTTTTCATCAACTCTCGCCTCGACACAGCAATGCCGAAGAGAAGAAACACATCTTCAAAAACTACCCAGGCCGCGTGCTCCATCGCTCGCCATGGTCCGGCGGAAAGAACGCCATAGACCGATTGCGGCCAAAAATACCCCCGCACCAGGTGATCGAAAAGAGTGATCACCGTGGCTAGAATCAAAAGACGAGAATTCCGATAGAAACTAATCAGTGCCAAGGATCCGAACACATGGAAGTGAGTTTCGATCCTGCCACCAGTGAGATGGATCAAAAGAACGGAAAAACCCATTTGACTCGAGACTAGAATCAAGCGGCTTACGGACCGGGCGCCAGCGAATCTCACATGGAGAAACGGGAAAATAGCCAACAAACCGCCCAGCCCCAAGGCGGCTCGCAGGTGAAAGGGATCGGCCTCCCCCCATGCTCCGGGAGAAGCCCAAAGAGCCAAAACCACGGCAAGCGCCCATTGAAAAAACAATACGGCCAGAAAAAGTACGTCGACCTTGGCTCGTTGGTCTTCCAATCGTTTAGGAAATTGAGAATTCACTGCGCCCCCTCTGTCAGGGGACATCCAAACACATCTGCGGATGCAAGTGTGGCACTTCCCTTAAGCGCAGTGAGTATCAGCTGCTGGCCCGGGCTAGCCCCTTCATGACCACGGCCCGGGGTTATGCCGCCCTCAAAAAGAAGCCCCCCTTGAGGAGAGTAGAAAAAAACGTGGCCGCCCGTGGCTGCGCCAAACAGATCCGCCTCTTGCCTCCCTGGGTCTCGATGAACCACCAGACCCGATATCTTTGACAATCGATCTGCCAGCGGCGACGTTCCCACCGGGTCCATCAGCACAATATGGAGAGGAAGAACAGGCCGCAAGTGGGGCATCAAACGCTCCAACTCTGAAACTGTCGCGCTCGAGCAGGGACAACGTGAGTGGAGAAACGCCACGAGAGTGAATTGATCCTTGGCGCGGGAAATTCGGGAAGCCGATGGCCATGTGGCGTTCGAGTGCCCTTTTTCCCCAGGCGTAAAGGTGAAACGAAAGAGGCCAGCGAAGGCAGCCACCACCGCAAGAAGCCAACAAACCGCCGCAAAATTCCAAAGCAATCTTGTCATATCTGAACCAAATACTCTTCGGTCTCTACGTTAACCTTGTTAAGGCCCGCGTCTCTCGCTTTCCGGTAGCGATCCCGTGTGCGAATGCCTTCACGATTTATTCGCAGTTGGAAATAATGACTGAGGCGCTCCGCGCCCGGCAAGGAAAAACTGGGAACTCTTCGATCCTTGGGAAAGAATGGAGTTCAGGAGTTTTGAAACTTGAGAACTAGCCGCAATTTTTTCCCCAGGAGAAGTGTATCACTATGATCGTTTGGTGCGCCTACTGCCAAACCTATCAGGGTGAGATCGCCCCGATTGATGACTGGGCAGCCTCTCATGGAATTTGCCCGCAGTGCAAAAGCCGCGGAATCATGCACGACCCAGGCGCCGTGGACGCGATTCTTCCTGTGGTAAAACTCTACCGCCGTCTCTACCAGAGCCTGAAGGAACGTAAAATCTCGGAGGCAACTGTGATCGTTTCCGAAGGACTCACACTCGGTCTAGATCCCTGCGACCTTCTCATGGGGTTTCTTCAGCCCGCGCTCTATCAGGTGGGAAAGCTGTGGTGTGAGAATGATCTACTCGTGGCTGAGGAGCATGAGTTCACTCGATTCTGTCGTGGTTTTCTCCGTGACCTAAGCCAGGAAAAAAATCTGAGTCAGCTCCAGCAGCGAAAAGACGCTGCCGTTGCCCTATTCAACGCCAACGATAACTACCACTCGGTGGGCGTGGAGCTGCTCGAGGTATTTCTCAGCCTCCGTGGCATACCTAATTTTTGCCTTTCCCCTGGGCTCCCTTCCCAAGAAATCACCACACTAGCCCTTCAAATCCGGCCCCGTGTGCTCGGTGTTTCCGTGGGTGACGCAGCCCAGCTTTCCCAGCTCCGAGAAATATCCCAGGCTCTTAGTCTCCACTCTTTTCGTGGACGCCTGCTCGTGGGAGGATTTCCCATAAGAAATCAGCTTATGATTCCTGAAGACTCCGGATTCACACCCGTGCGAGACATCAAAGAACTGACACTGATTCTTGCCAACCCATAGGACCTAAGCAATGAGCACAAAGACACAGATTTTAATCGTCGACGATGAACCGGGAATTGCCAATACCCTGAAGGAGTCGCTTGAGTCGGAAGGCTTTGAAGTGAAACTTGCGTCCAACGGCCTCGAGGCAAAGGGAATGCTCACCCTGAACGCTTTTGACCTTGTGGTATCCGATGTGAAGATGCACTCCATGGGAGGAGTGGAACTGCTACACTTTGTGCGCAAGACCTATCCCGGAATTCCCGTGATTCTCATGACCGGCTTTGCCGACTTCGGAGAAAAGAAGGAGGCCCTCGAGATCGGTGCAGCCTCGTTCCTCATGAAGCCGTTCAAGCTCGCCACGCTCAAACAGGAAATCGATCAGGTACTGGCGACCCGGCCGAAAGTGGTGAAAGAAGAAGCGCCGGTTCCTGAAAAGACTCTTGTAGATGCCGACTTCGTGGCGATCCCGATCGAGAACTTCGTGAGCGGCTCGGCCATGAGATTTTCCGTCTATATTCGCCTCTCCCAGGACAAGTTCGTGAAGTTGGCTCACGGCGGTGAGCGGCTCGACGTGTCGCGGGTCGACCAATTCCGAAAAAAAGGAATCCATCATCTCTATCTGGAAAAACCCGACTTCTCGAACTACGTGGGATTCAACGTAACACTCGCCAGCGCCGTGCACGCGAGCCCCACCCTGCCCCAAGAGAAAAAGGTGAAGTTCATGGCCAACGCGGTTTCCGTGGCGCTGGAATCCATCTACTCTCACGAATTGAACAGAGAAACTTTTGAGGCGGCGCAAGGCGTGGTGAAGCTCGCTGTGGATGTGGTAGCGGCAAAGCCCTCGATTCTCGAGCTCTTCGAATCTCTCCAAAAATCCTCCAACTGGCTGTTTGCCCACAGCGTGGGCGTGAGTCTCTTCTCCGCCATGATCGCCAAAGAGATGAATTGGAAATCGATGAAAACGGAAATTACGGTTTCGATCGCCGGACTCATGCACGACATCGGACGTAAAGAGCTTCCCGCCGAACTTCAAGATAAGCCGCGAATGATGTACACGGCCGAAGAAATTCAAATCTACGAATCTCACTCCACCCGGGGGTCAGACCTTCTCTACAACTTCCCCGGCGTAGGGGAAGAAGTGGCCCAGGTGGCCGCCCAGCACCATGAGTATTGCGACGGCACCGGCTTTCCCGCCCACCTCACAAAAAACAAGATTATCCCCCTCGCACGTCTTGTTTCCGTGGCCAACGAATTCTGCAACATTATGATCAAGAATCCGAACAGCGAAGGAAGCGCCCCGTTAGCTGCTTTTGGTCAGCTCCAAAACCGATTTGCTGGACGGCTCGACCCCGACTTCATTCAGGCCCTCCAGAGAGTGCTGGCATCAGGCAACCAGAAGGCCTGAAATTCTACACGGATTTGAATCCCTTGGGTTCGGGATAGAATCATTGGATAATCTGATAATTCCCCCTATTGGAGCCGGCGACGGTGAATCTTCAGATCCGGAAAACCAGAGTTCTAGCCCTCGACAACAACGCATCGCTTTGGGGGGAAATTACCCAAGATCTTGGTGCCGCGCCGATCGAGATCCTCCGTATCGAATCGGAGGATGTGGCCATTCAGAAGTTACAGACGGATGGCTCCCGCATTCAGGCTGTGTGTATCAACCCCGAACTCTCTCACCAGCAAGGCTTGAAACTTATCCGGAAAGTTTTTGAAGCCACTCCGGTGGCCCCCATCTTTGTGATTCATTCGCGCCCGCTGCAAGCCACAGAGGCACAGTTAGAAAAAGTGGGAGTGAGAAAAGCGATTCCCCTAGAGAAGGCGCGGGAAACCATTACCGCTATTTTGAAGAAAATGGTGTTCGATCCGGAAGCAGCGGTTGCCGCCACGAAAGAGCTTTCGCGAGAAAAAGTCGGTGAGGAAAGCCAAGTTTTCAAGGACGCCGACTTTCACTCCATCCGCGCCGCCGACTTTCTATCGGGCACGCGCTGCCTCTTCGACGTGTTCGTGAGGCTGAAGGAAGACCGCTATGTGAAGGTGCTCCAGGCCGGCGACGCTTTTTCCCAAGATCGGGTGATGAACTACCTGCAAAAAGGCGTGACGAATTTCTACATCCTGAAGGAAATGCAGAGAAACTACATCGGCTACTGCGATCAGCTATCTCAGACTCTGCTGGAGAAGCCCAATGTGCCGAATGTGGTGGTGGCGCGCCAGGTGGCGAATTTTGGAGAAGAGGCCGCTAAGTTTCTTTCTGAGCAAGGCGTATCGGAAGAAAATCTTCTCGCTGTAAAAGGCTTTGCGGTGACCACGGAGCAGATGCTGAAGCGCATCGGTCCCGAGAAAAACGTATTCCTCCTCGGGTTCATGAAGGATCTCACCACCTACGAACACTCCGTGGGAGTAACGATGGTGGCATCCCTACTTTTGGAACCGCTCGGCTTTGAGCGCCAAAAGAGCGTGGAAACCGTGGGCCTTGCATGCCTCCTGCACGACATCGGCCTGCAAAAGATGCCCGAAAAGCTAAAGACGGAAGACGAACGCGAGTTCACGGAAGAGGATCTCAAACTCTATCACACGCACCCCACCGTGGGAGCCGAAATGCTCCGTGAAGTAAAGGGACTCGACTCCGTGGTGCTGATGGCGGTGGCCCAGCATCATGAGAGACGGTCGGGCAACGGATTTCCGCTGAAGCTCGGAACCGGCGCGATTCAAAAAATTGCGGAAGTGGTGGGCATCGCCGACGAATTCATCCGCCTCATGGCCCGCCTTAAACAAGATCCTACCCTTGTGCTCTCGAAGGAGCTGGAACGGAACATCTTTAACGGTTTCTCTTTCCAGGTGGTGGAGGCGTTCCGAAAGAACGTAATTCCGACACCGAAGAAAAAGCCCTAGAACTCATTTCATAACCCAGCTCGTTGTGAGCCCGAGCCTAAATGTGCGCCAGCGCGGCCGCACAAGTGAAGGCGACCAAAGCCTAGCAGAGCTAGGTTGCGGAAGCCTGAACGCGGAGAACAAAGCTGGCGCACGGTTAGGCCGGGCGCAGTAGAGAGGGGTTATGAAATGGGTTCTAGGCAGACCGTGCCGCGGAAGCGGCCGGTAGAACTGAAACCTCCACCTCAAATGGACCGTGATCTGATTTGAAGCGAATGGCGATGCAGGTCACGCCCGACGCGTGTTTAATCTGATGCCCCGACCCAACGGTAACCGCTCCCACAGCCGACGCATCTAAATCAATGCCAGCCGCGTGCAAGCGCTTGGCCGCATTCAACACAATCGCTCCAGCAAGCTCCTTCGCCGCTTGGGACGGATCGGTTTTCAACGCCCCAGACAGGTAAGCCAAGCACTCTTTTGAATAAGAAATTCCGAGGGTGCCGTCAAACGACGACCCCTTAAGTGAAGTCACCGAAGAACACTCGCCAAAGGCTTTCGAATCCTTCTTGATAAACAGCTCCTGCCTGGTGGCCGCGAGCGCATATTTCTCTTTTAAAACACCCAGAACACTCTCCAGCACCTCACTGAGCACCTGAGCCGGAACCTTCGTGCTACTCGATTCTGGAGCGCGCGCCGCCCCCCCCATTAGCGAACACTCGCCATCAAGGCATTTTTTAACCATTGCCGTGAGCACCTGAGTGGAGCAGGGTTTTCCTAAAAACTGCACATTGAACTTCGGATACCGTTCGCAAATCTCCGATTCCTTGGAATGACCCGACAAGACCAGGATACTGTCGGGTCGGTAGTCGGGAAGCGCGTTGACCAACGTTTCCAAAACGAAGGTGCCGTCTTTTTTGGGCATTTTCATGTCGGTGATCACGAGATTGAATTTCTGCCGAGCACCTTTGAGGATTCCTTCGGCACCGTCGGGAGCCTCTACCACCATCGCATAGGGATCAACGGATAGGATTACTTCTTTTACGAGCTCCCGAATATCGGGCTCGTCTTCCACCAACAACACGAACTTTCGATTCTGCGCCATACAGGACTCTTATCGGTGGCCGACTCCGAAAAATTTAGGCAGCTTCCCGAGGAAGAGTGATCAGAAACGACGTATTGGGATGATTGGCATCCACCACGATCTTCCCTCGGTGACTTTCCACAATCCCCTTGGAAATACTGAGACCTAGGCCCGTGCCTTTGCCCACTTCCTTCGTGGTGAAAAAGGGAGCAAATAGTTTCGCTGCTACCTCAGGAGGAATTCCACTGCCGCTGTCTGTAACACGGATTCTGACTCCGTTGTTTGTGTCAGTTTCCAGCCTCACCCATCGATCGGGGAGCTTATCCGTGGCATCGAATGCATTATTGAGGAGGTTTAAGATCACCTGCACCATCTGTACATCGTTGCAGGGCACTTTCAATGACTTATCCTGGTGAACGACCTCCAGCTTTACCCCATGATTCTTGAACCGTTCCTGGCATAGGCTGAGTGCATCGTTCACCATTTCTTCTACCGATACGAGTTTTCGCGACGACGGATCGTCCTTATCCTGGCGAGCAAATGACTTCAAACCCTGCACAATTCGGGAGATACGTTGCACGGTCTGATCAATTCGGGCCGTAAGCGTTTTTAACTTCTCCTTAGGAATCTCCGCCTCTTTCGATGCCATATCGGAAATCTGCTCATTGGAAAGGCTGATGATCAACAACGGGCTGTTGATTTCGTGGGCCACGCCTCCCGCCATTTGTCCGAGCGCCACGAATTTGCTGCTTTCGAGCAACATTGCGCTCTTTTCCTCCACCTGTTTCTCAAGGCTGGCTGCTTGCTGCTTCAGTAGGCCCTCTCGCTCTTTGTGGAAGTCGATTTTCCGGAGAAGATCGCGGGGCGAAATTTTCATTTGGGAGATCAGATCGGCGTAATGGGAGGACAGCTGCGCGCGCTCCTCAGCCGTAAAAATTTCTTCTCTTTCAAGAATCGCGTGAGCATTGGCAGCACCCAAACTGGCGGCCAAAAGTCGCTCCGTTTGCGCATGGATTTCGGAAAGGTGAAATACCGTCATCCGCTCGCCACGAATGCCGAGTTTTTCAAAGAATTCGTCGGCTCGACGGCGTGCGGAGTCCTCGTCCATGTAACGGGCAAGAATTTTTCGTACCAAGTTTTTCTTCTCGAAAACCGGCACTGTGGCCTCCGCATGACTGTCGCCCAAAAGCTCAGAGTCTGCGGCTCCTCCCTCCACACTTGCGCGCATGAATTCATCCACATCCGCTTGAGTAGCCTTACTCGGAACGCTCATCAGCGAGCCAAGGACATAGGCACCGACATTCACCAGGAGGGCGATTGCGCAAGCCGAGACAAATGGATCGTATCCTTCCAGTCCAAGCAGAGACGCAGGCCTTGTCCAAGACAGACCGGCGATTCCCTCCGTAAGAAACCAGTGATCAGGCCAAAACGATTTGATGATCGCCGGAATAAAGAGCGCGTAAGTCCAGATGAAAAATCCAGATGAAAGACCGAGCCAGGCGCCCAGGCGGGTTCCTCTAGTCCAAAACATCCCTCCCAAAACCACGGGAACAAACTGGAAGGTAGCCGCGAAAGATATCATTCCGATTGAGACCAACCCGTAGCGGTTGCCCATGGCGCCGCCATAGGCCCACGCTGCCAGGATCAATCCTCCAGCTGCCGCCCATCGTGAAATGAGAATCGTCTTTTGAAAATTGCTACCAATATTGCGCTTCCGCACCATCGGGAGAATCACGTTATTGCTCACCATCGTTGCAACGGCCATTGCCTCGATCATCACCATTCCGGTGGCAGAGGCGAAGCCGCCGAGCCATGCCACGAGCGTAAGCCAATGGGACTCCTCATTCTGCGGCAGGAGGAGTACGAAGTAGTCGGGCTTGGCCGCGGCTCCGAGAATTATCGCCCCGGCAAATGCGATGGGAATAACCGGTAAGTTGATGAGGAAGAGATAGAGTGGGAAAATCCAGGAGGCGGTGCGAATCTGAGCAGGGCTCTCGTTTTCCACCACGGATACCTGAAACTGCCGAGGCAGAAACATCACCGCAGACCCGGCCAAAATAATATAGCAAACCCAAAGACTCGCGTCGGCCCCAGTGAACGAGCCGAGGAATGGCTTCGCCGTCACATACCGCTCCCAAAGGGACGGAAGATGCCGCGAATCGGAGGCCAACATCCAAATCGCCAACCCTCCCACCAATAAGATCGCCACCAACTTGAATACGCACTCCGCCACCAGGGCAAGGATCATCCCCGGATGGCGCTCGAGGGGGTTCACCTTTCTCAGACCGAAAAGAACCGTGAAGAAAAAAATCAAAATCGGAACAAACAATCCGGAGGAAATGGCCTGATTGCCCAGTTGATCGCTCGGAACCACAATCGAGATGGTGTCTTGGATCGCTTTTAGCTGAAGAGAAATGTAGGGTACGATTCCCACCACAGTTGCAAAAGTGGCGAAGGCTCCAAGCGAGAGAGACTTCCCGTAGCGAACCGCTATCAAGTCGGCGAGGGATGTGATCGAGTAGTGGGCCTTGAGACGAGTCAATCGCCCCAGGAAACTCGGATAGAAAAACGCGGTGATCAACGGCCCGAGGTAGATGGCCGTAAAAATCAAACCGCCGGTTCCGGCTCGACCGACTGACCCATAGAACGTCCATGAGGTGCAATACACCGCGAGCGAAATCCCGTAGGTCCAGCCGCGGGACAGCAACGACTTACCAGCGCCATCGCCCCATCGAGCGATTACGAAGAGGAAGGCCATGTATAGAAGGATGCCAATTCCTAAGGATTGAAGGCTCACTGGCTGTCTCCACCCGAAAGGAAAATCCGCAGACCCTGGATCAACACCGCAAGAATCCAAGTGGCAAATACGGAAATCACGAGCGCCATTGATTTATAAGGCGACGCCATCACCAAGAAAAAAAACAGCGGCGCAAAGAAAACCAATAACGCCAGGATCCAGGGCAATTCAGGGCTAAGAAGAATTCGCTTCAACACTTTAGATTTCCCGCACATTTGACGCTTCGATACTCGGTTAGCTATTTATCGGAATCTCCCCCCGCGCAAGTTGAGTTGTGAACATCGTTTTACAATTCCCCGCGCCACCTACACGGTACCTGGTCGAAAAAAATGTCCCGTTTCTCGCCAGCCCATTGTTACAATCAAGAAATGAGCGCTTCAGGAACCAAGAAGGTTCTTCTTGTAGACGACGAGGAAGACATCCGTGAAATCCTTCAAACCCGCCTCGAAATGAGCGGCTACGAAGTGACAACTGCTCCGAGCGGTAACGATGCCATCAAAGCCCTACAAGGTGGACTGAAGCCGCACTTAGTGCTTTCCGATGGTCGAATGCCCAACGGCGACGGCCCCTCCCTGCTACGATGGATTAAATCCAATAGCGTGGAGTGCCCCGTGGTGTTCATGACCGGATTCACCGACGATGCAGAGCACGGGTTCAGTGGTGCCGCGGCGGTGTTTTCGAAACCATTTTCGTTTGATGAACTTCTAAAGAAGATCCAAGAGCTACTCGCTTAAAACTCGCTAATCTGTCGCGGGAAAATTGATCTCAAATCGAGTGTGATCTTCGCCCTCGCAAAACCGCAGACTTCCCCCCATGCGCTCGAGTAATTTGTAACTCATCGATAATCCGAGCCCCGTGCCCTCACCTGGGTTCTTCGTGGTAAAAAACGGAGTCATCAGCTTAGCGATCACATCCGGATCCGTGAGCCGGCCGCTGTCGGAAATAGAGAGCTTTACGCTCCGATCCACTCTGGTCAGCTGAATCTCAATCCATCGGTCGGGAAGCAGGGCCACCGCATGGGCAGCATTTCCGATCAAGTTAACGAGAACCTGCTCCACTTGCACTTTGATTCCCATCGCAAAAATGGTTCCCTTGGGAGGAGGCGTCCAACGAATCTTCACTTCCCGCTTCGACCAGGCAGAGGTTGTGAGCGCGATACTCTCGTCCACCGCCTCGCGCGCGTCGAACCTCTGAACAGTTTCTCCCACCGCTCCGCCATGAGTAAACACCTTGAGTCCATCCACGATCTGGCGGATTCGATCCATGTTCTTGGCAATTTTTCCTCTGATCGGCTCAAGTTTCTCTTTGAGAGATTCTGGATTCTTCGACGCTAAATCCACCATCAAGTCCGCATGCCCCTGGATCACCATCAATGGATTATTGATTTCGTGGGCGATCCCCCCGGCCACTGCGCCCAGAGAAGCCATCCGAGAAGCATGGAACGCTACCCGGCGCTCTTCTTCCAGTTCCGCCTGCATCTCATCGTTATGCCGAAGCACCGCCTGGAGCCTGCGAAAGAAATACGCCGATGCTGCCACCAGGAACAGGAGCCCCAGACCCATACTCAAAAATGAAAGGAACAGGCTCCGCTTCGCTTCGTCTTCGAGCCGCTCGCGCCACTCACGATGCTTCTGGAGCATCGTGGTGACCCCTTCGATAAAAGAATCTTGAGCAGCGGTGATGTTGGCGGAGGCGCTTCTCGCACCAATTAATTGATCGCGCTCCGCAAAAAAGAGCGCCTCACGGGACGGAAATGATAATCCCACCTCTTGAAGACGTGTTTTTAGTCTCTCCTCAATGTAGAGAAAGTGCCCTTTGAAACTCACGTATTCCGACTTCAGTCGGTTTCTCTCCTCCGCGCGCGGCTCGCGAGCGGCACTCATCGCGCGCTCCGAAAGGGACTCCGACAGTCGCACCAGCACGGCGGAATCTTCGATCACCGGAATCGAGCGATTCGAAAAGGTTTCCACAGCCTTGTGCATTTTCTGGATAGACAACGCGGAAGCGGCCACAAGGAAAAAAGAAAATACCACGGACGTGACCAGGTAAGCGGTGAAGAGTCGTCCTTCGCCCCCCATTCTCTTCACCCGGGACCACACCATATCAGTCTCGCTTCAGATCACGTAAGGGAGTCCAGTCGAGCGTTTGCTGGCGCTCGGGGTCGGCCCAAATGAGCACCACTCCACCCTTGGTGCCGGACACGAAATCCAAAGAATCCTGAATGCTGGAGAAAAACCGAGGCGGCACATCACGTCCCGCAAAAAGACGAATATTCCAATCGTCCACGTAACGATCGATGGATTGCCCCGTAATGGACCGAAACTCGTCGGCCCCCTGCTTGGAATCCACCCGGTGGACGGCGAAGGCTGGGCGGCCCGCTCCATCCCAGCGGCCCTTGAGGGCTTGCTGAAGGCTCGAGGTCTTTACGGCCCCGGATACCTCTCGTTTGGCCACCAAATACCAGTTTGCCGCGTGGGCCGAAGGCAATCCCAGAGTGAAAACCAGAGTTAGGTAAATCGCCTTCATCAGAAAATGAACTCCACCGCAGCTCGGTAATATTCAAAAGAGTCGTACGCGCCAGTTGCGGTAGTCATTCTCACATCGCCTCGGTCGGCCTTAGCCACCACTCCCCTGGCCACAGGAACCACCAAACCGAGAGTGGTCACGGAAGCTTTATTGAACAAGGATCCATTTCGCTCCAGGGTGCGGGAACGCGTCGCATGAACCCCCAGCTTTCGATCACCGATCCACTGAAGAGCAGAAAGGTAGGCTGCGCGATTGCGCCCGATCGTAGCGTTTTCGTGATGAATGGACGCCACCTCACCGAACAATTCTGTATTCGTCACCAAACCGACCTTGAATCCCAGGTTATGAAACGAGACCCGACTGGCAGGAATTACGGTCACGCTATTGGCATAAAGCCCACCGAGCGCCGCCACCGCCACCGGGATCGTAATGTTTGCTTGGCCGATTTTTGCCTCGGTCAAAACCCCTCGGACCATCGCTTCTTGAAAAAAAGCTTGGTCACTAGGGGCGTCGAACCCAACTTCCAAATTGAAAAGGCGCATGTTTCGCACATCGAAAGAGTCCAGAGTGCCGTTGTTTCCGGAGACGCTAACCTTCTGCGACGGGATCGACGCGTTCCCCGCCAAAACCTTTGGGCGAACGTACCATCCACGACCCAAGCCCAAATCCATCCCTATCGCTACGCCATCTACGGAATTTACCCCGCTCGAAAGCTGATAGAGCTCGGCCGGAGGCGCCACCCAATGGTAGCTGTAGCCCACCTCGATGCGATCAGAGAACAGCCAGAGCGGAAGTTTCTGCCGCCCGAAGGAAATCCGCGCCCACGAAGAAGGCTCCCAATTGAGCTGCGCCCACTCCACATTTACAGCGTGCGGCCTTACGGTGTCGTTTCCCTTGGCGATCACCTGAAAGTTATAGCTGAATCGTTCATCGAGAGAATCCGAGAGGTTCATTCCCACCCGAGTGGGCGATCGAAAATTCAACCGTCGATCGATGTTGTATAGCCCGTAGTCGAACGCCGAAGAGCCAGCGGTGCTGATCACCGCACCCGCAGTGCCGAAGCCGTGGATTTGAGGTTGAGAAAACGCCGCTAGTGGCGCCATAAGCGAAAGGACGAGGAGAATTTTCTTCATCCGGAGATTCTATGTCTGGAGACTAGAAACTGCCAAGCTCGATGAACATTCGGGCAATTCCACCACAAAGGTAGTGCGATCGGTTCGGTGAGACAAAGAGAGTGAGCCGCCATGGTCCTGAGCGATCTTTTGGGAGATGGCGAGCCCCAACCCAGTACCTCTTCCCGGCGGTTTAGTGGTGAAAAATGGTACCATAATCTTGTCGCGCAGTTGGGCGGGCACTCCTGGTCCGTTGTCGAGAACCTCAATCACCACGTTTCCGCCCTCGATTCGGCTCCTCAACTGGACTTCAGCCCCCTCTCGACCGCGCACCGCATCAAGCGCATTCCCGAGAAGATTGAGAAGCATCCGGCTGAGCAATGCCCGTCGCCCCATCACGAGATGGATTGGGTCGGAGACTCTTAGAAATACGACCCCCTCCACCCTCATGCGCTCGTCGAACACGGCGGAAACCTCATCGAACAACTCCGCCACTTTTACCTGGGTGGGCTGTTCGGAATGATCGTCGCGAGCAAGGGCGGTCATGCATTTTCCAATTCGCGCGATCCGCAGGACCATTTCCTTGATCTTTCCCATCCGCCGCTGGAGATCCTCGTCTTTCGGACGGCCAAAGGCTACATGCTCCGAGTTGCTCAGTATGATCGCTAACGGATTGTTGATTTCGTGGGCCACGCCCGCCGCCATCTCACCCACAGCTACCAGTCGAGCCGACATCTCCGATTTAGCCCGTTGATCAAGCTCACGCCTTTCGGCATTCACCTGGTCCTGAATATCGAGCGACACCGCCAAAATTTTCCCGCAAGCCATTCGAGTTAGGCTCACCAGGAACCACCGATCTTCTTTGATGCCTTTCAAACGACATCGTCCCTGGGTTTGCTCAGATCCGGCCTGAGAGAACCTGTGGACGAGGTCCGTAAAGTCGTCCTCCCCGAGGAACCCCACGGGCTGGCCCACCACTTCGGACTCATTTATTCCGAAAAACTTCGACAAATGCTCGTTCACCATTTGATAACGGAGATCTCCGCCAAGAATCGTCACGATTCCTGGAACCGATTCGATCACGCTCCGATAATAGCCAGCTCGCTCTCGTGCATCGAGAAATGCCACCGATTCGCCGGAGGTGAAATGATGGGCACGCCGAGAGACGATCACCAGATATCCAACATAAGCAAAATTCAGGTATGCTAACCAACCGGATTCACCGCCCACTACCCAAAGATCCCAAAGAGGCGCCACAAGCATTACGGGAGCTAGATACGCCAGAAGCAACCAAAGCCGAATTCCCATGATGGGGCCGGCCACAACGCCGACACCGGATAACACCATATAGGTTGTGAGCCTTAAGGAATGTCCTTCCGGTCCGGCTAAGCTCAATGTGGCCATGAAGAGCACGGTCCATCCTAAGCTGCAAGATACGGAGAAAAACGCGATGCCCAGGAGAATTCGACTCATCTCCTCTAAACTAGTCTGGCCCGGTTCTGCCTTTAGGAATCCTCCAGCGTAGACTTTCAACAACCAGGTCACGCCAACCGCGCCGAACCCTATGAATACAAGACTCATGAAGATGAGTGGATTGCCCCAATAGACGAGACCCGGAGGAAGTGCGGCATGAATGGCCAACAACCCCAACATAAAGCCAGGGAAAACCGACTTTAACCGGGGGATCATTGACCGAAGCTCTCGATCCAAAACTCGATAGTCAGACCGGGTCATGACCTCCTATCGGCGCTCGCTCTGAAATACTGTACATTTACACTTCCCTTGGCTCCCGACCTAACCGGCAGCAGGTAGACGGCTCCGCCCCCCTCCCAAACCCGATGCCAGTTGACGCCGGATAAGACTGTTGCTTGAATAAAGTGAATGATTTTAGCCACAACAAATCCGGCTCGCCCAAGAATTCTCCTGGTCGACGATAACGAAGCCTTCCTGGAAGTCACGGCGGATGCCCTGGATTCCGACTTCCAGGTAGACGTGGCACGAAACGCAGAGGAAGCATTCCAGGCGTTGAAAGAATGCCGTCCCGAGATCATTCTTCTCGACGTGATGCTGGCCTCCGAGTCGGGACATGAGATTTGCCGCGTCCTTCGTGGTTCTCCCGACACAAGAAAAATCCCCGTGATCATGATCTCGGGCCACAGCTCCCCATCCATGGAAGTGGAAGCCTTTCACGCAGGAGCCAACGATTTCCTGAGCAAGCCATTCCAACTCCCGGTTCTTCGCGCGCGAATTCGAGCCCGCACCGCGGAGTCGGCCGGCCCCGTACTGAAACTGGGCGGTCTGGAACTGGACCTCCGCTCAGAGACCGCGAAAATGAATGGCAAGGCAGTTTACTTTTCACCCACAGAGTTTCAGTTACTAGTGAAGCTCTTGGAAAGCAGCGGCCGCCCTATTTCAAGGGTGGAATTCTGCAGCACCAGAGGAATTTGCCCACGAAACGTGGACGCTCACATGGTGAAAATACGCCGAAAAATTAAAGGGGCGTCACTGAAGATTAAGTCTGTTTACGGCAAGGGCTATCTGATCGCTCCGGTTTAGAACCGGATTGTGCGGCCGAAGGTGTGATTTAGGGATCGCACATGGCGAGTCCGAACTTCGGCCACAGGTCAGGGACAGTTCCTTAAAAGCAGGCGCTTAGGCGGCCCGAGCTGAGCCCAATCCTTGCTTCTCCCTGGCCCATGTCCCATGAAACCTCCATTCGAAGGCAATTGCGCCGGGAACGGGCCTTTCAGCCCCCGTTTTGCCCCCATCCAAAGTGTCGTTTGCACCCACCCGGGCACAAGGCCGTCTTCCGCGTTCATGGCTTTAAGACGCTGAAGCGGTTTCCCTATCTATCCGTGCGATTTCGTTGCCCGACGTGTCGCCACACGTTTTCCCAGTCCCGATTCACGCTGCACTATCAAAACAAAGTCTGGGGAATGGATGAGGAGATTTTCAAACTCCACGTCGTCGGAGTTTCGAAGCGGGAGATCGGGCGCATGATCGGCCACTCGGAAAAACTCGTACGCCTCAGACTTGTTCGCATGGCACGCTGGGGTCTCCTGAAACACGCCCTTCGCACGGAGCGTCTCCCGATCCGAGAGCCGATCGTCTACGACGGCTTAGAGAATTTCTCCTTCAGTCAGTATGATCCCAACAATCTTAACCACGCCGTCGGAAAAAACTCTCTCTTCACCTACGACTTCAACCTCTGCCCCCTCAACCGGAAGGGCAGGATGAGCCCCCGGCAACGCCGTAGAAGAGACGCGCTCGATGAGAAGTTTGGCCCCTACCCGAGGGACGCGATCCGGGTTGCGACGCGGAAGATTCTCTCTCGTCTCATAGAGAAAACTCCGGAGCTTCACCTCTTTAGCGACCGGCATTACCAATATGCCCGGGCGGTGGCCTGGGACCTGCCAAAAGGGAGGATCCATCACGTGAAGGTGAGCTCGAAGATCGCACGCAACTTCGTGAACCCGCTCTTTGCCGTGAACAATATCGATCTGCAGGCGCGGCACAACCTGGCGGCCTTCAAGCGCGAGACGATCGCGTTCTCAAAAAACACCGTAGCGATGCAGGAAAGTTTTCTACTCTACATGATCCATCGCAACTACATGAGGCCGAAGTTCTGGGGCACGCATCGCTCCGATCCGGAGTGCTCGAAGAGGTCGCCAGGGATGGAGGTGGAGGTGACGGATCGAATCGAGACCTTCAAGGAGTTTTTCTCCGGCTGGACCCCGGCCACACACGTGCAACTACATGACGATTGGAAACTTCTCTACGAGAGGCGGGACCCTCTTTCTAGGCGCCCGATCCGGGCGGCCAGCTAAAGAAACCGCCCGCGCGAACCGGCATCGAGACACCCGCATGGTCGGAACAATCCACGTCATCGAACGGCCGATAGTGACCCCAATCAATCAGGGCCCAAAATCACACTATCGGCCGCACAATCTTAGTTTCCAATAGC
>CAZKBU010000015.1:0-21493 GCA_964551325.1 uncultured Bdellovibrionales bacterium
ACATTGATGGGAAAGTGTTACTTTCAACTTGGAGGAAAAATCGGGGGGCAGACCCCCCAACTATCCGCCATTTGTTGCTGGCCGCCCCCTTGTGTGGCGCTGCGTTCCGTCTCTAGAATGTTCCCATGTCTACCCGTCAGCATTTTCCGACCAAAATTTGGATGAGTCGCCTTCAGTCGTCTAAGGCGCGAGAGCGCACACTAAACCGACAGATCACCAAGGAGGCGCTTGAGATCGCGGAGCTCGATCGCGCGGGCATTGCTTGGTCGAAGAAGCACTACCTGAACGGATTCACCTCCTATGCTTCCGTGAACTCTCTGCAGAAGCGCTCCACCACCTTTGAGCGCCTGGAGGCGATGATCGACAAACATGTTGCCCGCTACGCGAAGGCGCTGGATCTGGATCTGGGTGAGGGCAAGCTGCAGATGTCGACCTGTTGGATCAACGTGATGTCGCCCAACACGCACCACGGACTGCACATTCATCCGCTTTCCGTAATCAGCGGCACCTACTATGTGCAGATTCCGCCGGGCTCGGCCTCGATTAAATTTGAAGATCCGCGCCTGGGCCGAATGATGGCGGCGCCGCCGAAGAAAGCTGCGGCCAAAAAAGACAGCCAGCTCTTCGCCTCTTACTCTCCTGCACCGGGGAATCTGGTTCTTTTTGAAAGCTGGCTGCCTCACGAAGTTCCGCTTCAAGGCGGAAAGGGCCAACGCATCAGCGTTAGTTTTAACTACGAGTGGGTGTAAGGCCCAGGCGTGCTGCCATGCCGAACACTGGCCGAAGCACGCGGTTAAGCTCCTCTCGATCCAGGAACAGCAGATAGAAAGCCATCATCATGGCGGCAAACGCGGGCAGATTCATAAACAGCCCGATTCCGATGTGCATCGCCACGCCATAACCAAGCACCCACGGTCGCAGACGAGGATTCCAAACAAGGACCCAGAAATATATTTCCCAAAAGAGAACCGTATAGGTCATCAGAGCCAGGAGAAATGGCACGTGAGCGACTACACTAAAGTCCCACCGCTGCATGTTACCCATGCTCATTACGTCCCAAATCGCCGACCCGTCCCACCACCTTACGCCCTTTAATTTCTCAAGGCCCGCATAGGCGTAGATCACACAGAGCTGAACCTGCATGAGGCGCAGGAAAATATGGCTCACCCAACCATGCTCGGCCTTGGGTTTGAAAACTCTTGAGCCCACGGACCACCGGGCGGCGCCGTCGGCGAAAGCCATATAGAGGAAGTAGTAAGAAGAAATCATATCGACACCGAACATGGCGCTCGGATTTCGATTCAGAAACATCATGTTGAGCAGCCAAACGAGAATCGCCACGGGACGATAGAAAACCCCAAGAGTGAACATCGCC
This sequence comes from uncultured Bdellovibrionales bacterium, assembly GCA_964551325.1. Lineage (GTDB taxonomy): Bacteria > Bdellovibrionota > UBA1018 > CAIPTA01 > CAIPTA01 > CAZKBU01. The sequence continues at coordinate 1,376 of CAZKBU010000015.1, forward strand.
GTCAAAATCAAAAGCAACCAATGCCCAATTAAAAGCGCCCGATCCGAGGTGAGCCAAGTAAAGATAGAGTAGTGATACTTCATCAGTTCGATTTGACTCAGATAGGCCGACGGCATCACGCCGGACTCACCGTAGAAAAACGAGACGTCTAAGTGCCGTGAGGAGAAAAAGAAAAACATAGTGGCGCCGAACACCACACGGAACACTCCGAGGTTTTCGAGATGGTCATTGGACCTAGAGTCGAACCAAAACCAGTTCCATCTGTCCAGAAACCACTTCACGGATTCACCTCCGGACAGTAGAACGAACCCATCACGTCGATCTTGTAATCCACCACATCGGTCATTTTCTTTTCGCCGGATCGGACCATGTCTAGGGTGGGCTGAATTCCCGTAACTCGCCACACTTTCATCGACACAAGGGATGGGTCCTTTTTGCACTGCCAATTCATGAACATGTTTTGGATGTTGTCGGGCTTGCTCATGATGAACTTGCTCATGCTCATTCGCCTGTTATGGCGATCACGAAAGAAGAACGGATTCTTCTCGTCGGGAAAGCGGCCACTCTCGCTCACGGCGCCCCTTCTCTCCGAAACCCAGTCTATATATATAGGAGGAGAAATCGGCTCAGGAGCAAAAAACCCCCACGAGTGGGCGAGGTTCAGCCCCGCCAGCCAGGGATGGAGCAAAAACTGCGCCGACGAAAAGAGATAGGAACGGCTGTTCGGGCCCACCACCACGGCGAAAAGGTGAGCGGCCAAGAGCAGCGAAACCAAGGTTCGAATATTTTTACCAGGGGTCACCTGGAAATTTTACGGCCTACTGCAGATTCGAACAAGCGCGGCCCGGTCCGTCTTGCCGGAATGTCCCGCGGGAAATTCTGGCAGCAAAAAAATCGACTTCGGGTGCTTTTGAGGCGACAGCCGCGCCGCCAGGTGAACGCGAATCTGACTCTCGCCGATCAAAGCAGGGGCCACCGCAGCCACTACACGTTCGCCCCATTCGTCGTCTGGCACGCCCCACACGGCAGCCTCGTCCACGCCGGGGATCTCCAGCAAAACCGACTCCACCTCTTGTGGCATCACCTTCACACCACCGGTGTTAATTAGGTCTTTCTTCCTTCCCGCCACGAGAAGCTTTCCGTCTGAATCAAAGGAGCCCAAATCACCGCTTCGCCATTCGCCCCCCACAACCATTTCCCCAGACACAAGGATTTCGCCATCGTCGGCGATACGCACACGGACTCCGGGAAAAACTCGCTCTCCCACAACCTGGGCGCAGGTTTCCGTAGCCCCCCACGCGATCTCCACGGGCAAACTTTCGCGCCTCGCGCGCTCCATGAGGAGAGGTGAGGGCGCCGCCCCTCCCACCAAGATCTTCTTCATGCCTCGCGGATGCATGGTGCCCATGTCGAGCATTCTTTTGAGCATCGTGGGCACCACCGAGGCCCCCTGCACAGAACCGCTCTCCATCCACCTGCGCAGATCGCCAGCTTTCACAGCCGAAGGAATCGCCAGGTTTAAACCGAGAAGAACGGAGCGCATCAGAATCGAAAATCCGCCCACGTGATAGAGGGGGAGGGACAATAGCCACGCATCCCCCGCGACCACTTGGTGATAAGCGCCAAAGGCCGCACATGAACTTCTCCATTGTTTTCCACTTAGCGTGACAGGTTTTGGTTCTCCTGTGGTTCCCGACGTGAAGAGCACACACGAAGGCCCCGGGAAATCAGCGACCATTCCCGAAGATGCGGGTGAGATCGGCTCCGGACGCACGAGCGCCTCACCGACACTTCGAAATTTTTCTCTTTCGGCTGGGGTGGCTTCGCGAGGAATTGGAACCACGGTGTGACCCATGGCAAGAGCCGCATATAGAAATATTACATCCTCAAAACTCCGTGCCACCGGCACGGTTACCGTGGCTGACTTTGCGGGGAAAAACTTGGTGGCTGCAGCCACAAGGCGCGCAACGTCTTCCGAAGAACACTGGCGATCTTCCGTTTGAATGGCCGGCCACTTCATTGCCACCGCAACGACCCCCACCAAGGTTCGGCTCCCGGATGAAAACCCAACTCCCCGGAATAGACGGGAAAGTCTGGCAAGGAGTCGCCGCCAAAAACGAACCCGGTGGAAAGCCCCATCGTCTCCGTCCATCCCAACCCGGAAAGCCATCTCACCAAAATGGTTCGTCCTACACTCGTTTCAAGCGCAGACCCGACCACGAGACGCCCCCGAGCGGCAGCGGCGGCAGTTAGGGCCATTTCAACTTCCTGGAGCCCACCCCAAACCATGGGCTTGGCCACCACCACCATGCCTCCCGACTTCCAAAAGCGGCGCGCTTCCTCCGGGCTCTTCGCGTCGAGCGCCAGGCTCACCTTCGCCTCTTTGAACCAAGCAATCGCCTCTTCTGCTTCCGCTTTAGGGCAAGGATCTTCTATGTAATCGAGGGCTGTAAAAAAATCTTTCGGCAGCTCTTTCCAAACACTCAACGGCACAGTTCCGTTAGCGTCGAGCCGTATCTTCTTCGAGTTCCGAAGCGCTTTCACGTGCCCCACCACAGAGGCTAAATTTCCCGGCCCCACCTTCAACTTTAACGTTGCGAATCGTGCCGAATTTTCCAGACGAAGCTGCATCGACTGGTCGGCAGGGATCACGGCCTGAGACTTCACGGGATGGGGAAGCGATTCAGCTCCCGCTCGCCCAAACGGAGCGGCTTCGTGAGCGAAGCGCAGTGCCGATGGGGCTGAGTGCCAGCTCTTACTTCCGCCAAGTAGAAATCGCTCGCAGTCTTCCAGCGTTTCTCTTGACCAACCAGAAAGCGGTGACGCTTCCGTCCATGAGGGAGCGCCGTCAGGAAGCCTCCACTCCAGAATAATTCCTTCTCTGCGCTGAAGCTCTCCGGCGCCCGTGGAAAATTTCATCGGCAAAGAGTACCTCGCCCATTTCAACAGCTCGGCCATATCAGTCCAACACCATTCCCACGATCAAGCCAATTGAGTAAATCACCTGCACCCTGGCAGCGGCGCCGAGCAGCTGATTGAAATCGTCGCCGGTGCGCGCATCCTTCAATCTAAAAATATTTTCCACCGCAAAGGGCAGCGCGACGAGGATCGCCAAAGTCCACCAGCCGAAATCTCTCACCAACAAAGGCGTGACCGCAAACGGCACAAGGGTAATGGCCGAAAAATAAATCCTCGAAACTCCCGCTCCCATTTTCACCGCAAGAGTGCGTTTGCCGGCCTTCATGTCGGTGGGGATGTCGCGAATGTTATTCACCGCGATAAGCGCCGCCGCCTGAAGCCCCACAATCGTGGCCACCACAATCGCCGTCTGCGACACCACTCCCATGTGCGCGAATACGGTTCCGAGAACCGCCACCCAGCCGAAAAAAATCAACACAAAGAGATCGCCGAGGCCTAGATAGGCGAGAGGAAACGGGCCGGCCGTGTAAGCAACGGCGAACAAGATCGAAGCCACACCAATCCAAAGCATCGGCCATCCGGCCATCTGAATCAGGTGTGCTCCGCACACCGATGCCATCAAAAAAAATACCGCCGCGCCCATGAAAAGCGCCTTCGGCGTAAGCAGCCCCGACTGAGCCATCCGCTTGGGGCCCAGGCGTTCTTCATTGTCGGCGCCCCGCAGAAAATCTGAAGCATCGTTCACATAGTTGGTGCCGATTTGAATAAAGAGAGCTCCGAACAGGGCGGCCCAAAATACCGATGGACGAAACTGCCCCTCCCGCCACGCAAGCGCGGAACCCACGGCCACCGGCACCGCTCCCGCCATCAGCGTTTTTGGACGAGCCGCCGCGATCCAGGGGATCATTTCTCAGGGCACTCGAGGGAATTTCTTGAAGTCGGGCCGACGCTTTTCCACGTAAGCCTTCTTACCTTCCTGCGCCTCTTCGCTCATGTAGTAGAGAAGCGTAGCATTTCCGGCAAGCTCTTGGATTCCGGACTGCCCGTCGAGATCGGCGTTGAAGGCGCTCTTCAAACAGCGGAGTGCCAACGGACTCATCTGAAGCATTTCCCGGCACCACTGCACCGTTTCGCGCTCCAAGTCTTCCACCGGCACTACTGTGTTCACGAGGCCCATTCGGAGGGCTTCGTCGGCGCCGTATTGTCGGCAAAGATACCAAATCTCGCGAGCCTTTTTCTGTCCCACCAAGGAGGCGAGATAGCTGGCTCCGAATCCACCGTCGAAACTTCCCACTCGGGGGCCAGTTTGGCCAAACCGCGCATTATCGGCCGCGATGCTCAGATCACAAACCACATGAAGCACATGGCCTCCGCCAATCGCGTAACCTGCAACCATCGCCACAACGGGTTTCGGAATGCTGCGGATTTGCTTTTGAACGTCGAGAATGTTGAGACGCGGAACCCCATCAGTTCCCACGTAGCCTTTTTCTCCACGCACACGCTGGTCACCACCGCTGCAAAAAGCATCCGGGCCTTCACCCGTGAGAATTACCACGCCCACGTTGGCGTCTTCACGGGCGTCGTTGAAACAACGAATAAGCTCATTAACGGTCTGAGGACGAAATGCGTTCCGACTTTCCGGACGATTAATCGTGATCTTGGCGATTCCTTCCGAGGATTTCTCATACTTGATGTCCTGAAGGTCAGCGGCCTTTTCCCAACGAATGTCGGCCGGAAGAATCTTTCTGTCGGTGTTCTTTCCCATCGTTCCTCTCCTCAAGAATCTAAGAAATTTCGCACTGTTCGGGCCAGCGCTTCCGGTGCCTCCACGGGGATCACATGCCCGACCCCTGGGATTATCTTCACCGTGGCGCCAGGAACCAGGGTTTGGATCTGGCTCGCTGCAGCAGCGTACTTTTTATCTTTTTCTCCTGCGATGTAAAGGAGGGGCGCCCCGATTTGGCCGGCCAAAACTGGCCCCAGTGGCTCGTGGGCGGCGGGGCTCAAGTCTGCCAGCGCCTCCGCCAGGCGCGCCCCCGAAAGGCTCTCACGGGCGCGGAGCCAAGCTGTTTTCCCCGCAAATTCGCCAGCTTGGAATGTGGAAAACAGGTCCTGAGAGTACCACTCCGCCCAAAAGCGGTCGGGATGTTCCCGGAGAAGCGAGGCCCAGCGTTGGTCGTCGATCCTTCTTTGGTTCCGGGCCTCTTCGCTGGAAAACCCCAAGCCGGCGCTTATCATCACCAAGCCCTTGAGCGGGTTTCCCTCCCGGTGGCAGCGTTTCGCCAGGAGTGCAGCCATCCGCCCGCCCATCGAATATCCCATCACCACGGTATCGCGCGGAACTTCCTGCGCGGCCACCCAGGCTTCAATGGCGCGGTGGCCGCAAACGTCGTCTTTTCCGCTGTGGCCGGGAAGTGAGGGCCGGATCGTGATCGCATTCGGGTCGAAGTGTTCTAGAAATTGATTCCAATCTCCGGCGCATCCCCCGAAGCCGTGGACCAGCATCAAGTTCATGCGAAAGTTTTCCAAACGGCTCGTCGCGAAGCGCCGCTGGCCTCTCGATCGATCATCACTTCCACAAGAAGCGGCCCCCGCTCACGCACAGCGGATGTTAGTTCCGAGAGCGTCTTTACCCGTCTCGCCTTCCATCCAAAGGCACCGGCGAGAGCCACGAAATCAACCGTATTCGGAGTGGTGAACACTTCCTCTTTCACTGGATATTCGCCCGCTTCCACCACCCGAAAGATTTCGCCGCCGCCGTTATTCAGAATCACAACCGTGACCGGGTAGTGATTTCCGAACGAGAACGCGCTGGAATCGTGAATCGTCGACAAATCGCCGACCACCGCCACAGTGACTCTTTCCGTGGCTGCGCAGGCTCCAATCGCCGTGGAAAGAAGCCCATCAATTCCGCTCAATCCTCGATTCACAAAAACTGTTCTGTCTTTGCTGGCGGGTGCGGCCCAAAGAAAATCTCGAATCGGCATGCTGTTGCCGACCAATAACTGGGCCCCGTCGGGAAGCCACTGATTCAGCGAAACCCAAACCGCCCACTCCGTGAGCGAGCCTCCGGTCGCGGCTCCACCGCAAGCGCTTGCGATCGCGCCTTCCGCCTCTCGTTCGGCGCGGTCCCACATCGCAGTCCACTCGGGATTAGAACAACCGCCGGGCAGCCAGTGCTCCATCCAACTTCCCGGTGCCCTCCTAATTTTTTCGCTGCTCATCAGATCCGGGTCTCGAGCCTCTTCGTCGATCACCCAACGCCTTTCGGCGCTCTTCCAGAGCCAGGAATATTGACGGCCCACGAGAGGCGCGCCAACTCGAACAATGTGTAGAGCGCGCAATCGTTCACGCCAAGACGTTGCCCTCAGAAAGGAATCGCCTCGCAGAATCACTTCCTCCGCCACCGACGACGCTGCGTGAAGATTCGCCACCAAGGGAATGCCCCGGCTTCTGCACAGAGACGAAAGGCGAATCTGTTCCTCGCCACTCACTCCTTCGCCGAGGAGAACCACTGTCTTTTCAAGCGGCGGCGCCGAGGGAAGCCCCCCCGCAGCGTCTCTCGCGACCGGCTGTTTCTCGCTGCAAACTCGCGACCTGAGCAACTCCGCAGGAGTAGCCATCACATCGGCCTCGGAAAACGTGAACGGCTCTCGAAAGCGGGCGTTTACATGGGCCGGGCGGTGATTTCGCACGGCCTCGCCAATCGCATCGCAAACGTCTGTGCTCCATTGAGCGGCGGATTCAACGCTTGGAACCGCAAGGTCGAGCGTGCGCGCAAATTCGCTAAAAATTCCCGGCTGCTGAGTCGCCTGATTCGCCCCCACTCCGATCAGTTCCGGTGGACGATCGGCCGTGATCGCAACCAACGGCACCCGTCCATGCCAGGCCTCCATCACTGCGGGGAGAAAATTTCCCGCGGCCGTTCCTGAAGTGCAGAGCACAGCGGCGGGCCGACCCGATGCTTTCGCGGCACCCAGCGCAGCAAAAGCGGCTCCCCGTTCATCGATGTGGGAAATAACTGTGAAACTTGAGCGCATCGCGAGCGCCGCAAGAACCGGGCTGTTGCGAAAGCCGGGAGAAGTGAAAATCACCTTTACCCCGGCGGCCTCGAGACCCTCCAAGAGATGAAGAGCAGAAAGGTAAGCGATTCTTTTAGAGTCCTCCATCTCGCACCTCCGGTATTTGGAGGAGATCTCGCATCGATTTCATTTTTCTATGTGTTTCGTTCCATTCCGCTTCCGCCGTGGAGCCCTTCACGATTCCCGCGCCCGCAAAGAGGGTGGCCTCTTTGTCGCGCAGAAGAGCGCTTCGAATTCCCACTACCATGCGGCTTTCTGTGGAAGTCCAGAATCCGATGGGTCCTCCAAAAAATCCCCGGTCCGTGGGCTCGGCACTAAGCAAGGCCAAGGCTTCGGCCCTGGGCCATCCGCCGAGAGCAGGGGTGGGGTGAAGCGCACCAACGAGATCCGCTGCGGCTATTCGTTCGGCGACTGCCTCCACCTTTGTGTGAAGATGATGAAGAGAGGAGAGCGTAAGAACCTGGGTGGGCGCCGCCTCAGGAGAAAACCCAAGTGCCGTCAAATTTTCCAGAATCTCGTTTTTCACCAAGCGGTGCTCCAACTCTTCTTTCTTGTCACCGAGCAAATCTCTCTTGAGTCGTGCGTCTTCACTGGGAGACTGTCCGCGCGGGCAGGTTCCCGCAATCGCCGGAACCAACAGTTTCTTCTCGCTCCAGGAATATAGGTATTCGGGCGACGCCCCGAGAAACACGCCCCACGGCGAGTCGAGAAGAAAACGATGGGTGCCCTCGAACCCCGCGCCGCCGAAGAGTCTCTTCTCAAGCTCCTCAAGAGACACATTGTGGCACCGATAGGTTTCGGATCGGGCAGCTACTACTTTTTGAATTCTTCCCGCGGAAATATCGGAAAGCGCAGCGTCCAGAAAGGACCTCCACCCTTCGCTGTCGGGCTTGCGTTCAACGAGACTCCAGTCAGCGCCAGTGCTTTCGTTTGTGAGGTCAGCCGAATCTTCCGTGAACCCCAATCGCCAGGTTTCCGGCTCCCAGGCCAGCGCGCCCGGCCATCCTTCCCACACACCAGAGGGCGGCGGCCCGAGAAAAGACTGCGCCGTCACCCATGGGCCGGCACTTTCCTTCAGATCCCTATCCGACAATAACCTTCGCTTCACGCCTTGGGCGTTCAGTTCCAACCCGTCGGAGAAGCGAATGCGAAGTTTCATGGCGTCGCCGGAGGCACCTCACCGGGCTGAAGCGTCAACACCTCGACCCCGTCGGCCGTCACAACGATGGTGTGCTCAAATTGTGCGGAAAGACTGCCGTCGACCGTCTTGGCGGTCCAACCATCTTTCTCCACGCGCACCTTGTGTGACCCCATGTTGATCATTGGCTCGATCGTGAATGTCATTCCAGGCTTCAGAACCATTCCCTGCTTCGGGCGGCCCACATGCATAACGATCGGGTCTTCGTGGAACGTTCGTCCGATTCCGTGGCCACAGAAATCAAGCACTACCGAGTAGCCCCTTCCTTCCACGAGCGTTTGGATGGCGTGGCCCACGTCTCCCAGCGTGTTCCCCGGTTTCACCGCCCGAATTCCGGCCCAGAGACTTTCTCGAGCGGTGCGCACAAAAGTTGCCACCTCTTCATCGGCGCTGCCTCCCACGATGAACGTGGCACTGGTGTCGCCGTGAAATCCGTTCAGGATCGGGGTTACGTCGAGATTAACGATGTCGCCATTTTTGAATGCGCGACGATTAGGAATTCCGTGGCAAACCACGTCGTTTACCGACACGCAAAGGCTCGCCGGATACCCGCGATAATTGAGGGGGGCGGGAACCGCGCCGCGCTGAATGGTCCACTCATGACAGGCGCGATCTATTTCAATCGGGGTTACGCCCTCTTTTATCATTGCACCCATGGCCTGAAGACACTCACCAGCCATTCGACCGGCCGCGCGCATGAACTCGATTTCGCGTTCGCTCTTTATATGAATCATTGTTGTGACACCTGAATTAATCCTGAAAGCATGCTGTGAAGGTCTGCGGGTATGGGCCGGGGGCGACCGGCATCGTTGACCACGCAGTGATGCGTGACGCCCAGAGTGTGAACCGCCCCCTCAAACGGAGCTCTTTCCACCCACGACGGCTTCTCTTCACTGACCACAAACAGTCGGTAGGAAAAATCGAGCCTCGCCTTCGAGAGCTCGGAGAGACGGGTTTCCACCAGCACCACATCGTCGAACTTAACCGGCTTACGGAACGTGGTCTCCAGGTCGGTAAGCGGAATATGCAGCCCCCTCTTCATCACTTCGGAGTAGGGCATTCCCATCTGCCTAAGAAAGTCCACCCGGCCTCGCTCGAAGTATCTCGCATAGTTGGAGTGGTGAACGATCCCCATCGCATCCACCTCGGAAAACGGGACTCGGTAAGTGAAAAAACTAAACACGGGGCAACTCCCTGGCAGGATGGGTCTGCGCAACCGAGGGGCGATCTTTCCACTCCGTGCGCACGCCTTGAAGCGCTGGATAATCTTGGTAGCCGGGCACCAGCTCCCTGAACTCGGCCCAGTCCATCAAACACAGCAAATTAATCTGAAGGAGAGAGAATGGTCCGGCAAATGCGCCCGCCTGCGCTTTCTTTTCCAGCCAACAAAGCCCTTCTTGAATCGCGGCCCGCTCTTGGCGAAACATCACGTATCGATCAAAGTCCGGAATTTCAGATCTTCGGGCACGAATGATCTTCACACCAGCGTCTATCACGCCATTGATCACCACCTGCACCTGACGCCGATCCAAGGTTTCAGGAGCGGCACCGGCCAGCAGCCAGTCGCAGATGGCCGCTGAATCAAAGATTCGCCGTCCATCGTCGAGCTCCAGCACGGGGTACATGTGGAGAGGATTTCCCGCGAATTTTTCCGACCCCGTTTCTTGAATCTGGGTAAGCGGAACGAACTCGTACCTGTTTCCGGATTCCGCCAGAACAATCCTGACTTTTCTGGTAAAGGGGGATGGCGCCGTGCCGAAAAGCTTCATAGGCGAACTATATAGTACAACCATGAGCATCGACCAAGACATTCAGACCGCCCGCACCCTGCTCCGTAAGGGCGACGTGGTGGCTATGCCCACGGAAACCGTCTACGGCCTCGCGGCGTCGATAGACAGTGAACCGGGCCTAAAGCGCATCTTTTCGATGAAAGAGCGCCCCTTATTCGACCCCCTAATCGTTCACATCGCCGATCTTCGCGACAAACAAAAGGTGGTTCGGGAATGGCCCGCAGCCGCCGACGCCCTGGCCAAGCGGTTTTGGCCCGGCCCGCTCACATTGGTGCTGCCCAAGGCAGCCACCATAAACTCGCTGATCACCGCCGGTCTCGACACGGTGGGAATTCGCATGCCAGCCCACCCCGTAGCGCAGAAACTGATCCGCGCTGCCGGATCTCCGCTCGCGGCCCCGAGCGCCAACAAGTTCGGAAAAACCAGTCCAACCAAAGCTGAACACGTGCGGAAATCCTTCCCCAAGGAAGACCTCTTCGTGCTCGACGGCGGCCCCTCCGACGTGGGGCTCGAAAGCACCGTGGCGGAAATCCGCGAAGAGAACGGGGCCACAAAAATTTATGTGCTTCGCCCGGGCGCCATCACTCCTGAAATGATTCAAGCTGCGTTGGTGGAAGCGAATCTGTCGGCCACCGTGGAGCGCAAGAGCAGCGTGGCGTCGCCCGGTCACACAGAAAATCACTATATGCCCGTGATCCCTCTTGTGATCGTGGAAAGCTCGGGCCGCCTGTCCGAACGAATCCGCGCTCAAGTGATCGACGACTTTCAACTCAGCACCGGTTCGACCGGCACTGAGCTGAAGCTAGACTCGAACCCCAAGCTCGCCGCACGCTCTTTATACGCAAAAATGCGCGACGCCAGCGAAACTGGCAGCGAGTTCCTGTGGGTGGCCCGCAAGCCCGACAATACCGGCGGCCTGTGGGACGCGATCTGGGACCGAATCTCCCGGGCATCGAGCAAAACCTACTCAGCTGCTCGCTGAGGAGTATTTTTCCAGAGAGAACTTCCAAAATTTAGTGCTGAGCCACAGAGAAAACACCGCCATGAAAATCGCCCAGGCAAACAACCAGGGGCGGGGCTCTCCGAGAATCGCGCTCGCGGGCACACTGGCGATGAGGCCAACGGGCAGAATCGTTAGGATCACGAATCGCAACCAACGGGAATAGAGCGCATCGGGTCGAGTTCCGAAGCGATAGATCGTGTACCAGAGGTACTGGAGATTTTCCGCGCGGGTAAAGATCACCGAGGCCGTGCTCAACATGAAGCGGAACGAGTAGAAGATCAATATCCCGCACGGCACGAGAACCGCGAGCCACAGGACCTGCCCAAAACTCACCTCTCCCAGCGCTCGCAGGCTCCACGTCAGCCAGGCGAGCGCCAGCGACATGTGAAGAAACGACCCCACGCCCACGCGCCCCATGCTGATGAGAAATTGGGCGTTCACTGGTTTCGCCAGGGCTAGATCGAGGTCGCCCCGCCGAACTTTTTCCGAGAGCGCATCGATATTGTGGGAGAAAAGTACCATCGTCACACTGTCGATGAAAAACATGATGCCGAGAAAAATCCTTGTTTGAGGGAGATCCCAGCCACCAATCCGCGGCGTAAACCGGAACAGCATTTCGAAGAGCATGATCTGAGCGCCGTACCAGGTCACGTCCACGATCAGCCACATCAGGAGATTCGCGCGAAACTCGAGCTCCGCCTTAAGGCTCGCCTGGAAAAACGCCCACCACAATTTCAGGTAGCGAACCATCAGGCCCCCGTGCCGGTGTAGCGCTTAAGCCCTGCGCGCCACATCACCGCCCCCAAGATAGAAAACACCGCGATCCCCACCGCAACGCTCGCAAACCCGCGCAAGAGACCATGGAGCTCGACTCGCCCGAGAACGTATCCCACGGGCACATAAACGGCGCTCGAAAACGGCAGCGCGATGAACCACTCTTTCCAGGGCGAGGGGAGGAGGTCGAGAGGGAAGTATTCCCCGGTAAAGAGCATCAACATGATATTTTTCGACGCCGTGAACGAGTCCACCTTAGTAAGAAAAAAGGCCGTGTTCGCCACGCAAAAACTCATGGCGTGAATCAGCACCAGATAAAAAAACACGAGGAGAAGGGCCATCGGCAGGCGCGACCAGTTCGTATCAAGCCCGAAGAATAGAATCACCGACACCGGCACCAGAAACGACACCGCGGTCGTCATCAACTTGTAGCCCATGAGTTGGGAGAAGTAGTATTCATAGAAGCTCATCGGGCGCGCGAGCGAGCTGTTCACGCCGCCGTTTGCGATGTCTTCGATCATTTTGTACTCATACATCCAGGAAATTGCGATGCGCGACACGAACGAGGCCCATATCGCGTAAGCGAGATAGTTGTCGCGACCGTAGCCGGCGAGAGTGCCTCCTTCTAGCCCCGCGAACAAAGCAAACCACAGCGCCACCTCCACCGTGGCGGTAACCACGGGCTGGAAGATCGCATCGGTGATGTAGTTCAGCCGGTACTCAAGGTGCGTTTGCGCCGCGAGCCGGAAAAACCCTAGATTCCTTTTCCAAAAAGCGCCGAATGACATCCTCAAAATCCGCCTCTTCCAGTTTCAAATCCTTCAATGCGCCGGCCGCGGCCAACGCGCTCACGGTGGGCCCCACGAGTTGCGGCACCACCTTCACCTGCACAGACACTTCTCCGGCCGGAGCAAAGTTTCCACCCGGTAGAGACACAGCAGCTGAAAGGGGGGCTTCAAAGGCTGCCGTCACGGTGCGCTCATCCTGCGCGCCACGCGAGAAGTCGCCTACCGATCCGTCGTAGACGATTGCGCCCTTGGAAATCAAAAGCAGGCGATCCGCAAGGCGGGCGATGTCGTCCATATAATGGCTCGTGAGAATTACCGTGGGCTTTCTGCGTTTCACGTAGTCGGCCACAAAATCTCGGATCACCTTTTGCGCCACCACATCGAGACCGATGGTGGGCTCATCAAGAAACATCACTTCCGGCTCGTGGAGAAGCGCGCCGATCACTTCCATTTTCATTCGCTCGCCGAGCGAAAGGCGCCGGAGTTGCACCTTCAACACGTGGGCGCATCCAAGAATTTCAGCCAGGTCCTGGTAGCGTTTCTTGGCGGCGCTTTCGTCGAGATCGTAGATCTTGGCCAAGAGCGCGTAGCTTTCCACGGGGGCAATGTCCCACCACAGCTGGTTTTTTTGCCCGAGCAGAATGCTGATGCGCCGGAGGTATTCGTTTTTGCGTTCCCACGGTCGGTACCCGAGCACTTTTGCGTCGCCCGCACTGGGATGAATGAGTCCGCTCAGGAGCTTCAGAAGCGTAGTTTTTCCAGCCCCGTTCGCGCCCACGAGACCCACGATTTGGCCCTGGCCGATTTCGAGAGTCGTGGGGGCGAGGGCCACTCGATCGATATACTTTCGGTTCCAAAGGCCCCGCACGGAGTTCCAAAGACCTTCGGGTTTTTCGTAGGTGCGGTAGGCTCGGGTGAGTCCTTGAGTTTGAATCGCTAACGTCATTTTCGAGTCCAGTGGTCCGGTTTGGGGTTCCGAATGGAATACCGTCATCACCGGGCTCTCCGGAAGTGGTTTAAATTCGTTAAAGATTTCAATGTGTTGACCACGCCCCTGCGCTCAACTTTTCCCGCAAGATCGCCGATAAGCTACCGATGAAGATCATTGGAATTATTGTGTTTACCCTGTGTGCCTCGGCTCTCCATGCTGCGGGCGAAACCGTAATTATCGTGGAACGCGACACCGCGCTTGGGCTCGAACAAACCTCGATCCAGGCGGCCGGTGATCAGCTCACCTTTGTTACCAACTCCAACTTCCTGCAAAGCGAAAGGGCGAAGTCTCATCTTCTCGGAATGTTTGAGGCCCCCGCGCCCGATCTGGCGAAAGAGCTCTTGGCGCTCGCCAGCAAGAGCATTCCTAAGGCGCCGAAGAAACTTCATGTGAGCCCCCACAACCTTCGGGTGCGCATCAACAGCAAGCCCGTTCCGCTCGGAACGAAGCTCCACGACGACGTGGTGGCCCTGGTAACAAAGGCCGCCGAACGGGGCGACTGGACCGCCAAAGACGCGGCTCTAGTTAACCGGGACGGCGGTGTGAAGGTGCAAAAACTTGCCGTCGGGTCCCGAGTGAGTGAGCCGAAGGTCGACAAAAATCTTGATTGCGCCAAGTCCGCCTCGCCGCTTCCTCTCTGTTCTGTGAAAGGATTCGGTTATGTGCACCAGTAAGCGAAAAATCCTCGCGCTCGCAGCGATTATCTTCACCGTCCAGCTCGCGGCCGCCCCTGCGGTTCACGCGATGGCCGTGAAGCAGTTTTTTTCCGACGTAATTGATGGCCTGTCGAACCATGCCCAAAGCAACTCCACGCCTCAGGACGTGGTGGACCCCTCGTCGGGCGGCTGTAAGAGCTGCAACCAAACCACGGTGGGCGACTCGTCGCTGGGAAATCTTGTGGACTCGGTGAACCAAGCCGGAAATAAGCTTCCGAACCTGCAGTGTAAGGATCTGGCCGTGGGACAAAGCCGCGTCGTGGACGTGGATTCCTGGGACTCGCCCACCACCGTGGAGCACAAATACAAACTCACCCGCACCGCGGAAAACGAATACGACGTGGCGTTCAACCTCGACTTCACCACAGCTCGCCCAGGATCCAGCGCTGTGGAAGTGGCCGGAATGAAGGATCGCGTAAAAAACTGCCTCGGCTGGGCCAACAAAGCTCTTCGCGGACCGAATGGTGAGGCGCTGAAGCTCCGTCTGCAAGATGTCGGAGAAAAGCCCCCGGCTCCGACCGTGGGAATCAAGATCGAAAACGCCGGCCTGGTGAGCTCTTCCCGCTCCTACGCGGCCGACATCGATTGCCCCACCGTGACCCACGAGCTCCTCCACATTCTCGGCCTCGTGGATGAATACGACCACTCCCACGGCTACAACAACGACTTCGTGGTCCTGCCCGAGAGCGAAAAAGGCAAGCTCAACAACGGCTACCTCTGGGACGACAAGAAGAAAACCTGGACTCGCGCCGTCACCTCTGAAGAAGAAGTGCGCCGACTCCGAGAGCTCGCTGGCTATGATTACTCCTGCCGAGTGCTCGGACCCGAAGACTCCATCATGCGCGACTCCTTGGGCGCATTCGCCAAGGTGTTCGGCTCCGGAACTGGTGTGGTTCTGGCTCAGTGCAGTTGCGGCGCACCTCCACGCGTCCTCGCCTCCAAATCGGCTAACCCACCCCAGGCCTGTGAGGCGGTAATCGACTCGATCATCAAGTCTCATCCCGACAACTGCCCCCCGGGCACCAAGGCCTCGGAGATCCAGACGGTGAAGTTTGAACAATTCGACCACACCAAACCCATGCCCACACGCATCGGCCCTAACTCGGCTCAGATAGTGGCCTACGGCGACCCAACAAACGACAGTGTGTCTCTTTTAAAACCTGCGCATTTCCGTGCGATCACCCGTCCGGGCTGCACCGTAAACAACGAATATTATCTATGCAGTGCCGATGCCTACAACGGCACCAAAGGCGGCGCGGGGCGGGAGAAGTGCTCCGTGCGCACGCTGCCCGACGCGTGTTCCCACGATAGTCACAGCTGGTTGGAAGCAAAGTAACGGGCCGCCCGACCACCAAAGGGGTCGGACACCAAATGGCGGAGAGAGAGGGATTCGAACCCTCGATACGCTTTTGACGTATGCACCCTTAGCAAGGGTGTGCCTTCGGCCACTCGGCCATCTCTCCTAGGGAACACGAAAAATGGCGCGCAGGAGAGGAGTCGAACCTCCGACCTACAGATTCGTAGTCTGTTGCTCTATCCAACTGAGCTACCCGCGCGCTACGAAACTAATCGCCGCACCTTACTGCAACGCGCCCGATGAACGCAAGTTTTCCCTTGTGTTTCGGCAGCTTCCCGCCTTGAGCCCCCCGGGAGGCTGGGTTATATTGGGCCGTTTCTAAAGGCTTTTTCCGGGGGACCTCATGCGGGGCGTTAACTCTTCGATCTTCAGGGAATATGACATTCGGGGCGTCGCCCACAAAGATTTCGACGCCAACTTCGCGTTCTATTTGGGCCGGGCCTATCTGCGGCTGGCCCGTGAGCGCCTCGGCGTACAGAGCCCCGCGATTTCGGTGGGGCACGACTGTAGGGTGACGGGAAAAGAATTTTCACGCGCCCTACTCACGGGACTTCGCACCGGAGGAGCCCAGGTGATCGACCTGGGTTTGGTCACCACTCCGATGACGTACTTCTCGATCTTCCACAAGAAGCTCGGCGGCGGCATCATGGTCACCGGCAGTCACAATCCGCCGGAATACAACGGCTTCAAGATCTGCATTGGAAAGAACACCCTCCACGGCGCAGACATTCAAATCCTGAAGCAATACGTGGCCGAAGAAATGATGCAAACCTCCGTGCCGGCGGCGTTTGAAAACGATTTCCAGAAACTCGACATTTTCCCCGAGTATCACCAGTTCGTGAAGGGCAACATCAAGCTGGAGCGTCCGCTGAAGATCGTGATCGACGCCGGAAACGGCGCCGCCGGTCCGTTCGCTCCTGCGGTTTACGAGTCGCTCGGCTGTAAGGTGATTCCACTCTACTGTGAGCCCGACGGCCGTTTCCCCAACCACGAAGCCGATCCAACTGTGGTGAAGAACATGCAGGCGCTGATCGCGGCAGTGAAGAAGGAAGGCGCCGATCTGGGAATCGCGTTCGACGGCGACGCCGATCGTGTGGGAGTGGTGGACGAGACGGGCCGCATTCTCTGGGGCGACGAGCTGATGGTCCTTTTCGCCCGTAACGTGCTTCAAAAAAATCCGGGCGCCACGATCATTTCCGAAGTGAAGAGCTCGCACCGTCTCTACAACGACATCCGCAAGAACGGCGGCAACGGGATCATGTGGAAGACGGGGCATAGCCTCATTAAGGCGAAGATGAAGGAGACCGGCGCGCTCCTCGCAGGAGAAATGAGCGGGCACATCTTTTTCGCCGACCGTTTCTTCGGTTTCGACGACGCGATCTACGCCGGAGCGAGATTCCTCGAAATCGCCGCCGCCACCTCGCAAAAGTCCAGCTCGCTTCTTGCCGATCTTCCCTCAGCGGTGAACACGCCGGAGATTCGCCTCGACTGCGACGACGCCAAGAAGTGGGACGTGATCGCGAACCTCAAGAAGCAGCTCCGGGGCCGCTACGAGGTGAACGAAATCGACGGAGTGCGCGTGGAATTCGGCGACGCCTGGGGCCTGGTGCGCGCGAGCAACACCCAGCCCGTGATCGTGATGCGCTTCGAGGCGCAGAGCGAAGCCCGCCTCCAAGAAGTACGCGGGATTTTGGAAAACGAAGCCCGCACAGCCGGCCTCTCCATTTAGCGAATGCCTCAGTCGCGCAGCCAGGAAAAGGTGAGCCTCGAGAACACGATCATCGTGCGAGGCGCTCGCGAGCATAATCTCAAAAACATCAGCCTCGACATTCCGAAGCGAAAGCTCGTGGTGATCACCGGTCTCTCGGGTTCAGGCAAAAGCTCTCTGGCCTTCGACACAATCTACGCCGAGGGCCAAAGGCGCTACGTGGAAAGCCTTTCGGCCTACGCCAGGCAGTTCCTGGAGCAGATGAACAAGCCCGACGTGGACTCGCTCGAGGGCCTCGCGCCTGCCATTTCGATCGAGCAGCGCACCACGAACCAAAGTCCGCGCTCCACCGTGGGCACCATCACGGAGATCTACGACTATGTTCGCCTTCTGTGGGCGAAGATCGCCAAGCCGGTTTCTCCGGCCACAGGGCTCGAGCTTTCCTCGCTTTCCCAGGAGCAGATCGTGGACACGATCATGGCGATGGCTCCGGAGACTCGCGTGCAGATTCTTGCGCCGCTTGTTGTGTCTCGCAAGGGAGAGCACAAGAAGGAGCTGGAGCAGCTTCGCAAGGCCGGCCTCACCAAGGCCCGCATCAACAAGGATCTCGTGGACCTCGACGACGACGTATTTCTCGACAAAAACAAAAAGCACTCGATCTCCGGAGTGGTCGATCGCATTATTCTTCGCGAAGATTCGCGCTCACGCGTGGCCAAAGCGGTGGAGGCCTGCGTAAAAATTGCCAAGGGATCCGTTGTGGTGGAGGCCGCGCCGCAAGAAGGCACTCCACGCACGCTCAATCTCTCCACCGGACTGAGCTGCCCGGAGAGCGGAATCAGCTTTCCTCCGCCGGAGCCGCGGCTTTTTTCCTTCAACAGCCCGGTGGGCGCTTGTCCCGTTTGTAACGGCCTGGGGACGATGAGTGAGTTCGATCCGGCTCTGATCGTGCCCGACGAAAATATTTCCATCATTCAGGGCGCCCTAGATGCCTGGGCGGACCGTCCCGTTCCGGGCAAGCCGTCTCATGAATTTCAAACGCTGGAAGCGCTGGCGAAGGTCTACAAGTTTTCGCTGGAATCCCCGTTTCATCAGCTATCAGCCAACGCGCGCCAGGTGATTTTCTTCGGCACGGGAAAAGACGAGATCGAGTTTTCCTACAAAGGGCAGCACTCGAAATATCGCACCAAGCGGGCTTTCGAAGGCGTGCTGGCGGATTTCAAGCGGCGATTCGAATCCGCGTCACCCGACGACCAGGAACTTTTCGAGAAATTTATCTCTCGCAAACCTTGCACGGAGTGCGGCGGCGCCAGGCTGAAACCAGAGGCGCTTGCTTATCGTATCCACGGTAAAAACGTGGCGGAAGTTTCTCGCATGGAGCTGGGCGATTGCTTGGCGTTCTTCCAGGGCGTGAAGCTTTCCGCGCGCGACGAGGGTGTGGCCGGGTCTGTACTGCGTGAAGTTACTACGCGCCTTCAGTTTCTCCTGGAAGTGGGGCTCACCTATCTGTCTCTGGATCGTCCGGCTGCCACTCTTTCCGGCGGGGAGATGCAGCGGGTGCGTTTGGCCACGCAGATCGGCTCCTCCCTGCGGGGCGTTCTCTACGTGCTCGACGAGCCTTCGATCGGCCTCCACCAAAGGGACAATGATCGACTGCTCGATTCTTTGCGAGGGCTTCGCGACCGCGGCAACTCTGTGATCGTGGTGGAGCATGACCGCGACACGATCGAGGCGGCGGACTGGGTGGTCGACATGGGCCCTGGCGCGGGCCGTTTGGGTGGCGCGATCGTGGCCTCCGGGTCTCCCGACGAAGTTCGCAAAAATCCGAAGAGCGTAACGGGCCAGTACCTCACCGGACACGACACGATTCCTCTCCCGGAAAAGCGGCGCCGCCCGGATCCGGAGCGTCAGATCTTGCTCGAGGGTTGCGCCCTCAACAACCTCAAGAACGTGCGGGCGCAGTTTCCGCTCGGGTCATTTATCTGTGTGTCTGGCGTGTCGGGCTCCGGGAAGAGCACCTTGATTTTTGAAACCCTTATTCCGGCCATTCAAGCGAAACTGTATCGGCGCTCTAAGCCGGCGGAGGGTTTTTCTCGCATCACCGGCCTGGAGCACGTGGACAAGGTGATCAACGTGGATCAGTCGGCAATCGGTCGCACTCCACGCTCCAACCCCGCCACATATTCGGGGCTGTTCACCGTGATTCGGGCGCTGTTTGCCCAAACTGTGGACGCGCAAATTCGCGGTTATGGACAGGGGCGCTTCTCTTTCAATGTAAAGGGTGGGCGGTGCGACACATGCGAGGGCGATGGTGCCATCAAAGTGGAAATGCACTTTCTCCCCGACGTTTTTGTCCCCTGCCACGCCTGTAACGGACTTCGCTACAATCGCGAAACCCTATCGGTGCGTTACAAGGGAAAGAACATCGCCGACGTTTTGCGGATGACAGTCGACGAAGCACTCGCGTTTTTCGAGGCCGTGCCGTCGATCGAGAAGATTCTTCGCGTGTTGCACGAGGTGGGACTCGGCTATGTGACTCTCGGCCAGAGCGCCACCACGCTTTCCGGCGGTGAGGCGCAGCGGATGAAGCTGTCGCGGGAGCTGTCGAAGCGGTCCACGGGTCGTACTCTATATGTGCTCGACGAGCCCTCCACGGGGCTTCACTTCCACGACATCCATCAGCTGATCAAGGTGCTTCACGCCCTGGTGGATCAGGGCAATACGGTGATCGTGATCGAGCACAACCTCGACATTCTGAAACACGCCGATTGGCTGATCGATATGGGCCCTGAAGG
>CAZKBU010000016.1:0-14473 GCA_964551325.1 uncultured Bdellovibrionales bacterium
TACAACGAATGAGTAGTTACTTTTTATGTGGTGGAAAGAATGGGGCTCAGATCAGGCGAACGGTTGAGCATATCATAATTGTTGAGGTAAAAATGTCAGATCAAGTTGCCACTTTTACAAATTAAGCATCCAACAACTCGAACTCTGCCATAGGATTAAAATGGGACCCAGTATAAGTTCGCCACATCTTTTGGCCCTCGCAAATTTCTGGATGTTGGCTTCGATTTTAAGTGGAAGTTTCTATTACTTTCACAATCAACCGTGGATCGACGTAGCTGTAATATTCTTCGCCGTCATTTATTTCATTTTTCCGGGATGGCTAACCTTGCTCTTTAACGTCGCCTTTCAGGCCTCGGTTGCGATGTTTTTCTACCCTTACATAGAAAATTCCTGGAACATTCGGATTATTGTGTACCTGGTCGTTATGGCGAATTTAGCGGGCCTGGTTATTAGGCGGCTGACTGCCGACACTTTACTTTCCGGCGCGCAACTTACAACGAGTATCGGGCAACGTATCGATGACTATTTACCCGCGTTACGCCTCGCTACAGTAGTTTTTTATATTGTTTGCGGCATCCATAAACTTAATACGGGATTTCTGGCCGCAGAGTCTAGCTGTGTCAATGATCTGTTCATGTCGGTCATCAATCAGTTTCGCCTGTCCGAGTATTTTAAGCCTGCCCATTGGCTTGTATTCGGCGGAATCGCCTTTACATTAGTGATTGAACTGGTTGCGCCTCTTCTTCTGCTTACAAATAGATTTAGAAATTTTGCCCTTTCGGGGTTCTTCTTCTTTCATTTCTATCTCAGTTTTCACTATCCCATGTTTTCTGTGACAATGATGGGCTTGCTCTTTCTTTTCCTTCCGTCGGCTACAGTAGATTCAATCAATAGAGCGGTCGGTAGCTTTATCGGATGCGCGCCGCTGCGCAGATTGTCTGCCCTGTTTCCACTTTTAGCGGCCGCAGTTGTCCACCATTTTTCCGTTCGCCCCTTGTATGCCCAGGCTGACGACCCCCAAAACATTCTTCCTGGCGCTTTATTTATGTTCATTTTGATTTGTTATTCTTTGGTTTTCATCTGGACCAGAAAGGGAAGCTTTAAAATGGGTTTAACCCCAGCAAGCAATGAGTATTTTGGTCTCGCAAAATTGAATGCCGGCGGTCTAGCAATAATACTTCTGATTATATTTAACGGCCTGTCGCCCTACCTTGGATTGAAGACGTTTTCGACCTTTGCCATGTTCAGTAACCTTAGAACCGAGAAGTTCAGCAATCACCTTTTTATCCCGCATGCATGGCAAATGACTGGCCGAGCAAACGATTTATATGAAATTGTAGAAACCAACATTCCCAGTATGCGCCAGTTCGCCGATGGATCCCGATATGTGGTTGGGGATCAAATTCGCTTGGGGCTAAAGTCTTATCGAGGCGACTGGAGAGAGGCAACGCTTTGGGCTCGAAGGGTTAATGGATCTCGAGATAATTTGGTATCTATTGATCACTTCCGGTCTAAGCCCCCGTCTCTTCTTGAGAGAAAATTTTTCGCATTCAAACCTGTGTGGCTTGACGGACGGTGCTCCTGGTAAATGGGGCGGATGGAGGGCTGGACAACGGAGAGAGCATTCCATCGCCACTGTCCTCCTTGGTAAGCAAAATTCCGGTTATAAAAAAACTTAGTAAGCCGTCTACTTCAGAACAGAAGACCTAAGCTCACGCCGATTCCGCCGGTGTTTTCACTGGAGTTTTCCACGGTGGGCTTGGCGGTGGCGTACTCGAGCCGTATTTGCGCCGACTTAAAGGCGAACTCAAAGCCCAGATTGAATCCCATCTCTTTTGCGCTTCCCTGATAGGTGTTCGTGCTCTGCCAGGTGCCGTCGAAGGAATCGTTGACCCAGAAAATGCTCCCATACACGAGCACAGGGTCGGCGATGCGATAGCCGGTGATCAGGGCCACATCGAGAATCGTTTCGTTGAGCGACAAAACCTTAGGCCCGCTCTCTAGATAATCCGGATCTTGGTTGTAGCTGAGGTGGAGGCCAAGGCTGGCGGCAAGAGAAAAGTTGCCGCCCTTAGCGCTTTTAAACGGCGCTCCTAAGACTTGCACCCGGCCGCGGACGCCCAGGGGGGCTTGGTACTCAACGTCGAAAATATCCGCCACGGAGTAGCCCGCGATGGCGCGAAGGCGTCGGCCGGCGGCGATGGGGGGATTCGTCACGTTCGGGGCCACGGTAGCCGGGTTTCCCGTAAGGGTGGCATCGCCCGTGGTTTGGGTCGCGACCTCTACCTTAGCAGCGCCGGCTTGCCCCATGGCTTCCGGCGACTCAAAGCGGTTAACCGGCAAGCGCACAACAGTGGAGCAGCCCGAAAGGATCAAGACCAGACCGGCGGCCAAAAGATAGGGAGCACTAGGGGGGATTCTACGCCTCACACATCCAGCCTAGCGGAAAAATTCAGTTCTTCCAATCGGCGATAAAGAGGTTGGTTTCGCCCTTTTCCTTCTGATTGCGGTTCGATCCCCAAACGAGCTTCTTGCCGTCGGGGCTGAACATGGGGAACGAGTCGAAGGTGTTGCTGAACGTGATCTGTTCGAGATTCTTTCCATCGATGTCGATGGCAAATAGATCGAATACCCGTCCGCTTTGGGAGTTCTTGCTCGAAGCGAAAATCACTCGTTTATCGCCAGGGAACATGAAGGGGGCGAAGGTTCCCGCTTTGAAATCGGTGATTTGCTTTTTGTTCTTTCCATCAAGGTCGATCACGAACAGCTCGAGATACGACGGTTTATAAACGTTCTTCTTGAGGTTCTCCGTGTACTCTTTTTTCTCGTCTTCGGTGGCCGGGTGGTAGGCGCGATAAATGAGGCGTTTCCCGTCGTGCGTGAAGAAGGCGCCGCCGTCGTAGCCGAGGTCGGTGGTAACCCGCTTGAGGCCGGCGCCATCCGTATTCATGAGGTAGAGATCGAGATCACCATCGCGCGTGGACGTAAATACCACCTTCTTTCCGTCCGGCGAGATCGTGGCCTCCGCATCGTAGAAGTTGTTGTTGGTGAGGCGCTTGAGCGAGCCACCCTGGAAGCTGTCGGTGTAAAGCTCGTAAGTGGGATAGATCGGCCACACATAGCCCCGCAGGTAGCTCGGGCGAGGAGGGCACTCTTTCCCATGATCGTGGGTGGATGCGTAGATGATGTTGGCCGGCAGGCCGTCTTTCATGCCGAAGAAATAACCGCAGGTAACTCGTCCGGCGCCGGTACTCACCTTGCGAACCTCGGATCCGTCGGACTTCATCACATACTGTTCGTCGCAGCCGTAGCCGTTTCTCTGGCTTTGAAAAATCAGCCACTGACCATCGGCCGAAAAATAGGCCTCAGCGTTTTCTCCGCCGAAAGAAAGCTGCTTTACGTTCGAGATGTGCTTCTCTTCACCGGGATACACGAGATTGGCCGGTGCGGGCGGAGCGAGCTTCGGGCCGCTAATGCGTGTGCAGCCGGCGGCAGAGAGGATCAAGATCAAGGGGAGCAGAATGCGCATAACTTTCTCCTTAGTTTACGACCGAGAAGCTTAGGACCCACAGGGCCCCGAAAGCAAGATGGAAAGAAGCCACGGATTTCCGAAGTGCGCCGCAGGCGGGATCCAGCGGACCCGACGCTCTCCATGCCAGACGCGCGGGGAAAATCGCCAGCGGAAGCGAAAGGAGCGGCAAGATCGCCTGCTTACCGATCAACGGCATCAGCAGCAGCGCCGTTAGAAACGGAGCTGCGAGCAACCAGATCGCAAGCCAGCGTGAGACCTTGAACCCCACCATGCTGGCAATCGTGCGAGTCCCCGCCATCGTGTTGAACGGCGTGCGCTGCATGTTGTTTACGTGAAGGCGAAGCACGGCCAGGAACGACAACGGCAACGCCGAGAGAATGAACCAAAGATAGGCGCCTCCGTGCAACACCGTGGCTGCGCCATAGGTGATCAGCGGACCACCCAGCAGAAACACAATAGGCTCACCGAGGCCGAGATACTTGTAGTGAAAGGGCCAGCCGCTGTAGCTCGCCGCGGCTAACGATCCGAGGAGCCCGATGCCGAGCAGGTGCATTCTTGCGGATTCTTCCGCCATAATGAGGAGAAGAAATCCCACCGCCAGGCCCAGAAGGAAGAAAGCGGCCGCCGCATTCCGGATGTGAATGGCGGGAATCCAAAGATTTCGAATCGCGCCGCTGCCGCCGGAGTTGTCCGGAGAGTCCAGGCCCCGCATGTGGTCCTCGTAGTCGTTCCAGAGGTTGCAGCCGAGGTGAAGAAGAGACACGGCGAAAATCATGAGAAAGGCTTCGCGATATTTCTGCAAACCGAAAGCGCTGAAGTGGTGCGCCACCACCAGAAGCAACGGAAAGAGGCTGAAGGCGAGATAGGGAATGCGCAGAGCCTGAAACCAACGCACCATCAGGGAAGGCCGCGCGCCCTTCCACTCTTCCCAGGCAAGGAACTCCACCAACACTTTTCGGTTTCTCTCTGCCAGCTCCGGAAACACAGAGCTTCCGAAGCGGCCTTCGCCCTGCAGACGGGCCACCATGCGGCGACCGTTCTCGATCACGCGAAAATCGCGTAGAAGACGGACCACGAAGGTGTCGTTGGCTGGGAGAATCTTCAAGTCATCCTCTTGAGTAGGCTTTCGGTGAGGGTGCGGGTGAGGTCCTTCCATTCCGACGCGGGTAGTGCGTCGAGATGAGCTAAGGCAAAGGAGCTGTGGCGAGTCGCTTCGCCTCGGATGAATTTCAATGCGTCGGCGTATTCTTCGCAGGCCTTGAGGCGTTCGCCGAGGTCGGCGGGGTTGGGAATATAGCCGTCGGCATCGCGCTGGGCGAAGCTGCCCTCCAAAAGCGCATGAGCTCTGCGGCTTCGCTGCACGAGCGCCACCGACACAGAATTGAGCTTCGTTTCGTGGAGATCCTGATAGAGGCTCTTGCCCGTATCCTTGCCTTCCCAGTCGAGAACATCGTCGAGAAGCTGGAAAGCGATGCCGAGGTGATTGCCGAACTTGAAGAGATCTTCCGCGTGGCGCCCAGCGCGGTAGCCGGCCACCCAGGAACTCCAAGCAAAGAGCGACGCCGTTTTCCGGCGGGCGATCTCCAGGACCGTATCGAGATCCGCGTGCACCTGCCCCATGAGATCCGCTTGCAGGCATTCTCCTTCCACGAGTTCTCGCACTGTTTGGCCGAGGCGCTTCAGCACTTCCGGATCGCCGAGTTCCGCCATGTCCACGATCGCCTTTGCGAGGAGAGAGTCGCCCGACAGGATGGCGGTGTGGGCATCGTATTTCAGGTGTGCCGTTATGCGGCCTCGGCGGGTGGCGGCATCGTCGAGTACATCGTCGTGGAGGAGCGTGGCGGTATGCACGAGTTCCGCGGCCACGGCGCAGGAGGCCACGCGCTCAAAGGGGAGGTCCAGGGCGCGGGAGAGCAGGCATACGAGCAGCGGTCGCACCCGCTTTCCTCCCGCTGAAAGGAGATGAATGGCCGGCGCGGCCAAATGCGGAACGGTGCCCAGCTGGTCGGTCACCTGCCAATTGAGGCTCTCTACTTCTTTTTCGATCTGGGCCATCAGACGCTTCGTCTCGAGCCCGAGCTGAATCTTTCGTCCCAGCTCTTGGGAGGCCGACGGAGGAGGCACCATGGAAGGATTGGAGTGTTCCATTCAGAGGAGCAATAACATGTAGAGTGGGGAGGGGAAAGGAAGGAGCCCTGCGTTACTTCTTTCCGTTCTTCTCTTCCTGAATCTTCTTTTCGCTCTGAATGGCGAGGTCGCCGGTGATGTCTTGGAGACGATCAAAACGCTCGAGATCCTTTTCTACGCCGTGGGAGTGGAGCTCAATGGTGAGCGTGGGCTTGCTTTGATCGACCCACATGTATCGGCCCAGACTGCCCGGGTAGTTGCCGAGGCTTTTCCACGGGATGTGGGGATATTTGGGGAAGGAGATCTTGGGACCGTCGAAATCGAGCACACCGTAGGGGTTGTGGATGGAGAGAATAAGGTCGGGCTTGTAGGCGTTAATGTGTTCCACGGCGCAACGGGTCTCGGGTTCGCTATTGGCGGAGTGGCCGGGAAAACGGCGCGGGTCTTTCTTGGTTTTTGTTTCCCAATATTTCAGGGCGCCGTCGTCCCAATCTTTTGTGGGGAAATTGCGGTTCACGTCCACGCCGTTGGCGTTCACCCTTGTTTTCTTCCGCCACCCGTCGGGATTCTGCACGGGAACAATGCGCCAGTTATTACGCGGATCGATGTCGGTGAGACGCTCCATCCATGCTCGCGCCACCGATCCGGCCGTAAGCTCATCGCCGTGAACCAATGAAAACACGAGGATGTTGCGAGGATCGGCTTTGGTGCTCAGCTTGTCGTAGTGGTAAATCGGGCGCCCCTCCACGCTCTTGCAGGCATCACCGAGCGTGGCCACCGTTTCACAGGCCTTTTGCACGCGGCCTTCATTGAACTTTCCCGGCATAGCCTTGAGGTCCTGAACGCAAACGCTGCTGAGGTCGTTGTTTGCCGAGGCAAGAATCGGGAGGAGAAGGAGGAAAATCGATTTCATATTTTTTTATTCTTCGCGCGACTCATCTGCATTTGATTCTTGCGAAAGTTTTCCAGCTTCTTGGCCAGAGCCGTGTCGTGGGATCCGAGAATTTGCACCGCCAGGAGCCCTGCGTTCCGCGCGCCAGCGATCGCTACCGTGGCCACCGGGACTCCCGAGGGCATCTGCACGATGGACAGAAGGCTATCAAGCCCCTGGAGGTGCTTCGACGGCACGGGCACTCCGATCACCGGAAGGGAGGTGTGGGCGGCCACCATGCCCGGCAAATGGGCGGCGCCCCCGGCACCGGCGATGATTACCTGGAGTCCCCGTTCCCGTGCGGTGGCCCCGTATTCGGCCATGTCTCCGGGAGTGCGGTGGGCCGACACGATTTTCACCTCGTGCGAAACGCCGAATTCCTTCAGCGCATCCACGGCATCCTTCATCACCGAGAGATCGCTGTCGCTTCCCATAATCACGCCGACCAGAGCTTTTTGCTTCATGGCCTTCATTTTGAAGCCCCCAGCCATCGGGAGGCAAGAGTTTGCTCGGCGAGCAGGCGGCATTCTTCGATCGAGGATCCGTAAACGGTGAAGTGTCCCATCTTCCGGTTCGGGCGAATCTCGCTCTTTCCATACCAGTGGAGCTTCACATTTTCCGGCCACTCGCGACCACAGGTGAGTCGGGTGTAGAGCTTGGAAAAGTCCGACTCCTCCTTCGGCCAGAGGAGGTTCACCATCAGCGCTGCCGGAGCAGAGGGTTCCACCGGGAGAAGCGGCATGCCGAGGCCCGCGCGAAGGTGATTTTCAAACTGAGAACCTTCGCACACATTGATCGTGAAATGGCCGGAGTTGTGCACCCGGGGGGCGATTTCATTCACCAGCACCTTCCCGGAACTCTCCGATCCCACCACGAAGAACTCCACCGCGAGAGCTCCCACGTAGCCGAGCTTTTTCACGATCGCGCGGGCAATGCGACCCGCTTCCATGGCCACAGGAGAGGCTGCAAACTCGCGAGTGTATTCCACCTGGAAACAAACCCCGTCTCGCTGAATGCTTTTCACGGTGGGGTACAGGGAAATTTCTCCGTTCTGGGAGCGCACCGCCACTGCGGCGGCTTCAAAGGCGAAGGGAACTTTCGCTTCGAGATAGGGTTCCGCTACTCGGGACCAAAGTTCGGAGGCGGGTCCCTCGGAGGTTTGGCCATGCGCATCAACAAGCCAGACGCCCTTGCCGTCGTAGCCGCCTTTTCCCGCCTTGATTACTCCACCTTTATGAGTCGCCAGGAACTGCTGGAGGGTGGCATCCCATTGGGACGACGACGCAAACGGACTCGTCGGTAATCCCTGTTCCTGTAGAAAACGCTTCTGGTTCCACTTGCTACGGAGGAGCAAGAAGGAGTCCCAGGTAGGAAAGCTCGGAATACCCCGGCGCCGAATTTCGTCGAGGAGCTGCTCATTCACGTGTTCCTGCTCAAACGTAACCACGGCCTGGTCCGTAAGGCCCTCGTGGAGCCAATCCCAGGCGTCGGAAAGAGAATAGGCCTCGAACGGAATCTTCAACCGTTTGGCGGCCTTTCCGAGCATGAGCCCCAGCTGTCCGTTTCCTAATGTTACGACTTCTCTCGGCAACGGGTTTCCCCTATAATTTTCATAAGTCCCCGCCCCGGAGGGTGGGGGGTTATTCCAGTGATCGTGGCAGGAGGCGCACGGGCTTGGTTTCCTCATTCATATCAATAGTTTCACGTTTTGTAACTCCCGCATTGCTGGTGGGATTGTTGGCGCCGACCGCCTTTGCTGCGAGTAAAAAGCCTCCCGAGGCACCCGCAGAAGCCACTTCGCAGGCCGTTTCCGCTCCGCAGTTTCCTACGCCCGAAGTGATCGCCGCCGAGCTGGGGGTGCCCGCCGCTGACTTGCCTCGATTGGTCGACGATTTCGCCTCGGCCCTATCCTTGGGGATGAAGAGCAAGCAGGTAGTGCGCATTTGTGCCCGTGACGAACAGCTCTGTCAGCTGATTGGCGACTACTTCTCCCAAAGCGAGGAAAGCCGTCGGGAGCGCCGCCGTAAGCGCCTTTCGCGTCGTCCGATCAAACTTACCGAGAAGAACGTGGCGGAAGTGCAGTCGCTGGAATTCCAGCGCATCATCGGCGCGCTTCGCACCGATGAGGAATCGCGTTTTCTTCGTGCCGCCAGCCTGGCTCTCCGAGACTCAGGGTGCCCGAGAAATCTTTCGGCAGCGCTCGTGGTGAAGGGCG
The DNA here is from genome assembly GCA_964551325.1 of uncultured Bdellovibrionales bacterium. Taxonomy (GTDB): domain Bacteria; phylum Bdellovibrionota; class UBA1018; order CAIPTA01; family CAIPTA01; genus CAZKBU01. The sequence goes on from CAZKBU010000016.1 coordinate 8,806, forward strand.
AGGAGCACTACGCCAACCCCGAGGTAAAGCAACGGATCGAGGAATTGTTTCAGCACGCGCAAAAGTGCATGACCCCCCAGGACATCGCTTGGGAGCGCCTTCACCTGCGTCGCGGGCTGTATTCTCTCAACGAGGGACAAATCGATCGCGCTCAGGAGTTGCTCGAAAAAGCCTTAACAGCGAATGGCCCGAAGGAACGCTACCGCCCTCTCTATTGGCTCGGACGGATCGCCTGGGACAAGAGTCACGCGATGAATGGGCATTGGGAATCCTTGCTCAAGGAATACCCCATGAGCTTCTACGCGATTGATGCCTCCGTGAAACTCGGGAAGGATCCGATGGCCGTGGTGGCGAGCTATCAACCCAAAGGGTTTCACCGGAAGTCGGAGGGCGAGGACGAGCTGAATCGGGAGATTCTTTGGCTGGAGGCGCTCTACACCTACAAGAAATTCGGATCCGTGGGACGTTGGGCCACCTGGATCGTGAGGAGCGAAGAAGACCTGCCGGTGGAGGTGCTGAACTACATTTCCGCCGTGAAGGTAGCGAGCGGCCTTTACCGCTCCAACATCCAAATGCTCTTTGGCTACTTCCGCAAAAATCCGGAGGCGGTCAACAGCGAGAACCTCCAGATGCTATTCCCTCGGCCCTTCTACGAGATTATCGAGGAGGCGAGCCGCGACAAGATCGACCAGTACCTGGTCTACGGCTTGATTCGCCAGGAGAGCGGATTTGATCCGCGGGCTGTTTCACGGGCGCGCGCCAAGGGATTGATGCAAATCATTCCCGCCACCGCTCGCACATTGGCCTCGAACGGGCCGAAGCGTTTGTTCAACGAAAAGGACAACACCATGATGGGCGTGAAGTACCTTACCCGCCTCGCGGAGCGCTTCAATGGGGAAATGGAGCTCGTGTTCGCGGCCTACAATGCGGGGCCGTTGAAGGTCGACGAATGGCTCCGGCGGAACCCGCGTCGCGAAGATCCGATCCTTTGGAACGATCTAATTCCCTACATGGAAACCCGCGACTATGTGGTCTCCATCCTTCGAAATGCCTACTTCTACACAAGATTGTATGGCGACGAAGGCGGCTCCACCGCCGGGAAAGATGTTTACCGGAGTCGGGTGGTGTCGTCGCTCGTGTCGGTGCGTTAAAGTTCCAGCTCTTCCTCGTCGCCGGGCATCTCTTCGAAAATTTTCCCCGTTTCATCGGCGATCCAGACCACCATGGTTTCGTCCTTCACGAGTTTCGCCGTGGCGAGATAGCCGCCGTCGTGAGCGCGCACTTTGAGGTGAAGCCCGGTGCATTCGCGATCTACGTTCAGGTTTTTTGCCCCCGAAACATATCGACCCGTGTCGCGGTGGTGCGCTCGCTGGCCTTTGATTACGCTTTCGAGACAGGCCTTTAACTTTTCGGCCTCGCCTTTGACCGCCGGTCGCAAGGGAAAATCGTGTACCTCGGCGAGATCATCAGGAGTGCTGCCGGAGCATCCTTGAATAGCAAGAAGGGCGCCCAAAAAGAGCAGGGCGCTTACCCAAAGGGAAAGCGGCGGATGGTTCTTCATGAGAGCTTCACCTTTTCCACCACCTGAAAATCCCGCCCGTCGTGCTTCACGCGTGCGCCGTGCATCCACGGGCAGTGCTCGAAAAAGACCACGGTGTTCTTCTCCTCGCATTCTTTCAGGAGCGTCTTTTTCTCCTCGATGCTTTGTAGAGGGAAGCAGTCATAGGCCATCACCCAGGCGGTGCGCACGTGGGCGCTCATCGGAACAATGTCGGCGGTATAGAGAATCGAAGTGGTGCCATCGGATATGAAGGGAATCTGCATGCCGAGAGTGTGCCCCTCCGAAAGCCAGGTGCGGATTCCGGGATAGATTTCCTCCGGGCCGCGGAGCAAATTCAGACGAGAGTCTCCCTGGTAAATTTCAAAATTTTCCTTCAGGTAGCTGGCGCGGTCTTTTTCATTGGGGTTCCAGGCGTGACGCCAGTTTCGTTCCTGGATCCAGAGCTTTGCGTTCGGAAAGCGGGCTGTGAGCTTGCCGTCAGAGTCGAACTTCGTGAGCCCGCCGAGGTGATCGAAGTGGAGGTGCGTGCCGATGATGTCGGTGACGTGTTCGGGCTTTAAGCCGTGGCGCGCGAGCTCGGCCTCCATCCCGTAGCTGGAAATTTTGAAACGATCCTTAAACCGAGCATCGTCCTTATCGCCGAGGCCGCAGTCGATGAGGATGTTGCGATGGTTCTTCTCGTCGCGGAGGAGGAGGCAGCGCGTGTGCATGTGAATGCGATTTTTTTCATCGGCGGGGTTTTCCTTTTCCCACAGCACCTTTGGCACTACTCCGAACATCGCACCTCCGTCGAGGCCGAAGGTTCCCATTTCAATCGCATGTGCCGTGTAGTTTCCGATCCGCATGACACTCTCTCTAGCACGGGGCATTGATGGGAGAGAGCGTTGGGAGCGCTGCGCAAACCGAAACCGGGTAAGCGTTCGTAGTAAAATCATCCAACTTATGATTTATTCTGGGAAAATCTTTCTGCGATCCCTGCTGCCGGTTAAACCCGGGCCCCTCAAAAGGCGAAGAGGTGGGGTTCGCTCTTTTAACTCGGGAGACACTCAGAAATGGCAACAACCAAGCGCGCAAAAGTAACGGTGATCGGTGGCGGATTCGTGGGCAGCACGGCAGCTCACTGGATTGCGAGCAAGGAATTGGCCGACGTGGCTCTCATCGACATCAACGGCGAGATGGCCGCTGGTAAAGCTCTCGACCTAGCTCAGAGCGGTCCTGTGGAAGGATTTGATGCCAATGTGATCGGCGGCTCCGACTACGCAGCTTCGAAGGATTCCGACGTGGTAATTATCACCGCAGGATTGCCTCGTAAGCCCGGCATGAGCCGCGACGATCTTCTCCTCACCAACGCCAAGATCGTGAAGGAGTGTGCCGCCAACGCTGCGAAGTATTCTCCGAATTCTGTGCTCATCATCGTTTCGAACCCCCTCGATGCCATGTGCCACGTGGCCATGGAGGCTTCTGGCTTTCCCAAGGAGCGTGTGATCGGTATGGCCGGCGTGCTCGACGGCGCCCGCTTCCGCACCTTCATTGCCCGTGAACTCAACGTGAGTGTGGAAGACGTGCAAGCTTTCGTGTTCGGCGGACACGGCGACACGATGGTGCCCATGCCTCGCTACGTAACCGTAGGCGGCGTGCCGCTTCCGCAACTCCTTTCCAAAGACAAGATCGATGCTCTCGTGAAGCGTACGGCTACCGGCGGCGCAGAGATCGTGGGCCTCCTCAAGACCGGATCCGCTTATTACGCGCCTTCGGCCTCGGCGGTGCAGATGGCCGAAGCGATCATCAAAGATAAGAAGCGCGTGCTTCCCTGCGCTTGCTACCTCCAAGGCGAGTTCGGCGTGAGCAACCTTTTCGTGGGCGTGCTCGCGAAGCTCGGCAAGAATGGCGTAGAGCAGATCATGCCCCTTGAACTCAACGCGGAAGAAAAAGCTGCGTTCGTAAAGAGCGCCGGCGCCGTGCAAGAGCTCGTAGACGTTATGAAGAAGAACGCCTGATTTTTAAGGCGGAAGGAACGAAATGAATATTCACGAGTACCAAGCAAAAGAACTCTTCCGTAAGGAAGGCATCCCGGTGCCGAATGGCAAGCTGGCTATGACGGTGGATGAAGCCGTGGCAGCGGCCAAGTCCCTGGGGGTTTCGGTGACGGTGGTGAAGGCGCAGATTCACGCCGGTGGCCGCGGCAAGGGCGGGGGCGTGAAGGTGGCGAAGAGCCTCGACGACGTGAAAACCCACGCCTCGAAGATTCTCGGTATGCAGCTCGTGACCCATCAAACGGGGCCCGAAGGTAAGAAGGTTCACAAAGTGTGGATCGAAGAAGGGTCGGCAATTGAAAAGGAGCTCTATCTCTCTTTGATTCTGGATCGCGACACTTCGCTCGTAACCTTTATCGTGAGCACCGAAGGGGGAATGGACATTGAAGAAGTATCCGCCCATCACCCAGAGAAGATCGGCACCGTGTCGGTGGATCCTGTGCTCGGATTTCAGGCGTTTCACGGTCGAAAGATCGCCGACATTCTCAAGCTCGAAGACGCCGACCTTCGCAAGCAGGCTGCATCGATTTGCGAAAAGCTCTATAAGTTTTTCCTGAAATACGACTGCTCCCTCGTGGAGATCAATCCGCTGATCATCACCAAGGACAAGAAGGTTCTTCCCCTGGATGCGAAACTCAATTTCGACGACAACGCTCTCTATCGTCACCCCGAGATCGTGGAACTCCGCGACCTCAACGAAGAAACCAAAGGGGAGATTGAGGCCTCGAAGTATGAGCTGGCCTACATTTCGCTCGATGGCGAGATCGGATGCATGGTGAATGGTGCGGGCCTCGCGATGAGCACCCTCGACATCATCAATCAAGCCGGTGGCCACCCGGCCAACTTTCTCGACGTGGGCGGTGGCGCCACGAAAGAGAAGGTGGAGGCCGCATTCAAAATTATCCTCTCCGACCCCAAAGTGAAGGCCATCCTGGTGAACATCTTCGGCGGAATCATGAAGTGCGACGTGATCGCAGAGGGCGTAATCGCCGCGGCCCGCGAGATGAACCTCACGGTGCCCCTTGTGGTGCGCCTCGAGGGCACGAATGTGGAAAAGGGTAAGGAAATGATTTTGAAGAGCGGATTGAAGATCACTCCGGCGGGCGACCTTCGCGATGCCGCGGAAAAAGTGGTGAAGGCCGCGAAAGGAGCTCTCTAATGAGCATTCTGATTAATAAAAATACCAAGATCCTCGTGCAAGGAATCACGGGAAAACACGGTAGCTTCCATGCGGAACAATGTTTGGCCTATGGCTCGAAGATCGTGGCCGGAGTTACCCCAGGAAAAGGTGGCACCAAATTTAAAGAACAAGTGCCGATCTTCGACTCTGTGAAGGACGCTCGGGAAAAGACCGGCGCCACGGTGTCGATGCTTTTCGTGCCGCCCGCTTTCGCTGCCGACGCCATTGCCGAAGCCGTAGATGCGGAGCTCGACCTCGTGATTGCGATCACGGAAGGCATTCCGGTGCTCGATATGCTGAAGGTGAAGCACTACCTCAAGGGAAAGAAGACTCGCCTCATCGGCCCCAACTGCCCCGGCGTGATCACCCCCGGCGAGTGCAAGATCGGCATCATGCCCGGCCATATTCATAAGCCTGGACGCATTGGCGTGTTGTCTCGTTCTGGCACGCTTACCTATGAGGCCGTGTACCAGCTTTCTCAGCGCGGTATCGGCCAGAGCACTTGCGTGGGAATCGGTGGCGACCCCGTAAACGGCACGAACTTCATCGACGTGCTGGAGATGTATGAGCGCGATCCTGGCACCGACGGCGTGATCATGATCGGCGAAATTGGCGGATCGGCGGAAGAGGCCGCCGCTGACTTCATCAAGCACAATATGAAGAAGCCTGTGGTGGCGTTCATCGCGGGGGCCGCTGCGCCTCCCGGCCGCCGCATGGGCCACGCCGGCGCGATCATCTCCGGTGGAAAGGGCACGGCGAAGGCGAAATTCGACGCGCTTCGCTCGGCGGGCGCTCATATCTGCCAGTCTCCGGCGGATTTGGGAGCGACCCTGGCGAAGGCTATTGGAAACTAAGATTGTGCGGCCGATAGTGTGATTTTGGGCCCTGATTGAT
>CAZKBU010000017.1:0-11695 GCA_964551325.1 uncultured Bdellovibrionales bacterium
AACGCTATCATCTTCAGGAGTTCCGGCGCGGCTTTGTGCGCATGGCGATGGCCACGAAATCTCCGATTGTTCCCACCGTTGTGATCGGGGCAGAGGAAACCAACATCAATCTGTCCGCCATCAGTCTCACGAAGTATCTAAAAGGAACCGTGATTCCTTTGCCCCTCAACGTGCTGCCGCTTCCGGCGAAGTGGAAAATCATCTTCATGAAGCCGATCTCCATGGCGAAGTATTCGGAGAAGCACGCGGCCGACCATGATCTTGTGCATAAGATTTGTGAGGACGTGAGAGCCAAGATTCAGCACCAGATCGACCAGGAGCTGAAAAAGCGGGACTATATCTACTTTCCTCACGGATAACCCCACGCGCCAACCGGTGCGGCGACGCACCGTGCTCCGGATAACGCCCCCGCGCAAAGAATAAAAAATTTATTGCGAACAACATTTTGTTTGATTCTGCACCGGGAGGTCCTGCTAGGATTCTAGTCGTAACAAAAAGTCTATTTACGCAAGGATGCGCAAATGAGGAAAAAAGGAATTTTTCGGCTTGCCGCGGCTACAGCGGCCCTGTGCCTGGCCGGAATAACGGCCCTCGCGGCGCCGCTTCTCAGAGTAACGACGAACAAACCGATTTACGAAACTGGAGAGAGGGCATATTTCCGGGCAAAGCTCGCCTCGCGGCCCGCCGATGACGAGTACGAATTCTTCGTCTCTTTTAAGGACGAGAGCGGCGCCTACATTCCCCTCGCCCTAGATCCGACCACCGGGGACTTAACCGGCGTGAGCACGGTTTTTGAAGAGCCAGGTTTAAGAACCTACACGGGAAGAACCTGGCTTCAGCACAAAGAAACCGCAGCAAGCCTCATACAGGCCATCGCTACCTATGAGTCTGATCTCCGCGCCATCGACGCCGCACTCGCGCAAACACAGGATCCCGTCGAGCGCGCCCGCCTCCTAACCGAGAGGGCTAGGCTTGAGACCAATCGAATCCGAGCCGTTAACGCGCTGGCCTCCCATCGGAAAGCCGTCGGTGATGCGGCCGTGACCACAGTTTCAGTTCAGTAAAAAGGAAAAGACGATGAAAACCCTAGCCATTCTCCTCGCCACCACGCTCTCCTTCGTAGCTCAAGCCAAGGGAAGCGATCCTCACGCCTTAATTAAGAAAAGCGAAGAGCGCATAAAAATGCTCCAGGAAGCGGAACTGGTCCAGTTTCTCCCTTCCCCAGGCACCGAGGTGCAACAGGGCGATCCGCTGTCGCTCTTTATTCGGTCGAAGGCGCTCTACTCAGGCGCAAACGTGATTCTCGACGCGACCATCGACGGCAGTGTTGCGGCCCTCTCGAAGCCCACCGCCGACATGTGGTTCCTCGACGCCGGGGTGTTTCATGAAATCGGCGCCCACGAAGTTCGCGTTCTCGTATCCATTGAAGATAAAGACTTGGCGGCACAGTATCGCACCAGTCTCACCCAGATCGACCGAGATATCGCTACGTTGGAGCGCCAGATTTCCTTGGAAACAGATCCGGTGCGCCTGGCCGATCTCATCGCCCAACGAAACGCAAAGTTGAGTCTTCGAGCGGATCTCATCAACTCCCTCAGCGCGCTGAAAACTCCTGTAGGCGAGGAGACGTTTCGATTTCAGGTAATCCAGAGCCAAGCCAACCCCAACTATCCGCGAGTCACGAACGTGTATCCTAATTTCGTGCACCAAGGCGGCACACTTACCATGGAAGTCATCGGTGAAAACTTTACGGCTTCTCCTGAAGTTCGAGTAGCGGGACATACCATTTCCGGCACCTTAGTGAGCCCCACCCGAATCGAGTTCGAGAAACCCGTGTTTGCGGCCGAAGGCACGTTCGACGTGGAGCTGAGATTTCCTCAGGCCGGCGGCGGGGTAAAGAACACCATCTTGAAAAACGGTCTCTTCATCGGATCAAATGTGACCTATCCCGTCCAAAACGTGCCGCCGGTCGCGGTGGCGTTCGGAGGCCCCACGAACTTTGGACAGCCCATCACCCTCAACGGGACGTTCAGTTACGACCTAAACCAAGACGAGCTTTCCTATTCTTGGAAAATCATATCGAAGCCCTACGCATCGGCTCTCCCGTTGAACACCGAAATCGCTACCGGTGCCCAACCCAGTTTCACCGGAGATGTGCCAGGAATGTTCGTATTGGCTCTCACTGTGACGGAAACCAATACCGCAGCCCATCTGCAAAGTGCGGAGTCTCTCGCGGCCGTGGAGGTGATCGAACCGGGAAATACCCCACCTGCGCTTGCGCTCTCTCCGTCCAGCTTAAATCTCACTACGGGTCAAACGGCTGTGGTTACCGCCGCCATCACGGATCCAGATTTTTGGCAGAATCACACACTACAGATCGCGCAGCACCCTTCGCGGGGAACCATTCAGGTTCTCGGAGGAAATCAGTTTCAATACACTGCAGGGTCGGTAGGTGGAACCGACATGGTTGTGTTTGCGGTTGGCGACAGCGCAAATAATCCGGCCATGGGATTTGCCACTCTTAATATCACTCTCACTGCTCCACCCAACACGCCGCCTACGATTTCGGGATTGTTTGCCTTTCAGCTTTCGGAAGGATTTCCTCTTTCGATCCGCTGGAACGCCACCGCCACGGACTCAAACGGCATCAATCAATATCGCTGGCTCTACGGCGACGGCTTCCGAGGCTTCGGCAGCACGGCCGCCAATCAAAGTGGATCCGCTTTCCATGACTATGTGGCCGCCGGCCCATTCTCTGTGCAGGTGTTTGTGCGGGATACCCTAGGCGCGGAAAGCTCCGCCACCTCCAGCCTAGACCTTACTTCTCGTGCCACGAACAAGCGCCCCGTCTCTCGCGTAACGGCGAGCACGATCTCCGGCGCCGCGCCTCTTGCCGTAACTTTTAACGGCACCGCCTCCTACGACACGGATGGCACGATTAATGTGGTGCGCTGGAACTTCGGCGACGGCTCAGCTGAACTTCAGGGTGGACCTGAGCTCCTCACCACCACGAAAACCTTCTCTACGAGCGGCACCTACAACGTGAGATTCCGCCTCCGCGACAATCTGAACGCGGAAACCGATCACTTCATCGCCATCTATGTGGGCACCACACCGCCCGCAGGAGGCACCGCGCCTACCGCCGACTATGTGCCGACCCCTCGGCAGGTAACCCTCGGCAACGCGATTGCCTTTGATGCCACTCGCTCCAATGACCCCAATCCGGGCGCCGGCCCCATCGCCAACTACGCCTGGAGCGTGCAGGATGGGGTGACCTGCGTGGGCCAACCCAGCAACACTTGCTCCTACTCGGGCCTCACCACCAGCCACACCTATGGCGCCGTAGGAAACTACTTCCCGAGCCTCGCGGTTACGGGCTCGGGCGGCACCACCTCCTCGCCCCGCATCGTGGAAGTGCATGTGGTGAACCAGGGCCAGGCTCCGAGAGCTTACTTCACGGCAAGCCAAACCTCGGGAGCCGTGCCGCTTACCGTAAACTTCGACTCCTCCAACGGACTTTCCGGAGATTACGACGGCACCATCCAATCTCACCTCTGGGACTTCGGCACCGGCACGAGCACCCAAGAGAGCCCGAGCTTCCAGTTCACTGTGCCGGGCGTGTACTTTGTGAACCACACCGTGACCGACAACGACGGCAACAAGCACACCGCCACGCAAATGATCACCGCGAACGCGAGCCTCCGGGCAAAGTCTGCGGCCAACGACGACGAAGAGCGCGCCAATCAGCGCGCCCTCCTCACGAACGCCTGCGGCCAAGGCCAGGGCGAGGCTTGCTACTGGCTCGGCAAGATGCACGAAGAAGACGGTGAATCCTCCATTGCCCAGAAACTCTTCGAGCGCGCCTGCCAGCTTGGCCACACCGCCGCCTGCTCCATCGCCCCCTGGCTCAAGTGGTGAGGTGAACAATGAAGAATCTACTAGCGCTTCTTCTCTTCGCCACCTCCGCCCACGCCACCGGCACCCACCTGGCGTCGATAGAGCCAGATCAGGACTCTTACGTGCCCGGCTCCCGCGCCGTCATTTTCCTTCCCATGAAACGCCCCACCACCGCCGGGATGGAGTTCTTTCTGAAGCTCGACGGACGCCCCACCAAGGCAACCGTGGTTCCTCTTTCACTCGACCTCGCCGTGGCGATCTCGGATCGCTTTCCGGCGCCGCAAGAAAGTCACTGGAACCTCACCGTTTTCCAACAAGATAGAAAGGAACAGCTGTCTCTCTCCAAGTCGATTGCGGGATACTCCACCGAACTCGCTAAAAGAAAACTAGAGCTGGAAAAGGAAACTGACCCAGACTCTCGTGCCGTTCTTGAAAACCGGATTCGTGAGCTCGGGCGAAGAATTGAAATTCTTGAAATGAAAACAGAGGAAGGGCGGGTGCTGGTAGATCGAGTAAGCGAGATCTCCCGAGTGCTGCCGGCATCCTCTTCTCTTCTCGCGGTGCCCGAATTATTCACTCTTCGCGCTGGTCGCACACCCGCCAACTACCTCGTGGGGGAAAGCGCCACCTTCTTTGCTCTCCCGCTCGTGAACTTCCGTGGCCCCGATGGCGTGCGCGAAAACGTGCTGCGGGGAAAGTTTCTCGGCCTCACCTACTACGGCACACCGGCACTTACCGAAACACAGTTCACCTTGCCTCCCTTCACCTCAGCCCACCTCGGCGCCCAGAACTTCACGGTCGACTTCCTTATTCGCTCCAAACGCCAAGCTGATCGCCTGCGCGCCGCCGCCAACCTCGCCCTCGCCAAACGCGACACCCTTCGCGAAGACCTCGCCGCGTCCGTGGACCCCACCGAACGCGCGTGGCTTCAAAACCAGATCGCGGAAATGCAAAGCGCTGCCGACGCCCTAATGCTTCAACTTGAAGAAATTCTTACACCGGTCGACACCGGTGACATTTCCTTTCAGGTCCTTCCCTAGGAGAACCCATGAAAAAACTTTTTATCTTCCTCCTCGCCTCCTCCGCCCACGCCGCACCGTGGATCGACCTCGCTCCCGATCACGCCAATCTTCACTATTCGGCAGGGGAGCATGCTCAGGTGGTTGTGCGTTCCATTCACGAGCCGTCCACCACCGGATGGAAGATCAGGGTTTTTGCTTCTCTGGGCGGTGAGCCTCAACAAGAGGTGCTACTCACACGAGGGGTTGGGCGATGGATTAGCCCCGCGCTTCCTCAGGGCCGGCGCGTGGTTCGATTTGAAGCGCAACTTCACGGGCCCGCCTCGAATCCTGTGAACCGCACCGTAGAAACCGCTGACATTCAAATGGAGGTGGTGGAATGAGAGCGCGAATTTTGATGCTTGGTGTTTTTGGAATTATTTGGTCGGTGGCGTCTTATGGAGAAGTAAAGAAACTCGCATCGCAGAGCCCTTTTGATTCGGTGAGCTTCATTAAGCTTGATCCAACACATGCATATACGCCGATAAATCGAATTGTTGATCCCGTACCATTCCCGCCTGTTTTCCCTCTTCATGTGATTGACCCCGATCTTCGCCCAGGAAAGATATTCGGGATGCTTCCGATTGGCGGCTGGCAAAATCCGGGGGTTCCAAATAATTATGCCAAGGATGTTGCGGCAGTTTTCGTCAATGCGGCCGGAGGCTTCATTCCCCCGGGGCCAAGGACTACGGCGCCACCGAACATCAGCTACATGGATATTCCAGAAGACTTTTATTCTACTGGGCCCAACATGCCCGTTTCGGTAGAGGTCCCCGAGGATGCCTATGGAATTGTTTTTGCGGCGGCAGCAGGAACATATAGAGACAACATCGACCCAGACAACGACTACGGCGTGCAGATTACCGTAAGCACCATCAGCCTTGCCTCTCCTGATAAAAAGCCGACATTTTCGGGAGTTCCGCTGAAGTTCAATTTAGTTGCGGTGAACTCATTGCCCAACATGTCTCATTCTTTTCTAATTACACAACAACCTACGCACGGCTGGGCCGGCCTCTCTGCGTCAGGCGAGATGACTTACGTTTCCAATCCGGGGTACTTTGGTACCGATAAAATCAAAGTGAAAGTGACCGACTCTGGCGGGGTATATTCAATTTTCGACATTGTGGTCAACGTCAAGGAAAACATGTGCGCGAATGCCCCGGCGGGGATTCCATGCGACCCATCAAAAGGGTGGCAAAATCCGATGACGGAGGAAGGAACCCCCAATAACTCATGCGCAAAAAACCAGACCTCGACCACCAAGCCGGTAAATCTGTGTACCGGAAATCTTTGGCACCAGGAGCGCGACTTTTTTCTCGAAGGACGAACTAGAGAGTCGGGAATTTTGGTGTCTAGAACTTATGTAACGCGGCCAGCAGACGCCGCATCGGATTTCGGACCGGGCTGGCATTTTGGTTTTAAGTCACGCCTGAAACTGTTTGACGAGAGCATAGATAGCAGCGCCATCTGGGTCGATGAGCTTGGCGGTCCTTGGCAGTTCACGAACAACGGTGACGGAACTTTCCAAAGTCCGAAGGGATTTCATGGTCACCTTGTTCGAACAGAAGACCGATTCCTTCTGACGACCCAAAACCGAACCGTCTATACATTTGACCTTAATGGAAAGCTTACCCAAAAGAGTGATCGCTGGGGTGAGCCCGTCACCTTCACCTATGATCCCCAGGGAAATCTGGCCTCTGTAGCCGCGCCCAAGGCGGGGCAAATCTCAATCGTTAGAAACAGCAACGGGCGTATCACCGCGATTACTAGGGAGCGGGACAACCTAACCTGGACATACTCTTACGATTCCGATGGGCGATTGGTGGAGGCCAGGGATTTTTCGGGGCTTACTCACAAATATACCTACAACACCCTCGGACTGCTTTCGTCTATAACGGACAAAATCGGACGCACCGAAACATATACTTACTATCCAAACGGACGAGCCTGGCAACAGTTTGAACCGGAGGGCGGCGTCCGCACATTTTCTTATACCCCCGACGGCGAGGCTAATCCGTCTACCAGTCTTTTAGACATAGATGGAATCCTTACCACCCATTTCTTTGACGACAGCTTCCGCACCATCCGCGTGGTGAACGGCGAGGGCGAGGAGACTCGGCAAACATGGAACGAGCAAGGAGAGATCGCTTCCGTCACCGACGAGTATGGGGCTGAGACGCTATTTCAATACGACGAGAACGGAAATCAGACGGGGATAAAAAGACCGGGCGAGCCCGCATTTAGTACGGTTACCTACGACTTGGTTTGGAACGTGCCCACATTAGTGACGCCACTTGTGGGGGCTCCTACGGTATACACAGTGAATCCAGAAAATGGCGATGTCACTCAGGTTAGCAGAACGGCGGGACCGATCTCGTTGGCTCTGGCGTTCACGCGAGATCAATTCGGAAACGTACTTTCCATAAATAACGGCCTAGCCACCTATTCAGATCAAAGAAATGGAAACGGATTACTTACCCAGAAATTCGATCTCCATAATCCGGAAACCATCACCTATGATTCCCGCTTCCGTGTGGCCACAAGAACCTTCCAAAGCGGAAGAACAATCTCCTACACCTACGACGACTATGATCGAGTGACAAGAGAAGATGATTCCCACGGGCCGGATTTAATCACAAGCTACGACGCAATTGGGCGAGTGCTCACGAGAACCGTTACCGACGGAACAACCAATCAAACCACAACTTATGTTTGGGATGGCCAAGATCGCCTTGTAAGAACCACCGACCCCGAAGGAAAAAGTACCTCTTACAAGTACGACGCTAAACGTGTACTTCGGGGTCCCAGCGAAATTATTGACCCAGCGGGCCGGACCACTAAAATCGAATACGACCGGTTGGGCCGTAAGGTAAAGAGCACTGATCCCAAGGGAGCAACGACCAAGTGGACTTACGAGCGATCAGGAAAGGTGTTTAAAGTAACGGACGCCGCAGGCAAAGATACAGAATATTTCTATGACTCTCGAGGCCGCCTCTCCCGAGAACACCGACCCAGCAACATCGGCCCCTCTCCCACTAAAAACGCGCTGCTTTACACCTATGACGACCTAGATCGCGTAACCCAGATCGAGCACCTTCCTTGGGCAAGCAGACCAAGCAGATATGAGCGGTTTGAGTATGATGCGTTTGACCGCATGGTGAGATCTACTCTTTGGAATGGATCCACCATGGAGGAGGAAAAGACTTTCACCCATTCTCCTCAGCTGGATGCGGATTCACTGCTCTCTGCAAACTCCTCCGTAGTGAACTACAGTTTTACCAAGGCCGCAGTTCCTCCATTTAGCAGCACCAGTTTTAGTGTGCAGGCGGGAGAGGGAGGAAATCCGAAGGGGTTAATTGAGGACACGTTCACCATCCAAAGGGATGTAACGGGAGAGATCTCCTCCATTTCTGGTCAGGCTACAGGCCAGGTGGTGAGAAGAAAGCACGATGCCGCCGGTAGAATGACCGCGGCAAAAACGGGAAATCTTGCCGCCGTGATCTCCTTTGATGGATTTGGGCGGAAGAAAGAAATTAACTTCACAAGCGGAGTTAAAGGCACTTTTGCCTACGACATCCTCAATCGAATCGAAAACATCTCTTGGAACAATGGCATTGAGCAAAGCCTTGCCTACAACAAAGCAGGAAACATCGCGGTGATGGAGCGGGAGAATGGAACTTATAACCTCGGCTACGATGAGGTCGACCAGCTCACCAGCTCCAAGCACAAAGCGAAGCGTGGTGTAGAGAATTACACGAGAAGCCTTGGGTATGATCAAATGGGAAATCGAGTGGTGGATTCGAAAAATAAGAAGTTTTCCTATTACGAGGACTTCCTAATTGAAAATGACACCCACAGATTTTCCTCAGATCAGAATGGTTTTGGTGAACTGATCGAGGAAACAGAAAAGAGCACCGGGAAAACTAAGGCATATTCTTATAGACCCGACGGAAGAGCCAAAGGAGTCACGGGAACCAACGTGACCGTAACGTATCACTACGACGCTTTTGACAGAAAGATTGCAACAGAAGTTTTAGAAGGAGAGAATCATTATATGAATTCGGTTCTCTACGAAGAGAGAGAGGATAAGATCCTCTTGGGAAAAAACGGAGCTGGACAAATTTATAAGTACCTAGAAGGTCAGGGAATCGGCGAGCATCTAGGAGAGGTTGGCCCGAGCGGAGCAAAAGCCTACACCACAGATCACCTCGGTAGTGTGCTCAACTCCGAAGCGGCGGGAGCGAGCCACAGCTTCGGGCTGTTTGGGGAATCCGGTGCACAAGTAGAACTAACGCCTTCGACGAGTCCGGTAATTTACGGCTACGGCGGCTACCAGTTCGACGCAGCTTCCGGCCAGTACTTCATGGGGCCGCGAACTTACGATCCGAATACGGGCCGCTGGAATCAGCAGGATCCGATCGGCCTGAAGGCGGAAGACGCCAACTACTACCGGTATGTCTTTAATAACCCCTTACGATATACCGATCCGAGCGGATTGAAGTGCCAGCGCACGATTGATAAGGGCATCATCTTGTCGACGGCGGGTCTTGCGATTGGGGTGGTGTCTCCTCCCGCAGGGGCCGTTTGCGGCGGCGTGGGAATCGGTTTGATAATCTCTGGCTATATTGAAGATTGTCCGGAACCAACCCCGCCAAAGAAAGAAGAGCCGGGCAAGAAGGAGCCCGAAAAGAAGGAAACGCCTCCGCCCCCCAAAGATGACGGCGAGAGGATACTTGGATGAGCATCCATCGGGTCGCCGAGATCATGATCTTTATTTCGATTGGGTGCTTGGTTTTTGTCTGGGCCAAACTTCTCAGATCAGGAAAACCAATAAGTAAGGTCTACAATCCACCGAGATACATTTGGTCCATATTGGATCAAGGGGGCAGAGCGGCACTAATTTCTGGCACCATTCTTCTTGTTGTGTCGGCTGCAATTTTTGTTTCTGGTTGGTAACTTTTTCCAACAATACCCCTCTCATCCCTCCATTTCCCGAATGATTTACCTGTAGCGATCCCGCCAAAGAAAAAACGAACCCCCAAATAATCCAGCGCCTGCGCGGCCGATCACCATCAAAGCCCCGTGTCCTGGTTTACGCTCGGATCTATCGTGCCGCTCTCAACTCGGCATCGCGTGGCCTTCCGCTGGAGGCCTTCTGGTATTCGCCCCTCCAGTATCCGTAAGGCCAAATTGTTGCCCTAGGCGCAAGCCGTCGCGCCCTAACCCCGGATCCTGCCGATTCACGCGAGGGAGATTTCCTTGCGCACTATATTTCACGGTCCACGCGCCGCCATCTTTAGCACACTGAGCGCTCCACATCCTGGGCCCGTCAGGCCCAATCCGCTGTATCTTCAGCAAGCTAACCATCGATACAGCAGAAGATAGGCCCGCGCTCAAACAAATCATCATCGATCCCTTCGTGAATCGATGTCACAATATTTATATGCTTCGGTGTATCGATTTCAGATACAGGGTCCAGTCGTGTGAGGCGCCGCCTCTTCAGCAAGAAGGGGTGGGCGTTGGATGAGACGTAATGTAATTGCTGCAGGCCTTGGGGTTTTGCTCGTATTCGGTACGTTGGGGTCATATTTTTATTTTGAGGCGACGAAGTATTACCGCAGCTCTTGGCGGAGGATTGGCAATCCGATATATGTCCGCGACTCAGAGTTGGGTTTTACCCTGGGGAAGCGGATTTCAGTTTTGAATCCGGGGAGGTTTGAGTTCACTGATGACCGGGGCATTAGAGTGAAGTCACGCAGCGAACAAGGGGTCGGTCGTGCCGATGTGCTTGTGGCGGGATGCTCCTTCGCATATGGGCTTGGTGTTCCCCAAGAAGACACTTTTTCTGGGCTAGTTGAAAAATTGTCACCAGGACTTCGTGTCGCAAATCTGGGCGTGTCTGGTTATGGAACAGTGCCTTCTCGGGCGCGGTCCTTGCAGTACTTGGATCTAAAGCCGCAGATCGTTGTTTACAGTTTAATAGATGAGCACATTAACCGAAACTTTACCCCGTGCGCGGCAGACGGCCGTGTGTTCTGCCGTCCGATGCTTCATTTGGAGCGAAACGGAGAAGTGCGCTTGCCTTCGTCACTGTTTTCATTGCTGTCGTTTGGCTATGTAAGAGAGGTCGAGCTTGACCATGAATTTGGGCTGAATGATGTTAAGTGGGAGGCGGCGAAGCATGTTGCAAGACTATTCAGGGCCACATCCTCAGACATGAATGAGGTCGCAACCAAAAATTTGTCTGAAGAGCATAAGTGGGCAGCGCTAGGCGACGAATTGGAAAGATGGAGAAGTGCGTTGGCCGCAAACCGCGCTCATCTGTTGGTCGCCCACATCCCAAACCTGAGCCGACCACAATCGTTGGCCGCGCCGGGATTAATGGTGATACAAAAACTATTGAGCAGGCCGGGATTTTCTTTTCTAGACCTGGGCCCACGCTTGGCGAGCGATTCCGCGGGATTATGTTTGGCCCCTCATGACTGTCATCCTAGCAAAAAGGCGCACCTCATAATTGCAAAGGAAATGTTGCGGGCAATGGCTCCTGTTTCTAAGAAAGTCGCAGGATCACCGTCAGACTTTCTGCGATAGATAAGGACGCAGGTACCGCATGGTGTGGCTTTGAGCGGCATTGAGAAGCGAGTCCGGGCTGCCCTGGGCCACCATGATGCCGCCGCCGGACCCACCTTCAGGGCCCATATCGATCAGCCAATCGGCGTGTTTCAGAATGTCGAGGTTGT
>CAZKBU010000018.1:0-6278 GCA_964551325.1 uncultured Bdellovibrionales bacterium
ATCACTTTTCGTAAACTCCCGCCCCTCCACCGACGTCAAAGTGGAACGCTTACGATAAATCGACTCTTCCCGATGCCCGCCCTCCTGCTGTTCAAGGAAGGCGAGAAGCTCTCGATCGCCATCACCTACCGGCGAGGAAGCAAGAAGGACCGTTCAAAGGACGTGGTCGAACGGAAGGTCACCCTAATAAGGGAGATTTCCATAACCCGGCCGCATCCAGGTCATATTGCGATTATCCAGGATTTCGCACTTCCCACTCTGAGCGAGTTCCGCGGCCGCGACATACGTACCTTTGCCGACCTCGATAGCGCCTGGCGCGAATCCCTTTCGGTCGAACTCCTGCGCCGTCGTGCCTACCGAATGCTCGCCGACTGGTATTTTTGGGCCCGAGAACACGCCGAATTTCCGCCCGACGCACCACTCGATGCCGAGGGCAAGCCCTCGCTTCACCTTATCCGGCTGCTCACCCGCGTTATTTTCTGCTGGTTCGTTAAAGAAAAGACCCTTCCTGACGGCCGTCCCCTCATTCCGTACGACCTTTTCGATGCTCCGCGCATCCGCGAGACTCTCAAGGATGCCTCTCCTGGCGCCTTCACTTATTATACAGCGATACTCCAGAATCTCTTCTTTGCCACGCTCAACACCGAGATGGACGTGCCGGGTCGGCCCTCGAACCGCCGTTTCGCCCGAAAGGTTACGAGCGACCACATGGTCCATACGCTGTGGCGGCACGAGGAACAACTCCGTGATCCGAACAAATTTACGAAGATCCTCCGTGAGATCCCGTTCCTAAACGGCGGCCTATTCGAATGCCTCGACGATCGCGTCGAGATCGAGGGCACCACCCAAACCCGCGAAATTCGCGTGGACGGCTTTTCCACCAATCCTGCCAAGACACCCCGCATTCCCAATTTCCTCTTCTTCGGCGGCGAAAGGACCGTCGACCTCTCCGACGCTACCGGCAACAGCCAGCGCACCGCCGTCAAAGTCACCCCTCTCCTCGACATTCTCAACGGCTTCGTCTGGACGATCACCGAAAGCACCCCTTTGGAAGAGGAAGTCGCCCTCGATCCCGATCTCTTGGGAAACGTCTTTGAAAACCTTCTCGCCTCCTACAATCCAGAGACCGGTACCGTCGCCCGCAATGCCACGGGCTCGTTTTACACTCCAGACTACGTGGTCGATTGGATGATCGACCAGGCCCTGGAGCCGCTTCTCGCGAACGCCCTCCCACCGAAAACAAAGAACGCCCCAGCGCGCCTCCGCCGGCTCCTTGACTGGAACGAGCCCGGCCACGAGTTCACCCCTGCCGAGGCAAGGACCCTCGTTGATGCCATTTCCCGGCTCCGCGCCCTCGATCCTGCCTGTGGTTCCGGCGCCTTCCCGATGGGGCTGCTCAAGAAGATGGTCCGGCTCCTAAACAAGCTCGACCCCGACAATCGACTTTGGAAGCAGCGGCAAAACGACCTCGCGGAACAGCTCGACAGCCCGCCCGCCCGCGAGGAGGCCCTTGCCGCAATCGAACGCGCCTTCGCCCGCGACAATGACGACTACGGCCGCAAACTCTACCTCATCGAAAATGGCCTCTTCGGGGTCGATATCCAGCCCCTCGCCGTCCAGATCGCGAAGCTGCGTTTCTTCATCACCCTCATCGTCGACCAACACATCGATCCCGACCGGCCCAATTTTGGGATCCTGCCGCTTCCGAACCTCGAAACCAAGATTGTCCCCGCCAACACTCTGCTTGGCCTAGAACGGGGTCAGCTACTCCTGGGTTCTGAGGATGTCCGCCGTCTGGAACACGAACTGAAGACCGTTCGCCACCGCTATTTCACTGCCCGTCGTTACCAGGACAAGAAAGCCTTGAGAAAGCGAGACCGTGAGTTGTGCCGGCAGCTTGCCAAGGCGCTCGTTGATTCAGGTGAGTGCTCCGCTTCCGATGCCGAACGGCTCGTCGAATGGAATCCGTACAACACAAATACTCATGCGAGTTTCTTCGATCCGGGTTGGATGTTTGGTCTTGAGGGAGAAGGAGGGAAGTTCGACCTCGTAATTGGAAATCCACCCTACGTCAGACAGGAGGAGCTTAAGGCCGTCACCGTCCGCGATAGCGCGGGCAAGAATCGCCCGCTCAAAGAGGTGCTCAAAGAGCAGTACGAGTGTTTCACCGGCACCGCCGATCTCTACGTCTATTTCTTCGAGCGCTCCCTGCAGCTCCTTCGCACGGGCGGCGTCCTCAGTTTCATTACCAGCAATAAGTATTTCCGTGCCGGCTACGGGGAGAAGCTGCGCGCTTACCTCCTCTACAGCACAGCTCCCCGTGCGATTCTCGATTTTGGCGACACGAATATTTTTACCGCCGTCGCGTATCCCTGCATTTTCGTGACCAAAAAAGTTCGGGATGTTCCCCGCCACGGCCTGCCCGCGCTTCATTCCTTTGAAACCAAGCATACTTTCGCTCAACTTGTCGGACAACCCGACCGTGGTTTCCCGGCTTTTGCCTGGCAGCCCGGGCCCTCCAGAGTTGAGTTTCCTGCCATCTTTGACCGGGAAAGTTTCTCCCTCCGTCAACGCGACCTCAAACCTTCCGGCTGGACGATCCAGCACGGTCTCGGGCTAACTTTGGTTGAATCGTTACGAGAGGGTCGCCAATCGCTGGCGAAGTACGTTGGTTCACGTGTTAGTCGCGGCCTTACAACTGGCTATAACGATGCTTTTGTTATTTCAGCAAATGACGCCAAGGCCATTTGCCACTCCGAGCCCAAGACCAAACAATTCATCCGTCCCTATATTCGAGGGAAGGATATCAAGAGATGGAGATGTGAATATGATGACCTGTTCATCATTCAGATTCCTTCCTCCGAAAATCAAAGACATCCTTGGAGCGATTTACCCGCCAGAGAGGCGGAAAGAATATTTAGAGTGAATCATCCGTCAGTCTACTCTAGGTTCAATTCATCCGAGCACAAGCGGAGCCTGGTAGATCGATACGATCAAGGACACTATTACTGGGAGCTTCGCTCATGTCAGTATTACGACGATTTTGTCAAAAAGAAGATCCTGTCTACTAAGATCTCCATTCAACCGACTTTCTGCATCGATGAGTCCGGGGCAACTTTGGCGAACACTTCTTACTTCTTCCCGACTCCAAATGAATCGAGGTTCATTCTCGGTTTACTAAACTCTTCTACCTTTCACGCCTACGCCCGACGAGTGTTTGTAGATAAGCAGGGTGGCTGGTTTGAGGTTCAACCGAAAGCCCTTGAGGATTTCCCCATTCCTTGCGCGACATCTGAGCAAAAGGCGATGTGCGAAGCTCTGTCCGACGCGTTGATCGAATTGCACCGACCGGAGTCGACGGGAAAGCCTGAGCGTAGACTGATGGTGGAGTATTTCGAACAATGGCTCAACGGGCTTGTCTATGAACTCTTCTTTCCCGGGAAGCTTCACACCCGAGATCTTCATCTTTTCTCCGAAACCGCGACGCTACTGTCGCCCAGTGGCAAGCTCGCTGGCTCCCGAATTCCTGAGATTTTTGCCGCGGCCCATGATCTGAAAAAGCCCCTTCGCGCGATGCTCAGCGATCTCGATTCGATAGAAGAGGTCCGCATCATCGAATCCGCCGGACGGTGACCGGCTCCGCTGTGATGTCTGCTGGTAACATCAATCTTGCGCCCAGTCCGGTTATCTACACGGCCTCCCGACCGGAAGCCCCACGGCATCCCCGGATCAAGAAGATCTCCATCAGCGGCTATCGAGCCTTCCCTCCGTACAAGCCCAGTAGTCTGGAGATCGATCTGGGCGACGCCGGCAACAACCTCCTCCTCTACGGAGAGAATGGGAGCGGCAAGACTTCGCTCTTTCGCAGTCTTCGCGATTTGTTTGATACGAGTCCCAGCGAGAGGACGTATTCAGGTTGCCAGAATATTTTCCTTCAGTCGGATGAGGACGCGATCGCTGTAACGCTCACATCGGGCACGCCGTCCGAATTCCGGTGGGAGATTGGAGAACCCCATCCCAAGCAAACAGGAGCCGAACCTTTCCACCTTTTTGCGCGTTCGTGCCAATTTCTCGACTACAAAGACCTTCTTCAAACCAATTTCATTCATCGGACAGGAGCTCCGAATCTTTTCGAGCTGCTTGTCGGCGGCATTCTTACCGAGCTGCCTGTGCCCAGGCGCCGGCTGTCTGAACTGTACGAGATAATGCTCCGCTCAGCTCCGAAAAGCCCTCGGACAAGAAAACGTGTCCGCCGTGCAAACACAACCGCGAGCTTTCTCGCCGATGCACTTCAAAACCACCTGCCAGAACTTGTTCGAGAAGCCAACCGCCTGCTTGATGCGCTTCAACGCCACACGCAGATTGAACTCAAGGCACCGACTGCTATCGAATATTCAATACTGGAGCGGAATTACAGAGGACGTACGATCACCCTAGAGGTTTCACTCAACGGCCGTGCTGTCACCGAACCGCAGCACTTTTTGAACGAAGCGCGGCTGACAGCCATCGCCCTCGCGCTGTATCTCGCCGCCGCCCGGATCACGCGCGCAGGCCGTCCGGGTATTTTGGTGCTGGATGACGTGCTCATTGGCCTCGATCTTTCCAATAGGATTCCGCTGCTCCAACTCCTTCAAGTTGAATTCGCGGACTGGCAACTCATGCTGCTCACCTATGACCGCACTTGGTTCGAACTCGCGCGTGAGTACACCGAGCACGGCGGTGGCTGGTCATATCGGGAAATGTTCTTGGTCGAAGGCACCGAAAACTCACCGGGCCGGCCGGATATTCGCGACGGTGTGTCCCCCTTGAGGCGTGCGGAAGCGCACTTGGTTGCCAACGACCTCATGGCCGCTGCCGTCTACCTGCGCGCGGCATTCGAATCCCGCATACGGAACGTGTGCGAAGATCGCGGCGTCGAGATCGCTTTCAAGAAGCAACCGAAGGAGGTGACAGCGAATGCACTCTGGAAAGGAATCGTTGCCCGACAGAAGAAACGCGAAGAGCTCCAGATAGCTGAGCCGCATCAGAAGCACCCGGATTTCATTTCCCGACCGCTCATTCAAAGAGTGGAAATGATGCGCTCGACAATCCTGAATCGACTCAGCCACACCGATGCGCCGACCTTCGAGAAATCCGAAATCGAAACCGCGCGCGATATTGTGCGGGAATTACAGGACCATTCATTTTAAGAAGTAGGCGTGTGACAAATTCGATCCAATTCTACGCCGGCATCACGGACCCGATCTGGTTCGAGTTTCTCGCACGTCTGCAGCCCGATGAGGTCAATTTCTGGCGTCCCAAGAGTCAGGACCAATTCAAGAGGCTTCAGCCGGGTGAGTTGTTTATTTTTAAACTCAAGGGTTCCCCTTACTTCGTGGGTGGCGGAGTATTCGCCCGTCACTCTTTTTTCCCTTTGTCATACGCTTGGCGTACATTCGAACAGAAGAACGGCGCGCCCGACTACGAGAGCTTCGAATCCCTGATTTTGCCGCATCGGCCTCCTCAGATCCGTGACAGGCCGCTTGGTTGCACGGTGATTGTGCAGCCGTTTTTCTGGCCACGGGAACTTTGGATTCCCGCTCCTGACGAGTGGCGTCGCGGGGTTCAGGTGGGAAAGTTCTACGACACTGCGAATGACTATGGCGCGCAGCTATGGGACGAGATTCAGACACGAGTTGCGGGACTGAGCGCTGGCATCGGAGAAGCGGCGCAGGTCCAGTATGGCGCGCCTCGTCTCATTACGCCAAGGCTCGGCCAGGGGGCCTTTCGGGTTGAAGTCACCGACAGCTACCTGCGACGGTGCGCGATCACGGGCGAACGGACGTTGCCGGCTCTGGAAGCCGCTCACATCAAGCCGTACTCCAAGCGCGGTCCGCATGAAGTTCGAAACGGGCTCTTGCTGAGATCAGATCTCCACAATCTTTTTGATCTCGGGTATTTGACCGTCACGTTCGACTATAAGGTTGAGGTGAGCCGCCGGATTCGAGAAGAGTTCGAGAATGGGCGCGACTACTATGCCCTGCACGGCCGGCGGCTGACCATCATGCCTTCCAAAGAGGATGCGCGGCCCGGGAAGGAATTCCTCGAATGGCATCAGGGGATCTTCAAGGGATGAGGGCGGACAGGGCACAAACTCGCGAAATCCGGGAGCGACTTCGAATTTTACGGTCGCTCGCGCTTTTTTTCGGGAAAGTGCTTCGAGCAGCATTTTTTCAGAAAATAGGTAACCGTTCAATTTGGACGTGGTGACGGTCGTGGCTGAGTTGGATAGACTTGGG
>CAZKBU010000019.1:0-2543 GCA_964551325.1 uncultured Bdellovibrionales bacterium
GACGCCTGGCGTGGCGGGATGAATCCAAAATCGACTTCTCATGGCGGCCCGGGCTCGCAGCGGTTTCTGGCAGCGCACGGCGCCGATGTCACGGGCGTAATCTCCGGCCGCCGGCCAAAAATCTCCTTCGCCGTCGGACCGCGGTGGATCCCGGTGCGGAATGTCTCCCAATCCTTGGACACAAGAGGGCACTGAGATCGGATGAGAGGTCACAGAGACGGCCGGGGTGAATCGGTGGTCCACGCCAATGGCCACGAATTCGGAGATTTCGGCACGGAGGCCTGACTCCTCCTGACCGCCACCAATCGCGGCCAATACTTTCCGCATATTCCCGACACCGAAACCAAGGGGCTTGCCTGCCGGCCGAAGCCTTGGCGAAGGAGGGTTCAACAAGCGTCCTGGGTCACGCTACGGCGACCCAGAACTCTCCGGGTTGGGCCTATTCTTCGGCCACGTGAAGCTTCGCAAGATCTGGCTTGCCGTCCGCAGATAATCGTAATCCGCGTAGAACAGATGGACGGAAAGATAGCCTGGCTCACCCTCATAGGGCACAAAAAGGCTAGCGACATTTGGATACTCTCGATTACCGAAGGTTTTCGGATCGACCTTGGAGGAAGTGAATAGAGCGATGTGACCGTCAACGTGCCAGACTACTTCGCCCGGCTTCAAGAGGCTAGCGTCCGCCTCTTTCTTCTTTAGGTTCTCTACCGCATTCTGTGAACGTTCGACCGTATAGCCCAAGCCAAACACTTCATCAAACTCCAGGTACGCACGCGGACCCACATAATCGCCTACGTGGGAGTCGATCCCGCGAGCCTCCTTATCCTTCCAATCCGAGGGAATCAAGAATTGGAAGCCTTCATCAACCTTGAGCCACCGACTGTCGGCTGTGGGCGAAACCTTAACTGGCCGCACAGGCATCCTTCGATCGACGATGTCGAGGCCGCTCTTGAGATCTACCGCCGTGAATCCTAAACGCTCTGAAAGAAATCCCGTTGTTCGCAAGATGACAGCGCTAGGGATCAAACTAGGATCCTTATCCCAAGATACGGTCCCTTCCATTTTTACGTGAGCAGACTCGCCGGGCCGTATTTCAACCGGGAAAAACGCCTCCCTTGATGGGATACGTGGGTATTTTTTCTGTGCACTAGTCACTGTTATCCACGGAGTATAGGTCAGGAGCAATGCGGGCGACCCCTTGCTGTTCCATATGGCGACGTTACTGAGAATCAGGGACGGCAGAGTAATTGCAGCGTCACCGTCGTTAAAGACGGTGACCCGGACCGAAAGTTCACAAATTCCAAGTGCCCGGGACTGCGAGCTTTCAGAGTCGTCTACCCACCCCATCGCGCTTATTCGTATCGCATCTGACGCGAGACTTGGGGCGAGTAACAGCGAAAAGATAACGATGATGGTCTTCATAGTTTGCGCAACGTTCAGTGATGAGCCATGGCGGTGCGCAGCACCGACATTGGCTCTGGCCGCTTCCATGAGAAGGCGTGTCGAAAGTTAAATATAAAAAGGTTCACCTTTTTCTGATCTGGCTTGGGCTCGCGGCCGCTTTCCGAATCGGTCAGGCTTCCATACGCACTCGTGGTGGCGGCGTCAATGGCCGCGCGGTGCAAGGAGGAATCCAAGGTACTTCGGAAGAGGGCGGCCCTGCTTACTTGTTAGCGCGTTGAGTCGCGAGACCCACGGACTGTGGGTGCCGGTCTCCATCATGGCCGTTGCCCGCCGGTAGCGGGCGCAGAAGGCCGTGAGCACTTCGCGCGTGTTCACGAGCACTTCTTCGGCCACAACCTCACCTGCCTTGTCCAGCACGCACGCGTGGTGCTGCCGATCCCCGAGGTCCAATCCGATTGTATAGGTTTTCGAGTTCATCAAGCGTAGCCTGCCGCGTTCATCGCGGCTCGGCTACGCCTTCTTATTCCTACTTGTTGGGCCTTTTATTCATTTCCTCCAATTGTCCCGGACAAAACGCTTCTCGATAGAAATCATGTAGCAGCCAATCCAATCGCGCTGCCACTTCCACCCTTTTGCGGTTCCGGGAGCATTTGCTTCGATCCAACGCGCCGCAAGCTCCGCCGACAGTTCCTTTCCGCATCGCGGGCATCGGGGACTCGCACCATGGCGGAAATGCCCGCCGCACTCGCAAGGCTCCAACTCTTGTTCCGCTTCTTTCGAAATCGCGCTATGGATCTTCACCTTCGACCCCTTCGGCAACTTCCATCCGTCGAGAACGGCGACCCGGCCACACGAATCACAATAAGCATAGGCCGAATCGTTGAACCCGGAGTGAATGATGTCGTATTCAAATTCGGCGGCACAGTGTTCGCATTTCCCTTTGTCGCTCATTTTTTTGCCCAACAGTGTTAATGGGACCAACTGAGTTGATGTTTTGCAGGGAGGAACCGGACGCTCCCGGCCGGATCTGGGGAGAAAGAGCCAAACGCAAGCGCCCTTTCCGCAAGCCGCTGGGCCGGATACATCCCAACCCGGCGAAGCCGGAACCAATGTTGAGGGGCGGCCATAGGGGTGCGACG